>JBGTQJ010000009.1:0-208572 GCA_041941305.1 Saprospiraceae bacterium
CCAACCCCCCACCCCGCAACAAATTGAATATCAATAGATTAAGTAAAAAAAGATAAACGAAAGGTTTTTTATTGCCAAAATTCGGGATTATGTATTTTTTCAACTGCAAACCCCAAGGGACTGACTACCACCTGCCTACTGTCAAATATCTCTAACAGAATTGCGTTCCATCAAAGTATCTTTCAATTCCTTCAACATTTCATACTGATGCGGCATTACGCGCTTCACTGCCTCTTTTACAGCAAAATAAGCGCCTTTATCCATCATGTCAGGTACTATTTTTTTGATTTGATCTGCAACAAATAACACATCATCCTTAACCATTGATTTCAATGACGGTATTTCATGCCAATCACTTTCCACTGCAATGCCTTGTACTACTTCACCATCTTCCTCTACAGGTTCCAATGCAATGATTCGCTCCTCTTCCATTAATTGCTTTGGATCAACTTCATCCATCATACTTTTGGGAAGATCCCAATTGTCTTTTTTGTCTGAATTGACCAGAAAGATCTCCAATCCTTTTTCAGCAAAACGATAAATGATTAAAGACGCATTTTTTATGAGTGCCATATTATCTCTTTTCGTTCAAAATTTATTGGAGGTTAAACACAAATAAGATTAGAAGGTTTTAATAATTCAAATTCTTTTTACAAAGAAAGGCAGAAAATGGGAAAGGAAGAAGAGTCTGTGTAAATAAAGTATGATCCCCAAGGAGGAATTTGGGGTTTTAAGAGGCTTATAGTCAAGGTAGTATATAAAAGTTTGCTACATTGTTCAAAAATGTTCCAAATGGTTTAAAAATAGATTTATTCTGAAAATGGTTTTATACTCTTTTAGTTCATTTGGAACAACCTTAAACAACTCCAATTAAACTATATCCTGATCGTTTTCCTTTTCCTGATAGAATCAGAACCGGGTGTATGCTCTTTTTTCAATTTTTCCAGCTCTTTAGGATTCAGGAAGAAGGGCTGCCCAAACTGAAATCCTTCAAACATTTTCCCCAATTCCTCAAGCTCCTCGGGTGACATTTGTTCAAAACGCTCCTGCATCTGCTTCAATATTTCATTGAGGTTCATTCCAAATGCCTCTCCTGAAAAAGGCAATGCTGGTAGATCTCCATTTCCAAAACTGTCCATCATTAAAGTATCCGAAAAGAAAAAGGAGTTGCCATCAAAGGGCATCATAAAGTTTTCACCAAAACCATCCAACCTCATCGTATCAATTTCAAAAAAGGAATTGCCTTCAAAGTTTTTTTGAAATTCTTCCATCATTTTCTGCATCATTTCCTGCATTTGACTCTGAAAGTCATCCTGGTTTTGAGCGAAGGAATTTTGGAGACTAATTGAAAAACAAAAAAGGATAATTAGTATTTTTTTCATGCCTGGTTTATTTTATTATTTCCACACATAAAGTGTAGATACTGAATTTATTTTATTCTAAAGATATTCATTCAAAAAGGGTTTTGTTCCAAAATGTATGATGAGTTTCCTCGCCGCCCGTACGGGCGGCTCGAAAGGGGTTTAAGGGGGCAAACTAGCCCAAATTTGGGCTAGTTTGCCCCCTTAAACCCACCGTGAGCGCGGCGCTAGCTGCGCGAACTATCCCATCATACATTTTAAACCACAACTTCAAACAGAACCTGAAAAATAAAGACAAAAATTGAACTTGCTTAGTTGGCAATATTTTTCTTTTTTTTTGGTTGTGCATACAAAGGTAATAGTTGAAGTATGGACTTTGCACATAATTTTAAATCAATACTCCAAAAGACTTAAGCAAACAAATATTTGTTCTAATATTGCCCAACCATCAAAAACGATTTTGCGTCTCTCTTTGAAAGTCTTTTAGGTCAATATTCAAAATCAAACGCTCAGCATGAAAATAAGAACAATTATTTTTTGGCTCTTTCTAATTCTTATCCAAACATTCTCATTTTCTCAAGAAATTGTTGGCGAATTGAATCTTCAGGATTCTACACAAAGCCATATTATTTTTACTCATGAAGGAGATCGAATGGAAGGTCGCATTACCTGGATCTCCCCAACTGAAATAATCTTCTTATTCAAAGACAATAAACTGGTCTTTAAAAGAGATAACCTCAACAGAATAGAAGTTCGAAATGAAACGGATTTCAAAAATAAAAAAGACAATTCTGGCTTATCCGATATCGATATTTTTGAAAAAATTGAGGAACAAGAGAAAGAAACTGTGAATTCTGATACTCCTGTTATTACTTTGGATACTACCTCCTATTCATTTGAAGTAATTGGAAAAATTGATCTTGAAAATCCCAATCAGTCGTATAAATTGACAACTAAGACAGGAGATATTTTCATCGGTACGATTAACTCTCTAGAAAAAGAAGTGCTTCAATTGAATTTGGATTTGGGAGCCACCCTGACTTACCCATTCGATGCAATTCGGAGTATTGAAGCAATAGGAGTGATAGGCAATCCTGAAAGGCAAGAACAAGGCATTATTGAAGATTCAAAGACTTATGTTTTGGTTACGAATCGGGGAGATAGATTTGTTGGAAAAGTTACAGGTTATGAATCAGATGCGGTTAAATTTGAATTAGACAACGGTGTGAAATTGACATTTTCCCATACTGAAATTCAAACCATAGATATTTATGAGGATTACAGTGGAAGGTCATTATTCAGAGAAGACGCTATGGGAATCCCCATGAACGGTCAGCAGTATTTATACCTGACTCCAACAGCTTTTAATTTTAGTTTCAATAAGGGTGAATACCGAAACACTCAAATCTTCTTGAATTCTGTTGATTATGGTATAAGTGATAACTTATCTTTAGGTGTGGGATTGATCCCATTTTTCGTTGCAAATATTATTGATGTAAGGACAAAATTGACCTATGATATCGGAGAATATGTCCATCTCGGAGTTGGAGGGCATATACTTGGAGGATTTACTTTTGGGGATTTTGGAGATGATTGGTCCCTGGGTATCGCACATGGCAGCGCTTCTTTTGGTACCCCGGAAAAATTTCTAAATGTAGGATATGGAAAATGGCTTCCATTTGATAGAAGTGATGGGTTTGAAGAAGCCGATCTGATAATGGTGGGTGGCTCATTTAGAATCAACAAAAAAGGTAGAATTTTTGGCGATTTGATAAAAGTCAATGAACGAAATGTAGAATTTGGAAGCCCACTTGAATACACCATTATTATGCTTGGTGGAAGCTGGTTCAATGCCAAAAACAGGGTTGATTTTGGCTTGTTTTTCATCCCTCCCGTTAATCATGGCAACGATTTCGGTCAAGCCTTCGGAATGCCTATGATCAGTTATGCAAGGTTATTTGGGAAAGGATGATAATTCTACGATACTACGATTCTGCAATACTACGATTCTTTTTAGTTCGAGCAGAGTCTCCATTGGATATGTGGAGACTAAGAGCAGGGACTCTGCGAAGTTAATTTGTCTTCCGCTTCGTATTTAAAGTGTTTGTAAGGATTTCATTTTTTGACGGAGTTTATTGGATGATTAGTTTTTGTATCCAGCCCGATCAGTATCTCCTGCAGGCTTGCTTGAGTGGAGGATAAAAGGGACACTGCTCTGACTGAATGAACAAAAAGATTAGAACATAATGGAGCAGTTTCCTCAGTTATACTTGCTCCGGTAGCCACCCAATCAGAATTATCCATATTTACTAAAGTGCCCTGGTGATTATTTCCCGTTTCGTCAGGTAAATTAGTTCCTGAACTTTCATCCATTTGATAATAGGCGACCAAACAGCTGGCAGGACTAGTTGGGTCAGAAAACTTATCATTGTATAAATTGGCAATATCAGAAGCCTCTAAAGCTATATTCCATATTCGGGCTTCATCCATTTTTCCAAATAGAGCATTTTGACTTGCGAAACCATCTCGCCCAATATAGACTGGAGCTGAATTTGTATTTGAACCAATATTGTGATTGCTACTCCCACCAGCAACACCGTTGACATAAAAAATGACATTTCCATTAATATAAGTTAATACCACATGCGTCCATACATCCTGTGTTATTGCCGTATTATTTGAAACAGCGGAAGCGCCTGAACTATTGAAAACCAGTTTATCATCAGCATCATTAATGTAGAGTTGATATTTGACACCTGAAACATCTCTTTTAATGAATAATTTTGAATTTGAGCCAGCATCAGCACTTATCCCATCATAATAAACCCAGCATTCCAATGTGAAGGCATCGCAACCAAGGAAATCTAAAGCATTGTCATCTGCAACAGTCACATAGTCGTTGTTGCCGTCAAAGTCTAGTGCATTATCCGTATTATTTATACTTGTATTGTTAAAGTAATTGATGATGCCATCTTGTTCTCCAATAGGAGCGTCAAAATCCCCATCATTGTCTATATCTACAAATGTAGGCTTGGAAACATTACCCACATCCACGCCGTCAAAAGGATTATCCGTTCCGGTTTGTTCAGTAAAGACAGGTGCACTATTGGTTCCTGTGTTTTTATAATAATTGATGATGCCAGTCTGTTCCACAATAAAAGCATCAAAATCTCCATCATTGTCAATATCTACAAAGCTGGGTACGGAAATAGAACTTAAATCTTCACCATCAAAAGGGTTTTCAAAAAAAAAATAAAAGGACTAGTGGCGGCAGTATTTTGTTCTGCAAAAGTTTGTGCATTGCTGCTATTTGTTAAAAAGAATAAAGCAAAAGCACAGCAAATCATTAAGTTGTAAGTAGGATTATAAAAGATAAGTAGTAGATTTTCTTTTTTCATATTTCTATTTTTTTAGTTGTTGAATTATTAGATTTTGGTATTCTATAAGCCTTGCATACTTCCAGAAAAAGCAGGTGTATTCAAATGACCGCCGGAACACCTTTTCAATAGAAATATGAAAAAGTGTCCGACGATCTTTTGGGGATTAGGTGATGATTGAGTTCTTTTTTATTTTTTAGATCGGAAACAAATGTAGCGGGGTGGGACTGTGAGAATTCTGACATATGTTGTTAGGTAGCCGCCGAATTTATTCGGCAGGCTTGCAAAAGCACTTATTTTTGACCACTGAATTATTGAAATTAAATTAACAATCGTCCCAAAGTATCGCAGACTGCCAGTCCGTGAAAATTGAGTCCAGGGATCAACAGTCCGGGATACCTTGAATAGGTTATTTTTGAAATCCAATTATTCGACTGGTTTACAATGGCATTTGCTTTTAGCCTGCCGAATAAATTCGGCGGTTACACATCCGAGGGTAATTTTCCGAATTGTTTTTTGAATTGGCGAGAAAAATAGGTCACATCTTTGAAGCCTACAGAGCGGGCGACAGCTTTGATGGAATGATGGGTGTCACTTTCGAGTAATTGACTGGCTTTGTTGAGGCGCAATAATTGAGTATTGTAATAAAACCATTCCTTTTGAAAGCTTAGCACTAATTCGTGTTCTGAAATAATATTGGTGCTTACCGCCAATGGTTTGTCTTGGTTGGAAGCTCTCAAGTGGCTGATTATCTGTGGTTTATATTCAATAGTCTTTATACCCGTTGGCAGCGCTAACCAGACAGTCTTGGTTTGCTGGTCAAAATAATGATGTCTGGGCTGTCCTTTAAAATGTTGAAAGAAATTTGGTTTTGCGCGCTCCTTTACCCAGATTTTTTTGAGCAAAAGAAAACTTTTTGAGAAGCTTAAATCTTTAGGATATATTCGTTCGGTGTTTTTTATCCTTCCCAGGTCTGAATGAAATAATTGTCCTTTTTTATCAATAAAGAGGTTCTGATCAAAATCAGCATAATCCTCTGTTGTTGGACAACAAGGCAATGAAAAATCAAGTGTATCAATCAGGATGTTTCCGTCTGGTGTTATTCCGATTTCCAAATTCTTTACGCGAAATTTCTCGAATTCAAAACAGTTGACTCTGAATCGGCTGACATCAATCAATTGAATTTCTGACGGCAATTGAAATTGTTGATGAATATGTCCGTTGGTATCAATTGCTAAATATTGAATGTCTTTAGCAAAATATTCCGACCTGTTAATTATGTCAAAATCTATTGCTCCCAAAATGGCATCATCGACCTTTGTCCATAAAGTTGGGCTATTTTTACTTCCTTTAATTGACTTTTCCCGAATACCTCCCTCCTTTGACCAAATCAATAATTTTTTATCGGCTGTAAAATATATTTTGGAGGAGTCCTTTGCAATCCTCTGAATTTGAGATGGTTGAATGCTCACTTTACCTCCAAAACGCTCCTCAAATGTCAATACCTCTTTTGTCAAAGGGTGAAAAAATGCCAAATCTCTTTGACAGTTAGGCTTGCCAATGCAGGTCTTATGCAACCAAAACCATCCTTCCGTATCTTCAAAAATTTCCATGATTTGTCGGAAAGGCAATCCGTCTTTTTCGTCAAAATGCGCAAAGTCTTGTCCATCAAAGCGATACAAGCCAAATTGAGTTCCTATCCAAATGATGTCTCTGCTGTCTTTGTGAATGAAATTGGCATAAATGGAGAGTCCATTGGTTTCATTGAAGTCCTGTGTTTTGACTTCAATGGTTTGTGAAAAACCGCTTAGGACAACTAAACACAACAGATAGGCAAAGAAGCATTTACCTTTTTTCAAAGGACATGAAAAAAGTAGATTTATGCGTTCCATTAGTCTTTTTGGGTGACCTTTGGAATCAAATAAATAAGGTATTTTCAGTTTGTGTATCACTTGGGTGTTTTCCCATATATGTGTTAATATTACTAAGATGCAAAAAAAAATGACCTTATTTGGGAAATAAATTTGGATTTTTTCTTGAAATGGTGGACATAAATCAAAGGTGCTACTTTAAATGAATAACAATTCCTAAACCTAAGTTTGGAGAAGAGAAGGGATCCTGTTGAATGGTAGGCTTTACTTTTAAACTCAAATCATCACTAACATCAAAAGTTCGGAGATGAGCATCGACAAAGGCTTCAGCTCCCTGGAACAGGTATACTGCAAAAAAACCTATCCAGGACCATTGCCTTCTTTGGTCATAACCATCTCTTAAAAATTTTAAATCTCCTGAATCAAGTATTCCAGAGTAAATATGGATTTGGTCATTTAATTCAGCAATATAAGCATCCCGGAAGATTTTGTATTGTTTTTGGTTGAACCCAATCAGATAAGCAGTAAAACCCAGTCCTCCGTAGACTATCGGTAGTTTCCACCAACGTTTATTGTACATCTGACCACTTCCAGGAACTACAAAAGACATCCAAAGTGCCTTCTTGGGATTGGGATAATCTTCACGCCATAAGCGATACATAAATCCCTGCTTTTTTTGTTGGAAATTAGTATCAATTACTACCACATCCGATGAATCAATAATGATGGTATCTCCAGGATTTTCAATGCTTAAGGTAGGAATACTATCTTGACTTGGGTAGGCGTATTTTTGCAAAAGGGAATCCGGCACCTGGGCAGGCAATTCTGTCACAACTAAAAGCAATACAAGAAGAATATTTATGTTTCTAATAATCATAAATCCAAAACGCCCAATTTCAAAAGTATAAATACTATTTACCTTTTTTTAACTCCCAAAACTATCAACCCAGCACAACATTATAGAATTGCAGCATCGCAGGATAATAGAATTAACAACCTAATCTTCAATTACATCCAAAATATGGTTCAAATCATCTACGGAATTAAAAGGAATGGTAATCTGCCCTTTGCCTTCACTTTTCAATTTTAGTTGAATTCGCTTTATCCCAAATTTTTCTCTCAAGGTATTTTGAACATTGTTGTAATCGTCCGGCAATTTGGTCGCCGTTTTCTTCAATTTTTGTGGAGCTGCCTTCTCCCGGTATTCCTGGATCAATTTTTCTAAAGCTCTTACAGAAAGGTTGTCAACGATAAGCTTGGTAAAAAAATCTTGTCTACGAATGGGATCTTCTAGCCCAACCAAGGCCCTTGCATGCCCCATGGAGATTTCTTCATTCCACAAGGCTTCCTGAATATTGGGTGGCAATTTGAGTAAACCGCGATAGTTGGTAATGGTACTTCTTCGTTTTCCAATGATGGTGGCTAGTTTATCATCATTTACGCTGAATTCATTCTTTAATCGAGCCAGAGTAGTTGCCATCTCCATTGGGTTGAGATTCTCTCTTTGCACGTTTTCTACCAAAGCCATTTCCATCATCTCCTGGTCATTGACCAAACGCACATATGCTGGTACCTCATTCAGCTTGGCAAGCTTGGATGCTCTAAAACGACGTTCCCCGGAAATCAATTGATACTGCTGTGGTGCCAATCGCCTGACTGTAATGGGTTGAATGATGCCATATATTTCAATAGACTCCGCCAAATCTTTCAAGCCATCTTCATCAAATTGAGTTCGTGGTTGATGCGGGTTGACCTCAATTTCTGCAAGCGGAATATTCGCCACAGAACTAGCCAGTTTTTTAACGACTTCTTCCTGCTTGCCAGCATCCTGCAAATCAGCATCAATATTCCTAAGCAATGCGCCTATTCCAGCACCCAATTGTTTTTTACTTGCACGAGGTTTCTTCGCCATCGTTTTCTCTATTTTCAGTTAAGGTTTCCGTCCCACGCTATTCGTTGGCCGTTTACCAATATAAAAGCTGCCAAAATTCCGAAAAGAAAAGGGTTTCTCAAACCTTGGAAGGGTTTTATTTTCAACAGAAAATTGTTGAAAAGTGGTTTATATTTGTTTAAAATGATTCAAGAATTATGCTTAATCCATTTTAAACAATTTTGAACGACTTTGACTAACCTTGAACTATTCTAATCTTTTCAATACCTGAATAACCTTTTTAAGCATCTCCTCAGTAAAATCGAGATGTGTAACAAAACGTATTGTCTGTGGGCCAAAAGGAACAGCTAAAATGTCTTCTTCTGCTAATTTTGTTAGGAAATTATCAGCAGTCATAGCATCCTTTAAATCGAAAATCAGAATATTGGATTTTACTGGACGAACGGAATCCACATAAGATAATTTTTCCAATAACGCTCCGATTCTTCTAGCCTTGGCATGGTCCTCTTTCAATCGGTCAATATTGTTTTCAAGTGCATAAATTCCAGCAGCTGCCAAATATCCAGCTTGGCGCATACCTCCTCCCATAACTTTCCTGAACCGTCGAGCTTGTTTGATAAATCCTTCATCCCCAATCAATAAGGAGCCAACTGGTGCACCCAATCCTTTTGACAAACAAATAGAAATACTATCAAATAATGCCCCCACATCTTCTGTTTTTTCATTGGTCTCCACCAAAGCATTAAACAGTCTAGCGCCATCCAGATGCAATCTCAAGTCTTTCTCCTTACACAATTTTGTGATGGGTTGAATTTCATCTAAGGTGTAGTAGCTCCCACCTCCTTTATTGGCTGTATTTTCCAGAACGACGAGGCGACTATTTGGTAACCAATCAAAATCTGGTTTGATGGCTGGCTCAATTTGATCAGCTGTCAATTTCCCATGCTCTCCAACCAATAAATTCATAGAAACGCCCGCGTTAAAAGCATAACCTCCAGTCTCATAATTGTAAACATGGGAGTAATGATCACAAATGACTTCATCAAGCGCTTTAGTGTGCACCTTGATGGCTATTTGATTGGTCATGGTACCCGAAGGGCAAAACAAAGCCGCCTCTTTGTCAAACATCTTAGCCCCCATTTCTTCAAGGGCATTTATGGTAGGATCCTTTCTGAATACATCGTCACCAACCTCCGCCTTTATCATCGCCTCCAACATCTCAGGAGTAGGTTTGGTAACGGTATCTGACATTAAATTAATCACCATTTTTTTAATATTGCAATTCTACAATGCTACCATTCTACTATATTATTATGCTACCATACGCTGTTGTTTTGATACTTTGATTTTTATTGTAGTTTGGTAGCATAGTAGCATTGTAGAATCAATGCATTCTATCTCCTCTAACTTCCAGGTTTTTTATGATTTCTGCTTCGTGTTGTAAATATTCTTTCCAGCGGGTCAATGCTCTTTCTTCACCAAAATATTTTTTTGCCAAATCTAAAAACAAACGATAGTGACCTGCTTCAGAAACCATGAAACGGTGATAAAACTCCTTCAAATCATCATCACCAATGTGCAGAGAAAGCAATCGAAAACGTTCACAACTTCGAGCTTCAATTAATGCACAGATCAATAATTTTTCTAAGAGCCTATCATCCCGACTTCCACCTTTTTTTTCAAATTTGAGCAATGCATTGACATACTCATCTTTGCGTTGCCGTCCCAATTGCAATCCTCTTTTTTCCAATTCAGATAAAACAAGTCTGAAATGTCCCCATTCTTCAGTAACGACTGGCGAAACTGCCTTTACCATCTCTGTCCTTTCGGGATACATTTGAATTAAAGAAATGCAAGAGGTCGTTGCCTTCTGCTCGCAATAGGCGTGATCCGTTAAAATCTCGCCCAGATCTTTTTCCGCTAAATTGACCCAACGGGGGTCTGTGGGTAGTTTTAGTCCTAACATTTTCGAGAAATTGAGACTTGAGAGATTGAGAATTTGAGAACAAGTAAGCTTATATTAATTCCATGTAGAATTCTTTATACTTACCAATATTCTAATTATTTCATCAACCTCCTTTAATAAATATGTTCTTTCATTTTTTTCTCCCCATTCCAGCTCATCCGTCAACTTAAGCCAATATTCCGATTCATCCGCTTCTTCAACGGTTATACAAATTTTAGAAAACTTTTCTTTTTTGGATCTTCCTCGGCAAAATGCTCTGTGGTTTGCTCCAGTTGAAGAAGCTGATTTTCCCAATTGATAAGAAATAATACTTTTTCCTGTTCCATTTGGTAATGTTTCAATAAACTTGAAAATCCTAACAACGAATTCCAAAATCCTTTTCTGAAAAACTCGATTGAATTCTGCATTTGTCATCGTTAAGCGTGTTTTTAAATTAATAACAACCCTCAAACTATCATAATCTCACATTCTCACATTCTCACATTCTCACATTCTCACATTCTCACATTCTCACATTCTCACATTCTCACATTCTCATAATCTCATAATCTCACATTCTCAAACTCTCAAACTCTCTAAACCATTCTCTTATGCCAACTTTCCCCCAATGGCTTTAGCCAGTTATTTTCAAATTCACCTTTGTTTTTTACCAAGTTATCAAAGACCAGCGTTGAATCATTAATTTTTCCCTCCGAATAAAGCTGGGCGAATAATGTTCTGGGAGCTGTTTTGACACCATTTTCCGACTGGTAAGTAAAAGTCATTCGGTCAAAAAGGCTCAGCCCAAAATGTTGCTCAAGACTTTGGATGAAATGCACAGAAGAATCAATTGAACATCCGCTTGCTCCAGCCATACTTTCATCTACCATTAATACAATAAATTGCTTGTGAAAGATATCTCCATAAGATCTGAGTTGGCGATTGTGACTCACCCAATTTTTTACAAATTCGGCAATTTTCAGTTTTAGATTAGGTATCACCTCATCTGATATAGGTTTACTGGCTTGATAAATCCAGATGCGAGTTGAATCTGGAAGGGTTTCATAAGTCGTCATTGGATAAAAAATTTAAGGCTGCGAAGATAACTTATTTGGTCATATCCAAAAAGTGGTTTTATTAGTTAAACTGTGAACAATAAGGTTTCGATTCAGTTTGGCGAAGGGAGCTACTTTTCCTACTTTTAAAGCTAAATTAAAGACTTGAGAGGAAGCAGTTGTTTAGTGATTGATTCTGCTGCCTGACTGCCAAGTAATCTCATGTCATATATTTAAAAAATAATACAAAATGCGACACTTACTGATTATCGGAATCTTTCTGATAGCTTCCGCTTTTTTCACTCCTGAACCACCAGTAATAAAATCCTTGGTAGCTGAGGACATGCCTTTTTTGCTGGAATTTTACAAACATCGACATCAACACCCTGAAATATCACTTGAAGAAAAAGAAACTTCCAAAGAATTGGCAGCTGAATTGAGAAAAGTGGGATATGAAGTAACTGAAAATTTTGGTGGGTATGGTATAGTTGGAATGCTAAAAAATGGGGAGGGACCCTTATTACTGTATAGAACGGATATGGATGCTTTACCCATGTATGAAAAATCTGGCTTGGATTATGCCAGCCAAAAAGAGATTGAATATAATGGTCAAACTACTGGTGCTATGCATTCTTGTGGACATGATATGCATATGACCACCTGGCTGGGTACTGCACGCGCCATGGCAAAGATGAAAGACCAATGGAAAGGTACATTGATGATGATCGGACAACCTGCCGAGGAAATTGGAGAAGGTTCCAAATTGATGTTGGAAGCAGGTTTGTACGAAAAATTTGGAGTACCGGATTATGGAGTTGGATTGCATTGCAGCCCATCTATCCCTGCTGGACAAGTGGGTTTTGGAAAGGGATTTACGATGGCAAATACTGAGAGCATTGATATCAAAGTATATGGCGTTGGTGCACATGGAGCCACACCACACATGTCAATAGACCCGGTTGTAATTGGTAGTATGATTGTGATGGATTTGCAAACAATTGTCAGTCGAAACTTGAAACCTACTGAATCTGCTGTAATTACCGTTGGTGCCATTAAAGGTGGGATTAAGCACAATATTATTCCAGATGAAGTCACCTTAAAATTAACAGTGCGAACCTATACTCCGGAAGTAAGGGCAATGGTTCACAAACGAATTAAAGAAATTTGTAGAGGAATTGCCATTGCAGCTGGTTTACCTGAAGATAAAATGCCTGTAGTGACCATTCCTGATACTTATACACCGGCAAATTATAACAATCCCGAATTGGTAGATCAGATGAAATCATCTGCAGCCAAAGTGATAGGCAAAGACAATGTGGTATATGCAGAACCACAGATGGTTGGTGAGGACTTTTCTCGATATGGGCAAACCGAACACAAAGTGCCAACGGTCTTATTCTGGTTAGGCACGGTACCAGAGGCTAGAGTGAAATCTGGCGATATGCCAGGACTTCATTCTCCTTTTTATTACCCGGATCCTGAGAAGACCATTGAAACTGGAGTGGGAGTTGTGTCTCAGTCCTTACTTGATATGTTTAATGAGTAATTGTATCCGTCTAATTCATTGGGCAGATTGAAAATAAATAATTGAAAATTGGGCATCAGTTGCCAATGGCAGCAATTTTCAAATATGCCTTGTCGATGTCCATTTCTTTAATAATAAAACCTGCCGAATAAATTCGGCGGTTACTAATCTTTAAAAATGAAAAAAATCGCTTTTCTCATTCTTTTGATGCCTTTCCTGACATTCAGCCAGGAAAAGGCTACCCTTCTGGGATTTGAAGCAGGTACAAATCATAGCTCCTTAACCAATAAACTTTCGAACAGCCTTGAAGGCGCCATTGGTTTTCAACTTGGGTTCAAAGCCCTATTACCAATCAAATCTGAAAAGGTTTATTTTATTTCCGGAATTCAGGTTTCTGACTTTGGCAGTAGGTATGCCAGTGGCAGCCTCCGCTGGGGCTCACAACACGATGGGATGGGGGGATTCGATGAAACTTTGGAAGGAGCGTCTAACGATCGATTTATCATTAGAACGCATTCCTTCTTTATAGACATCCCCGTTGGGATCAGGTATTACTTTAAGGATAAAAATTGGAGGTGGTTTATACAGCCCTCTCTCGATTTCAACCTGTATAGTTTTAATGCGAGCCAAAGTAAATTTACCGTTGGTGGACAAGTAATATCAAGAGATAGTTATTTTGGTCGTAATCCAGGGGTTCGGGCATTTAATGGAACAGGAACTTTGGGAATAGGTTTTGAAAGAAAAATAAAAGATTCCATGCTGTTGGGGCTCTCTCCTTATGCTTCAATTCAGCTATTGTCAGCTGCAAAAAATAGTACAACAGGATCCAGATATTATGCTTTTGGAGGCCGAATGTCCTTATTTTTCAAACTATAAGGGTATAAAACCCATTTATACAGCTTAGGAGGAGAGCTTGCTTTATTTTATTAATTAGCTGTTAATGCGTATTAAGAGTTGAAATATACAAAACCCTGATCTTGAGAGTCTTAGGATCAATAAATTTGGTCTACCCTTAATTCGCATCGTTTATTAATCAACAATGCTTATGAAGTTTATTTACACAGCTTTTTTTGTTTGTTTCAGCTTGATTTCCTTTTCTCAAAGTAAATGGTTCATAGAGGCGAATGTATCTCCTAATTACACTTTTCGAACAGCAAGCTCAGGATTGATTCCTGAAGAAGGAAAAATTGGGGGTCATTTAGGGTTTAATATTGGAAAAACACTGAAAAATGAAAGGATGCTTTTAAAGACGGGTTTGAAGTTTTCAAAATACGGAGAGATAATAAAGCTATATGAACACAATTTCATTACAGGCTCAATGATTATAGGAGATCCAACCATTGATCCTGCCCTTGAAAATTTGGATTTACTTGATTTTACCTATAGTTATCGATTCATAGGAATTCCTGTAGAGCTTCGTTATGATTTTGGGGAAAAAGGGATAAAATGGTATATGGGGGCAGGAATAGAAACTACTTTTTTCATTAATGGCAAACATACCATCACCAAATTTCTAGATGATGGTGGGGTAGAGGAAGAAGTCGTAAAAGACAACAGATATAATTTTAGAGCAGTAAATTGGTGCGCGAATATTAGTTTTGGAATTGAAGTGTCAATTACAGAACAATGGTTTTTAAATTTCCAACCAATTGGGCAAATCCATGTTATGTCTACTTCTAAAGCAAAGGATTCTTCAGCAAGGTTGTATGCTATTGGAGGACAATTAGGACTCAGGTATCTTATTCAGAAATAATCAGAAATCTGTCTAATTTTTTAATTATTACCCAACTTTTCATCTTTGCTGGGGTTCTTTTGTACTAAAGATAAATACCAAAAATATGAATAGCTTCGCCCGAATAATTCTTTCCATTTTATTATTGATTGTTGGATTCTTTGTAGGTACGGCCTGGAATAACAAGGCAGAAACTATTGAGAACCCTGAAGATTCCATACAACAGGTAGTCTCTTTAGAAACAGAAAACACAGCGGATCAACCAAAAATGGAAATCCTGAGAACAGATCTCACTCCAACCGAAAAATCTACTATTCAACTGTTTGAGCAGGCTGCTCCATCGGTAGTTTTTATTACTACTTCAAGAGTTCGATTGGATTATTTTTCTAGAAATGCTGTGGAAGTTCCTCAAGGCACGGGTTCCGGGTTTATCTGGGATAAAATTGGGCACATAGCTACCAATTATCACGTTATTCAAGGCGCGGATAGAGCGCAGGTGACATTGGCTGATGGTAGTGAATGGGAAGCTTCCCTGGTAGGAGGAGCTCCAGAAAAAGACTTAGCTATTTTGAGAATCAATGCTCCAGAAGACCAATTAGTACCCTTACCGCTTGGGGATTCTGAAAATTTATTGGTAGGACAATCTGTTCTGGCAATCGGCAATCCTTTTGGTTTGGATCATACCTTGACAACGGGAATTATCAGTGCGCTTGATAGAGAAATAGAATCCGTTGCTGGTGTTCCTATTCGTGGGGCAATTCAGACCGATGCTGCCATTAATCCTGGAAACTCAGGGGGACCACTTCTGGATTCTTCAGGGAAATTAATTGGAGTCAATACTGCTATTTTTAGCCCATCAGGAGCCTATGCTGGTATAGGGTTTTCTATACCTGTGGATGTAGTAAAGTGGGTGGTTCCAGATTTACTCGAATTTGGAAAAATTCAAAGACCTACCCTTGGGATAGAACTGGCTAGCCAACAAATTACCCAAAGGTTGGGCTTGAGAGGAGCTTTGGTAATGAATGTAATTGAGGGAAGTGGTGCGGAAAAAGCAGGAATTCAACCTACTTATAGAGATAGGAGAGGAAGAATTAGTTTGGGGGATATCATTGTTGGGATAGATGGAAAAAATCTTTCTTCCTTTAGAGAATTGTTACTGATACTGGAAGATTATCAACCAGGAGATGTAGTGAAGGTTGCAGTGATTAGAAATGATAAGGAAATAGAAGTTGAAGTCCTGCTTGGTGCAGCCAATTAGGTTATTCTTTGGTATTCCAAAATGCTCCAAAGTTATCCACCAGTATATCATCAAAGTGATCGGCTTTTTCAAAAAGGTGACGGAATAGTTCCAAGCCGGTATCATTATTGAGGTAGCGATCGTAAATAATGAGGGACAATATGATGTCATTGCCTTTGACACTAAAGGTCAAGCCCTCTAATTCATAATTCTGTTTTAACAGGAATTCGTAAAGCGGTTTTATTTTCTTTTTGGGTAAGGTGCATAGAAAAGCGTCACCAGTTATCAAGCCCTCTTTTTCATAATAAGCTATGGTGATTTTTGCACTACCTTCCTGAATTTGCCAATTGTTTGGACCCCGTCTTGAAAGTTTAATATCCTGACCTACCTGCGTCAATATATCTTCTATGGTTTTGGCAATTCCCACTGCTTCATATTCATCCACCTGAGAAGGCAATTCCAATTTTGACCCACAATGAGGGCAATATTTGCTATCAATGGTGTCTTCAAAAACTAAATTTAAGCAAGAATCACAGCGACTGCCGACTTGTCCATTTCTTTGTGAATAGGCTTCAATAGTCTCTGCTAAATAATTAGAAGGCAAGGAAAACCCTATATTATTTCCATCTCGAATAACAAATGTATTTACTCCAATAACCCGACCATTGGAGTCGACCAAAGGTCCACCACTGTTGCCTGGATTCAAAGCTGCATCGTGTTGATAATAATTGATTTCTCCAAATTTGTGAAGCGTATTTGAAATGATACCCTGAGTAGCTGAAAATTCCAGACCAAATGGATGTCCAATTGCCAATACCTGCTCTCCAACATGAATTTCGTCTGCCTTATTGATGCTAACACCTGGCATGGCTTTGCCATCTTGAATTTCCAGAAAAGCCAAATCCAGTTTGGCATCAGAAAACAGCACCCTGGTCAACTGTTTTTCTAGCTTAGATCCTTCTATGACTACCTCCCGATTGTCTCTAATTACATGTTCATTCGTAATTATCAGACCAGCTTCTTTTAGAAAAAAACCAGTTCCTGTGCTGTAGGGGGTAGCTATCTGAATGACAATGTCCTTGTATGTATTGATTATTTCCTTCATGGTAGTTTAATGGAATTCAAAAGGCAATGGCTGATACTTAAAGGAATTCCGTATCTAGGCGGGAAATTAGGAAAAAAGTAGAAATTGTAAGAAGAATGTTCAATATGGTTTTTTACAAAAAACAGCGGTTATTTTACCACTCCATCCCAGGGTAGGCTCTCTGCATATATTGCAATTCAGAAAGAATATGTCCAATGTGTTCAGAATGCCGCCCTTCTTTTCCTCCACTTTGTGACCAATTACCCTCGGGGATTTCAAGGGTGGCTTCTTTCAACACCGCTTTTACCTTTTGTTCATAAAGGGGTTGAATTTTATCTAAATCGGCACCTATTCCATTTTCAATCATCTTTTCATCAGCCTCTGTTTTATCAAAAAATTCACCTTGAAACATCCATAGGTTATCGAGGGCTGTCTGCATTTTGGAATGACTTTCCGCTGTTCCATCCCCTAAGCGAATGGTCCATTCAGAACTATAGCGAAGATGGTAGGTAATTTCTTTTAAAGATTTGTTGGCTATAGCAGCGATTTGTGCGTCCTTACTTTTAGACAATTCTGTATTCAAAAAATAATTAAAAGCATCAAACAATAGATTCCTCATAATGGTATGTCCCCAATCATTATTGGGTTGCTCTACCAACAGTACATTTTTGTATTCCCAAACATTTCTTAAAAAAGCCAAATCATCATCACTTCTGCCTGCACCTTCTACCTTTCCTGCATATTCTAACCAATTTTTGGCTTGTCCCAATTGGTCTAAAGCTATGTTAGTCATGGCAATATCCTGTTCTAGGACCGGACCGTGTCCACACCATTCTGAAAGGCCTTGTCCAAGAATGAGGCTGTTATCGCCAAGTTGTAAGAGGTATTGAAAAAGTAAATTTTTTTGATTCGACATAATGGTTAATTAATTACTTTCCACAAGGGATCGTCATCCTGAGGATTTTGTTTTTTGATGGAGATTATATATGACCAACCTCATCTGGTAAATCATAAAAAGTAGGGTGGCGATAAACCTTATCTTTTGCCGGCTCAAATAAGGGATCACTATCAGCAGGATCAGAAGCTGTAATGTGTTCACTTTTTACAACCCAAATACTCACACCTTCATTTCTGCGACAGTAAACATCGCGAGCGTTTTCAATTGCCATTTCCTCATCGGCTGCATGCAAGCTTCCCACATGTTTGTGCGAGAGCCCAGCCTTACTTCTTATAAATATTTCCCAAAGTGGTAAATTCTTCATTATTACATTATTTGATCGGATGGTTCAAAAAAATATTGCCAATTAACAAATGAGAGTCAGTTTATGCAACCTTCATGCGAGCAGCTTCTTTTCTTTGCTGTCTTTTTTCAGCATAAGCAATAGCAGCTTTTCTAACCCATTCACCATCATCATAAGCTTTTTGCCTGGCTTCTAATCTTTGCTTGTTGCAAGGACCATTGCCTTTAACCACATTCCAGAATTCTTCCCAATCAATTTCTCCAAAATCATAATGTCCGCGTTCCTCATTCCATTTTAGGTCGGGATCCGGTATTTGGATACCCAGAAATTCTGCCTGAGGTACCGTCACATCCACAAATTGCTGACGGAGTTCGTCATTTGATTTTCGTTTGATTTTCCAAATCATGCTTTGAGCAGAATGCGTACTTTTTGCATCGTTTGGACCAAACATCATCAGGGAAGGCCACCACCAACGATTCAAGGCATCTTGTGCCATTTGTTTTTGCACTTCTGAACCACGGCTCAGCGTCAGCATAATTTCATAACCTTGTCTTTGATGAAAACTTTCTTCCTTGCAAATGCGTACCATCGCTCTGGCATAGGGACCATAGCTTGTGCGGGTGAGCATCACCTGATTCATGATGGCTGCTCCATCTACCAACCACCCAATGGCTCCAATATCTGCCCAGGTTTGGGTTGGATAATTGAATATGCTGGAGTACTTGGCCTTGCCATTCAATAATTGTTGAATCAATTCGTCGCGTTCTGCTCCAAGGGTTTCAGCAGCTGAGTACAGGTATAAACCATGTCCGGCTTCATCCTGGACTTTTGCAAGCAATGCTATTTTTCTTCGAAGGGAGGGGGCACGGGTAATCCAGTTGCCTTCTGGAAGCATACCCACTACTTCTGAATGTGCATGTTGAGAAATTTGTCGGATTAGTGTTTTCCGATATTTTTCTGGCATCCAATCTTTTGCTTCTATCTTAATTTCAGCATCTACTTTATCCTGAAATTGTTGTTCTAGCTTTTTATTCATGATGTGGTTGGGCTGAAGTGGTTAATGAATGGTTGTACAAAGGTACTTAAATTTAAAAAAGCGAACACTCGTTCGGGTAGAAAGTTTAAAATTTTTCGGTCAATATGCCAAAACAGGTTTTGGTACCATCTAACAAATTACCCAATCGCAGGTTCTCATTAGGGCTATGTTGGTTGTTGTCCATATTGACCATCGGGACAATGACAGCGGGAATACCCAGACTTTCAATAATTGGGGTGACAGGAACTGTTCCTCCCATGGTTCTGATCTTAACTGGCTCCTGACCATGCGCTTTTACGATTGCTCTGCTTAACCAATTTCCAATATCGGAATTTAAGGGTGTTCGAAATGCATTTACGGCTTTTCTGGCAATGAACGTAGCAATTTTTGGATACTTCAACCTTTCTTCATCAGTCGGTTCTCTATTAAGGACATAATATCCACGAGATTCAATATGAGCCTTTATCAAAGAGATTAATCTATCTCCATCTGTTTCTTTGACTAAGCGGATGCCCAACTGTGCAGTGGCTTTATCTGGAACGATGGTTCTGGTTTGACGACTAATCCATGCAGAAGCCATTCCTCTAACATTGAGAGAAGGGTATTGAAGAGATTCCTGGTAGTTTTTACCCACTTTTTCTGCTTCAGCCACTCCAATTCTGTTTTGTAAAACGCGCTCATCGTCTGGTACATTATCCAAAATATTTTGGGTTTGTTCGTCAAAACTAATTCCATCATAAAAGCCGGGAATAATAACCCTGCCATCTTCATCTTTCATTGAGGCTAACAAATGAGCCATCCTAAATACTGGATTGGGAGCATAATTTCCAAAATGACCGCTGTGTTGTGGAACTTTTGGACCATAAACTGTTAAGGCGCCAGAAGCGATGCCTCTACATCCAAAAGTCAATGTAGGACGGTTGCTTCCATGTGCAGGTCCATCCATGATAATTAAACGGTCAGCAGCATAAATTGATCGGTACTGCTCTAAAGTTTGTTTTAGTCCTGTAGAACTTCTTTCTTCTTCTCCATCCAAAAGTACTTTGATATTATAAGGCGGTTGAACCTTAAACTTTGCCATTAAATCCAATGCTGTCAAAAACATCATAATAGGTCCCTTATCATCGGCGGCAGCTCTTCCAAATACCCGCCATTCCCTGTCAAATTCATTTTCAATTCTGCCATAATCAATAGTCTCCCAAGCGCCGTTTTGATTTTTTGCTTTTAAAACCGGCTTGAAAGGGTGTTCCTGATCCCATTTAGAAGGATCAACAGGTTGCCCATCAAAATGGAAGTAAAATAATACAGTGGGAAGCGTTTCATTAATTATTTTTTCGGTAAAAAAAACAGGAATAGTAGAAGTTTCCAGTCTCTGATTTTTAAAGCCTCTTGCCAGAAAAGCAGCATCCAACCACTCAATATTTTTTATCATGTCTTCTGGATAGTTGGAATCATTGGGAAGACTGACGAAGGAACGGTGTGCCATGAGCACAGAAGGAAGCAGGTCATGGAGGACTTCTTCGAATTTTTCTGAAGTTTGTGCTAAAAGGGCATTTGAGAGAGGTATGCTAATTATGGCTATTAGCAAGTAGATTTTTTGAACCATCATTTAAGATTTTTGCTTAGTCCTTTTCATTTTTTGGATAGATCCCTCTACTTCCTTTCAATATTATTCCTGTTTCAAACCCCAACTGCCTGGATTTAAGACCAGTTTTCCTAATGGATTCATCCACACTTATACCCATCAAAGAGATCTGTTTTATTCCATTTTCCTTTAAAAGGTCTAGAAGCCCAGTGGATGAACCATCCGCATCATAAAAAGCGTCTTCAGAGGGAATCTCCTTATTGGATCCCTTTTGAATTAAATGATCAATCCTGGAAACATCCAATCCCATCATCAATTCCGCTCCAAAACTATCGGCAATACAATGCATTTCCTTCAATTCAAAAGTAAACCCCTCCTTCTCTATAACTTGCTCTGGCTTCCTCCAAAGGTGATTCGCTGCAAAAATGATGTGATCAGGCGGATACCAAAATTGAGTTGCAATCACCAAATCAAAATTGTTCACCTGCTCATTAGCAATCGCAACCAATTCATCACTACCAGCAATCGGAAACATTCCCGCCGGATGAAAATCATTCTGCAAATCATGAATAATCAATGCCTTCATTCTGTAATTCTTTCATTATTCATTTTTACTCTCCTCATACAGCAACCTTCCCGCCTCTTCATACTTATCTCCTTCAGCCCACTGAGGGCGATCTACCATATTCGAAACCAAACGAGCTGCATGTGCATATGCCTGACAATATTTGATGAAATAATCATAATCAACTGTGTCGGGATTATCGGCTACCTGGTGATAGTATTTTTGTATTTCTTCAGTAAATCCGGTGGTGCCAGGGCTAATGTTGATTGCAGGAATGCCTTTTTTAGCAAAACTGACATTATCTGATCGGTCATAGAGGTTTTGTTCAGGAGCGGGATTTGGAAAAACTTTCAAACCAAAAGCCTGTGCAGCTTGCTCGATTTCTGCATCCGTCCCGGTTCTGCCATATCCGATTACGGAGTAGTATTTGGTGTCATTATATCCAGCACCGTCAGAATTGAGGTTGAAAATGATCTTGTCAAGTGGAATTAGCGGGTTCTCAACATAATAATCACTGCCCAAAAGTCCCATCTCTTCACCAGTTACCCACAAAATCAAAGTACTACGTTTTGCAGGTTTTTGAGCTAATGATTTTGCTGCTGCAAGTAAAGCGATGGTACCCATTCCATTGTCTCTGGCACCATTAAAAATGCTGTCTTGTTCTGTGTACCGTCCACCTCCTTCCTTACCTGCTCCAACATGGTCATAATGAGCAGAAAGTAATACAACTTCTTCTTTCAGGTTTTCATCGCTCCCGGGAATCAATCCTACTACATTATATGCTGGACTAGGAGTAGATTGACTGCCACTACTTTTTACAACAGCTGGAGTGGAAAATTCATTACTACTCAAACTGGAAATTAATTCTTTAGATGGCTCATTTATCCAACCATAGGGCATGGCTTTGGCTGCCTCGGACTCCGTTTCACCTGAAATACTCATTCGCTCTTTATTCATAAATCTTTTAAAGTAACCCCAGGGGAATTTAATCTGGTATATCTCAATCAAGGCTAGAGCACCCCTTTCTGCAGCGAAGGCCCGCTTTTTTGGCATGGCTTTAAAAGCACTAAATGGGTTTTGCGAATCAGGCGAGCCCGATAGTACAACCACGATCTTTCCATTTACATCAATACCTTCATAATCATTGTGGCCAGTTTCTTCATTTATCCATCCCTGCCCAGCGAAAATAGCTGCTGCGTTGCCATCCATCGCATTTCCTGACAGCATCACTAAGTCTTTACCCTGGTCGTATTTATTTTCTCCTATTTGAACAGTGGCATTGGCAGGGGGATTCGATTTTACAAATGGGATTTCTTGTAAATATCCGTTCGCACCCGCTACTTCCTGTACACCATATTCTCTTAATTTTTCGGCTAAATATCTGGCTGCCAGATTGTTATAAATCGTTCCTGTCCTTCTTCCCATCATTTCATCTGATGCGATGAACCGAAGATGAGCTTCCATTTCTGCTTTTTCCAGGTGAAATTCAGGCAAGTTGTCATCGAGCGGTTGATATTGCGCCTTTGCTGAAAAAAGAGCGAGGGTAAATAATAGGATCAAACTTAAGTTCTTCATAAAATAAATTTTCAAATAATAACTAAGAGGTGGACATCGGTGGCTCAAGCCGCCAAAACGTCTCTCTAAAAGATAAAACATAAATCATCCCCCCAAAGGCAGGGGTGATTGGTTCTATCATTTTTTCAAAAAATGAAAATCAAAATGAAAATTAAAATAAAAGAATGCCCCTTTGGCTTTATGAATATTTGGCTTTTTCATTTTGATTTTCATTTTAATTTTGATTAAAAACAGTTTAAATTAGAACCAATCACCCCTGCCCCAAAGGGGCAAGCTGAATTTTCATAAATTATCTTAAATTATTGAATTTCAACTCACTATGTAATGTGTTTTTGTTGCGGGGTACGGGGTGCGTGTTGGTCAAACCCGCACCCCGCACCTCGCAACAAATTGAATATCAATAGATTAAGTAAAGAAGATAAACGAAATGGTTTTTATTGCCAAAATTCGGGATGACAGATGTTTTCAATTCCGACCTGCAAGGTATTAAACTTAGCAATACCGAAATTCCTATTTTCGCGAAATGGTGGGAAAAAAACACTTAATTGTGGTCGCTGGTGCTACTGCAACAGGAAAAACAGAGCTTGCCATTCAATTGGCACAACATTTTAACACAGAGATTCTGTCCTGCGATAGTCGCCAGTTTTACAGGGAAATGAATATTGGGACAGCCAAGCCAACAGTCGAAGAACTAAGTCGTGCAAAACATCATTTTATCAATTCTCTTAGTATTCAGGAAAATTACAGTGTTGGTGACTTTGAAAGAGATGCGCTTTTGATTTTAAAGGAATTATTTAAAAGTAAAGATGTTGCAATTTTAGCAGGTGGTTCTGGTTTGTTCATTCGGGCTTTATGTGATGGATTGGATGAATTCCCCGATGTGCCCAAAACCATTCGAGCGGATTTGGAAAAAACATTATTAGAGGATGGAATAGAAGTTTTACAAGAGGAATTAAAAGCTTCAGATCCAGCCTATTATGAAACAGTTGATTTGCATAATGCACATCGATTAATTAGAGCGCTGGGGGTTTGTCGGGCAAGTGGGAAACCTTTTTCTGGTTTTCAAAAGCAAAAAAAAACAACCCGATTTTTTGAACCGATTTACATTTTAATTCAATTGGAGCGTGCAACATTGTATGAAAGAATTAACCTCAGAGTGGATGAAATGATGCATTTGGGTTTGCTTGAGGAAGCTCGCCAATTATTTCCATACAAGCAATTTAATGCCCTGCAAACGGTTGGTTATCAAGAGTTTTTCGACTATTTTAAAGGAAATATCTCTTCGGAGGAAGCGATAGAATTGGTTAAAAGAAACAGTCGAAGATATGCCAAACGACAAATGACCTGGTTCCGAAAAGATGAATTTTGGGAAGCTTTTGCACCAGGAGATACCAAAAAGATTATTAGTTATATTGAAAATGCAATGAATCATTAGCTACGAAAATCCAACAAAATAATTGCTTTGTCCGATTTCCCAAAATCTTTATCGAAACACTCCCTTTTGGGTTGAATTAAAAATATTCATCAAGCGTTTCTTCTTTTGTCTCAATCTTCTTGAGATTCAAAAATTATAATCCAACCAATAACTAAAGCCAATATAGTCTGACCTCTAGTGCCGGATCATTTATTTTAATTCCGTTCCCTCCAAGAGTGGTGGCTAACATTATCATTTAAAGTGGGATCTCAAAAACACTTGACATGCAAGCTCTGATGTTGAAATCAAACGCTGGAACTATTTCTATTAGGCGTTTACCAACCTGGAAAATGCTCATTTCCTTATTTTTATTATCCGTTTCCTTGTTACCGATGGGGAGGGCACAACGAAATGTGAAAACAGGCAGAAACGCTCGCTCCAGAAGATATGGGCCAGCACATGTCGTTGATTTTTTTGATGAATATACTTTACTGGGATTGGAAGAAATGTATTACCATGAGATTCCCGCAAGTGTGACCATCGCTCAAGCAATTTTGGAAACAGGGTGGGGGAGAAGCGAATTGGCAAAAAAGGGGCATAATTTCTTTGGAATTAAGTTCAAAGGCTGGGAAGAAAGCAAAATTTGGTATAAGAATGATTATTACCGAAAATATCAAAATGTGGGGAAATCATTCTCCGACCATTCAAAATTCTTATTGGGAAAAGATGAAATTCAAAAATTAATAGATGCAGGAAACAAAAATTATAAAGACTGGACCAGGACCCTTATCGAAATTAAATATGCCGAAGACCCGGGATATGCCAATAAACTCAATGATCTTATTCAGCGTTATGACCTCAATGAGTTGGATAGTATTCCGAAGTCTGAGATAAAATTTATCATTAAAAGAGGATAAAGTAAATCTGGTATTGTATTGAGTTCAAGTGCTGCAGGTAGTACTTGAACTCAATACTATAATTCCACTGCTTCAACAGTTCGGTCATTTTCCACATTTCCAGTATTTAAGGTACTTTCAGGCTCAAACATCAAAATGTGACATTCCTCTTCTGCTACCGGACGATGTTCTACTCCCTTGGGTACCACAATGATATCTCCTTCATTTAAGATCTCTGTTTTGTCTCTAAATTCCATCTTCAATTGACCTTTAATTACGAGGAATAATTCGTCTTCATTTTCATGGTGATGCCATATAAATGGTCCTTTAATTTTGGCTATTTTGACCGCCTGACCATTTAGTTTCGCAATTATATTAGGAGTCCAATATTCTGAAAAGAGTGTAAATTTTTCTTTGATGTTTATTTTTTCGAGCATCATATTTTTGGTAATAAGTTTCTTTATGTAGTTCAAAAAGGGGTCAAGGTTGTTCCAAATTGTTCCACATGGCTTTAACCAATTTGGAACAACCTTAACCAATTTTAAACAACCTTAAATAACATTCATTAATCATTATTTTCAAAATCCTTAGGCAATTTTACCAGGGAAACATTTCTTTCAAAATCGTAAAGGGTAATTCTTCTCAATTCGTAATAAGCCAACCAAAAGTCCCTTAAAGCATTCATATAGCCAGTTCTTGAAGATTCTTTTTCGGAGATGGCTATTCCAAGCGCAGTAATGTCAATTTTCCCAATATAATAACGGTTTCTCGTCAATTCTTCTCTTTTTTGGGAGACTTCATATGCCCTTAGGGCAAGGGAAACTTGTTGCCTGACTAGATCAAACTGGCTGACCTTCAACATAATCTCTCGTTCAAAATTGATCTTTTCCTGGTCTACCAGCATATTTTCTACCTCATGGTTGGATTTTGCTTCCTCCATTTGGGCTTTGGCGCGCCCCCAATCAGCAATCGGGACGTTCAATCCCAGTGAAAATCTTCCATTGTTGTTGAAAGGACTATTGTAGGTTTCGCTGAGCTCCTGATCGGTTTTGGATAAGCCGAAAGAAGCAAATAAGTCAGCATTTAAGCCTCGATTGGCTTTTGCCAAGGCAATTCCTCTGTCCGCCTCCAACAATCTCCTTTGAAACCCTACGATCTCACTTCGGTTTTTAACTGCGTGGTCCAAAGCTTTGTCAGCATCAATTGCAAAAACTGGAATATCAGTGGGTGCTTGTAAATCAAAAACGACTGCTTGTTTGATGCCCAGAAAGTTCCGCAATTGCTCCGTACTGGATTCCAGATCAAGCCTTGCTTTGGCCACATTGGCATTGCCATTCATCGCGCTCAATTCAATTTGTAGCAATTCAGTTTCTGCAATTCGGCCTACTTCAAATCTACCCTGAGAAATGCTAAAAAGTGTATCTGCATTGGCTTTATCCTGAAGTGCAGCTTCCAAATTCAATTGGGCAATGTATAGCCTGAAGAACAACTGAGCAGTTTCAAAGGCTACATCCTCCATGTTTTCTGCATATTCTTTTGTTGCTTCCTCATATATTATTGGGTCAATTTGTTTATCCCACTTCAATTGATTGAATCCAAAAACAGGTTGAATTAATCCTACGGAAATAGGTGTTGAAAAATAACTTTTTCCTTCACTAACTGGATTTTCAAATATATCTAACCTTTGAAGCCTGGAACTGGCGAAGATGGTGCCTCCTGTCCAGGGAATTTGCTGAGATAATTGAAGTCCCATGGAATTCTGCATTTGAGAACGTTGAATAAAAGTAGATGCTCCGGTTGGTAGGGTAATTACATCAATATCTCTTAAAAAGTCGGGCAAATCGGCCGTAAGATTTATGGTCGGTTTTAATCTTGAAAGCGATGTTTGCAATGCCCAATAACTGTTTGACAATCTTGTTTTATTGATCAAAACATCTGGTGCTTCACTTTGTGCCAGAGTGACAATTTCTTGCAAACTCAATTTTAAGGTTTCTGTTTGGGCAGAAAGAAAAGATGAATAGAAGACAAGCAAGAAGAGAAAACGAAACTTATTCATTTGGAAAAGTATAGTAGGTTGTATTTGAAATAAATGAAAATGAAAATTGAAATAAAAATTAAAATGAATGCAAAGCCTATTTTAATTTTCATTTCAATTTTCATTTTCATTTTCATTTTCATTAAAAAAAATCATTGTTTAATCAGTTCTCAAAGCCTTTATAGGGTCCTGTATTGCTGCTTTTTGCGCAGGAAACAGTCCAAAAATTAATCCGACAGTTGCAGCAACACCGAAGGACAAAATAATCGACCAACCAGAAACAATTGTAGGAATATCTGCAGAAGCTGCAATACCCCTGGCTGCCGCCACACCAAGGAACACTCCAATTAGACCACCTATTAAACTGATAAAAACAGCTTCAAAAAGGAATTGTAGGATGATGTCCTTTTGTGTGGCTCCGAGAGAGCGACGTATCCCTATTTCCTTTATCCTTTCCAATACAGAAGCTAACATTATATTCATAATGCCAATGCCTCCTACCAGGAGAGAAATGCCGGCAATGACTGCAAGTACCAGATTAAAAGTATCCTGCGTTTTTTGCTGTTGCTGGAGTAATAATTCCGGAACTTCAATTTCAAAATCAATGACGTCTTTATGCCTCCTTTTCAAAATTCTGGCAATTACATCTGCCGTTGCACGCAGGAATTGTGAATCTTCTACCCTTACCACTACTTTATCTATTTGGTGGTAATTCTTTTCCTGTCGTTCATCTCCGCCCCATTGTTGTTTCAAATCTGCCTGTGTGACTTTAGCTCTGTTTTTAAATCTTAAAAGAGCTGTCTGGACCGGTACATACACATCTGAGTTGGCATCTCGAATACCAAGACTCTCCAAACTTTCATCACTGGCTATTCTTTTTTCCAAAATCCCAATGATTTTGAGCCAGGTCTTTCCGCATTTGATGTACTTACCTAGTGGGTCTTCTTTTGGAAAAAATTTGGTTTGCACATTTCTTCCAATTATGCAAACTGGTTTGCCACCATCGATGTGTATTTTGTGAAAGTTGCTGCCTTTTCCGATTTCTAAATTATTCAATTGAAAAAATGTGTTGGTCACACCAATTACTCTGGCAGATTCCATTTTGCCGCCTTGAATAATATTGGTTTGCAATACCATCTCAGGGCTGATGGCTTCTTCATTAGGCAAAATCTTTTGGATAGCGAGTACATCATTTAAGGTTAGCCCCGGAGACCAGGGACGTTTTCCTTTTTCCCCTGCATTTGCGTTGGCTTCATTTCCCTCCGTGTCATCTGGTATGACGGTATTAATAACAATATTGTTGGTGCCAATGAGCTTCATTTGATCGAGGATGGACTGTTTTGCCCCTGTACCAATAGCCAACATGGCAATGACAGCACCTACTCCAAAAATAATTCCCAGTGCGGTCAGGAAAGCTCTTAATTTATTGGAGAAAACGCCTTCCATGGCTAGAATGAAGTTGAATAGTATTCGTTGCATTGTGGAGTCAGTTGACTTAGTTTTCAGATCACTTTGCTTTCAAAGACCAAGTCTGGGAAATTAATAAGTAAAGACTTGTTCTCCTACTGGTTAGTGTTCTGAGAGCTAATTAAAAATAATGATGTTTGATGGTCCTGCTGATTCACTAGGTATGAATTCCTCAACTGACTGTGCTTTGGCCAGGGCCTCCGCCTGGCGTTCTTTTTTATGTTTTTCGATTTTTGCAATTAAATCCTGCTTGGTAGCTTTTTCGATAGGAATGAAGGTCAATCCTTCTGCATTTACAGGTTCTGCAAACAACACTTCATCTCCTGCTTCCAATCCATATTCAACCATAACCTCATTATCATTGGTCTCACTGATGACGACTTCCTGTTTTACTGGTTTTCCATTCTGGAGTTTATAAACAAAGGAGAGGCTGTCACTATGTAAGGCTTCAATTGGTATGTAGAGTACATCTTCGTAGATGTAGGTAAGGATTTCCAAACTGGTGGTCATTGCAGGGCGCAATATGGAGTCTACTTCTTCCAGTTCAACGATTACCTCAAAAACTTTGGAATCATAACCTCTCAAGGATTCTCCAATATTTGCGACTTTCACCACTGTTCCAAAATATTCATTTTCAGGGAAAGCATCCACTTTTATCCTGGCTGTTTGACCTTTTTGAACTTTTGAAATATCCACCTCATTTACAAAGGTCTTTGAAATCATTTGGGTTAAGTCAGGTAATTCAGCTACCACCGGATCCCAGGTACTGATTTGTGAGCCAGGTCCAATCTTGCCATTCCAGCTTTTTGAATAAATCACCATGCCCTCCTTAGGAGCCATTATCATAAACTCATTGGACAAATCCAGTAGTCTCTGAAGTTTTGATTGCTCTTGTTTTAAAGTCGTCATGATTTCCGAAATCTTTGCAATGGATTTGGTCTTGGTCAACTCCGCTTTTTGTTCCAATTGGGTATAATCCCGTTCTGATTTCTGTAAGTCAATTTCTGCTTGTTGGATGACCATTTGAGGCTCATATTTACTTTGTTCCACTTGTAATTTTTTCTCCTTCATGGCAAATTTCAAATTGATCAATTCATCCCGTATACCCCTTAATTCAATCGCCGTATCAATTTTTGCCTGGTCCAACTGGGTTTGAATTTTGTCCAACTCCGTTTGTGCTTCTTTTTTCTTGGTTTCCAATTCAGTTCTATCAAGAGAAGCTACATAATCTCCTTCTTTAACCACCGTTCCTTCAGGCACCATATCTGAAATGGTTGTTTGATAAATCTGTGCGGAGCGCATGCCTCCAGGACCTTTGATTTTCAAAGAATTTTTGGCTTGTAACTCTCCAGTGGCTGTGACATAAATTTTAAATTGTCCTTTTTGAACTGTAGTGGAAAGATTTGATTCCTGTTTTTTTTCAGTAGAACCTTGTGAAAAATAATAAATGCTTCCTCCAACGATAACTAGGACTAAAATAGGAAGGAGAACTTTTTGAAAAGACATGACTTATGATTTTGGATGTTAGATTTATTACCTCAGATCCAAAATACTCGGAATTGGATGAGGCGATTTTGGTTTTGAAGGACCCCAAAGTAGAAAACTACTTCTTCAAAAAATGCGATTAAGAAATTATTAACAATAACCTTAACGAAAAGGAGAGAAAAAGCTACGCAAGGTTGCAAGTCGGTTGTCGGTTGTCAGTTGTCAGTTATCAGTTGTCAGTTGTCAGTTTGTCAACCGACAACCGACAACTGACAACTGACAACAGATTAAGCCTGCGCTTTGGGGGTAAAATTCATTGGAGGAAAATTGGGCATGCTTGGTTCTTCTATCTGCCCGTTTTGAGCTTCAAATTTTTTCACATTTTCAATTAAAGCCTTCATGAGGCGTTTGGCATGCTGAGGTGTAAGGATAATTCTGGATTTGACCTTAGCTTTGGGGACGTTGGGTACCATTCTCACAAAATCTATCACAAACTCCGATTGGGAGTGAGAAATTATTGCCAAATTGGAATAGGTACCGTCTGCTATTTCTTCCGGTAATTCAATACTCAATTGATTGGGTTTCTTCTTTGGTGTATCAGCCATCTTTTAAAGGTTTGATTATCAGTCGCTTAATTCTAAAGGAAGTTTTCGCTTCGTTTTCGTGCTGCGAATATCGCTATATTTGCTGGCTGTCCAAAATTTAATTCATTCCTACCCTAAAGGAATTATTTTTTCTGCTTTTCAGTTCTTCACTTTTTAAATCAAAAAAAATCCTTCTCTGACATTTTGTTTGACTCCTATCACCCAAATTGTCAGAGAACCAAGAAAATAAAGATGAATCAGTGGAACACACAATTTGAAACCAACCAAAAACTTTGGGATGCGAAAACTCCCATTCATCTGGAATCTGAAATGTACGACTTAGAGCAATTTAAAAAGGGGAAAAACATGCTCGATAAAATTGTTCTGGACGGTATTGGTTCAGAGGTCAATGGAAAATCCATTTTGCATCTACAATGTCATTTTGGACAAGATAGCCTTTCACTAGCTAGAATGGGAGCAAAAGTTACAGGTATAGACCTTTCTCCAGCAGCGATAAAAGTTGCTAGAGGATTAAATCGTGAATTGAATCTGGATGCATCATTCGTCATTTCAAATGTTTATGATCTGAAAAATAATTTGGAAGGACAATTTGATATGGTCTTTACTTCTTATGGTGCTATTACCTGGTTGCCGGATTTGGAAGAATGGGCTTCTATTATTAATCACTTTTTAAAACCAGGTGGTACTTTTTTTATCGCTGAATTCCACCCCTACTTTTATACATTCGATTTCGATACCATCCAAATTGCTTACAATTATTTCAATTCTGGACAACCCTACGAAGAAACCGAAACCGGCACCTATGCTGATCCAGCTGCCAATATTAGGTTAAAAGAATACTTCTGGTGCCATTCTCTCCAGGAAGTTATTCAACCCCTACTAAAGGAAGGATTGCAAATGATTGATTTTCAAGAGTTTGATTATTCTCCTTACAACGCTTTTCCCAATATGATTGAAAGAACTCCGGGCGAGTATGTATGGAAAACGGTAAAACAACGCGTTCCTTTTGTATTTAGTTTGAAGATGAGGAAATGAATTGGGGGTTAGAGCATGTCAAAATTTTATTGAACTGAAAATCAAGAGCTTAAGGTATTGGCGAAAAATTAGCAAAGGAATTCATACTCTTAAATCAATTGCTTTATTAAATCTGCAAGAATTTGGCGAAAAAGTGCATGTTTTCTCCTTCCAATTTATTCATTTTTGAATATAGAAACTGTAGAGAAGTTAAATACACGGTAATCTAAATATCTTAAAGCTTGCTGCGAGGGGTCGGGTTTTCCGAAAGGGACTACTTTAACCCGGCATGCAGGGAGGCAAATGAAAACTGATGGTGGAATCACTAGATAAAAAACTTTGGATTGCAAAATCGAACTGCTCCGTTTAGATTTTAACTTATTTAAATTACAGTGTATTAAACTCTGCCCAATATTTGTTACATCATTTGATTCATCGCTTCTTTAGAAGAATAGTTTTACCAGAAACTATTTATTAAAGAAGCACAACACATTCAAAAATGAAAAAGGCACTTTTTTTAATTGCAGGAATTATTTTTTTAACTGATTTTTTCTATCGGTTTTTTCAGCCAGATAAATTTGAAAAAGGTTGGATGGATGCAGTTTATCTTATGGCGGGGATTGGGTTTATTCAACTTTTTTACACAGAATTGAAAAAGGAAAAAGAATTAAAAAAACAAGAAATTTCAAACTCATGATTTAAGTGAAGTGAGAGGTCATATTTTTAAACACCCTGTTCAAATCACATTTTAACATTTTAGATTGAAAAAAGAATAGAAAATCAGATAACTAGAATCTGGAAAAACAGATAAGGAGATAAAAGTATTCCCACCAAAATTATTCTTAAACCAAATTCACGTTATTATGCGAGAATCATCATTCATTAATTGAGAGCTAAAGAAAATCGAGATGGAGACATCACAATTAGAGAATCCCAAACATTAAGACCGGAAGATATTTTGTTAATGTATAAGCGAGTTACATACTATAGCCTAAACGGCACCTCCCTATGCGGTCGGTCTTTTATGCTCCTATGCGTCGCAAAAAGTACAGCATGTAACACTGTATGGCTGTCCATAGCTTATAGGTTGCAAACGCATTGCCCTTTTTTGTAAATTTAAGGGCAGCAAACACGCGCGCTACGGCATCCATACTCGACCGGTATTGATGAATTGGTTGCAGAAAAAGTAAAAAGTTGATTCAGTTAAGGAGAGATTTAGTAACGCCAACTTTCCAAATCCGCACCTTCAGGAGCACTTTCCTCAATCCTTTTCAAAATTTTTGGTAAATAGAAAGTATTGTAGCGCAAGCGGCTAATAGCATTCGAGTTTTCATGATCACCATTCCAGCAATGCTCAGCCCGATCTCCATAATCGACCTCACCGCCATAAAAGGGATTAGTGGTTGTTTTCAAAAAGTCTTCCATGAGATAAACCGCGTTGTTCAAATACCAATTGTCCATGTCACCACAGTAAATATGGATTTTTCCCTCCAGTTTTTTGCCAATCTTTTCCCAATCGCGTTCCAGAATATATCTCAGGTCATAATTTTCCTTCCAATAGTCGGCAACCTCCTTATTGATTTCTCCTGTTGCCTTATCCCAAATCCTGGCAGGATAACCATCTTTTCCGACTGGAGAATAAACAGCTTCCCAAATATCCCATTGATCGCCAGAACGCGACTTGGTACCCAATGCCAATTCCCGATAATTCATATCCTTTAGGCTGGTGGTTACATGTCCCAAATAATCTCGTCGTCCAGGGCGTAGTATTCTTCTATAATCACTGTCAAAATAATAGGCGTTTTTGTCTTCGTAAATATTCACAACTGTGTATGCTCTGAAATCTATAGGATCAGGACATGCGGCAAAACATCCGTTGTATTCATCCGGGTAAAAAACCTGTGCAGCCAATGCTTCCCAACCTCCAGTAGAACCGCCATAAAGAAATCTTGCCCAGCTTTCACCAATGCCTCTGAATTGCGCTTCGATAAAAGGAATTAGCTCATACGTGATGGCATCTCCATAAGGTCCCAAATTTGCAGAATTGACGGCGTAAGAATCATCGTAATAGGGGTTGGCATGTTGTATATCCACGACTATAAACCTTGGAAAATCCTTGCTGATCCATTTTTGATAAAAATCATAGGCTTCCTGTTGTTGAATGCGGTTGTATCCTTCCAGTTTAAATCTTTCGCTATACACGGGCTCTAAATTTGGATCAGGCGGCTCGGTTCGGAATCCACCAAAATCCTGATGCCAATGACCATGAAAAACCATGATGGGATACTTGACATCCTTTTTCTTTTCCCAATTATGTGGCAATAAGATGTGAGCACCCAAATACATGTCTCTACCCCAAAATTCACTCAGCAACTTACTTTTCATCTGAATATGCTTGATGTATTTGGTATCCGCAGGCTTTTCCATTGGAGGATTCTCATTACTCATCACGATTTCAATTTTGCCACTTTTGCTGGGATGGATAGTTACTTTTTGGGGCTCACTGTAAAAATTACCAGGTTCGCGTCTGAATTGCTGTCCTGCTTCCCAACTACGCGGTAATTTAACCGTATGTCCGTTTGACAAATTGAAATTATCATATCGATTGAGCATGGCTTGGATCCAATATTCACCTGGTGGAATCATTAGTATACTTCTTATCGGATAACCAAATGCTGTCAGGTCTATAGTGGCTGCCTCGCCAGGCTGCATACCATCTACGTCTATTCCGAAAACCATTTGAGAATTGGGGTTGTCATTGACCTGATATCTTGGTTCCCGGTCATTATTGTTTGCTATGAATAGTAATAACCTCCCATCCTGAGCCTGATCCGTCAGCGATTCATTGAAAGAAATATCGAAGGACAAGCGTCCATCATCTTGAGAAAATATTTGGTCGAATGAAAAGAAAAAAAGAACTAATAGAAGCAGGAAGTATTTTTTCATAATTGTTATTTTTATTGGGCACCAATGTTACAAAAAAAGCATAAGAATTAAATTTTTTCTTTTTTTGCAAATTATGACCAATAGAGAAAAAAGCATTGAGATCCTCAATCAAAACAATGTTTCATTTGAGGTTTTGGAGCACTCCAAGAAAGTATATACCTGCGATGCGACTGCTGTTGAAAGAAAAGTACCGCTTAATCAGGTAGTTAAGACGCTGATATGTTACGATAAAAAGAAAAGAATACACATTTTTATGATTCCAGGTAGTGAAAGTTTGGATCAGAAAAAGGCTAGAAAGTTGATTGGCTCTAATAAAATGAAATTTGTCCCCAGCAATGTTCTGGAAACGGAGTTTGGATTAATCATAGGTGCCATTTCCGCACTATTATTAATTGGAAAAGGAAATATGCTAATGGATTCTAAATTGGCGGATTCAGAATTTGTAACTATAAGCACTGGTGAGCCAGGAAGTGGATTGAAACTCCGAACCCCAGATTTTAAGAAGTTGATTGAATGTAATATTGGTGAAATTACTAAGATTCAATCTGAGTAATTTATTTAAATTTTTCTCTCAGAAACTGCCCGGTATAGGAATTTTTAACTTTTACAATCTGCTCCGGAACTCCCTGAAAAACGAGGTTTCCTCCTTCCTTTCCACCTCCAGGTCCCAAATCAATGACCCAATCAGCGCTTTTAATGACTTCCATATTATGTTCAACTACGATTACAGTATGACCCTTCTCAACCAAGGCATTCAGCGCATCAAGAAGCTTTTGAATGTCGTGAAAATGAAGACCAGTGGTAGGCTCATCGAAAATGAATAATATTTTTTCTTTTGGATTTTCTTTGACCAGAAAAGAAGCAAGCTTAACCCGTTGAGCTTCCCCGCCGGAAAGTGTACTAGAAGACTGTCCTAATTTTACATAACCCAATCCTACATCGTAAAGAGGTTGTAATTTTTTAACAATATCTCTTTTAGCTGAAAAGAATTCCAAAGCCTCTTCTACACTCAAATCCAAAATTTCATGAATGTTTTTTCCCTGGTATTGAACATCTAAAACCTCTTGTTTGAATCTCCTGCCCTTGCATTCTTCACATTCCAGGCGAACATCGGCAAGGAATTGCATTTCAATGATTTGTTCTCCTTCTCCTTTGCAAGTATCACAGCGTCCACCGTCTACATTGAAGCTAAAATGCTTGGGTTGAAAGCCTCTGATTCTGCTCAATTGCTGATTTGACATCATGGTTCGAATGGAATCATATGCTTTCACATAAGTTACAGGGTTTGAGCGACTTGATTTGCCTATAGGATTCTGATTGACCATTTCTACCTGAGTGATCAAATTCAAATCGCCTTCCAGGCTTTTGTGGCTGCCCGGAGCCTTGCTGTTTTCTTCAAAATGTTTTTTTAGTGCAGGAAAGAGAATATTTTTTACCAATGTGGTTTTTCCGGAACCACTTACCCCACAGACAACTGTTAAGGTGTTTAACGGGAATTTGACATCAATACTTTGCAGGTTATGTTGTGAAGCGCCCTTAATCCAAATCGCATTAGCAGACTTGCGACGTATTTTTGGAACTTCTATTTCCATTCTACCACTCATGTATTTAGTGGTTAAACTTTCGGTTGCGTCCTTGTATATTTTTTCATAATCCCCGGCAAATACAACTACTCCTCCATGAATTCCAGCGGCTGGTCCGATATCAATTAAATAATCTGCGTTTTGAATGATATCCTCTTCATGTTCTACCACAATTACCGTATTTCCTAGATCTCGCAATTCCTTTAGGACTTTAACCAATCGGTTGGTATCCCGAGGGTGTAATCCCACACTTGGTTCATCCAAAATATACATTGAACTTGTGAGGTTACTCCCCAAAGTCCTGGTTAAATTGATGCGTTGAGTTTCGCCACCAGAGAGCGTGGAGGAAATTCGATTAAGCGTTAAATAACCCAAGCCCACATCACACATAAATTGTAGCCTGTTAGTGGACTCTAGCAATAATCTTCGAGCAATTTTTCTATCATACTCATTGATTTCAAGGGTATTAAAGAAATCCAGTAATTCGTCAATTGGCATCACCACTAAATCTGCAATGGTTTTTCCACCAAATTTAACATACAAAGCTTCCTGCCTCAATCTGGCACCTTCACAGGTTTGACAGGTGGTCCTTCCACGGTAACGGGCAAGCATGACCCTATTTTGGATTTTGTAGGTTTTCTCCTCCAATTCTGCAAAAAAATCATTGATACCACGAATAGATCTTGCTCCCTTCCAAAGGATGTCACGTTCTTCCTTGCTTAGTTCTTCATATGGGCGATGCACGGGGAAATCCACTTTATGGGCATTTTTCAAAAATCGATCGAGCCACTTACCATATTTCTCACCTTTCCAACAAGCTACCGCACCTTCATATACAGATTTGCTTTGATCGGGAATTACTTTATCTGGACTGATTCCGGTAACCAGACTAAAGCCTTCACATCTTGGACAAGCGCCATATGGATTGTTAAAGTTGAATAATTGGGGCGTAGGGTCGAGAAAGGTCAAGCCGTCGAGTTCAAAACGATTGTTGAAACTTGCAGGTTCTGTGTTGTCACTTTCAATGATACATTCACCTTCACTTTCGTAAAAGGCAGTTTGAACAGAATCGGCGATGCGTTTTATATTCTCCTCATCTTCTTTTTTTACTACAAAGCGGTCTATTAATATTCTAATGTCAGTATCTGAAAATGAATCGACTCTGTTTTTGAGTTTAAGCTTTGTATTTTCTATAAAATCTTCAATACGTGAAATTTCACCCTCCGCCATAACACGGGTATAGCCTTTTTGTAGCAATAAATTCAATTCCTGCTCCAGCGTTCTGTCGGCATATTTGGTGGGAAGAGGAATGAATAATTGAACTTTTGCACCTTCTTCCATACTCTGAATGAAATCTACAACATCTGAAACCTGATGCCTCCTGACCAATTTTCCACTGATGGGTGAATAGGTTTTACCAATTCGTGCAAATAGAAGCCTGAGATAGTCATAAATTTCTGTCAAAGTCCCCACTGTCGAACGGGCATTTCGAGTGCTCACTTTCTGTTCAATAGCAATGGCAGGGCAAATGCCTTTGATATAATCGACATCTGGTTTTTTCATTCTACCCAAAAACTGACGAGCATAACTGGAAAGGCTTTCCACGTACCGACGTTGTCCCTCCGCATAAAGGGTGTCCATGGTAATCGAAGATTTCCCCGATCCGGATACTCCCGTTACTACAACCAACTTGTTTTTGGGGATATGTAGATCTATGTTTTTAAGATTGTTTGCTCGTGCACCTTTAATTTCAATCGTTTCACGAAGACTTTTTGCAACTGATTTAGTTGCTACCATTAAAGTGTTCTTCTCCGTCATTGTTGAGGAAAATTTAGTTTTTGTATGTTGTGAAGTAGTTCTGGGTAGGAAGGTTTTTTAAGGGCTAATAATTGTTTAAAGTTGTTTAAAGTGGTGTCAATTTGAACCACTTTAAACAACTTTAATTTACTTTAGTTATTATTTATCTTTTGCTTCTCCACATTCTTCATGCTTTTTGTAGGAAATTTTGCCTTCTTTTCCGGTTTTACTTTTTTGTCGATTCCCGTTCTTTTGGGATGAACCAATGTCATTTCATCAATTAAATGGGAAGCACCACCTAATTTGTCAACAATGAACAGTATATAACGTATGTCTACCATGATATTTCTACAAATGCTTGGATCATAATTGATATCGCTCATAGTCCCCTCCCATACGCGGTCGAAGTTTAAGCCAATTAAATTGCCGTATGCATCTATAGCTGGACTTCCAGAATTTCCACCGGAAGTATGGTTGGAACCAATAAAGTTCACAGGCATTTTTCCTTTGCTGGCATATTGTCCATAATCTTTTTTCTCATACAATTCCAATAGTTTTTTCGGAATATCAAATTCATAATCACCGGGAACATATTTTTCCATAATACCTTCCATATAAGTTACTGGTTCATAACGAACGGCGTCTTTGGGTTGATATCCGGCAACTTTTCCATAGGTCACCCGAAGTGTACTATTGGCATCTGGATAAAAGCTTTTTCCGGGAAATACTTCCATCAAAGCTTTCATGTATTTGCGTTGCAAGGTGTTGATTTCTTCGTTGATTGCATTGTATTGTTCTGAAACTTTTTTGGCGTAAGCATCGGCCAGAGCAGAACTCAATTGATAGGCTTTGTCATTCTGAATGGCTTTAATGACGTCGGAGGAGTTTTTATTCAGAACAGACATCATTGCTTCTTCATTTGGAATGAAGGAATTGCCGTAAATGGAAGCTGCTAATTTTGAGAAATCTCCTCCGTTGGCTTCCACCATTTTTGTCAGGTCTTCTGGCAAAAATGAATTATGGACCTTATCAACAAACAACTCCATGACAGAGGCAAATACTTTTTGATCAATAGCAGGTACATAGTTTTTGTAAAAGCCGTTCAGATAATTGACCACTCGCCCTTTAAATGATTCATATCCTTCTTCACCCTGGTTTTCATAAGCATTGACCAGTCGTTGCAGGACACTGGCAACCCTAAGCATTTCAATATTTACCCTGGTGGCTTCACTATAATATGCATTTGCTTCAGCATAGGGATAGATGTCGGTATAATGCTTTCTGAAGTCACCTATGATGGAACCATATTTTTGCATCAAATCCGGATTGGCATTCAACAAGGTCATGAACTTTTGTTCCAACTTTTGTTTTTTTGCCACTGCATTGGTTCGCTTCAATCCCATTACTTCCCCCTGCCATTTTTTCCATGCATTCGCAATTCCTGCCTGACGAGAAGTGTATTTGATTTTTACCTCCGGATCAGCGCGCATTTCCGCATTGAGTACTGTCAAGGCTCTATCTCTAACTGAAATTCTGGCTGGGTCAATGACGTTTTGAATTTGTTCAACTGCAGGTGAAGGCAAGTATTCATTTGTGCGGCCTGGATAACCAAAGATTAGCGTAAAATCTCCCTTTTCAACACCATCCAAAGAAATTGGTAGAAAATGTTTTGGTTGGAATGGTACATTTTCCTCAGAGTGGTCTGCTGGTAAATTATCGGGACCTGCATATACTCTAAACAAGGAAAAATCTCCAGAATGCCGAGGCCAGACCCAGTTGTCTGTATCTTTTCCAAATTCCCCAATAGAGGAAGGAGGAGCGCCTACCAATCGAACATCGCGATAGGTCACACTGATCATTGCGAAATATTGATTGCCATGGAAAAAAGGACGAATAGATAATTCTTCATATTCTGCCAATTGCATCTGCTCTCTGATTCTGTTTAAGTTTTTATCTACAATTGATTGACGCATTCTACTATCCATATCTTCCGTTACGCCTTGTAAAGCCTTGGCGGTAACATCTTCCATTCTTGATAAAAAGGTAACCGTAAGCCCCGCAGCATGCAATTCTTCAGCATTGTTTTTTGCCCAAAAACCATCTTCTAAATAATTATTCTCCAATGAAGATAGCGCTTGAATCCTTCCGCGCCCACAATGGTGGTTGGTCAATAATAGTCCATTTGGAGAGATAATTTCGCCAGTGCAGCCGCCTCCAAAATGAACGATAGCATCTTTCAAACTACCATCATTTACACTATAAATTTGCTCTGCTGTCATTTTCATACCCATTGCCTGCATATCTCCTTCAAGTGCTTTTAGCAACATCGGTATCCACATTCCTTCTCCAGCAAAGGAAAACTGAAAAACAAAGGCAACAAGAACAGTTAGGGTGAATCTTTTCATGTTTTGCATTTTTTAAACGATTTGATTAAAAAACGCAAAGATAAAAATTGTTTAATGGTTTATAGGGCGATTTGGAGCTGCTTCATTTCAAAAAATAGTCTCCATTATTACAATTAAATCTTCATTTCCGTGTATTCTTTCACTTTTTTGTATAAATAAATGCAAATAATTACGCAATTTGTGAACAATTGTTCTAACTTTACCTTTCCTATGAGATTACTTTTTTAGGAAAATCTTAATACAATATTTATTGTGTGAGAACTAATAGATTGATTTTCAGATTGTTATTCCAAAAGAATTCCAAAAACATAAACTAATATTTATTATGTCTAGTATTGTAACCCAAAGATTTATAAGATGTCATGACAAGTTGAGAGAGGAAGGACGAGTGCGTTCAAGCCGTCAATTTGCGCTATCTCTAGAATATTTACCTCAAAGTTTAAGCGAAATCCTTAAAGGTCGTCGAGATGTAACTATTGAATTATTGAGAAAAGCAGTAGAACACTACAAAATCAACCCAGTTTACATATACACAGGGGAGGGGCCAATGTTTATGAGTGAAGAGGATCACAAAAGTTTTAGAGTTTTAACTATTGTCACAGACTCACATGATGACGAACGAATTGTGCATGTCCCAGTACCTGCCCAGGCAGGTTATGCAGGAGAAATGGCAGACCCCACTTTTATCCAGGATTTACCAACTTTCACTCTACCTGATTACAAATATAAAGTAGGCACCCACAGAGCTTTTGACGTAGCAGGTGATAGTATGGAACCCACTCTTTTTGAAGGAGATAAAGTGATTTGTAGCTATCTGGAACCTACACTATGGGAAAACTCCTTAAAAGATAATTATGTCTATGTAATAGTTACCAGAGGAGATGTGGTGGTTAAAAGAGTAACCAATAAATTAAAAGATGAAAAGCATGTGATACTCAGCTCAGATAATGAGTTTTACAATCCATATACAGTTAATGTTGGAGATATTCGGGAGATATGGTATGTCAGAGCTAAAATTAGTCCTTTCCTGCCTTCACCACAAAATATCAATAATCTATTGAGAAATGAAATAAACGATCTGAAAAGAACGATAACCAATCAATCGAACTTAATTAGCAATTTGAACCTTACTATAGAGAAGCTTTTGAAGAACAATGGACAGCTTTAATGCACTGCTATTTTCAAAACAGCTTCTTAATAATAAAAATTTTTTTCTAGACGTTTATGTCCGAATTAACAATCAAAGGAAAGGTCGTCTTTCAGGATTTGGGTCCCGGTTTTTGGGGGATCGCCTCAAATGATGGTAAAAAGTATCGTCCAGTTAATATGCCGGAGAACCTTAAAGAAAATGGGAAGGTGGTTTTATTGAAGGCAAAAAAAGTAAGTGAAGAGCCATCCATTTTTATGTGGGGTATTCCTATTGAAATTCTTTGAGATAATATTCAAACCCAATCTGAATCTAAGTTCCCTATCCCAAATATCTGCCTAAGGATCAATTAAAGAATAACTTCGACATTTTGATGGTTTCTTTTGTGCCAATGCTTCTTCAAAAATAATCGCCTTAGCGCTGCTATGGCTCTGTTTTTTTCATCGCCTTGCCTCAAAACAACCTCATCAAATTTGTCGAATCCATTTTTTAAATGATCCTAAAATAATTCAGGACAGGGTACCTGGAATTTTTATTCCTTACAAATGATTGGCAACAAATTATTGACCAAACCAATAGACAAGACGTCTTTAACCTTTGTCAAATCCATACAAGCCTCATCCATTCTCTCTAAAGCTAAATATGCCTGTCCTCTTATGTATAAATAATTAGCATTCTCAGGAAAAATATCAATGGCCTCGGTTATTTTGGCAATTCCTTCTTCTTGCTTTCCTTCATTAAAAAAGCTTAAACTATCACCTGCCAATCCCTCTGCTTTTTCATAATCAGATATTTTGCTGGCGCAATGACTTTCGGTAGGCTTAAAGTGGATGGTTAAATCATAAGCCGTTGGAACTGCTCTTCCATTTAAGCCTGCAGGGTCCCAATTTCCATAGGTTGATGTAACAGCCTGAATAGCTTCAAATTGAAAATCAATTCCCAAATTAAAATAGTCACTCACATCCAGCACTTTTACAAATCCGGTTGGTCCCACTAAAGCCTTGATGTCCATATCTCCAATAAAGCAACTATCTTTATAGCTTGAAGGATAGTTTAATTTGGAATTGACAAAGGTCATCAACGCTTCATGTCCACCCTTGTAAGTAAGGGTATCGTCGAAATTCACATAAACTGAGTCTCTGCCAACCATGACATAGTCAGGTGGATCATCCAATCTAAATCTAATTGGTAAATTGTACTTCATGCGGACTGGTTGTCCATCTTTAAAACCTGGTCGCCACCTCATTTTAGCTTCAGCAAGTGCATTATTCATCCCATTTAAAACCCTTAAGGCTTCATCACCACATCCACCTCCAATATCCTTAACAACATGTGGATTGGAAATGAATCCATCCTTTTCAACAATAAAACCCAAAACCACCATGCCTTCATTGCCATTTTGACGCGCTTCAAATGGATATTGAATATGTGAATACATAAAATTGATTAAGCTGGCTTCAGCACATTCCATCTTGACTTCCAGGGTTGTATCCAAATGTTCGCAACCAGGAAATCGGGGCATTTCTTCAACTACCATATGAATAGTTGTATCTGCTTGGCTCCAGGTAATCCCAGGAAAAAAAATTATTGAAAAAATAATAAGTTTAAATAGCTTCATGAAAATGTAGTTTTAATCAACAAATCGTGTCCTTGTAGTAATTTTTTGTAGGTGAACATCGCAAGGCGATTGGACCAAATCGCTGCCTTTTGGCAGCGAAATAGTTCTTTAGAGAGCCGTTTTATTATGATTTTCGCAGGAAAATCATAATAAAACGGCTCTCTTTAAGATTCTTTGTTCCCGAAGGCTTTCGAGATAGCCACCGATATCCACCCTCCAATTATGAGTTGAAATAAGAATTTTTATGTCGCGATCTTTAAAGTGCGATATCAGGTTGAAAAAGTTGTTTAAGGCTTTGTCTTTTTTTCCTGAATATCAATTTCCAGCCAATTTTCCAGCGTATTGACCAATAGTGTTTTTTCTTCTTTTGAAAAATTGCGAATCCTGGCTCCTCCATGATCTTTGCCCGAGAGGACAAACCAAAGTGAGTTCACTTTATCTGATTTAGGAACTCCAGTGGCTGACCAGGTATCATTTCCGCCATTGATGTATATGAAATTATTACCTTCTTTTTCAAGCCATTTGGCTACCCGGTTTGTTAGGGTGCCATCCCATTTCACCTTCATTTTTTGTGGAACAAAGGAAGCATGTGGATTCGTATCAGATGGTAAATATTTGAGTAATCCTTCAAAATCATCAGTTTCAAAGCCATAGTACCCCATTTGAGTAGAAGATTGATAGTAATGGGAACCATAATATTCAATGTCTTTATCTGAATAAAATGAGAAACCAACCACGTCTATCAAATGCTGCAACAATACTTCATTAGATGCATCTTCCTTTGGAATGTCTTCACATTTGGTTCCCCATTGCCAAAAAGAAAAAGAATATTCTAATACAGCATATTCATAGGCTTCTTCCAATGTTAAATAAGTAAACTTCAAATCTTTTCCATTGACGTACCAACGGGCAAGCGGTAACAATTCGTCTCGTTTTTGCAGGAATCTTCTTTGTACATCCAGAATTGCAGACCGACAGGCTTCTGTTCCGATGGTATCCAAAAAATCATATATCCTGGAATCCTCGTAATCATAGTTTATTGGGGCAACGTAGGGAACAGAAACATCAACATCATCTGGATAAAAATAACGGTAAAAAATAGTAGTAGTTCCTCCTTTACTAATGCCAGTACTGACCCATTTTCCACTATATATTTGCTTGAACAATTGATTGACTTTGTGTAAATCTGCAGTTGCCTGTTCAAAATTCAAATATTGATAATCTAAAGAATCAGGCATTGATGCTCCGAAATAGCGATGTTCTACATCCAATTGATTGGCATCTAACAACCTTGTTAACTCGTAAATTCGGTTTCTATCCCTGTTATAGCCTTCGGTGGCAATCACCATTGGGTTGTTGAATCCCTTATGGCTTAGAAATACTTTTTGGTAGAAATGTCCTTTTTCAGGATGCTTATGATCCAATGGTTGTTTGATCATTAATTCATAAGCCGCCTCAAATCCTTTCGGGGCTTCTATTTCTTTAAAAATTACATCGGGTAATTCAAACATTTTCTTTTCTAAAATGCTTTGGGCATTAATTGCTGAAAAACAAAAAATGAAAAGTATTAATAGATAGCTATGTTTATATGTCATTGTGTTAATTTTTAAGATTATTGGAAGTGTTAAGGCTATCTGTTTGTGCCAGATTTGCTGCTTTTTGTACAATATAAAATTCAATTGACTTTGGATTATAATTCAGCCCGCTAATACCATTTGGAATTTTTGTAAATTGAATTGGCAAAGTATTATTGACATCATTTAGAGCAATGTTTTTAAAATCTGTTTCAATTAAAAAGTCTTCAGCTGTGATTTCATTAAAATGACTTACTCCGATAATAAAATTTACTTCTATTTGCGAAGGAAATATGCGAATACTGTCCCTTCCATTTTTAATTCCTACCGGAACATAAACAGATTTTTCAGTGAACTCTTCTACGGGAATCGTCAAAACCACTTTTGGTGGACTCAAGGTTATTTGTCCCTGTTCGGGCAGTTTCAAATGCCATTCTTCCTGGATAGTAGTTTTTAAATTTTCTCTTTTAAAAGGAGCGGTAGGCCATTCCATTAAATTATTTATCAAAGAATACGGTCCATAGACCAAAACGCTGTCTGGGAAGATAACTACAGAATCTTTTAGGTTATAACCAGGCTCGAAAGAGATAGAATCTACCAGAACCACAGGAACCTTTTTTTTCGCCTCGTCCTGGTAATTGAAAATAATAAAGTCAATATCTGCCGCAACAATTTTTACTTCAGAAGAAAAAGTCTGTTTGATGCCATTGAACAATTGCGTTCTATCAATAGTCAATGAAGGATAATTACTTACATCAAATGAAATAGCGGGCGAGGAATGAGTAATATAATCCGAAAACAAGTCCCACCCTCTACCGTTCAATGTAGCTTTTATAATATCTGGTGGAACTTCAACAAAGGCTTTCCCTTCGGGGAGCATGTATTGGACGTTAACCTCACGAATCGTTTCGTAGGGTTTGGACAATTTTACAAAAAACCAAAAGATCAGGGCGATACCAATGCAAACCATCAGCGTCGCCCTGTCCTTGCGAATTGTAATTTTTAATTTACTGCTTTTATAAATTTGAAGGTAGTCCAAAGATTGATAAATATGATTGCCTTATTGTCAGATTGTCAAATAAGCTTCCAACAATTTGACCAGGAGAACATTAACATATTAGTTGTCTTCAGGTTTGAAAACGGATTCAGTCATTTCTCTGGAAATCGCATTTCTGGTCACTCGAATATAGGTTTTGGTTCCTACTTCCAATTGAATAATGTTATTCTCTTCAATTTTATTGATTCTGCCAATAATACCACTAGCGGTGACTACATCATCCCCCTTTTCCAATGACTCCATAAACGTATTTTGCTGCTTTTGCTTCTTTGCCTGGGGGCGAATAAAAAACAACCAAAAAACCAGAATGATACCTCCAAAGAATATCATCTGAATCATTCCTGCATCTGCACCAGCTTGTAATAATAGTATGTCTAATTTCATTTTGGAAATTCGTTTTTGTGCTTTTGGTTTTTACAGTTGACAATTAACTATTTAAAGTCCAATGGTTGATTTTTCGTCAATTGCCTAATGCCAATCACCAAATGCGATTCATTTTTGCCTTGAATTTAATTTTTTTGGATTCACAAATCCATTTAAGAAAATCTTTGTGGTTGATGGGTAAGTATTGGCGGTTATAGTAATGGGAACTGATTGCCCCTGCCGTTTATTCTTACTATCAAACCGCACATCTATTTTGCCGCCATCTCCGGGTTCAATGGCCTCTTCTGGCCAGCTAGGGATGGTACACCCACAGGTTGCACGTGCATTCGTAATGACAAGGGGTACTTTTCCGGTATTGGTAAATTGGAAGGTGTATTCGACAATTTCGCCTTCATCAATACTGCCAAAATTATAACTGTCTTTTTCAAAAGTCATTTTAGCAACATCGTCAGTATCCGTAGGAGCATTAGCAGAGGCTGGATTTCGAATGATCTCACTGATTTTACCATCCGATTGAACTTCTTGCACTGTTTTTTCTTCGCTGTTATTTGATCCTTCCTCTTTGCAAGCTGTTAGGAATAATGCAGCAAGCAATATCAAGTTGAAAATTTTCATGGTTTTTTACCTTTGACTCTTTTAACGAACTGCAAATGTAATTGTTTTTGCGTGTTTTTGTGGATTGAATGATCTTTCACGATAAATCAAAAAATGGTATTTCCAAAATTATTTCTCATTGGTTTTATGGGATGTGGCAAATCTTTCCTGGGGAAAAAGTTGGCCAGGGCTTTGGATTTTGGCTTTTTAGATATGGATGAGTACATCCAAACCACCACCTCAATGAAAATTAGCGAAATATTCAGGGAATATGGAGAACCTGGATTTCGAGATATGGAAAGAAAATGCCTTGGTCTGATTCCGCCTAATAAACGATTAATCATTGCTACAGGTGGAGGAACCCCATGTTTTTTCAATAATGTTGATGTAATGAATGCAAAAGGATTGACCATCTACCTGAAAGCTGAAGAAGAAATTCTGCTAAAGAGATTGAAGGCTGAAAGAAGGCATCGTCCATTAATTGCCAATTTGAAACACGAAGAATTATCCCATTTTATCCGCAAAAAGCTTGTTGAAAGAGAACCGTATTATCAAAAAGCAGACATGGTATACCATATAGTTGAAGATGAGCCGAGTTTTGATGACCTGCAGTTTTTTTTTCATCGAATAAAAGAGCTTTAATTCCTACAATCAATTGACATTTAATATATATTCTTAACAATGTGTTTTTAGCAAGTCATGGTTCCTAACAAAAAATTCAAAAGTTTTATAAAGAATTTTTATAATTTTTCTTCCCGAGGAAAAGTCACTTAAGCCCTCACAATATTTTTTTTACCCTGACACTTTTTTCGTGATTCATAAATTATTCTTTTTTTTAATAAAATAAATGAAAAAAGGAATTCTTACAGTAATTTTCATCTTATGATGCTGTTTTTTAGTTATTTATGAAATATTATTTATCAAATAGGAATATTTGTTATGTCACAATTTTCAATTTTAATTCTCTTTTCGACTTTTTGAATTCTTCCATATTGCAGCTAGATGTAATACAAAGCCTCATCTTACTCATATCCCGTGAACATTATTAACTGAAAAAGGACCCGGAGGTTGGTACTATATTATGTGCTATACCTATTCTGGGAATTACGAAAAACTACTTTACAACAGCATTCATCTCGCACATTGCATTGTACTTCTATTGATTCAAGGCTGGAAACCAGTTTACCTTGTATTCAACAATCAATATTTTGATTTTTTGAATATAGGTTGGCTACATTTCAAATACCAAACCGATTTATGTCATGAGAACTTTCAAAGTACTGTCACTAGGAGGCAATTGCAGCGTGGAGGAAGTTGAATTTATCATTCGCACATTTGCGGAAATGTACTTTAGTGTTACCAATAAGCACCGAAGAAGGATGAAACTCATTCTTACAGTTGAGACTAATAAATTTCTTGAGGTAATCAAAGGCTTAAAAAGTAAAGAAATATCTAAGGCAATTGATATTTATGAAGAAAGTCAAATAAATACATTGCTACTGGAGGATATAGGAGTATTATTTCTTCCCTCAACTCAAGGCAAGGAAACGCAAATAAATTTTTCTTTGAAAAATGGAATTCCCATTTTGAGTTTTGACGGTTTGACCATAAGGAATTATGTAGATAACTCCTGTGGTTTTTTGATTAAACAACAATCGAGGGAATACAGCATTGACAGTTTTGTAAAATATTTAAGCATGCTATATTTTGATCCAGAAGCGAATAAAATGCTTAAAAAAGGAGCCCTGAATCGTTTTAAACTCCTTCAATCCCAGACCAAACAAACCCTATTACCAAAAGTGGTAATGTCAAAAGTTGCATAACCCGGAAGTTGTTCGTTGGAGATGTGATGAAGCCTTTGGTGTTTCCCCCCCGGTACCTCCCAAAGGAACCCTTGACAGGCAGATAGCATCTCTCAACTTACAACTTTCTTTTAAAAATAAACTAACTCCAAAATCCAAAAATTACCTTAAGCCTTTTTTCATTTTATTTCCAAGCAAGGTGTTAAACGCCTTGCTTTTTTTTTGATTTCAAGAATCTCCTATCTTTGGCAATCTATGCTTTGGTGTAGTTGTACATGCGAATTAAGGGTTGGCCGAATATACTGATAGCAAGGTGTAGATAGGAGGCATTTTCAAAATGCCTCCTATCTAAAAGCATTCAAGCTCAGGGTTTGATAATTTCAACTCTTAATTCGCATTATACATCAAAAAAAAAAAGAACAGGCAGCTCAACATGCCAAATACGATTACCATTCCATTTTATTCAGTTAAGTTGCATTTTTCCACCGGAGGAAATATTTCTATGCCCTTGAAGGATATGGATGCATTTCGTATTGATCAACCAGTTCATTTGATTGCTGGAAAATATGCAAATCTTTTTCAGGAAAAAGTCCTGAATAAGGGGGACTTATTAAAGGTAATGGATGAATTTGGTGACAGGGAGTTTCAAAAAAGTCAATTTAAAATTACCTTCCCTGCGTCCAAAGATGGCTTTAGTTATCCTGCATTTGAACTAGAATTTGAGTACTTTTTTTCTGTCACTGAACACGGTGCATGGGGTATGGTTCCTGTTCTTGGGATAGAGAGCTTTACAGAGCAGGAACAAGACCTGCAAGCTAACATGGTGGAGGCAGCCAAGCTGGAATTTGAACGCAAAAAACGTTTGAATGCCATCCAAAATATTATTTCTACAATTTGGTTTGAAACTGCGGAGCTGGAAAAAGAGGAGATGTTATTAAAAATACCTACTCCTACCGAATTGGATAATTTGGAAAAAGAGAGCAAGGATGAAGTATTGCCGAAAATTGGAAACCGATTGAGTGGGCTTAGGCAAGCGACTTTTCGACGTGAAAAAGAACTGGACAATCTAAAAAGAGCTGCTAAAAGTAATTTCAATAAAAACATTTTATTGATAGGAACATCAGGCGTAGGTAAAACTGCATTGGTTTGGGAATTGGCTCGTCAACGCAAAAAGTTTGGGATCAAAGAGGAAATTTGGGAAACTACTGCTTCTGTTTTAATTAAAGAATTAAGTCGGGACACTGGCTGGCAAGACAATATTATGTACTTGGTGAGTGAATTGCGGCAAAAGGGAGATTTTCTGTTTATTAGAAATTTGGCGGAATTGTTTGAAGTTGGCAAGTATGAAGGCAATGAAATCAGCTTAGCAGAATATTTGAGGAGCTTCATTCAAAGAGGTGAAGTGAAAATAATTGCAGAGTCAACAAAAACAGAAGTTGCAGCAATCGAATTAAAAAGCCCAGGTTATATCGCTTTATTTCAACAAATTAGAATTGAACAACCTCCAGCCCCTGAATTGAAGGAAATTATTGTCAATTCGACAAAAAGTATCGCCAAAAACCGGAATGTAAGTTTAGAAAAAGATGCGATTGAGGAAGTGATTCGTTTGAATCGAAGATTTACTCCCTATTCGGGTTTTCCTGGAAAGCCCATTCGATTTTTAGAGAGCCTTTTGGTCAATTTGAGTCAAGAAAAAAAGGCAACTCATTTATCTAAAAAGGAAATAATCCAACATTTTTGTGAAGATACGGGAATGCCAACCTTCCTGGTTGACCCTGAAATTCCTATGAATTTAAATCAAATAAAAAAGCAATTTAATGAGAATGTATTTGGACAGCACAATGCTGTGAAAGAAGTAGTAGATATATTGGCTACCGTGAAAACGGCACTTTCCAGAGGGGGGAAACCCATTGCTTCTTTTTTATTTGTAGGACCTACAGGGGTAGGAAAAACTGAGTTGGCCAAGGTTCTTGCAGAATTTACTTTCGGAAGTCGGGATAAAATGATTCGCTTTGACATGAGCGAATATTCAAATCCCTGGTCAGTGGGTAGATTGATTGGTAATAATTATTCAAAGGATGGATTGTTGACCTCGGCGGTAAGAAGAGAACCTTTTTGTGTACTGTTATTTGATGAGATTGAGAAAGCGAGTGCGAATATTTATGACCTTTTGTTGCAAATACTAGGAGAAGGTAGATTGACGGATAGCCAGGGAAAACTGGTTAATTTTTGTTCCACTATAATTATCATGACTTCAAATATCGGAGCGACTTCATTTCAGGGAGGAAAGATAGGATGGAAACGAGAAATAGAAGTTGCTGAAGTTGTAGACCATTTCAAATCTGCAGTTGAAAAACATTTCCGACCGGAATTGTTCAATAGAATAGATCAGATCATCCCTTTCGAACCACTTTCAAAGGAGAATGTCAGACATGTTGTTGAAAGGGAGATAAAAATCCTTAAGGAAAGGGAAGGTATTAAATTCAGAAACCTGGTTTTGAATATTGATAAGACCGTATTGGACTATCTGGCAGAGGCAGGTTACGATGCCAAATATGGTGCTCGACAATTACAAAGAACCATTCGTGAAAAACTTTTAATTCCTTTATCTATAGAATTAAATACTTATGATTTTTCGGACAGATTAATTATTAAATTGATAGCAGATCAACAAGGGATAAACTTTCAAATTGAAGCTGATCCTCTAGGTTTTGATTTGCTCTTAGAACAGTGGGACCAGTTGAGTTATGCAGATCAGGCAAGTGATTTTAGAAGGGGTATTGACAAATTAAAGCAGGGACCAACTATGGTTCGTTTCTATAATGAATTTGACTATTTAGAAAACCAGAAAAAGAAACTTGGAGAACGATTTTGGAAAAACCAGAAAAGGGCAGAAAAGTATAGCAACTTTCTTCAAATTATTGAAAGTACCCGAAAACTTTACGAAGCAATTGAAAAACTGGAAATGGACATTTCCCTTGCCTGCTTGGATATTGGACAATACAACCCTGATCTTGAAGGATTATTACAAGAGTGGAATGAATCCTTTTTTTTATTAAAAAAACAGATATACACCCACTTGCATCCAAAATCAAATGTATGCCATTTAGCCATTTATGGAAATGATTTTGAAGAATTGCTTCAATTTTACTTGTCCATTATTATAGAAAAGGAATTTCAGTACACAGGCAAAACCATCTGGTTCAATGAAGTGTATTATCACGAATTGGTTACAGATGTAGACATTTTGCATGATGAACAAAATATAGTCAACAAACCAAGAAAGGAGTATAAAATGGAGGATTGGGATGGAGATTTGCAAAATGGTTTTAAGCCACCACAACAAGGAGATATACTTTGCGGCATAGAACTTAAAATATTAGGGGAATGTCCTTTTTTGTATTTCAAAAATGAAAAGGGATTCCACAAATGGATGTTGCGGACAAAAGAAGAAAAGGTTTGGTATTTAAAAATTTCCAACTCAAAATCTGAGATTCCCGAAAATATCCATCGTCAATCATTTTATAAATTGCGAAAACATCGAAGATCCTTTTTGAACGGTTCTTTTAATGACCAGGTGTTAAAAATAACTAGAGAAATACCCAGAACGGGGCTCAAAGAATTCTTAATGGATATTTTAGATAAACAATTCGAAGAAGCCATCGAGTTGGAGGTGATTTGAACTCTATTTTTTGTCAGTTTATGCTTTTCCACATGCTGTTAATTTTTTTTCAATTCCTTTCCAATTTTACTGTTTACTTTTGTGCTCAAATTGACAAAGCACGACTTGCTGGATTTGTTTTAGGGATGAATGTTCTTCATATTTTTTAAAGCAAAATCGGCAACTTTGAGTCTGATAACAATAATAAACTATGAAATTTTTCATTGATACTGCTAGTATCGAACAAATTAAGGAGGCATACAATTTGGGTATTTTAGATGGGGTGACTACCAATCCTTCTTTGATGGCAAAGGAAGGCATTTCTGGTGAAGCCAATGTGATCAATCATTACAAAACCATTGCAGAAATTGTAGAAGGAGATGTAAGCGCTGAAGTGATTTCAACAGATTATAATGGAATTGTAGAAGAGGGAAAACGATTGGCAGATATTGCTCCAAATATCGTCGTGAAAGTCCCAATGATCAAAGATGGTGTAAAAGCCCTAAGTCATTTTCAAAAAATTGGTATTCGTACAAACTGCACTCTTGTATTTTCAGCAGGGCAGGCAATTTTGGCTGCAAAAGCAGGAGCTACTTACCTTTCTCCTTTTATTGGCAGGATTGATGACATTACCTGGAATGGAATGGACTTGATTGCCCAAATCGCAGAAATTTATGCAATTCAGGGGTTCGAAACAGAAATTTTAGCAGCTTCTATTCGTTCTGCTAAACACATCGTTGAAGCCGCTCAAGCTGGTGCTGATGTGGTAACATGCCCGTTAAATTCGATTTTAGGTTTGTTGAAACATCCGCTTACAGATATTGGATTAGCAAAGTTTTTAGCGGATCATGAGAAGAGTAAAAAGTAAAAGTGCAGTATAATAAGTTATGATTTTCGAGTTTAAAGAACTCGAAAATCATAACTTTATTTTATTATGGATATGTCACCATAGAGGATTTCTGTGAGTCCGTCAAGGAATACTATTTCTGCTTCCCATAGAAATACGCCTGCCTTAATCCTTTCTTTCCCAACGCTCCCATCCCATCCTGAGGTGGGATTATTCAATTCACTGTTGGACGAATGAAAGACTAAACTTCCCCATCGGTCAAATACCTTAAAGGAATTTATCCTTCCAAAGTCAGGGCTTTGCAAATAGAAATAATCGTTGATACCATCAAAGTTTGGAGAGAACACATTAGGCGCGTAAATCCTTCGGGTATTATCAACCAAAAACATGATCAAAGCAGAATCTGCACATTCTTCATTGGAAATGGTTAATTGGTATTTGGTGTCTCGAAGCGGTTTCGCCATTGGATTTTTGCAATTCAGACATGAGAGAGTCGTTCCAAGGGGATCATACCATTCGATAAAAAGGGAATCGCTGTGATTTGTTATTATTGGCTCTAGTAATAAACTATCTCCCAAATGAATTTCGGCTATTGGATCAATATCCAAGTCTATAAAAGTACCTTCTCGTACATCGTAATAAATGTAAGTAGGCTCACAACCATCAAACAAAACCACACTGTAATTGCCAGGTTTGCTCACCACCAGAGTAGAGTCTATTGATCCATCATTCCACAAAAAATTGACACCATAATCGCTTGCATCCAAAATCAATTCTGTACCTCTGCAAATTATTGGTTCCAGGAAAAGACTGTCTGTATCGACTCCAAGGACTCGAATAGGAGTGGTGTCCACCTGAACCGTATTTGGATAATCTGATATCCGGAAAGGTCCCAATTCTGTAGGAAAATTGTAAATAATTGCCAGGTTATGGTATAATCCAGGAGCAATATTGCCTACTTCGACAAGAATATCCAGGGTATCAATTCCCAAATCCAAAGTCATCTCTTTAAAGTCAATAATATTGGGAAGCACATTTTGATTTAGGTTTCCTCCGAAGGGATTTTCCAAAATGTCTAAAAAAGTAAAACCAGGAGGAAGGGTATCCAGAAAACCCACACTTTCTCGCTTTTCTCCTGAATCGTTCTCGATAATATATCTATAGGTAACTTCACTACAGGGTAAGGTTTCTTCGGGGATTACCAGATGTCCCAATTCAATTGTGAAAGGACAAGAAGCAACGGTGATATCAAAACTAACCACAGTAGTTTGACATCCACTTGTAGCATTTAACACGTATAAGCCTGGTTCTGTTACCTCAAGTTGAGGGACGCTGGAGCCAACATTCCACTGTAAGTTATTTCCATACTGACCGCCATCAAGTACCGTTGACTCACCTGCGCATAATAATTGGCTGAAAAAAATACTATCCTCTTCGATAATATTTACACTTACCGGGGAACTATCATCTGGCTTGGTAGTAAGCAAAAAATCAGAGAGGCTTTTATTTCCCAAATTTGGTGGTAGGTTTTTTAATACCCCCTGACTAAAATGCTCACCACCAGGAACATTACCAATTTCAACTATAACTTTAAAACTGTCAATACCAGACGGGATTATCAAATTTTCCAATCTAAAGATTGAATTTGGGCTTCCTTGATCAATGGAACCGCCAAAAGGATTCTGTAAAAGATCAACAAAATCAAACCCAAATGGGAGGTTTTGCTCAAAAACTACATCCGATAAAGTTTGCCCACTGGCATTTGCAACGGTGAAATTATAGGTGATTTCATTGCAAGGGAAAGAAACGATAGGGTCAGGTAAGCTAGTCATCTCTACTCCATAGGGACATGCCGTTAAATCCACCGAATAAAGTACAGGACCTGTAGACTTCCTAACTTCAAGGCCCGTATTTTTATCGATAGAAAAGATTGCAGTCGTAACCCCAAAAACAGATGTCCCATATCCAAATAAATTACCAAAGGCATCAAAAAACAATCCTTCAAGTTCATTTTCATCCGCAACAGGAGGGTAAATAAGGACAGATGCAGTTGCCAAATCCATTGAAAGGACAGTCTTATTCAAAGCATCATAACCATACAATCTGCCATCATAGGGGTCAAAGGTTATATCAAGTATTTGGGTGGGATTGCCTAATCCAATATTTTCAACCTCGAAATTTCCTGAAGATAAATCTATTTTTGAGAGCATTTGATCCACATTGTTTTGGGATCCAATCGTAACCAAATACTGTCCATCGGGGGTGATTTCACCAGCGCGATATTCCAGATTGTTTTCTAGGTCAATATCTCCCAGATCTACCACATTAATAGCTGCATCTATTTGAAATAAATGGTGATTGATTGGGTCAATTGCATAAAGTAAATTATCTGTTTTTCTGTAACTTAAGGCATCCAGGTCGATTCCTAAATCGCTACTTAAGCTGTTGAAATTCAATGCGTTATTGCTAGGGTTGATGGTTAGTTCAATTAATTCATTTGAACTTTCTGAAATGAGGTAAGCTTGTCCCGAACATGCAAAAGCGTTTTGGCTTTGAAGAGAAGGCAAGAGAAAGCCCATTTGTATGACAATTGCAAAAAGAAGCGATTTAAATTTCATGTGCTGGGAATGATTCACTTTTTGCAAATTTATAAAATGAAATAAACGATTTATATATGTATCAGTAATATTTTAAAGTTCTGTCTTTTCAACGAGAAAATTATTCGACAAAAAGCACTAGTCCTTTTAAATAGGCACCTTCAGGGTGAAATAAATTGACTGGATGATCAGCAGGTTGAGATAAATGGTGCATCACTTTTACCTGTCTTCCCGCCTCAATGGCAGCTGCTACCATGGTATCATAAAATAATTGCCGATTTATGACCTGGGAACAAGAAAAGGTAAATAAAATGCCACCTGGCGCTATTTTTTTCATGGCTAAGGCATTTAACCTTTTGTAGCCTTGCACTGCATTGTGACGCTTTTTTTGACTTTTTGCGAAGGCAGGTGGATCCACCACCATGACTTCGTATTCCTCCTCCGTTTTTTGCAAGAATTTTAAAACGTCTTCAGCATATGCCGCATGCCTTTCTATGGAGCATTCATTGATATTGGCATTTTTCAAAGTCCACTCAATCGCTTTTTTAGAAACATCAACAGAATGAACCAATGTAGCTCCGGATTTAAGCGCATAAATTGAAAAACCGCCGGAATAACAAAATGCATTGAGCACTTTCTTTTGCTCAACATATTTTGTAAGAAATTGGCGATTATCTCTTTGGTCCAAAAAAAATCCGGTTTTTTGTCCGATTTCCCAATTCACAAAAAAGCGATGTCCATTTTCCAGGACTTCCTGCTCTGGTGCTTTTCCAAACAAATATCCATTTGTGACCTCTTCCGCATACTTTGACGGTAAAGTCTCTGCACTTTTATCATAAACTGCTCCAAGATCATTTCCAAAAATTTCAATAAGTGCCTGGCAGATTTTTTCCTTTAGGCGGTGCATCCCAATTGAGTGGCATTGAACTACTGCAGTTTTTCCATAAATATCTATGATAAGCCCTGGTAAGCCATCGCCCTCAGCATGGATGAGTCGATAACAATTGGTATTGGAGGGTTTGGGCAATCCGATTTGTTTTCTGTAAACTCGTGCTGCTTCTAATTTCCGTTTCCAAAATGCCAAATCTGGTTGTTCATTATCAAAAGAAAACAATCGGACTTTTATACTTCCATCCTGATAATGACCAGTTGCCAAATATTCTCCCTTGCTGCTGTAAACTTCTACTACGTCTCCATCAACAACATTTCCATCAACTTCATATACAGCCCCAGAAAAGATCCAGGGATGTAGCCTTTTAACTGCTACTTCTCGTTTGTGTTTCAAAATTATTTTGACCATTCTGGAAGGAGAATTTAATTGTATGATATGAGACAACTTAGGATCTCAAACGCTAACAATCCTGGTTTATCATCTCAAAAAAAGCCCCGAAAGTAATCTGCTTGCCACTTTCATCAAAAAAATCAATCCTTTGGTAGGGTGAATAATTTTTTTTGACATCCAATATTTAGTTTCGCGACTTGTAAATCATCCACTGTTTTGAAGGTTAAATGAAAAGTGATCGCCAAACATTTAACAATCAAGCAAAAATAAAATCCTGTTTTCATGAAAAACCTTTTTACGATTCTTTTTTTCTTTAGTTCATTCCTGGTCTTTGGGCAGTTGAATGTATCCTATGTTTCCAATTATCAATTCCCAATTGACATGAGCGATGTATGGGGATATGTGGCTCCTGATGGAACAGAATATGCTATTGCTGGTAGGGATGATGGCGTTTCTATTTTAAACTTAGCAGATCCTGCAAATCCAGTAGAAAGTGACTTTGTACCTGGAATCTTTTCTGGATGGAGAGATATCAAAACCTGGGGGGAGCATGCTTATGTCATCAATGAAAGTGGCAATGGTTTGGCAGTAATTGATTTGTCTCCACTTCCAGATAGCGTTAATGCTTATGACTGGAGTCCCAACATTCCTGGTTTGGGTTTTTTGAATACTTGTCACAACATATATATCGATTCTTCTGGATTTGCGTATTTGTCAGGTTGTAATTTAAATAATGGAGGTCTGATTTTTATCGATGTCCATTCTACGCCAGGTGTTCCCCAATACGTGGGACATGGTCCGCCAACCTATTCTCATGATGTTTACGTGAGAGACAATAGAGCTTATAGTTCTGAAATTAATCAAGGCGTTTTTTCCATTTATGATGTGACGGACAAAACAGCCCCTGTACTTTTGGCATCACAAGCAACGGCGGCGAATTTTACGCATAATGCCTGGTTATCTGATGATAGCCAGATATTATTTACCACAGATGAAGTTGGTGGAGCTACGGTAGGGGCTTATGATATTTCAGATTTAACAGATATTAAAGAGTTAGACCAATTTCTACCATTGGAAACCTTGGGAGATGGGGTTACTCCTCACAATGTTCATGTTTGGAATGACTGGTTGATAATTTCTTACTATACAGATGGATGTATCATCGTGGATGGATCCAGACCTGAAAATCTGGTAGAAGTGGGGAACTTTGATACATTTATTCCATCCTCAACTGGATTTCAAGGAGCTTGGGGGGCCTATCCCTGGTTGCCATCAGGATTGATTTTGGTCTCAGATATTAGTGATGGAATTTATGTTTTAGAACCCAATTATGTAAGAGCTTGCTGGTTGGAAGGAATAGTCACTGATGCTACAAATGGTGGCGCGGTACTGGACGCCAAGGTAGATATTGTAGGAGAATTGCCATTTGAGCGAACAGACCTTTCAGGCAATTATGCTACCGGAATAGCTACGGCAGGAACCTATGATGTTACTGTTGAAAAATTTGGATTCGAACCTGCTTCAGCTACTGTTGATTTACAAAATGATGTAGTGACCATTCAAAACTTTGAACTGAATCCATTGCCTTCGTTTGCTTTTACTATCAATTTAGTGGACTCAGAAACTGGAAATGCAATTCCTGATGGAAAATTCAAAATTGTATCAGATGGTTTTGAAGGAGCGTTTTCAACCAATGCAGATGGGCAAGTAGTCGCAAACCCATTTTTTGCTTCCAATTATGAAATTTCGGCTGGTAAATGGGGTTATAGAACTGTAGTACTTTCCGACTTGGATATTAATCCAGACAACAATAATATTACGGTGGAATTGGAAAGAGGTATTGAAGATGTATTTGCTTTGGATTTGGGATGGACAATTGAAGGTTCTGCGACTCAGGGTCAATTTGAATTAGGGACTCCAATAGGATTAGAGTCTCCTGTACCTGGAGTTTTCATTCAACCAGGTGAAGATGTACCTAATGATGTCGGAACAGGTTGTTACGTAACAGGGAATATCCCAGATTTATTTGGTGGAGTATTGATTGGTGGTGGTACCAGAATCACCTCTCCAGTTTTTGATATTACAGATATGAATGAACCCTGGTTGAGTTATTACACCTGGTTTTTGAATGTCCTTCCACAGGGGCAAATTCCACCTCCTGGTAATGATGCGATTGTTGTAAAATTGACCAATGGAATTGAAACCATAGAAATTGACAGAATTGAGGATATTAGTCTGTTTGATCTTCAGCAATGGGAGTTATCTGAAATTAATATTTTAGATACGATTGCTGCCACCGAAAATATGCAGATCATGTTTGAAATAAATGATACAGATTTCAATGACATATCAGAGGGCTTGGTGGACTATTTTCAGGTTTGGGATGCGAACCCAGTTGGAACTAAAGTGATTGATAATGAGGCGTTTAATCTTTCTGTTTCACCCAACCCTACTTCAAACAGATTCTTCATCAACTATGAATTAATGGAATCAAACCAAAATGCTGAATTGGTGGTATTCAACCTTTTTGGTCAGGAAATCTATCGGCAAAAAATTGAAGCTTCAAAAGGTGTTATTCGATTTGGAGCTGAATTGATCAATGGGGTTTACTTTGCCCAAATTCAACAAAGTAACAAGATGAGTCCTTCAATTAAATTGATAAAACAATAGTTCCTCATGAGAGTTTGGGAAAAAACTTCCCAAACTCTCAAATTTTCTCCTTTCACTGGTTACCAAATCCTAATTTCGCGTTTCTTTTCTCAAAAGGGAAAACTTCTTTCCATTCAAGCCTCTGATCAAAGTTTGTTAAAAAATTGTCCAATAATGGTCCAATAATGGTCCAATAGGGTTTTACAATCATTTTGAACCATATTTGAGCAACCCTTTTATACTAGAAGCCATGAAAAAAGTAAAGTTCAGCCTAGCATTATTAGCATTTTTGTTCTTTTTTGGAACATTAAACGCTCAATTTGATACCCTGGAAATGAAAACCATGCAAACAAAAGGAGTGGCTTTTGGAGTGACGGATCTTAATATGATTGACGAATTGATGGTAACCATGCCAGGACTTGGAAGCAACTCAAGAGATATGTTTTTCGAGCAAAGCCTGAAAGCCTATATGATGCCACCGAGGAGAGTTGCCGGAAGGGGCTCTGCAAACAGCTATGCGATTGCTTCTTGTTTGGAATTTTACACCAACTACAACAAAAATTACAAAGTCAATCTTAGCCCTGATTTTATAGAATTGAATTTGAGTCATGGCAAATACTCCATTAAAGAAGCCTTCAATTTTTTATCAACAACCGGTACGGTCAGTGCTGCTATTATGCCTTTTGAATCTCCTATTATCCCGGCTGGAGTTTATGCTACTCAGAAATATAAAATTGAAAACTACCTACACATCATTCGACCAGAAATGAGACCCCGGCAAAAATTATTTGAAGCTAAAAAAGCCCTAATGCGAGGTAATCCTGTTCTGTTTGAAATGAAAATTCCAGATGGTTTTAATGAATTGGCTGGAGTTAAAACATGGGAGCCAGAAGGATTTGATTCAGACATAGTACATCCTTTTTTAATTATTGGATTTGATCAGGAAAGAGAAGCATTTGAAATATTAAGCTCCTGGGGAAGTGATTGGGGCAGAAATGGATATATGTGGATTTCATATGACGACTTTACCAAGTATTCCACAAATGGCTTTGTTATGGTGCCCAAAAAAGAACAAGGTTAAATATTGGTTAGCGAAATAATTAATATCAGGTTGCTACTCATCTCCAAGTAATTGTCCCTTTTGTCGAAATCCTTCAAGCATTTTTCCTGTGAATTGCGTAAATTCGGGTTTTAAACCCGATTGATATGAGAAAGAAAAATATTGCAGGATTCTTTGCTTTGTTCTTTGGTGTTTTTGGATTGCACCGTTTTTATTTAGGTCAACGATTTCTCGGTTTTATTTACCTGATTACTTTCCTGATAGGCATTTTTATAGCTGCTGAAATGTGGTGGGTAGATTTCCCTTTTGTAGCCATTCCTGCAATCGCTGGTTTTATAGACTCTCTATTGTTTTTTACAATGCCAAGACAGGTTTTTGATAAAAAATTCAATAAAAATTTAGAAGCTTCTTATAGAACTGCTTATCAGTCCACCATAAAATCTCCTGACTTTTACCGCCCAAAACGACGCAATGTTTTTAAAGAATCAGGCATTGAAAAGTTTCGTGAATATGACTTTGAAGGTGCTATCGAAGACTTCAAAACTGCCTTGAATGAAAAATACGACGACCCCGCTTCACATTTCAATCTTGCTTGTTGCTACTCTGTTTTGGAAGACACTGATCCTGCCTTTTTTCATCTCAATAAGGCCATTGAATTTGGGTTTATAGATTACGAAAGAATTTATACCCATGATGCATTAGCCCATATTAGAGTACAGCCTTTATTTATTGAATTTGTAAAAAATGGCTATCGCCTTTCTCAAGCTTTACCTGAACCTAAAGAGGACTTATTATCAACTGTCCCAGAGGTACCTACCGAAGAGCCGACTGAAAAATTGGACTTGCTAGACCAAATAATGCAGTTGGGTGATCTTAGAGACAAGGGGATTTTGACTGAAGAAGAATTTTTGAATCAAAAACAAAAATTACTGAGAAGCTAGACTCATTTGTCAAATTACTTTAGAGTATGTCTAAATTTTTCCTTCCTGTGCCACAGGGATGCCCTTGCACAGTTTGTAAAATTTTTAGACAAACGCTTAACTCACCTTCATTTTACTCCATTTCAACGACGAATTTTGTGACAGCAAGTGCTCTCCTATACATTTGCCCCATCATTTTAACCAAAATTAGTTTTTATGAACACGAAATTTGTTGTTTTTGCTTTTTTCTCATTGAGCATCTTATTTCAAAGCTGCATTCCCTCTCTACATCCACTTTATACAGAAGATAAGTTGGTTCTAATTGAGGACTTATTAGGTATTTGGACTGCAGATACTTTAGATGTGGAGGATAAAAAAATGAAAATCACCATTAATAATGATGATGGCCCTCATTCTGAGACTTGGTCTTTTGAAAAAGGAAGTAATAAGAATTATAAATTAATTCATTCTGATACGAAGGGGAAAGCGGCCAGATTTAACGTGCATGTTGTAAAATTAGGAGTGCACTATTTTTTGGACTTTTACCGGGCTGATCCTGAAAAAAGTGATTTTGAAAAACACAATATTTCCTTTGATCCAGACAGGTTAAATGATTTGGAGACCTTTCATTTGTTTCCGGTACACACATTTGCCAAATTGGAAATTACAGATGAACATTTGAAAATCAGTATGTTTGACTACGAATTTGTTGAAAAACTATTTAAAGAGAAACGAATCAGAATCAAACATGAAAATGTGGACGATCATATTGTCTTGACTGCCCAACCCGAGGAATTGCAACAATTTTTGAGTAAATATGCAGATGAAGCAGAGGCATTTATGGATCCTACTACTTTGAAAAGGAAATTCTAAATAATAAGGTCATTACTGATTCTAAAAAATTAGAATTGAATGCAAGTCAAAATGTTTAAAAAAATAGCCCAGCATGGTATGTTTCAACACTTATTATTTTGGGCTATTTCTTTTTATCTGTTACTGCGATTCTTCTCCAAAGAATACGGAGATACCTTCTCAAATATTAATTTGATTTATACTGGACTGTTTCATATCTCTCTCTTTGTAACGGTTTATCCGAACCTTCTTTTCTTGATACCAAATATTCTCCAAAAAGGTAAGATTGTAATTTTTGCCATATTTTTTACAGGAACTTTTCTTTTGGGAATATATGTCAACCTCCTCACATTCAATCATTTGAGTGAATGGCTTTTCCCAGATTATTATTTCATTTCATTTTATGAGGTAAAGGATATTGCCCAGTTTATGCTCATCTATTTGGTTTTGACAACCCTGCTCAAATTATCCAAAGGCTGGTTCCAATTAATTGAAAACAACCAAAAGCTAAGTTTACTGGAAAGAGAAAAACTAAACGCAGAATTAAGTGCTTTAAAATCTCAGATAAATCCTCACTTCTTGTTTAATAGCTTAAATAATTTATACGCTCTTGCTTTAGATAAGGATGAAAAAACGGCACCTTTGATTTTGAAGTTGTCTAAAGGCTTGCGCTATATGCTCTATGAATCCAATGAACATTTTGTACCATTAGAAAATGAAATTGAATACCTGGAAAATTACCTGGAATTACAAAAGCTAAGAAGCAACCAAAAAGTAAAGATTGATTTTTTTGTAGAAGGAGAAGTAGAAGGTAAACAAATTGCTCCCATGCTTTTCATACCATTTGTGGAAAACGGCTTTAAACATGGAGTAAAAGGGGAAATAGATAATGCATTTATAAAAATACAATTACAAGCGACTGACAATCAATTGGTTTTTAAATCTGAAAACAACAAAGGTCAGGTGGATGAAGTCGAACCGGAAAAATATCGGGGTATCGGTTTGTCAAATGTAAAAAGGAGATTGGAACTATTGTATCCTGAAAGGTATAAATTAAATATCCTCGATGGTATTGATACTTTTTCGGTAGAATTAATTATTCGCCTGCAAAAACAACCTAAAAATGCGCTGCTTAATAGTTGATGATGAACCACTTTCTATTCGAATCATTGAAAAGTATATCGCTGAAATGCCAAATTTACAATTGGTTGCGACTGCCAATAATGCATTTGAAGCGATGGAGTCATTAAAAAAGGATCAGATTGACTTGCTCTTCCTGGATATTAACATGCCAAAATTATCTGGTATTAGCTTGCTAAAATCGCTTTCCAATCCACCTATGGTCATTTTTACAACTGCATACCCCGAATATGCAGTAGAAGGATTTGAATTAGAAGCTGTAGATTATCTGCTGAAACCCTTTTCAATAGAACGATTTATCAAGGCTGTTCATAAAGCGGAGGAGAAATACAATAATAATAAGCTTCAAAACGCCTCAGAAGGAAACACTGGTTTTTTGATTGTTAAAGCAGATAAAAAGCTGTATAAATTAAATTTTCGTGATATCATTCGATTGCAGGCATATGGAGATTATGTTCGGATTTACACAAAAGAAAAATCATTGATAACCAAAGAGCGATTGGCAAACCTGGAAAAAGAGTTGCCAAATAATCATTTCATCCGAATTCACCGTTCGCATATTATTTCACAAGATAAAATAGAATTTATTGAAGGCAATATGGTTAAAGTGGGAGAAGAGAAATTGCCTGTTAGTTTGAGTTATCGGGAATCATTGATGAAAATCTTTAAATGATTTATTTTTTTAACAAACATTGCATGCTCTATTTTTGAATATCCGATAATGAAAGGGTACATTTGCAGTCCCAAAATTCAATACAAGTTTATTAAGGCTGATTAGCCGATAAAGAACCTGATAGAGCTTAAGTGCTTTATCAGGTTCTTTTTAAAATAGCATAACCAAATATTTAACTAAAGTTGAGAAGTATTCGCCTCGCCAGCTACGCTGGCTCGCCGTAGGGGGTTTTAGGGGGTGAAAGCAGGCAAACTGCCTGCTTTCACCCCCTAAAACCCCTCCGAGTCGCCCGGTAGGGCGGCGAGACTGTTGTTCGCAACTTATATTATTTAATAATTTATCCAATGGAAGCATTAAGTAAGGAATATAAGGATGGTTTGGACGCAATTGCAAAAGAACTGCAGGAATCACCCGAACTGGCACTTTATTTAGATGAGGAAGAGGAAACGCAGTTTACAAGATTGAAGGAAATGTTTGAACCTAAAATTGGGCTGCTCTATGATAAACTATCAGAATTTCATCCGCTTCAAATCATCGCTTTTGAGCAAAGATTGTTGGAAGATGATTTTGAAGGACTCTATTTACCCAAGATTTTGGGTTATTCTGTATTAAGAGGTGAAATCAATGAAAATTATAAATACAAAAGACCTCAGGAACATTTTAAGGCGGTATTGATGGCCATTTGCGATTCTGCAAATTTCGACATTCTAAAAAAGAGAATTGGGCAATCCATTCAAATGGGCTTTGCGCTAAGTAGTGATATTTGGATAACCAACCTGATTACGCCTATCCAAAACAGGAGGATCAAATATTACCTCCAAGGACAAAAGTTGGAAAAATACCGGGACATCAATACGAGGAAAGCCTTATATAACCGATACAAGAAGCAGTTTAAGGATCACAACTTTCTTACAGCGGATTTTCCAACGAATATGTCTGAATTGAAGGTTTATTGGTCTGAGGTGAAAATTTTCCTCACTTTCAGAATCAATTTAAAGGCAGACAATTCCAGTGTGATTCCACATATCAAAACTTTTATAGAAAATAAAGATTTTCAAGGGACTCAGGAACATTTGAATATTTTGGCCTTATACGCCAATTTCTTTGATTTGGAAAAAGAAAACCAGGCTCATCTGGCAAAGAATTTCAATAAGACTCGAAAGGCTTGGGATGCCTTTCCAGAGAAATGGTTGAATTTATTGTTGGATATTCACAATAGTGCTGAACTTGATGTAGACAATAGAGCAGACAATAGGGTTTCTGAAATATTAGATAGGAAGGTGGATGATGAGCTTACCGAGTTTTATGATTTGATGGATATCGTTCATGGAAAAACCTACGTCAATGAGGAGGCCCAGGAGGCAGTAAAGAATTTTTACAATGCTCACGAGGGTCTTTCCTTATTAAATGAATGTACGAGAAAAACCATCTATAGTTATATCGCTCGTCTGATGAATAACCTGGAACAAAGGGAATATAGAGACTTTTTTGAGTTGTCCAAAGTCTTCACTATTTATATGAAGATTTTCCAGAACCAACAATTCAATCAGGATGTGAAGGATTTATTCATGGCTTACGTAAGAAGATTATTGAAATTTTTCACAGATAAGCGTGGTAAAGATTATCAGGATATCAAAAAATTCGTATCCATTACCTTCCAGGATTTAGGGTTCTTGAAAGAAAAAGAGGTCATAGAGTTGTTTAAAACTCGAAGAAAACGCAAGAAGCCAGCTGCCTAAACTGGAAACTTCAAAAAAAATCCAAATTCAGATTCTGAATTTGGATTTTTTTTTGAAGTATTTTTATCAATTGCCCCATTCAATTAACCTTCCTGGAGTATAAGGGGCTCCTTCCATTTCCAATTTTCGCTCCATCGCCTTCAAATCTTCATTTACCAATTTATTCAATCGGTCTAATTGTGGTTTGAATGCTTTTGAAGCAATCCGGTAGCCCTCTCGTTGAGTATTGGTAGGTGCTGAAGTAGAACCCCACATTTCGCCACTTATAGCTCCGATTCTCGAGGAAACTGCGTAAGGGCTTGGCTGATCCAATGTGCCTCTCATACGATCACCATATAATGCCTGACGAATATCCTTCATCTCGTCCTCCAATTTTTTGAGGTCGTTAACCAAATCAGCCGTTGGTGTTGACATGGAATAAATAGCTTTTCGGATATGCCTCAATTCATTATCAACACTGCTCATCAGACGCCCCGCTCCGGAAAACTTTCGTTGCAATTCTGCCACATCAGCTTGAAAATCCATCAAGGCTTTTCTATCAGTGGCTGGCAAAGTACTGCCACCAAGTGATTTCAGTTGAAAGGAAACTGGCGCCACCAACTCAGAAATTTCTCCATTGATACTTTGATTTAAACTGACAGAATAAGTCCCAGGCATGACTGGGATACCAGTTCTAGGGTTACCAAAGATGCTTCCTGAAGAAGAACGCAGGCTTACAGGTCGGGTATCTGGCATGCGTCCATCCCAAACGATTCTATTAAGTCCTTTCTTCAAACCTGTTTTAATCTTTCTGACAATATTATCATCTGAATCTCTAATGACAAACTCTAGATAGGAGGGCTCTTCTTCTCTTTCTGCTTTCAATTCCTCATAAGTAGGATAAGAAACATCCTTTCCATCTTTAATTAATTTTTTTTCAACTGCTTTTCTTCTAGCCTTTAGTGTTTTGTATTTTTCTTTTACGAAATAAGTAAACGTGGCTCCAACAGGCGGGTTTTTTGCAGCATAGTAGCCGTCACCCTGAAAGGCTTTGCCTCTTAATCCAAGAGGAGTGCGTTCTACATATACCAATGCATCTTTAATCGGGAAAATGTGAGCTTCCTTCGCAAAAGTTTCCTTATCTGCTCCCCTTAATGGTGAATAATCATCCAACACATAAAAACCTCTTCCAAATGTCCCCAAAACCAAATCATTTTCTCTTTTTTGGATGGCCATATCCCGTACCGCAATAGTAGGTAATCCAGTAGCAAACTTTTTCCAATGCCCTCCTCCGTCAACAGTCACATAACAGCTGAACTCAGTTCCAACAAACAATAAGTTTTGATCAACATGGTCTTCAGCAATTGAATAAGTCGAGCCCCTTTCGGGCAAATTTGAAGAAATATTGTTCCAGCTTCTTCCCTTGTCCGAACTTTTGTATGCATAAGGTTTGAAGTCGCCATTTCGGTGGTTATTGAAGCATGCATACACTACATTTTCATCGTGTTGGCTCGCCAATAGCATATACACGAATGTTTGATCAGGGACATCTGGAAAGCTTTCGATTTTGGTCCAGGTAGTGCCTCCATCTTCTGTAATCTGGATTAAACCGTCGTCCGTACCGACATAAAGTAAATTTTCGTTTAACGGAGATTCAGAAAAGGATACTATGGTACCATATTGGGATGTAGAAGCATTTTTAGCAACTGCATCAATGCTTTGGACCCTTCCCATTACTTTAAAGGTATTCCTGTCCAGTTGTCTGGTTAAATCTGGACTGATCACTTCCCATGTATTGGCTCTGTCATCACTTCTGAATAGTTTATTTGCAGCATAATATACTCTACCAGATTTGTGGACGGAAGTTGCCAGAGGTGCATCCCAATTCCAGCGATAAGCATCTTCTCCTTCGCGGGGTTTTGGTTGTATACCCATATTTTCTCCTGATGCCCGGTCATATCGTGTGATTCCACCATACTGATATTGAGCATAAATAATGTCGGGATTGTCTGGGTCAATAGCAGTTTCAAAACCATCACCGCCCTGGGTGACAAACCAATCGTGATTGACTATTCCATGCTGGTTTCTGGTACGTGACGGACCACCCATGCTAAAGTTGTCTTGGGTACCACCGTATACATAATAAAATGGTTCAGTATTGTCTACAGACACTTTGTAGAATTGCGTTACAGGTAAGTTATCTTTATAATGCCAGGTCTTTGCTGCATCAAAACTTTCATAAATTCCGCCATCACATCCTACCAAATAATAATTGGTATCATTAGGGTCAATCCATATGCTGTGGTTGTCCACATGTTTCCAATTTTCATTTACCTGGCTAAAGGTTTTGCCACCATCAGTGGTCCAATGCATCCAGGTATCCATTGCAAATACGACATCAGGTAGGGTAGGGTGGGCAACGATTTCAGAATAATAATTTCCTCTGGTAAAGTAGCTATTGCGCTTCTCCCAACTAGCACCACGGTTGGTTGTTCTGTAAAAACCACTACCTTCTTCAGCTTCCACCATTGCATATATTTTTTCAGGATCTGCTGGAGAAATTGTTAAGCCTATCCTTCCCATAATTCTAGGCAGACCTTTGTTGATTTTTTTCCAGGTTTTTCCTCCATCTGTCGTTTTGTGCATACCACTACCTGCGCCTCCACCTACATAGGTAAATTGTCTTCTTCTCCTTTGATACATCGCTGCATACAAGACATCTGGATTTCTTGGATCCATAATTAAATCTGTACATCCGGTATTTTCATCTACCGTTAAAATGGCTTCCCAATTTTCTCCTCCATCTGTACTTTTATATACCCCGCGATCACCACCTCCACTCCAAAGTGGACCAATCGCAGCTACATAAATTACATTGGTATTTTCAGGGTGTACAATGATTTTCCCTACGTGTTCGGAATTTTTCAATCCCATATTTTTCCAGCTTTTTCCACCATTCTCACTTTTATAAACGCCGTCTCCGTAACCCACTGAACGCTGGTTGTTATTTTCACCAGTTCCTACCCAAATAACGTTTGGATTGTTTGGATCAATGGTTACGCAACCCATGGAATAACTACCTTGCCCGTCAAAAATTGGTTTGTAGGTCGTCCCGGAATTAGTTGTTTTCCATACACCTCCAGAGGCAGTGGCAACGTAATAAATACTCCGATTGTCAGGATGAATAGCAATATCTGCAATCCTGCCAGATGTAAAGGCAGGACCAATGTTCCTCCATTTCAAACCTGAAAGAGAGACTGTATCCAGATAGTATTTTGGTTTTTCAGTTTGGACTGAATCATCTGCTTTTTTCTTCTTTTTTTGCGCAAATGCTTCATTAAAAGGCAATAGGAAAATAATTGCTAATAGAAGGTATGGTATTCTTTTCATGGTTGTGGTTTTATTTAAAAATTAGTTTCGCGAAGGTAAATGATTTCCCAAAAATCAACTCAATCAGGAGGATATGAATAATAATAATTGAATATGGAATTATTTTTTCTTTTTTGGCCTAGTAATAGGTCATTCTATGAATGCTTTTATTTTGCAAAGGAAACAAATTAAAAAACAAACCTAGTGTCAAATAATGCTCGTTTCTTTTATCTCAGATACGCATGGATTACACAATGAATTGACCAATAAAATCAATCCTGAGACTGATTTATTGATACACGCCGGAGATTTTTCCAATATGGGTACCTTGCCTCAGGTAATAGAATTTATGGATTGGTTTGAAAATTTACCTATCCCTCATAAGGTTTTTATCGCGGGCAACCACGATTTTTTGGCTGAAAAAGAACCTGGCATTTTTAAAAGTACCTTGGAAGGATACACTTCCTTTCATTATCTTGAAAATGAAGAAATTACAATTGAAGGACTGCGAATATGGGGCTCTCCCATTACACCCTATTTCTTCAATTGGGCATTTAATGTACATCGGGGAAAACCAATTGTGAAATATTGGGAAGCCATTCCAAAAGGCCTGGATATTTTGCTTACTCATGGACCAGCCTATGGTTATGGAGATACAACTACACGAAATGAAAAGGTAGGATGTGAAGAATTATTAAAGCGCATAAAGAAGGTAAAACCGAGATACCATGTTTTTGGACATATCCATGAGCAATATGGTAAAATTGAAAGTGATTTTACCACCTTTATCAATGCTTCAGTAGTAAACGTGAAATATCAATTGGTGAATGAACCAATTAGTTTGAGATTATAGGCATTTAAATAATTTCGGACAAATAGTAAATAGTCTAAACAGGAGTCATCCTAAATTTTGGCAATAAAACCCATTCCGTTTATTTTCTTTACTTAATCTTTTGATATTCAATTTGTTGCGGGGTGCGCGTTGTTAGTTTGACAAACCAGCAACGCGCACCCCGCAACAAAGTTAAATTACATAGTGATTTGAAATTCAATAATTTAAGGTATAATCTGAAAATTCAGCTTGCCCCTTTGGGGCAGGGGTGATTGGTTCTATCATTTTTTCAAAAAATGAAAATCAAAATTAAAATTAAAATAAAAGAATGCCCCTTTGGCTTTATGAATATTTGGCTTTTTCATTTTGATTTTCATTTTAATTTTGATTAAAAACTGTTTAAATTAGAACCAATCACCTCTGCCTTTGGGGGATAACTCATGATTAATCCAATATCAAATCCCAACCCCAACCCTTGGGAATCCAGGAACCAACAGAAACAGAACGAACAATTCCAAAATCATTGTGATAGAAGAAAAATATTCCAGCTCCATCAAAAGCCATTGGACCGTAATCATGAAAAACATTGAGTTTAGGAAAACTGAAACCGAATTGTTCGTAATTTTCAATTGTTCCATAACACGGAGCAGTATTGCAGGAGGAGTCAAATACCACTTCCCAACCATTCATATCACCAATTTTTCCATCAACAATGGTCATAGGTAGCTCAAATAGATGACTGTATTGTTGAAGTAACATTGAAGAATTCAAAGTATAGTTGGGATCAACTGGCCATTCGGGAAACCTAAAAACAACCTTATCGGCTTGTAAAGAGATTTCATAATTCCAGGAGGAATCAGGGTTTTCAGCAAAATGCTCTTCTATTAGGAAAAAACCTCCATTCACTCCAATGACCTTAACAACCAATGTATCATCCGTATAATCAAAGGATGGGTTATCTTCAATTCTACTCTCTCCAACAAAATTTAAATATTTGCTTTGTTGACCAAGCTCTAGTTCATTAAAATTTAAACAATTGGTGCAATTGATTTCAGAAGGTGGAACAACAACCTCTTCTTTGTTACAATTGTAGAGAAGGAAAAGAGAAAAAAATAAGAAAAGAATATTCGATTTCATAACTAAATATCTGTTGTTGAATACAAGTTTTTACAAAAAAAATAGGGTTAGAAACAACAACCTCCTATTTCATTTCAAAATAACCAGCCAATTCCAAACATCAGGCTTCTGTATATCACTTTATCTTCAATTCTTGTTGAACCCCATTCAGTCTCTCTTTTCAGAAATTGTTGCTTAAATCCTAAGGCTAACCCAAAATTGGAGTCGCGCCTTCCTCCAAACTGGATTCCAATAGAAGGGTGGAACATAAATCCAGCTTTAGTTTGTTCATCAGAGTTATATTCGCTTTCTTTTTTTGCGGCAATGGTATAACCTGTTTGTAGTTTATAGGTCAAGGCTATGTTTTTTACAGGAATGGCCCCTCTGGATTCCATATAAAGGGGTAAAAAAACATCTGTTTCCCAATATCTTTCATACAAGTCCAATCCTATTCCACCTCCCAAGCTGACTTTATTAGAGAATAAATGACCTACAGAAAGATGGAGACCTAAGCCATCTCTTAAATAGTCAATGCCATCAAAATTGTTATCTGCTCCATTCCCAAAGAGGAACTGAATCTGGAAGGAGGCATAACTCCCTTTTATTGGGTGTGTTTTTCCATTTGATACTAGTAGATCCCTTTGCTTTTTTTCTCTGATGACTTTTATCTCCTCGCAGGGAATGGCTACTTCAACTCCAGACTTCAATCGAATTTGGCAAGGCTCATTTTCCCCTGAATACAATTGCTTCCCGATAAGCACACTCCCATCTTTTAAATAAATCAAATCCTGGGTTTGATCAGTTTGAGCCTTTAATGAAATGATTGAAAAACAGAAGAAAACAATAGCAAAATACTTCATGAGAAAAAATATTTTGAATTTTGAGCGCAACATCCAATCGAAGGGCATCATTATTTAGAAACCAAAATACTACTTAATAATCTCAAGTTGTTGGGATCATCAAAATTGTATTGGAAAAATCCATCTTCCCCTATAACCAAAAGCACATTTTCGGAACCTGGAACGGCAATCACATCATAGGCAAAAATTCCATTGAGATGATCAGTTAATCTTTGATCAAAGGTGTTTGGTTCTGATATATCAAAAGCTTTTAAACCAAATCTCCCCTCACAAACAAAAAGATTATTGTCTTTAATTGAAAGCCCATGAGGATTATCCATTGGAAAAGATCCTTCTAATTGAGGATTCGTTATTTCAGTGATGTCTATCAAATCCAGTTGATTGTTAAAGCCTTCACATTGGGTGCCATCCCTAAGTGTTACATAGGCATAATTATCTTTGACAAATACCGGATCACAAGCTCGGGCATGCTGAAACTCAGATAACAAAGAAGGGGCTTCGGGATTAGCGTTGTCATAAATAAACATACCTGTATTGGAACCTATGAATAGCATATCCTGATAAGGAAAAATAGTTTCAATTCCCCATCCCAGATTTACAGTATTGGTAAGTTCTGGGCTAACAGGATTGGACAAGGAAAAAATGTCCATTTCTGTGTTGTCAACCGTGTACAAATAGTCCCCGACTATCGAAAATCTAGCCATGGATCCTCCAATTCCTGTTCCTCCTCCAATAGTGCTTGATTCGGCAACATCAGCCATGGTGGTTGTAAAATCAATATTGGCAGCACAGGAAGGGCAACCAAACCAAAATGACCCAAATTGCCATAAACTTCCCTGTTCTTGACAAGACATAGATTCTGTAACTTCTTCTTCATCATAATAAACGAGAATTTGGTTATTGTCCAAATCTTCCCAGATTGGAGGAAATACACTTTCTTCCCTTCCTATTAGTTGTGCATTTTGAATATCAGAAACATCAATTGCAAATAAATCTATGTAACTATTGGCGTATAGAATGCCATCTTTGATTGCAATATCTTCATTGCCTGGGATACTAATAAATCCAATATTTTGTGGATTTGATGGATTGGAATTATCGATGACATGAACGCCTTCTCGCAGTTCATTGATGAATAAATAATTATTCAGAAAATAAATTTTTCCAGGTTGTTCTAAATCCCGGGGTGCTTCATTGACTATTGTTCCCTCTCGTATTTCTTCAACCGTTTTATAAATTGGAGTGACTTTGATGTAATTGACTGTGCGTTCGCAACTGTCTTTTATGCAGCCACTTGTGGTCAGACAAATTAAAATAATGGATGTGATTAATAGAGATACATTTTTCATGATAAGATGTTTTTGTGATAAAACTAATAAAAAAACAGTCAATCATGTAGACAGAGCCGATACCTAAAATAGTTGGGTGAATTCAAAAAGATCCATTTTGACTACCCTCGCTAAATTCCTCGGCTCGCTGTTTTTCAAACAATTCAAAATAATAACCTTTCTGTTTTATTAATTGCTCATGGGTGCCTTCTTCGATTATCTTGCCTTCGTCCAGGACAATAATTTTATCAAAACTCAAAAGGGAATAAATTCTGTGAGTAATAATAATGGCTGTTTTATCTGATATTTCTTTGTCCAAATAGCCCAAAATTTGCTTCTCCGTATTGGTATCTACCGCTGAAAGGCAATCATCCAAAATGACAATATTTGGTTGTTTGATAAATGCTCTGGCAATAGAGACACGTTGTTTTTGACCTCCGGATAGCGTAACTCCACGTTCTCCAACCATGGTTTCAAAACCTTCTGGTAATTCCTTTATTTCCTTGTGAATTGCAGCGTATTTCGTGTATTGTTCTATTTCTTCACGAGGAGCACCGGCTTTTCCAAATGCCACATTATTGGCAATGGTATCTGAGAAAAGGAATACATCCTGAGGGACGTATCCAATTTGTTGTCTGTAACTGTTTAACTCTAGTTTTTCTATATTTTTATCATCTATTAATATAGTGCCTTCACTAACATCGTACATTCTCGTTAGTAAATCAGCAATAGTTGTTTTCCCTGATCCTGTTCGCCCAATGATTGCCATTTTTTCCCCTTTTTCCAATTTAAAAGTAACATTGGACAAGGCTTTTATTCCTGAATCCGGATAAACAAAGGATACCTTGTCAAATTGTATCTTTCCTTCAATCAACTCTGATTCTGAAGTGACACTTACAATTTCTGGCGTGGTATCTAAAAACTCATTGATTCTTTTCTGGGAGGCTGCTGCTTGTTGAATAATAGAAGTAATCCATCCCAAAGCTGTCACTGGCCAAGTCAACATATTCACATAAATTACAAATTCGGCGATGTTCCCTGCTGTAATGGTTCCCTTGACGACTTGCAATCCTCCTATAAAAACAGTCAAAACTGTACTTATACCAATAAGAAACAACATGGTTGGATGAAAAAGGGCATTCACCTTGGCCAAACCCATCGATTTGTCTTTGTATACTTCGCTTTGACCTCTGAAAAACCTAGCCATTGGGGATTCCTGCACATAAGATTTGACTACTCTGATTCCACTAAATACTTCCTGAGCTGTACTGTTTAAATCAGCTAGTTGGGCTTGAATAACTTCACTTTTTTTGTTTATCAAGTTACTTACGTAATAAATAGAGAAAGCCAAAATAGGCATAGGTGCTAAACAGTACAAGGTTAATTCCACATTTACACTCAACATTGAATAGATGACCAAAACGACTAATGTGGATAAATTGATTCCATACAAAATTGCTGGCCCCAGGTACATCCTTACCTTGTTGACATCTTCGGTTATTCGGGACATCAAATCTCCAGTATTGTTTCTCTTAAAGAAAGCGAGGCTCAAATTTTCGTAGTGGTTGAAAATCTCCTTACGCATGTCGTATTCTATAAGTCGGGACATTACAATAATTGTCTGACGCATGAAATACATAAAGACACCCATGATTAGAGCAAGCAGCAGAACTGTGCCTCCAAACAACAATAAGATCTTCCCCAAAATGGAAAATATTTCTGCCTGATTTTGAGTTCCCTCAAACATATTGTACAAGGCAATATTTTCAATTACCAAATCTAGGGCTTCACGAACCATTTGGGGTTGAAGCACTCTAAATAGATTGGAGGCAGTCACAAAGACAATGCCCCAAAAGAAAAGCCAACGATATTTGATAAAGTATTTATTGAGGACGGCAAGATGTTTCAATTGAAATCAGATTTTTTCGAGAATGGTGATTTTAAAAGAATAAAACCGCCCCAATTCGATTTTGTTTCGGCGCACAAAAATAGATAACTTCGCCCAAAGTATTGACATTCTCAATTTAACCGGAATTTAGAATATTAAAAACCAAATGTTTTATGTGTTTGAAAACAGTTTTAATGCTCTCAATTATTACCATTGCTCAATTTGTATTTTCCCAAACTACCATCGAATGGGAAGCTTCCCGAATCATATCACCAGAAGACTTTCAAGGGACACCTCCCCAAATGGTTGAAGACAATATGCAATCCTACAGCTTTGATTTGCACATGGATTTGAGTTATCAGATGGCCAACTTGCAATTTGCTTTCACCAAAAACTTCAATAGCTACATAACTGCTTATTATACACCTGAAAATTCATGGATGGAAAGTGGTGAAAGCACTCGATACCTACTTGCTTGTGCAAATATTCAATTTGATTTAGCTGAATTGCATGCAAGGAAATTTAGAAAACGTATTTTTGAAAATAAAAAAGCAGCCTCAAACCAAAATTTTTTCAATACCCATTACAACCAGGTTTCCAACGAAATGAACGACCGCCAATCCCAGTTTATGAGTGAAATGAATGCAGCAGGATATGATTGGAATGCTGTGTATCTCAAATGGGATCAAACAATAAATGAAGAAATCAACCTTCTTTCAGAATTTTGCAGATCTTGCAAACCAATTAAGAAAAGAAGAAAAAAATAGCGTTTTGATATAAATGAAAATTCAGCTTGCCCCTTTGGGGCAGGGGTGATTGGTTCTAGTTTTAAATGTAAAAGTCAAAATGATAAAGTTAAAATGTAAAAGTGTGTCATTATACTAAATGCCTAAGAATCAAATACTTAAAGTATATTTTACTTTTGACTTTTACATTTATCATTTATCATTTTGACTTCGTTTCGTAGAACCAATCAACCCTGCCTTTGGGGGGATGACTCATATTTAATTAACAAAGAGCTTTAGTTATTGAATATTGTAAGATAAAATGGAATTGAATTTTAAAATTGTAAGAAAAATCCACCACATAGGTTCTTGCAAACCATCAAGAACAAGTTCATTCCAAAAAAATAAAACCTAACGAATGGATCGAATTATTACTTTAGACGAGTTTATTATTCGTCGTCAAAAAGATTACCCGCTTGCTTCTGGAGAGTTAACAGGGTTGTTGCGGGACATTGGTGTTGCCGCCAAAATTGTCAATCGGGAAGTCAATAAAGCAGGTCTTGTCAATATTTTAGGCGTCGCTGGTGCAGAAAATTCTACTGGCGATATGGTCCAAAAATTGGATTTGTATGCCAATGAAAAATTGATTGAATGTCTTAGAAATAGTGGAGAATGTTGTGGGATTGCTTCTGAGGAAGACGAAGATTTTGTGCCCATCCCACCTGTAGATGGAAAAGCTTCCAAATATGTTGTTGTTTTTGATCCCCTGGATGGCTCGTCCAATATTGATGTAAATGTTTCAGTTGGTACCATATTCGGAATTTATAGAAGACTAAGTGATGAAAATGGACCTTGTGAAAAAGAGGACTTCCTGCAAAAAGGGATTGATTTAGTTGCTGCTGGATATGTGTTGTATGGGACATCTACTTTACTGGTTTATTCAACTGGACGTGGGGTCAATGGTTTCACACTGGATCCTTCTATCGGAGAGTTTTGCCTGTCTCACCAAAACATTCGCATTCCAAATCGAGGAAATTATTATTCTGTTAATCAAGGCTATTATTTAAAGTTTGATGTGGAGATGCGTCGATATATTGACCATTGCTCTGATTTGAACTTGCGCTTGAGATACATAGGATCTATGGTTTCTGATGTTCACCGTATGTTGTTTCAGGGCGGGATTTTTCTATATCCCAATACCAGAAAATATCCACATGGTAAATTGAGATTGTTGTATGAATGTAATCCACTATCTTATATTGTCGAGCAAGCGGGAGGAAAGGCAATCAATACCCAATTAGAAAGGATATTGGAAATACCGCCTATTGATTTACATCAGCGGGCTACTATTGCAATAGGTTCTCCCGATATGGTTGAAGAAATGAAGGAATTTGTAGAGAGATACCAAGCTGTTCCAATATAAATTCATCAATAAAGTGGAATAGAATACCTGTTGAACCCAAGTTGCTAGTTAGCGTTTTGTTGCTTCCCTTACCAAATAAGATTCTGAATCCTCATCGGAATCTATAATTTTGGTGTTTATCTAAACAAAACATAAAAATACCCAATATGAAATGCTCGTTTTATAGCGTAACTATTTGTAAAACAATTCTTTACATCGCTTTTTTGTTTTTTATTCAAATTACTTTTACCAATTGTACATCTCATCCAGCGAAAGATGCCCAACAGAAAGTCTCTAAATTGGAAGAAAAGGGTTACCCAAACGATCAGTTTTTTCTGCAAAGGATGAATCCAGATGGAAGCTTTGATTTTAATGCCTACGAAAAAGGTTTACATCAAATCAAGGGTAATTTGGAAGAAAGGGGGGATGAACCAGGCTTTGATTTGGAATGGACAACTCAAGGTCCAGCGAATATTGGTGCAAGAATCAACACAGTTGCTGTTCACCCGCAAAATGAGGATATCATGTATATAGGATTCTCTCATGGAGGTGCCTGGAAAACCACAGATGGAGGTGCTAATTGGATTCCCATTTTTGATGAACAAATCTTTCCTTCCATTGCAGATATCGAATTAGATCCAAACAATCCCGACATAGTATATATCGGAACGGGTGATCAAAACATTCCACATACTGCATTTATTGGAGATGGTATCTATAAAAGTGAAGATGCGGGGATGTCCTGGGAGCATTTGGGATTGACTGAAACAAGAATTATTTCAAAAATAATAATTGACCCTACAGATACTGAGGTGATCTATGTTTCAACTATGGGTATTCCAATGTTGATGAATGAGCAGAGAGGGCTATATAAAACGACAGATGGCGGCGAAAACTGGGAACAAGTTCTTTTTATAAGTGAGCAAGCAGGCGTAATTGATATGGTAATGGATCCTTTCGACAATCAAACTATTTATGCATCTGGATGGGATAGACACAGGACTAATAAAATTTCGATAGTGTCCGGACCAGCAGCACGAATTTTCAAAACCACAGATGGAGGTGAGAATTGGACAATGTTGGAAGGTGGACTTCCAAATTTATCAGATGGTGGAAGGACTGGTCTTGCCATTTCTCAGCAAACTCCTGGTTTGGTTTATTCCATGTTTGTGGGCAATGGTTCTGACCATGGTCATCAATTATATGGAATTTATCGATCAGAAGATGGAGGTAATAATTGGGAGCAAATTCCTGATGATGATTTGCCTGGAAACACATTAGGAGGTTTTGGATGGTATTTTGGAAAAATAAGGGTTCATCCGGAAATTGATGATATGTTGTTTTTACTTGGGGTAGACTTATGGCAAGGCATTAATGGAACCTGGGAGCGCATGACTCCTCAATGGTGGTTTTATTCGGTTCATGCAGATAAACACGATTTGATATTTACCCATACCCAATCCATCCTTTTGGGAACAGATGGAGGCTTGTATAAAACACCAGATTTGGGGGAAACCTGGAGTGATTTGGAAAATATTCCAACCACTCAATTCTATAGAGTTGCCTATAATCCCCACACACCAGATTTGTATTATGGTGGTGCCCAGGATAATGGAACAACAGGTGGAAATGCTGGAGGAATCACTGATTGGCCTCGAATTTTTGGAGGTGATGGATTTCAGGCGGTATTCCATCCTACCAAGCCCGACGTTTTTTATGTAGAAACGCAAAGAGGAAATATCTCAGTGACTGATGATGGGGGGAATGAATGGTTTGGTGCTGATGATGGTATAAATGGTGATGACGATCGAAATTGGGATATGCCGTACATGATGAGTCATCACAATTCCGACAGATTGATTGCAGGTACTGACCGGATTTATATCAGTGAAGCTGGTACCATTCCAGAATTTTTCCCTTTCAGTGAAAATCTTACCGAATTTGATGATACCACCACTACCAGAAACCACAATATCAGTACGCTTCACGAATCGCCCATTGATGAGAATCTGGTTTACGCTGGTACTGCAGATGGAAAAGTATGGCGAACAGATGCTGTTTTTGATGCTGAATGGAATGATATAAGTGCCGGATTGCCTGATCGATATGTTACGGAAATCAAGGCTTCTCCGACCAATGTTGATTGGGTTTACGTAACCCATTCAGGTTATAAGGACAATGAATTTATTCCCAGGGTCCATGCTTCAAAGGATAGGGGAGAAACATGGGCAGATATTTCCGGAGATCTGCCTGACTTGGCCGTGAATGACATATATGTACTGCCAGGTCACCAGGATTCTGTTCTTTTTATTGCCAACGATGGAGGTGTTTATGCTACCATTAATTCCGGACAAAATTGGCAGCGCCTGGGAACCAATATGCCTATCATTCCTGTGTATGACCTGGAGTGGAATGTGGAGCACAATGAAATATTCGCTGGTACTTTTGCCAGAAGCATTATGAGTTATCCACTGGACTCCCTGCTTTTTGGAATGCCTCCTGATACTTCTACTTCTGTTGATGATTTGTTCATTTCAAAGTTAGATCTAAAAATATTTCCCAACCCTGCTGCTGACTTTGTGATCATTGAAAATGAAAATATGGAAATGAATAATAATTCAGAATTAATTATCAGAGATGTAAAGGGCAGATTGATAGTTCAAAAGCAACTTTATAATACTTCAAAAATTGAAATAGCAATAAGTGATTGGATATCAGGGACTTATTATGTGGAAATGAGGACTGAGAATGTAGTTCAATCTGGAAAGTTTATCGTGCTTGAATAGTGTTTTCAATTGGGGTAAGCTACTCCAATCACTCCTTCATTTACAACCATCTCCAAGGCATTACCGCTTTCTGAATATAAAACACAATAGAATTGTATTGCTACCTTTTTGGTCTTTCGATTTTGTGGGTTATCATCAAAATCTTCAATCGCAATAATTTCAAAAAAGGCATTGTTACTGGTAGGTTGTGTTTGGAATTCTGTGCTGTAAAAAATTGAATCTGGACTCGTGTATTCGACAATGATTTTGGAAAACTCAAAAGGGTTTGGTATGAGTTCAGGTATAGAATCAATTTTTGTTATCAACTTCATATCTGTACTAAAACTGGCTGAACAATAGGAAACGGTATTTTGAGAAGGAAACATGGAGGCTTGGGATTGACAGCCTGTGGCATCGTTTACGATAACGGTATATGGTCCTCCGACAGGTGATAAAATGACCTGCTGAGTCGTTTCTCCATTTGACCAGAGATAAGTAAATGGCGGGGTTCCGGTTGTTTCAGCAGTCAAGGTATCGATTAGTCCAGTCCCTTGAAGTGTACCTGGAACGATTTGTACCGCACAAGGCAAATAATTAGGGTCTGCAAGTCTCAGGTTTTGACTCACGGAGCTTTGGCAATCTATTCCCATTAAATCTAGGGTGATTTGAAAATCGGCTGGGTTGTTGATTAGAGGAAATTCATAATTAAAGATGGGATTATTTTGAAAGGCTATGGTTATTATTGAATCTATTGTCCAAATATAAGTAGGATTAATTCCATTGTTTGAAATAATAGAAGAACTAGCATCAAAAGTAACGTCATAAGATGTTGTGCTTACAAAAGTCCAAATGGTATCCTGGCTGGCATCAAAACTATAAAAACCGGGTTCCAGCGCAGTCTCAATATCTACTCCGGTCGCTATATTGGTAACTTGAAAATCCCTGATTTTTATTGTCAGTTGCTCCATACAGTTTTGGATGCAATCACTTTTTTCAAATCGTCCAAAAAATTCATAAACTTCATTTGTATCTTTTCTGAAATCAGAAACTAAAATGAAATGCTCTTCCCCGGCTGTGATGTTAAATTCAGCACCCTGAAGTGTTCCATTCACGGCAAAAACTGGTTCATTACCAAGAGGAGGTGGCAATTCCACTTTCTGGCATGAGTTGGATAAAAGGATTATTATCAGGAATATATAGTTTCTAATGGCAAACATTTTTTTAACTTTTTCAAAGTCCCTTTTATGACCCTGGAGGGTTGGGCTGTTAAGTTCTATGCTAATAAAGTTAAAAGTCAAAATGATAAATGTAAAATGTAAAAGTTCACATTTTCTAAGAATTTCGTTATCAGGTCTTTATGAATGCCCATACTTTTAAATTTATCATTTTACATTTTGACTTTCAATAATAGAACTTAACAGCCTTGCCCTGGAGGGTTGGGTTTCTTTGTAGCTATTTGAAAAAATAGGTTCCAGAGCATTGCAACATGAATCTGGGATCATCCTTCAAAAAACCTGGATTCGATTTATGCAAATTGGTTAACCGATAATGCAATCTCAAACCTAAACTTATATTTCTTTTTAATTCAAATTCATATCCTAGTAGCAAGTGAGTTTGGATTTTTTGGAGGTTTTGAGTATCCAACCATCCCTTCTGTATCGTTTCTGCTTCCACGTATCTGTAGGGTTCCTGGCTTTCCAAAGCTCTTAGCATGGCTATTTTCTCCTCTACCAATAAATTTTCTTCCTCTGTTCTCTGCCAGGGCAATCGGTTATCCTGAAATTCCATTTTACCATAAGCTCCTAAAAGACTACTGATTCCAAATCCTCCGTAGAGCGTACTTTTTACCAAATTTCTTTGAATATAGACCGGGACTTCCAAATAGTGCAAACTACTGGGTATCAAAGCATAAATATCCGTTTCTCCACCGTATCCATAATTGATTTGTTCACTAAGACTGGAAGTTCCAAAATCGCTTTTGAACAGTAAATAGCTGATTTCCGAACCTATAGACCACTTATTTGAAATTGGGAATTTTGCAACAAATCCAGCTCTATAACCTGAAATAGAACTTGTATTTGAGTTAGCCAAAAGCGCAACACCACCTGTAAATCCAAGTTTGGTTTTTTGAACAAAGGAAATGGCTTCTTTTGCTTTTGTATCTACTAGGTAGTCCAGTAGGTTTGGTTCACCATCAAACTCGACTTTTGTAGCATTTGGATAAGGTGAAAAGAAAATAATTGATTCTAATTCATTTGTTCTATTCTTTTCAGGTATTGGTTTCAATTCCCCTGAATTTGCAATTGGGGCTTGATTATCATTATTCGATTTTACAGTTTCAATTATTGGAGTTGATTTAGGGTCGAATTTTACATTCTCTTTCAATTTGATGTTTTCAGTAGAAGTTGGAGTACTTTTAAATGGTTCAATTATTTGATTTTCAATAAGTTTTGAATCTGGTTCCTCATTTTGAAAAATATTTTCCTTGGTTCTATTAGTTGTATCGTTTTCCAAACTACTATTCACATCATTGTTTAATTTTTCTTCAGCAATGGATTCAACGAGCTCCAATTTGGTGACATTCGAGTCATTGTTCCTTAAGTTTAAATAGCTTATAGCTCCACTTCCAATTATCAACAATCCAATAAAAACCCACCAGGCAAAACGGCGCTTGCGCTTTTGGTTTTCTTCCAGTGCAATCATTTGAGAAGCTTGTTCCCAATTCGCTTCAGAGAATTCAAATTCCCTATTTTGGAGTTTTTCCTGAAAAAATTTGTCTAAATTGCTCATAAGCCAAGCTATTGACTGAAAGTTGTTGGTTATTGGTGCAAAAGCCAATAGCCAACGGCTTTCAGCATTTTGCTTAATATTCTCTTTTGATCACTCGTTCTTCCGTTTCCATCAACTTTCGCATCATTTCCTGAAGTTTCTTTCTGGCAAAACTTAAATGCCATTTTGAAGTCCCATCGCTGATATTTAGCATTTTACCAATCTCCTTATGACTATATCCGTCAATTGCAAAAAGATTAAAGACTTTTTGACTGACTGTGGGAAGCCTTCTTATTAAAACCTCCAATTGTTCTGCATCAAATTGCTTTTCAGCCTCATTAAAGTCTATTAGGTGACTGGCATCATTGGTCTCTGTAAAGTCTTGATATTCAATCAGCTCCTTGACTTTCCTGTTCTTTCTGAATTCATCAATAATGGTATTAATCATTATCCTTCTAATCCAGGCAAAAAAAGGAGCCTTAAATGAATACTTGTCCAGGTTGTTCAAAATCTTCAAAAAACCCAGGTTTAAGACTGCTTTGGCTTCTTCCTGATTTTTTTGATAACGAACACAAACGCCCATTAAAACATTATAGCAACTCCTGTAGAGTTGGAACTGCGCTTTCCTATCACCGCGCTGACAATCCTTTAAGAGTTGCGGATGGATGTTCATGCTCTATGAATGATGAATGATAAATGATGAATGATGAGTTTCTATTTTCATCATTCATCATTTATCATTCATCATTTACCTATGCTTTATTGTTTTACAATTTTATTTGAAATCACTTCTTTACCCGAAATGAAATTTAGGAAGTATATTCCTTGTGGCAAATGTGTGATGTCAAACCTTAAATCATGTTTTCCGACCATAAAAGATTGATTTTCAACCATGATGGTCTTTCCCGTTATATCAGTAAGGATAATGCTGCTTTCCAGGTTCTCCTTCAAATCAAATGCAATAAATATTTCTCCAGACGTTGGATTTGGGAATACCTGAATTTCCTGATTGACCACCACTTCTGTCAAGCCTGTAGTGACACTGCTTTCTGTTACCTCAAAGTTCAGATCAACAATTTGAGTATTATCAGGTCCTATCGTTACCCAATAGTGAGCTTGGTCTTTTCCAGTAATTTCTACTTCCACTTTGTAAGTTCCCCATGGCAGGTTGTCAAATTCGTATTCCCCATCTTCATTTGTCAATTCATGCTCTAATGGCAATTCCTGGAAATCATACAAGAAAATAGATACGCCAGGGATTGGATCTCCCTCTCCTCTGTCATCATTGCTACCCACCAAGCCATTACTCTCATAAATGGCACCTGAAATGCCCCCAGGGCCAGAAAGTGGTTCATCTGGAATTAGGGTAATATCATAAAATTGATTCAGGTTGCCAGGAATGACAATGACCGTGGCATTGTCCCAGTTCAAAACATCACCATAGTACGTGGGCAAGTATTCCGTGAAGGTGGTTGAATTAGGATCCAACTCTGCCCGTACGATATAACTTCCAGGTTCAACATCAGTGAATAGATAGCGATAACCCAATGGGAATGCTTCAATATTGGTTTCGTCAACCTGCTCAGGTTGTCCGGTATTTGGGTCTATTCTGAATAATACAACATCTCCAAATATGAGTACTGGAACTTGCAAACTATCTGCCACCTGAACCCAGCCACCAATGGAATTGCCCATGTTGACGGTGTAGCAATCTGTGGCAGTACACCCCGTGGCATCAGTTAGGGTTACACAATAGGTGCCGGACTGCCCTGGTGTAATCAGTTGAGTCGTTTCACCGGTACTCCACAAATACGTGAAGGTTCCGAAGCTGTTGGAAATTGCCAGCAGGTGAATGGCATTGGTAGAATCCGTTTCAATAATTTGCACATTGCATCCACCGCCGCTACCAATTGAAACGGTAACACAACTGGTTGCAACGCAACCATTCGCATCCGTAATGACTACACAATAGGTACCCGATTGTCCGACAAAAATAGTCGGACCATTGGGTTGGGTATTGATGTTCCAATCATAGGTAAATGGTGGGGTTCCACTAGGAATTGCGGTTAATTGAAGACCATTTGTACCCGATGTAGAATCTACCTGAATAGTTACAAAACAAGTAGTATCTCCCCATATTATACAATCTTCAGCTTCACAGCCCAAAGCGTCTGTAAGCGTCACACAATATTCTCCTGGGGCATTAGGTAAAATGGATTCTGTGGTTTCACCAGTACTCCAAAGGTATGAAAATGGTCCTGCTCCAGTTCCAAAAGCAAATAATCCTCCGAAAACAGGACTGAGTGTAATTTCGACCTCACAACCATTTGTTAAATCAAAACAATCAGTAGCCTGACATCCATCTGCATCCGTTATCGTAACACAATAATTTGAAATATTTGGATCAATTTGAATGTCAGGTGTAACCTCCCCATTGCTCCACATATAGGTTATTGGAGCTACTCCTGTAGCATTGGCGTACAACCATGCACCCCCTTGTACCACTTCGATGTTTACAGAGCATGAATCATTTGGCCATACCATTACTGTAATGCAAGAAGATGCTTCACAATCATTTGCATCCGTAATAGTCACACAGTAAGTTCCTGAGTCTGAAGGAACAATACTTTCTGTTGTTTCACCAGTACTCCATAAGTAAGTAAATGGTGCTTGGCCCCAGGCAGAGGCGCTTATTACAGGGGTAGATCCAGGAGGACAAAAATAGGAGAGTGAAACTCCGCAGTTATTGCCACCACCAAACTGAAAGCAGTCTGTCGCACTGCAACCATTGGCATCTGTAATGGTGACACAATGTCCTGCAGAATTTGGCGTTACGGCAATACTTTGAGTTAATTCTCCAGTGTCCCATAAGTAGGTAAATGGAGCAGTCCCAGAGGCATTTGCTGTCAAAATCAAACCTGTACCTGTAGAATCTAATTCAATTTCAACGCTGCAATTTCCGCCACCTCCAAAAGTATAGCAGGCAGTAGCAGCGCAACCTGTTGCATCCATAATGGTTACACAATAAACAATACCCAGGGGAGTATAAGGAATGGATTGAGTGGTCTCACCAGTATTCCATAAATAGGTAAATGGAGCTACCCCAGAAGGCATGGCTACCAAAATGGGGGTATTTGCTGAAGTAGTGTCTAACTGAATGATAACAGAACAATTTCCTGGATTGCTCACCTGGAAACAACTTTCTGCTGTACAGCCATCGGTATCAGTAATGGTTACACAATACAAGGAAATATTTGGGTCCAGAGAGATGGTTTGAGTTGTTTCCCCATTGCTCCATTCAAAAGAAAAAGGTGCGTTACCTGTTGGAACAGCGGTAAGACCCAATCCACCAGCAGCAGTAGAATCCAATTCTATTTCAACACTGCAATTATTTCCACCACCACTGGGGTAGCAATCTTCTGCTGTACAACCGTTCGCATCGGTTAAGGTTACACAATACAATAGACCATTTGGTGAATAAGCGATTGACTGACTTGTCTCACCTGTATTCCATAAGTAAGTATATGGTCCTGAACCAGAAGCATTTGCAATTAAAACCAAACCTCCAGCAAGGGTAGAATCCAGTTCTATGCTCACGTCACAATTATTTCCGGAGCCACTGGCACAATATTCAAAATCGGCCACAACATTTTCATTGCCTGGCCACCATGAGGCCGTGGCTGTCAAAACATTGCCATTGCAATCAAACATGGTAATAAAAACAATTCCCTGAGATGCATTCTGATTTAGGGTAATGGTATCGCCATAATAACCATTGGAGTTGGTGGTTACGGTGCTTGTATATCCTGGTTGAGTAGGCGTATTCCCAGGAATAGATATTTCAAGATTTACATTGGGTACGCCAACTCCATTGGCGTCGAATACCAATCCTGAAACGGTAATCGTAATTTGGGCATTGATCGCAAAAGCGAGCGCAGCAAATATTAAAGTTGTCAATAACTTTCTCATCGGTTGAAAATTGATTTTGAGTTGTGGGCTTGGAGTTCGGTTTTGGAAATCTGGGATTATTCCGTTGCGCAACTTTTGATTTAGGAAATCCGAACTAATAAACCCTGTAATTACTCTACCACACGAAGGTAAGAAGAAGAAGGTTGGGTGAGAAAGTTATTTTTTTCAATTTTAAGCACCAAATCACATTTATCTACAACTAATTTTGGTTTCTTTTTTCCTCTAAATTCGTTTGCCAAGGGCATCCCTTGTCCAAGGGACTCCCTTTGGGATGGAGGAAAATACTCGTCAGAACTAAGGCTATGCCTGCGTTTTTTGCCTCGTTAGAGAAAAAAAGAATTCCAAAATTTCACTTATACTCAAATATGACCTGGTGCTTAATCTTAATTATTGTTCAGTTACATCCTGTTTGGACAGGGTTTTATGAATCTCGTTCACTGCCATCAAACCAGCAGAACCATACCATTCTTTCAATTCCATTACCAAACTACCTTCACGAATTGCAGGATCGGTATTGGTCAATGCTTCGGCTTCTTCAATACTTTCGACATTAAAAATGTAAATGCCTCTCAAGTCACCATCTCCAAAAAATGGTCCGGCAAGTGCCAATTTGCCTGCTTCTGCCATTTTTCCAATATTTTCCAAATGTGCTCTTTGCAATTCAGCAGCTTTTAATGAATCCAAATCCCTGTTTGGACCTTTCATCAAAAATGCCATGACATATTTTTTCATGCCATATTGATCTGCACCAAATTTTACGGCAGCAAGGGAGTCGTATCCTGTTGAATTGGCAGGTCCTGATTCTGAAATCGTTTTTGGGGCTTCATTGTTTTTTGTTGCACAGGAGAAGAAAAACAAGGCAAATGCTACAAGTATAAAGTTGGGTGATATTTTCATCAGGCAAATTTTTTTTAACAGATTTATACCAAGAACTTGTCTAAATTTATAAATGTTTAAGCGGTATAACAGACTATTCCCTTTTGCATGATAGAGCACAAAATGGGCAGACTTAATATAGTTGGGTTTTTAAATATTCCCATAAGATTTTCAGATCTTAATTTTTTACCACTTTTATGGTTTGATCCAACACCTTCAAAAAATAAATTTCTTTTGCCAATCCAGACATATCAATAACTTGTTGAGGACTAGTCAACGTACCACTCATTACAGAAATTCCCAAAAGCGAAACGATTTCAAACTCAATTGCATTTTCAATATTATGCTCAAGATTGATAACAGAATTTGTCGGGTTTGGGTAAATTTTTATTGAAGGCTGATTTTCGACGTCCTCCAGATTGGTTATCGCTCCATTGATGTCGTATCTGGAAAAGAATTTCCAAATTTCAAGGGAAGCATTGATGTCTTGATTGGTACCCGGAAAATTGAGTGTTGTACCTGGCCAGGTATGGTCGCCACCTGTTACTTTAAAATGTTCTGTTGTGGAGGTGTTATCCCCGCCTGAATATACGATATGTTCGACAGTACTACCATCTGTAATATCGATATCAGCCATTGGTGTAATCGTCGGTGTTGGATCGCAATTATTATATGTTACCCAATAGTCAATAGCTTCTTGAACAGGTTTGGTCCATATTTCGCCATTATAGGGAACCACACTATCATCGGTACCGTGGATTTGCATCACTGGTGTAGGGTGAAGGGGATTGCAATTGTCAAAAGTTTGGGGTGTCATAGAACCTGTTACCGAAGCAATGGCAGCAATTCTGTCACTCAATTGGCAGGCGAGTAAAAAACTCATATAGCCTCCGTTGGACATTCCAGTCGAATAGACTCTATTTAAATCAATATTATAGCTATTGGCCAAATCGTCAATTAATGCTTCTGTAAAGCCAACATCGTCCACCGTACTTCCGATTGTCCATCCTCCAACATTCCAATGGGTATTCCCCGCGAACAGAGTGCCTTGAGGATGTGCGATTATAAATCCGGCAGTATCTGCAATGGTTCGGAAATCTCCATATCCCATCTGAGCCCCGGCATTGCTGGTATAACCGTGAAAATTAAAAACCAAGGGAACTGGGTCATCTCCCGAATAATTGGCTGGAACATAAAGAATATAATCTCTTTGGATGCCATCATGCTGTATGGAACCATTGATGGTTTGTTGGGAAAAACCAATAGATGACATGCTTAAAATAGAAATGAAAAGTAGAATTTGCTTCATGTGAAAGGTAGAATTTAGCTTCATTACCGAGCACTTCCTTTCCTTAATAAACATAATAATATTTCGCTAATTCTGCGAAAACCATCTTTCCAAAAGTGTTGGGTAATAAAAATGAAGGATATGTAATGGCTAAAATAGGGAAAATTAACTACCTCGGAAATAAAAAGGAATCTTAACGATTTTTTGATCGCCATCTTTGGAATAAAAATTTTTTCGAATTTCTAATATATTTTTCCCCTCCAAAAAACCCTCAGTTGGTATATAGCACAATATTCCATTTTCACCCCGATTCGGGTTTGTGAAATATTGGAAATTCAGGTTTTGAAAAGCTTGGTCATTGACAAAAATCTGATTAAATGCAACTATTTTTCTTAGGTTGACCAAATCAATGGAATCCCGCATTTCCTCTTTGCTCCTTATCCTTTGAAGCATGCTTAATTCCACCAGATTCATTTGTTCCTTTTCGCGTTCTATTGTCGGTATAAAAAGTTTAATGACTTTTGAATCCACCACATCAGATTCGATAACTGGTGTAAATATTCTATTTCCTTCATTGCGAAGGTTGTCATAATTGAAGGGAAAAATTTGGTCAGGAAAATTATTAAATGCCACATATTTTTCTGCTCCAAAGTACCGATAAATGGGATTGTTCCGGGTTTGTGTCGCTCCTGTTATACCAAGAAAGAAACTTACAATTAATAAAACCGGAATAAAGAGTTTGGATTTGACATTTGAGGTATAAATGGTAGTTATGTACCCAATTGGTTTTTGGAAAATGTAAAAGGAAAAAACGAGAGAAGTATTGTCACTAAACTTGTTAACCAGGTTCACAATCTTTTGATTCTCTGGGTATTTCTTCGCTAGGTATTGTAAAGTAAAGGTGAAAACAATAAATATCACGTAAATTGCAATGCCAATATGAATCACATAATCTGCAATAATTGGGAAAATAGAAATCAATAATCGGAACAATTGGTAAGCAACTAATATGAATAGCGATATTGAAGTCATCATTATGACAGTTACTGTCGCCAAAGAAAAAATTAAACTACAATTACGGTCTAATTGAATATTGTAAGCAGATAAATTTGGATACTTTTCCTTTGCTTTTTTCCAATATACAGGTCCCGCTCCAAATTTTGAATTGACATCGACCCCATTTGGATATACAGAGTTCAAGCCTAATAGTGCTACCCAAATTGCCCGAAACAAAAAATGAACTGCGAAGAACAAAATTAAACAGTCGATACCTGCCAAAATCAGCATTGAAGCAATGTCAAAAAAATAAAATCCCAATTCGTTGGATTCTACGATATATCCCTCTACCCAGGAAATGAAATAATCGGGTAATTGAAACAATCCTGCAATAAGTAAACCCGAAATCAATAATTCAGCTTGCCAGCTTTGGGTTTCGAGAGCTTTAAGCCATTTAGGTGTTTTTTTCCCGGATTTTTTTTTCTCCTGGTCGGAACTTTGATTTTCCTGGTTTTTTTGTTCGTTTTCCATGGCAGCTTTATTCAGAAGGATTTTTAATCAATATCCATTTAATTCAGCAAATCGGTTGATATGATAATTGGCATCACCAAATGTATATTGAGCAACTCTGGCCCTTTTAAGAAAGAATCCGATTTCTTCATCATCCGTCATTCCGATCCCCCCAAACATCTGTACACCCTCATTGGAAACTAGTTTGAGGGTCTCTCCAACTTTGGCTTTGGTCATAGATGCCAATACAGAAATGTTGTCAGAATTTTGGTCTATGGCTTGAAGGGATTTTAAAACCAAGGACTTGCACAATTCAATTTCACAAAACATTTGTGCTGCGCGGTGCTGCAAAGCCTGGAAGCTGCCGATTGTCACACCAAATTGCTTGCGTTCCTTCAGATAGTTTATAGTCCTTTCAAAAGCTTCCAATATGGTTCCTAACATTTCTGCGGATAGTCCGATACGAGCAATATCCAAAACATTTTCCAGAATAGCTCCACCCTTCCCTTCCTTTCCTAATAATGCACTTGAGGGGACTCTTACATTATCAAACTGTACGATGGCTGCATTTCGACTGTCCATCATAATCGTTCTCTGACAAGTTACACCTTCCCTATCTGAATTAACCAAAAATAAACTAATTCCATTTTTATCTTTAGAATTACCAGAAGTTCTGGCCACCACAATCAATTTATTGGCGATATGACCGTCCAATACCATTACCTTTTTACCATTAATCACATAATCATCTTCTTGTTTTATTGCTTTGGTTGCTATCAAAAATGGGTTATGACGAGGGTTTTCGTCCATCGCCACAGTGATAATCAAACTTCCTTCTGCAATCGCAGGCAATAATGCTGCTTTTTGTTCAGCGTTTCCTGCATTGTTTATTGTAGTTGTACCGAGTAAAACAGTCGAAACCATTGGCGATGCTGTCAGGGTACGACCCATTTCTTCCAATATTTGTCCCAAGCCTACATATCCAAAATTTAAGCCTCCATAAGCTTCCGGGATAGTCAGGCTTGCCCAACCCATTTCTGCCATTTCCTGCCAGCTTTCAATTTCAAATCCAGCTTCATGCCTTTCATCTCTCAATTTTCGCAAAGCTTCTATTGTTGCTTTTTCCTTCAAATACTCCTTTGCAGAAGTTTTGAGCATGGTTTGTTCTTCATTTAATATAAGTGCCATAATATTTTTATTCGCCTTTATTTTTGATTGGAAGCATTTTCAAAATGTCTCCAATCAAAAAATTCATTGACTCGGTAGTCCCAATATCCTTTTTGCAATAATATTCAATTGGATTTCAGAAGTACCTCCTTCAATAGAATTTCCTTTGGTTCTGCAAAATGTTCGCGCCAATTGTCCATCTTTGAAGGCTTCACCTTCCCAGACGAGACCACTAAAACCCCCCAAGGCCAACAATAATTCGTATTTGGCTTTGTTCAATTCTGTTCCATAATATTTAAAAAAAGAAGAGACTGCGCCTAATGATTGACCTGCTTTTGCTTCGTCCATGGCTCTTTTCATGGTGATCTCATAAGCTGCCATATCAATGGACCATCTGGTAATATCAGGACGCAATATCGGATCGTTTAAATGATCGTTTTTCAAACCAATGGTCTCTATTGCCGTTTGGTGCAATGGTTTTTTGACATCCGTATCTCCTATACCACCAATCATTTCTCGCTCATGTGTCAATAAATATTTTGCAATGGTCCATCCTCTATTTAGTTCTCCAACCAGGTTTTTCTTAGGGACCTTTACATTGTCAAAGAAAGTTTCGCAAAAAGGAGATTTTCCACTGATAAGCTTAATCGGACGGGTACTAACTCCCTCTGATGCCATATCGATTAATAAGAAACTAATGCCCCCATGTTTGGTTTCTTTATTGGTTCTAACCAAACAAAAGATCCAATCTGCTTTATCTGCGTAGGAGGTCCAGACTTTTTGACCATTGACTAAGTAATGATCACCCATGTCTATGGCACTGGTAGCCAAACTAGCTAAATCAGATCCCGCATTGGGTTCGCTATAGCCTTGTGCCCATCTGATTTCTCCAGAAGTGATTTTTGGTAAGTGTTCCAGTTTTTGTTCTTCATTTGCAAACTTCAACAATGCTGGTCCAAGCATCCAAATCCCAAAACTGCTCAATGGTTTGCGACAGCCTAGACGAGCCATCTCCTGAAGTAAGACTTTATTTTCTTCTTTGTTCAAGCCACCACCACCATATTCTTTCGGCCAATGTGGAACAATCCAGTCTCTGCTTTTCATTGCCTCAAACCATTTCTTTTGGTCTTCGGAATTGTGTTCCGTATGACGTCCACCCCAGAAGTAATCTTTTTCACTTTTGATAGGTTGTCTCATGCTATCTGGACAATTATCGTTTAGCCATTTTCGAACATCTGCCCGGAAGGCATCTATTTGATTATTTGATTCAATTGTTTCGGTCATATGAAAAAAATATTATTTCTTTTTTAACGATTAATATACTTCAAACAAGCCTGCAGCTCCCATTCCTCCGCCGACACACATGGTACAAACCACATATTTTGTGCCTCTCCTTTTTCCTTCTATCAAGGCATGTCCAACCATTCTGGAACCAGTCATTCCATATGGATGGCCAATGGAGATAGAGCCACCATTGACGTTTAATAATTCATTTGGAATGCCTAATTGATCTCGACAATACAAGACCTGAACGGCGAAAGCTTCATTTAATTCCCAAAGTCCGATATCCCCCATCTTTAGGCCATTTGCTTTTAATAATTTAGGAACTGCAAATACAGGTCCGATGCCCATTTCATCAGGTTCGCAACCAGCAACTGCAATTCCTCGATAAGCACCTAATGGTTCTAATCCTCTTTGCTCTGCCAATTTACTGTCCATTAAGACACAAGCTGAAGCTCCATCAGACAATTGGCTGGCATTTCCCGCAGTTATTGTTCCTCCCTCGTTGACTAATCTCAATCCAGCCAAGCCTTCAATAGTGGTACCTGGGCGATTCCCTTCATCTTTTGATATAGTCACCTCCTCAAAAGTTATTTCTCCAGTCTCTTTGTTCATAATACCCTTGGTGGTAGTGACCTCAAAAATTTCGTCATTAAACTTCCCTTCTGCCTGGGCAGTTGCTGTACGCATTTGACTTTGATAGCCATATTCATCCTGGGCTTCCCGGCTGATATTATACCGTTTTGCTACTACTTCAGCAGTCTGAAGCATAGGCATATAGATGTGCTTGTGCCTGGCTACCAATGCTTTGTCCACAAAACGATAAGTGTTCATTTTATCATTTTGTACCAAACTAATGGATTCCAATCCCCCACCAATGACGACTTGCATTCCATCCACCATGATTTGTTTAGCTGCGGTAGCTATTGCCATCATCCCGGATGAACATTGTCGATCGATGGTCATTCCACTTACGGTAACTGGCAATCCTCCCGCAAGTGCAGATTTTCGTCCAATATTACCTCCAGTAGAACCCTGAGTGAGTGCATTTCCCATAATGCAATCGTCCACTTCGGCAGGATCAAGGCCTGCTCTTTTGACAGCTTCTTCTACTGCCCAACCTCCCATTGTGGCTCCGTCAGTATTATTAAATGTACCTCGATAGGCTTTGCCAATTCCAGTTCTGGCGGTGGAAACAATTACGGCTTCTTTCATAATTAGATTTTATTAAATTGTGCTATTAGGATTTGAAAATTGTATCAGGAAAGGCTGATATGAGCATATTTTGGAACACTCTTAAAAAGTTCAGCAAAGCTAAAAAAATAAATTTTTCAAAAATGAAATAAAGTATTTAAACAAAACACTCAGAAGTTGTTTAAAAATAGAGGTTGAAGTTTCTTGTAAGTGCTTGATTTTCAAGACGAAGCTTCCCGAATCGAGTTCGGGACTGGCTGTTTTGAGTTTTATTCTTGTCCCAATGGGATCACTTTGTTAGAAAGTATGGAATTTAAAAAAGCTGCACCGATATCTATCGGTGTGGGAATCAATGACTTGCAAGAAAGCCATCAATCTAATTTTAAACAACTTCTCTATTAAAAACATTGAGTTTTAGACAAGTATCTATTATTTTTGGCAATCATAAAAGAATTTTGAATAATTGAAACCAGGATTTTTGATAGACCAAAAATTATCAAATGGTGAGGTATTTGCCTATAAAAATTGTGCTTTTCAAAAATCAAAATTCATTAAAAGATGTGGTATGTAGTTTCTGGTTGTCACTGAAACAAATATCGAAAATCCCGTAACCGACAACTGCATTCCAAGACCATAACTAAACATACTTCCTATGAAAAATTACATTTTAATCCTTCTACTTGGATTTGTTTGCACTGCATCCATTTTTGCTCAAAAGGATGAATTTGAATACGGTATGGCTTCCTACTACTCTGATAAGTATCAGGGATCGCCAACAGCTAGTGGTGAAGAATACGACCGGAATAAAATGACAGCAGCACATAAAACCCTTCCTTTTGGTACAATGATCAAAGTAACTCGTTTGGACAATAAAAAATCTGTTCGGGTCAGAGTTAATGACCGTGGTCCATATATTAAAGACAGGGTCGTAGATATTTCACGTGCTGCAGCTGTGGAATTGGGAATGATCAAAGAAGGACAAACCAAAGTAAAAGTAGAAATTGTAAAAGGACCTTCAGCGGCTGAGCCAGTTGCCACCAAATCCAAACCTTCGGTTCCAAAAGAAGCTTCTACTGAAACTGCTGCTATCACCGCTCCAAAAAATACAGCTACTAATAAAGCAGAACCTAAAAAAACAACAGCAAAATCAGAACCTGCTCCATCCCGGAAAACGGATGCAAAATCTTCATCAAAGGCTTCAACTTCCAAAAAAGTTGCTGAAAAGTCGACGAAGAATGCTGCAAAAATGACTTTGGTAAAAGGAAAAGATTTCCAGCCATATGATTTGTATAAGATTGAATTACTGCGCCCAGAGAAAAAAGGCTTTGGTGTTCAAGTTGCCTCCTTTAATCATTATGAAAGCGTATTTAAACAAATCGCTGAATTACAAGGCGAATGGTTCAAAAACATCATGTTAAGTGTTGAAAAAGGTAATGAGGGAACTCCTATATACAAAATCATTTTGGGACCATTTGATGATGAAAAAACAGCTCAGGCATACAAGAGTAATTTGAAGAAGAAAAAAATCAACGGTTTTGTGGTGAATTTGGAAACAATAGACTATTAAACAATTGAGGTTTTGACTTCTTCGAAAAAACCCTTCAGGAAGGATGGCTTCTCCTTGAAGGGTTTTTTATTTCTTGTTTGCTAAAAGTATGCACCTAGATATTGAAGTTGTCTTAAGTTATTTTAATGACCGTCTTGCAAGCCCTTGATAAAGACCCCCATAACTATCGGGGCAGCTATTTTTCCTCCCGTACATTCTCCCAAGGGATCCCTTCGGGGCAGGTACGAAAGTTAAAATCAGCTTCGTCTTAAGTATCAATGACATACAATCCGATTCATTCAACAACATTAGACAACTTCTTTGAATTGGAAATAATTCTGGTTCTCATCAAAAATCAACTTGCTATGAACTCATTACTCACTTTTACGATTTTCTCATTTCTGTTTTTTGGAGCTTGCCAGAATCCCAAATCCAATCAAAAAATCGAAGATCAAACAGCTACTGCTCGGGAAGCTTCGACAGAATATTTTTTGAAAAACTTTGAAGGGAAAATTGGAGACTTTCCTGTATTTATGACCTTAACCAATTGGGGAGATGGATTCTTGACAGGAAAATATTACTACAAAAAAACAGGGAAATGGATCGCATTAAGTGGTGAAATGATTGGTGAATCAACATTTGAAATCATGGAATATGTTGAGGAAAATGAAACTGGTAAATTGACTGGTAAAATATCATCCCCTGAAATAATTTCAGGTGTATGGTCCTCCCCAGATGAATCAAAAATGTACAATTTTGAATTGTTGGCACAAGATATTTCCTTAGATGACAACTGGTCTGGTAATTGGTTCCTAAATGAAATATGGGACAATGGCTTGCTTTTAATGGGCAATAAAAGAAAGGATACCATTGATTTTGCCCTATCGATATTCCGTAGTGGGCACAATGGAATAGCTGAAGGTAGTGCCTTGATTTCTGGAAATAAAGCTTCCTATTTTTCCAAAGAATTTGATGAAGAAGAAGGTTGTTCATTAACATTTGAGCTTTTGGATGATCATATCCTGCTCACCCAGGAGGGGTCTAATTTTGCTTGTGGATTTGGTATGCGGGCATTTGCAGGTGGGAAATATGACAATCAGGAGATTGAAAAAAAAGCAAAGCTCAGTGTAGGCACCAATCCTGAAAATGTTTTCCAAACCGAGACTCAACACGATAATTTCAAAGCTTTTGTAGGAGAGGAAATGTATGACCTTTTTGCTTTCAATTTTCAGCATGTAGATGTTCTGGAGCAAAATGCGAAAGATGGATTCAATGCAATTTGCAAATCCGGCTTTGTTCAGGGCTTCTTTTCTTTCAATGAAGCCATTATCATGTGCGATGATTCCGGAAAGTTTTGGGCTGCAACCATAGATGTAGAAACATCAACTGATGAGTTTCTGGTTAGGTATTTTACAAATGATGAGGAAAGGAATATGAAACTACCAGAAACAATCAATGACTGGCGAGAAAATTTTGTAGAATATAAAGTTGAATATGGCAAAGCATTACAATAGCATATCCAAAGAACCTTATCTCGATTTCTGTTTCAATTTTACTCTTAGGTCAATAATACTGTAATGAACTATATTTCCATACAGGATGCAAAATTTGAAGCAATAAAACAAGTTTTGCAAAGACTTGCCAATATCAATCAGGATACAGGTTTTACTGACAAAACCGATTTTCTGATTCTCAAAAGACAATAAATGGAGATAAAAAAATAAAACAGAAATTATTTTCCAATCCTTCTCTATTTTGCGAATTCAAAATAATACCATAATGACTAGACTTTATTCCAAAAAAAATATACTTATCTGCTGTTTAATGTTGTCCTCCATTTCTCTTTTTTCTCAATTGACAGTCGGTACTCTACTAAATGAAGAAAGCAGCCTCCAGGGATACACCTTTTTCTCTCCTTTCAATAGTACCAAAGCATATTTAGTGGACAATTGTGGTCATTTGGTAAACGAATGGGCAAGAGGTACGAAACCGGGTTTGGCAGCCTATTTTTTGGAGAATGGCTTAATGCTCCGAACCTACAAACCCTCGGTAGTAGGTCCCTTTACTTCTGCCAGTAATTCAGGAGGATTGGAATTGGTAGATTGGGACAACAACACAGTCTGGTCTTATGAATTCAACACTTCAACCTGGCTTTCCCACCACGATGCAGTCTATATGCCCAATGGCAATATGCTGGTTTTGACCTGGGAGTTGGTGTATACAGATGAATTGATAGAACTTGGTAGGGATCCCAATGAAATTGCAGTGGAAGGGTATATGTGGTCTGAAAGAATTATTGAGGTACAACCTTTTGGCACAAGTGATATGAACATTGTCTGGGAATGGCGTATAAAAGATCACTATATCCAGGATTTTGACCCTTCAAAACAGAATTATGGAGTTATAGCAGATCACCCTGAGTTATTCAATATAAATTTACCGGAATTGAATAGCAGTAATTCGAATTCCACTCGTGACTGGAATCACTTTAATGCCATTGATTACAACCCAGAATTGGACCAAATTTTGATTAGCGTTCGCAATTCTGATGAAATCTGGATCATTGATCATAGTACGACAACAGCGGAAGCTGCGTCCCATTCAGGTGGGAAATACGGAAAGGGGGGAGACCTCTTGTACCGTTGGGGCAATGCTTCGGCATATGAACGTGCTCCGGTGAGTGATCAAAAGTTATTTGGACAACATGGCGTTCATTGGATACGAGAGGGACAGGATGCGGGAAAGATTTTCATTTTTAATAACGGAAATGGCAGACCGGGACCCGATTATTCAACTGGGGAGATTTTAAGTCCTCCTCAAGATTCCACTGGAGGATACATACTTCCTTCGTCTGATCCATTTGGACCAGATGATGCTGAGATAATTTATGGTGATCAAGCCGGAGAAAGTTTTTACTCACCCTACTTATCGAATCCACAACGATTGGCAAATGGCAACTCATTGCTCAATTTTGGTTCACCAGGACGAATTATGGAAATTGATCCTCAAAGAAATGTGGTATGGGAATATGAGATCCCCTTGAACGGAGACTTCCCTTATAGCCAAGGGCAAAATCCAAATAACAATGCTACTTTCCGTGCATATAAATATCCTGCGGATTATCCTGGTTTTGAAGGACTTGACTTAACTGCTGGTTCAACGCTCCATTTAGATTCTGATCCTGCAGATTGCATGTTGTTTAGTGACGTGAATAAAATAGACTCGTCTTTAGAAATAGTGTTTAATTATGGTTTGGGAATCTACTTTTTTGAAATATATAATCCAAATACCTTTGATTTGACTATTTCGGTTTTTGATGTTTCTGGTAGAAAATCGTTTTCAAAAAGAACTCAATCTATTGAAGAAAAAATTGATATTCATTTCTTAAATCAAGGGATTTATTTTGTGCAGGTATTGGATGATATAGGAAGAACCAGCATTTGGAAAATACTCAGATAAAGCGCAAAAAGTAGCACGACTCAACAAAGCCGTAACAAATCATAAATCTTAACGGCTCTGGAAAGCCGTGCTACATATTTATTTCAGATATTTGCCACCCTGTTCGTACACCCATTATTCAAATTGAGGAACATTCTTTTTTATGAAATCAATTATTTCTTTAATCGTTTTTTTGATTGTTTGTGTCATCATTAATTCACCAATAACAGCTCAGGAATCTGGTTATGAAATTTCAGTACGCATTGAGCAATATGATGGCGACACTGCTTTCCTTGCCTATCGAAGAGCAGATAAAGTCTATTCACGAGATACGACTGCACTAGAAAACGGGCAATTTGTGTTCAAAGGTGATGAAGTTCTACCTACAGGCGTTTATTTGGTATTAATGCCACCTGACAACAAGTTTTTTGAATTTATTGTAACACCAGATGAACAGCATTTTTCTGTGGAAACCAAAGCTCCTGACTTTTTTGATCATTTAACTTTTAAAAATGCACCTGATAACGATTTGCTAAATGAGTATCAGAATTACATGAATGAAAAAATTGCCCAAGCCAATGCGATACAGGAGCAAATTGGAAATGCTCAGGATGAAAGCCTGAAAGCTAAATTTCAAGTACAACAAGAAAGATTAATGGCTTCTGTTAGGGATCATCAGAATGAAATCAGGACCAAAAAACCCAATTCATTTACTTCCAAATTAATTGGTGCATTTCAGGAACCAGAAGTACCTGAACCCCCTCTGTTGGAAGACGGTACTCCAGACAGTAGATTTCAATTTCAATACTACAAAAGTCACTTTTTTGACTCTTTCGATTTTTCAGAACCTGGTTTTGTAAATACACCCTATCTGAAACAAAAAATAGATCAATATCTGGACAAACTGAATGCCCAAAGACCAGATAGCCTGAAAGTTGCAGTAGACTACATCCTCCAAAAGGCGCAAATGAATGAACAGGTTTTTCGTTTTACACTGCCACATATCTTAAATAAGTATTATCGTCCAAATATTGTTGGATTGGATGAGGTTTATGTTCACGTCGCAAATAAATATTATAAAACAGGAAGAGCGGATTGGGTAAGTGAAGATAATTTAAAGAAAATTTTGGATGATGCATACATGATAAACAATGTACTGATTGGAAATCCGGCTCCCCAGGTTAGTTGTCAGTTATACGATTATGATACAGAAAGCTGGACAGAAAATTTAATAAGCTTGTATGACATTCAATCAAAATATACCGTGGTATTTCTATGGAAACCCGGATGTCCAGCGTGTAAAAAAATGACCGAGGAATTGAAAGCATTTTATGAAGAATGGAAAGAAAAAGGAGTGGAAGTCTATGCAATTAGTTCTGCGGCGATGAAAGATTTGGAAAAAGCCAAAAATGACATCATTGAAAAAGATGTTTCCTGGATAACCGTGGCAGATCCCAAATTGAAAGCCCGCGCCTTAGTTAAATTTTATGGCACTTCCCTTCCTAAATTGTATTTGTTGGACAAAGACAAGAAAATTCTGGCAAGTAGGGTAGGAGCTTCCCAATTGGAGGAGATAATCTCTAAGAATGAGGAAGAGCAGGATATGAATGGGTCAAAATAAAATGATAATAAAAATGCTCATTCTGTAACTTCAGAATGAGCATTTTTATTATCTATATAAATTAATTTTACTGCAAACTGGAAAGCTGTTGTCCACTCCCTCCTGTCCACTGTATGATCTTCAAGTCATCATTATTATTGCCAACCAAAATAATTTCGCTTCCAGTATTTCCCTGCTTGATTGGATGAATGTCTTTCACATCTCCTGAAAGATCAAGTCCACTCTCAGTGGCAGTGGCTGCCTTGAACGCTCCATTTCCAAGGCCTTTTAAGAACAATCCTTTTCCAGAATCTGCCCGACCTGTTTCAACCTCTGAAACAAACAAGTTTCCAGCTACCAATGCATCCAATTTGCCATCTTTATCAAAATCTCTGAGAATAATGCCATTGATTGGGGCAATTTGAGCCTGGTTAGGCAATGCGAGGAAATCGTAATTGCCATTTCCCTTATTGAGCATCACGGAGGATTTGAATTCGGTAACTTCGTAGTGAATCGCAGATTCCAAACCATCTCCATAAACTTCAAAAATTGAAGCTTGCCCATAGTCTGCATAAGTTGGGAACTTTTCGGCAATAGAAGGAACTTGCTCAGAGGAACATTGACGTCCTCTTACTGGATATAAGACATCATTTTCAAGGAAATATCCTAATGCTATATCGAATGTACCACTTTCATCAAAATCTGAAGCATATACATGAAATGGCTTTTCGGGACTTGCCGCATATTTGTAATTCAATCCCAAATTGCCAAGGACAAAATCCAGGTCGCCGTCATTGTCTAAGTCTCCTTGTGCAATCCGATTCCACCATCCACCAGTACCTTCCAATCCGAATTGAGCTGTCGCATTTTCAAACTTTCCAGCTGTTTGCTTGAAGACTGTCACTGGCATCCATTCACCTACAATAACCAAATCTGGAGTCCCATCTCCATCAAAATCAGTCCAGGCTGCATCCGTTACCATACCGAGACCTTCCAATCCTGGTGCGCGAGAAGTGGTTGCATCTATAAATTTTCCATTATTGTTTTCCAGGAGCATACTATTGGCAGGGGAAGGGTATTTGCCAGGAACCTGACGCCCTCCAACAAATAAATCCATATCTCCATCCCCATCAAAGTCAAAAGGTTTGACGCAAGAACTACTGTTCGTTGCCACGGGGATGGCATTTTTTACTTTTCTCAAATACCCCTGATCTTTCCCTACATTGATATACAATCTATCCTGTAGCATTTCACTGTCCTCTTTAAACTCATTACCGCCACTGGCTACATATAAATCCACAAAGCCATCATTGTTCACATCTACAAATGCTGCTCCCATGTCCTCATGATTCTTGTCAGCATTGAATGACTCAATTTCCTGCTTCTCAAATTTTCCTACGGCTGTTTGCAAAAACAAAGCCCCGGCTTGCCCATTTCCTCCGCCAGCATAAAAGTCTTCTAAACCATTTCTGTCAATATCTGCTGAGGTGAAAAATGGACCAAATTGAGACATCTTATGAGGTAGTAATACCTGTCTCTGGAAATCATCGAAAATGGTTTCCTCATGTGAATGATCAATGCCTGTGGATTCTGTTACCTCTGCGAATAAAGATGCATTGTTATTGGTTGAATTGCCTTCAGGGACTGCCTCAGCATGTTTTAGGGTCAATACCTGATTGGCAGCAATATCATTTAGCGTTTGCACCTTACCATCAGGCCACCAGATGTTTAAATTTTTTACTTTTGATTCTTGCCCCAAACCAAAGTGAATGGTTCCTTCCACAGAAGATTGGTACCCACGTACATAGGCAAATTCCTGAAACTGCATGCCATCCTTTGTTTCAATGGTCACTTTTGTACCTACTGGGAAAACAGTGTTGGGATGATCAAGCTTAACCCTTAAAAAGTTATTACCGCCTCGTTCTCTAACCTGGTTTTGGTAAATAGAAGCAGGATCGTCGGTATTATTTACGACTAAATCCAAATCACCATCATTATCCAAATCTGCATATATAGCCCCTGAGGAAAAGCCCAGAAAATCAACGCCAAATTCTGCCCCCATTTCAGTGAATGTTAAATCACGATTATTGCGGAAGAAATTATTTTTTCGCTTGGTACTGGGGGCAGTTCTACCATATTCTAACATAACTTCACTTTTTGGCTTACCTACTTTATCCGCTTCTTCAAATGCCTTCAGGTAAACCTTGTGGTGATCCTTATCTGTATAATTTCTGTAATATCCATTGCTCACATAAAAGTCCTTCCATCCATCATTGTCAAAATCTGCGAGAAGGGAAGCCCAACTCCAATTCGTTCTTTCAATGCCAGCCATTTGTCCTATTTCACTGAATTGCCCCTTTCCACTTCCCAGGTGCATCATATTTCGCATGTATTGATAGTTGTAACCATTGTCCACAAAAATCCAGAATCGTTCTGGGTTCATGCTGTTCATTTTGGTTTTTTCATCAAAATTGGAAATTGCCAGCATTTCTACCACTGCCAAATCTAATAAACCGTCATTATTAATATCGGCTGCATCTACCCCCATACTGGAGTGTGACATGTGTTTCAAATATTCTTCAGAAACTTCACTAAAGGTGCCATCCTGATTGTTCAAATAATATCTATCGGGTTCTGTATGGTCAATACTCAAAAACAAATCTTGCCAACCATCCTGATTCAAGTCTGCACTTACAACTCCCAGAGTCCAGCCATAACTCAAAACTCCAGCCTCCTTTGTAACTTCCGTAAACCTACCTCCATCATTTCGGTACAACCGGTCACTCCATTCCAATTTTGGAGCCTTCCACTTTTTGATGTGATCAGCATAGGAAGTTTTGGTTCTATCCAATGGATGATTGCCTACAAACAAATCTGGATCACCATCTTTGTCATAATCAAAAAACGTCGCAGTAATACTGTAGTCAGGTTTTACTAAACCAAAATCTTGGGTTTTATCTGAAAAGGTTAAATCACCATTGTTGATAAATAATTTATTGACTCTTTTTTCGGGTTCATCATAATAGGCACGGCAGACATACATATCCATAAAGCCGTCTCCATTCACATCTGACATAGTTACACCAGTACTCCAGCTATCTTGGCATGCTACACCTGCTCGCTCCGTGATATCTTCAAACTCAAAATTGCCTTTATTAAGGTATAATTTATTATCTACCTGGTTTCCGGTAAAATACAAATCAACCAGTCCATCATTATTGATATCACCAGCGCCTAAACCTCCACCATTGAAAATATTGATGTAAAGCATTGGACTTTTCAAACTGTTGATTTCCATTTGATTGTTAAAAGTCACTCCAGTTTGAGAACTCTCCAATTCTTTAAAAAGTGGATTACTCGCATCAAAACTTATTTGGGATGTTTGAGTAGTCGTACCAGTATCGTTTGATGAATTGTCTGAAGATGTGTCATCACAAGATGTGAGATAGAAAAATACACAGAAAAGTAATAGACAAAATTGGCTGTTCATGTGGATTTCGGTTTAAATTTTAAATACAGTTCACTCAGTTATTAGGTTGAAGTGCACAAAATTACAAAAAAGGAATTTTTTAATACGAATAATATCAAGTATGATTCCAGAAAATTGGAATGAAGGCGAGAAAATGAAAAAATAATCAGGGAATAATGAAGATTGAGTCCCATTCGATGAGCCTTATTTTCAGTATAATAATTTCGATAGGAAATCAGATAAGTGCCAGCGGCACCTCCTCTTTCATTGAAGCTCAAAAAATTATTGATGAAATTAGTGACATTCACACCTAATTCGTGAGCACTTTTGGGTTTTGCATTGAATTTGGTGTCTTGTGCAGAAAGGAAACTTGTGGAAAAAATAAAGACTAGCGCAATTAATTGTGTTTTCATAATAGAGTAAAACAGTGTTTTTGATAAAATAGCTTGGGTAACGAAGTGCCCAAACCACAAATATAAAAAAGCTGGAAGGTTGCCCTCCCAGCCAGAACGAATTATTTTGAATTACGTTTGGGTATTAAATGAAGTTTATCCGACATTTAATGGTTAATGTTAATTTTTTCGTCTTTTCGTGACTGTGGTTTTTTTCTTACCAGCTACTGCTCCTCCACGGCTTTTTTTAGCACCTGCCGTTGTTGTATGCCTTTTAGTAACTGAGCCTCTTTTACCTGCGGCTCTTTTGGTTGTCGTCGTTTTTTTGCCTGCAACCACATTGCCATTTTTGCCCTTGACACCCACCTTCGTGGTCGAACGCTTACCGGAAACCTGACCATTTTTCCCCTTTGCTACTCCGGTGGTGGTTTTTGCAACTCCTACTTTCCCGTTTTTTCCCTTGACGGCAACTCGAGTTGTAGTGCGGGTGTGAACGACTTTCGAAGTTTTCCTTTTTGGCGTGTATACCCGATGAGCTTTTACAACTCTATGAGTACTTACAACTCTGAATCTTGGACGGAAAACCAAAGTAGTGTTATAAAAAGATCTCCAGGGACGAGGTCTCCAAGGTCTCCACCAACCCGGATAGTATCCCCAGTACCAAGGCGATCTCCACACTCTGTAACCAGGAGCATAAATGAAACGGACACATGGCCAATGCCAAACGATGACGACTCTTTTTACAGTAGCCATATTTACGGAGGGACCTCCTTTTCCGCCATTAGCAGCTTCTTCAAAAGGTTCTACTATCTTTTGCTCTCCATAGATGGTTTCGTCTCCAATTATTTGAAGTATGGCACTTTCTTTACCCGTCTTTTCAATTTCAATTACAGCAATATCCTGGGATTCGGTTTTACTGACAGGAACTTGCAACACTATCGCATGTACATCACCTTCCATATTGTCTACAACACGGATGTAATCGATATCTCCGTCTTCGTTCAGATCTAAATTGTTTACATTATTATCTTCTGTATTCAATAATTTTTCAAAGTCCTCAGGGGATTTGGCTTTTTCAAATAAATCGAGGGCACCCTCTAAACTAAAGTGATCTCCCGGGTAACCTGTTTCGGTAGCTGAATTGTCTTGTGCTTGCAGCGAAAAGCAAATAAGGATTGCAAAAACAAAACTTGTGAAACTGATTGCATGATTGTTTTTCATAGAAATTTGATTTTATTTTTTATGAAGAATTGGTGACTTGGACGGACTGTAGGTGAGAAGGTTTAATCCAAAGATAATTTTTTTTGGTTTAATTCCCTTTTTTCGATTAGATTCTTACAACCAGAGAATGGACTTATCATCAGCCCTGCCTGCCACCAGGGGGATCTGTGGCAATGCATTATTAATTAAATTAACAATGCCATTTTCTTTGAATCAAAGATTGACATATATACAGAACCACAGAGATACCTTGGCACAGTTCGTTAAAATTTTTTCCATACTCTTAAATCTTCTATTTTTACCCTACTGAACCAAAAGAAATCATGGATAAGCAAAAAATAATATCAAAAGTTCAGGAATTACTCAGCCAATCTGAACTTGAACAAGCCGTAGATACCCTTCAGGAATTTCTGAAAACCGAAAAGAGATACCAACAACTTTTCAATTACTCCATTCAATTAGAATCAGAATTAAAAAAAACTATCCAGGACGAAGGATTGGGAATTATTAGTTTTGAAAATGCCCAATTGAGCTATCGCCAATTTCGAAATAATTTTGTCAACCTTTTGGGATATGTTCAAAACGATGATTTGAATCCAGAAGTGATTCAGGATTCTGAGCCTGTAAGAATAGAGAAAAAGTTAAACCAGTTACGGATTTTGGCGATTACTGGAATTGTTTTGGTCGTTGGTGTACTTGTTGCCTGGCGAGTAATGAAGCATAAACAATCGAGCGACAACCCTAATGTTCAGGTATCTGAGAAGATTCAGGATTGTCCTACCTTCCCACCAGCTGCTGCCGATACCTTTAATGTCATGATTCATCCATTCAACAGCCTGGTAGGGGCTGAAAATTTAAATCCTGAAATAACCATTAGAACTGATCTTCAAAATTTTTGTAATGCAAACAATTTGAAATCCCTGATCAAATTTCCCAACAATCGGGACAGTATCCGTGGAAAACTTCTTGGTGACCCGGAAATAGAGGAATTTGGAAAGAGCTGTGATGCTGAAATCGTCATTTGGGGTTATTACGAAGCATCTGTTGTAAAGGGAATTATTGTCACTTCAAAATTTAAGTATATTGGGAAACGAGCGGGTTTTGAATTGAGTCAGCTAAAGTGGGAAGGGGAAAATACCTTAGACAATATCAAAACTATATCCAGCATAGCAAAAGGAGGTACATTGACGCAAGATATAAAAACGGTAATCAGTTTTCTTGCCGGATTAATTGCTTTTGAGGAGAATAATCCTGAGGCTGCTATTGCGAAATTGGAAGAATCTGGATTTCGAGACTCCAAATCCAGTGATTCGGGTGATGCGGAATTATTAAAAGATATGATTCTTGCAGATGCTCAACTACAGGTTGGGAATGAAGTTGCCGCTTTTGCTTCCCTTGATAAGGCGGTCAATGATCATCCGGACTATTGGTTGGCAAGAAATAATCGAGGTGTTTTACTGATGCAACAGGAGTCCTATTTAGCAGCTGCCCAGGATTTTGATGCTGCACTACAAACAACAGATAATGAAAGGGTTAGTGTGGAATTGTTGATTGCAAAGGGTACTGCGTACCAAATGGCAAAAAGACCTGTTACGGCGAGAAAAATTTTTGAAAAGGCTAAAAATCTGGCACCCGAAAATAAAGTCATCGATAAAAAAATCGAATCTGCTGATAGAGACATTCAGATTGAAAGGAGAAGGTTTAGGGATGCAGAAAGGAAAATTGAGGAAAACCCCACTGATGAGCAGGCATGGAAGGACAAAATTGAAGCTAGCCAGGCGCTTGAAAAAGAAACAGCTTTTTCCCAGGGTATTCAAAACCTCAAAAACCTCAGGGGTGACAGAGACGCCTATATCTATATTCAGGAAATTGGGGAAGCTATGTCGAGAAAAGATACCCTCAAAGTCGCAGAATTGGTTAAAAAAGCCAAACGCAATGGATTGGATACAGAAATTCTCAATGCACTTCAGACACCCAAAGCAGATAAAACATTAAGGGCAGTCATCAGTAATTGAGACCAAATTGTTTTAAAAATAGAAACAAATGCTTACCTTGCCCCGGTTATCAGTTGCCAGTTGTCTGTTGAAAGTTGTATGTAAAACACATTAACGGAAACAGATAACCGACAACAGTCAACTGAAAACCTTATGGAACAAGCCTTAATTTTTCTCTTCCTCGGTCTTATCATCGGTTCAACTGCTTCCTGGCTGATTGCCAAATTTAAATTCACCTCTGAACAACTAACGACCTCTGAAGTTTCTAAAAATTTTATTGCCAAGGAAATTCACCAAAACCAATCAGAGCAGATTGATAATTTGAAAACCGAACTGAAGGAAAAGGAAAAAGAATTGAGAAATGCTGAGAAAATAATCGCTTCAAAAGAGCAAACGGTCATTCATTTTCGGGAAAAACTGGAACAGAGGAATTTGGATTTTGAAAAAATTCAGGAACAGTCACAAATTGCTTTTGAAAATATTGCCAATCGAATTCTCACTGAAAATAGTCAGAAATTTACCTCTCAAAATCAACAACAAATGTCTGAAATATTGTCTCCGCTAAAAGACAAGATTAAAGAATTTGAGGAAGAAATTGAGAAAAAGTTTTATGAAGAAGCCAAGGATATGGTTTCTCTAAAAAAAGAGATTGAACATTTGAAATTGTTGAATCAACAATTGTCAGAAGATGCAAACAATTTGGTTGCTGCTTTAAAAGGAGGTTCTAAATCACAAGGTGATTGGGGAGAATTTCAATTGGAATTGCTGTTGGAAAAAGCAGGTTTGGTAAAAGACATTCACTTCAGTACACAAACTTCCTTTAAAAATACGGATGGTTTAGAAAGGAGACCGGATTGTGTCATCAATTTACCGAATTACAAACATTTGGTGATTGATTCAAAAGTGTCCCTTATCGCCTATGAAAAGTTTTTTAATTCTGAAAACAGAGAAGAAAAGGAAAAATATTTAAAAGCTCACCTGGACAGCATCCGTGCCCATATTAAAGATTTGGGGAGCAAAAATTATCAACAATTGTATCAAATCAATACCCCCGATTATTTGCTGCTTTTTATTCCTATTGAACCTGCTTTTACGGTAGCTGTTCAGGAGGATTCTAGATTGTTTTTAGATGCGCTGGATAAAAATATTGTATTGGTAACCACTTCAACTTTATTGGCAACCATGCGAACAGTGTCTTATATTTGGACTCAGGAAAAACAGAAAAAAAGTGTATTGGAAATTGCGAGGCAAAGTGGTCTGTTGTATGATAAGTTTGTCAGTTTTGTAGATGATTTAAAAACTGTAGGCAACAAAATCGAAAGCGCCCAAAATTCCTATCATGATGCGATGAATAAATTGGTAGATTCCAAAAAATTTGGAGATACTTTAATAGGCAGGGCTCAGAAAATCAAGGAATTAGGCGCAAAAACCTCCAAATCATTGCCACAGGAATTACTGGACTTTGGAGAAGAAAATGGTGCCTGAAAATATATTAAAGCCTATCGTTTTATGAAAAATACCCTTTTGCTATTGGTTCTTAGCCAACTTAATCTGTCGATTCTCTATTCCCAAAAATTCTCCTCCCCATTTCATGTCCTGGATTTTGAAGAAGAAACCATTGTATTGGAAACAGAGAGCATTGCTTATACTGAAAAGTTTGTGAATGTCATTTTTAATGAAGATGGTGAAATATCTAATTTGGTTGCCAAAACAAAAGATGGTTATAATGACGTCATTCCTGCAAGCCGAATAATTGGCTTTCGTCAAAAAGCCTCCGATTTGGGCAACTTTTTTGTGGCCAACTCTTCGGGTCAACATATTACAAAAAGGGAAAGAAAAGATTACGAATCTAGAAAAAGGGAATATATTATCTTTGAGCCAATCCAATTACCTAGTGGAGAAACGGTTTTACTGCAACCACTAAATCTAGATTTTAATAAAAATTGTACGATTTATTTTCGTACAAAATCCAGCAGAAATGAATTATTGGTAAAATCTGAAATGCCCATGGATTGGCGCCAAGAAATCCCTTTTAAATCTTATTGGTTCGTCAGGAAGGATAGCCAGGAAGCGATTTTAGTAAGCAATAAAAATTATTCTAAAATATTTTTAAAATTATTTGGAGATTGCAGTGATCTAAGGCAAGATTACAAGCTCAAAAAGACAAAGGTAAAGTGGGAAGATTTTGAAAAACATGTTTACTATTACAACAAAGCATGCAAAATCAGAGTAAGACCGTAAATAGTGTGCTGTATTCAGTAAGCAGTTATCAACCAATTAACCGAATTGTAGCACCCCAGCACCCAGCAACCCAGCACCCAGCACCCCAAACTATTCTCCTAATATACTTGCCTGTTGAATCAATTCCTGTAATTGCGGATAATTGGGATCCAAATTTTGTATGGCTTGAAATTGTTTCAATGCCGCTTGATTTTCACCTAGTTGTAAGTTAATCAATCCCATATTGTAGCGGTTTTTTGTGTCATTGGGGGCCAAATCAACCGCTTTTTGAAAATGTTTTTTTGCTTCTGATCTCCTATCCAACTGAGCCAGGGTTTTTCCAATATTGCTGTGTAGTCTTACATCGTTGGGATTGTGAATCAATGCTCTTTGATAATAATCCAGAGCTTCATTGAATTGTTGATTTTGGGCATAATAAACGCCCATTAAAGCCAAAGCCTCGGGATATTCCGGGTAGATTTCAACGGCTTTTTGAAGATGTTTGAAAGCTTCTTGCTGTAAATTTTGACTTTCTTCAGGTATGGAAGCCCACGAACTTTTTTTTCCCAATTCTAATCCATATTGGTAATTGATTCTCGCAGAATTAGGGGCTTTCATGATGTCAGCAGAATAAAGACTGTAATTGCTTTTCCAATCCTGATTTCGGGTAATTATTTGAATGGAATAAAGCAAAAGAATGATGCAAAGAATGGCACTATATAAAGGATTGTTTTTTATGAATTGAAGTATGCCCAACTTAGATTCTGTATGTTTGGATAGTTTTTGTAGGAGCCAGGCTAAGCATATCACAAAACCTAAGCTTGGTAAGAAAAGAAGACGTTCTCCATAATTTGTTCCAATTAATAGTAGGACGTTGCTACTAACAGAAAAGGTAATAGCAAAAAATAGTATCCCAAATGCCCACAAGGGTTTCTTTTTAAAGCTTCTTACGGCTAATCCAAGACCACCTGTCACTAATAGAAGTGTTAAAATAACTTTCCAGTTTCCGAAAGTGCTTAAAGGGACTTGATGGTATCCCAAATCAGAAACCAACTCGTAGGGAATGAGTAGTTTCCACAAGTAAGTACCGACAAATAATAAAGCGGAAGGAATTCTTTCGCCAAAACTTTCTGCTTCAACCAGGGAATTATCTAATAAACTCACCATTTCCCCCTCATTTACGATGCTCACTCGAATTAGGAAAAACAACAATACAGGGATTAGATAAGCTGTGGAAATTTTCAGGTTTTGCTTTATATCATTTTTTGAAAAGAAGAAAATCAATAGAGGGAAAACTGCCAATAAGGTAATGGCACTTTCTTTAGAGAGCAATGCCAAAAAATAAATCAAAAGGGAAAGGACTAAATATTTAAGGTTGGCCTTTTTATTTTTTGGAACATCCAGGTAATTGAATAAAAATTTCATGGAAAGAATAGAAAACAAAAAAACGAGTAACTCATCCAGACTTTTAATATTGGCAATTACTTCTGTATGAATTGGGTGGGCAATAAACAAGGCTGTTATGGAAAAAGGCAGCATTAAAGATTTTGATGGTAGCAATTGTACCAAAAACAAAAAAAGCAAAACTCCAGAAATAGCGTAAAACAATACATTCGTTAGATGCCCTAAAAGGGGACTGTCCGGACTAATTGACCATTGAATTGCGAATATGCTGACGGGCAAAGGTCGGTATAAATTGCCTTCATAGTTTTGATAACCATAGCGGTATGGATTAGAGAATATTTCAGGAATTCCTTCAATTCCCTTTGTTACAACCGAATTATTTTTGATTACGGAAAAATCATCGAGGACGAAATCGTGGTTAGCTGTGTTGATATACAGCAGCATACCAAAAAGGAAAAGAATAGCAGCAGATATTTTTATGGACTTGTTTTTTTTATGGCTTGTTCGTTTTTTTTGATTTTTTTTTTCATGCTGGGATGTTCGTGGTTAAAAAAGTTCAAATCCTATTATTATTGAGATTTGAACCATTTTCTTCAAAATGCTATTCTTCTTCTTCCAATTTATTGAATACAGTAGGACTTAACTGTTGCGTGCTCCACATCTCGATATCCTGGATATTTACATGGGCTGGCCGACTTGCAATGAAAAAGATGGTTTCTGCTACATCTTCAGGTTTTAAAGCTTGAAATCCTTTATAGTATTGTGCTGCCCCCGATTCATCCCCATCCAAACGTACAATCGCAAATTCAGTTTTTACCATAGCTGGTGAAACCTGACTTACCCTGATATTGTGTTTAAACAAATCTACTCTCATTGATTTTGTCAATCCTTCGACAGCAAATTTGGTGGCGCTGTAAACTGCATTATTTGGAGAAACATATTTACCGGAAGTGGAAGCAACATTGATGATATGACCGCTTTTTCGTTTGACCATTTCTGAGGAAATAGCACGGGTTAAAAACAACAAACCTCGAATATTGGTATCTATCATTTCATTCCAATCTTCTATTTTACCTTCATGAATTGGAGCATAACCCTTACCCATTCCCGCATTATTGATCAATACATCCACGTTTTTCCATTCTTCAGGTAATGAATTAAGTGCCTCCTCACCCGCTTCAAGGTCTTTTATATCAAATGTCAGAGTGGTGATAGTTGCATTGTAAGTGACCGCCAAATATTCTTTAATCTCTGACAAACGCTCTGCCCTTCTTCCTGTCATAATCACGCGATAACCTTCTTTCGCAAATAATTCGGCAGTTGCTTTACCAATTCCTGCTGTTGCGCCAGTTATCAACACAATAGGGCCAGCCTCAATTTCTCTAGGTGCTTCTTCCTCCATTGGCACAACTGACTCTTCCTCAGACGCTGCTTCACTTGTTGCAGGAATTAAGGGTGAGCTGACCTCCTGAAGGTCATCGATATTCATTTTCTTTTCCAACAAAGCTTCAAAATCGGGTTCTTGTATTTCTGCTTTTCCAAACCCCTCAGGATCATAAGGCTTGTTCAATTCTGCCATTTTTGCCTCAAGCCTTGCCATGTCTTTCTTGAGCTCTAAAAATTCAGGATCTTCCTCTGTGTCAAAAATATGTGGAAGGTTGGCATCGTCATTACCGTCCAAAAGTGCATACCTGAAAGCCTCATCATTTCTAGGGGTTTGCAACTCTGGATTGACTTCAATTGCTCTTTGATAGTAATCGAAGGCCAGCGGTCTATCTCCCAGTCTATGATAAATCATTGCCAAATCGTAATTCGCAAAAGGATGTTCCGGTCTGATCTTCAAGGTTTTCTTAAAATGTTTGACAGCTTTCCAATGTTTGCCAAAGTGTTCATTTAATATTATTGCCAAGCGGTAGTGTGCATCGGCATTTTTCTTATTAATTCGCAATGCTTTTTTAAAATAAACCGAAGCTTCTTTTTGGTTATCCTGGAAGTGATTGAGATAGAGCATACCCAAACGGTAGGCAATATTTGGGTATTTGGGATTTAATGCTTCTACCTTTTCGTAATAATTTTTGGCCAATAAATGGTCTTTGTGCAACTCTGCCAGTTCTGCCAATAAAAAGTAGGCATCTTCATGTTTTGGATCAAAACTCAAAAGAGTTTCCAATTCCTCAATGGCTCCTTTGAAATCATTACCATATTTGCCCAATGAATAGGCATATTGGTAGCGAATGGTTGTATTGGTGGGATTGTTGTTTAGGGAATTCCTTATCAATTGTAATCCCTCTTCTTTATTTCCCTGTTGAAATAGAATAGTTGATTTTTCAAGAACCTCTTCAAAATTTAAGGGGACTTCAATTTGCTCATCCTCAAAAGTGGATTCTGAATTATCCTTTTCTTGTATGAATTGAATTACTTCAGTTCCCTCCTCTTGTTCAATTTTGACGACAGAATCTTCAAGCAATTCCTCAATTGTCATTCCTTCATTATCCTCTTCAATTAGGTCAGAATCTTGATTGGTTTGCTCGGTACTAGGGGTATCCGAAATTTCCAGACTTTCTTCTTCCTCCAGAATTTTTTCCAATTCAGCCAAAGATTGTTCTTCAATATCTTCAGTGGGATTTTCCCCTGATTCTTCTCCTTCCTTTAATACTGATTCCAGAATTGAATCAACTCCATTTTCAGGTTCTACTATTTCTATTTCAGAAAGATTCTCGAGTTGGGTCTCATAACCAACTTCTTCCTGTTTTTCATTTACTTGTGTATTTTCTAATTCCTTGTCTTCCACTTCAAGAACAGTTTCAACTTCAACTGCATCCTCACCGGCTTCCTTTTTGATCATTGTTACTTCAGTATCCGCATATTCCGCTTCAGTGGTCTCCACGATCTTTTTATGTTCTGCTTCCTCCTCATTCCCATTCAATAATTCGATTCCAGGTATAGAAGCAATGTCTATTTCTGGAACATCCAATTCCACAATTTCCTGCTCATTTATTTGCTCCTTTAAGTCTTCATTTTCTTTCAAAATATCTTCTGAAGATTCATGAATTAGATCAACCAAGTGTTCCTCATTATTTTGAATATATTCAGGTTGATTGGTAAGTTTATTATCTGCCTCCTCTTCATTAGCTTCTTCAACTTCAAAATGTGTTGAATCTTGAGTTTTTTCACTTGCAAATTGTTCATAACCTTCCTTATCATTGGCAAATTGAAAAAATGCTTCAAAGTGATTGTTTTGGAATTGTTCAAAAGTATAGTGCTTTGAACTTCTAAGGTATCTCAAAAACTCTCCAATTGTAGATGATATGCTCCTTACAACATTAAGTTTGTGATTAAATTCTACTTCTTTTTCTGGTTTTATACCTCGCTTTTGCTTTCTCAATTCCAAATACTTTTCCTGCCAATAATTCATGTACTTAATAATATGGCTAACTCTGTCAAAAGCAGTTGGAACCGTCCCAATTGTTCCATCATCATTTTCCTCAGTTCCATCAATAACCAAAGGCAATATTTTGTTTTGGCCAGTTAGTTTTTGTAAATAGTCCAAACCTCCTTTCATGCACCCTGGTGATTTGAGAAAATTGTCACTAATTAGCAATAATGTTGGTAAATCTGACTCCAAAAGGCGTTCACCTAAGTTTTGATACTCAATATCGTTTCCGCAAGCCATATGTTCGAATTCATAACCGGCGGGACTTAAAACATGCTGGATTTCATTCGCTGTTGATTGATTATCAGCACTATAGGCAATAATATGTTTGGTGATTTTCTTCATTCATTTAGAGGTTTTGGCTGGGTTTATTCTACTTTTTAATCTTCCGCCAGAAGTTGTTTCACAAAATTATCAAAATCCACAGTAAAATTCTCATATTCGCTTGTAGCAGGCCCTGCAAACCCAGTGTGAATTCTTCGAACTTGATTTTGCCGATCCAAAAAAATCAAGGTGGGGTAGGAGAGAATATGATTGAGCATTGGAAGGGATTTTACTGCTTCCTTTTTATTGTAATACCCTGCATGCGCTATTTCATAATCCATTCTAAAATGATCTTTGTAAGTATCGATTGCTTTAAATGCTTTCTCTTGCTCACGATGTTTTTCAAAAGCCAAACCTATAACTTCCAGATCTTCAAATTCATTTTCTTTCAGATAATCTGTTAAAAATTGGGTTTCGTCTCTGCAATTGGGACACCAGGTACCAAAAATTTGGACAATTTTTATTTTATTTTGATAGTTTTCATTTTCAAGTGAAATCATTTTACCTTCAGAATTGGGAAACTCAAATTCAACCGTTTCATAATCTCCAATCAAATACGTTAAGGAGTCAGGGCTTTCGAGAACGGCTTCAGAATTGCGTTTAGCTTCCCATACCGATTGGTAATGTTTGCCTGAACGAAAGACCCCTAATAAAGACCCATCATCTTTAATTTTAGCATCAAACAAGAATGCATGTGCACCATCAAAACAGGATAGGTACATTTTATCAGCTTGAACGGTTCCTTCCAAAAAGCGGTAATCGCCGGTTTCTGTCATAAAAGTTCCGGAAAGCTGATTTTCTTTTTGAACAAAATCACCAATGGCAGGATAAGCGCTTTCAGCGTCCTCAGAGAAGAGTACTTCCCATCTTCCAGTCAAATCAGCAGCAGGCTCTTTTTCCACAGTAGCAAACCGATGATCTTTTCCATAATTCGCCTTAAAAGGGACTTGATAGCTTCCACGTGTGGGAACATACCAATAACCCTCTAAGGCATTGTCCTCATAAAAAGCGATGATGTAGGATTCATAGACCGGGAAGTTGATCCGGATACTGTCCTTGGCTCTTACTTTATTTCTTCCAAATGAGACATCTTTAACAGGAATTCTTTCAGCTCCGTTTATGATTTCCAGGTAGAAAGTTCCATCATTATTGTAAATGACCTCAAACAAAAAAGGCAATTCACCCTCAACTACGTCATCTGAAACTCTTTTTGGAATATCTGGAATGTATTTGTTTTTCTTTTTGCCTTCTCCTTCCATCGGTGGCATGGGCTTTTTATCTAATACCAGCACCGCTCGCCAAATCCCAGGTGGCAAAGCTTCGTATTCATTTTGAACAGTAACACAGCTTGTGAATAAGATGCAATATAAAATTGCAAGTGGAAACCAGGTTCTAATCATTTTGTAAGTAATTGATTCTCATTGATTTACAAGAATGATGAAAGATTTGAATTGTAAATCAATAAATCAAAAATCAAATAAGATTTGTGCGCGGTAAGGTCAACATGGGGGTAAGCCTTCTCAGCAAATATGTTTAGTCCTTTTGGGGGCTCAAAAATAGTAAAAAGAATTAGCCTGAAAAGTTCAAATTCAAGAATCAAAAAAGGTCTTGAACTTGATTCTTAAGCTTGAACTATGTAAACAAAAACGAATGTTTACTTGCTTCGTTCTCCTACAAATTGGTCCTCCTTGTATTTAAATAGTACATTAAATGAAGTCAAACTACCATAAATTCTCGTGATGTACTGCTGTAAATTCACCTTTTCTTCATCAGTTAACTTGCTACTATTGATCCGTTGTTCCATCACTCGTAATCTGTCTCGAACCATAACGATTTTATGGAAAAAAGTATCAATTGGCATTTCCTTAGACTTGAGTGAATCGTCATATGGTTTTAGTATTAAAGTACCTTTATCCCATTTGTCACCCAATTCAACTATTTCAGAAATATCAGACCATGCTTTTAGAATTTTCATCAGGGATTTCTCAGCTTCATTGAAACTTACTGCTTCATTGGCTTCAATGGCTTCCACTATATCCCATTTGTCATAGTCTCTTCCCACCATTTTAATTCCATAGAGCATAAAACAAACTTCATATGCAGCTTTGTGAAGACGAATGATACAGCCATCACCATAGGCAGCATGTTTGACTCTGGAGCCAACACCAAGCGTTTGGGTTTCTGTCATAATTTTACGAATGTCATTGGTTTGAAAAATATCTAGATATTACGATTTAACAGGAAAATTGTTCCCTTTAAGCTGTATTAATTTGCTGGTTGATAATGATCATCCCAATGTTTCTGTTTTGGTTCACCCAATTTTCCCAAACTTTTTGCTACCAGCATGGACACAGTAGCATCCCCTGTTACGTTTGTAATGGTACGGCACATATCCAGGGGCCTGTCTACAGCAAAAATCAATGCCAATCCAGCTTCAGGTATGCCGGCTTGACCCAAAACAATAACCAACATAACCAATCCTGCACTTGGAACAGCGGCTGCTCCAATGGAGGCCAGGGTAGCAGTGAGCACAATGCCTAATTGAGCTGAAAGAGACAAATCAATACCAAAAGCCTGGGCAATGAATACAGCTGCAACAGCCTGATAACAACTGGTACCATCCATGTTTACTGTTGCTCCAATTGGCAATACAAAACTGGCAACTTCTTCGTCTACACCCAAATGTTCTTCTACTCTTTCCATAGTTACCGGAAGCGTAGCTGCACTGGAGCTGGTGGAAAATGCGAGCAACTGGGCAGGTGCAATACCGTTAAAGAAAAATTTATAGGATTTGCCAGTGAATATTTTTACCAATGTGGGATAGAATACAACAATAAGAATAGCTAAACCAGTAAGAAGCGTAACCGAATATTGCAATAATGCGATAAAAATATCTGCACTGGGTGCCTCAGCTACCAGGGCTGCCAATAAACCAAATACGCCTATTGGAGCATAAATCATCAGCAAGTCAATTAGCTTCAATATTACCTCATTAAATCCATCAAAGAAGGCTTTGACGGGTCTGGCTTGCTTTTCTGGTATTAAAATTAATCCGATAGCAAAGAAAATGGTAAAGAAAATTACCTGGAGCATGTTGCCATTGTCGGAAGCAGCACCAAAAATATTATCTGGTACCAAATCTACTAAAGGCTGTAAGGGACCTTCCCCTTTTTGTTCCTCTGCAAGTGAAATTTTTGCCTGAGCATCCCCTGCAAATTCCTGCATTAGTGATTCTCTGGTTTCTGCACTGATGGCATCACCTGGAGAAATTACATTGACCAATAATAAGCCCAATAAAACAGCAACTAAAGTCGTGAATAAATATAATCCTATTGTTCGTCCACCCATTTGGGACAATTTGGAAATGTCTTTTAGATCTGATATCCCTTTTGTCAAAGACGCAATGATTAAAGGGACTGCAATCAGCTTCAATGCATTAATGAAAATTGTTCCAAAAGGCTTAATCCAGTCTATTATCAATTCTTTTCCTCCGGAAAATTGAATGGCGATCCATCCAGCTATCACACCGAGTACCATTCCAATAATAATTTTCCAGTGAAGTGCTAAGTTTTTCATTTGTTGGTTGTGTTAATGCGTAATTGTAGAACGGCTCTCCAGAGCCGCAACATGAGAAAAATGATTATTCAAACGAAGATTAATGGCTCTGGAGAGCCTGGCTACGTAGCCCGAAAATAGAAAAAAATTAGAAGTTGTAACCGTTTAAAAATTCCCTGGTAAGCATTCTACGTTTTCCCTGCAATTGTAATTGATGAATTTGAACAAATCCATCCTTTGTAGCGATTTTTATAAATTTCTTGTTATCAGTTATCAATTTCCCAGGTTCGAATTGGTGTTCAGCTATCTCTTTGGTCGTTTTTAAAATCTTGAATTGCTTTTGATCTAATGTTGCCCAGGCAGCGGGGTAGGGGCTTAAACCCCTTATAAAGTTATGAATGCTTTGGGTATCCTGGTTAAAATTGATTTCACATGTTTCATGGTATATTTTAGGGGCCTTGGTGACCAGGGAGTCATCCTGCGGCATCAATTCAAAACCACCCTTTTCAATTGCCTGAACTGTTTTTAATACGACATTGGCTCCTAAGTCCATCATCCTGTCATGAATATCTCCGGCGGTATCGTTTTCTCCAATGGGCAACTTTTCCTGTAATAATATATCTCCAGTGTCAATTTCATGTTTAAGGAAAAATGTGGTGACCCCAGTTTCATTTTCTCCATTTATGATAGCCCAATTGATGGGAGCAGCCCCCCGATATTTGGGGAGTAAGGAACCATGCAGATTAAAAGTCCCGATTGATGGCATATCCCAAACTACCACCGGCAACATTCGAAATGCCACCACAATTTGCAAATCAGCTTTTAGGGATCTCAATTCTTCCACGAATCCCGGAGCCTTTAAATTTTTGGGTTGCAAGACCTTTAATCCTTTTTCCACTGCAAATTTCTTGACAGCTGATTGAATTAATTTCTTATTGCCGCGACCACCATATTTATCAGTTGCGGTGATTACCCCTACTACCTCATAATCATTTTCCAAAAGTATGTTTAAAGATGGTACTGCAAATTCCGGAGTACCCATAAAGACAATTCTCATTGACAAAATACATTTTCCTTATTCAAAAGAGGTGCTCGGACAGAGGAACTCTAATGTTCTAAAGTAATATTGAAGGAGCAAAGATTAAATAATTTAGAGAAAACCAGTCGTTTAAAGTTTAGGATTACCTTTTAGGGAATAAAGAACTGTTTCCTGGCTTCAATTCTTTGTTCCTTCCTTATTTATTGACTTTCTTTGCCCAAAAATTTCACATCTGCTTAGAAAAGTATGCAAGACCACGAATTTCATTGGAGTCTGAAAGACGGAAAAAAAGTTTATGCCAGGGAATGGATGACAGCTGCTCCAAAGGGAGTAATATGTATCGTGCATGGGCTAGGTGAACATTGTAACCGCTACAATCATGTCGCCAAATTTTTCAATGAAAATGATTTTGCTCTGATGGGTGTTGACTTGGCAGGACATGGCCGCACAGAAGGCAAGAAATGTCATGTGGAAGGTTTGGACGTATTTCTGGAACAGGTAGAAACTTTATTGTCTAAGGCTTCCGAAAAATATCCTGGTCTTCCAATATTGCTCTATGGGCATAGCATGGGAGGTAATATTGTTTTGAATTATGTGCTGAGGCGAAAACCCAAAATTCGTGGTCTGATTGTAAGCGGTCCCTGGATTCAAACTACAGAGAAACCACCTGCCTTGCTCATTTTTATCGGTCGGATATTGAATTGGGTGAGCCCTGGTTTGGTTCTGTCAAACAATTTGAATGTGCCAAAAATTAGTAAAGATCCAGAAGTGGTTCAGGCATATATAGATGATCCCTATGTTTATAGAGGAATTTCAGCCAGAATGGCATCAGAAATGTTAGATGCAGCAAATTGGCTTGATAAATACGAAGGAGAAATGCCAATACCGACCTTAATTATGCATGGTAGTGAGGATGGTTTGACCTCGCCAAAAGCCAGTCTTGATTTCTCAAAAAGGGTTGAGGGAATTGTTGTTCATAAAATGTGGGAAGGATTGTATCACGAAATTCATAATGAAAAAGAACAGAACGAGGTGTTTGATTATACATTAAATTGGATAAAAAACCTGATTAAGACATAAAACAGAAGACTGCTTGATTGGTAGAAATCATTCAAAAAAGATGCTTGTTTTCTTCAATGGCGGTCTTCTGACTAGCGTATATTCAAATCAATAGATACCAATGACAGCAAAAGAATTTTTACATGGTCTTCCTGCTAAAGCTCCTGCAGGTAGTTTGGAGGGAATTGACACCAATTTTCATTTTGATATTTCTGGAGATGGAGGTGGACAATTTGCAGTTGTTATTTCCGATGGTCAAATGATGGTACACGATACTTTTGAAGGTCAGGAAAGCTGCAAGATCACAGCTAGCAATGACAATTTTGTAAAAGTACTAAAAGGAGAGTTAAACCCGATGATGGCGGTAATGACTGGAAAAGTGAAAATATCCAACCAGGGAGAATTGTTAAAATACGCCAAATTTTTTGGCTTGATGTAATATTTTTTAAATCCAAAAATGTAAATTCTTTGTAAACTAAGTTTTCTATCATTTAGTTTTCATGCCTGTGGCGCGAAAACAGAGGGGATTTGGGGGAGAAACGAGGTGCATCGTACCTCGTTTCTCCCCCAAGCCCCCTTCCTGAGCCGCCGCAGGCGGCGAAGAGTATTAGAAAACTTAGTTTACAAAGTAGTAAATCCATATTATGGAATTAATAGATGGCAAAGGATTATCTAAAATCATTAAAGCAGAAATTGCGATTGAGGTAGATAAAATCAAAACGGAAGGTGGAAAAATTCCACATCTGGCAGCTGTTTTGGTTGGGGAAGACCCGGCTAGCCAGGTATATGTAAGAAATAAGGTTCGCTCTTGTGAGCAATGTGGCTTTAAATCTACCCTGGTCAAAAAAGAGGCAAATATTACTGAGGAAGAATTGTTAAAAATCGTGGATGATTTGAACAATGATCCAGACATAGATGGATTTATTGTGCAGTTGCCGCTTCCAAAACACATTGATGAATTAAAGGTAACCCTGGCTATAGATCCAAAAAAGGACGTTGATGGTTTTCATCCGGTTAATTTTGGGCGAATGGCTCAGGGGCTCCCTTCTTATCTACCTGCTACCCCAAATGGTATTATTACTATGCTCGAAAGATATGGAATTGACACCTCAGGTAAACATGCTGTAGTGATCGGTAGAAGTAATATTGTAGGCACCCCAATGAGCATTCTCCTTTCAAGAAAGGCCAAGATTGGAAACTGTACTGTAACATTAACACATAGTCGAACCAAAGATTTGCCTGCCGAGGTAAAAAGAGCAGATATAATCGTAGCTGCAATTGGAATTGCTGATTTTGTGAAAGCAGATATGGTCAAGGAGGGAGCCGTGGTTATTGATGTCGGAATCAATCGCGTAGAAGATGCTACTGCAAAAAGGGGGTATCGCCTTAAAGGAGATGTAGATTTTGAAACTGTCGCACCAAAATGTAGCTTTATTACACCGGTGCCAGGTGGAGTAGGACCCATGACAGTTACTTCTCTATTGATGAATACCCTGAAAGCTTCCCGCAATGAAGTTTATGGCTAATTTATAATTTGATGCTCCAATTCTACCATACTATGATTCTGCGATTTTGAAATGCTACAGGTATTCAACCATCGTAGAATTGTAGAATTACAGCATAAAATAAGCTGTGTTAGTCCATGAAAAGCAAACGTAGGCCTTAAAATCAGTTTCTTTTTCATTAATTTAGGCCTTTTATGTTGTTCTTATACTTGTGAAAACTGAAAGATTGTTTTATTGCCTGGTTGATATTTTTCATTAGACTTTATTCTTTAATCAGGCAATTAAACAATCCAAACAACAAACAATCTATATATGTCTGATATTGCTCCAGATTTTGGTCAAAAGAAATCGTTTTGGTCTCGTCCTGAAGGAATTACCGGCGCTATTTTTTTAGCAGCCATCGTTGCAGGTCTTGGCTTTCTGGCCTATTCATTGCCTTGGGCAGTCATTCTTGCCAATACCATGTACCTGATACTCACCATCGTAGCGGTGGCAGCAGTACTTTATATGATTTTAGATCCCAAAATGCGCAATCTCGTTTGGTACATGTACAAAAGTGTAATGCGTTGGGTTACAGGTGTTTTTGTACAAATTGATCCGATTGGAATTTTGAAAAGCTATGTAGAAGATTTGCAGGACAACTTGTCAAAGATGAGCAAACAAATTGGTGCAATTCGTGGACAAATGCGCAAGTTGGATAACCTGATGAAGACCAACAGCAAAGAGATTGATAAGAATATGAAATTGGCAAGTGCAGCAAAGGAGAAGGGAAATGATAAACAATTGATGTTGTCTTCAAGAAAGGCAGCTCGTTTGCAGGAAACCAACGAAAAGTATAAAAAACTGCACAATCGCATGCAGGTCATGTATCGCATTTTGGACAAAATGTACCAGAATTCAGAAATTTTATTGGAAGACACTAAAGATCAGGTTCAGTTGAAAGAACAGGAACGTAAAGCCATTCGCGCTTCACACTCCGCAATGAAATCTGCAATGAGCGTAATTTCTGGTGATCCTGATAAGCGCGCTATGTTTGATGCGGCTTTGGAGAGTATTGCTGATGATTTGGCAAATAAAGTTGGAGAGATGGAACAATTTATGGAAATGTCTGCCAACTTTATGGACTCTGTTGATTTACAAAATGGTATTTTTGAAGAGGAAGGATTGAAAATGTTGGAGCAATGGGAAGAGAAAAGTACCCTGCTCCTGATGGGAGATTCTGCCAAAACTTCAAACACGCTGGATCTAAACGCTCCTACTTCCTTACCAGAAAAACAAAAAAGCGGAAACACTTCCTACGATAATTTGTTTGAGTAAAAGTTCCCGGTTCGATTTCCCTGAACCCGGTTTGTAGACACACAATTGGGTACAGGGAATGGGGAACTTAGATCTGAATCTTATGATTGGCTATAGATTTTCTGAATTTATTCCCGGACAAAACGAAGGTTCTGTATTTGATAGACTCCTGAAGTTATTCCAAGAGCTTTTGGTTTATACTTCGGGCGATGTGTCGGAAGCGCTTTCCTGGTTAACAGAACTGGATAAAGAATACAATCTGACTACGGAGGATTATGGAATGGCAGATTTTATACAGGATTTGATTGACAAGGGATATATTCAGCAGGAAGACCCCAGAAATCCTGGTTTTACTCCTACTGCCAAAATGGAAGTTGCGATGCGTCAAAGGGCTTTGGAAGATATTTTTGGGCAAATTAAAAAATCCAAAAGAGGAAATCACAGCACAAAGGCAAGTGGTAAGGGAGATGAGACAACTTCAGAATTGCGACCTTATGAATTTGGTGACACCCTAGACAAATTGGCAGTATCTGAATCGCTTCGAAATGCCCAAATCAATCATGGAATTGATGATTTTAAATTGACTAATCAGGATTTGGAAGTACATGAAACCTATTATCAAAGCCAAATGAGTACGGTTTTGATGATTGACATTTCTCATTCCATGATTTTGTATGGTGAGGATAGAATTACCCCTGCAAAGAAAGTGGCAATGGCACTTTCAGAATTGATTACAACCAGATATCCTAAAGATACACTTGACATCATTGTTTTTGGAAATGATGCCTGGCAAATTGAGATAAAAGATTTGCCTTATTTGCAAGTTGGTCCTTATCACACCAACACCGTTGCAGGCCTTGAATTAGCAATGGATTTATTGCGTCGTAGAAGGAATCCTAACAAGCAAATATTCATGATTACAGATGGTAAACCTACTTGTATTAAAAAAGGAAAACGGTATTATAAAAATAGTTTTGGTCTGGACAGGAAAATAATAAACCGGACACTTAACCTGGCTACACGATGTAGGAAATTACAAATTCCCATCACGACTTTTATGATTGCGCGTGACCCTTATCTGGTGCGATTTGTAGATCAGTTTACAAAGGCAAACAATGGAAAAGCGTTTTACAGTAGCCTGAAAGGATTGGGAGAATTTATTTTTATGGACTATAAAAACAATAAACGAAAGAGACATCGTTAAGTATAATTTTCGATAAAATTAATTTTAAAAAATCAAGAATAAACATGAAATAAATTGGTTTGCTGCTTGGCAAGCCTTTTATTTTTTTTATAAACACTTGATAATCAGGGCTGTATTTGTAAGACTTCAAGGGGTTGGAGAACATTTTTATTGAAAAAAATGGTCTGATTTTTGATAAGCGAAAACCGTGTTTTTTGGCATTTGTATGAGCAAAATTTTTTCTTACATTTGCGCAAATTTTGAGAAAGACCTTTCGAAAAATAAGTTCTTTTCAAATCTATGACTTTTGAAATAAAGATTTGTCAAAAGTTAAATTATTAGCAGAAAACTTTGCCATTCAAATAGATTGTCAAAATTTATTAGGAATGGCATGGGACATTTTTGAATTTTAAGTAAAAAATTATTGAAAAAGCTCTTTTGAAACTCTTTCACAATTGCAGCCTTCAAAATTCAAAATTGTTCTGCACTATGTTCAACTTATTTAAAACTAGCGTAGAATGTATTGGACGTTAGAACTTGCGCATCACCTCGAAGAAGCGCCATGGCCTGCCACCAGAGACGAATTGATTGATTTTGCAATTCGTTCAGGTGCTCCTCTGGAAGTTATCGAAAACCTTCAACAAATGGAGGATGAGGGTGAATTATATGAAGGCATGGAAGATATCTGGCCTGATTTTCCCAGAAAAGATGACTTTTTATTCAATGAAGATGAATATTAACCGTTAAACCATTCCATTTGATTTCAGGATTAACTTTGCCTGAATAAGGAATCAAAAAAATACTTAGGTTTTGCCGTTCATGGCAAAGCCTTTTTTTGTTTTTCTCCATCATAACAAATGATAAATCAAAGCAAACCAAAAAGAGTTAGAACCAAACGAATTTCCAAAATTGATTACAGGTTTAATTAGAAAGCCAGATATTGAGACCAATTCAAGTAATCCTAAAGAATTGTGTTAAAACAACTTCAAAAAATTTGGCATTTCTTTTCAAAACGGCATCCCAGGAAAACGCTGCTGGGAATAGCTTTCTTGTTGCTTTGGTATTGGTTCAGTCTCCCATCCCCATTGTTTAATCAACCCACATCGCTGGTCTTAGGAGATAGAAATGGTGATTTGTTAGGCGCAAAGATTGCTACAGATGGGCAATGGAGGTTTCCCTACAGTGATTTTGTTCCGGAAAAATTTGAAAAAGCACTGTTAGAGTTTGAAGATCGTCGTTTTTATAAACACCCTGGGGTAGATCCCATCGGTTTGGGGAGGGCTATGTTACAAAATATCAGGAATAGAAGAATCGTAAGTGGAGGCAGTACCATTAGCATGCAAGTTATCAGAATGGCAAAAAAAGCCCCTTCCAGAAATATTTTTCAAAAATTCCTGGAAACCATTATTGCCACCCGATTGGAAATTAAATATTCTAAAAAAGAGATTTTGGCCTACTACTCTTCCAATGCACCTTTTGGTGGAAATGTGGTTGGTTTAGATGCGGCATCCTGGAGGTATTATGGAAAGCAGGCAGCCTTACTTTCCTGGTCTGAGGCAGCAACTTTGGCGGTTTTACCTAATAGCCCGGGATTGATACACCCTGGGAGAAATCGTCAGGCACTTTTTGAAAAACGAAATAGGTTACTGAAACGATTATTTGACAAAGGAGATATAGATAAATTTTCTTACGAATTGGCATTGGAGGAACCTTTGCCCATAAAACCACATTCACTTCCACGGTTTGCTCCTCATCTTTTGGAAAGAGTTAATTTGGAGTATAACAAAAAGTCGAATCATAAGCCTTCAAAAATTAAAACAACATTGGATATAAACCTCCAAAAAGCCAGTTCCAAAATTTTAAAAAGGCATAATAGGCTTTTAAAGAACAACGACATTCATAATATCTGTGCCGTAATAATTGAGGTCAAATCAGGAGCAATACTCACCTATAATGGCAATGTCCCAGGCAGCGGTATGGAGCATGGAGAAGCGGTAGATATTTTGAATGCTCCGAGAAGTCCAGGAAGCAGCTTGAAGCCCCATTTATATGCATTGATGCTACATGAGGGAGAAATCACCCCAAATACCTTAATCTCAGATATCCCTACCCAACTGACGGGTTATCGCCCGGAAAATTTTTATGAATCATATGATGGAGTAGTGACTGCCAAAAGGGCTATTGTTCGCTCCTTAAATGTTCCACTGGTTAGAATGCTTCAAGAATATGGATTGGAAAAATTCCATTATCATTTAAAGAACTGGGGATTTCGCTCTATTAATAAACCTCCCCAGCACTATGGTTTACCTTTGATCCTAGGTGGGGGAGAAGTCACACTATTAGAGTTGACCAATTCATATGCATGTATGGCTAGAGTGTTGAATCATTTCCATCCCAATGATGGAAAGTATAATTCGGATGATTTTAGAGCGGTTAAATTTTACGTTGAAGAGAATGAACTGACAAATAAAAGCAATAAATTGGAGGATACTCCTCCGTTTTTAAACGCCTCGGCTATATGGCAAACTTTTGAAGCTTTGCAGGATTTGGAACGGCCTACATCCCAGGGAGAATGGAAAAAATTTGAAAATAGCCATCAAATAGCATGGAAGACCGGCACTAGTTTTGGATTTCGGGATGCATGGGCAGTTGGTGTGACCCCAAAGTTTGCGGTCGGCGTATGGGCAGGAAATGCGGATGGTGAAGGGCGTCCTGGGTTGGTAGGTGTAAAAGCTGCAGCTCCTATCCTCTTTGATTTATTCGAATTATTGCCGCACTCAAATTGGTTTGATCCTCCTCTGGATGAACTCAGTGAAACAGTGATTTGTAAGGAAAGTGGCTTCGCAGCATTAGCAATATGCCCCAGGGATACCATTTTGACTGCACCAATGGCTTCCAGAATCAAACCTTGCAGGTTTCATGAAATGGTTCATTTAAATGCAGGTAAGGACTATCTGGTTCATTCCAATTGTTATGATACGAATGAAATGGTCCAAGAAGTAAAATTTGTTTTACCTCCTGTTGAAGAATACTATTATAAAGTTAAAAATCCCAATTACGAGACTTTGCCTCCTTTTTTGGGCACTTGCATAGGTTCGCATTCAACATTAAATGCTCCAATGCAATTAATTTATCCAAAGCACAGTACTAAAATTTATATACCTGTTGATTTGGACGGAAATATGAGTAAAACCGTTTTTAAAGCGGCTCATCGGAGACCAGAAACCACTATATATTGGCATTTGAATAATGAATATATCGGCTCTACAAAATCCTTCCACGATTTGGAGTTGAACCCACAGGCTGGAAAATATTTGCTAGTATTGGTTGATGAGAAAGGCAATCGCCTTGAGCAAAAATTTGAAATTATAGAGAAGAATTAGCCGGGTTTTTTATACTATTGTTTACTTTTAAGCAATCAAAGTCAGTACTACCCATTTCAAACAAATTTTGATTACTGGTCAAAAACTCTTCCTTCAAGGTTCCTGTAAACACACATTGTAAGTAAAAGCAAAACTAAACTCAACATGAAACGCACCCTTACTTTCTTGCTTTTGGCATTAACGATACCTAATTATGTCCTTTCCCAAAGGTATTTGTTGGAATTTGAAAATGAGAAAAGTAGTGATTTATTGGAAAAAGCTGAACGTGCCTATGCCAACAAGCGATATGTGCGCAGCACCAAATTATATGATCAATTGATTAACCTGGAAGGAGAAAACTTTAAATTGGTTTATAATCAACTTACAGCCCTGATACATACTGATGATTCCACAAAATTAGAATCATCTTTTAACAAATTAAACGAACTGGGATTCCTCGATTGCAATTTTTTAGCCTCTACACAAGATTTTAAAGAAATAAAATACCGCAAGAAATTTCAGCTATGGCAGCTTGCTGTAAAAAATTGTTCAGCCAGTGAAATAAATTATATCGAGCGTGAAAAAATCCAAAACCCAGAGCTAAGAAAACAATTGCTATGGATGAAAATGAACGACATCATCTCTGATGTAAAGGTAATTCATAAAATACGGTATGGAGCTCATCCGGATTTAAATTATGACCAGCTGAAAGTTGAAAGAATGAAGATTTACGTAAACAATTTTGGCCAATTACAATCCTTTATCGCACTACATGGATGGCCTGGAAAAAGTCTGGTAGGTAAGGATGGTGCTGAAGCAGCTTGGATGATTGCCCAACATGCCAATCATATTCCAACAGGTCAGAAAGAAATCATTCCTCTTTTAAAAAAGTCTGTAGATGAAGGGGAAGCCGAAATGAGTCATTATGCGCATTTGTATGACAGGGTACAAGCCAATTTCAAAAAACCTCAAAGATATGGAACACTTAGATGGAAAAATCCTGAAACTCAAATCTGGGGAATTTACACTTTGGAAGATTCTTCCAAAGTAAATGTTTACAGAGCAGAAGCAGGATTACCTCCAATTGAAATAATTGACAACTAAGAAGGACAAAATTTGGGAAAAAAAACTCCTACATCGGGGGAGGCTAAGGCTGATGTAGGAGCACTAAACATACTATGAGAAAACTACACGATGCAATATAGGACGATTTAGAACTATAATTTTTTTGCTTTTAGGTAATGGGGGTAAATAATTAGGAAATGGTCGGTTTCACTTAGAAAATGGTAAAAATTTATAATATGAAAATATTTAATCTATTTGCAATGCATAAATTGTTGAACATTAGAGCTGTATGATTGATTTACAATAAATAAAAAATTTAAAAAAAATTAATATGTTTTAGATTATTGGCACAGATTTGGAATAAACACCAATCGTAGCCACTTACACAAGCATGCAAAGAACTTCAATATATTTTATGAATTATTTTCATTGACCATTAAAATTGCTTTCAATTTTAACTTCTGATCTCAATTATTTGGCTTTCACATCTTACATTTCTATCGACAAATTCCAGGAAAAGATCACTAAATAATAGGCAAAAAAATTCCTACACCCCAGAAGGGAAAAAGGTGTAGGAAGAAAAATTAAACATACTATGAGAAAACTTGACTCAAAGATAGGCCGCACCCTTTCCTTAAAAAAGGTAGATTTATGTAATGGTCTATAAAAATAGGTGAACGGTATTATTTCTTTAGAAAACGGTCTGATTTTTATAAAGAACGGAAAAATATAAGAAATAAATTTATGTATTTAAGGCTGGATTTAAGCACTACACATCAATATGAGAAAACACACATTTTTGAGAATGCCCCAGAAAGTCCATTCAAAAATGAATGGGCTTTTCTTTTCTCAAAAAAAAATCCTGCACCTCAGGAGGGAGATAAAGTGCAGGACGATTAAACAAACATACTATGAGAAAACTTTTACAAATGTATGTAATAAAATTTAAATATGAAAATTTTAATTCGGAAAAGGGGTGATTTACAGGGGGAAAGGTATGTTGAATTGAGGGAAAGGTGACGAATGATAAATTATTTCATTTGTATTTCAACGATTGGAATTAAAATTTCAACTCTTGTGCCATTTGCTTGCCCTGTTTCCTTGTCTTGTAGATCTATCGTTTTTACGAAAACCCCTCTTTCCTTTTTGGAGTTGTGTAAAATCTCTAACCTTTTCTCAGTTATTGAGGTGCCACGTGATTTGTGATTTTCATAAAAATGGTCTTCTTCCTGAAGCTTCTTTGCATTTTGCCGGCCTATTCCATTATCTTCTACCACACAGAGTATGGTATGTTCGTCAAGTAGGGAAAACATTAATTGGACAAAACCATCTTTTTTCGTCCGAATTCCATGCTCAATAGCATTTTCGACATAGGGCTGAACAATCATAGTGGGAACCCCTAAAATGTCCTCTTCAATCTCATCATCTACACTTATGTCAAATCTCAAATTATTCTCAAATCGCAGTTTTTCATTAATCGTTAAATAATCCTTTAGGAATTCGATCTCTTTTTCTAAAGAAATGATTTCCATTTCTGAATACTCAAGACTTTCCCGCATCAGTTTCGCAAATTTTGCGAGATATTTGGCGGCAGAAGTTGCCTCATTTGAGGTAATAAAGTTTTGAATAGAGTTAAGGGCATTGTACATAAAATGGGGGTTCATTTGTGCCCGGAGTGCTTTCAACTGCAGCTTTGTTGCCTGCAACCTCAACAATTCAGCTTCTTGTTCTTTTTTTTCAGCTTCATATTTTACCTCTAACTCAGCGATTTTTCGCTTGTTGATTTGTTCCAAATACTTTTCGGCTACTTTTTCATATAGTATTTGGTAATCAAAAGCATTCTTGTAATCACCAATTTCAGAGTAAAAAGTGGCGATATCCTTGACGATACCAGATAGTTGCTTATAGTCAGAAGATTTTTTGGCATAGTCCAGCGCTTCAAAGAAGTGCTTTAAAGCCCTCTTTTTTTTACCCAGAAAATCAAATAGCTGGGCTCTCCACTGTTCTATATTTGCAAAATTGTAATAATCATCTTCCTTTTTTTCTTTATAAAGCGATTCTGCCTTCGCATAAAGTTCAAGTGCTTCCTTATACTTTTTCTTTAAAAAATAGCAATAGCCAAGATTGGCAAATGCACTGGCTCTGGTTCGTTGACTGATGTCATCCGTTGCGCTAATTGCTTTTTTCAAGTACAGTTCCGCATTATTTTGGTCTCCAAGAGCCATATACCCACTTCCCACATTTAAATAATGCCAGGAGAGCCTGGTAGAAATCCCAATTGATTCACATAAGGTTACAGCCTTTTGGTACGATTTTACACTTTTTTCAAGCTCATCATTTTGTTCAAAAACTTTACCCAAACCACTATGGATAAGTGTTAAAAAATAGTAATCCTTTAAATCTATTGGTTTTTCCAATGAGGTGATTCTCATATCTGCCTCGAGAAATAGCTCGATGGCTTGTGAATAAGCTTTATTATGCAACTTTAAGAACCCTCTCCGACAAATTGCCCTTGCTTCTAATCTATCGTCCGGGAAAGCTTTTAACAGTTTTGAGGCATTTGCCAAATATTCCTTTGCCTTTTCTTCCAGATTCAAGTTCATACAGGTGCCAGCATAATCAATAAATGTTTCGGCTAATTGATTGGCATCACCACGTTCTTCCAATATTTCTATAGCGTTTTTGAAATGTATTTCGGCAAGGTTGAAATTGTAGAGCTGGTTTTCAATAAAGCCAGTATTTAAATGATAATTGAGTTTCAAATCAGGATGGTCAAAAATTTTCAGGATTTCCCATTGCTCTGCCAGCAATCTTTGGGCCCTTCTTGTATTGGTATAGGTATAGTGATCTGAAAGTTTGTCTAATAAAATGAGCCGCTGCATAGCATCCTCCTGGATGGCGAGTTTTTTTTCTAGTATTTGAATTTCTGAGATGGGAGTAATCGTGGCGGTCATTTGTGTTTGTTGGAAGAAAGATTGATTAAGACTGGTTTCGGATTGTAGGTGTGATTAAGCAAAGATACAGAATAATAAATACAAATAGAATTGCAAAAATAAAACGAGGTTGTGTCTCGGAAGACACAACCTCGTTTTATTGTATGTTTTGGACGCAGATTATTGATTAAGAATGCCACCACAGAAACTGTACCAGCGCTTCTTTTTAGTTTTTTGATCCTTTTCTTTCCCTCCAAGGATCGTATTCATTTCTTCTATCTGCAGCCTGTTAATGTCTTGTAAGTCGGCTAACTTTTGTTTTTTTATAGTTTTTCCCATAGCAGACAATTTTTTTGTGAACATAGTGTTTCTCATTTTTGATGTTTGATAATGGGATGAAAAGTGTAATTTTCTATCGGTTTCAAAGGTACAAAATTAAGCATTACCTAAAAACTTAATTTCAAAAAAAAATAATTTATCATGTCACATTTTTTTATTTTTAATAAATAAATTTCATTGATGTGTAATGCTTTTTGTTCTAAGTGATTTAAAATCAATTGATTAATTCAACCTATGTGAAAGTACTCTGGAGGCAATTACGCATTAGGATAATCTTTATGTGACTATAATTCTTCCTGTAAACGCCTCATTTGCTCCATAAATGCTGGTCTTCGTCTTCTCGAAACCTCTATTTTTTTTCCATCATCCATGACTAAGTAACCTCCATCTCCCTTAACAAATTTTCTCATAAAGTTTAGGTTGATAACATGGCGTTTGTGCACTCGATAGAAATTGATAGGGTGCAGCATCTCTTCATAAGCCTTGATGGTTTTGGATGCTGTGATTCGCTCACCTCCACTCAAATAAATATGGGTGTAATTGTCTTCTGCTTCAAAACGGACGATGTCCCGGATATTCACAAAATAGATGCCATCCAGAGCCGAAATGCTCATTTTCTCAAAGGAATTTGGGTTGTTGTAATGTTTGCTAAAGATTTCCAACCGCTTTTCCATTTTATTGTGCCTGTCCAATCTGATTCGCTTTACGGCCTGAATAAGTGCTTCAGGATCAATTGGCTTTACGATATAACCTATAGCGGCGTACTCACAAGCTTTGATTGCATATTCATTGTGGGCTGTCACAAAAATGATTTCAAAATCAATTGGTCTGAGTTCTTCTAACATTTTGAAAACCAGTCCATCCGGTAGGTTGATGTCGAGGAAGGCTACATCTGGTTTCATATTAGGATCTTCAAAAAGCTCCAATCCTTCCTTAATGTTTAAAGCATCTCCAATTATCTCTACTTCATCACAGTGCTTTTTTAATAGGTTTTTTAGATTATTCAGACCTTTTATTTCGTCTTCAACAATAATTGATTTGATCACGTCTTTCGTTTTTAGTGTTTCAATGCGTTTGCTTTCTAGAATCATAAAAATATGAAAATTTGGCTTACAGGATGAGATCCAAACAGAAAAGACCTGTCAGATTGCCATAACTTTTCATTTATTTGAAGCGGTAATGAAGTTAAAATTTACTTCTGTTAGTTCTGGATAATCTGACAGGTCTTTTTAATGCTGGAGGACCTTTTTACATCACCAAATATAGGGTTTTATTTCCATATATTTTTGCCATATAATTCAATAGATTACATTTTTTATTTTGCAATTTTTAAATGTATTATTATCAAAAATTTAAATATGAATATTAATGGCAATTATGATTTTTTCTTTGCAATGGATAGCGCTTTTTCATATTTAATTTTGGGAAAGATATCTAGTTTCCCCCCCACAGTGGCATCAATAATCTGCCTGCCATCTTTTTTATAATGGTAGTTGGCCATATGATAGGATACTTCAGAACCATCAATATCTGCCAATTGCCATTTCATCCCCTTAAAATAGTCTGGATGAAAATGGTTTTCATCGTCACCTTCATAAATTTGGGTTTCATGCGGTTTTCCTTGCTGTTTAAAACTGTGATCCACTCCAACCAGAAAGACTCTGGAGAATCCCATATAGTAAGCCAATTGCATCGCAACATAAGTGACGGTATTGCCCTGGCAGATGGGTTGGGTGATATCATCATAAAAGCTCCAAACATTCAGCGTGTGTAAACGATGAATGGAAGGTTTGGGTGTTATGATGCCCTCCGCACCGCTATGGGAGAGGAAAACAGGACAATACATGTTTTCAAATTCTTCTTTGCATTGTTCAATTGCTAGGTGATTTACACAAACCAGATAGCTTAAATTTAAATCCACTTTCTCAAACATCAGATAAATTTTGTTCAATCCAAAAGTGTGGTATTGAGCTAGTGGAGCCATATCCATTTTGTTTAAAGATGGACCATTGCCAATAATAAAACAATCTTCTCCTTTGTGTATATCCTTGAATTGTCGAAGTCTTGGAGCATACTTATATTTCCACTTGAAATAGGAACTAGCCTCTTTAAATTTATTAAACAATCCTTTCTTCTCAGCCAGATTTGCTGCATATAGCGCACCATGTGGTCGGCTCATAATTAATATTTACAATTTTGTTTTAAAGATCTTTAAGGACAGCGCTAATCCCTCCATCCAAATGCAAATTAGCTCCGTGAATAAATCCAGTATTTTCAGAAGCTAAAAACAAGGCCATTTTTGCAACATCTACTGGGTAACCGATTCTTTGAACCGGGTGTATTTTTCGAAGTTCATCAAGTGCGTTTTCGTCTCCGTCAAAGCCTGCTTTTAGCATCTCGGTTTCAATTGCGGCAGGACTAATGGCATTGACTCTTACTTTTCCTTCTAAATCCACGGCCATCGCTTTCGTCAATCCAATTAAGGCAGATTTGGAGCTTGCATAACTTACAAATTTAGGTTTGGTCAATTGTTGATGAATACTTCCTATATTAATAATGCAACCTTGAGTCTCTTCTAAACGACTTAAGAATAACTTGCTCAATACCATTGGTCCGGTTAAATTCACATCCAGGCTCTCTTGCCAATCTTCTAATTTTATATTTCCCAAATGATCCAATTTTTGAACCGCCGCATTGTTTATTAGGACATCTAATCTTGGAATAACCTGATCAAAAATGGTGGAGAATCGAATGCGATAATTCACATCTTTAACAAATTCCAGTATATCAAACCGAATAAAACGATTGATAAATCCTTTGTATTGGGTGTCTTCCTGCTTATCAAGGCCATAAACATAATAACCAGCATCGTGAAATCCCTGGGCAAGAGCAGAACCTATGCCCCCCAATACTCCGGTTATTAAAACATTTTTTTGCATGTTAACGTGTGTTTGAAAAGACTGTGATTCAGGTCAAAGAAATAAAAGAACACCTAGTTAATGCCCAAAAAATTAAAGAGCTTGGCAATTGCCTCATGACTTGCTCTCCTTACTCCATCGATTGTATTGGAACCATTGTGAGTGCCAAAGATACATTTTTCATAATTGCGCAATAGGGAATCTTCAGGCAGGGGCTCAACTTCAAAAACATCTAAAGCAGCGGAATGAATTTTGCCTGAATGAAGTCCCTTGAGCAGTGCATTTTCATCAATAACCGGACCTCTTGAAACATTAACTATTCTAACGCCTGATTTCATATTTGAAATGCTTTCTGAATTGATCATATGCCTCGTTTGGGGAGTCAATGCACAGGTAGAAACTACAAAATCAGCATCTTCCAATTTTTCCGGAAAAGTCAAAAATTGATACTTAGCTAAGTCTTCTTCTGTTTTGGTAGCAAAAGGATCATATACATTGATATTTAAATCAAATGCATGTAACCTTTTTGCAGTGGCCTTCCCAATGTCACCAAATCCAATAAGCGCAACCGTTTTTTGTGCTAGAGAAATTCCAGCTGGTTTGAGCCATTCACCCTTTTTAACGCCATTATGAATCAAATAGGTTTGACGGGCTAGTCCAATTACATAATTAACAGCTATCCCTGCTACTTCAGCCCCAAACATATTTGGGGTATTTATGATGGGTATACCTAGTTTTTCACAAGCTTTAAAGTCTACATTATCGACGCCAACCCCCCATTTCACAGCTGCTTTTAGGTTTCCGGCTTTTCCGGCAGAAAATACCCTTTCCGTGGCGGGATCATCACCAATAATCCACCCATCCATTTGAGGTAATAATACAACTAGCTCTTCTTCAGACAGGATCTGAACTACATTGGGGGTAACCAATTCAATGCCTTTTTCTTCGAAAATTGGACGAAATTCATCTATTTGTTTAAGCATTGGAGGACAAGTGACGAGTACCTTCATATTATTTTAAATTCAAGGGCAAGTTCCTGCTCAAGTAATCCTACAAGAATGATTTACAAACTTGAACTAGGTTCTTGATCACGAACTTTCGATGGGTTCTTTTTTGAAGGGCGCAAAGTTGCTGGATTATTTTCATAATTTTGAATTTTATTTGGAATCAATTTTTAAAAGATTATTTCAAAAGGATATACGAAAAAATAGCCGAGTAACTGACTTTTAAAGAGATACCACTTAGTTTATTTGAATAACTAAAATGTTTTGCAACAGAAAAAGAAAACGGAAAAGCAGGTGTTCAAAAGAAATAGGTTTAAAGAACACTTGCATGAAATAATTTTCGAGGCGGATACTCCAATGGGTAAGTTATTTGATGAAATACTCATTGCTGCGATTATTGCGAGTGTATTGGTTGTAATGCTAGAAAGTGTGGTGCACTATGAAACCATTTTTGGAGAGCTTTTTTATATTTTGGAATGGATTTTCACGATCATTTTTACAATTGAATATGTTTTCCGGCTCTATGTGGTTTATCGACCAATTAAATATGCCACTAGTTTTTTTGGGATAATTGACCTCTTATCTATTCTACCAACCTATGTCAGCATTTTTATTACCGGGGCTCAATCCTTATTGGTTATTCGTATACTTCGATTGTTGAGGATTTTCCGAATTTTTAAACTGGCTCATTATTTAGACGGGAGCCAGATAATTATTAATGCGCTTAAATCGAGCAGAGCAAAAATTACAGTTTTTTTGTCCTTTATTTTGGTAATGGTCACTATCATAGGGGCAATAATGTATCTGGTAGAGGGAGGACAGGAAAATTCAGATTTTACAAGTATACCAAGAAGTATATATTGGGCCATTGTGACATTGACAACAGTAGGATATGGAGACATTACACCCGTCACGGAGTTTGGACAGTTCCTATCTGCTATTGTTATGATATTAGGTTATTCTGTAATTGCGGTTCCAACCGGGATTGTCTCAGCTGAAATGGCCAGACCATTAAAAAAGACCAATACTCAATGCTGCCGATTTTGTGGCAAGGAAGGACATGATGACGATGCTTTGCACTGCAAATATTGTGGAGAATTGATAAATGAGGAGGGAAATCTTTGATGATTTTCAATAGACTTTTGCAAATGTCCGATTTTGGAATCGATTATTATTTTCACATAAATTCATAAAAAATGAAATATTCCAACTTTATTTTCTTGCTTTTGACAATTGGAATGCTTGCTTGTACTTCCGAAGAACCTACTTCAAATTCCCTAGATCCGGAAAATTTAGAAAAAACGCTTTTAGAAAAACTAATTACTGCTGAGGATGGAGAAAAAATTGCACTACCTGAAGGTACTTTTTCTTTCAAAAGACCCTTGTCACTGAATGGGAAAAAAGACATCACCATCGAAGGAGCAGGCATGAAAAAAACGGTGCTTTCTTTTAAAGATCAAATTGAAGGAGCAGAGGGTATGATTGTCAAGAATGTAGAGGGTTTGACTTTGAAAGGTTTCTCTGTAAGTGATACCAAAGGAGATGCAATCAAAGTTCAGGGTTGTAAAAACGTAACAATGGTAGATCTGGAAACTACCTGGACAGGAGGTGCTCTTGAAACCAATGGTGGGTATGGATTGTATCCAGTAAGTTGTACAAATATATTAATGGAGAAATGTGAAGCTTCCTACGCCAGTGATGCTGGAATTTATGTTGGCCAATCAACCAATATCGTCGTTAGAGACAATTATGCACATCACAATGTTGCTGGAATTGAAATTGAAAATTCTATCAATGGGACGGTTTACAACAATACGGCTAAGGAAAATTCTGGTGGTTTACTAATCTTTGATATGCCTGATTTGCCACAAGCAAATGGAGCTAAGATCAAAGTTTTTGACAACCATATCGAAAATAATAATCATGATAATTTCGCTCCGCAAGGGACAGTGGTCGCTACCTTGCCACCAGGCTCTGGAATTACCGTTATGGCACATACAGAAATTGAAGTTTACAACAACGTCATCAAAAATCACAAGACCGTGGGTTTGGGGATTTTGAGTTGGTTGTTTACCGCCCGTCCATTTGAGTCAGAAAACTATGACCCATTTTGCTCTGCTATCAGCATCCATGATAACAAATTCATAGAAAATAAAGGAGAGACGGATCAAAGCACAGATTTTGGTAAATTGATTACTGCATTGACCCAGGGACAAACTGTAGATATTGTTATGGATGGAATTTATCACCCTGGTAGCGTCAATGCTGAAGGAATCCCAAGTGGAGAAAAAGGAATTTGTCTGTCCAATAATGGAGCTGTTAGTTTTCTAAACTTTAATGCTGGAAAGGGAAGTGAGATAGAAGAGATGGCCCAAAATATGGATATTGATATGTCTCTTTTTGATTGTAGTCTACAAGAATTTGATGTGACGGGTCATGATGCCTGGTTGGCTAGCAAAGATTGATAAACATAATTGAATTATCATTCAGTAGTTGCGTCCTCAATTGTCAAAGAGCAGGAGTGATTGGTTCTATCAGTTTAATTTTGGTTAAAAACAGTTTAAATTAGAAATAGTCGGAGTCCTCTCCGAGAGACTCCGCCAATTACAGTTGATGCGCTCTATACGCGACAAATTGAATTGCGCCCGTAAAAAGGGGATGCTTCTTTTTTATTTTATTCATTGATGAAAAATATGCGCCTTTTATACTTTTTCCTCTTGTTTGTCTTCTTATTATTTGCTTTTGAAAATTGTAAAAATGCATCCTCCACTCAAATAATAATTCCACAGCAACCTTTTCAAAAGCTATCCAACTACCATTTCTTTAAAGGTGATTTAAAAGAGCTGATTCCCAATGAGAGGGTATTGCCCTATGATTTAAATACGTCACTTTTTTCAGATTATGCACATAAAGCAAGGTTTGTCTGGATGCCGGAAGGTGTAGTAGCAATTCCGGATTCCATGGGAAAATTGCAATTTCAGCCTGGCTCAGTTTTGATCAAAAACTTCTTTTACTTAAATGATGAAAGAGATATTGCCAAAGGACGAAGAATCATTGAAACTAGACTCTTGGTTCTAATGGAAGATGGTTGGGATGCACTGACATATATTTGGAATAAAGAACAAACCGATGCAACATTAGATATCGTAGGTGATATTTTTGATGTTAAATGGATAGATAAGAATGGTCAAAGTATAGAAGCGAATTATATTGTGCCCAATAAAAACCAGTGTAAAGGCTGTCACGAATTTGACGGAAAGTTGGTACCGTTGGGACCCAAGGCCCCCAACTTATCCAAAAAGTATGTTTATGATACTGGTGAGCAAAATCAAATTAACAAATGGAGGGAAATGGGCTATTATGCAAATGATGGAACCATGCAATCTTTTTCCATCTTTCCAAAATGGGATGACCCGAATGCCGATTTGCACCATAGAGCAATGGCTTATTTGGATGTAAATTGTGGAAATTGCCACAACCCTAAAGGACCCGCTAATACATCTGGGCTGACCTTAACCTTTAATCAGGAACTGGATATGGAATTGGGGATTTATAAAGCACCGGTTGCAACTGGCAAGGGTTCTGGAGGTCATTTGTACAATATTGTTCCTGGTCAACCCGAAAAATCCATTATGGTATATCGGATGGAGTCAACGGACCCTGGTGCAATGATGCCAGAATTGGGCAGGCGTTTGGTTCATCGAGAAGGAGTAGATTTAATTGCAGAGTGGATAGAAAAAATGTGAGAGAGGAGCAGATAGTTTGATCTTGGATATTTAAGATGGGAATTTTGGTTTTGATGTAATTGTGAGATATGATTTGTTAGAGGGAGATTCTTTGAGGTGGAGGTAATTTCATTCTGGTATAGCGTTTTGTGTTTCAAAGTGCTTCTTCAAATTCCACAAAAGTTTATAATGTGCTTTTTTTGCTTCTCTCGTTACATAGGAGGAGAGCATATAAGGAGCTTGAATGACTACCTCTTCTTTTACAATCGCTCCAGCTTCTGTTCTTTCAATAGAAAATCGAATTTTCATTTTTATATTTGGTAAACTCCTTACCTCGAATGTACAACTGGCATTTTTTTCTTCCAGTATTCTTTTTGTGTCCAGCTTGGTTTTTGAAAAGAAAACTCCCAATAGCCTTACCTGATCTATCACTTCAAATTCAGTCACTTCCTGCCCTTTTTCATTTTCATATCGTCTTTTTTCAGTCACTTTTTCCATATAGGGATGTATCAATGGGTGATTGTTTAAATCATAAAAGAATTTAAATATTTCATGAGCATTAAAGTTTATTGAAATGCTTTGATTGAACTCGGTAGTTTTCATGAATCCCGTTTTTTCCCAAAGTACTGGTTTTAGCCTTGCTTTTTTATGCAATTTAGAAGATTTGATGTACTATCGCTTGATGATGGAGCCTATGGGTATCTAAGTAATCTCAAAATCTATTGATAAACAAAATTGAAAACCATGTATAAATGCCTGCAAATTAGTTGTTTATTCCTTTTTTTTCTTATTGGAACAACGGAAAGCACTTTCGCTCAGGAAAAAGAGAATAACCCAAATGAAGTCTTTTCTCCAGAGTTGTTTTCTGGTCTAAAATATCGTTCTGTCGGACCAACAAGAGGTGGTCGTTCCACTGCGGCATGTGGAGTGCCCTCTCAACCTTATACCTTTTATATGGGGGCTACGGGAGGAGGCGTTTGGAAAACAACTGATGCAGGAACAAGCTGGAAAAATATATCAGATGGACAGATCAAGTGTGGTTCTATAGGTGCAATATCTGTAGCTCCCTCTGATCCAAACGTCGTGTATGTTGGAACTGGTTCAGCAGATCCCAGAGGCAATGTCTCTCCAGGAATAGGAATATACAAGTCAACGAATGCGGGAATGAAATGGAAGCATATCGGGTTACCAAAAGTGGGTCAAATTGGTAGCATTGAAATTCATCCCCAAAATCCGGACATCATTTTTGTAGCCGCCTTGGGACAAATTTTCGGACCCAATCCGGAACGAGGAATTTACCGTTCAAAAAATGGAGGAGCAGATTGGGAGAAAATTTTATTTGCAAGTGATTCAACAGGGGCTTCTGATATTATTATTGATCCCAACAATCCCAGGATTCTCTATGCTGCAATGTGGCGGGCAGAGCGAAAACCCTGGACCTTAATTGATGGGGGAAAAGAAGGTGGAATTTGGAAATCTGAAGATGGAGGCGATAATTGGAAGAAATTGGAAGGGGGACTACCTACAGGCCTATTGGGAAAAATTGGATTAACTATTTCTCCTGCCAATTCACAAAGAGTTTGGGCAATCATTGTGACACCAAAGGAAGAAACTGGAGGTGTTTATAGAACTGATAATGGTGGAAATTCCTGGACAAGAATATGTCGTGATCATAATTTACGACAACGGGGTTGGTATTATTCGCATATTCATGCTCACCCTACAGACGAAAATACAGTATATGTTAGCAATGTTGGATTTTTCAAATCAATCGATGGTGGAAAAACCTTTGAATACAGGATTCGAACGCCCCATGGCGACCATCATGGTTTTTGGCTAAATCCCAACAATCCCCAAATCGTGATAAGTGCCAATGACGGTGGAGCTTGTATCTCATTAAATGAGGGAAAATCCTGGTCTACTCAACTCAATCAGCCTACTTCAGAGTTTTACCGACTTACCGTGGACAATCAGTTCCCCTACCGACTTTATGCCGGCCAACAAGACAATACGACAATAAGTGTACCCAGCCATACCGGAAGAAATATCACCCCTTTTGAAAGTTGGTATGCTGTAGGTGGCAGCGAATGTGGAGATGTGGCTGTGAATCCCAATAACCCGGATGAAATATGGGCAGGCAGTTACAGCGGAGAATTGACCATTATGAATCGAAAAACCGGCCAAGTTCGACAAGTTACTGCTTATCCACACTATACTGAGGGAACGGAGCAACGTGATTTAAAATACCGGTGGCAATGGAATTTTCCGATCGTGGTTTCTAAATACAACCCGGGTACCGTTTACCATACTTCTAATTTTGTACACAAAAGCACCGATTATGGTCAAAATTGGGAAATTATCAGCCCGGATTTAACCAATAAAATGGAGGAATACCTCAAAATCATTCCTGGTGGCCCGGTTCAACATGATGCAACTGGGGTAGAAGTCTATTCAAGTATTTTTGCATTTGAGGAATCTCCCCATAATGAAGGTGAATTGTGGGCAGGGAGTGATGATGGTTTGGTTTATATTTCAAGGGATGGGGGTGAAAATTGGGAAAACATCACTCCTGAAAATATGCCTAAAGAAGGGACAGTAAATAAAATTGAATTGTCGAGTCATGCACCTGGCAGAGCATTCCTGGCAGTCTACAACTATCGATACAATGATTTCAAACCATATATTTTTAAAACTGAAGATTATGGAAAGAGCTGGAATTTATTAACTGATGGAAAAAATGGGATTCCAGAAGACCATTTTGTTCGGGCAATTGGAGAGGATCCGGATCGTCCAGGATTGTTGTATGCTGGAACTGAGTTTGGCATGTATATTTCATTTGATGATGGTACTCATTGGCAGTCTCTGCAACTCAACCTGCCGCATTCGCCGATTACTGATTTGGAGATAGCTAATCGAGATTTAGTACTCAGCACCCAAGGAAGATCTTTTTGGATTTTGGATGACCTCAGCCCTTTGCATCAATTGACCGATGAAATTGCCAAAAGCGAAAATTATCTATTTAAACCCCGAGATACCTATCGAACGAACCTTTGGGGTTATAATGCTCAATTTCATTTTTATCTAAAAGAAAAACCAGAAAAGGATCAATCTGTAAAAGTTGAAATCATGAATGAAGGGGGTGAAATCATTCGTGTTTTTTCTTCCAAAGCTGACAAAACCGAAGGAGAGGAAAAACTAAAAGTCAAAAAAGGCTTCAATACCCTGTCCTGGAATTTGCGCCATACGGGACCAAACATAGTTAATGACTTGGTTACTATGGTAATAGGCAACCCACCTGCTGGACCAAGGGCAATTCCAGGAATGTATTCCGCAAAAATTACCATTGGGGATTGGACTTCAACGCAAAGCTTTCAAATACTAAAGGATCCAAGATGGACAGACGTTTCCAATGAAGATTATCAGGCTCAATTAGATCTCTCAAAAGAGCTTGCAAATATGTTGACTGAATCTCATAATCGCCTTAAGAATTTACGTGCAATAAAGGATCAAATATCCCAAATTGCTGAGCTGGGAACTCGTGCCGGACATTCTGAAAAAATCAAATCGGCTGCTGACTCACTTAATCAGAAAATCACGAAACTGGAAGCGAAGATCAAAAACAAAGCAGAAGCCAGTCAGGATAATATCAATTACAGAAGGGTATTCAGCAATCATTTAGGGCGATTGTACCAGGTGGTCGTCAATGCACAACATCGTCCAACAGGAGGGGCCTTAGAGCGTTATGAAGATTTGAAAACAGAATATGTAGATATCGTTTCGGACTATGAAGATATCACTGATAAAGCCTTGCCAGCATTTAATCGAGGGCTAGTTGAGGAAGATGTAGAAAGGGTGATTTTGCCAGAACAGGTAGAGTAGGGCAGGATAAAAAATATTGTTTATGATAAACAAACTATTTGTATACGGAACTTTGGGTCCTGGTCGCCCAAATGCACATATTTTGGAAATCATTGGAGGTTCCTGGGAAAAGGCAAGTGTAAAAGGAAAATTAATCGATGAAGGCTGGGGTGCTGAAATGGGCTATCCTGGAATAATACTCGATAAAAAGGGGGATATTATTGAAGGCTTTTTATTTAGCTCAGACAACCTCAATAAACATTGGTCAAATTTAGATGAGTTTGAAGGTGATGGATATGAAAGGGTCTTGTCTGAAGTTGAGCTTCCAAATAATAGTATTGTAGAAGCGTATATTTATACTTTAAAAAGAGAAGTTGTTCAAAAATAGATAGATGATTTATTTGCAAGTCATTGAAACCCAATACTTCAGCTTTTTCTCGTTCCGTACTTTCTCACAAAGTGATCCCTTTGGGACAAGTACGTAACTCAAAAAGAGCTTCGTCTTGTGCTTCAAACACTTACAACTAAATTCAACCTCCATTTTTGAACAACTTCAGAGTTTAATGGGACATGTTTTATCTGAAAAATAACTGCCATAAGAAACTCTGAAGGATTTTAAATTAAATGAAATATTACTCAATATTAAGCTTGATTTTCTTAGTTGTCCAGATTGGACTATCGCAAACCTCTAAAGGAAAGGATAAGGCAGAGACTATCCCTATCGTTTTGCAAAATGCCAATATTATTGATATGGTTTCAGCGCAAATACGGGTCGGGGATATTTTCATTAAAGGAGATATAATCCAAAAAGTTGTATATGGTAATTCCCAAAAATTGACATCTAATGCAACTAGCTACGATTGCACTGGCAAATACATCATCCCTGGACTAATAGACAATCATGTTCATGTCACTCATGGAACCTTGAAGGAGGCAAAGGAACACCTGGAAATTGCATTAAAAAAGGGAGTGACTGCAGTCAGAGACATGGGAGGAGATGGACGGATGCTTAGTTTATTAAAAAGAAATGCCTTGATTGGAGAATATGCAATACCTGATGTTTATTTCTCCACGATTATTGGAGGTGTTGAATTTTTTGAAAAAGATCCTCGACCTCAACAAGTTACCAAAGGGGCCAAAGCGGGACAAGTGCCCTGGCAAAGAGCCATATCAGAGGATTCTGATTTTGAGCAAATCATAGCTGAAGCGAAAGGAATTGGCGCAACGGCTATCAAAATTTATGCTTTGGTGAATAAGGAATTAATTCAAAAAGTAGCACCTGAAGCAAAAAAACAGGGATTGAAAGTCTGGGCTCATGGGGCAATTCCACCTGTCAAACCGTCTGAGATTTCTGATGCTGGAGTAGAAGTTTTGTCACACGCAGGAAATATTGTTCAATATGAGATTGTGGAAGACGCTTTGAGTAGATATGATTTTAAAAGCATCCAGGAAGGGATGATATATAGAAAAAGATTGGCTGGGATGGATTGGAATGCTGACATGCCGATCATTCAGGAATTGTTCAAAAAGATGAAGCAAAATGACAATATCCTGGATGCAACCTTATTTGTGTACGAATTTCAAATGGAGCGAATGAAAAACACTGGAGCTGGCAAGGTAGACAGTACGGGTTTAAAAAATGCTTTGGATGCTACGAGAACTGCATATAAACTTGGGGTGAAAATTGGTGCTGGCTCTGATCATATGATTTCAATAGAAAAAGAAACCATTAATATCCATAGGGAATTGGAATTATTGGTTTTGGCTGGATTGTCCAATTGGGATGCTTTGCGTGCTGCTACCATTATCAATGCGGAAACCCTGGGTGTAGAAAATGAAATAGGTACCATTGAAGCTGGTAAAATTGCCAATCTGGTAGTTTTGAATAATAATCCATTGAATAATATTTCCAAGACGAGAGACATTAAGTATGTAATTAAGAGAGGTGAAATCCAATAAAATATGACTTATTACGAACAAGAAGTAAAGAGAATAAAAGAGCTTTTATATTCCAATCAAAAGCAATTGGAAACAGTGATCGGTGCGAGAAATTTCATTAGAAAGAATTTTAATAAGGACCTTAATTTAAATATGTTGTCCAATTACTGGTTTACTTCAAAATATCATTTGCTACGCTTATTCAAGAGATATTACGGGCAGACGCCAAAGCAATATCATATAGAAATAAGAATAGAAAAAGCAAAGGACTTATTGCGTGCTGGAAAGAAGGTCAAGGAAACTTGTTTTGAAGTGGGTTTTGAGAGCGTAGGCTCTTTTTGCAACTTGTTTAAGTTAAAGGTTGGAAAAACACCAGGTGAATATCAAAAAGAGCAACTTTCGATAAGAGAAGAAAAAATTTAATGCTGAACTTGCGACCCAATAAAAATAAAAATTATGCGAATTACATTAACAGGCGTCCCTGTTCTGGACCAAGAAAAAGCATTGAAATTTTATACTGAAACATTGGGTTTTGTTAAAAAACTCGATATACCTGTGGGCAACGGAAATAGATGGCTTACATTGGTATCCAGTGAAGAACAAGACGGACCCGAATTGCTTTTAGAGCCTGCTCCCTTACATTTTGAACCTGCCAAAGTTTATCAAAAAGCATTATTTGATGCTGGGATTCCATATACCCAATTTGAAGTAAAAAGTATACAAGATGAATATAATCGTTTGGTCGAACTAGGCGTTGAATTCAGTATGCAACCGACGGACGTTGGCACCGCATTTATAGCAGTTTTTAATGACACTTGTGGAAACCGAATTCAAATAATTCAGATCAAATAATCACCTCCCTATATTTGGGCTGGCTAATTTATTATTTGAAAAAATGACCCGTAAAATAGAAATTGAAAAAACCAGCCAAAACAAGTATCGCTATTTGGCATTTTCAGTCTTACTTGACCTAATGGGCATGGCATCTTACCTGATCCCCTTTTTGGCAGAATTGGGTGATGTAGTTTTTGCCCCTATATATGGATTGGCCATTTTTGCGATGTATCGAAAACGAAAATTACCTGCTGCATTTGCGGGAGTCATTGGGGTTATTGAAGAGTTATTGCCAGGAACAGATTTTATTCCAACCGCCAGTTTGATGTGGATTTATTATTTTTTAATTAAAAAGTAGAAGACTTATTGCCCGTACTTCATATGCACCACATTCGCTCTTCCCTTTTCCAAAACGGAAACAACAAATAAATTATCATATTCTTCTTCAGGGATGGTGCTGAAATTAGAAGTACCCGTAAGCACATTTAACAATTCTGGAATTGTATTAGAATGACCTATAACCAAGGTTACTCCACTTTGAAAATCTTCCAAAACATTATCAGCAAGTTGATTGGGATTGAAAGCATTGTAAATATCCAAAGCCAAGCCCTTTTCATCGGCAACAGGCTGCGCAGTTTCTTTCGTGCGATTGAGGTTTGTAGAGAAGACACCATTCAGGGAAACATTTTGCATGATTCGCTTTAGTTCATCCACCCTTTCCAATCCCTGCACACTAAGACTTGGATTAGAACCCATTCCTGTGGTCTCCGCATGACGAGCTAAAAGGAAGGTGGTTACTGTATCCTTTACAAAATCAGTCAATGTCACGGTATCTGTTTTATGGATAAGGATGGTATCTTGAACAGTAAGGATTACCGTGTCTGTTTCGACGACCACGACAGTTTCAGTGATTATTTCAGGATCCTTTTCACAGCTGTTTAAGGTAAAAAAAAGGATTAGTGAAAACAGAATAGCTAAGGAAATGTGCCTTTTCATTAAAGTTGGTGATTAATTTTTGAAGCCGGAAATTAAATACTCTTTTCGGTTTCCCCAACTTAATCTATTATTTGAGAGGTAGGTATCGCATAGCTAAGCCGCAAAAATTCCCCTCAATTATCATTTTCCCAAAACTTCCTGCTTTCTCAACCAGCTTTCGATAGTATTGACCAATCTGCTGGAAATTACCATTTCACCATATTTGTGTTTTTCAATTCTTTTATCCTGATTAGGTTGCTTTTATTACTTCAATAAACCTGAAAAAGAACCCTTCAAAGTGTTCACTTTTGGCAAAAATCAACAAGACACTTTAATCGTTTTAGACGATGATAATTTGCCATTGATGGCATGGGATACCACAAATAATAAGGTTTATGTTCTAGACTAATGATAGAATTTATTCAAAATGCGAATTGGAGAAACGAGAACCATATTTAATTTCCTCTAAATTTCAACCTTTTCTTTTCTATTTCAATACTGGAAGGACCAGCAATGATTTTGAATTCTGTTCGTCGATTAAAGGCGTGTTCTGCTTCATTACATTCGACTTCATCTACACATTTATTTCGAATTTGATCTTCACCATAACCTACTGCCTGTATGCGATCTTCTGAAATTTTTCGCTTGGTGAGCCAGGATTTTACGGCATCTGCACGTCTTTGAGATAAATATTTATTGTAAGCGCCTTCTCCCCTTGAATCTGTATGAGAAGATAGTTCTATAACCATATCGGGATACTGGTTCATCAAATCCAACAGCACCATTAGCCCTTGTTCAGCTTCATTGGAAATATCCCATTTGTCGTAGTCGTAAAAAATATTTTTTAGCTCTATTGGTTCATTGATGGTATAAGTTTCTAAAACTGGCGGAATTGGCGTTAAGAAGAGATCTACTTTTATATCCTGTGATTCAGCGATTCTGGAAGTCATAAAGGTGAGCGTATCACCAATAAAGCCAGTTTTCTGTGCAATAACTGTGTGAGTTTCGAATTTTTTTGGCTCAAAAGTAAGCGTACTGGTTCTATAGTTTTTTTCCAGATTTTTTGTGTTGGTCACAGTGATGGTAGCTCCATTGAGTAATTGTACATCAACCTGGGGTGTTAGTGCATCTGTATTCTGAATGTTAATGGTAGCACCGTGAAGCAATTCTCGACCTCCCTGGGTCCGTCCAACCGTATATGCTTGCAAATTTTCCTTATTGAATGTCCAAATATCGTTGCAACAGGTTTTGCTGTGTATGGATTTGTTCCCTTCTCTGTTGGATACCAGGAATCCACTATCTCCATCTTTGTTAATCGAAAAATAAAGATCATCAACTGAACTATTATACCCTTTTCCCAAATTTTCTGGTGAAGCCCAATTACTGCCATCCCAGGTGGAATAAAAAATATCAAATCCACCCAATCCGGGGTGACCATTAGAGCTAAAGTAAAGGGTGCCATCCTTGAAAAAAGGGGATGCTTCGTCTCCTGTAGAATTAATCGTTTCACTGAGCTTTTTGGGTTTGGTAAAGGAATTGCCTTTTATTGATGAGTAATAGATATCCTGATGTCCTTCCTTATCGATATCTGCAGTAAAGAAAAGAACTTCATTTCCGAATAATTCTCCTATTGCGGGCTGACTGACGAGATAATCACCGTTGATCCCTTGAGCTGGCTCAGCTGCTCCCCAGATATTGTTAATTTTTTTACTGACATATAATTTGCTTTGAGTTGGGATGCTATTGGCCGTTAAAACTTTTGTGAAGTATAAAGTTTTGCCATCCTTAGATAAACACAATGTTCCAACGTGATAACCTGGTTCATTAATGTTTGCGTTTAAAGGTCTTGGATTTCCCCATTTTCCTTCAATATTTAAGGAAACATATGCTTTGGAATACAAGTCATTCCCAGCATCCTCAATGACAATAACCTTATTGGATTGAATCGCTGTAAAATACAATTCATAATCATTAACCATTATTGGCGAATATTCAGAATACTTTGAATTTAATCTATCTCCGATATTTTTGATAGAAAGATCTTTAGCCTCGTTGCTCTCCAATGCCATGTCACAACCTGCGATTTCAACCAGGGCTCTTTCCATTAAGGATTCATTTTGAGCTTTATCAATGAAAGATTGAAAAGAAGTTTTTGCTTCCCGGTATTTTCCATTCATTTTGAGCATTTGGGCATATTTAAAATAGGCATCTGCCAGGAATGGAAAAGAAGGGTTATTAACAATTAAACCAAACCATCTTTCTGCGGCTGCATAATCCCTTAGTTGAAGATGAATAGTCGCTATTCGGTGAGCCACTTGCAGGTCTGTATTTTCCCTGTAATACAATTCATAAATATCAAGGGCATTGTAATAATCTCCAGATTGAAACAATTCATTGGCTGAAGAAAGGCTAGCTTCTGGATTTGCACCATCTAATGGTTGTGTAAGGAGGTGAGTAGAAAAAAGTATAAAAAAGAGTAGAATTATTAGATGCTTCATAATCATGGATATTGAAATAGATTATTTGAGTATGGTAGATGTTTTCAAATAAGGAGAAATATTTAAAAATGTGGGCAAAACAAAATAGGTCGCACTTCAGTGGACTTGTACTTTCTGATGATGTATGAAACACCAATTTCAAAGCCTCCCTGGTTATTATTGATATCGCTCAATTCCGAAATTGTCATATCATAGCTTACACCAAACCTAAAGTATTTATAATCCACCCTCAGAATCGGTGCAATGGCATCATCCAGACGGTAACCCAAACCTACACTGCAAATGAGATGATCCGAAAATTGATAACCAATTGTCGATTGGAATACCCCCAAATTTAATTTTTGGAAATTATTAAAAAGGAAACTCGGTGTAAAATGCCAACTTTCTAAAAACCTGAAATTGAGGGTCCCATGTGCAGCAATTCTCATAGGTAATTTTTCTTCATGGCTGCTTAGTAAGTTGTACTTAGGTTGTATAATGTGATTGGCTGCAATTCCTACCCTCGCATAAATGTTGTCGTTTAATTTAGAATTAAGTGCAATTCCAGCATTTACATCAAAAAAAGGCTTATTGTCTTCAATCAAATCTCTATCGGGACTGGTAATCTGCCCCCCGGCAAGAATTTCGTCTTCGAAAGTTATTCCATTTGAAAATGGGTCAAATCTGCGTTGGATAACACCAACTTGTAATCCAAAAGTAAGCTGCGTTGTGGCTTTGGTGTTTAGTGATTTGTGATATGCAACTGAGGCAAAAGAACCAAAGGTGCTCAATTTTCCAGATCCCGCCTGGTCATTGTACAAAATTGCTCCAATCCCCACCCAGTCATTTCTATTCAGCCCTCTAGCAATAGGAGAATCAATGTAGGCAGAAGGCGTCCTGAATCCAGTGGCATCTGAGATATTATTGAATTGGTCTCTATAAATCCCACCTACTCGATAGGTTCCTTCATAGGCACCTGTATTCGCCGGGTTAAGGGTCAATGGAGACATATCGTACATTGTCCAATGGATGTCTTGGGCCAAAAGAAAAGGACTAGATAAAACAATGATTGAAAAAAGTATAGTTTTTATAGTATGCATGAGTTTTCTGTTTTGATTAATGAATCTATCCGAACCAGTTGAATTTAGTTTCAACAGTTTTTCAAATCACCGAATCAATGTCAAATCTCCTTTTAATTCAACTTTTTCAGTCTCTGCAAATAATTGATAGATAATGTGATAAAAGTAGACGTCCGAAGGCGCTGGTTCTCCCTTGTAGTTTCCATCCCAACTTTGTCCCTCATCGTATACCACCTGCCCCCATCTGTTGTAGACTTTAAATTGAAGGATCATGGGCTCTCCAGGTGTAACCAAGCGGAAAAGGTCATTGACTCCGTCTCCGTCTGGGGTAAACCCTGTAGGTACTTCCACGGTCACCGTTTCCATATCTACGTTGATGGTTAATTCATCAGTGCAACCATTTTCGTCTGTAATAAAAACATGATAGATAATGCTGGAATTTTGAGAAATGATGGGTGCCATAAACAGACCAGAGGAGTTGGTATTGGTAGTCAAAAAGGGAGTCTCTCCTTCAACGGACCATTCAAAAGTTGCATTGTTCAAGGACAGAGGGGTAGTATTGACTTCCAGGGAAATTTGTTGTCCTGACAAAATATCTGGGTCGCTTCCCAGCTCGTTTCCATCATCATCCACTGCTATCAAATCATCAATTACAAAGGCCGGAATTACAGTTACTGTTGTGGAATCCTGGTCGATAAAACAAAAATTGTCATCATCTGTGGCAATTACCTGATAAGTTGTACTTTGATTAGGCATGACAGTGATGGTGGCTTCTTGAGAAACAACATTTCCATCCACCAACCATTCAAATTGTGGAGCAGTAGAACTAGTACTGGCAGTAAGAACGGTTTCCTCCCTTTCACAAATGGAAATGGACTCTGAAACGACCAGGCTGGGATCAAAATTGAGGACTTCTACATTTACCGAAACAGTATCTGAGCAAACCCCATTTTCACTAAGAGATGTTAATGTGTATACAGTTGTATTTAATGGCTTCGCAACCGGACCAGAAATATTGTGTCCTGGAGACAATCCATCAGAAGGAGACCAGGAAAAGGTGGTTGTGCTCCCTGTAATGTTTTCTGCTAATTGAAAACTGTCATTGGGACAAATAGTGGTATCGAGGGTAGTTATTTCAGGGAAATTGTAGGGTTCAACAAAAATGGTGACGGTATCAAAAGCAAAGCAACTTTGATAGGAAACCATGGCAGAATAGGTATTGGTAAACAAGGGTTGAGCAATGACTGTTGCGGTATCTGTAGCGTTCAGCCCAGCGCCTGTCCAAACGAGATTTGTGTTGCCTGCATTGTTATTTGCCACCAGTGTGACGGACTCGCCTTCACAAAGGGAAGTATTACCCATTACCTCGATGTCCAAGAACGGATCGACCACTTCGAGCCAAATGGAATCCACTCCTTCACATACCCCAATTCCACCTTCTACAATCAGAAGTGTACTTGCTGTAGGTGTTACCATTGGGTTTTGAATAAATGAATTGTCTACAATGTCTGTAGGGGACCATTTATATTGGGTAGCACCCTGAACATCAAATTGAATGCTCTCTCCAGGGCATACATAAAGTGTATCTTGATCTGGGGTGATTTCTACATCTGGATTATCGTCTATTTCAAAAGTGAGGGTAGCGTAGAGGGTTTCTCCACACCCAAAATCATTAATCAGTCTAATTTCAATAGTTTCCTTCCCTTCTGGTATACCATCGGGTAAGGCAGAGATAGGAAAGCTCAGTTTGGTTTCTCCAGGTTGAAAAGTAATGGTACTTGGCATATTTAGCACATAATCATCATCCCTGGTGGCAGTACCACCCACATCTACCATAAAAACAGTTGGCTCTTCAAAATCAGGGAGTGGCAATTCTATGGAAATTTGATCTGGGAATAGGGTACAATCTTCCACTAAAAAGTCGACCCCATTGAAAAAGGTGATATCCATGCTAGGTGCTCCTCCACTTACCTCTGAGACAAAAACAGCTGAATCAAAAAATGGATCTCCCTTGTCAGCTACAACAAGCTTAAGATGGTAGGTATTACATGGGCTTACCTTCTTCCGGGCAGTTAAGCTTTTTTTGTTACCCATAAAATCAGAGGTCATGCCATCGTATTCAATACTTCTTCCCACTTTTATGGAGGGATCCCCTATAACCCCATTGTAACGGAAATATTCCCAATTATTGGTATGATTGATATTGTTGATGGAAACTTCGGTGTCCGTCCCAGGAATTAAGGCGATATTTTCTTGATTTCCTATTGTTGGGTTCCCTGTAATTCCCGGACCGGAAATAAAAAACGAAAAGACATCATTAAATGATTGATTGATGAATTCGGGGTATTCTTCAGATGCAAATATGTACTCAAAAGTCAGTTCATCGTCAATTACAAAAACATCTAACTCCAGAACACAAGCATCGTAGGTGATATTTGGAAAATCAAGGGCATCCAAATCCGGATCACCTGGCAAGCCCCAATCCAGTGTCCAATCATTTAAAAAATTGGGTCCAACCGCATCAAAAGCGTAACCGGTAGTTAGAATAACACCTCTATCTAATCCCAAATCCGAATTGTCTGCTTCAAATACCCCATATTGACTGCCATCGCAAATAATCGTATCAATACTAACTGTAGTCTGAGGGGTTGAAATATTATCGATAATAGTTTGATTGCCCACCAGGGTATTCACTGAAATCGGTTGAGGTAAAAAACACGGGTCAGCAGTACATTCCCAAAATCCGTGAAAGCCCTCTCGCTCTCCTTGAAAATCAGATATAAACTGTAAAGTCATGCAACCACTGGATGCAGTTGCAGTATAGCAGGTACCTCCCCTTTGGTCTCCTATTTGAAAGGAACCAAAATCTATGTAGGGAACGATAGCAATCTGTGGTGAAAAAATATTGGGCCCATCGTAAATTATCAATTTATCAATCAGGTTGACACTTTCAATATTGTAAAAGGCCAGGGTGAAATTGATGCAACCATGCGGCTGATCCGGGCAAATGGTAAAAACGTGATTTTCATTGCTGCTATAATTCCCAAATTCTCCTCCCGTATCGAATATTTCCCCAGAGCAGTCTGTTGATCCTCCTTGATCAATTGTAAAAATGGGCATAGATTCTTCCACACATACTTTAAATGCGCCCCAATTTGGTGAACCTGATGAAGACCAATCATTAATTCTTAAGTAGTAGGTGATACCCGGAGTTAGCGTAGGTGGCTTTAATTCGACATCATTTTGTCCTGCCTGAGAAGTGGCACAATCCAACAGTACCAATTCATCTACCGCACAAATATCCCCACGGTATATGCCTATTTCCGGATTAGTAATTGATGCAGCTCCTGAACCTGGATCAGGACAGCCAAAAACAGAGATGGTGTATTCCAGCAAGGTGTCGGCAGCAGTAAAACTGAACCAAACATCCCTTTCAGGGACAGCCGAAAAACAATTTGGAATGTTATCGTTGCCAATATTGCTTGCAGTGGCATCGACATTTGAATAAATATCCGTATCCACACACACAGGAGCAACTCCCAACGCTATAATTCCAGAGCAATCATCATTGATAGGCTGAGAAAAGGATACATAGGTAATCAATGCAAAAACCAGGGTTAGGTGTTTCTTCATAGTATTCCAATTATTTATTAAAGTCTGTGACAATAGCCTTTGTCTTTATTCTAATACTGAATAAGTAATTTAAAATAATTTAGAGTATGTATAAAAATTTAAAGAATTGAGAACCAATAGTTTGCGCTTCTTACGAAAAAATACCGAATGACTTTATCGGGATAAACGAATGAGGTGTTTTAAAGTGAGGTTCGCAAACTATTGGTTCTCAGGAAGTTAAAATTTAGACATACTCTTAAATAAGAGGGGACGAGACCAGCTGTAGATAGCTTTCTAGTTGTTTTTTAGTGAAGTGAGATGTAGTTCGATTTAATTAGATTGGGTTAGTTTTCTCTTATAATGGCACAATATAGAAAATAGTCCGTAAAAAAGAAGAAATAACCAGTATTTTACTAAAATAATCCCCCTTTTAACCTAAGTTTTCCTCTGAATTTTGTAAGGCTAAATATTATGGGAAAATGAGAAGAAAAATTAGGTTTAGACCAAGTTTGAATATACCAAGCTCAATTAAAATGAAAATTAAAATTTCACCATAACCAGATCTTCATTTTCATTTTAATTGATCTGCGACTGCATGTCTTCCAAAGATATTCCTTTGGTTTCAGGCATCATTTTCCAAACAAAAATCAACTGTAGTAGCATCATAAACGCGAAGAATGCGAAAACAGGTGCTGCTCCAATTTTGGTAAATAAAATGGGAACTAAAGAGGGAATTGCAGCTGCCAACACCCAATGGGTACTGCTTCCGAAAGCCTGACCATTGGCACGTAAATGATTGGGGAATATTTCTGAGATAAAAACCCAAATCACAGCCCCCTGTCCAATTGCATGGGAAGCAATAAATAAAAATAAAAAAATGGGAACTGCCATCCCTTGCCAACCAAAGGAAAAAGCCATGGCTACCAGCGATAAGGAAACGATATAACCAAATGAGCCCATGTACATCAACTGTCTCCTTCCTAAGCGGTCGATTAAGGAAAGCCCTAACAAGGTAAATATCAAGTTAGTGACACCAATTCCTATGCTGCTCAATAATGCAGTATTCGCCCCTAATCCAGCAGTTTCAAATATCCTGGGGGCGTAATATAAAAAGGCATTGATTCCGGAAAATTGATTAAAGAAGGCTATTAGAAAAGCCAGAATCAGCGGGAAACGATATTTTTTATCAAAGATGGTTTCCGTTTTGGAAGCTGTTTGATCCTCTGCTAATATGGTTTGAATTTGGGTTTCTATATCAGAAGCTGGATTAATTAACTTTAATATTGCTTCGGCTTCAGACCTGTTTCCTCTTTTTGTCAATAACCAACGTGGGCTCTTGGGTACCAATAAAACCATAAAAGTGTAGATGACTGCTGGAATCGCTTCAACTCCGACCATCCAACGCCAGGCATCTGTCTCAATACCACTCAATAAGTAATTGGAAACGAAGGCTATCATGATTCCAAATACGATATTGAATTGATACAAAGCTACCAATTTGCCACGGTCATTGGCTGGTGCAATCTCGGAAACATAAGCTGGCGCCGCAATGGTCGAAGCCCCAACTCCCAAGCCTCCCAAAAATCTGAAAAAGGCAAAAACCCAGGGATCGGTTGCAAAAGCGGAACCCAAAGCTGAAACAGTATACAAAACGCCAATCCAAAACAAGGTTCTTTTTCTACCCAGTTTGTCCGTTGGAATTCCTCCAAATATTGCCCCAATAACCGTACCCCAGAGTGCAGAAGCCATTACGACTACACCGTGAAACAACTCACCCCGATTCCATAACTCCTGAAGTGGTAGATCCGCCCCGGAAATTACAACAGTATCGAAACCAAATAGAAAACCTGCCAGAGCGACGGTTAGTGACCAAAAGAGGATTTTATTGTTCTTCATATTGTGATTTTCGTTTTGCTAAATTTGCCCATTGGATAAAAGAAAGGGCGAGCTTTACCTAACCAATTTTTGTTGCTAAATTAGCATAAAAAATGACTTATAATTTATTGTTCTAAAAACGCTTAGTTGTAACCAAAACATCAGGCAAAAAATGATGAAATCCATATCTTATACTGTACTAACTATCCTTCTTTGCTGCTTGACGAATTCTATTTCCTTTAGCCAAAAGATATCGGAATCTCTTGAATTTCAGTTTGAAGGAAACACATTGAGCGGGTTGATTGAAAAACCTGTGGCTCGTACCTCTAAAGCTGTAGTAATCCTTATTCCTGGTTATGGAGAAACTAATTTTGTTGAGGGAGGCTGGTATTCTTCCCTCAGGAATAATTTAGTGGCAATGGGTTTAACGGTAGTTTTTTGGGATAAAATGGGTTGTGGAAAGAGTGAAGGAGAATTCAATGCTCAACAGCCTGTAGAAAATTCTGCAAAAGAGGCAATTACCGCAATCCGAACACTCAAAAAGCTGAATATTACGGGATCTGATAAAATTGGTCTATGGGGAGTCAGCCGGGCAGGTTGGATTTGCCCTTTAATTATTGGGCAAATCCCCATTGATTTTTGGATTTCTGTAAGTGGGACAGACGATAAGGAAAACTATGGCTATTTATTAAAATCCAATTTGGTCATTAATGGCAAAGAGCAGGAGGAAGCTGAAAAGCTCCATGAAGCCTGGATGTTGGGACACCAAATTTTTTGTACCAATGGTGATTATGAGCAATATTTAAATGCGATTCAGCCATTAGGACAGGACAGTCTGTGTAGGCGATTGTTTGGATATACAAATGAAACCAGTATTACTGAAGCAGGTAAAAAAAGCTACTTACAGGAACAGAAATTATTTACAAGTAAGGGACACTTTGATCCAAATAGTGGTCTATGGGTTTATATAAACGACTTTGATGAATTGCTGCTGAATATCAGGTGCCCTGTATTGGCATTATTTGGAGCGAATGACGCTCAGGTTGATTGGCGCAAAACCAAAAAGTTGTACGAAGATAGCATTGGAAAAAACGTAAACTCAGATTTAACGGTAAAGGTATTCGACCAGTGCAACCACAATTTGCAAAAGTGTATTACATGCGGGTATCGGGAGGATTTATCAAGCTTAAAATGGCAAGCTTGTGATGGTTATTACGAGACCATGGAAGATTGGTTGAGGAAGAACCAATTCATTGAATGAAGTTAAAAAATATGGAACTAGTAATCATTCCTATTGGTTAAGTTTTGTTGTGTGTCTAACATGCTGGAATGCAGGAACCTAGTAATCTTTTTAAAAAATGATAATCAGTTTTGATATTGACAACACATTAATCCCTTATTTAGATGAATTTGAAGTGGAGGCTAGAACTACATTGTCAAAACTGTTTGGAGGAGAACCAATAAGACGAGGGACCATTCAATTGTTTCAAGAACTTGAAACCAGGGGGCATAGCATTTGGATTTACACCACGTCCTTTAGGAGTCCATTTAATTTAAGAAAGACATTTAGGTGTTATGGGCTGAATCCTTCAAGAATAATTAATGAAAAAATCAACCAGAAAGTACTGAAAAGAGACCATTGTAGATCGTCAAAAAATCCAAAGTTATTTGGTATAGACATTCATATTGATGATTCAAGGGGAGTTGAAATTGAGGGAAAAAGGTATGGGTTTGATACAATAATAATTGAAACTTCAGATAAAGATTGGGTATCAACAGTTCTTGAACAAATTAATGAAATAGAGAAATCCAGAATCACCAAAAACGTCTCTCTTTAAGAATTTTTGGCGGCTTTCCCAAAGGCACAAGTAGCCGCCCGTGTCCACACCCTCATTTATATGTAAGTAATTATTTTATCCTTAATCAACTCGGATAAAAGGTCACATGGACATTCACCCAATTTAACAAAAATCAAATTATGATACAGAAAATCTGTTTATTGGCATTCCTGTTTAGCATTACTTCTTGTAATTCTCAAATTGAAAGCAGGAATAATCCTATAGTGGGCGGTGCTTGTGAAGGATGTGAAGCCATTTATGAATATGGTAGCAATGAGCTTACTTCAACGGACACTTTGCCAAAATTTCAAGAAAGGGAACCTAAACTAAAAATTACAGGAAAGGTTTATAAGGAGGATGGCATTACACCTGCACCAAATGTAATTTTGTATATCTATCATACCAATCGGCGTGGAATATATGAAACCATTGGAAACGAACAAGGCTGGGCGAGGCGTCATGGCTATATCCGGGGCTGGGTAAAAACTGGATTGGATGGCAAATACAACTTTTACACATTTCGTCCTGCATCATATCCCAATCGACAAGAACCCGAGCATATTCATATCACAGTAAAAGAACCGGATTTAAACGAATACTATATTGACGATTTTGTTTTCGATGATGATCCATTACTTACGAAGGTAAAAAGAAGCCATTTAAAAAATCGTGGAGGTTCGGGTATTGTAGTACCAATAATGGAGGATGGTATTTTGACAATTCAGAGAAATATTGTACTTGGATTAAACATACCCAATTATGAATAGATAATAATTATGGTATATCGAATTAATGAGAAATTTTGGTCAAGGGAAATAGGCTTTTCCATTATGGATAGAGCAGGGTTGGATTGCCTTTAGGTAAAGGGAAAAAGCGTGCTATTTCATAAAATTGTATTGATGAATCAAGGTTTGGCAAATGCGAATTAGTTGAAAAAGAGTATATTTAATTCAAAGTTTCAATTTTTAAATTAGAAACGATGAAACTACTCCCTTTCTTCATTGCCCTATCACTACTTCTTCCCCGTTTTATTCTTTCTCAGGAAAATTCAAATATCTCCATTAAGGATTTAGAATCATTACCCTTTGAATTATTAATTAAGAATGCTGAGATATTACATGAAAAAGGTTTGTACAAGGAGGCTATACTGTATGCAGATCGAGCTGTAAAATTGCTTGATAAAAATGAAAACATAGAATACCAAGACCAGGCAAGGGCTTATTTTGTTCAAGCAAATATTTTCAGCGATTTAGCAAAATATCAACTTGCAGATTCGCTGTACAGAAAAGCCATTGGTAAATTCGTTTCAAGGAACGATACATTAAATTTTTTATACGGACAATGTTTAGTGGAACAGGCAAATTTATTTGTCATTAAACACCAGAATAACAAAGCTTTTTCAGTACTTGAAAAAGGATTATCAATAATTAAAAGAAGTATACGGGAATCTGATTTTAAATATGGAGTAGGTCTTGGCAGATTGGGTGGATATTATAATTCTTTGGGTAATTATGGGAAAGCTGACTCCTTATTTCGAAGATCTCTTGCAATTATTGAAAAGTCCAAAGGTCAAAATAATGCCGCTTATCTATATAATTTAAGGGATATTGGATTTATTCAATATATGGCAGACGAATATGATAAGGCAATAAAAACATTTATTCAAGCATTAGAAATTTCTAAAAATACCTATAAAAAAAGTCATCCTATTAATGCTGGTATTTTATATTATCTTGCCTGGACCTATGAAATTAAACAGGAAAAGGAAAAAGCAGAAAACTGTTATGAACAATCATTGGAAATTGCAAAGCGTACATTGGGCTCAGATCACCCTTTTTATAGTTCTTACCTGTATGGCTTCTCTGATTTTTATGTGAATATTAGAGAATTTGATAAGGCACTGCCTCTGGCTTTGGAAGGCTTGGAATTATCCGAAAATGCAATTGAAATGGATAGTGCCGTTTATGGGTTAAATTTGGGTAATGTGGCGAAATTGTATTCAAATATGGGGGATCATGAAAAAGCATTACCATACGCATTAAAACAAATAGAAATTAATAAGAAAATTTTTGGTAGGGATCATAAGGAGTATGTTTATGGCCTAACCAAAACGGTCTTTATTTATAGTAAGTTGGGAGAAAAGCAAAAAGCAGACAGTTTAATGAATGAGGCTGAAGAAATTGTCGAGCGCGCTTTGAAAGGGGATAGCCTTCTTCTATTGAATTTGTATTTGAATATGGCAGGAGCTTTTTCTTGGATACCGGAATATGACAAATTTCTAGAATACAGATTGAAAATTCGAGATTTAGTTAAGAAAATTTATGGTGTAGACCATCTTAACTATAGTCACGCCTTGTCAAATATCTCCTGGGCTTATTTTTATTTGGGTAGATATAAAGATGCCTTGCCTGTTGCAATTCAATCTGTAGAAATTGCAAAGAAAACAGTTGGCGATAAACATCAACATTATGGGATCAAACTTAGTTGGGCAGGATTTATTCATCAATTGAATAATCAGTATAGAAAAGCAATTGAACTTTCAATTAGAGCTTCAAAAATTCTGGAAAACACCTTGGGTGAAAATCACATAGATTATCTTATGTGTCTAAGTAAATTATCTAGGATGTATTCAGATTTGGGGCAATACGAAAAGGCTTTATCTACAAGATTAACTGTGATTGAAAGATTGGAAAATGGACCTGGGAAAAATTCGCCGGAATATGCAGGTGAATTAATCAATTTAGGAGCAGTTTATATGTCTTTGGGTCAACATGATAAAGCTTTTGATCTTATTCTCAGAGGAACGGAAATGACAAAAATCAGATATGGTCCGTATAATAATGTTTATGGTACTGCCCTTCATGGTTTGGCTCAAATTTATCTCGATAAAAAGGATTACGCAAATGCCTTAAAAAACCAATTAATTTCATTAGAGGTAATGGACCAGGCTTTAGGGCAAGAACATATAGCTTATGGGAGACATTTAACTCAACTATCTGAAATATATATTGGAATGGGTGATTTTGAGTCTGCTCTTTTAAATGCTTTAAAAAGTTTAGATATCGCTAAGAATTCTGTTGGGAAAATATCAGGTAGCTACAGTTGGGCCTTATTTAAATTGGGAAAAATTTATGCTTTGAAGAGTGAATACCACCAGGCACTTCACTTTTTAAAAGAAGCTGCACAAATTAGGTTAAAAGTTTTTGGGCAAGAAAGTGATGCCTACCAAAGTACAATTTTCGAGTTGGCAAGGTTACACGAAAAAATGGGCAATGCTTCCAGTGCTGCGGATTATTTCAGAGAATGGAACCAAAGTGTCTTTTCCTTTTACAATCGGGTATATGACCAATTTAGTGAGGCAGAGCAAAGTACCTGGAACAAGAAAGCATCCTGGAATATCTATTCCTTTCATTCTTTTATTATTAGAAATCCCGAATACGAAAGCTTAATAGGTCTGGCATATGAAAATCAACTATTTTTAAAAGGTTTATTATGGGGAAATCGAAAGCGGTTATTGCAGACCGTTAGAAACACAGAAAACCAGGGAATTAAAATTGAATACGAAGAATGGGAAAGAATCAACCAGCTTATTTCCAGACAATATAGTATGTCCATCGAGGATAGAATGGATGAGTTTGATAGCCTGGAAAACAGGGCAAATTATTTGGAAAGCGAACTGGCAAGGAAATCTTTGCCATTCAAAGAAACCAGAACTTTAGTTTCTTTAGAAGATGTGAAATCGGCTTTAAATATAGGAGAAGCTGCTATAGAATTTGCTCATTTCAGATACTACGACAAGCATCGATGGACAGACAGTACTTTTTATTGTGCTTATTTGGTGAGGCCAGAATATGAGCATCCAAAAATGATATACCTGTTTGAAGAAAAGGAGGTAGAAGCTGTATTAAGCGATAGGGCTGATCGGCGTCAAGCCTATGTAGATCAATTGTATGGTTACAATCGACGTGGTGTAGTTGTCCCGGACAATAAGGCAATCAACTTATATGACCTGATTTGGGTTCCAATTGATACCTTTTTGAAGGGGATCGAAAAAATTTATTTCACTCCTTCCGGATTGTTAAATCGAATCAATTTAGAGGCTATCGCCATAAATGAGGAAGAAGTGCTCTCGGATAGGTTTATTTTTCATGCTCTTAGCAGCACTAAGCAATTGGTTTTTAAAAAAGATGATTTAAGGATAAAAAATGAACATGCAGTAATTTATGGTGGTATTCAATACGAAATGGATAGTACGGCTATTATCAAGTCAGTACAAAATCAGGAGAATGAAATGATGGAAGAAAGTCCAGTGCTAAAGTTTTCCCAGGCTGGAAGAGGAGGTACAGTGACTTCATGGAAATTCTTAAAACATACTGAAACAGAATCAACCTTATTGAATTCCATTTTCCAGGATGCTCAATTAAAAGTGGAATTGAAACAAGGTTATAATGCCAACGAAGAATCCTTTAAGCAAATTGGAAGGGCACAAATATCTCCTCGTATTTTACATATTGCAACTCATGGGTATTTTTTTCCTGATCCAAAAGAAGAAGAAGATCCAAACTTGAAAGGAAAATTACCTTTTATGGTTGCTGAACATCCTTTAATCCGATCAGGGTTAATCTTGGCTGGTGCAAACCAGGTATGGTTGGGTGGGCATTCACTTAAAGGGTATGATGATGGGATATTGACGGCTTACGAGATTGCTCAATTAGACCTTAGTAATACTGAGCTTGTAGTTTTATCAGCTTGTGAAACAGGTTTAGGTGATATTGAAGACTATGAAGGGGTTTATGGATTGCAACGGGCTTTTAAAATTGCAGGTGCCCATTCAATAATAATGAGCCTTTGGCAAATTCCGGATCGTCAGACCAAAATCCTAATGGAATCATTTTACAGGAATTGGCTAGAAGCAAAAATGCCAATTCGACAATCCTTTTCTGAAGCTCAAAGAGCTATGAGAATCAATGGATTTGACCCTTATTATTGGGCTGGTTTTGTACTGGTAGAATAAAGCTGAAAGATTGTTATATCAAAATTTTATAATATATTTACATTAGACTTTATTCGGTAAACGGTAAACGGCTTGCCCCTTTGGGCAGGGGTGATTGGTTCTAAAAATATGCTCTGTGATTTTTTTTAAGTTCAAGTTCAGGACCAAGATCAAGCCCAAGAATTGAACTTGAACTTGGTCTTGAACTTTCAGGAATTTAGAAGAATAAAACCTGCATAATCCTTCAGCACATTATGAAAATAATAGAACCAATCACCCATGCCCTTTGGGGTTGACAGCTTCCCTTACAAAATCTTTTCGAATAAAGTCTATTGTTGAATGTTTAATTGTTGTTGTTTTATGCTTTTCTCAAAAAACTTATTCAATGGCCACATCCAGAAGAAAATATAATAGGAGTTTTCAAAAATACCAGGATCGACAAAGTCAAAACCAACGTCAAGAGGCTGCTGCCCGAAAGGCCAGAGTCAGGCAAAGGTTAAGGCAAAAACTGAATAACCATGCACCTCCGGCAGTGGTACCTGCTCCAGCGGCTGCAGTGCCGCCACCTGTAGTGGCACCTCCCGCACTGCCCCCGGCATTAGCACAAGGAATTTTACAAGGTGCACAGGCTTTTCAACAAAGGCAAGCAGCTGCGGTTCCACCTGCGGCACAACATGCCCAGCACAATCTATTACAACAAGGAATCTTACAAGGTGCACAGGCTTTTCAACAAAGGCAAGCAGCTGCGGTTCCACCTGTGGCACAACATGCCCAGCACAATCTGTTACAACAAGGAATTTTACAAGGTGCACAGGCCTTTCAACAAAGGCAAGCAGCTGCGGTTCCACCTGTGGCACAACATGCCCAGCACAATCTATTACAGGCTGGAATTCAACAAGCTGGACTCGATTTGAGACAAAGGCAGCAGGATCGCCAGGATCCTAATCGACCTTACTTGCCATTTGATGCGAATATGTGGCGACGAGACGGCGGAGCTACGCACACTACTGATGGAGGAGTCATGGTAAGGAATCGACGAGCCCAAGCTCATGGAAAATTTCATGAATCACCAACGGTTCCTGGCGTATTTGGGGAATTTCACATAGCAGATGAGACAAGGAGAGGAGGAGGGAGAAATGCTTATTACAATAACGAAGGAGGAAGCGGACATAGAGGAAGTAGAGATTTAGGAGGAGACAGGAGACCTAGTCGTTCACAATTTCACAATAATCAGGCAACCAGATTTGACAGGCATTTAAGGGATACAATCCATGACCACGCCCAGGAACAATTAGCAGAAAATGCAAGACTTGGGCGCTCAAGAGTTCCAGCTATCACACCGGAAATGGAACGTGGAATGAATGAACAAGAAGCCAGGGATTATATGAGAAGACGAAGACAAGATGAGCGCGCAAATAGAGACCCGAATAAACTACGACTTTCTAAACAAGCGTATGAACAACGCAAGAGAAATCAAGATGGAGAAAATGGGTAGCGCCCAATAAACTTATTTTCAAGTGGATAACGCAGATGAAAGGTTTGACAAATCAAACATCTCTTTTGGATTTGTAGCTAAATATCAATTTGATTCCAGTTTAAAACCTAATAGTGACTTTGCATCCGGAATTTGGAAACGGACATTTTTTCTCTCCAAAGTAGTTTTGTAATTTACCTCCAAACTCCCATTTGATAATGCTAAAAGACCTCACATTCCTTATTAAGGCTGCAAAAGACTTGGGCTTTCCTGATTGGCTCGCGAATGAATTGGTTTTTATGCTTGCCTTAATGAGTGTCTTAATTACTGTTCTGAATTACCTCCTTAAGTTTGGCAAATGGGTGATTTTACAGAGAAAGCGAAGATTATTGAATCGGGACTTGCATCCTTATTTCACACCATTGGAAATTGATAATGCTACACGGTTTTATATTCCAACCAAATATCAGGATACTGCCCCTTCTATAGGATACGAACTTGAAGGATTTTCAAGTAATCTTTCAACTGCCAAATTGATTCCAATGCTCATAAATAAAGGGTTCAAGGCAGAAACCAATCAATATTATTTGATTTTGGCAGACGCTGGTATGGGGAAGACAACATTTATGATAAACCTTTATTTAGCCTATAAAAAACAACAATCGTGGGGAGGCATTAAATATAATATTGAATTATTCCCATTGGGGTATCCAAACATATTTGCAAAAATTGAAAAAGTCACAGACCCAAAAAACACTATTTTATTACTTGATGCCTTTGATGAGGACCCTCTGGCTATTGCAAACTATAAAGCAAGGTTAATTGAGATGCTTCAAAAAACACGCGAATTCCGAAAAATAATAATTACATGTCGAACCCAATTTTTCCCAACTGAGGAGGAAGAACCATATGAGACTGGAATATTCAGATATGGAGGAGACCCTGGAGAATTTTACTTTGATAAACTATACATTTCTGTTTTTTCCGATAAGGATGTTAAGACCTATCTTCAGAATAAATTTAATCCAATAAATCCATTTAATTGGAGAAAATTAAAGGCAGCAAGAGAGATAGTCAGAAAAAGTCCCAATCTGGTTATTCGCCCGATGCTCTTATCCGAAATTCAGGATTTGATAAAGGCAAAAAAGGAATTCCACTATTCCTATGAAATTTATGAAGAATTAATTGCACAATGGATAAAGCGGGAATCTAACAAACAAGGGATAAAAGAGAAATATCGAAGCAAAGAAATGTTTATGGATTTGCTTCATGAATTTTCTCAAAACCTGGCAATTGACCTTTATAAAAATAGAAAAAAAAGAGCAGGTCTATTTCTCCCTCAAGACACCAACATTCAGGATTCAAAGGTTTTTGGTTCTGAATTAATGCCAAATATTCCAGTCAATTTTCCCAGAATTGATTGGAAGACAAGATCATTATTAAGCAGAAATGCCCATGGGCATATCAAGTTTTCCCATAAATCTTTATTAGAGTATTTCCTGGCTAGGAAAGCCATTGAAGATGAGTCTTTTTTAAATGATTTTGATTTTGAAGGAATGGATATGACCATGTTTTTTTTTAAAGAAATGATTGTTGGACATATTTTAAGAAATTCAGTTGGTACTTTTACGATTATTAAAACTTCTAAAAAGTTTCCACTCTATCAAATACCTGATTTCCCGCTCTCAAAGATTTCAGGTATTGAAATTGACTGTGCAAAGGATTTGAATTTTAGTTGTCTTTCATATTTGAAAAATCATTCTAATAATTCTATCAATTATTTCACAATTTCAGACTTTGCCGAATTTCCCTTTATTTATGATTTTTATCAAATATGGATATGGTTAGAAAATTTAAGTGAGATAGATCACTCCAACGAATTGAGTCCACCAGACATGCCTTGGATCTTGCCTCCAAATATAATACCTGAAGAACTACGCCATAACAGAATTATTAGAATTCAATGGGAAGACCAGTTAAACAAGTTAGGTTGGCTAAACCCAAAAAATAGATTTTCTAAAGCACCCTCTTTTATAAATTCTCTTTCAGTTATATTCTCCAATTACAGTGAATTCCCAAATTACTTTCGAATGAAAACTTATTTGGAAAAAATGCAATCCAATGATTCTGAATTTTCGATGAAACTAAAAAAGGCAAAAGATTTTATTTTTAGATGCAAATGGTTACAGGAGTTGCTTCCAAATGTTAATATTAATTACTGAAATTATACAAAAATTACCAATTGTAGGTGTCTTTCATAATATTGGTTTCAATTCCAGCAGGTACAATTCAAAGGAAATCTCCAGAGTTGGCATTGTTCCAATCAAATTTGTTTCAATTCCAGCAGGTACAATTCAAAGTCAGGGTGAAAATAATCACCAAAGAAACCTTATTCGCGTTTCAATTCCAGCAGGTACAATTCAAAGTTTTAAAGTACCCCAAAGCGCGAAATATTTATCAGGTTTCAATTCCAGCAGGTACAATTCAAAGTGATTTCAATGTACCCTATTCATCCCTCAATGAAGTGTTTCAATTCCAGCAGGTACAATTCAAAGACTTCGTGCTTGACATTTTCAACTGTCTTCAATTCAGTTTCAATTCCAGCAGGTACAATTCAAAGGGTTCCGTTGCGGTTGTAACTGGAGATTCATAACGCGTTTCAATTCCAGCAGGTACAATTCAAAGTTCTTGTAAGGTAAAGGCGTATGGTCGCTTTTGTTTTGTTTCAATTCCAGCAGGTACAATTCAAAGCTATCTGGAAAAGTTCATATTCTACTCTCTAAACATGTTTCAATTCCAGCAGGTACAATTCAAAGACCTACTATTCAGGCTCGAAATACTGTTTTGTGGTAAGCGTCCAAGCAACCCCATATACCCTCTGAACGCAAATGAGGCTACCTTTGGCACAAAAAAATGAAAAAGCCAAGACGCACATTTGAACAGATGTATCCCCTTTATCTTCGTTATCAATCCAGTGGACAGACCATTGAGTCTTTTTGCCAAAGTGAAGGCATCAACAAACACACCTTCAATTATTGGCGCTTGAAAATTATCAAATCAGAATCGGAAGCTGTAAGGGGAAGGAAAAGCAATGGTTTTCAACAAATTCTACCGCAAGCAAGTTCAGGTACCAAGGAAATACAGCTTCGCTTACCCCAAGGCATCCAAATCAGTCTGCCAATAGACTATCCAGCCCAATCCATTGGCGCCATTATCAACTCCTTGTCATGCTGAGCTTTTCCTCCCGCTGCCGGTATTTCTTGTATCGCCCTGCCACAGATATGCGCAAGAGTTTTGACGGACTTGGAGGCTTGGTCAATCGTGAGATGCCCTGCGAACTACTCAGCGGCGATGTGTTCATCTTCATCAATCGTCGTCGTGACCGGATTAAGTTATTGATGTGGGATGTGACGGGTTTTGCGCTGTATTACAAGAGACTGGAACGAGGGACATTTGGACTGCCTGCTTCGGAGGATTCGACCCTTGAACTGGACTGGTCAGCCCTGGTGATGCTCTTGGAAGGCATTGAAATAAAACAGGTAAAAAGGCGCAAAAGATACCGCCGAAAAGACTGATTTTTGGTCATTTTTTCGTATTTTGTGGAGGTGAATACGAAAGAAATGCAAGCTGAAAATCAACGACTTAGAGAAGAAAATCTTCTTTTAAAAAAGCAACATTCGAACGAAGAGACGAATGCAAATTTACGGCTTGAAAATCAACAACTGAAGACGGAATTAAAAGCGGTCAATGCACGATTGGCAGCAATAGAATATCGTCTTTTGGAGTTGCAGCGCCTTATTTTTTCTTCCAAAAGCGAACGCCATATTTCCACCACTCAAGCCCCTGAACAACTCGCTTTTGACTTCGGCGAACTGGCACCGGTGGACATGGAAGCGGAGGCGGATTTGAAAGAAGAAAAGGTAAAAATCACTTATGAACGGCGGCGGCAAAAACACCCCGGTCGGCATCCACTGCCCGATCATTTGCCTGTCGAAGAAATCCGTATTGAACCGGCGGAAATTCCTGAAAACGCCGAGTACATTGCCGACACAATTGTTGAAACCTTGGAGTACATTCCGGGCAGTCTTTTCAAAAAAAGATACATTTTTCCTCGATATGTCATCGTCGAAGATGTTCAAAATGAGCCATCGGAAGAAGAAAAAACAGTCATTATACAAGGCACCATGCCGCCGCGTCCGCTTCCCAAAAGCATTGCCGAATCGGGACTTTTGACGCACTTGATTGTTTCCAAATTTGTGTATCACTTGCCGTTTTATCGCCAGATTGAGCAATTTAAGCAACTCTACGATACGACCCTTCGCAAAAGCACCGTCAATCACTGGTTCGTTTCGGTTTGTGATTTACTCAAACCGCTTTACAAAGCCCTGCGACAAAAAGTCATAGAAGCCGATTATTTGCAAGCCGATGAAAGCCCCATTCAAGTTCAGGACAGTGACAAAAAAGGGAAAACACATCGCGGTTACCAATGGGTCTATCATGCACCCCTGTTGGGCTTAACTCTGTTTGAATATCAGAGAGGTAGGGGAAAAAATGGTCCAAAGAAAATTCTGGATGCTTTCTCAGGCACCCTTCAAACCGATGGTTATGAAGTGTATGATAAATTGATCCGACATCGGGATGACATCATTCAGGCTGGCTGCATGGCACACGCCCGACGCTATTTTTTCAAAGCCAAAGACACCGAACCTTTGGCAGAAACAGCTCTAGATTTCTTTGGACAACTCTATTTAATCGAAAAACAAATTCGAGAGGAAAATCTAAATGCTGACCAAGCCTTAGCTCTTCGAAAGCAACATGCCTTGCCAGTTCTGGAACAATTATTCCAATGGGCAGAAGCACAAGCTACAAAAGCCCTTCCCAAATCTCCATTTGGGAAGGCACTGTATTATCTAATGCAGCGAAAGAAGAAACTCAGTCAATATTGCACAGACGGACGCATTGAAATTGACAACAACCTGGTGGAAAATTCCATCCGCCCACTAGCTCTGGGACGGAAGAACTATCTCTTTGCCGGCTCCCATGACGCTGCACAGCGCATCGCCATGATGTACAGCTTTTTTGCTTCTTGTAAAAAACAGAATCTCAATCCCGTCACATGGCTCAAAGCAGTTTTGGATAGAATTGCTGAACAGCCCATTAATCAAATTGAGGAACTGCTGCCAGGGAACTGGGTCGAGGACTTGGAGGATTAGGGGACGGGGTTGCTGGGACGCTTACATTTATTGGTTGTTTGTTTCAATTCCAGCAGGTACAATTCAAAGTAATTCTGGAGTTCCTATAGATATATCTTCTGATTTGTTTCAATTCCAGCAGGTACAATTCAAAGATACTTCTACTACGACTATTGAAGTAGGTTGTACAGTTTCAATTCCAGCAGGTACAATTCAAAGGGTTTTTAATGTTGTAGACGCTGTTTTACAATCTGAGTTTCAATTCCAGCAGGTACAATTCAAAGTCCAATGTGTAGAATGTGTGCGGATAATGTAACCTGGTTTCAATTCCAGCAGGTACAATTCAAAGAAGCTGAAAAAGAATTGCTTGATTCATTTATGAAAGTTTCAATTCCAGCAGGTACAATTCAAAGACCGACAACAAAAATATGTAATTAATTGATTTCAAATCAATTAATTGGTTGATTTAGGTAAAAATTGAAGGCTGTAAGTCGTCAATTTGAAATATGGTATTTTCTTCCGTTTATTGACGACTAATTAAATCCTTGATTTTTAAGGTTTTATCCATATTTCAAAGAACATTTTATTTTAAAGTCGTTCAAAATTCAATCAGCGACGACTATAAAAATTGGTCGATACTCGCTTTTTCCTTTCCAATAATCTGCTTATTCAACCAATGTTTGTCTCGATTTTGGAAAATAATGAAACTATCGGTTTGAACATCCATTATTTGTTTTGCCTCATGAATCAACTTTTTTAAGCGGACCTCCGAAATCTCACCTTCAAAGACGCTATTTTGAATCCAATGAAGATAGCGTCTGCAAAGTTTCAACATTTTAGGACACCGTTTGCTCTCCACATCATAAACTGCAATTACATACATTTTTAAGAGAAATGAAAAGTTAGAGCAGTGTGATAGTGAGAATTGTTCATACATTCTTTATCTAACTCATTCATTGCGCTCACTATCTCACCGCTCCAACTCCCTGTTTTACCACCAAATTTTAAAAGGTTGATAATCTGAATCCATTCCTAACAAATATTTGGCAATTTTATAGCATTCCAGTCTTACCAAATGCCGATAACTGACTTTCTTATCCAATTTTCGATGATGAATGGTCTGTTGCAATCTTTCTTCCCAAGCGCTCACAAAAACTTTTCTGCCGGATTCCGACAAAAAGCAGGCCTTATCTATGAAATCAAAATGCGGAAGTCGTAGCTCTCTACGATTACACAACCGAAAAAGTAATCGGTCAACTAAAATGGGCTTAAAAACTTCAGATACATCCAAACACAAACTGTACCGCCTAACACCTGGCTCATGTAAAAAACTAATTGTGGGATTCAATTGAGAATTGTAAACCGAATCCAGACAAAGCGAATAACACATGGAATTACCAAAACTTACCAATGCATTTAATTCGTTTTTTGGTGGACGTTTCCTTCTGCCTTCCCAGGCATAACCTTCTATAATTTCCTCAAATGCAGAATAATACACCTGCCTGCAATTCCCCTCTATCCCCATTAGTTCGGGAACCTTTTGTGTTTTAGGAATGACTCCTCTCAACTGATCTAACTGGTCAATTTGAGCCTTCACCTCCTTTCCTCGATTCCCATAGTATCTTAGGTTTTTGAGCATATTAAAGGTTGCCCCTTCCACAAATGCCTTTGCCAACTTGAGTCGATGCTTTTTGGACCGATATGCATCCGATTGAGCAATCAATAACTTCCCAGCCAGCAAATATTCTTTGGGACTGAAGGATCCAGTGTAATGCTCATAATAATCGAAAAAATGAACCGGAATTTGATTGCGTCCCAAAAAATTATACATCGCGCTATTGGCATCCACACTTCCAAAAATATACAATGCGCTGACTCCAGTAACCGGTAAATAGCGCGGTTTCTGGGGAACTCCATTTTCTCCAACTGGTTCAAACTTCAAGGTATGATCTTTCCGGCTCATCCGCCCGGGATTGAATAAGTAATAGGCTTTTTTCATGATGGCATTTGAGAGAATGAGAAGTGAGAATGTGAGAGAATGAGACTTTAGCCTCTCACCGTCTCACTTTCTAAACAAAACAAAATTCGTTGAAAGCACAATTGCGGCAATAGCTTTTCCGCACCAAATCGGGGCAGGAAGTAAGATTGATAATACGCTCAATCTCTGCTTCCCAACCTATGATTTCAAGGCGATCCACTGCAGTCAATTTTACAGTTTTAGTTTTTCGTTGTTTCGGGTATTCGATAATACCAGTTACCTCCGGTATCCCTTTTCGCTCCAATTCGTATAGATAGTATTTCACCTGAGCTACATGAGCATGTTCCAGCTTTGGACTTTTCTTGACTTCTCGAACAGTGTTGGTCGATGTGTCAAAATGATCAATTTTGAGATTGCCGAGGTTGAGCTCCCGCCATTTTTGGGGTCGGCGTTCATAGCTTGTTTCGCCGATGTGTTTGCCCTCTGCCACCGCCTGGCTGTTTTGTTCCATCCGGATGTGGTGATGGTGTAGCCAGAGTTTGCGGTGGCAAAGGTGGAGGTAGGAGATTAAGGTGCCGGAGGTTCCTTTTGATATTGCATTCATTTTGCATTAAATTTGTTGGCAAATCAGGTTTTATGATTACAGACATCAATCAATTAGACCTTTCCAAAAAATACACTTACGCCGACTATCTCACCTGGCAATTTGATGATATGGTGGAATTAATTCGAGGTAAAGTTGTCCGTATGTCACCCGCACCAGGAACTTTGCACCAATCCAATTCAAGTGATTTACATATCATTATTGGAAGTTACTTGCGAAATAAAAATTGCAAAATTTTCAGTGCCCCTTTTGATGTCCGTTTACCATTGCCACCTGAAAAACAAACTGATTCAAAAATCAATACAGTTGTCCAACCCGATATTTGCGTCATTTGTGATTTAGACAAATTGGATGACCGAGGTTGCAAGGGCGCACCTGACTGGATTATCGAAATCCTTTCCAAAGGAACTGCCCAAAAAGACCTCACAGACAAGTTTGAAATTTACCAACACGCCGGTGTCCGCGAGTATTGGATTGTCCACCCAAATGAAGGTACACTGCTACCTTACCGCCTTAATGAAAAGGGTCAATATCAATTGTTTCGACAAACTCCCTATACCAGCGGCGAAAAAGTACCTGTTGGGATTTTTCCTGATTTTAAAGTTGATTTGGGAGAGGTTTTTGGGTGAAAAAGATTACATAAATTGTGCATCAACTTTACCATCAATAACTCCTCCCAATCAGTTTTTTCCCCTGTTACATGAGCATGTTCCAACCTTGGACTTTTCTTGACTTCTCGAACAGTCTTGATCGATGTGTCAAAATGATCAATTTTGAGATTGCCGAGGTTGAGTTCACGCCATTTTTGGGGTTGGCATTCATAGGTCGTTTCACCAATGTGTTTGCCCCCTGCTGCCAATGCCTGGCTGTTTTGTTCCATCCGGATGTGGTGATGGTGTAGCCAGTGTTTGGGGTGGCAGAGGTGGAGGTAGGAGATTAAGGTGCCGGAAGTCATCATTTTTTTTTTAACGTGTTAAGTTTTAACGGTTCTATTAGGTATGGTTTACAACTATACAGTTTGTAATTGGTTTTCAAATTCAAACACGCTCATCATATCAACCAATTTTTGTTCTGCATTATCAATTGCATCTGCTGAGCCAACAGCTCCTTGAATAAATCCTGAACAAGATGGTGTAACAAAAATATCTGCCTTTGCAGTTTCATCAATTCTTGGAATTGCTGCCTGTCTATCAATATCTTCTCGTAATTCCCCTCGAATCGCATATGCAATTTGATTGGCATTATCACTAATAGCAATAGCCAATGTTTCCATTAAACTAAATGTTCGAGATTGGTTAGAAGTAATTCGCCAATTAATTAAGGCATTAGCCAATGAGGGAATAATTTTTTCACGTTTCTCTTTTGGCAATACTAAACATTTTCCAAAAACGTTTTTACTTTCTTTCCAACCATTTTTTCGTAACTTATTTTGCACAACTTCCGAGATTTCTAACTCTATTTGATTTAGAGAAACACAGAATAGCGTTCTTAGATCAATGGCTATATCATAAACAAAAAGACCTGTCGCACGTGTTTGAGAGTCAGGTTTGTAATAATGAGCAGATAGAGATGCTGTTTCAGGGTCAGCTAACCATTTATCTAATTCGGCTTTGGATAACTCTTTTTCCTGTTTACCAGATTTCACGAAAACTCTTATGTTATTTACTCCTTCTTTTGTCAGTTCTGAATCACTCGTTTTAAACTTGGCTGGTTGTCCTTTCCTATCAAAATTTGCAGCTTCCTTCTGTCTTTCCAAACCACCTAACAAAGGGTGTAAAGGACGCATTGCAGAGATTGATAATGGGCTTCTACGTTTAACAGTTAGACTTTCTCCTTCTGCCCTCATGTAACCTCCAATTAACTGGTCAACAAAAGATGGATCGCATGGATGCCAAGGCTGTTTCATATCTCTTTTCTTTCCTTTTATTTCATAATTAAATGTTATTGCAGCGTAAGGAACATTAAGCTCAGAGGTTAAACTTTCAATTACAGAACGTTTTACTTGTTGACCACTTGAATAAGCCATTTCTCGACCAAATTGAGGGTCACGATAAGATTTTTGCCCATTTTGGACACCAAAAACTGTATGTTCTGCATGACGCAAGGCTCTCAAATAAATATATGGTTTCATTTCTTAAATTTTAAAGGTTTTTAAATTGATTTCTTGAATTGATATTCAAAGCGAATCAGAGTAATGAATAGAGGAAACAAATCAGAGGGTAATTCAATGATTGCTCTGTCCTTAACGGATTTGAAAACTTGAGCTACCGATTTCTCCTTTTTCAAAATATCTGTAAGCTTATCAAGGAAATTTTTTTGATTTTTTGCTGACAAGGTATCTGCAATTAATTGTTTATTGACATTCACTCGTGTGTCGATTTTTTCAAAATCTATTAATGCTTGTGCTACTTCTTCTGCCAAAGCATTTAGTTCTTTTTTGTTATTTAGCATAGCTATTATCCAAGTTTTAAAAATTTGAAAATTTCTTATTTCACCATTGAATTTGTCCTTCATTTTTTGCAGGCGAACTTCAAATTCTTCGGCAGTTTCATTCTTTTTTACTTTGATATTTGGATTAGAAAATTTGTAGTCTTTGCCCTGGGCGTATTTTGCTGTTCCAACAGGCATGAACGCTCTTAACTTGTTAGGCTCCAAAGCTTTCAAGCCAATTACACCTAATTTGCATGCATTTTTAAGATTATAAAAGGTAGAATAGAGTTGCTCAAAACTCTTATGGTTTTGTCTCTTTGTTGGTAGTTGATATAGTTCTCCTTTTAATCTAATTAGATTTCTAACTTTTGGTAATTGGATATTGATGAAACCAAGTGTTGTGTTGGTTTTTGAAAGGTTATATATATAAGCAATGATAATTTGTTTTGGGTATCTCCTTGATAGTGCAAATATTATTTTAACCCAATCAATTGTTGGGATTACTAAAACCTCTTTAACTTTTTCAGGTTTAGGGTCAAATTCAGCTAATGGATTATCTGGATGGAAATACTCTCCAAAAGCATGGTTTATCCAATGTCCGTTCCACGTTTCTATTTGTTTATCTTTTATGTTTGGCGTTTGAGAGAGATATTTTCTATAGTACTTCCATCCATCAAAAATTGACCATAACAAATCTATTTCATCTATTAGAATAATTCCTCCTTCAACCCTAATTCCCAAGCCTTGACCTATCCATGATGCATACATATCTTCTGGAGAAATGAACTCTGGCATACTTGTAATTTGACCAGATGTTGTACCTTCATTGTCTTTTGTATAATAACCAACAGCTGTATTACCCCCAACTTCACCATTTCCTATTTTTTCGTGAAGTTCATTCAATTTTTTTATCCTCTGTTCCCTAATTTTGTTTAAAGGTCTGAATAGTTTATTTGGATTTTCAATTTTGTGCTTTTTGAATTTTGCTCCACTCTCTGCAAATAATTGGTCAAAAGGACTACTATGAACAGACATAAAGAATTTTTCATTATCAAAAAACAAAGGAAATAGCACTTCATCAAAAAATTGACGAGCAGAATAATCATCCGATAATTTGTTTTTTTTCCGATATATTTTTAAAAATTTATTACCTATATAACTTGTGTACATATCATATGAAAATTTCAGGTTCAACTAATTCTAATCCATATTTTAAATGGTCAAGCTCCGCTTGTGGTATCACAAAAGGATAAGAGCCATGTTCTAATTGTTCGTATTTGTTTTTAAATCTTACCATTGTTTTAGCACTGACAGGGATTTCCATAGGTACCCGGTCAGACCACTTAGCGGCTAAGTATTTTTCTCTGTCGCATCTTAAAATGCATGTAGCTGACTGTATTTCTAAGGCTTCAACTATCACGGCGTTACGACGATGACAAAGCTCTTTAATGCGGTAGTGACCATCGTGAAAAATTAAATGGACATCAATTGGCTTGGTATCCAGAGAAGGATAAACAGTATCTATTTTTTTTTGTAAACTCCGTTCTTTCAAAAGAGAATTCTCCTCTAATTGTTCAAAGCTCGATTTTAAAATATCTGCTGTATAAGGCAAAGCACTGCCATTTAAATTAATGACATGGACAGGTTTATATTTGCCAATTGTTTCTTTTGAACGTTTCCTGTTCACTCGTCCAAAACGTTGAATCAAAGAGTCCAAAGGAGCTACTTGGGTAATCATCCTATCAAAGCTAATATCTAAACTAACTTCCACCACCTGTGTAGAAATGACAAAACATGGTGTTAATCCGTTACCATACCTATCAGAGCCGTCACCATTAAACTCAGTTTTTAAGCGATTTTCCAATGCTATTCGGTCACCTCTTCGGAATCGACTGTGAATAAGCATCCTTGGAATATTTGGAAACTTATTAGACAAGCGGATAAATTCTTCTTGGGCTTTTTTTACTGTATTAAAAATGACTAGTACCTTTTCTTTTTGAGTAAAAGCAGTTTCCAAAACAGCATCAATCCCCGTTTCATCCTTCATTTTATGAACTATATGCCTGTCAAACCCATCTAAAATATCATCTTCTAATTTGACTTCATAAACTTTACCGTTTGCTTGCAGTAACTGAAGAATCTCATTATAAAGTAGAGATGGCATAGTCGCCGTTCCAATATGGAGACGACAATCTAACCTTAAGAGTGTTTTAATAATTTCTAAAACCATTGAGCGACCAACATCAGAATAGGTATGAATCTCATCAAAAATCACATCTGTTCCCATTAAATCAAGCATCATACTTTCAAATTCAAAGGTTCCAAAAATAATTGATGCTAACTGATGGGGTGTCAAAACTTTGACTGCTGCACCGCCAAAATGTTGAAGGCTTTTTGCATCGTTATCTCCCTTTACTAAAAGTGCTGAAGTTGAATGTAAAACACGAACTTTGAAATCAACATTTGGATTGTCATTCTTTATATCATCCTTTATTCGTTCATACATAGCATTGATGGAAGCCTGGAAAGGTAGAGTGTAAAAAATTCTACCCTTGCATCTTTTTAACAAAAAGTCAGTTTTCCCGGCACCTGTTGGTGCAATTACCAATGTATGTTTTCTTTTATCAGTCGTATCAATTCGGGATAAAGGATATAAATCACTTTCACGATTAGGATTTCTGTAAAAACTCAAATCAGGGACTGCAAAAAGATCTTTTAATTTTCCATTCAAACCAAAAGAAAAAGCTGAAGCAAAGTGGTCTGCTGACATCAATAGCCCTCTCAATGGAGACCATCCCAATGGCTTTTTTTTGCAATAATTCAATACATATTCTAAATTTTCTTCGGCTTCGTCCAAAGGTATCGGTCGAATATCAATGTTATCAAAGTTGAATTGTCTTAGAATTTTCAATCCATAAAGTGACCACTTTTCCCATGCAATTAAATGGTTTTCTAACCAAAAACCATCATTATCTTCTAAGTCAATAATGCCTCTTAAGCTTTTGTCATTCTTAATTGATTTATGGTGTGCTACTACCATATCTATTAAATCATTCCATTCGTCATTTGGGAATAAGGATAGAAATCCCAACGATGATAATTCGTGTCGGTGTGTATAATTCCATTCATCTTTTTCAATTAACGATTTATAATCCTCTACAGAATTAATTTTATATTGAAAATGAACATGGGCTTTTCCTAAGTCATGTAAAGCAGCTGCTTTTACTGCTAATTTTTCATCAAATTTGAATTGATAGTTCTCTGCAAAGACTTTAATTGCCCAAGCAACATGTTGAGTGTGTTGTAGTAGTGTTGTTCCTCCTCGGTCTTTACTTTTTGCCAATATTTCGTTTAAGGATTTCATGAATATTAGCTTAAGGTTTGGCGAATTGGATTTCCGAATACCTTTAATTGACCATACATTTCTTTTACATCATCGAAGCGATTATATCCAACTTTGAACATAGCTTCCTTATCTCCATTAAAAAGCAATTCAAAACCATCTATTTTATCTAATTCACGTTCTGAAAGAGTCAATAATTCATTGGGCAACATCACATCTTCATTTCTACAAAGACAGATATGTTCTTGCATTGCTTTTTGAGCGTCCTTGATATTTTCGAAGGCTAAGTACAAATGTGGTTCAACCATAACACCTCGATCAATTATTGAAAGGTTAGTCTTCCATTTTCCTTTTTCTCTTTTGGCTGTGAAGCCACCTTTTGACCAAGTCCTCTCTTGTTGAACATCAATCCCTAAATAGTTAACCCGATGTCTTTTTATTCTTTGGATCCCCTTAGTACTTAGTAATTCAGGAAATAATTTTTTTTCCATTCCCTCCACAATGGAAGGTGTTAAAAACTGCTGACTAAAAGTTTCTTTATCTCGAACTGCAGTCCAAGGTTTGATAAACCCAAACTGTCCCGTATATTTTATTACAAAATATTCCATAGTTTTTATTTATTTTAATGCCCCAAACCCAATCCCCGTACTATTCCCAACTCCCACTTCCCAGGCAAATTGAACTGCTCTTGGATCACCTTCTACTATCACCGGACAAATCGTCCCCTTTATATCCAATCCCCGATATCGAATTTTCTTAACAATCGGCTTTGGATAAGTCGAATCAAAAGCAACGGAGACATTACCTGACAAACCTGCTTTATCCATTTTTCGACGAAGTGTTTCTGTTAAAAAGTCATTGGATTCCGGTTGATTTGGAAAATAATATTGGTGGTGTAGATCTGATTCAAATTTTCGTTTGATGAGGATGGGACTTTGCGCCAGGAATAGTTTTTTGCGACCAAAATCAGGAGTCTTTTGAATGCGTGCTTCTCGAACCGACATGCCCCATCGGATGGCTTGCCCTTTAAACATGCCTTGTACCAAAGCAGTTAATAAAGCAGGATCAGGCGCACTCACAAAAAAGGTACTGCCATTTGGAAAATCTAATCCTCTTTTCGTCGGAATTCCCCGACTCAGCCAGGAAAGTGAATATAAAGAAATGTCATTGTGCAACTCATTCTCCCCCAACCATTTGTGAAAAGCGCCAACTAAAGTTTGCTGATAATTGAAAGGCACGATTTCCCGATTTGGAGTTAAGTGTAAATAAATTCGCATGGTTGTTTAGTTTTGCTATTGCAATATATGTTAGAAATATCAGATATGTGATATTTTAAAACAAAGCGCCAGGTGTTTTTTTAACTATAAATCATAGCATTTTTTAAGCAATTATATTTAATGCTGAGTGCAAATTGCTGTATATCAATTATTTAATTCATAATGAGATGACCAGGAAATCAAAAAAATCGCTTCAAAACAGAGCATTTATTCAAGCCTTGTCTGCACTTTCTTCTTCCGAACTCAAGATGTTCAAGTCATTTTGCCTGAAATCTTCCTCCATTTCCAAAGAGACGAAAAGCCTGTTTGAATCCATTTATAAAGCAGCTCCCAATTTTGAAAAATTGAATGAGGAGAGGCTGCTTTCCAGATTCTTTCCAAATAAACCAAAAGCCAAAGTGCTGCTCAATTATGCGTTCTACGATTTGTCAGAATTGCTTCGAAAGTGGATGATCCAAAAAGAAGTGGAAGCCGATGAGTATTTACAAAACCAATTGTTCATTAGAGCCTGTAAAAAGCGGTTTTTGCATCGTCAATTTTTCAAGAAAACACAGCAAACCCTGGAAGCATTGGAAAAGGAAATACCAGTCCCAAATACCTGGCATAAGCAATTTGAAACCAATTTTAATTTGTTCTATCATGTCCAAACGCCCAAAAACCAACCAGAAGTAAAGAGTCTTTCCGATATGGAAAGCAATTTGGAAATGTTTTACTATGGTTCCAAAATCAGGTTGTTGTGCCAACAGGCCAATCGGATAAAAAAGTTAAATTTCTTGCCTGATATCCTTGATGAAGATTTGAGTTTTACTATGGATTTTGCCCGAAAACAGGGAGGCAAAATTCCTTTTTTCGCACTTTATGTTCAACTCATTGAATACCTCCAAAACCCCGATATGGTTAAACTAAATTCGTTTTTTCAAAATTTTAAAAAAGAAAGAACCAAGCTTGACCGACTTGACCAGACCATCCTCATTTTTGTGGCTGCCTATTCTCTGAATGCCGCTACAATGAAAGGCAATAAGACCATTGTAAAAATGCAATTCGATTTATACAAATATGCTTTTGAGAATGATTTGGCTTTGTTTGACAATGAAATGTCTGATACGCCTTTCAATAATTTTTTGGTTGCAGCTTGTGAGGTTGGTGAGTTCAAAATCGCTCAAGAAATGCTCAAAAAATATAAACCGTATTTCAACCCGAAAATCAAAGAAGAATTCACAAATTTGATGCAATGTACCCTTTTCTATTATCAACGAAAATACGAAAAGGTTGAGTTAAACCTGCGCGATTTCCAATTCAAAAAACCAGAATTCCGCATTCGAAGCCGAAACCTATGGCTAAAAATCCTTTATGAACTTTTTCAAAAGGATAGCACTTATAAATCCATTATTCTTTCCGAGTTGATGAACCTCAAAAAGTACATTCAGAAACAACACAGAATTTCAGAATCCCGAAAAAACATCTATTATTCCATGATTTTCGTCATTCGGAAATTGACCAATGCTAAACACAATAGTTCACTTTCACGGATAAAAGCAAAACAAGAATTAATGAACTATTTAAGTGATAAATCCAATAATCCAATCTCTCGGAATTGGTTGTCTGAAAAAATCAAAGAACTCTAAAAGTCTCCGATCAAACCGGAGCTCAATCGGAGAAATTTCATTGTTAGCCAAGCCTACTTAACCATCCAATACATCATCAATTATGACGAAGTCATCTGATTGACTTTGATCATCATTACCGCCTTTGACAGTTTTTTGTTGACTTTTGGGCATAACTTGCCCCTTAAAATCCTTGACGGATTTTTTTGAATTCGCATTCATGTTGCACTGGTTTGGTGGGTTTGGAGTAAGCTTACTTTAAGCCCGGTGAATATAGATGTGGTACCGATATAAATTTGAAAACCGCCTTAAAAGGATGTTTTCCTTATTTATACCACAAAGATTCACCCATACCTGTGCAATGACTGCGCACCCCCTCAAAAAAATTAAAAATCCATTTCTATAACCATTGATTGAAGATGTTCAAGTAATGAGTCAGGCTCTAAAATTTCAATTTTTTCGTGGTAGTAGCCTAAAATAAAATTGGTAAGCCCTTTGAATTTATGATTTACCATACACTGAAAATCAAAGATTTCCGGGTTTTCTGTCTCTTCTAATAAATATTTGGTCATTGGAAACCTTTCAGTTAATTCATTGTATGCTCCTAGACCTAGTCTGAGATGTACCATCACCTGGTTATTATCCACAATTCTGAAGGGATCAGTTTTAATGATATTGTGATGGCTCTTATATTCCCATTTTTGGTCTGTATAACGCACTCTTCTGATGCGAGAAATTCGGTAATGTCGTAAACTTTTTGCCTCCACATCATACGCTTGTAAAATATCTTCAGAAGGACTGATATGAAAGGGCTCAACCAGGCGATCTGCCAAACGATTAAAAGAACGATAATCTACCAAGACTACTCGGTACTCATTGTCTTTCGCATTTTGAAGAACGTCTATTTTGCTTAAATATGGTTTTCTTAAATAGGCGTGTCCTAGTTTACGATAATCATACAGGGAAGCTAGTTTTTTCTTTAATCGTTGTCCTCTTTTTTGACTAATGTCAATTTCGTCTATTACTCGATATAAAAGCTGTTGATCTTCTTCTGAGAAGTGAAGTAAATCCTTTAGCTTTTTGAAAGGTTTTGATTCTACAAAAAAATACCTATCCTTTTCATCACTATCAATCAGAAAACCAGCATTATTAATGTCATTAATTGCTCTTCTTATAGTTGAAGAACTTTTTGAATTAGGAGTATAAATAGCACGTAGTCTGTCAGCTGTGTACATTCTAGGTGCATCCAAAATTGCCATCATTATCCGCAAAAGACGGGATTTGGTTCCATATTCATTTTCTTGTGCCATATTTGATTAGCTTTATCTGGAAAAAAGGTATTCAAATCGTTTCCAATATTTACAAGCTAAGCGGGAGAGTTGTATCGATCTTGGCCCACAAGGTAGAAAATATTATTTCTGAATATTAAACTTCTGCTTGGTTTTTATCAGAAAAGCATCATAGATATTTTCATGTCTCACACGCTCAAAATCTCACAATCTTTAACCTCAAGCCAGAAAAGACTTTCTTGAATTCCTTGCCACCTTTGCGCTAAAAATAACTTGGAAGGAACTATAATGTTCTCACCAACAAGCTTCTCCCTACCTTCTCGCTAATCACAATAGGCGCTTTTTCGTCACAACTAATTAAGATACTATTATCGAAAGATTCGGTTTTTAAAACCTCTATAATTGTACCCAATTGTATAGATAGCTTATCAAGATAGTGTAATAACTCTGTTGAACTATTGGCTATAGCACACACTTGTACTTTTTGCCCCCTGGATATATCCGCTAAAAGCGAAGCTTGTTGTTCTGGTACGTTTCCTTCTCCATCGGGGATAGGCGAGCCGTGGGGGTCGAAGGAAGGGTGGTCAAGCATCTCGTCCATCCGGGAAAAGAGCTTTTCGGAATCAATGTGTTCCATCTGCTCCGCAATTTCGTGTACTTCCTCCCATCCAAAACCCATGACTTCATACAGGAACATCTCCGTTAACCGGTGTTTGCGGATAACCTTGGCAGCGGCTTTTTGTCCTTTCTCCGTCAATTGTAATGGCTGGTATTTTTGGTAAACCACCCAGCCGTGCTCCTGAAGGCTTTTCACCATGTTATTGGCGGTCGGTTTGCTCACCTCCAGCCTATTGCTCAGTTCCGTGATGCTGATAGGGTTGCCCTCCCTGTCGAGAAAGTAGAGGGCTTTCAGATAATTTTCTTTGACCGTAGTGGGCATATTTTTTTGATACAAACATAATCAAAAAAAGATTTAAATAATTTTGTTAGAGTAGCCTAACTTTTTATATTTGCATTATCTAATTATATTTTTAACACAATCAAACTATGTGGTTTAGCTTCCATAAAATTCTGCTGCCCACCCTGCTACTTGCATTCACTGTTGTGGTCTATGGGCAAAACGCTGTGCTTACAGGCAAGGTTAGTGACCTGTCCGGAGCGCCTTTGGGCTTTGCAAGTATTGCCTTGGAAGGCACTATCTTGGGGACGACTACCGATTCCAGTGGTCTTTATGCCATTGCCAAAGTCCCTATTGGCGAATACACCATCATAGCCTCTTTTTTGGGCTACGAGTCTACCCAAAAGCGGGTCGAACTCAAACCGGGCGAGCAAGCTAGCCTTGACTTTAGGCTTGCCGAATCCGTTAGCACGATGGAGGAGGTAGTGGTAACCGGAACTTTGAAGGAAGTCAACCGCCTCGAAAGTCCTGTTCCCGTTGAGGTTTATAACCCCGTATTTTTCAGGAAAAACCCAACGCCAAACATGTATGAGGCTTTGCAAAATGTGAATGGTGTACGACCGCAACTGAACTGTCAGGTGTGCAACACAGGGGACATCCACATCAACGGTCTGGAAGGACCTTACACGATGGTGCTTATAGACGGAATGCCAATAGTGAGCAGCCTTGCAACCGTCTATGGTCTTTCGGGCATCCCCAACTCGATGATTGAACGTATGGAAATCGTAAAAGGTCCAGCTTCATCGCTTTATGGAAGTGAGGCAATCGGGGGATTGATTAACATCATTACAAAAAATCCTGAAAAAGCTCCCATTCTTACGGCTGACGTGATGGGAACAACTTGGGGGGAGTTAAATACCGACTTGGGGTTTCGGTTTAATATTGGAGAAAAGGCATCTGTACTGACCGGTGTAAATTATTTCAATTTTGACAATGTGGTGGATAACAATGATGACAATTTTACCGATATGACCATACAAGAGCGAGTGTCTGTTTTTCAAAAATGGAATTTCAATCGGAAAGACAACCGCCTGTTTACCTTGGCTGGTCGTTACTACTGGGAAGACCGCTGGGGTGGGGAACTGGATTGGACACCTGCTTTCAGAGGAGGCGATGAAATTTATGGTGAGGCCATCACCACCGAGCGGTGGGAACTTTTGGGGCAGTACCAATTGCCGACTGTCGAAAATATAATGCTCTCTTTTTCCTTCAATACGCATGACCAAAACTCAGTTTACGGGGATGTGCCCTATATTGCTGACCAGAGGATTGGTTTTGGACAATTGACATGGGATAAAAAAATCGGTAAGCACGACCTGTTGATGGGTACGGCATTGCGTTATACATATTATGACGATAATACACCTGCTACTGCCTCTGCCGAAAATATAGCGGTGAACAACCCTGATAAAATTTGGCTTCCCGGTATTTTGGTGCAGGACGAAATTGCCCTGAACGAAAAGCATAAAATACTGTTGGGGCTACGTTACGATTATAATGATAATCATGGTAGCATTATTACCCCACGTTTTGCCTATAAGTGGTCAATCACCAGGAATGATATTTTCCGTTTGAATGCAGGCACTGGTTTTCGGGTAGTCAATCTGTTTACCGAAGATCACGCTGCTCTGACGGGGGCAAGGGAAGTAGTCATTGTTGAAGACCTTGATCCGGAAGAGTCCTACAACGTCAATATCAATTATATCAAAAAGATGTACATGGAAAATGGGGGTTTGGGAAGTATCGAACTGTCAGGCTGGTACACCTACTTCACCAATGTCATTTTTCCTGACTTTGAGACTAATGCCAACCAGATTATCTATGACAATCTGGACGGTCATGCGGTCAGCAAAGGGGTCAGCCTAAATGCAGATTTGAGCCTGCCAAATGGTTTTTCCTTCTTGCTGGGAGGTACGCTGATGGATGTTTCCTCCAAAGAGGAGGGGGTGACACAGCGACAGATTCTGACCGAACGCTTTACAGGGACATGGTCGATATCCTACAAATTTTTGGATAACAAAATGGCGATAGATTACACGGGAAATATTTATGGCCCCATGCGGCTGCCCTTACTCGGCGACCTTGACCCCCGTCCCGGGGAGTCTCCGTGGTGGAGTATCCAGAATATACAGTTGACCTACAAAGGCATTAAGCATTTCGAGTTTTACGGCGGGGTGAAAAACCTGCTGGATTGGACACCGTGGAAAAACCAGGACGAGCCCATCATCGCCCGTGCTTTTGACCCTTTTGACCGTGGTGTGGAGTTTGACGGAGACGGCAACGTACTGGCGACACCCGGCAACCCGAATGCTTTGACCTTTGACCCTTCCTACGTGTATGCGCCCAATCAAGGCATCCGTGGATTTTTGGGGATACGGTATTCATTCCGATAAAATATGAAAGGCAGTATCTACCTTTTAATGATTCCATTTATACTGATGCTGGTGGGATGTGCTTTGCCAAAAGGGAAGTTGGGCGCACCTACTTCTGTTTTGAAGCACTACCGGTTTTCAGAACTGGACAGTTTGATGTCGAAGGAACAGCGTCCCCTTGCTGTTTTTTTACATACAGATTGGTGCAGGTATTGTAAGCATATGGAGCAGACCACCCTTCAAAACCAGCAGGTAATAGAACTGCTCAACAAGCAATATTATTTTATTTCTTTTAATGGAGAACAGAAGGAAAAAGTGACTTTCCAAAACCACCTTTTCCAATACCGACCAACAGGCAGAAAAACCGGGACGCATGAATTGGCATCTGCTCTGGGAACGGTAAAGGGGGTGTTGACTTATCCTGTGTTAATAATCCTAAATCCGGAATATGAGGTTGTATTTCAACATAATTCGTTTATCAAAGCACAAACCCTTGCAGCTATATTAAGAAGTGGAAGCAAATGAATAGGAAATCGTTTGACTTATGATTTACCGATTAGTATTTGCAAATACTATACAAATAAAAAGGAGTTATGAAAATCCTTTCATAACTCCTTGACAACTAAGTCGGGGTGAGAGGATTTGAACCTCCGACCCCACGCCCCCCAGACGTGTACTCTAACCTGGCTGAGCTACACCCCGAACTATTTGCTGTTATGCATTTCAGGCATTCCTGAAATCATCCTTCCTGAGCATCAATTTTGAAGGTAGTCTCAAGAAGGGGCGCAAATTTATAAAATTAATTTTTGTAAATCCCCGAAATTCATGGCTAATATCTACAACTAATTATATTTGCGGATGCCGCAAAATGCCCGACTGTATACCTTCCCTTTTTTGCTACTTTGCCTTAGCCATGTTCTTTTCGCGGCAAGTTTTACAATGATACTTCCCGAATTGCCAGCCTACCTCACAAGTCTTGGTGGAGAAGCGTACAAGGGATTAATAATTGCTTTGTTTACATTGATGGCGGGGATCTCTCGTCCCTTTAGTGGAAAATTGACCGATACAGTAGGGAGAATGCCCGTGATGGTTTTTGGGTCAGTGGTTTGTGTCATTTGTTCTGCATTGTATCCACTTTTGACAACGGTAGCCGGATTCCTTTTGTTACGGTTTTTTCACGGCTTTTCAACTGGATTTAAACCCACTGCCGCAGTGGCCTATGTAGCTGATATTGTTCCGGATGAGCGGAGGGGAGAAGCAATGGGTATTTTGGGAATCGCGATGAACAGTGGGGCATCTATATCACCACCTTTTGGAAGTTATCTGGCAGATAATTTCTCCATTGAGTTCATGTTTTATGGTTCTTCTTTCTTTGCGTTCCTTTCTATTTTGATTCTGTTTCGCTTAAAGGAAACGCTAAAAAATAAAAGGCCTTTTAAATTTCGATTGTTAAAAATTTCAAAGGAGGATATTTTTGATAAATCAGCCATTCCTCCTGCGATCGTTACCGTTTTCCTGTATTTCTGCTATGGGGTTATTTTGACTATTGTACCAGATCAAAGCGTCTATATTGGAATGAGCAATAAAGGGCTTTTTTTGATGAGCTTGACAGCTTTTTCCTTGATTTCGAGGTTGGTAGCCGGGAAAGTTTCAGACAGATTGGGTAGGGTGGTGGTCATAAAAGTTTCCCTGGTTATGGTCGTCATCTCCCTGGTATGGATGGGCTATTCCACAACTCCCTTTGCCTTGATGGCTTCTTCCGGAATGTTGGGATTTTCGGTAGGAATGGCAGCTCCCGCGGTTTTTGCCTGGACCATTGATAGAAGTGCAGAGCAAAGCCGGGGAAGGGCAGTGGCTACGGTATACATTGCACTGGAAGCCGGAATTGGGGGAGGGGCGCTTTTATCTGCCTGGATCTATGCCAATGATCCCCAAAAGTTTGCTTTAACATTTATGGTAACTGCCGGAATTACTTTGCTTGGGTTTTTATACCTTGTTTTTAGAAGAATTAAATCCTAGAGGTGTTAATGTTTTGCAAAAAAAAGCTGTGGTATTTTGAAGGCGAATATTTTAAAAAGTGTTGAAAATCAATTTGTTAATAAACATATACCTAGATTGGCATAATTTAGGATTGGGTATAAATAATGAAAATTTATAATATGAAATGATAGGACCAAATATTTATCTTCTAAAGTTCTATTATCTTCGCGCGAAAATTTTATACCCATGAGAATTTTATTATTTCTAGGCCTTTTTGGCTTTCTATTGGCTTGCAATGGTGATGACAGTGGAAGTACCACAAACGCCCAGGTAACTTCTAATCCAGTTAGTACCTATACACCGCCTCCTGCTGGAGACATCATTTCACCCGAGCCGGAAGTCGGCGCGGAGGCCCCCAACATCCAGTTTAAAATAACTGGGGGACAACCTGGCATGGCCAGAATGATTGGTTTTTTTACAGACCAACGCTATAAGGCAGATTCTGCGATGGTGGGTCCTTCAGGGGACGTCGTATTAAAAAGAGATAAGCCTTATCGCACAGGACTTTATTTTATGTTGCTTCCTGGAGATAAATCATTTCAATTTATTGTAGACAAGGATCAGACTTTTACGATGCGTGTTGATTTAAAAGATCCCATGCGGACGATGCAGGTTGAAGGTAGCAAGGACAATCAATTGTTGTATGAAACAATGAATTGGGAAGCCCAAAACCGACTTAAATTCAATGCAACTAACAATCAGTTGAAGAATGCTCAGCAGGGTAGCCCTGATTTTCAAAGGTTGACCGAGGAGAAAAATAAATTGTTGGCGGAGCGAAAAGCTTACCTGAATAATGTCTTCTCTTCCAACCCTAATTCCTTTTATGCCAAATATAAATCTGCTGGACAAAATCCGGAAGTTCAGAATTTCTACAATGCAGATGGGACAGAAGATTTGGGCAAAAGAGCCTGGACTTATCGCAGGAACTTTTGGGCAAATGTTGATTTTGCTGACGGACGCTTGCTCAATACTCCAATGATTGCCAACAAATTGAAGAAATACATCAATGAATTGACATTGCAAAACCCGGACTCGCTCATTTCTTCTGCACGGTATCTTGTCGATAGAGCTTTGCCTTATCCTGAGTATTTTAAATATTTTGCCAACTGGATTGTCATCAATTTTGATCCATTGGAAACGACTTTGATGGATCCCCAGGCTGTTTATGTATTTATGATCCAAAATTACTTCACCAAAGAGCGTGCTTTTTGGTCTGATTCTGTGGAAGTTTTTGGATTACAGCAACGAGCTTATGAAATGGCTCAAAGCCTCGTTGGGCAGCAGGGACCAGACATTACCGTAAACGACCTCAATGGAACACCCAGAAGACTTTATGATATGAAGGAGCCCTACCTGATTGTGTACATGTTCAATCCAGATTGTGAACATTGTGCAGTGCAAACACCTGAGTTGGTAAAATGGTACCCGGGATGGAGAGGAAAAGTTGGGGTCTATGCCATTGCTGTAGATACGGAAGAGCCTGATTGGAGAGCCTATATCAATAAGCAGGGAATGCAAAATTTCACAAATGTGCGTGACCCTACCAATCGCTCTATTTATGCAACCTATTACGTTGACCACACCCCGGAATTATATGTATTGAATCCAGAAAGAAAAATTATTGCAAAGAATTTGAAGGTCTTCCAAATTCAGGAAATGATTGCGAAGGATGGGAATCGATTTTGATCTGAAAGATGAGTCATCCCCCCAGAGGGGCAAGCTAAATTTTGGCAATAAAAAACCTTTCGTTTATCTTTTTTTGCCTAATCTGTTGATATTCAATTTGTTGCGGGGTGCGAGTTGCGGGTTTGACCAACCCGCAACTCGCACCCCGCAACAAAAATACATTACATAGTGAGTTGAAATTCAGTGATTTAAGATGTAATCTGAAAATTCAGCTTGCCCCTTTGGGGCAGGGGTGATTCATGTTTCATTTATTTTAACAGGGTCACTTCCCCTGCAAAATTCTGAGTGACGCCGTCGGTAAATTCAATCATGGCGCTGTATATATAGACTCCTTCCTGCATTTTTTGACCATTAAAAGTTCCATCCCAGCCCATGGTGTCAAAAGAGCCTGAGTAACCATCAGCACTTTCATAAACCATTGAGCCCCAGCGATTAAAAACCTGGAAGGTTCGAATGGAACTTACTCCCGGTCCAGGATAAATGTTAAAATAATCATTTTCTCCATCACCATTTGGGCTAAAGGCATTGGGAATGTATAGTTTTCTATCTTTTTTGACATTGATAAGTGTGGATTCTTTTGCCCGACAACCCAGGCTGTCTGTTGCAGATAGGGTATATGCTGTTGATTGAGACGGTTTTGCCATTGGGGAAGGGCAATCGTCACAGCTCAAAGATTCAGAAGGACTCCATTTTAGCACCAGGTTTTCAGGAGGAAAAATGGCGGGTTTCAAACGTACTTCCTCTCCCAGTGAAATAATTTGAGGTGCTTCCATAACGATTTGAGGAACATTATACAGTGGAATGTCTATTTCTTCCATCCGCTTGCATCCTTTTCCATCCTCAATAAATACCGTATTGATATCTCCCGGAATGAGCAAAAAATGATGTTCATCAAAATAATAGGTTTCATCAAATGTGAAACGATAACCCTCTCGGGCATTGATTACTTTATTGACTAACATATAGGCCTCGTTAGGGCGCTCACAGCTGGGAAATTCCAGTGAATAGTCCACCAATATTTCTTCAGGTTGTTGTACTTCAACACTATCTTGAATATTGCAAACACCCGTTGCATCAGTAATGGTGTAATAATACATTCCGGCAGATAAGCCCCAGGCTGATGATTCTTCACCGGAATAACCATTTCCTCCCCAATTGAAATTCAAAGTTGGATTGCTTCCAACTGAATACAAATTGATAACACCATTTGATTCGCCATAACACTGAACATGGGCAACATCAGGTACTGGCTCTAAAATCCAGTCGCTTTCTACTTCCGTCGAGGCAGTTTCAGTGCAACCATTGTCATCTGTAATGGTTACTGAAAAAATTCCTGAACCTATCCCGGTTACTATTGAGTCAGATTGATTGACACTGGCAGACCAATTGTAAATGTAATCTCCAGAAATGGTTCCTCCAGTCAAATTTCTTATGGTAATTTGCCCATCATCTGCTCCCTGACAACTAGCTGCGGAAGGATCCAGATCAAATGCTATCGGCAAGGGTTCTTCTATTATCAGTATGGTATCAACTTGTAAATCGTTATTATCAGAAATTGAAATGACATATTCACCTGCTGGTAATCCTGGGAAATTGATGCTTCCCTCAAATTGGTCAATATCTCCGCCACCAAATTCACCATTCGAATTATTTATCCAGGTCACACTGTAAGGCGCTTCACCTCCTATAGCATTTACTAAAATTGAAGTTACATCCCCTGGACAATTTACCATTATATCGTTTGATTGAGCGCTCATAAATAATGGATCTGGTTGTGGGCAAGAACTAGTAGCCTGTGCATTTCCAGCATAGGCATTGATACCTAATCCGGCAGCCAGCACGGTGAATTGGTTTCCTATGTTTACACTCAATGAGTTTGGTGGAAGAAATGGGTCATTGGTATTATCGACCAATCTTACCGGGGTACAGGATTTAGCATTTTCAAATTGGAAAAGGACCAACTCAACACCAGTTTGATAGTCCAAATTTGTCAAAGGTGCGTTTAATGTCAAACTGAAATAATCAAAATTTTGAGCTTCAGGAGGACCAATGATAGGCATTCCCAAAGTCCAGGTTCCGGTGATATTTTGGAAATTGATAAGATCCAAAGAACCAGTAGCTGCCCGAAGCGTAATTTGCGCACTATTTGTAATACTTTGGGGTGGCGACCAATCTAGGGAGGGAATAATGGAAACCTGGTAAGTGGTCTCGTCGGGTAGCAATTCTATTTTTCCTTCTAATTGGGCATTTGTTGAAAAATTTAGAAGTAGGAAGGGGGGTACGATCAAAAATAATCGTACAAAGAATGTCATAGTTAATGTAAATTTTCAATGGTGTTTGCAATAACTTGGGTACTGCAATAACCTTGCTAAAAGTATTTTTGAATTTATTATCATAGATACTTGAGAATGTATTTTTTGGATTAATTTATTTGTGGATAAAATGATTGTAGAGTAAATTGTTTATTTTCAGAACCTAATAAATATTGATAATTTTAATTTAAAAAGCCTGAAAAATGCATTACATCTCAGATTTAAAATTAACGGTGGCAGCAACTTACTTGAAATTGAAAGAATTTTCAAAAGAGGAAAGTGAAAGAAGACCTGCTTTTGGAAAGTGGTCTCCAAAGGAAATAATTGGTCATTTAATTGATTCCGCTTCCAATAACCATCAACGCTTTGTTCGGGCGCAATTTAAAGATGATTTGATTTTTCCCGGTTATCAACAAGATGCTTGGGTTGCACTCCAAAACTACCAAAAAAGGGATTGGCATTTTTTAATTGAATTTTGGAAAAATTACAATTTACATCTCGCCCATGTAATGGAAAACATTAGCAGAACAGAAAGGGAAAAATTACGCATCAAGCACAATCTTCACCAAATTGCCTGGAAAACAGTTCCTGAAAATAAGGCGGTTACCCTTGACTATTTTATGAATGACTATGTAGGGCATTTAAAACACCATTTGAATCAAATATTTGAAATCTCAAAGAAGTTTTAAAATCAAATATCAAAATGGGCTTTTCTCGTAACTTTTTCATTGACTTTTTCGCCTATTGATTTTCAATCTTGTGTTTAATCCAAAAAAGCAAAACAATCAAAATCAAATTATGCGTTTATTCACACTAATAGTATGCTCCCTTTTCACTTCGTATTTATTGGGTCAAAATATCATTGTTTCCGGAAAAATCGTGGATCAGGATACTCAAAAACCAATCAGTTATGCCCATGTCGGGATTCCTGAAAAAGGGATTGGTACCACTTCAGGAGACGATGGTCGATTTACTTTTAAGGTACCCATTCAATACCATAACTCTACCCTGATGGTTTCTTTTATGGGGTACAAAACCTATCGAAAGTCTCTGAAGAATGTGAAAAGCCCAATCACAATTTCCATAAAGAAAATGCCGCTGGATTTGATAGAAATTGTAGTGATGGACGAAAAAACCATCGAAGATATTATTCGAAAAGCCGTTCGGCGTATTCCGGACAATTACCCGACTCATCCTACCACCTCCCTGGGCTTTTATCGGGAATCAAGAACCAATGAAAACAACGAGTACATCTACCTGGCAGAAGGCGTTTTGAATGTTCGAAAAACCAGTTATGCCAAAGAAAAGGAAGGTCAGACCACACTTGTTCAGGGAAGGCAAGTGAGATTGGTTCCTCCAGAGGAATTTTCTCAATATTCCGGGTTTACAGCTGGACACATGGCGGGACATCGCTTTGATTTTGTAAAAAATCGGGAAGATTTTATCAATGAGAATTATTTCCCCGCTTATAAATACTGGTTAGAAGGAATCACCTACCACCAGGACCAACCGGTTTATATCATTGGTTTCGATGGAGAGGAAGACAAAAAGGATGGACGTATGGAGGGCCGAATCTATATTGATACCCTTTCTCATGCCTTTTTAAGGGCAGAATTTAAAATTAAAGAAAAGGGATTGCGGAAGATTTCCGATTATCCACTCTATTCTGGTAGTTGGAAAGGCAATCGCTATGTTGTGAACTATCGCAAGTTGGGGGATAAATGGTATTATGGAGATGCCCTTAGAGAGGGATTGTACAGGGATGGAGGGGTATACAGCAATGAAATTTTGATTACCGAAATGGACGGCAAGCGATCCGGTCCACTACCTTACCAGGAACGATTGAGTCGAAATTCAAGATTTCTGGATATCACAGGCGACTATGATGAAGATTTCTGGCGCGATTATAATACGATGCCACTCAATGCCTCTTTGCAAAACAGCCTTCAACAAGAAAAAACCAATCGCATTGCTCAGGAAGTATTTGACAGCACTTTTTTGGCTAACCTACAAAGGGAAAGAGATTCTTTAGAAGCATTAAAAGCCAGAGAATTAGCAGCACAGTTGGGAGGCTTTGACAATCTGGAAGGAATTGAAGGGCTTGAAGATTTGGAAGACATTGAAGATTTGAAGGACATCGCCAACATGAAAAATTTGAAGAATTTGAGAACCCTCAGAAAATTGCAAAAGTCTATAAAAGGAGAAGAAGAAAAATCCGGCTGGCGGTTTCAAGCTAATTTGGGTTTGGGAGCGCATTTATTAGATGCCAAAGCTGGTAACATGACTTTGACTTATTTGACAAAAGAAGATGCACAACCCATTATTTCTGTTTCAGAGGATGTGAAAGATTGGTATCTCGAACCCTTAGTTCATTTTGATGGAAATATCTTTTTCCACAAAAATTTCTTTTTCCGTTTTGGCTTTGCCGGAGATTTGTGGACCAATATATACAAAAAGAACAATCAGGGATTTGGAGCTCAAGTCAATCTTTTTAAAAGAAAAAGACCCTTTTTTGTCAGAGCTGTGATAGAGCATGGTAATTTAAAATATGCCCGAAAAATAGGACAAGCCACCAATGATTATGGAGATTTTAAGGCCAGAAGGAAAAAATTCAAATCAGAAAAAATCAATATGTATTATGGGAGCCGAACACACAGTCTGGAAGGGACTTTGGAACTGGCAATAGAGGTAAACCCCAATCTGGAAATTTTTGGACGAGGCACGTATTCACTACCCTTTGCACGTCAACAGCATATTTATTTGTGGGAACGGAAAAGGTTATTCAGGAAAAAAAGAAGAATCCCTTTAAATGATCAAATAATTGTTGAACAAGAAGGAGCACCTTATAGGGGTAAAATCATCGAAGAGCATCCAATTTTTATTTCTTTTGGATTGGTTTTTAAGGGATGATGGACGCTTTTTTTTAATTCGGATGGCAACTTCAATTGATGGAACACTAAATCTAAATGCGCTTAAAATTGGTAACAAAACACTCAAAAATGCACCTCAAAATTTTAGTTAGCCTTCTTTTTACTGGCGCTATCCTTTCCTTTACAGGGTTTTCTCAAAGTTATTTTTTGGATTTAGACTCCAAAACTCAGACCATCACATTTGGTAAAATGGATCCAATCAACAAGCGAAAATTTGAAAAAACGATTTTTGAGGAAAAGATAGATTCCAGTAATTTGAATGAACTTGTTGAAGCAATAAGTCACAATATCTCAGTTAATAAAGGAGAAGCACAAATGATTCATATTCATGGAATGTGGGGAGGAAAGGAAAAATTTATGGCGGGAAATGTCCTCGCTTTTGAAGAGGAGATATTGTCCAATGATTCCCTGAACTTTGGAAATATGATCTTCATCATTTGGGATTCGGAGTCCAATAACTACCAAAAGAACCAAAAAAACGCAATGAATTCTCTGAATTTGTTGGGATTGGCTTTGGAAAGTTTACATTTAGCCATACCTGAAACTACCTTTTCTATTCAGTGCCATTCAATGGGAGCTTATATTTTAACACACCTGCTTCATGAGCAGGAAGGAAAGATTCCAAAATTTCATCAACTACTTTTTTATGCTCCAGATATTAGCCAGGCTGAATTTGATTCAACTTTGAATTTATATAACCAATATTTCCATCACATAGCTATTTTCTACCATCAAAAGGATGTAGCGCTAAAAATTTCAAAGAGGAAAAATAAAGCGGAACGATTGGGAAGAAATCCAAAATTGACCGAGTCCGCAAATGTGGATTTGATCAATTGTACAGATATGAAAAATTGTAACCTTGCAGGAAAATTAACCAGACATCTTTATTACCGATATAGCCGGGAAGTAAAAAATGAAATTCTGGAAAGACTAGCCAGGTAATTCAATAGCCTCCATGATAACGCCTTAAAAACCACTCTAGAGTTAATAATCCTAACAATAAGAAGAATATCCATTTAAGGTGGATTACAGAACGGGTTTTGGAAGTCGAATAAATAACTGGCTTTAAATTTTTGTTTTCTAATTCTACCCCAAGTTTGGATAGTTCATTGGGAAAGAAAAACCTACCCCCATGCTGCTCACTTAATAATCTCAATAAGCCGTGATCAGCGGTTGTTTCAAATAATTCTTGTTGTATGGGTTGAATGCTAAACTGTCCATTGTGGTTGAGATTTTCGCCATTGTAAAATACGGTGCCTCCAAAACTGTAATTGCCAACGGGAAATTTTCCAGCATTTAAGGTGTAACCGTTTGAGGTTTTATCAAAGGTATAATTGAAATCCCGACCCTCTGAATTGGAAATGGTCAGGCTTACATCCGGTTCATTGATTAGTTCGTAGCTTTCATTGTACAGTTCTGCATCAAAAACAATGGGCTCATTTTCTTTGAAAATATTTTTTGCCAGTGTAATTCTGAATCGGCGTTTGTCGTCTTTTAAAGTGACGTATTGCAAAGATTTACTAATCAGTGATTCAAATAAGTTGTGATTTTGATTTTGAAGATAATCGAACAATCTCCACTTCCAAACACCCTCTCCAGCTAAAACAGAAGATTTGGTATCGTTTTCTTCTCCAAAAACCAACAAGGGGTATTTGGTATCAATTTTTCCAATCCGTTGGTAAAGCAGAACCTGGGAATTGGGACCCTCAACAAATTCTCCAAACGGAGCCAAAAGAGGGGCAAAGTTTGGTAAATCTTCCTTTAAGTCATCATCTACATTGAACAAGTTAAAACCTGGTGCAAAAGTAGCCTGTACATCATTCGTATTTCGGCCATCTCCCTGAATCTTCAAAAGGGACTGAGCCTGGTTAAATCTTTTGAGGTTGGTTTGAGTTCCGACGATAAACAGGCGGGGGATTTTTCTTGTGTTCAATTGATTTAATAGTCCTGTGATATCATATCTCCTACTTGGCAATTGGTGCAGTACTACAAAATCAAATTCTGCAATATTTTCTTTAATTTCATTGGCATAAGTCAGGGAGACTTCGTAGTTGATATTTTTTTCAATGCTTTGTTTTAGAGATGAAATATCGGGATGGGGAGAATTTGCGACCAGAAGAATCTTTTGCCTGGCATCCAAAACATCTACAAAAATGTCCTTGGAGTTGTTTAGTGAAGTAACTTCTCCGGAAACTCGATTTAATGAAATCCGGAATCTTTGAACCCCGCTTTGGTCAGCATCCAGGATGATTTCCTGAGTATTGAAATAATCATTTCGATCTATTGAAATTGGTACTTCCTGTAATTTTTTCAGCTGGCCACCTTCCACTTTTGATACTGAAAGTTGGGTCAAGGCAGCCTGGCAGTTTTTTGCACCGATGTCTACCTGAATCGAAAATTTATCTCCGAGATATGCAATTTTATTATGGAAAACCCTTTTCAACACCAAGTCCTTTTTTGGAATGGTATCACCAAGCCCAACTGTATATATTGGTGCAGAAAGTTTGTTACTAAAATAAAGTGGATTACTTCCTTCATTGTAAATGCCGTCGCTGGCTAAAACCACAGCTCCCAAATTCTGATTGCTATACATATCGTAAACCTCCGTCAGCATTTCTGAAAGATTACTGATCTTCTGGGTGAATTGAAAATCAACACCTTGAGTGACCTCATTTCCAAAAGAATATTCAACTACCTCATATTGGTCCGCCAATTTATTGCTGAGGCTTTCAAAGGATTTTTGGTAGTCCAGTAAAGTCGTAGAATCCATCTCAGAGGCAATTGACTCGGAATGATCCTGAGCCAGCACTACGATTGGTTTTTTTGTATCGGTTAGTAAGGATTTTAAAAGGGGCGAAAGCAAAAGAATCGCAATCGTAGTAACAGAGATAAACCTCAAAGCTCCCAGAATCCAATTCAGCCTATTTGATGCTTCCTTAAAAGTTTTGTCTTTGTAATACAATATCAAAGCATAAGCCAAGCCCAAAAGGACACAAAATAAAATAAACCAGGTGGGGTATTGAAAGGTTAGACTCTCCATTTAATTTTGGTTGTCGGTTGTCTGTTGTCGGTTGTCGGTTGTCCATTGTCAGGTGTTTTAAATGGAATAACAGACAACGGACAACGGACAACCGACAACTCAAAACGCGTGCAAAGGTGCAAAATTCGTGCTTTATTTTTTTGGATAAGAAATAATTCTTGCCCGCTTTTTGCAGTTCTTTGTTACAGTTATGTTAATCTTGCGTTTCACAAATCTATTTTTATCTAATTTCGTTCAGATTTGATGATCAAAGTCTTAAGTTTTCAAAGAACAACACAGCCCCCAATAATAGTTTGAATTCCTTAAGCACCAAATCAAATTTATCTACAACTAATTTTGGTTTCTTTTTTCCGCTCACTTCGTTGAAAATACTCGTCAGAGCTAAGGCTATGCCTGCGTTTTTCGCCTCGTCAGAGAAAAAAAGAAATCCCAAATTTTACTTATACATAGATATGACTTGGTGCTTACAACATTTTTGATATGAAAAAAATACTTGTTTTTCTGGCGCTCATCTTTTTTGCACTCAACGCTAAATCTGCCTATATGCTTCTGCAGATGGATGAAGAGCAAAGCAATCATTTAAAAGCTTATGGGATTGCTTATTGGGTAATTGAACATGGGGCTGAATCCTGGTGGTTGTTAAATTACCGGGGAGGTAGTTTTGCTTTCAGATATAACCAGGTTTTTGAGGCCGAATGTAAAATCAGAGGGGTAAGTTTTGAAATAATACCAGATGCAGCATTTAATAAAATTTTAAATGATATTTCAAACCCGGAGGCAAACATGGATGCCATCAAATTGGAAAAAGCACCCAAAATCGCCGTTTATACACCAACAGGGGATTTTCAGACTCAACGTGGAGACAGATTTCAACCCTGGGATGATGCCGTAACTTTAGTATTGACTTATGCTGAAATTCCCTATGATATGGTATACGATGATGAGGTACTCGCAGATAAGCTCACAGAGTACGACTGGTTGCACCTCCATCATGAGGATTTTACAGGACAGTTTGGTAAATTTTACAGGAGCTTCAATAATCAACCCTGGTATAGAAATAATGTCAAACAACTGGAAGCGATTGCGGCCAGACATGGGTTCGCCAAAGTTTCTCAATTGAAGTTGGCAGTCGTGAAGAAAATTCAGGAATATGTCATAGGCGGAGGTTTTATGTTCGCCATGTGTTCTGCTACAGATACCTATGATATCGCCTTAGCAGCAGAAGGCTTGGATATTTGCGATAAAATGTACGATGGGGATGGACCCGACCCAAATGCTCAGTCCAAGTTGAATTTCCACAATTGTTTTGCCTTTGAAAAATTTGACCTGGTCAAAAATCCGTTTGAATACGAATATTCATCAATCGATCATTATCGAGGGCGAAATGTTCCACCAACACAAGATTACTTTACCCTTTTTGATTTTTCTGCCAAATGGGATCCTGTCCCAACCATGTTGACCCAATGCCACACCAAAACTGTAAAGGGTTTCATGGGACAAACAACTGCATTTAGGAAAAATTATATTAAGTCGAATGTCTTGATTCTTGGTGAAAATAAACCCGCACAGGAAGCCCGCTACATTCATGGAAATATTGGGCAGGGCTTTTGGACTTTTTATGGAGGGCATGACCCGGAAGATTATCGGCATTTTGTTCATGATCCCGAAACAGACCTGAATTTACACCCAAATTCTCCTGGTTATCGATTGATATTGAACAATGTACTATTTCCCGCAGCAAGGAAGAAAAAGAGGAAAACCTAAACTTTGGAAATTGTGGTTTTTGAAAAATGCCATTCTGACAATCAGAATGGCATTTTTCGTTGATAATGAACCAACTATAAGGAGCCATTTTTATCAATTAAGCCAAAATCCTGAAAAAATGGCATTTTCGATTTTTTTTACGAGTAAATATTGTTTTTTGCTGATCGCTACTAAAAATCTCTACCCGCCTCTAAAAAAATGGCTCATGACCTCAAAATTTTAATACCCTCCTTTTTATTTTGACAATCTGCCATATCGTCAATTTTTGCCATTTTGGAAGGAATCGTGACAAAAAGTCACCTAAATTTGCATTGGCACGTAGTATGATAGAGAGCGGGTGTTTAAGCAATATTTATTGAATTAATTAACCAAAAAATTTTAGTCAAAGATGAAGCCTATTAATGATCGAGTTGTTGTCAAACCAGCACCTGCTGAAGAAAAAACAGCAGGAGGAATCATCATCCCAGACACTGCTAAAGAGAAACCCCAAAGAGGGGAGGTCGTGGCAGTAGGACCTGGTAAAGATGAAAATAAGATGACAGTCAAAAAAGGTGATATTGTTCTTTATGGAAAATATGCCGGACAAGAATTGAACTATCAGGGATCTGATTATCTAATTATGAGAGAAGATGACATTTTGGTCATTCTCGACAATTAATTTTTAGTGGGCAGTTTCCAGTATGCAATGGGCAGTTGACATAAGTTTAAGTTAACGCTTTTCAATACATACAATCAAACACTCACAAAATCCATTTCAAACCGAAAAATAACTTCTCAGTCAATTTGAGTGCTTAAACAAAAAGGAAAGGCAAAAAGACCGGCAACGGACGTTGATTTTCCTTTTTGATTGACTCAATTCACCCAAATTTCCTGAGAACCAAAATGAAGTAAATTATGTCTAAAGAAATAACCTTTAACAGGGACGCCAGAGAGTCTTTAAAAAGTGGCGTAGATGCTTTGGCAGATGCTGTCAAAGTGACCCTTGGACCTAAAGGTCGCAACGTTGTTATTCAAAAAAGTTTTGGTGCGCCTCAAATTACCAAAGACGGAGTAACTGTAGCAAAGGAAGTTGAATTGGAAGATCCTGTAGCAAATATGGGAGCTCAAATGGTAAAAGAAGTTGCTTCCAAAACTGCTGATATCGCTGGTGATGGTACAACAACAGCCACTGTGTTGGCACAAGCTATGATTACAGCAGGATTGAAACATGTTGCCGCTGGTGCCAATCCAATGGATTTGAAAAGAGGAATCGATAAAGCAGTTTCATCTGTAACTAGCAATCTCGCAGACCAAAGTGAGGTAATTGGAGATGATTTTGAAAAGATTCGCCAGGTAGGTTCTATTTCTGCCAACAATGATAATGAAATTGGAGCCTTGATTGCAGATGCAATGAAGCGCGTAAGCAAAGACGGAGTTATCACTGTGGAAGAGGCAAAAGGTACTGATACTTATGTAGATGAAGTACTGGGTATGCAATTTGACAGAGGCTATCTCTCGCCATATTTCGTGACCAACACGGAAGATATGACAACCGAATACGAAGAACCTTATATCCTGATTCACGACAAGAAAGTTTCCAATATGCAGGATATTTTGCCTGTTTTGGAAAAAGTTGTTCAGGCTGGAAAATCTTTGCTGATCATTGCTGAAGATATTGAAAGTCAGGCACTTGGCGTGTTGGTGGTTAATCGTTTGCGTGGTGGTTTGAAAATAGTTGGTGTAAAAGCTCCCGGTTTTGGCGACCGTAGAAAAGCAATGTTGGAAGACATCGCAATTTTGACAGGTGGTACGGTAATCAGTGAAGAAAAAGGATACAAATTGGAGAATGCTGACTTGGATATGTTGGGTACTGCTGAAAAAATTGTGGTTGATAAAGACAATACAACCATCGTGAATGGTCGTGGAGATCAAAACCAAATTCAAGCTCGCATTAACCAAATCAAGCAGCAAATAGAAACGACTACCTCTGACTATGACCGTGAGAAATTGCAAGAGCGATTGGCTAAATTGGCAGGTGGTGTTGCTGTTTTGTATGTAGGTGCTGCTACGGAAGTTGAAATGAAGGAGAAGAAGGATAGAGTTGATGATGCTTTGCACGCAACTCGTGCTGCAGTTGAAGAAGGAATTGTAGCAGGAGGTGGTGTAGCACTTGTGAGAGCAATCAGTTCCTTGAGATCTATCAAAGGTAGCAATGAAGACGAGATTTCTGGCGTCAATATCGTTCGTCGTGCTTTGGAAGAGCCACTCCGTATAATTGCTGACAATGCAGGTGTTGAAGGTTCTGTTGTACTTCAAAGAGTCAAAAACAGCAAAGGAGCCATGGGCTACAATGCACGCACAGACAAATTTGAAGATTTGAAAAAAGCAGGTGTCATTGACCCAACCAAAGTAACGAGAATTGCATTGGAAAATGCTGGTTCTATTGCAGGTATGGTTTTGATGACCGAATGCGTTATCAATGACAAGCCAGAGCCTGAAGCTGCTCATGCTCATCCACATCCTGGAGGTGGAATGGGGGGTATGATGTAAACCATATGCAGTGAGCAGTGAGCAGTTGTTGCTTTTGCTCATCATTCAAGATAAAAATGAAGCCTTCCCGTTTTGACGGGAGGGCTTTTTTTGTAATTTTTGCGTTCAATGAAAGAACCTACTTCCATTTTATTAGAAATGCAATACTTTCCTCCTGTTCAGTACTTTTCCAAGCTAATTTTACATAAATCCGTTTTAATCGAACAACACGAAAATTACCTAAAAGCTACCTATCGAAATCGATGTCATATTGCTAGTGTAAATGGTATCCAAAGATTGACAGTCCCTTTAAAAAAAGGTAAAAACGAGCAGCAATCAATCAGAGCAGTTCAGATTTCCTATAGCCAACCCTGGCAGGCTCAGCATTGGCAAGCCATTCAGTCTGCGTATGGAAATGCACCATATTTTGAGTTTTATGCTGATGAAATAGCTCCTTTTTTTAAAAAGAAATATGAGTTTTTATTTGATTGGAATTTGGATTTGTTTAAGTGTTTAATTGCTTGTTTATCAATAAATTGTGATTTGATGTTGACGGATACATTTCTTCCTTTTACTCAAAATCAAGAAGACAATATTGAAGTTTTTGATTTCCGAAATGGTATCCATCCTAAAAAGCATCGTCAAAAGGAAGATTCAAAGTTTCGACCAGCCAAATATGCTCAGGTTTTTGAAGACAAGCATGGCTTTTTGCCAAATTTGAGTATGTTGGATTTGCTATTTTGTGCTGGACCAGAATCGTATGCTGTTCTCGAAAATTCAATTCCAAATGCCAATAAATAATTAACGTAAATTAAGAACAAAAATGGGTACTTTACTCAATCAAAATTTGCAATCATACAGAGCTCAAATAGATGAAATCGTCAAAGATCTACATGAATTAACTATAGAAATTCAGCAAGAGGAATTGGCAAAAACGCTGAGTGATCTGCGCAACCGATTACACGAACCTTTTATGTTTGTCATTGTAGGTGAAGTTAAATCAGGTAAAAGTAGTTTTATCAATGCCTTGTTATCTACTGGGAAAGAAGTATGTAAAGTAGCTCCACAACCCATGACGGATACCATTCAACAGGTACTGTATGGTGAGAAAGAAGCAGAAATTGTTATCAATCAATATTTAAAAAAAATTCTCCAACCTGTTGAAATTTTAAAAGAGATTGCGATTGTAGATACGCCTGGAACCAATGCCATTGTTGAACATCATCAGGAAATAACAGAACGGTTTGTTCCGGCTTCTGATTTGATTGTTTTTGTATTTGAAGCTAAAAACCCTTATCGACAATCTGCATGGCAGTTTTTTGATTACATTCATAGTGATTGGAGAAGAAAAATTGTTTTCGTACTGCAGCAAAAGGATTTAATTGATGATGAGGGTTTAAAAGTAAATATCGGCGGAGTTAAAGCCCATGCTCTAAAAAAAGGGGTAGAAGAGGCGATTGTTTTTGCGGTTTCTGCAAAAGAGGAATTGGAAGGACAAGAAGAGAAAAGTGGATTTGGTGATGTCCGGACCTATATCCGGGAGAATATCACCGGAGGTAAAGCTGGCCTATTGAAGCTACAAAACAATATTGCAACTTTTAAAAATATCAACGAACGCATCGAGATAGGCTTGGGAGATCGTAAAAGACAATGGAAAGCTGATGTTGAATTTAGAAAGGATATTGTGGAAACGCTTGATAATCAGGAAATAAAGTCAAAGAAGCAAGTTGGTGTTTTAGTCGAAAACCTTATCGCAGGATATGACCGTATTGCAAGAGAGAAAGAAATTGAACTAAATGAAGGTTTATCCTTTTTAGGATTATTAAAGCGCTCCATTACTGGCATTTTTTCCAAAAAAACATCTGCAAAGGAGTGGTTGGAAAACTTAAAAGAAAATTTGGAAAAAGATTTGCAAACCGAGCTTCAAAAAAAATTACAAAGTGGCATTACAGATTTGGCAGACAGCATTCAGCAGATGGCCAAGTTGATAGACCTGAAAATTCAAAACAGCCAAACCATTTTGAAAAATGACCACGCCCTTTTTGCAGACATTGCGGAGAAGAGAGCAAACGTTTTCCGAGAATTACAGGAAGCATTTTCCGATTTTATGAATAAATCTGAAAATTTTAAAGACGAAACACTTTTTATGGAAGGAGAGCCCATGGGACAAAATGTACTGACAGGGAGTGGTTTGGCTATAGTGGGAGCTGTAGTAACTGCCCTTTCCCAAATGACGGTTTTTGATGTTACTGGGGGACTATTGACAGCAGTTGGCTTGGTCATGGCTGGATTCACCTCAACATTTCAAAGAAAAAAGGTAATTAAAAAATTTAGGGAGGAATTCAGCAATACAAGGACTCAGCTACATGAGGAAGTTTCCGGGAAGTTGAATCATTATGTTCAAACGATTAAAGAAAAAATAGATGCCAACTTTAACGGATTTGATGAATTATTAAAAGACGAAGAAGCCCAAATCGAATCTTTGCTAGGGAAGCACTCAAATATCAACCAAAGACTAAATGCCATTGAAAATCACCTTGATCAATAAAAATAGTTCAGAAAATCCTCACTTATTCAGATAAATATTCCTTCCACCGTAGCATAGTAGTATCGCAGTATTACAGTATCAGAGTCTCAAACCATTTTTGTTTACAAAAAGACATAAGTCATTCCCCTATCCATTGTCATAAATGTATCTTTGCGCCACTTTTGACAGAATCTATTCAAAATGAAAAAATTAGAATATATAATAGCTATGAAAAATGTAATACTAAGCCTTGTTTTTCTGGGGCTTGCCTTGATTTCTTTTGGACAACAGGGCGGAACCATCCGAGGGACCGTTTTTGACCAGGAAACTGCTGAACCCATCATTTTTGGTACCGTCTCATTGGCAGGTACGACTATGGGAACCAATACAGATGAGAATGGATTTTTTAGTATTGGAAATGTACCTGAAGGGGAATATAGACTAGTGGTGACCTATGTTGGTTATGATAGCACTGGCGTTGATATCGTTATTCAAAACCAAAAAATTACGACTGAGCAAATTTATTTGAAGGAAAGTAGTATCAATCTTGGAGTGGTGGATATCTCAGCCCGAAAAGAAAAAGCAAAATCGGATGTCCAGGTATCTAAATTGACTGTAACATCTGGTCAAATCAAATCGCTCCCTTCAACCGGAGGACAATCTGACATTGCTCAATACCTCACCGTCATACCCGGTATTCTGACAACCGGTGACCAGGGTGGGCAAATATATATACGAGGTGGCTCACCTATTCAAAATAAAATACTTTTGGATGGTATGACCATATATAATCCTTTTCACTCAATAGGTTTTTTCTCTGTATTTGAGACAGAAATTATTAAAACAGTGGATGTATTGACTGGAGGGTTTAATGCAGAATATGGAGGAAGGATCTCTGCGATTGTAGATTTAAAAACAAGGGAAGGCAACAAAAAACGTATTTCAGGACAGCTTGCCGCCAATCCCTTTCAAGGGAAAGTCTTGCTGGAAGGACCTATTAAAAAATTTAAAGAAGGAGGAGGAAGTACTTCTTTTTTGTTGACCGCCAAGCATTCCTATATTGACAAAACCTCTCCCTTGCTTTATGAATACGCTGTAAACTCAAATCTTTATCAACCAGCCAGCAGCGATACTTCAGCCTTTGGAACCACAGTTGATGAATTGCCTTTTAGTTTTACGGATCTATATGGAAAACTGTCTTTTGCTACGGCAAATGGCTCGAAATTCAACTTTTTTGGATTTAACTTTAATGATGAAGTAGACTATGTTGGATTGACCAATTTGAAATGGGATGCAGTAGGAGGTGGAACTAATTTTAGAGTTATTCCCCCAAATTCTAATTTGATCATTGGTGGAACTGTAGCTTTCTCTGATTATGAGTTGAATTTGAATGAAGTGGATGGCAATCCACGCCGTAGTGGCATTACAGCATTCAATGCCATACTTGATTTTTCCTATTTTGGATTGAATAATGAAGTGAAATACGGTTTCGAAGTAAATGGATTTGATACTGACTTTGTTTTTACCAATAGCGTAGGTGCAGCTTTTACAGATGAGAGTTCAACAACTGAGTTGGCAGGGTTTGTTAAGTTTAAACAAAAAATTGGAGGCTGGGTATTGGAACCCAGTTTAAGAGCTCAATTTTATATTTCTCAGGAGGAAACCCAATTGGAACCTCGTTTTGGAGCCAAATACAATTTTAATGAAGATTTTAGGTTGAAATTAGCTGGTGGTTTATTTTCACAAAATTTAGTAAGTAGTGTTAATGATTTAGATGTTATCAATCTTTTTACAGGATTTTTGGCGGGACCTGAAGAACAAGTCCTGGATCCAAAAACTGGCGGAAGCCCCAAAAGTCGACTACAGAAATCATGGCATGCCATTGCTGGCTTTGAAGTGGATTTGACCAATAATATTGAAGTAAATGTGGAAGGTTATTTCAAAGACTTTACACAGTTGATACAAATAAACAGAAATAAAAGGGTCAATACAGATCCTAACTTTGTAAAAGAAACTGGTGACGCTTATGGAATTGATGTTTCTGTAAGATTTGAAAAGGGTGAATTATTTGCATGGGCTACCTATTCCCTTGGATTTGTAAACCGTGATGACGGAGAACAGGAATATCCTACAATATTCGATAGAAGACACAATGTCAATCTTTTGGTAACCTATAATTTTGGAAAGGACAATTTATGGGAAGCTGCCGCAAGATGGAATGGTGGAACCGGATTCCCTTTTACACTTACCTCTGGTTTTCATGAAGGCATTGATTTTACAGAGAGCATTCTTACTGATATTTTGACCGAAAACGGCGATTTGGAAACCTTGCTTTCAGAAGATAGAAATGGGGGACGCCTGCCATCTTATCATCGTTTGGATGTGTCACTGAAAAGAACCTTCAACTTTACCAAATACATTAATATGGAAGTGGTGGCTAGTGTCACAAATGCTTATGATAGAGAAAATATTTTCTTTGTGGATCGACAGACTTTTGAAAGAGTAGATCAATTGCCAATTTTGCCTAGTGCGGGTGTGACGCTTAATTTTTAAGAACATGTATCATCCCTTCCCCAAAGAGGCAAGCTGAATTTTGGTAATACAATTCCTTTCGTTTTTAATCTTTTTATATTCAATTTGTTGCGGATTGCAGGGTGCGAGTTTGACCAACCCGCACCCCAGGGCTGTTAAGTTCTATGCTAATAAAGTTAAAAGTCAAAATGATAAATGTAAAATGTAAAAGTTCACATTTTCTAAGAATTTCGTTATCAGGTCTTTATGAATGCCCATACTTTTAAATTTATCATTTTACATTTTACATTTTGACTTTCAATAATAGAACTTAACAGCCCTGCCCCGCACCCCGCAACAAATTGAATATCAACAGATTAAAAAAGAAAGAAACTTAAGGGTTTTCATAACCAATATTAGAAATGCCTCTTTATTTGGTAAGAATCTTGTAGAAACTCAGAATTAATTGTGATAAAAAATAACTTTATCCTTTTGATTTCGTCTAATAAGCTCAACTTCATTTCTTATCATCTATTCAGACGAAATCGAAGTTTCATGAGCCCTTATGCTGAACTAAATATGCTGAACTAAAT
>JBGTQJ010000009.1:208581-230364 GCA_041941305.1 Saprospiraceae bacterium
TTACATTTTGACTTTCAATAATAGAACTTAACAGCCCTGCCCCGCACCCCGCAACAAATTTAAATTACATAGTGAGTTGAAATTCAATGATTTATAGTGCCATTGAAAAAGTCGTTATGACTCATGATTTTTATTCCCCAACTACCCGCCCTATCAATGCTTTTACAGGGTGGTAATGTTTGACCACAATAACTGTTCTGTCGACCCCTCTCGCAATTTCTTCCGGAATGCTACCAAATAATATTTGAGGATATATACTCTTTCCTGCAGCGCCTACCATTACTGCATCGTAATTTTCGGCATGCTGAACAATTCCATCAGAGACCGAATCGCTTTTGATTTGAATGCTTTGAACTTCCTTTAATGGAGGCAATTCCGAGTTCCCATTGATTTGCGAAATTCGGTTTTTTGCTGATTGTAACCTTTCTTCGATTATTTTCCGATCACTCTCCTGAGTCTCCTCATTCATTACCTGGCAAACTGTGATGGTTCCACCTAAACTTCTGGCGATCGCAGCTGCATACTGTTCTGCACATTGGGCATGTTCTCCTCCTGCGGAAGGGAGCAAAATTCTTTTTGGAAGTTCTGACCCTGCCATTTTGACGAGCATGATATCTGTTCTTGCATATGTGACAATGGTTTCCGTAATATTGCCAAAAATCCGTTCCCCACCCGTGGAATAACCTTTCCATCCCAATAAAATCAGGTGGCAGTTTCTTTCGCGGGAAGTTTCCAATATGGATCTTGCTATATCATGTCCAACCCGAATCAAGGCATGGGCATGGATGCCTTTTTTTTCTGCCAATTTCCGGATGGATTGCAACCAAACTTGTTCTTTTTCAATTGCAGTTTCGCTAAACTCCGTTGGTGGCAACTGTTCGGGGATCGTCACAACTCTTAACAGCAGTACTTCTCCGCTTTTTGCTTTTGCAATGGCTACAGCCAATTTGATCAGTCTTTCAGCAGTGTGGGGATTGGCTATTGGTACCAATACTCTAAATTTCTCCTTATCAAAAGTACCGCGACCCTGGCTATGTGCTACATGTGAAGATATGCCGGGAATGACAGCTTCTTCTGTTTGTGTTCCTTTCCAGGCTATAAATCCCACCATACCCAGAATTAGGCAACTAAAAGCCAAAACCAGTGGAATTGGATGTTGGAAAATTTGAGCGATTAAATAAATATTTGCCAGGATCCCCAGGATCGGTAAAAGTGGTACCAAGGGTACTTTAAATGGTCGTTCAATGTCTGGATATTTTTTTCTGTGAATGATTAAAGCCGCATTTACCAAAATCAATGCGAGCAAAAGGACAGTATTGGCAAAGTAGGATAAGTCTTCAAGTGGAAGGATTAGGGCAAAAATCATTATAGCTCCTCCTACCAAAAAAACGGCAATAATTGGCGTCCTGGTTTTGGTGTTGATGACGCCAATTTCTTTAGGCAAATGTCCCAGATGACTCATAGACAAGACGACTCTTGAACCTGCCATAATTGAAGCATTGGAAGCAGAAATCATGGAAAAAATGGCGCCGGCAATAATGACATAGCCGCCCACATAGCCCAAAAATTTGGTAGCAGCTTCTCCCATTGATGCCTCTGTATATTCCTCCAAACCCGCAAATAAAACCACGAGCACTACCAAGGTATAAAGTAAAGTCACAACTCCCATTGAAATAAAAATAGCTCTGGGAATATTTTTGACTGGATTTTTTACCTCACCAGCGGAGGCAGCAATCGCTGAAAACCCAAAAAAAGTGATGAATACAAGGGCAGCAGTAGAACCGATTTGTACAATGTCATTGCTAAACCGATTTATAACTTCCTCTATTTCAACAAAAGACAATCCGCCAAAAATGAACCATATCAACAATAAAACTTTGGCGGCAGTGACCCAAATCTGGAATTTCCCACTTTCTTTTGTCCCTTTTATATTTAACAAGGTCAATCCAACCAACAATACTAGTCCCGACATTGATTCAATTGGGCTATGCCAGATAAATTCATTGAAATAACTGCTCAGACTCGCGATGTAAAAAGCGCAACTTGATGCATAACCCAAAAACAGAGACCAACCAACAAAATAGGCGAGGGGAGGGGAAAAGGTTTTTCTTGCATACAAATAGCCCTCTCCAGTGCGAGGATATATCGACACAAATTCACAATAGGTCAATGCCGTAAATAAGGCTACTACAGCGGCCAAAAGAAAAGAAACGATAGCTGCAGAGCCAACATTTCGAATTGCCAATCCTGAAAGGGTGAAAATACCGGCGGCTATCATAGTGCCGATTCCAATTGCGAGTGCCGAGGTTAATCCTAAATCCCGACTCAGTTCCGTTTCGACCTGATTGTTTATTTGCTGGTTTGCCATGAGTTGTTTTGGAAACTATTTGAAGGCTAAGGTAAAAGACTTTGGAAAGTTTTTATAAAAAATAGCAAAAAGGGATTTTGTTTAGTTTATTGTTATTGAATGATGGAATTTTTTGTTAAATTTGGTTTGATATTATTTTCTTTAGAACCAAAATTGATTAGTATGAAAACACCTTTCTTTTTATTTGTTTGGCTTTTTGTTTGCTCCCCTTATTTCGCCTTAAGCCAGGTGAATCACACCAACCAACAGGAGGCAGCTTTTTTACAGGATGCAAAAATTAGTATTTATGACAGATCCTTCTCGATTAGTATTAAAGATAGTTTACGCAGTTCAAGAACGCCAGAAGAAATAACATTGTATTACATTCAAGAAAATTGGTCTTAATTAGGTTTTAAAGGACCATTTGAAGAGCATTTGGTTCACAGTACATCTCATTATTTGAGTAGTGGACCAATAATTAGTTATCAGCAGATTTTTAAGGGATTAAGAGTGGATAATAATGAGATTACCATTAAGTTAGACAATAGGGAAGAGATTAGATTGGTTTTAAATGGTACCTTTCCTTTTACTCAAAGTTTAGATATTAATCCAAAAATTTCGGAAAATGATGTTGAAACAATTGTTTTAAATCAATTCCCAAACAGGAAAGGAAAAATCCAACAATCCCCAGAATTAATTATCCACATTTTTAAGAGTAAACCAATTTTATGTTTTATAGTGAACTTAGTTACTTCATCTCCTATGGCACAGTGGCAAGTATTTGTAGATGCTCAAAATGGACAAATTGTAGAACAGGTCGATAGAACGAAATCGTGTATTTATAGCCCAACTGTGGAAATGATTCCATTGAATTATTTTTCTGGACAAAAAATCTTAAAAGCCTTAAGCCTTAAATTAAGTCCAGAATCTAAGGCTCAAAATCAGGATAGAAAAGAAGTATCAGAAAATATTAACACAGTAAATGGTAAAGGTTGGGTATATGATCCCAATCCAACTTTTTCTGCTAAGAAAATCTATGGTGATCCAGGATTTGTAGATGGAGATGACCTAAACACATCAGAACTGGAAGCTGAATTAGTGACCGATATTGATCTTTTAGAAATTACAGAAGTTGGAGGTGTATATACATTAGAAGGCCCATATGCTAAACCCCATATAGAATCTCCTTCTACCCAAAGCAACACTCCCAATTTTTTCTTTACAAGAGATCATCAAGATTTTGAGTCTGTAATGTGCTATTATTACATAGACAAATCAATTAGGTATGCGTATGATGAATTGATGTTTACTCCACCCACACCAACTCCCGGGAATCCAAGTGTTTTTGGATTACCAATCCTCTATAATTCTCTATCAACAGGGCAAGGAGCATTTTTTGAAGCTGGAGGAACTGGTGATGAATTGCTAGTTTTTTCTGCTCAAGGGTCATTTAATGTTGATTATGGAGAAGATGCTAGTATCATTATTCATGAACTTGGGCATGCTTTCCATTATTGGTTGACCAATGGAAAAGAATCTGTAGTTGAAGGCTTAAGTGAAGGCTTGTCAGATTATTGGAGCCAATCAGAAACAAGAAATTGTGCAATTTTGAACACATGGAATGAAGATGAAGATGATTATCATAAAATGTTACACTGGGGAGGTATGCCATTTGCACAATCGTTTCAAAGATTTACAAATATTGATGATCTTTACCCACAATCTGGTTGGGCATCTCATGAAATGGGGCAATTTATGGCTACAGCCCTTTTAAAAATTCTAAGCGATATAGGAAAACATAAAACAGATAGGCTGATCCTTGAGTCTCTGCCACTATTAAAAGAAGGAATAAGCGACCCCTTGACTTTAAGAAAGGCAGCTGGATTAATATATAAACAAGCGGAGATAATGGTTTTAAATGATGAATTATCTGAAAATGAGCTTTGCATGATATATAACCATTTGGAAAATGTATTTGAAATTTCTGCGATTAGTGATCCTAATTTACAGGTAAACCCTCCTAGCGGAGCATCTGAAGATTTGTATATTAGAGATACGCACTGTGACCTTGGAGAAGAAACAAATCCGGATAATGGATCAATGTGGTTGAGTCCAGATATATGGATTCGACATAACAATGACGGTGGACTAGAGCATGAAAACCCAGAATACAACTCACTATTTCCAGAATATGTAAATGTTCGGTTAAGAGGAATAGGATGTACTGAATTGACTGGAGCAGAGTTGAAAGTTTACTTTAGTAAATCATCTACTGGTCTGGAATGGCCAGAAAAATGGGAGAACTATCAAATACCTGGGCAAAATGGACAACAAGTGATAGCAGGAGATTTAATCAGCGTTGTAAGTATACCTCCTGTGGCGGCTGGTGAGGATTTTATTATTACTATTCAATGGTATCCTCCCGATCCAGATGATTTTTTGACAGATGATCATAATTTTAGCTTAATGGCAAGGATTGTTTCCTCCACAGATCAAATGCACTCACCCGAAGGTTTGAATGTAGTGACAAATGCCAGAAACAATAACAACATTGCCTTAAAAAGCATTAGTATCTTTGATGAAGAACCTGATATAGGCTCTACAAAAAGTAAGCCTTACGGGGTTCCAATTTGTGGCTTAGACGGAGATTGGCTGGTTGTTCAAACGGGTGATCATACCTTAGATAGATCTATTTTTGACTATGGAAATATTTATTTTGAATTGGTTGAACCGTTCAAAACACATTGGTTAAATAATGGTATGCAAGGCACACAATTTGAAACACAGACAGATGGAACAATAAAAGTGTTGAATGAAAATTTTTCTTTGTCAGGGTTTTCCATGACTAATTGCGAAGATATGTATGTCAAATTTTATTTTGAACCCTTTCCAAATACACATGAATGTTCATTTGATATTATTCATTACCGGCAAGATTCAACTGTCGTTGGTGGACATAGATTCACATATAAACCAGATACTTCTTCTCAAAATAGAAATTTTGAACAGGAAATAAAATTTGGGTTGAAAGATGTTGAAATTCAATTATTTCCCAATCCTTCAACAGAATACTTGCAAGTATTATTTTCCGATCAAATTGAGGAACCTTTACAAATGGAAATACTAAATTTACAAGGTAGACTAATTAAGCTTTACAATTTTGAGAAGAATATTTCAATAGAAAAAACGGAATTGAATGTAGGTGATTTAATTGGTGGAATGTATTTTCTAAGACTTTCAAACAAGAAAAGCACATTTTCTAAAGTCTTTAAGTTTGTAAAACAATAAATTATTGGTTTTTCTTGGATTTTGATGGAGAGAATATTTTCAATTTTTCTCTTTTCACCAAAAATTAAGTTGACAGGAATTAAAAAAGTCCTTTTTAATTCCTGTCAACATCCAAGGTGAATTAATTATAAAATGGAGAAAACAGGTAAATTGGTTTTCTCCAAATTTTAAGCCATGAATAAGAATTTTTTGCTTTTCATTTTTCTCTTTCTTTTTCAACTTCCTTCTTCTTCACAAAATATTTCACAGGTTGATCAAATAACAGGAAGTTTTGATTTCGATAATTTTTTTATCAACAACTTGGGTGAACGTTTTTATTTTCTCAATTATTGGCATCCAAATGATACCATTTTAGTAAATGATCAATTGATTTTAGGAAGTGCCGATACCTGCACTCCGTTTTACAAATGTAGGGACGGAGCATTTTTAGGGTTGAAGGATGATGGAACCTTAAAGTTTTTAAAACAGGATTGGGCAATTGATTTGCTGGAAAGCGATTCAACTTTCTTCTTGATTAATATTTTTTTAGAAGATACACTTTTTACTCTGGACACAATGTATGTCAAGAGCTCCTCAAAATTAGGATTAGGACATAACTTGATTATTTCTGAATATGACTTTAATGGGAATCGAATTAGAAGCAAACATTGGACGACTCCTTATGATTGTCGTTTTAGAACAAATGAAGTTCAAATGATGAATTCAGATATTTTTATCTCCGGATATTTTGACAAGGATACCTTAAAATTCGATAACCAAATGTTAGCCAAAATTAATAAAACAGATGGCTTTATTGGTAAAATAAATAGCACGCTGGAATGTGAATGGCTTAGAGGTTTTGCTGGTTTTGATACGGATGAGGTGATTTCAATTGCTGTGTCCAATGAACAAGAAGTCATTGCTGTCGGAAATTATGTAAGTGGAGAGTTGCATACTTGTGATTCGACTATTATAAATGAATGGGGATGGTTTTCCAGTAATATGTTTGTTGCTAAATATGATTCAATTGGGAACTGTGGGTGGGTGACCCAAGTAATAGACCCTGGAAATGAAGGAGGAACAGGCAGTGACTTTTTGTCGGACGGATCTTTTGTTTTACTTGGTATGTACACAGGATGGAATGCAAATTTTGGAGATACAATTATTGCTAATCCTACTCCATTCAATAATGGTTTTATCGCAAAATATGATCTACAGAGTAATGTTCAAAAAATTTTTCAATTAGAAGGTAATGGTGATTTTCAGGGAATGTTAGGACCAGTGGTTTCTTCAAATGATAATTTTTGGGTGTGTGGGAATTATAATAGCAATCCACTCATCATTGGTGATTTTGAGTTGCCTTTTAGAAATCCGCCAGATATAAATGGACACGATGCTTTTGTCGCAAAATTCGATAAAAACCTAAACCCCCTTTTCGCCATGTCCTTTGGTGGAGAAGACCACGATTATGCCACAGACATTCAGCAGGGACCAGATGGTCTCATCTATGTGACGATGCATGCTCGAAGTGATACCATTGATATTGGCAATCAAATCTATACAAAACATCCGTCTTTTCATACAAACGTTTTTGTTATTGAGATTCAGGACACAACTACTACTGCTGTCAATGAAATCTATGCTGGAAATACTCCAATCAAACTATATCCAAATCCAGTTTCCTCAAATAGTCAATTACATTTTGAATTATCCAATATTTATGCAAAAAAGTTAAAGCAAATTATTCTATATTCGATTCAAGGAATTCCTATCAGGAAATTTAGTTCTATACAAAAAGGAGAAGGTGTTTTAGTCCTGCCCGATATTTCATCAGGAGTCTATTTTATAGAATTTGATTTTGAAGGATGGAAAGTTGTAGAACGTATTGTCATTCAATAATATTACGTGACGTTTTTCTTAAAATAGGCTTAGAAAAGCCCTTCTCTGTTTATTTAAATCCATTCTAAATACTTCCTTTTTTCCACATTCCAAATACTCTAATTCCTCTTGCCTTCCAAAAAACAAAACCTTTTTTATCTTTGCGCCGAATTTGAAAATTGGAATGAGTGTTGATTGTTATTTTTTTTCAAATAGATAGTTTTTTTGAATTTGATTTAAGAATTTACTTCCATTTTTTGAAATAAACTAAACCAATGAGAGTCAGAGAGTTATGTGGGTTTTCTTAAAATTCTCGCTAACTACCACCTCTTCCAAGGGAAACCCTTTAGGAAAACTCTCATAAATCACTGTAGAATGAAAAACGGATTTGTGAGGTTAGCGTTTTTGACGACTTTCCTTTGCTTTTCAGAATTATTGGCTGCTCAAAACGCCAGTAATGACGGCTCCAGATTGTTTCTCACCATTCTTCTGATTACTGTAGTCCTTATAGCTTTTGTTGTAATTATTCAAGTTGCGGATAATTTGATGCGCATTGAGGCTAGAAAATTAGGTGCTGATAAGTCGGGCGCCAATTTTTCTCTTTTCCCAACCATGGGAGAGTTATTCAAACCAAAACTGTCCAGTTTTGTAGATGAATCCAATGCCATTGTTTTGACAAAGGGACACGATATCTTATTAGAGGGAGCAGCAGAACAAAAGATTTCCAATGCCAATGTGACCAGATATGCATTGCAGCCACCTAATTACACAGGTATTTCTCCAATTCCCAAAATGACAGTGGAAATTGGGGCAGAGGTGAAAGCAGGCGATCCCATCTTTTTTGACAAAAAAAGACCTGAGATTATGCATGTGGCGCCTGTAAGTGGCGAGGTTATTGAATTGAACCGGGGTGCAAAACGCTCCGTAGCAGAAGTAGTCATTTTGGCAGATAAAGAAATAAAGCACAAAGCATTCAAAGCTTTTGACTTTGAAAAGGGAAGTCGGGAAGATTTGGTCAATTATTTATTGGAAAGTGGCGTATGGCCAATGATTCGCCAAAGACCCTTCAATGTAATTCCTGATGCAGCTGTTACTCCTGTAAATATTTTTGTTTCCACTTTTGATACAGCACCTCTTGCTCCAGACTTAAATTTCGTCGTATCGGGAAGAGCTAATGATTTCCAAAAAGGATTGGACGTTTTAGGCAAATTGACAAGTGGTTCTGTTCATTTAGGATTAGATGCCCGGGGAGATGCTGCACCTTCAAAAGTTTTTACAGATGCTACAGGAGTTGAAAAACACTGGTTTCATGGAAAACACCCTGCTGGAAATGTGGGTGTTCAGATACACCATATCGCTCCAATCAATGCTTCAGAAAAAGTGTGGACACTTGGGGTACAGGAAGTGCTTACCATTGGTACCTTATTTAATGAACAAAAATTTGATGCTTCCAGAGTTGTTGCACTAACAGGAAATGAGTTGGAAAATCCAAAATATGTTAGAACCTATATCGGAGCTAATATTGGTGAATTGGTCAAACGAAACTTAAAAGAGGGAAATAACCGAATCATTTCAGGGGATGTGCTGTCAGGCGAAAAGAAAGCTACTGAAAATTTCCTCAATGTTTTTGATGATCAAATCACTGTAGTTGAGGAGGGAGATTATTACGAAATGTTTGGCTGGTTGTTGCCACAAAAAGCAACGCCCTCAATTTCCAAAACATTTCCAAATGGTTTATTCCCTGATACCAAATTTGAAGCAGATACCAATACACATGGAGAAGGTCGTGCCTTTGTAGTTACCGGACAATACGAATCTGTATTGCCAATGGATATTTACGTTCAGCATTTGATGAAAAACATATTAATAAACGATTTTGAGCGTATGGAAGGCTTGGGTATTTATGAATTGGTTGAGGAAGATGTTGCGCTTTGTGAATTCGCCTGTACTTCCAAACAACCACTTCAAAAAATATTGAGACAAGGCTTGGACTTAATCCGTGAGGAAGGCTAGTTTTTTTAATGATGAGTGATGAGTGATGAATGATATAGATTCATCATTCATCACTCATCATTTATCATTCAGATAGATGAAAGGTTTATTAGATTTTATTAAGAAAATAGAACCAGACAAAAAGAATTCTCCGTTTTTACATACTTTGTATGACGGTTTTTTCACCCTCTTTTATGCCCCTAATACAGTTACTGTAGGTAAAGGCGTTCATATTCGTGATAGAATGGACTTGAAACGTACCATGGTAATGGTGGTTTTGGCCATGCAATTATGTTATGTTTTTGGCTCCTACAATATTGGGCATCAGCATTTTGTAGCACTGGGGCAGCATACAGGATTCCTGGAAGGCATTCACCTCAAATTGGCTTTTGGGTTAATTCAGATTCTTCCAATTTTTGTGGTGACACATGTAGTTGGATTGGGAATAGAATTTTGGTATGCTTCCAAAAAAGGACATGCCATCGAAGAAGGGTTTTTGGTTACAGGAGCTTTGATTCCACTCATTATGCCTCCCGATATTCCACTTTGGATATTGGCGCTGTCCGTAGGGTTTGCAGTTTGGATTGGGAAGGAAGCCTTTGGAGGAACCGGGATGAATATCTTGAATGTGGCACTGCTGGCAAGAGCTTTTGTTTTCTTTGCTTATCCAACTGAGATTTCCGGTGACATTTGTTGGGTAGCTGGATTGGCAGAAATGAAGGAAGGATTTGAATATGGCTGGGCGCATTTAGGCTTATGCAACACCATTTTCGATTGGTTTGGATGGAGCGGCTTTGAATCCGGGACGCTAATGATGGCAGACGGCTATACTGGTGCTACACCATTGGCATTGGCAGCAAAAGGTGGATGGGAAGCAGTTACCAATACCTATTCAACCAGCCAAATGTTTTGGGGGGCAATTCCTGGCTCTGTAGGAGAAACCTGTAAACCATTTATTCTTATTGGAGCATTCATGTTAATTGCTACAGGAATTGCCAGTTGGCGCGTAATGCTATCTATGATTTTAGGTTGTGCAATAACTGGCATCTTGTTTAATGCCATGTCACCTGAGATTACAGAATCTACTTCCAACCTATGGAAATTCATGGCAGTGCCGTGGCAAAGTCAATTTATGATGGGTAGTTTCTGGTTCGCGATGGCATTTATGGCAACGGATCCGGTTACTGCAGCTTCTACGAATAAAGGGAAATGGATTTATGGATTTTTCATAGGTTCAATTGGTCTAATTATTCGTGTGACCAACCCGGCATATCCAGAAGGCTGGATGTTGGCAATTTTATTTATGAATGTATTTGCTCCACTTATTGACCATTATGTATTAGAAGGCAATATGAAAAGGAGATTGGCAAGAGCAAGTGCTTAAGACTAGAAATAGATTTTGTCAAATAGGATTTTTAAAACATTGAAAATAAACATTGAAGAAATATTAGAGTTAGTATTTTGAATGATTGATGACGAATCAATTAAATCAAAACAAACTCTAACTCAAAACTATTAACCCGTGGAAAGTAATAGTTATATTATCAGATTTGTATGTATCCTAACTATTGTTGTAGCAGGTTTGTTGGCTATTTTGATTGAATTAACCGCAGAAGCTTCAGCTAAAAACGAGGATATTTTTAATAAACGAGCGGTTTTGTCAGCAGTAGTAGACAAAATGGATCCTGAAAAAAGCATTGATGACTACGCTGATGATGAGATTCTTGACATTTTTGACCGACAGGTACAGCAGACCGTCATCAAGATGGATGGAACTCCTGTTGTAGATATGAAGGCAGAAGAGGTGAAAATGGAAAAAGAAAAGAAAAAGCCTGAAAATGAAAGGGTTTTCCCATTATTCAATTTCCAGAATAATGAAGAGCAATATTATATTTTAGCCGTTAGGGGTAGTGGACTATGGGATGAAATTTGGGGTTATATCGCTTTGGAAAATGATCTAAATACAATAGCGGGTGCTTCATTTGATCACAAGGGAGAAACTCCTGGTTTGGGAGCTGAAATAAAAGACAATAAAAAATTTCCTGCCTCTTTCAAGGGCAAAAAACTATATACCGAAGCCGGAGATTACGTTTCGGTTTTGGTTAAAAAAGGTGGAGCTGAAAAAGGAAATGTTCATCAGGTTGATGGAATCTCTGGGGCTACAGTTACTGCAGATGGGGTGACTGAAATGCTTTACAGAGGAATCAGATACTACGAGCCCTATTTGAAATCATTAAAAAATAACTAATCTCGAAAAATGGGTAAATCCACTTACCCAGACCTTGAGACTTGAATATGAATAATTATGGCTGATACTTCAACAGCAGTTCAAGAAAAACAACCCTTATTTGGTTCAAAGGAGCGTAAACTAATCACAGATCCATTAAATGACAATAATCCGATTACTGTTCAGGTATTGGGAATTTGTTCAGCTTTGGCGGTCACTTCTCTTATTGTACCTTCTGTGGTTATGGCAATTGCCGTGGTTTTTGTGTGTTCTTTTGCCAGTTTATTTACTTCTCTTTTACGAACAAGTATTCCAAAATCGGTACGTATGATTGTCCAGTTGGTCATCATCGCAACCCTGGTAACCATTGTGGAATATACCCTCAAAGCTTTTAACTATCCTATTTATAAGGAACTCTCTGTATACATTGGATTGATTATTACCAATTGTATCGTAATGGGACGTCTGGAAGCATTTGCGATGGCAAACAAGCCCTGGAGATCATTTTTAGATGGTCTGGGAAATGGTTTGGGCTATGGCGGCATTTTGATAGCAGTGGCTTTTGTCCGCGAATTATTTGGAAAGGGTAGTATTGCTGGTATTGGAATTATTGGTGCAGGGGACGATTACTTGATTGATACAGTGACCAATGGTTGGTTCGGTTGGTATGCCAATAATAACTTAATGGTATTGCCAGCTGCTGCAATGTTTGTAATTGGAATTTTCATTTGGATTCAAAGAAGCTATAATACGAAGTTGGTAGATATTAGCTAATTGAGGAAAAGACCAATTCGTAAATTTTTAAATAATTGTAAATTAAAATATAATGGGCGAATTAGTAAATGTATTCATAAAAGCTGCATTCATAGAAAACCTGGTTCTTGCCTATTTTCTTGGAATGTGCTCTTATCTGGCAGTTTCCAAAACAGTGAAAACTGCATTTGGATTGGGTTTGGCGGTCATTTTCGTATTGGGAATTACCATGCCTATTAACTGGTTGATTTATACCTACCTCTTAAGTGATATTAGTTTTTTAGGAATAGACTTGACCTTCCTCAAATTGATTCTTTTTATTGCGGTGATTGCCTCAATGGTACAATTAGTGGAAATGGTAATTGAAAAGGTTTCGCCTGCGCTTTACACTTCGTTGGGTATTTTCCTTCCTTTGATTACCGTAAACTGTGCGATTCTGGGAGGTTCCCTATTTATGGTTTCCAGAGAATACAATTTGAGTGAAAGTATTGCATTTGGACTGGGAGGAGGATTTGGTTGGTTCCTGGCAATCATTGCTATTGCTGCAATCAGGGAAAAAATTCGCTACTCCAATGTTCCACCTGCCTTACGGGGTTTGGGAATGGCTTTCATTTTGACTGGATTGATGGGCATTGCCTTTATGAGTTTGATGGGAATTGATCCTTCAGCTTTTGCAAATTAAAAATAATGACGGAGGTGTGAAATCATGAATGCACAAGTCATTCTCACACCATCTTTCAATTATACCTGTAAATATGATTTTTTTATTTAGTGTACAGACTATCCTTTCTGCAATAGCAGTTTTTACAGCAGTCATCTTGGCACTTTCCTTCATGCTGATTGCAGCCAGAAAAAGATTGGTACCTCAAGGTGATGTAAAAATTGTAGTAAACGGTGATGAAGATAATCCACTATTGGTAAAGCCAGGTTCTTCATTATTGTCTGCTCTTTCTGATAAAAATGTTTTTCTTCCATCAGCATGTGGTGGAGGTGGTACCTGTGCGATGTGTGAATGTCATGTGGATGAAGGAGGTGGAGATGTTTTACCGACCGAGATGAACCACCTTTCCAGAAAAGAAGCAGCGGAAGGGATGCGTTTGTCTTGCCAGGTAAAAGTACGGGAAGACATGAAAATTAGGGTGCCAGAAGAGGTATTTGGGATTAAAAAGTGGGAATGTGAAGTTGTCTCCAATTACAATGTGGCTTCCTTTATTAAAGAATTTGTGGTAAAACTTCCTGAAGGAGAAGAATTGGATTTCAAAGCAGGAGGATATATCCAAATTGATGTACCAAAGACTGTGGTAGATTTCAAGGATATTGACATTACTTCTCACCCAAGAATGGGGAAAAAGCCCGATGAATTTCAAACGGAGTGGGATAAATTCAATTTATGGCCACTTCAAATGAAAAATGATGAGCCCATCTTCAGGGCTTACTCAATGGCGAATCACCCCGCTGAAGGGAACATTGTAATGCTCAATATTCGGGTAGCCACTCCACCATGGGATAGAGCGAAAAATGGATGGATGGATGTCAATCCAGGTATTTGTTCTTCTTATGTATTTGGATGCAAGCCTGGAGATAAAGTAACCATTTCAGGACCTTATGGTGAATTCTTCATAAAAGATACGCCTAAGGAAATGGTATACATAGGTGGTGGTGCAGGAATGGCGCCTTTGAGATCTCATTTATTTCACTTGTTTCATACGTTGAAAACTACAAATAGAAAAGTTACTTATTGGTATGGTGGCCGTACGAAAAGAGAATTATTCTACATTGACGATTTCCGTCAAATAGAAAAAGAGTTTCCAAACTTCAAATTCTATATTGCGCTTGATAATCCATTACCAGAAGATAATTGGGTAGAGAAAAAGGACATTCACGATGAGGAAGGCGATGGATTCAAAGGATATATCATGAGCGTTTGCTACGAGCAATACTTGAAGAATCATCCGGAGCCAGAAGAAGTTGAATACTATTTCTGTGGACCTCCAGCAATGAATAGTTCCGTAATTAGAACTTTGGATGAATTGGGAGTTCCTGAAGAGAATATTGCCTTCGATGATTTTGGAGGGTAGTATTTATTTATGAAATGAATAATGAAGGAATAAGAGAATATTTCCTTCATTATTTCATTCCTCATTCTTACAATAAAAAAGCCTCATAAGTATGCAACTTACGAGGCTTTTTTAATAAGTGTGATCCCGGCAGGACTCGAACCTGCGACCTGCTGATTAGAAGTCAGCTGCTCTATCCAGCTGAGCTACGAGACCAACTAAATAATGTAAGATTGAATAATGAAATAATTAATAATGACCATTAATTCCCGCACTTCTGCTGGACAGGCTATTCCTTCATTATTCTTAAAAAACTGCCTTTCTTTAAAAGCAGCGCAAAAATACTTCTTTTTCTATAAAATCAAACGATTGTAAAAATCAAATTTTCAAACTGATAACTTTTATTTTTCGTTCCATCTCCTTCCTCTTTTTTTATATTTTCACAGGTAGTTATAAATTTTAGAATATTTGGAGGTATTTGCCTGAATTAAAGGATCTAATACCCAATATCAAATAGCATTTGAACTATGAGCAATGTCAAAATTGAAGAAAGTTGGAAGGAAGTTTTGGTAGATGAGTTTTCACAGCCTTACTTTCAAAGCCTTGCGACGTTTTTGAGAAATGAAAAAGCCAATGGGAAGATAATTTACCCGCCTGGGACTTTGATTTTTAATGCTTTTAATACAACCCCATTTGATAAAGTAAAAGTGGTGATCCTGGGACAAGATCCATACCATAACCCAGGCGAGGCGATGGGCTTGTGCTTTTCAGTGCCTAAAACTGTAAAGGTGCCGCCTTCTTTAAAAAATATATATAAAGAATTGGGAACTGATCTTGGATGTACCATTCCAAATCATGGCGATTTGACCAAATGGGCAGGTCAGGGCGTGTTTTTATTGAATGCCATGCTAACCGTTGAGAAGAATCGAGCAGCTTCCCATCGTAAAATAGGGTGGCAAAACTTCACCGATGCGGTAATAAGAAAACTATCAGAGGAAAGAGAAGGCTTGGTTTTTATGCTTTGGGGTGGCTTTGCGAAGAAGAAAAAGGAAATGATAGATCCTTTTAAACATCTAGTATTAGAAGCCGTGCATCCTTCTCCTCTTGCTGGGGGCGCTTTTTTTGGATGTCGTCATTTTTCCAAAGCTAATAACTATCTGCAATCAAATGGTCAAGACCCTATTGATTGGCAAATTGATTAACCCAAGGTGCGAAGGATAATGCTCGCCAGCAAAGCTGGCTCACGAAAGGGGTTCGCAACTTAGATTAATTAATAATTGAAAAAAACTTATGGGTAAGAAATTTTTAGTTATCACGGGAATTTTGGGAATGCTCGCCGTGTTATTGGGAGCTTTTGGAGCCCATTATTTAAAAAGTATCTTGACTCCCGCTGAACTAACAGTTTATGAAACAGGCGTCCGGTATCATTTTTATCATACCATAGCGTTACTGGGAGTAGCAGTACTATGTAGAATTTCAAAGAATAAAAGATTGAGATACGCTGGTTGGCTGTTTTTTGCTGGTGTCATAGCTTTTTCAGGCTCTTTATATTTATTAGCTTGCAAGGAAGTCCTGGGGATTGGGGCAATGACTAAAGTTTTGGGACCAATTACGCCCATAGGAGGCTTGCTGTTTGCTGCTGGTTGGGTTTTTTTGACCTTAACTGGGCTTTCCTCTCAAAAGTCTTCAACCTGATTTTTTGGTAGCCCAAACGGTATTGCAGATACCGTTTGGGCTACCAAAAAATATTATCCTTTTACTTCAGCCATTCCCGCCAAATCCATAATAAAAGCATATTCCAAAGCAGTTTCCTTGTACCTTCTAAATCTTCCAGACTGACCTCCATGACCAGCATCCATATTGGTATGAAGAATAAGAGGATTCTTATCTGTTTTTAATTCACGCAGCTTCGCTACCCATTTTGCAGGTTCCCAATATTGAACTTGTGAATCATGCAATCCTGTTGTAACCAGCATCGCCGGATAATCTTTTGCTTCCACATTGTCATATGGTGAATAAGATTTGATGTAATCGTAATACTCCTTGTTTTTTGGATTGCCCCATTCGTCAAACTCTCCTGTAGTAAGGGGAATACTTTCGTCCAACATAGTTGTGATGACATCCACAAATGGTACAGCAGAAATGACCCCTCGCCAAAGTTCTGGGCGCATATTTACCACCGCTCCCATCAACAATCCACCTGCACTTCCACCCATTGCAAATAGTTTGTCCTTATTGGTATAGTTTTCTGCAATCAGATAATCAGCACAGTCTATAAAGTCAGTAAATGTATTTTTCTTATTGAGCATTTTCCCATTTTCGTACCATTTTCTCCCCATTTCTTCCCCTCCTCGAATGTGGGCAATTGCATATACAAAACCCCTGTCCAAAAGGCTTAGCCTGGTAGATCGGAACCAGGGGTCCATGCTGGCTCCATAAGAACCATAACCATAGAGTAGGAGAGGGGCTTTACCGTTTTTCTCAAATCCTTTTTTGTAAACCAATGAAATGGGCACTTTGGTACCATCTTTTGCAGTAGCATAAAGCCTTTCACTTTGATAATTCTCCGGGTTGAAATCTCCAACAACCTCTTGTTGTTTCAAAAGGGTCTTTTCCTTGGATTTCATGTTGTAATCAAAAACCGAATTTGGGGTAGTCATTGAGGAATAACTCAACCTCAGAATATCTGTATCAAACTCGGGATTTGTAGAAGCATAGGATACGAAAGTTTCTTCTCCGAAATCAATATAATGTTCTTCCCCTTGCCAGGGTCTTATTCTTAATTGCCTAATGCCATTAATTCTTTCCTCCAAGACCAAATAATCTTTGAATATTTCCATTCCTTCCAATAATACATCCTCCCGATGAGCAATGACTTCCTGCCAGTTTTCTTTGCTTGTAGCTGTCTCAGGAGTAGCCATCAGGCGAAAATTTTGAGCATCCAGGTTGGTCTTGATATACCATTTATCCTTGTAATGAGCAATGCTGTATTCCAGTTTTCTTTCTCTGGGTTGTATGATTTGCCATTCTCCATTTGGAGTGTCTGCATTCAGGACGCGATACTCATTTGATAAGGTTTGAAAGGAACCTATTATGATGTATTTTTTGGATTTGGATTTATAAACAAAGCAAGAAAATGTTTCATCCGCTTCATGAAAGACTTCCTGATCATTGGAAGCATCCGTTCCCAAAACATGTTTGAATATCTTATACGAACGCAGCGCTTTGTCCTTTACTGTGTAAAAGATTGTTTTATTGTCATTAGCCCAAACTGAACCTCCAGTTGTGTTTGGAATGTTATCAGTTAATATTTCCCCTGTTTTCAGGTTTTTGAATCGAATATTGTAAATCCTTCTACTTAAGGTATCTTCTCCGTAGGCGAGTATTTCATTATTGGGACTCACTGAACGTCCACTAACATTATAATAGGAAAAAGGCTTTGCCATCTCATTTACGTTTAGCATGATCTCTTCTTCTGCTTCAAGGTTCTCCTTTTTCCTACAATAAATCGGATATTCTTCTCCTTCGTTATACCTCGAATAATAGAAATAATGATTGTCTTTATAGGGAACTGACATATCAGTCTGCTTGATTCTTCCAATCAATTCTTCATACAGATCATTCTGTAAATCTTTCAAATGGGCTGTCATTTTATCCTTGTATTCATTTTCAGAATTCAGATAGGCTATGACATTAGGGTCTTCTCTGTCATTCAACCAATAATAGTTGTCAATTCTAGTGTCGTCATGAATGGTCAATTCTTTGGGAACTTTGGTACATTCTGGAGTTTTTATGTCCATCTTTTCATACATGCCAGTTAAGGTAGCTGCATTTTCAGTATTCATATGATTTTCGTTTTTGCAAGCCGCAAAAATGAAAATTAATATGACAATCCAATAATTTAAGTCGGGGAATGGTTGTGATTTCCGTTTCATTATTTAATTAAATTGAATGAATAAGGACTGAGAGAAAAATAAAATGTACAAGATTGATGCAGGAATTTTTTCTTCTGAAAAGCTTTAAAAATAATTGCATAGCAGGGCTACGGACTTATTTTTAAAGCTTTTCAGAAGGGAAAAGGACTAGTCAAGATGTACAGGTTATTGTTCCCTCAGTCCTAAAAGTCCAATATTACGGATTAGTTATTATCAACTTTGTTATTTCCTGACATATTACCTTATTTTTACTTATAAGGAGCTTTTCTCAACATTACAGATATGGGAGATGTCAATATCTTTCAAAATCTGGCACTTGGTCTAAGATGGTCAATGGAACGACGATTGTATACCAAACTAAAAGACAATCCCAATTTACTGACAGGCAATTCGCTGATGCAAGGTTTTGTCAATCAGCATGAAAATCTTGCAATTGGACTGTTTTACGACATTCGAAAAGAGGTTGAAAATTTGTACAACGTTGACCCAGCTACTCAAAACACTTTGGATAATAATGACCTGATTATCGAAAATTCAAGAGTCGCTTTGCGAGCAGTAGATTCTTTGTTACTCACTAATCATTTGGATAGTCTTTTACATGCCCAAAGAGATAGTTTGGTCAATTTAATTTCACAAAAATTGGCAGAGAATACAGCAATTTATAATACACTCCAGAATCAAAGAGTTTTGGATGCCAATGCAATAATTACATCAAATGATGCTGTTTCAACAACTTTTGATTATGAGACGAATGAAAAGGATTTGAATGATATATATTTAAAAGGATTTGTTCAGGGTAATTTGCCTTTAAATTCTACACAAATTACCACAATTGATAATATTGCTAATCAATGTGTTGAAGAGGGAGGACCAGAGGTTTACCGTGCTAGAAGCATGAAGGCTTGGTTGACCGGAATTCCAGTACAAGATGTTCAATGTGTTGGAGAACGCGATTTAAAAAAAGAAGAAAATACTGAAATCGCAGTGTTACCAAAAATCTTTCCCAATCCTGTCAAAGACAATTTGACTATCATTTTTCCTACTGAATGGACAAAACAACCTGGAATTATTTCATTTCAAAGCATTACTGGACAATTAATTCATAGACTGGATTATGAAAAAGGAGCAAGAGAAATTCATTTCAATGTAGAGGGATTCGTTAAAGGAATATACTTTTTAGAAATCAGGACTGAAAATGACGAGCTACATTTAGAAAAAATAATATTGACAAACGATTAATTTTGGAAAGAACCTCAGGTATTTTTATACTTGGGGTTTTTCCTTTTTTAAGGCTTTTCTGATGAACAAAATATACTTTTTTTTAGGACTCCTATTTTTTTGTCAGCCTTTGGCTTCACAAAAATTTGATAATAATTGGTTAATAGGTGCAAAATGGCCAACTCCTGACCACAATCACATGATAATAAATTTTGAAGATGACCCTCCAAATGTTATTTTACATGAAAGGGAATTAAATATTCATTTAACAAGTGGAAGTATTTCTGATAGTTTGGGTAAACTATTACTCTATACTAATGGTGTGCATATCTATAATGAATTACATGACCTGGTAGAAAATGGAGATAGCATTAATTGTTGCGGTAGCTTATACAATGATGCCTTACTTACAGGTCTTGAAAATCTTCAAGGTGCGGTATTTTTCCCTTCGTCTGTCAATGAAAATGAATTTTTTTTAGTTCATGGAAATTTAATTCCCGAAGAAGGAGTAAGTATTGGCAAAGTCCAATATTCAAAAATTGATTTAAGTTCTAACAACGGCAAGGGAGTAGTACTAGAAAAAAATGAAGTTTTGCATGAAGGACTTTTTGAAAATTTTTCCTGTGTCAAGCATGCCAATGGAAAAGACTGGTGGATTCTTTATCCAGATACTAAGAAAAGCAAATTTTATAGAATGCTATTTAATGGTGCTGGTTTTGAAGGTCCTTTTGAACAAACAATTGGAACAATCCCAGAAGATACTTTTCGCTTGATAAACATGAATAAGGTTTTCTCTTTAAATGGTGATAAGTATGTTTATTTTGAAATTCTTCATGGTCTAAGTGTTTTTGATTTTGATCGATGTTCGGGTGAGTTAAGCAATGAAAAGCGTATTGATTTTGATATTAGAGGTTGGCATCCTGGAGGAGCAGCGATTTCCCCAAATGGACGCTTTTTATATATTGATTTGGTGTTTCTTGAACCTCCTTTTACCCATCAAAGTCCTTGGACCATATTGTTAATTCAGTATGACCTTTGGGCAGATGATATCCCTTCAACTGCTGATACGATACTAAATACTAAGGAATTTGGTTTTGGCTATATGCAACTCGGACCAGATGGACGAATTTATATAGACGGTGGAGATTCCTACCATATTATCAATCAACCCAATAAAAAAGGAGATGATTGTGAATTCCAGCGAAGTTGGCTGCCTTTTCCTGCACTAAATAATGGCACTGTCCCCTACTTTCCCAACTACCGCCTTGGTTCCATAGACAGCAGCCCCTGCGATACACTAGGCATTGATAACATCCCACTTGCCGGATTCCGATGTGAGGCAGACAGCCTTGATTCCCTTACCGTCTATTTTACAGATAATTCCTTTTACGAACCTGCCGACTGGGCTTGGGATTTTGCGGGAATGGGTATTAGTTCTGATACCAATCCGGTTTTTACTTTTCCCGAATATGGCATTTACGAAGTCTGTCTGACAGTGAGTAATGAAAATGGGGAAGATAGTTTTTGTAAGACTTTGGAATTGATACCGGTGGGGGTGGGAGAAGAAAATTTTAAAGCACAATTGGTACATATTTTTCCGAATCCAGCTAGAGGCAATTTGAATATTGTTTTTTCCTCTCAAGGTTTGAACTCAGGTGGGAGTTTTTCTTTACAAACCATTTCCGGAACCACTATTTTGAATGAAGAATTTGGAAAGGAATTAAAGGAATTAAATATAAATGTTGAGAATGTCAGCCCTGGAGTTTATTTCTGTTTAGTTAAAACACATTCCGGTTTAGTATTTACAGAAAAGGTCATTTTGATTAAATAAGGCAGGTCAAGGTGGAAAAGAGAGAAGCCGGGAAGAGGAAATAATACGGAAAGAAGAATGTGCCGAGACCGTAAAACCCGACTTCTCGATATTAATTAGATCATTTGCCCTTCAAATTTAGGGCTTGAATATTCATTTTTGTTAAACTATTCTTAGACGTATCTTAATAATAACCCCAATTGCGAAGGATTTGCCTCGCCCGTACGGGCTCGTCGAAGGGGGTTTAAGTTCTATTATTGAAAGTCAAAATGTAAAATGTAAAATGATAAATTTAAAAG
>JBGTQJ010000010.1:0-77736 GCA_041941305.1 Saprospiraceae bacterium
GCCAATGTTTCGATATCCTCGTTTTCTTCATTATACTCATAATCAAAATCAGGATTGGTAGAGAATACGATTCCAGTTCGGTGCTTTTTATTTTTTTTACTCATAAAACTTATATTCAGAATAAGAGGCAAAATTAGGAAAATGCTCCGGGCTTTGCTTTGCTATTTTGATTTTAAAAAAATGAAAGGTTATGACAGGGCATTTCCAATGAATTGCCTACCTGAAAATACTGATTTTTAAATATTAACAATATAGGAACTATTGGTTTTTTTTGAATAGAAATGACTTTTATTTCTATAAGTAGTTGATTTTGAATGGCTTAAAAGAAAATCCTGTTTCATTAAATCCTGTTTTCAAATTAAACATAATTTTAATATTTATTTTTTTTATTTCTACATTTGCTTCCACAATTTTTAATTCAAATATTCTGTGACATAATATTGGTAAAAGAAATGATTTACCCCCTTCAACCCCAGGGCTGTTAAGTTCTATTATTGAAAGTCAAAATGTAAAATGTAAAATGATAAATTTAAAAGTATGGGCATTCATAAAGACCTGATAACGAAATTCTTAGAAAATGTGAACTTTTACATTTATCATTTTGACTTTTAACTTTATTAGCATAGAACTTAACAGCCCTGCCCTTCAACCCCCACTATGTTTTAAGAACAAAAATTTCTCAAAGCTTGTCTAATTTATTTTTAGGCAAGCTTTTTTCTTGTGCTTTATTATAGCTTACCCCCTATATTTGTTCAAAAAATGGGAGTATGCATATTTTTTTCACATTAATTTTAAGTTTCATTAGTTTTTCTCTAATTGCCCAGCAAACACCAAAAAAATATTGGGTTGGTTTTAAAGATAAAGCCAATTCCGCATTTAGTGTTGAAGAACCAGAATCCTTTTTATCCGCCAGAGCATTAGAGAGAAGGCAAAAACATGGAATTGCAATTATTGAAAATGACCTTCCTGTTAATTCAGTTTATCTTTCCAGACTTGAAGAAAAAGGGGCAATCATCCATAATACTTCCAAGTGGCTGAATGGAACAAGCGTTATTGCTACAGATTCTATCATTGCTCTCATTTCAAACCTTCCATTTATTGTTGAAATTAAATACGTAGGGAAACATCATGAGGGAAAATTGGCACTGAGAAGATCTGGTAAAAAAAGAGATACCATTTCCGATTATTTATCTCTTGAAAGCCGATATGGTTATGCAGAAACTCAGATTTCAACCCTTCGGGGAGCGTATTTACACGAACAAAGTTTTCAAGGAGAAGGAATGATGATTGGAGTGTTAGATGGAGGATTTTCGAACGTAGACATCATGCCATTTTTTGATAGTTTAAGGCATCACAATCGACTGCTTTATCAAAGAGATTTTGTGGAAGGGGATGATTATGTCTATGAGTCCAGCAGCCATGGATCTCAGGTATTATCTGTAATGGGTGCAAATGTGCCCGGTTTTATGGTAGGTACTGCTCCGAACGCCACCTATGTATGTTTGAAATCAGAGGATACCAAAGGAGAGTATTTAATTGAAGAAATCAATTGGGTTGCGGCCCTCGAATATGCAGACAGTTTAGGTGTGGATATAGTAAATTCTTCACTGGGATATACCGTATTCCATGATTCAAAAATGAACTATGAATATGAAGATTTGAATGGAAAAACGGCGATCGCAAGCAGGGGAGCTGACATCGCTTTCACAAAGGGAATGATTGTCATAAATAGTGCTGGAAATGAAGGGAATTCTGAATGGAAATATATTGATGTACCAGCAGATGGTATCAATGTCTTATCTGTAGGGGCTACCAATTTTGATGGCAAACGTGCCAGATTTAGTTCTATTGGACCTTCTCCTGATGGACGTATTAAGCCAGAAATAGTTGCTCCTGGTAAAGGGGTAACCGTTGCGTCAACTTACTCAATGAAAGTAAATCGCGCCAATGGCACGTCATTTTCTTCACCATTAATTGCAGGTTTGGTGGCTTGTCTTTGGCAGGCATTTCCAAATAAAACCAATAGAGAAATTATGGATGCGGTTATCCAAAGCTCAAGTCAATATGGTATTCCAGATGAGGAATTGGGATACGGAATACCGAATTTTTATGAGGCATTTCAATTGTTGAGTTTAAAGCCTTGAGGCTGTATAATCTGGTTTCAAATGGTTCAAAATTGTTCAAAGTGGTTTCAACATGTTTGAACAATTTTGAACCATTTGAAATCCCTGTTTTCTCCTATTCCAAAAGCACCCTAATTGCCTCCGAAGGATAAATCATCTTCCCAGTTTTTCGGGTTTGCCTGGTGTCTCTACCTGTCTTTTCCAATATTTTATATACCTCTTTGGTCTTTAAATCTGGTTCGATACTTTTCATAAGCCCTACCAGACCTGCTACATGTGGGCAAGCCATGGAAGTTCCGTTAAAAGCTGCATACTTTTCTTTATTTCTTGTGGTAGGCACTGTAGAGTAAATTTTTACGCCGGGTGCAGCTATCCCCATATCCAAATCTGTGACATAATTGGAAAAAGATGCTTTGTTCATTAAAGTGTCGATTGCACTTACGGTGATGACTCCGGGAGTATTTGCTGGAGAATAGTTTTTGGCATTCATGTTTGAATTGCCAGCAGCAACCACAACAATGCTATTTTTTCGCTCTGCATATTTGATTGCTTTTGTGTAAGCCTTTTTCCTACTGGCATTTGAACGACCTCCCAGGGACATTGAGATGACGTCTGCCTTCAAATCTGCTGCTTCCAAGATGCCATTTATGACGGATCGTTGGGTTCCTCCACCAGAATTATTCAAAACCTTTATGCTTGTTAGCTCTACAAAGGAATTATTGGGAGAGAAGGACGCCACGCCAATATTGTTGTTGGTAACAGCTCCCGCAATGCCAGCACAATGGGTTCCATGTCCAACCATATCTACGTCGTAAGCGGGTTTAGTGGTTGTATAGCGGTCTTTTAAGTCTTCGTGTTTTCCGGAAACTCCGGTATCTAATATGGCAATGGTCGCTTTTTTCACTGGTTTTACATCTTTTTCCTTCAAAAGCGCGTATAGTTTATCGACATCCAAAGCTTCGAAACCCCATTGATGCGTTAATCCTGGGTCATTGATACCAAATTTTCTATTGATTTCTGGGAGAGGAGTGGTTCTCATTGGAGCCACGCTGATGACCTCATTTCCTTCTGCATAATCCACGAATTCACTACTTTCCAATGCGTTGATAATTTCAATCAAATCGTTTTGGTGTTTTTCGGGAATATTTATGACATAAAAATCATCCAAATCCGTAAATGCCTTATCCTGCATTTGAAAGGCAGGCTCGAAATCTACCAGACTATACTTCTTCAATATATCCTGTAAATCAGCTACTTGTGCACCTTCTTTTAAATCTACTAAAAGTTCCCAGTTTTCGTCGTATTGTATTTCGCTGCTGGAAGTAGCATCCGTTTCTATTACTATTTTTTGTGGAAAAGTATTGACCAGTTTTGGTAAATAAAATTTACCAATCAGGATGCCAATGATAGCTAAAAAGGCAACATAAAAATACCGCTTTTTCAAAAAGATACTAGCTAAAAAAGCACTACCACCAAGTACAAGTAAATCCCTGGACAATGCCATTAATTTGTAGCCAGGGGTAGCTTCCTGAATAAACAATGTCAATAAATAAAGCCCAAAAACGCCAAAGAATAATTTGGGGAATAGCAGCCTGGTCGATGCTTTTCTTTGGGCAGAAAACCAGAAAATTAAAGTGGCCAGCGAAGCAAGAAAACTGATGATATATAGCATGATTAAAGGTTTTTTCTAAATATTTTTCGAAGTAGGGATTTAAATAATTCTACTTTCCTTCTAAAGAACGTTTGAAATTACAAAAATGATTTATCCTTAAAAAAATCAAAAAGACCAACTCTTTATTAATCCAGTTGAGACTTCATGATGTTTAGATAAAGTTATTTCCACAAAACTGTTTTTACTTCAAAATTCTACTTCCCTTTTCGCAAAAAGAATTGCTATTTTTGCGGCCCTTTTGAAGAAGGATTTCAAAAAAATAATCGAAAAGAATTTACCAATGGCAGAAAACAAAGAAGTATTCAAAACTTTAATAATCGGGTCCGGACCTGCAGGATATACTGCTGCTGTCTATGCCGCCCGAGCTAATTTGTCTCCTGTACTTTGCACTGGACATCAACCAGGAGGGCAATTAATGGACACAACGGATGTTGAAAATTATCCAGGTTACCCAGACGGGATTATGGGACCTCAGATGATGGCAGATTTCGAAAAACAAGCCAAGCGTTTTGGAACGGATGTACGAACCGACTTCATTTCCAAAGTAGAATTTAGCAAAAACGGAGATGGAGTCCACAAAGCATGGACGGAAAGAGGAGATGAGCTTCATTCACATACCATTATTATATCTACTGGGGCAAGTGCGAAATGGCTTGGTTTGGAATCTGAGATAAGATTGAGGGATATAGGAGGTGGCGTTTCTGCATGTGCTGTTTGTGATGGCTTTTTTTATAGAAATCAGGAAGTGGCAATTGTAGGGGCAGGGGATACCGCTGCCGAGGAAGCGACTTACCTTTCTAAATTGTGTAAAAAAGTACACATGCTAGTCCGAAGAGATGAGATGCGTGCCTCAAAAATAATGCAGGACCGCGTCTTCAAAGCAGAAAATATTCAGGTTTATTGGAATACAGAAACAGATGAAGTCCTCGGCGATGAAGAAGTAGTTGGTGTTAGCGTTTTCAATAATAAAACAGGAGAAAAGTCGGTAATTGATGTTACCGGATTTTTTGTAGCGATTGGGCACAAACCCAACACAGATATTTTCAAAGACTATCTGGATATGGATCAAACTGGCTACATCCTGACAAAGCCGGATAGTACGCATACCAATATTGAAGGGGTCTTTGCAAGTGGAGATGCCCAGGATCATGTGTATCGTCAAGCCGTAACTGCGGCTGGCACGGGCTGTATGGCAGCTTTGGATGCAGAACGGTATTTAGCAGCAAAAGGCATTATTTGATTTCACAGTTCACTGTTTTCAGTCCCCAGCTTTAAAGCCATCAAGGGAATTTGGGAACTGGAAACTGGGAACCCAATATAAACCAACGATGACAAGATTTAGAAAAGGTGTTTTGCATGGTGATGAAGTGACAGAGTTGTTCAACTATGCAAATGACAATGATTTCGCACTTCCAGCTGTCAATGTGGTTGGGACGAATTCTGTAAATGCAGTTTTGGAAACTGCCCGAGAGGTTAACTCACCCGTAATCGTTCAATTTTCTAATGGGGGCGCTTCCTTTTTTGCTGGAAAAGGCTTATCAAATGATAATCAAAAAGCAGCTGTTTTAGGCGCTATTTCAGGGGCGATGCATGTCCACACGATGGCAAAAGCTTATGGTGTTACTGTCGTTTTGCATACGGATCATTGTGCCAAAAAACTATTGCCATGGGTAGATGGCATGTTGGAAGCAGGAGAACAATTCTACAATGAAAGAGGTTATCCCCTTTATAGCTCACACATGCTGGATTTGTCAGAAGAAGAAATTGAAGAAAATATTGAAACTTGTGAAAGATACCACAAAAGAATGTCCAGGATTGGAATGACACTTGAGATAGAACTTGGGGTAACTGGAGGAGAGGAAGATGGAGTAGACAATACAGATGTGGATAGCTCAAGATTGTACACTCAACCGGATGAGGTCGCATATGCCTATGAAAAACTTTCAGCCATTAGTGACAAGTTTACTGTGGCTGCAGCTTTTGGCAATGTTCATGGTGTATATAAGCCTGGTAATGTGGAATTAAAACCCATCATTCTAAAAAACTCTCAGGTTCATATTCGCGAAAAATTTGGTATTACAGAAGAGAACCCCATCAATTTTGTATTTCATGGTGGTTCTGGTTCTTCCAGGCAAGAAATTCGGGAGGCCATTGAATACGGTGCCATCAAAATGAATATTGATACGGATATGCAATGGGCATTTTGGAGTGGAGTCAGAGATTATTACGAAGGCAAGCGCGATTATTTACAAACTCAAATAGGCAATCCCGACGGCGATGACATTCCAAATAAAAAGGTATATGATCCCCGCAAATGGTTGCGCCATGCCGAAGGTGTATTTGTGGAGAGATTGAAGCAGGCATTTGAGGATTTGAATTGTATGAATCGAAATGCGTAAAGAGCTGGTTTGCTTTTTTTATTGAAGCTGGGTTAATTGTTTTTGTACTTATATGAATACATATGACCTATCAAAAATAAGCCTTCGACAGCAACTACAGATAATTAATACAACGTTAATGACGTTTTATAAACTTGATATTTATCGCCGTGCAATTAACTTTGTAGGGCGATAATTTCTTAAGGGTAACATTTTGAAGGGTTTCCCGTCTCAACTTACAGGTCAACATACTATTTGACACTTTTCAAAAAAACGCAACATGAATTTATTGGCACGAACTGTTTTTACCTTACTTGTCTTTTCTATTTTTCAATTTTCTGTTTTTGCCCAAGCAGGACATGAAATCAAATTCAAAATTGATGGTTTTCAGGAAAATGAAATGTACCTGGGCTACTACTATGGAGATAAGCAATATTTGAAGGACACGACGCAAATAGATGCTGATGGTTATTTTGTTTTTAAAGGAGAAGAGGAATATGCTCCTGGAGTTTATTTGGCAGTTTTACCACCAGACAATAAATTTATTCAATTCTTTGTGAATTCCGGTGAGCAGCATTTTACGATGGAAACGAAAATGGACCGATTCGCAGAGGCTATGAAAATCAAAAATTCGCCAGATAATGCACTTTTTTATCAATACATGAATTATTTAGCAGGGAAAAGACCCCAGGCTGAAAAATATAGAAAAGCACTCGAGGAAGAGCAGGTTGAAAATAAAAAAGCTGAAATAGAAGCTCAAATTGAGATAATGGATAAGGAAGTAGAAGCTTATCAAAAGAAAATGATTTCCGAAAATCCCAAAACACTTACTGCTGCTTTGATTAAGGCAAATATGCCATTGGATTATCCCGATTTTGGAGAGGGCGAAGAGGCTCAGGTCAAACAATGGCGCTGGACACAAAAGCATTACTTTGATAATATTGACTTAAGCGATCCCAGGATGTTATTGACACCCTTCCTATTTCAGAGAATAGACCATTTCGTCAATAAATTGACCGTTCAACACCCGGATACTATTAGTTTGGCAATTGATAGGGTTTTGAATTTATTGAAACCAGCAGAGGATTCCTATAAATATTATTTGGTCCATTTTATTAACACATTTGCAAAATCAAAAGTGGTTGGATTTGACGCAGTGTATGTACACTTGGGTTTAAATTATTATAAAAAAGGCTTGGCTCCATGGACTGAGGAAGAGCAATTGAAAAAGATTGTGGAAAATGCAGAGAAATTAGAGCCATTGTTGATTGGTAAAATTGCTCCGAACATTGAAATGCAAACCCAGACCGGAGAAAAAATAGCCTTACATGATTTTGAATCTCCCTATACTGTTTTATTCTTTTGGGATCCGGATTGCGGCCATTGCAAAAAAGCAACACCACTCATGCTCGAATTTTCCAAAAAATACAAGGAAAAGGGAGTTGAGGTTTTTGCAATATGTACAGCCTTGATTAAAAAAGACGATGAGGGAAATTGGTCAATGGAAGATGTGGATGAATGTTGGAAATACATTAAAGAAAACGGCACAGATGTATGGTTTCAAACGGTTGATCCCTACCACCGTTCCAGATATAAGTCCGTTTATGATATTCGAACGACTCCTCAGGTATATATTCTGGACGAAAAGAAAGAGATTATATCCAAAAAGATAGGCGCAGAGCAGATGGGAGAGGTGATGGATCACATTCTGGAGAGTAAAAATGAAGAAAACTCCAAGTCGTAGTCAGTTGTCAGATGGCAGTTGTGGGTTATCAGTTATTTTGTTGAACTTAACCCACAACCCACAACCAGTTACGTAACCTTCATATTTCGCAAGACTTTTTCCAATATTGAAGGAGCAAACCTCTTCAACATCAGGGCAGCTTTTTCTTTGATTCCTCCATAGACCGTTTCTCTTTTCTCTTTTTTTATATCTCTGATCAGCATTTTCGCCAAATCAGAAGGCAACAGTCCAGAAGCTTGACCCGCATCCATTTTATTTTGCTTGCTACCATCTGCGGTCAATGCATTAATAGAAATATTGGTTTTTACAAAACCTGGAGTAGTTAAAGTAACTTTGATGTTGTCGGCATAGCTTTCCAAACGAAGCGCGTCAAAGAAACCATGTAATCCATGCTTGGAAGCTGCATAACCAGAACGCAGGGGAGTTGCAAACTTTCCGGTAATACTCGTAATAACTACAAAATGTCCAGACTGATTGTGGATGAAATGTGGGAGAACTGCTTTGGTCAGGCAAATAGTCCCCAGTAGGTTTACATTTATTAATTGCTCATATACTGAGAAATCAGTCTCTCTTACCAGGGAACGTTGGGAAATTCCAGCGTTGTTGACTAAAATATCGAGTCGTCCTACTTTTTCGAGTACTTGTGAAGCAGTTTTTGGTATGGCTACAAAATCAGAAATATCCAGTGGTTGGATTACAATGTCTGCTTCTGTAGAACATTTGGATTTTACTTTTTCCAAAGCTTCAACATTTCTTGCCGAAAGCACTAAATTTGCTCCCTGTTTAGAAAATTCATAAGCCAACGCTTCTCCAATTCCTGAAGAAGCCCCGGTAATCCAGACCGTTTTATTTTTAAAAAACATAAACCTTAATCTTTTTCAATTTTGAGACAAAGGAAACATTTTTCAGCAAAATGATGGTCTTTTTGTTTCTTTGCCTCTTATGAATATGAAAATCACCACACTTGAAAATGTACCAATGTCAGAAATTACAAAAGCTTTCAACGATGGCTTTTCTGATTATTTTGTAAAATTCAATGCTACTGAAGAATACCTTACCAACCGATGGCGGGGTGGGAGAGTGGATCTATCTATGTCAGCGGGAGGCTGGATAAATAATGAATTGGTGGGTATTTTAATTTCAGGGATTGATTTTTGGGAAGGAAAACTAACCGCATTTAACGCCGCTACCTGTGTGGCACCTCACGCACGGGGAAATCATTTTACCTCACAAGCATATGAATTTTTACTCCCAAAACTTAAGGAGATAGACGTCAAACAATTGACTTTAGAAGTCATACAAGGAAATGAAAAAGCGATTCCAGTATACGAAAGAATAGGTTTTAAAAAGGTTCGTGGATTGGGTTGTTTTAATGGTGAACCAAAAATTCGACAACCATATGAGGACCCTGAAATAACCATTGAAGTTGGACATGAAATAGATTTGGAAAAAGCCATTTTGTTCCACGATTTTGACCCCGCCTGGGAGAGTACCTTTTATGCACTTCTGATGAATTGGTCTTTTTATGAAGTTTATAAGATTTTGAAGGAAGAAGAAATGGTAGGATATGCAATTGTCAATTCTTCTAATGGTCAAATATATTCATTTGGGGTAGACCCGGACTATCGTCGAAAAGGATATGCCAAGTTGCTATTCTCAAAAATAAGTCAAAAGCATAAAAAATTGAAAATCAATAATATAGATAATGATGATTTGGGCACTCACGAGTTTTTAAAACACATCTCCTTACCTCATGTTATCGATCAATATGAAATGAAAATGGTTTTATAATGTTGCAATTCTATAATGCTGCAATACTGCGATATTATTAGCTTGATTTTTGAATGTTTTAATGTCCCAGAATCGCAGGCTTAACATTAAAAAATTGATAAAATATCTTCAAAATCGAGCCTTATTCCAACCCTTAATTCGCAATAAGCCTTCCTTGAATTTGGGAATTATCGTCGTTATTCCCTGCTATGATGAAGATTATTTGTTGAGGAGCTTGATGTCCTTGAAAAAATGTGAATTGCCTAAAGGCGATGTGGAGGTGATTGTTGTCATCAATGATTCTGAAACTGATGAGGATGATATAAAGAAGAAGAACGAAGAAACATATGATCAGGCGGTAAAATGGGCAAAAAAGAATTTTACGCCAAGGCTCAAGTTTCACATCTTAATAAAGGGAGACTTGCCTAAAAAACACGCCGGTGTTGGTTTGGCTAGAAAAATAGGAATGGACGAAGCTTGTTGGCGTTTTCACAAAATACGTCGTAGAAAAGGAATCATTGCCTGTTTTGATGCAGATAGCCGCTGTAAACCAAATTATTTCAAGGCATTGGAAAATCATTTTGACAGGAACAGAAAGTGTCAGGCAGCAAGTATTTATTACGAACATCCAATCAGAGGGATAGAATTTGAGGATGAAATTTATGAATCTATTGTTTTATATGAATTGCACCTGAGATATTACATCAACGCTCAGAAATGGACAGGATTCCCGTTTGCGACTCAGACCATCGGCTCCAGTATGGCGGTAACTTCTGAAGCTTATCAAGCTCAGGGTGGTATGAACAAACGAAAGGCTGGCGAAGATTTTTACTTCATCCATAAGTTTACAGCTTTAGGTCAATTTGGAGAAATTACCACCACCAAAGTGATCCCTTCACCAAGGGTTTCACACCGGGTTCCTTTCGGTACGGGAAAGGCAGTTGGAGATATGCTTAGTCAAAGCACGGATTTTAATACCTACAATCCATTGAGTTTCCAGGATTTGCATTGTTTTTTTGACAAAGTTGAGGAGCTTTTTGGACTAAAAGATCATAAAGTAGAGGACTATTTAAAAGATCTTCCAGATAGTATCCATCAATTTCTGAAATTGAATGATTTTGCCTCCAAATTGATTGAAATTCAATCCAATACAACTAATTCTAAAAATTTTCAAACCCGCTTTTACAAATGGTTTAACGCCTTTATGGTTATGAAATATTTACACTTCGCACGCGATCATTATTATTCAAATGTAAAGGTGGCAGCGGCTGCTCAATGGTTGTTAAATGAGTTATCAATCAAATTTAATGCTGCCCCAGGTAGCGAAATCCTCTTAAACAAATTTAGGCAGCTCGATCAAAACCCAGAAAAGAGTTCAAAACTATTTAAAAATGGAAAACGAACTCCCTCCTGCAAATAATTCATCCAGGACACATTTTAAAACAACTTCCCATGAGCTGATATTTTTTCCTTTCCCCCCTATTGATTAGAATAGAGGCGCTATCAATTTCTACTTATTGGGTTAGCATTATGAATGACCAACAGCAACTTTTGTATAAATAACACCAACTAAATGAATAAGTCATTAATGCTTATAACCGTATTAATTTGATCGTTTGACACAAATCCATAATTGGAAATTATTGGCAAACCTCCACTTCAGATTCTGAATTTCCAAAATCAATTAGAATTGAAGATTGTGAAAATAAAAATCCTCAAGACATTCATCATTCATCATTCATCATTACTTTTTCTTGAGGCTTGGATTCAATAGGTAGGCTTTTTCCAAATAAGGTTTACCTGCTGCAGCATTCCCTGAGTCGGTGTATGCACTACCCAAATAATAATTTAACGTTGCATCTTCCGGTGCAAATTTCAAGCCCTCTTGAAAACACCTGATGGCTTCCTGAAAATTTTGAGTCATAGCATTTAAACTTCCCAAGTTTCGCCACCCATCTACAAAACGAGGGTCAATTTCTACTGCTTTTTGGTAGGATTCCATTGCTTTTGGAATGTTTTGTTGCTCAAAGTACAAGGTTCCCATATTGCTGTAAACTGTGGAATTATTGGGTTTGTATTTTACAGAAAGTTCATAGTTTTTCATGGCTTCGGTTGGGTTTGTCTCGTAATAATAAGTCAATCCCAGCCTTCCATAGGCATCGTGGTACTGAGGAAATATTTCCAAGGCCTTGTTGAGATGCTGTTTTGCTTTAGTGTAATAATTGGTTTTTTCAGTGCCTTCCGCATCATCTCCTTTTTTAGCTAATTCCAAACCATAATGGTAATTCAATTTGGCAGAATTAGGAGCAGTTTTAATGTCGGTTTCATAAAGTGTAAAACTATCTACCCAGGCTGTATTTCTGGACATGGTTTTTAGGCAAAAGAGCAAAACAATAATGCTTGCTAAAGCAGTAAATTTGGGATATTTAGAAAAAAGAGGGAATAGTTGTTTCCCAGAATCTGATTCTGAAGTCTTTAATATTTTTGCAATAAGCAGTACGAGGGCAATAGCAAAACCTCCAGAAGCAGCGTACAAAAATCGATCGCCATAAGAAGATCCAATGGTGATGAAAATATTGCTAAAAATGGAAAAGGTGATGAAATAAAATAATATAGCAAATGATAATAAGTCTTTTTTGACAAATCTCTTAAAGGCAAAAATCAAAAGCCCTGCATGAATAACCAGGGACAACAAAACCTTCCAATCTGTAAAACTGGTTACAGGTATTTGATTGTAGCCAAAATCAGAACCTAATGGATGGGGTAAAAACAATGTTTTCAAATATTTGCCCAAGAATAAAATCGCGGTGGCAAATTTTTCTAATCCCGAATCAGCAGCCACTAGAACGTTATCCAACAGAGGTGCTGATTTTGCAGTCACCATATCCCCAATGACATTTTGCCTAACCAAAAGGTAAATGACTACGGGAATGATCAGAACAGCAGATGAGCGAAGAACTTTGTTTAGTTTTTGCTTTGAAAAGAAATATCCTACTAAAGGAAAAATTGCTAAAAATGTAATGGCATTCTCCTTTGAAAACATGGCAACAAAATAACTCAACACAGAAAAAGCCAAGCACTGAATTTTTTCCGTTTCCCAATATTTCATCAGCCAATAGAGCGCAGCCAAACTTCCAAGGAAGGCCATAATTTCATCTCGGCTTTTAATGTTTGCAACAACTTCTACATGCACTGGGTGGGCAATAAAAATCATAGCAGCAAAAAATGGTAACAGCAAATTATATCCCTTGAATATTTTGGCTAAAAAAAGAAAAAACAAGACTCCTGTAATGGCATAAAAAAGCACATTTCCAAGGTGTCCTATAAATGGACTGTCTGGGAAAAATTCCCATTCTACAGCAAACATGGCGAGTGTGAAAGGACGGTACAATTCTCCTGGGCTATTCCAATAACCATAGCGGTAGTGTGTTTCAAATATGGTAGAGATACCTTCTATTCCACTTTGGGTTACATAATTGTCTTTGATGGCAGAGAAGTCGTCAAGGGTATATCCATGACTTAGGGTATTTAAATAAATGGCAAAACCCAACATTCCAACAATTAGTGCAGGGAGCCAAAGATTATTTTGTTTTTTAAGCGCTTTGGTAGGTTTTTTGGATTTCCGTTTTGTTTGCTTTTTTGCCATTTTCTCAATTTTTGGAATGTAAAAATGAAAAAATTTATTTTTCAATCAAAAGCAAATTACATCCTCTGATATCACTTGAATCCAATCTTCCCAAGATTTCAAAAGAATCGTCATCATACACTTTGCCCAAATCATCAGTGGCTATGAAACTACAAGAATCTAAATTTGCTAAATCAATTATATTAATCACCCCTGTTTTTCCAAATTTTTGAATGGAAAGAGGATCCGTTATTTCTCTTGTAATACTTTTCATAGTAGGACTGGGACGAAACAATCCTTCTCCCTTGGAATAAGCCTGTGATAACAACTCCGTCATTCCATACTCTGAGTGTATTTGTTCAACCCCAAATCTAATTCTCAAGGTATTGTGAAGTTCCTTTCTGGTGATTTCTTTTCTTCTTCCTTTCATTCCACCTGTTTCCATAATTGTTAGGTTCCTTAAATCCAATTCATAACATTCTGCCAGATCAAGCAAAGCAAAACTAACCCCAATAAGCAAAGTGGGTATTTGGTTTAGTTGACATTTTTCCAATATTTCCACCAGCTCTTCAATATTGTCAAGGAAGAAACCGCTTTCATTATATTTGGAAAGCTCCATAAAATGTTGACACATGGAAATTAGTGAGGAACCACTCCGTTCCAAATAAGAAGGCAACAAAGCCAAAACACAATACTCTTTTGGGTGTTTATAAAAATAATTAAAACCCTGAATGGTATTTTCAAGATAAAAATCCTTTTCAAAAATGTAGTGTCGGCTGGTCTCCTTTCCCGTTGTTCCACTACTCGTGAAAATGGTTTCTTCTTGCCAGTCACCAGTTTTTACAGGGTATTTTTTAAAAAGAGAAATAGGTAAGAAGGGAATATCTCTTATAGATTTGACTTCCTCTGGAACAATGTCTAATAACTCAATAAAAGATGCATATATCGAATTATATTTGGCTTGATATTGAAATATTTCCATTGCCAAATCATCAAAATTCTTTTTAGACACCTTTTTGATTTGGTATTTCAATTGTTCTCTTTGTAAGTCTGTAGACATGCCTTATTCTTGTGCTGTAAAATGAAATGTTTTAAATTACCGTTAATATTGAGTAAGCACCAAGTCATATTTATGTACAACTAATTTTGGTGCTTAGGATTAAAAGATGACAAATTAATACGTTCTTTGATGGACCGCTTCCCTGTCGGAAGTCAGCTATCAGACGATGAAACCATCTTATGTCTGAAATCTGACCTCCGACAGCGAAGTGGTCTGATCTAAAGTCCTATTCCCCACAAAAAAATAAACAAAAAATCTAAGATGATACTATTAAAATATACACCAATACTATTCATTCTCGGTTCTGTCATTGCCTGTTCTACTCCCCCGGAATACCCTGTCGAACCCTATCTTGAATTTATTGCTTTATCAAAAGATACTTTGCAAGAAGGATATGGCAATCCAGGAGATGATATGACTCAGGTACGGTTATATTTTACTGATGGTGATGGTGACCTTAGCCTTTCGGGGCAAGATACCAACAATATTATTTTACGGGACACTCGAACTGATACGATTGCGGAAAAATTTAGCATTCCAGATATTCCAATTGTCAGTACCGCAAATGGCATCAGTGGTGAAATTATTTTTAACCTGCCGACGACCTGCTGTATTTTTCCGGATCCAGGTTTAATTCCTTGTGTCGATGAAGACTTTAATTATCCATATGACACTTTGGTTTATGAAGTTCACGTATTTGACAAGGCAGGAAATGAAAGCAATCGAGTATTATTGGACCCGATTTTTATTAGGTGTAATTAACGTAGCTTGAGAATAATCAATCTCGCCCCTTTTTGACCTAGCTTTGGAGTGGCTCATCTCAATTCAAACCTAAACCCGCCTCCAAGGGGAATTTGATTTAATTCAGATAAAAACCTGGATGGAACATAAGCAATCCTTGGATAACCTCCTGTAACTTGACCATCCTGCAGGACAACAATTGGCAAGCCACTTGGAGGTAATTGGATAAAACCTGGCAAAACTGGCAAACTATTTTCAAGCTGATGAATTGAACATGATAGCTTTGGTCCTTTCAATCGAATACCCATTCTATTGCTATCCATTCCAATTTTGTAAAGATTTTTATCCAGTATATTTTTGGAAGCTTCACTCAAAAATTCATATTCAGGACCTGGTTTTATTGGGATAATCTTTTCATTCTCCAATGCTGTTGAATAAGTTGTCCATTCAATTAGGTCTCCTTTTTTTAATAATCGTCCCTTGTACCCCCCGATTCCAGCATTCATATAAGTCGAATAAGAGCGATACACTTTGTCGATTTTCAAATGCCCTTTAATGGCAATGTATCCACGCAAGCCATCTTTCGAATGATGCCCCTTTAAAACATCCCCCTTTTTAATTGGAATTATTGAGTTTCTAAGTATAGGTTCCCCATTTATTTCCCAATTAAAATTCGCACCACTTATTGCGATTTGAGTTGAATCATTAAATTGAATTTGAGGAGCGCTAGAGGTACATTCAATAAGAGCACATTCTTCTTTTTTATTTAAAAGTAAGTTGGCGATCTTAGCTGCATTTTTATCCATAACTCCAGAATGTGGAATTGCATAATAGGCCATACCAATCCGACCAAGATCTTGAACACTGGTCATTAACCCAGGTTTTATGATTTCTAAACTAGGCATTGTAAGTAATTAAGGAAACTTGTTGATGTATAAGCTGTTCAAATTCTTGTTTGTCAATAGAAACAAGTTGTAATTTATCTCCTAAATTGATTTGCAGAGGAGGTAATTCAGGAATATGCAACAACTTGATTGGAGTTTCTCCAATAACATTCCAACCACCAGGACTGTCTAATGAATACAAACCCAGGTATTTACCACCTATTGCAATCGAGTTTGCCTGCACATATTTGGAGGGCACTTTTTTTCGAGGAACAAAAAGCGATTCATCTAAGCCATCCAAATAAAGAAAGCCTGGTAAGAAACCGAACATTGCAACGGAGAATCTGGAGTTTGTCAGTTTTGATATGATTTCTGATTTTTCTAGTCCAGTAGTGTTTTTTACTATACTCCAATCGCCATGGTCATTAAAATAGACTGGCAAATTGAAAGTTCTTATTTCCATTGATTCCCTTAGAAATAAGTTATCAAAAGTCTCTAATTTTTTTTCTTGAAATGAAGCTTTGAGTTTAAGGCAAATTTCAACCTCAGTTACAATTACCTCTTCTACAAAATCATAATTGTTTTCGAAAATAGCCTTTCCTAAAGCTCCCAGCTTTTCCCTTTCAGTTGTTCTCAAAAGCAGAAAATCATTATTGAAATTTTTGATTTCAAGTGTGATGTCACCCAATCGCAGCAATTTGGACATTGTTTTCTTTTAAAAAATGATGAATTGTTTTACTTAGTTCCAATGCTCCTTCTGTATCACTATGGAGGCATAGTGTTTCAATATTGATGTTTTCCTTTGTTCCACCCCAGAATTCAACTTTTCCTTTCAAAAATCTTCCAACTTGCTTCAGCACTTCATTATCTTTATGTAGAACAGCACCTTCCAGCTCCCTACTACGCAATTGATTCAATTTTTGATATTTTCGGTCTGCAAACCCTTCGCTAACAGGCTTCATCTTATGTCGCTTACAGATTTCAACAACTCTTGAATGCGCCAATGCAAATATCTTGAGCTTGGGATCAATCTCCTTTACCAATTTCACAAAACTATTTGCCAAATCTTCATCTTTTACCATATCGTTGTATAAAGCTCCATGTGGCTTAACATGATTCAACGTTTGTCCAAAACTCTCCACCATTCCCTTTACTGCACAGATTTGATAACGCAATTCAGCCATCAATTTTTGCAATTCAACTTTTAGAGAAACCCTTCCAAAATTTTCACGATCATTATAAGATGGATGAGCCCCGATCTTTACTTTATTTGCGATTGCAGATAAAATCGTTTTTTCAATGAGCTGAGGACTTCCACTATGAAAACCGCATGCAATATTGCAGGAAGAAATGTAGGGCATGATTTCATTGTCATAGTTCTTTTCTTGCCGGGACTTTAATTCTCCCATATCACAATTTAAATCGATGGTTTTCATATAATGTTTTTAGAGTTTGATTAAAAATTTAAAGAATTGTGCCAAAGGGATGCTGTCATGCGACAGAAAGATGAAATTTAAACAAGCTTAATTCAATTGAAAACTTATAAAATAAATTATGGTTTATTATCAACCAAATCCCACTCATATCGTTGGAGGAATATTAATTCAAGTATTTATATGAATAGTTTTTTTAGGAACCTTAACACCTTGGGCTTTGCTTGCTAAAAAAATATTTTTTTGATTAGGATGGATTACAAAAAGACAACAACCAAAGTTAGTTGAATTTCCTCCTTTAGCCGCCTTTTTGACAAGGAAAAAACTGGGAAAAAAGTGTTCCATCTTGTATTTGAAGTCATTAGAACACAGGAGAAACCAGTTTTTGTTTGAGGATTGTTTGAAAAAAAATAGGTTATAGAAAATAATATTCTATAACCTATTGAAAGTGAAGTGATCCCGCTGGGGCTCGAACCCAGGACCCCTTGATTAAAAGTCAAGTGCTCTACCAACTGAGCTACGGAATCATATGTGGTTAACAAATAACTCAAATTAGGAACCTCCCGAATAAATTTCGGGATGCTCTACCAACTGAGCTACGGAATCTTTTTAATGAAAAAATGAATATTGTATAAATGAAAAATTAGGTTTGATAAAGCTAATTTCCCTCATTATTTCATTCTTAATTCTTTCATTAATAAAGCCTTTCTTTAAAAGCGGCTGCAAAGATACAATGTTCGATATTAAATGCAAGTAGGAAGTATAAATTTTTATTATTTAATTTATAAATTTCTCTTTTTCAGTAGTTCACACTATTTAGGGGGTGAACAATTAAAAACAGCATCTAAAAAACTGTCATAATTTTGGTAATCATCCAAAACATGTGATGCCCCATCTGACAATAACTTTTGATGATCACCTCTCCTTCGAATCCCCACAAAGTTCATTTGCATATTCCGTGTAGTTCGTACATCCCATGGTGCATCTCCAATATAGACTGTTCTTTGGATATTTTGCTTTGGATAAATTTCATCTAAAACCACTTGTATTATGTCTTCCCTGGTCTCTTTTCCATCTGCGCAACTAATGGTCATTTCTTCCATTCTGAAGCCAATATGAGTTAATTTCACAGTTGCAGGGTGAAACCAACCTCCAGTGGCAATTCCCACTTCAAATTGGTCATCGTCCAAGAGATTTGCAACTGCTTGTTTTGCTCCAGGAACCTCTTTGAATTCTTCGGGTGCACTAATACGTTTATGTTTAATTCTTTGAACAAATTCTACCTGGAATTCTTTGATTTCCTCCAACGATGCAATTCGTCCAAATTGAGATTTTATAACATACCTGAAAATATTGTGGTCAGTAACATGCGGGTATATGGACCAGTCAATACTTGGAAATTCTTTTTTATAAATATCAAAATATGCTTCGGCAAAGCATTGGCTATCCACTCTATTGGAATACAACAAAGTCCCGTCAATATCAAAAATTACGAGCGTTCTTTCAGTTTTCATAAGTTCGAATTAAATCGGAAACAGCGGTAATCCATGCTGATTTGTCATTTAAACTTTCGACCAAATCTACTTTTTCTCCACCTAATTCTTCAAATTCTTCCTGATACTCTTCAGCTATTTCAATGGTTGTTTCCAGGCAGTCGGCAACAAAAGCTGGACAGAATACTAATAATTTTTTATCTCCTCTTCTGGCTCTTTCTTCAATGATATCGCTGGTGTAAGGTTGCGCCCAGACTTCTTTACCCAATCTTGATTGAAAGCATGTAGTATATTGTCCAGCTTCCAAATTCAATTTCTCAACCAATGCTTTGGTTGTAGCATAACATTGAGCTGAATAACAAAATTGATTTTTTGTAGTTAAGTTTTGACAACAATCATTGTTCTTTAAACAATGATTCTGAGAATCAGCTTTTATCAATTGCCTTTGAGGTAAACCGTGATAGCTGAATAAAATATGGTCGTAATCATCCAAAGAATATGCTTTTGCATTTTGGATGAAAATATCAATCATGGGCTCATGGTCATAATAAGAATTGATATAAGTCACGGGTGGAATTACCTGTTTATTTGACAGAATCCTTTTCACTTCTTCGTGTACAGAACCCGTAGTTGCACTGGCGTATTGTGGAAACAATGGGAAGATGATGATTTCAGAAACATTTTGTTCATACAACCTATCTAAAGCTGCCTCAACGCTCGGGTTTTGATAACGCATACCTAACTCTACGACATAATTATGACCCAAGTTTTCCTGAACTCCTTTGGTCAAATTTTCTCCATAAAATTTTAATGGGGAGCCATTTTCTGTCCAAAGTTGTTGGTACAATTTGGTAGAGCTGGATGTTCTAAAAGGAAGGATAATTCCTCTAACCAAAAGGTTTCTTCCTAACCAGGAGTAATCAATTACCCTTGGATCAAGCAAAAACTGTTTTAAATATCGATAAACTGCAGACTTGGTTGGTGCATCTGGAGTACCTAGATTAACCAGTAACACTCCGGTTTTTCCTAGTTTTTTCATAAAATTATTTTCAGTTCTTGTTTGTTCAAAAACACCATTGGAAATTGTCCAAAATCGTTAGAACTACCTTAAGAATAATTGATCAATCTTTAAACAATTTCCTTCCAAATGTGAAGCTAAAACCATCAAACGCCATTATGGTTCTAAAGCAAGTAAAATTAAAGTCAAAAACTGCACAAAAAAACTACTTTTGTGGCTCAAACCAAAAAGGATGAGTAAACCACTGATATTAATAACAAATGATGACGGTATTGTTGCTCCAGGAATCAAAGCCCTGGTCGAAGTAGCCTCTAAGATTGGGGAGGTCGTAGTGGTCGCACCTGACTCACCACAATCAGGGCAGGGACATGCGATAACAATCTCTCAACCGCTGCGCTTGAAAAGGGTAGATGTATTTGAAGGAATCGAAGCTTATGAATGTACTGGTACGCCTGTAGATTGTGTAAAGCTGGCTAAATACGTGGTTTTAAAGGGTCGCCAGGCGGAGTTATGTGTTTCTGGGATCAATCACGGTTCAAACGCTTCCATAAACATTATTTATTCTGGAACCATGTCTGCGGCTATGGAGGCTGCTTTAGAAGGAATCGATGCAATTGGTTTTTCCCTGTTAGACTATTCCTGGGATGCAAATTTTGAATATTGTAAGCCATTTATTGAGAAAATAATTAGACAATGTCTTCAAAATGGATTGGCAAATACCAAACTGCTGAATGTCAATATTCCAAATTTGCCTACAGAAGAAATAAAAGGAATCAAAATATGCAGACAAGCAGATGGTCGTTGGGTTGAGGGCTATATGGAATCCAGAGATCCAAGAGGAAAACCCTATTATTGGCTTAAAGGTGAATTCATTAACCCGGATAAAGGTGAGGATACTGATTTGTGGGCTTTGGAAAATGGTTATGTATCAGTTGTACCTTCAGGGCATGATCTGACTGAATATCCTGCTTTGGAAAGCATGCAGTATTTGGAAAAGGATTAAATATTAATGCTAGTGTATTGATGTATTAATACTTTGATATTTTAATGGGTATTAAGAATCAAAACTTATTATATAATGTTTGATAAAAATACTATTTCAGCTGGGTTAATTTTGGGAATTGCTATTCCTTTAATTTGCTTTCCATTGTTGTATGGGATATTTACAGGAATGGAACATATGAATTTTATGGATGATACTGGTTTTCGAGCCAATTTCAAATTGCGGACTTCCTCACTCGTTGCGATTGGTTGCAATGCTTTTTTGTTGAATAAATTTGACAAGAAAAAAGCTACTCAGAGTATGAGAGGAGTAGTGATACCTACCTTTATTTTTGTAGCTATCTGGTTGGTTATATTTGGCAAGACCATATTATAATTCTTTATTGAGATTCAATAACTAAATTTTAAGTGAAATATTTCCTCATTGCTGGAGAGGCCTCTGGTGACTTGCACGGTTCCAATTTGATGAAGGCTTTAAGAATTGAGGACCCAGGATCTGAATTTAGATTTTGGGGTGGAGACTTGATGAATGAGGTCAGTACAGGACTCCAAAAACACATAAAAGATCTTGCTTTTATGGGATTCCTGGAGGTCCTTAAAAACCTCAAAACGATTCTCTATAATTTCAAAATATGTAAATCTGAAATAGTCAATTTTCAACCAGATGTATTGATTTTGATTGATTATCCTGGGTTTAATTTGCGAATGGCTAAATGGGCAAATGCAAAAGGCATTCGAGTGTTTTATTATATCTCTCCGCAGCTTTGGGCCTGGCATTCGAGTAGGGCATTTTCTATCAAAAAGTCCGTCGAGCGAATGTATGTTATTCTTCCTTTTGAAAAGGAGTTTTATAAAAAGTACGATTGTGAAGTAGATTTTGTAGGTCATCCATTGTTGGATGTTACCGAAGGATTTGAAGCGCCAAAAAACTTTATAGAAATCCACCAACTGAATGAAAAACCAATTATTGCGCTGTTGCCAGGTAGTAGGAAGCAGGAAATAAAAAGAATGCTTACGATAATGCTTCAAATTGTTTCAGAATACCCTGATTATCAATTTGTTATTGCGGGTGCTCCTTCAATTGATAAATCTTTTTATTCATCCATTATTGGAAATGAAAATCTTGAAGTCAATCCAGGTATTCATTCAAACCTGGGTTTTGTTCAAAATGAGACCTATCCTTTGCTGAAAAACGCTCAGGCGGCACTGGTCACTTCTGGTACAGCGACTTTGGAGACAGCCCTTTTGGGAGTTCCTCAGGTTGTTTGTTACCAAGGCAATTCACTTTCTTTTTATCTGGCGAAGTGGCTGGTCAATGTGCCTTTTATTTCTTTGGTCAATTTGATTGCAGGAAAGGAGGTAGTTAAAGAATTGATTCAGAATGATTTTTCGGTTGAGCAATTAAAAATTGAATTGGATCGAATTTTAGAACCAGAAACTAAACAAAGGATTAAAGCGGACTACCAATTGGTTAGGAAGCAATTAGGTGGTAAAGGTGCTTCGAAGAGGGCCGCAAAATTGATGGTGACAAGATTGAAACTTAATTAATTCAAGTTGTGAACCCTTTCGGTAAGCAAGTGCAACTGGCAGGGAAAATACTTCCCAATTTTTGTTAACTAGTATTGCAGCAATATCTTTTTTACCAACTTATTCCGGCATTCAAATGAGGTCTCTAATTCTATAAAATAAACCCCAGGTATTAAACCCTCAAAACTGATTTCAAGTAATCCATCTGAATTAAAAGATCCACCAAAAGGCATTTTTTGGACTTCTTGTCCAACTGTATTGAAAAGGCTGATTTTATGAGAAAATTCAATTTTTTCTTCTCCAAATAGAGAAAGGAAGACTTTACCTGTTGTAGGGTTTGGATAAAAATCGACATTTTCAAAGTCGCATTCAGGATTTTTGTAAGGACAGTCTTCATTCTCATTGGAATTCGATTCACAAGGATTGATTTCAATGCATTCAACTTCATCTTCAAGTCCAAAACTATTTAAGCCAGATTCACAATAGACCATGTGTACCCCACAAAAAGACAAAACATAATCATTTTTCTTTTCTAGAGAAGCCCAATCTCCCCAATTTGAGTTTCCATCGCTCTCCAATCTAGAAAGCAACAATAATAATTTCTCGCCTACTTCAATTCCACCAGTATAATGTCGGCATAAGTGTCCAACATCACCCCATACCATTATTTCAACATTGGTTTCAATACCTTTGATGAGCTTACAAATTTTGACCCGCATACCATGAGCTTCCTGAGCAACCTTTTCTCCTATAATTACTATGGCATTGTCAAATCCAAAAAGTTCTTCATAAAGGTTTATTGTTTCACAAAATGAATCAGGTCCTGTGCAACTACATGCCAAAACAGATTGATTTGAAAATAAGAAACAAAAAGCAAGAAGAGTTGAGAGGTATAATGATTTCATAAGCAAAGTAGTGATTTCAATAAGAGTTTGTCTAAAAATTTTACAAACTGTGCCAAGGGCATCTCTGTAGTACAGGAAGGAAAAATTTAGACATACTCTAAGTTTAGACTTTGCTTCCTAATTAAATGGTTGGGTTTGAGTTTTATTTTTCAAATTCAATAAATAATTTACCAGGTAAATTGTCATATACTGCTATTGCAGATAGTTGTGCTTTCCCACGGTTGCCTGAAAGCTGGATATTCCCATAAGTTTGGTAATCTTCCCAGGGTAGCGTAAAGCGAGGATCTGTATCCGACCAATGAGAATAAAAGGACCATTCACTAACCAAATTAGTGGATTTATCTACCATGATATGGTATTTATTGTCGGGAGTGTCTCCCACATTTTCAAAGGTTAATTCCAAAATTTCAGCTGGATTGCCAGCTTCTGTAGTGCCTTCACCCAGATACTTCAACTTCGTTCCAGGATCTCTCAATTTAAAAGGCATGACCAACCAGTAGGAATCATTAATCCACATGCTTTTGGCGGAGCTGAGGTAATTGCTCAAACTATCAGGATTGGTTATTTCTGCTTCCCCCTTTTTAACTTTCCCTTTCATCGTGTTTACATTCATCAAATAGATCAATTCTTGCTCTGGTGATTCTATACGGATATTCCCCGTTTGTTTATCCCAATAGTGCTTTCGACGACCAAAGAAATTCCAGGAAAGAAAATTGGTATTATTCCAATTTTCCTGTCCCCCCATTGCTTCCATTACAGCTACAGCTAATTCAGCTGCCTTTTCATCTGCCTGACCCATTTCTTCTTGTGAAGCTGAAATATCTGAATCATTCGAACTATCAGATTGATTTGAATCACAACTAAATATAATAAATGAAAGGGTAAATAGGAATAGGAAATTTCTCATTTTGAATATATTTAAGAAAGGTTTACAATTCATTTATCAAATTCGGATAATCTGTAATTATCCCATCTACACCCCATTCAATCAGTTGTTTCATGTCTTCGAGTTTATTCACAGTCCATGGAATGACCTGGATGTCCATTGCATGAATTTTATCGATTATTTCTTTTGTGAGTAATTTATAATCTGGGCTATAAATGTTAGGTTTAAAGTTAAGTTTTTTAAGATTAGCTTCTAGTCCTTCTTCATTTTCAACGAGAAATGCAGTTTTTACGTGTTTATCTTTTTTATGTAAAGCGTTCATCACATTGGGATCGAAGGATTGAACGGTGGCTCTTCCTCTTAATTTCAATTCCCTTAAATCTTTGAGGAGAAAATCAACAAATAATTCTGGTTGAGGCATGAAGATCCCGTATCCTTTTTCGTGACTTTTTATTTCAATATTGTAATGGGGTCTTTTTTTGAAGGTATTTATACAAAATTGATCTACAATTTGTACCATTTCCGTCAATAATGGTTTATATGCCTTTTGGGCTTGTTGATTAGGAAACCTTTCATTTCCTCTTAAACCACAATCGTATTTCTTCACCTCAGAATAGTTCATCTGAAAGATGTTTAAACTCAGGGCTTCCTCTTCTTTCACTACCTCTCCATTTGGCTTGGTACAAATATGATGACTCATCCATGGTTCATGAGAAATGACGAGTTTGCCATCTTTAGTTACGGCTAAATCAAGCTCTAGTGTGGTTACAGGGTATTCCAGTGCTTTTAAAAAAGAAGGAACCGTATTTTCAGGCAACAAACCTCTTGCACCGCGATGTCCCTGCCAGTCAAAATTATTAGGATAGGCTAGGGGTTCTTTAGGGAGGTCTTCCATAACTACTTTAATTTTTTTTGAAGTGGAACATGAAATCAAAAGTAATAATGCAAGGAAAAAGAAGAAATTCTTTGACATTTTATAAAAAAATATAGGTTTAATAATAATGGAATGAGGTTCAGGGAATGTTAGGATGACAAAAATATAAAAAAGCAAGTTCTCCTATAAAAACAATTCCTATTTAAGATTTTGTAAGCCTTTGTTTAGGTACTTGACTTTTATGTTGAATGACCTGGATTTATGGCATGATTTTTTAAAATTTTGTTTTAATATATGCAACCTTTTTGATTTTCTGGTTACCTTGCAGACTATAGTTTAAATTAAGCATACTTTACACTCCCCAGTGAATTCTCTCACCTTATTGCAATTAAACAAGACTTTAAATCACATACAAATCGCCAGCATTGGGTACAGAAAAGGTATTTATAGAGTATTAACGGAGATATTTTTTTAATTGACAAGTCAAAATTTTCAGGTATAGCCAGGGAAAAAAAACAAGGTCAAGACTTTAAAATAAAAAACGCTCCATTTTAAATATCCTGAATCTGTAGTCCAAGTATAACAAATTTTCAACCTGAACATAAGCTGCAAAAGAGTAGCTTAAGGCGTGGTATATTTTTCAAAAAATTGTATTATGAAATCTAAAATTCTTGTTACGATGTTAGGCGGGCTTTTAGTTTTTTCAGCTTGCAAAAAAGACAATGGCCCTAATCTTGATGAATTGCTAACAGAAGCCTTAGAAATTGCTTCCCAGACTGGCAATTTAGATTTTTTCCTACAACCTGCCAGCAATGATTATGCTGCAATCCCACAAGATCCAAACAACCCAATTACTGCTGATAAAGTGCTCCTTGGCTCTATGCTTTATCACGAAACTGCGCTGGCAATGAATCCCATGCATGACCAGGGAGAGGGAACTTATTCCTGTGCATCTTGTCATTTTGCTTCAGCTGGTTTTCAAGCTAATCGCCATCAAGCTATTGCCGACGGGGGGTCTGGTTTTGGTGCAAATGGAGAAGGCAGAGTACCACATTCAGATTATGATTTTTCGGAGATGGATGTACAACCCATCCGAACACCCTCTGCGATGTTAGGTGCTTATCAGGAATGCCTGCTTTGGAATGGTCAATTTGGTGCGACTGGTCCAAATGTTGGAACTTCTGCTCAATGGACGCCTGGAACTCCGAAAGAAACCAATAATTTAGGATATGAGGGTTTGGAAATACAGGCAATTGCAGGTTTGGATGTTCACCGAATGGTTATAGATAAAGACTGGCTTGAAATTAGAAACTATAAAACCCTTTTTGATGATGCTTTTCCTGAAATTTCGGAACCTGAAAGATACACACGTGAATATGCTGGACTAGCTATTGCTGCTTATGAAAGGACTTTAATGCCAAATCAGGCTCCCTGGCAAAGATGGTTGGCAGGAAATAAAAAAGCGATGAGCGATGATCAGAAGCGTGGAGCGATAGTATTCTTTGAAAAAGCAAATTGTGTAAGTTGCCACACAGGGCCAGCCTTGAATTCCATGGCATTTTATGCACTTGGTATGAGTGATTTATTTGAAAATCAGGAAGCCACTTATGGCGCAGATGCCGATTCGGATGCTAATTTGGGTAGATACAGCTTTACTCAGGTGGATGCAGACAAATACAAATTTAAAGTCCCACAATTGTACAATTTGGTGGATTCAAAATTCTTTGGTCATGGAGCTTCATTCACCTCCATTCGAGATGTTTTGGAATACAAAAATGCTGCACAAAAGGAAAATACTGTAGTTCCGGATTCTCAGCTTTCTCCGGAATTTGTTCCGCTTGAATTGACGAGTGAAGAAATTGATGATTTGACAACTTTTCTAGCTGAGGCTCTAAGAGATCCCAATCTGGAAAGGTATGAACCATTGGGAATTCTCTCAGGAAACTGCTTTCCAAATAATGATGCCCAATCAAGGGTTGATTTGGGATGTGAGTAGCGAGGATTTTTTGATGAATGCCAAAAAATAAAAATTTAATTGACTCAAGGTGAGAAGCATTCTCACCTTGAGTCAATTAAAAAGGACTTTTTTCTTTTTGGATCGCCATTTGGTCATAAAACGAGTAATGACTAATTTTAATGCTAGTTTTTCTAGAAAACCAGCACTATGAATCCTAAATCCAGATCCAGAAATGAAGTTTGTATTTACTTTCCTTTCCCTTCTTTTTGCTAATTTTCTGTTCAGTCAGTCTCAGGAACTATTGGGTTTGGAAAAGGAACTTTCCAAACTAGGTGGGCTCAATTTCGTCAAAGCTGCAGTTAATCTTTCAGAAGAATATTATAGAGAAGGATATTATCAAAAAGCTGTTGAGAAAGCGAAAAAGGCACATTCAACGGCTGCCCAAATGGGAGATAAGGAATGGATGGCCATAGCTTTGAATCGGCAATCAAAAGCTTTGATACAATTACCTCGTCGAAAAGCAGCCAATCGTCAGGAAGCAATTGCGAACTTCCAACAAAGTATTCGACTCTCCGAAAATAATAACCTTAAACTAGATAATTTACAGCAACTAAAGCAGGTTGCCTTAATGCGGAATAAGAAAAAGGAGTTGACTCAAATTGAAGCGCGCATTGCGGCTTTGGAAGGAACACTTGTCATTGCTCCGCCATTAGAAAAGGAAGAGGTCAAAGGATTATTTGGAAAAAGAAGAAATGCCATAGAAAAAGCCAATGCAATTAAAGAAGAAAATGAGTCTTTGAATATGCAACTGGCTCAAATGGAGTCTGAAAAAGCCAAACTGAGGAGAAATTATCAATACGTTTTAAATGAGCAAAAATCCTTGATTGAAGATATGTCCGAAGAACAAATGAGACAAGAGTTGGCTTTGTTGCAGCAGGAGAAGTTATTGGATTCAATGGTGATTTCCAGCATGTTTGATTCCATAAATTTGGTCCAACAAGAAAGAGAAATAGCTTTTAAAGAAACGGAGTTGGCAGAACAAAAAGCACAGGTTGAATTGAAAAATAGCCAGAGAAATTTTTTGATCGCGATAGCTGCGATTGTTTTGATCTTGGCTATTGGTCTTTTTCTAAGGTATCAGGGAATGCGAGCGCACAACTTTGTACTGGAAGAAAAAAACAATATCATCAAGGAGGAAAAACAACGTTCAGAAGATTTGTTATTGAACATTCTTCCTGTAGCTATAGCTGATGAATTAAAGGAAAAGGGAACTGCCTCGACAAGGTTTTATGATAGTGCTACAGTTATTTTTACGGACTTTAAAAACTTTAGTAAAATATCCAAAGAAGTCAGCCCTCAACATTTGGTAAAGGATCTGGATTTTTGTTTTAAGCAATTTGATAAAATCATAGAAAAGTATGGCTTGGAAAAAATAAAAACCATAGGTGATGCCTACATGTGTGCTGGGGGAGTGCCAAAACCCAATAATGGCCACGTAGTTGATGCTGTTAGAGCAGCCATGGAAATTCAGGCATTTCTCCTGAATTGGAAATTGCAAAAAGTAGATGCGAATGAGCCTTTTTTTGAGGCCAGGGTAGGCGTGCATACAGGTCCTATTATTGCAGGAGTGGTTGGATCTAAAAAATTCGCATATGATATTTGGGGAGATACTGTTAATGTGGCTTCAAGAATGGAGAGTAGTGGTGAACCAGGAAAAGTAAATATTTCTAAAACCACCTATGATTTGGTAAAGGATAAATTTGATTGTAAATATCGTGGTAAAGTGGCTGCCAAAAATGTTGGAGAAATTGATATGTATTTTGTAGAGAAAGCAGTAGCTTGATTTTTATGAGGGAGAATTGGATTTTTGCTTCACCTAACCTTTAATTCTTTCAGTAACTTTTCTTTTTTTTCTGTTGGAAAAGGCAATGCTTTTCTTTCAATTTTGTCAAAAAGTACCAATATCGCCTTCATTGAACTAACCAATTTTTTGTTACGCCCATTGTACATTTCGTGAAAAACGGTAAAAGCTTTATTCCCAATATCCATCAAGGAAGACTCCACATAGAGCAAATCATCTTCAAATACTTCTCTTACATATTTAATCTGTTGTTCAACGACGACTAAACCAAGATTGCCTGGAGCTCCATCTTCAAATAATCTCAAATGCAGGTCGAAATTTCGACCTGCATTTTCAAATTTATTAATGTAGTACATTACATTCATATGACTGTTGGAATCACATTCCCAGGTCATACAAGCACCACGATAAGTCAATACTTTTTTCATGCTGGCACCTTTCCAAAATCGTGAACTGAAAGCTCTTCTTCCGCCAATTCCCTCAAACTAGCTGGCACTCTAAACCGCTCGCCAAATCGCTCAGCGAAATCATCACATTCAACAATGAATTTTTTTATGCCAACATAATCTATATAAGATAAGGCTCCACCGGTATACATTGGAAAGCCCCATCCAAGGATGGATCCAATATCACCATCTCTTGTAGAACGCAGAACCCCTTCCTCCAGACAACGGTAAGCCTCAACTGCCTGACGGTGTAAAATCCGTTTTCCAATAGTTTCAGCGTCTAAAGTATTTACATCTGGCGTAAAGATATTAGCCAATTCCGGCCAAAGCCTTTTTTTCCCTCCTTCTGGATAATCGTACAATCCCTTCCTTGCTTTTTTCCCTTCCCGACCAAATTCTTTGACCAATTTTTTAGTCAAATTATAGGATCTGGTATGATATCCAGGTTTGTTAGGTGTTGGATCACTTTCGTAAACATGCATGCTCAATGTCAGGGATACTTCATCCAAAACTGCCAAGGGTCCTACTGGCATACCTTTACTTTTTGCGATATTTTCAATCATTGCTGCTGGTACTCCTTCTTCCAAAAGGAATAATCCTTCTGAGGGAAATGTTCCGAAGGAACGAGATGTATAAAATCCTCTTTTATCATTTACTACTATCGGAATTTTCCCAATTGCAATCACATAATCAATACAAGCAGCAATAGCTCGTTCATTTGATTTTTCGCCCACAATAATTTCAACTAAGGGCATCTTATCAACTGGGGAGAAAAAATGCAATCCAATGAAATTTTCAGGGCGCTTGGAAGCAGTAGCCAATTGTGTGATTGGAATAGTAGAAGTATTGGAAGCATAGATGACATCCTCTCTAATTACTGCCTCTGTTTCTTTGGTAACCTTGTATTTCAATTCCTGGTTTTCAAATACAGCCTCAATGATGAGATCGCAATCTGCCACCGCATTGGGGTCATCTGTTGTATTAATTTTGGAAAGCAAGGCATCTGTCTGTTCCTGAGTCGCTCGCCCTTTAGCCATTCGCTTTTCCATCAACATTTTTGAATACTCTTTTCCTTTTTCTGCACCTTCCACTGTAACATCCTTCAAAACGACATCCATTCCTGCTTTTGCTGAGACAAATGCTATTCCAGCCCCCATCATTCCAGCCCCTAACATTCCAATCTTCCTGATCTCAAATTTATCATATCCTTTTGGTCTGGCTTTCCCTTTTTTGGCAGCTTGCATTTCAATGAAACCAGTTCGAATCATATTCTTGGCTTCTTTTGTTTGCAGAACCTTTAAAAAATACCTTCCCTCAATTTCCAGTGCTCTATCGATATTAACTTGCATCCCATCGTGCACACAACTCAATATATACTGAGCATTTGGATAATTCCCGTGGGTCATTTTTCTGGTGTTTCCAATGGCGCCCATCATGGTCATAGCTCCATTTGGAGACATCAATCCTCCACCAGGAATTCGGTGTTTCTTGTTGTCCCAGGGTTGGACGGGATTAGGGTTTTCAGCGATCCATTTCTTTGCCGAGGGAATCAAATCTTCAGGCGAATCAACAACAGCATTGATGAGTCCATCCTTCAAAGCCTTTTGTGGTCTTGCTTCCGTTCCTTGTAACAAATAGGTGATTCCGTTTTGGATGCCCATCAAATAGGGAGCTTTGGCAGTACCACCTCCTCCCGGGAGTAGCCCTACTTTCACTTCAGGGAAGCCCAATTTAATTTTTGGACTATTGATGGCAATTCTGTGATGGCAAGTCAAGCACAATTCCATCCCCCCTCCCAGGGCTGTACCATTGATAGCTGCAACAAAAGGTTTTCCAGAGGTTTCTATAGCTCTATACCTTTGGTGAATTTGCATGATTGCTGCAAAAAAACTGTCTTTTTCATTTGAAATGTCTGCCCCCAGCAATTCACGTAAATCGGCTCCGGCCATAAACATTCTTTGCCCGGATGTGACGATAACACCTTTCACATTTTCATCCTTTATGGCATTTTCAGCAACAGTTTGGTAGGTCTCAATAAATTCAAAACTGAATAGATTGGTTGGATTATTTTTTTGATCAATAGTAATAATGGCGATGCCATCTTCGCCAACTTTATATTCTAATAGGTCGTTTTTTATCATTAGGTTAATATTTTAGAATAGAGAATTGAGAGCCGAGAAGTGAGATTTATTCACTTCTCGGCTCTCTACTATCAAACTCGCTCCACAATAGTCGCAATACCCATTCCACCACCTATACATAGTGTCACAAGTCCAGTTTGCTTATTTTGTCTTTCCAATTCATCAACAAGGGTCCCCAAAAGCATACAACCAGTTGCGCCGAGGGGATGTCCCATAGCAATGGCTCCTCCGTTTACATTTACCTTGTCCTGAGAAACACCCAAATCGTCCATAAATCTCATTGGAACGACAGCAAAGGCTTCATTGACTTCGTACAAATCAATGTCTTCTTTATTCATTCCTACTTTTTTTAATGCTTTGCGACTTGCCGGAGCTGGTGCTGTTAGCATGATAGTTGGATCAGCTCCATCCACAGCTACTGAAACGATTTTTGCTCTAGGTTTCAATCCCATTTTCTCTCCGGCTTCTTTATTTCCAATGATAGCCAGAGCAGCACCATCAACAATTGCTGAAGAATTTCCGGCATGATGGATGTGGTTTATAAATTCAACTTCAGGGTATCTATCCATTGCAACAGCATCAAATCCCGCCATAGCGCCCATTTGGGCAAAAGAAGGGTTTAGATCCCCTAAACCTTCTAGGGTTGTAGACGGACGTATGTTTTCATCAGTATCCAAAACATTGATGCCATTGATATCCCTTATGGCTACACGAGATTTGAATCGTTGTTCTTTCTCCGCCTGAACAGCTTTCATTTGAGAGCGGTAAGCAAATTCATCTGCTTGTCGGCGAGTGTATCCATATTTTGAGGCGATTAAATCAGCTGAAATACCTTGAGGAACAATTTTACCAGGCAGTGCAACAGCAGGGTCCATCATCAAAGCACCTCCGTCTGAGCCCATTTTTACTCTCGACATGCTTTCAACACCACCAGCAATGATTAAATCAGAAAAACCAGATTTGACATAAGCAGCAGCTTGATTGACTGCTTCCAACCCCGAACCACAAAAGCGATTCAAAGTAACCCCACAAAGGTGGTCCCCATAGCCAGATTGTTGGGCCGCAGTCTTGGCGATATTGGCACCTTGGTCCATAATTTGGGTCACACAACCCAATATCAAGTCTTCTACCAAGGCTGGGTCAAAATCGTGTTTACTCCTTAATTCTTTAAGTAATTGAGTCACCAGGTAGGTGGGGGTAATGCCGTTTAAGGCACCTTTTCTGTTGCCCTTTCCCCGAACGCTTCGAACAGCATCATAGATGTAAGCTTCCATTTTTTAATGATATTATTGAATCTTATCAAATGGCAAGGCAATTGTTAATAATTGACTTCCATTAGCAGTTTTTATAGTTTCAAATCCTTTTATTTCTTGAATGTATTGTTCCTGGTCTAATTCTTCGATTTCTAAAACCGGCGCAATACAGACATCTTTTCCACGAAAAAAATCTACCCATTCATCCCGTTTTTTTTGCTTAAATAGATCAATCACTTCCCGTTTTGGAAATTGAAGAACTGATAGTTCCAATTCATTATTTCGTTTCCAGCCAGCTTTGTTAATACAGTCACAGAAGTTATTCCAAAACTTAATTTCCAAAGCCCCCAATGATATCCACTTACCATCCGCACATTGATAAATACCATAATTGACAAGGGTTTTGCCATTTATGGTGTTAAAGGTTTCATGTGGCATATTACTCCATTCCAGGTTTTTGGGAATGGTAATTAGAGGTAGCAGGCCTTTAGTCATAGAAATATCCATATGAGACCCTTTTCCCGTCTGAAGTTTTTGAATGATTCCACCTAAGGTTGCCATGACCACCACATAAGCACCTCCTCCAATATCTCCTAGTTGATATCCTGGGACCATTGGTTTTCCATTTTCGTCTTTCAATAAGCTAAGTAATCCTGCCATTGCCATGTAATTGATGTCATGCCCAGCTTCCTCCCTTTTTTGATTGTGCTGACCGTAGCCCGTGAGGGAAACGTAAACCAATTTTGGATTAACTTTTTTCAAAGAAACAAAATCCAATCCCCAACTTTTCATGGCTCCTGGTCTAAATTGCTCTATCAAAACATCTACTTTGCCAACTAGTTCTATAACTTTCGATTTTCCTTCCTCAGATTGATAATCAATTTGCACTAGCTTTTTATAATGATTTAATCCATGAAATAAGGTACTTGCTCCATCAACCTGCTTTCCATAAAATCGAACATAGTCCAATCTCTTTGGATGTTCAATTTTGATGACCTCTGCTCCCATTTGTGTCATCATATGGGTAGCCAATGGACCTGGTAAAAGTCTGGTGAAATCCAGTATTTTTATTTTATTTAAAATATCTATCATAATGAAAGACAAAAATCCCAATGAACGCAGCAGCCAAACCACCACAAGCATCCAAAACAGTAGCAATCATGCCACCATGCCAAAAGCGATTCACAAAATTACCAATGAATTCTTCACGGAAAGGAACAAAGATTTGAACCCTGTCTTTTTCAATTTCAAAAACCTTGAATCCCATAAACTGATGAAGTGGAGCGATCTCCTCAAACATTCTAAGGTAGTCCTGTTTTGTATATTGGTTTGGACTTTTTTGCATTGGGCTCAAAATTTTGAGCCACGAATGTATAGAAATCCCACTAATTTTTTGGAAGAAGTTCTATGTCCAGTTTGGAAAGTTAATTCTCCCTTGCATGCTTCAATTGCCCTTTCAACGTACTCAAGGCATTTAACCATCTTGTTTCTGAAATCGCATCGCCATGAGTTTGATTGGCTTCAATTGTAGCCAATCGAATTTGTGCTTCCCAGGTATCTAATAGTCCCAAAACTTGTGATTCCGAAAATAGGCCTTCTTTAAATTCAACCAGTTTCTCAGTGTATTCATCCTCAAAGCTCGCCCAGCCTCCGATTAATTTATCACAGGCTGCACTTCGTTGGATGATGCCAAAAACACCATAACTAAAGGGCTGGCAATTATTGGTGATTTCTCCCCAATCATCTGCAATAGGAGTAACAGGATTGGCATCAAATATGATATTCTCGAATGCATTGTCTAAATCCCAAGGGATGAGGTGCATCGTTTTTGCAGTAGGTTCTTCGTACCAGTAAAAGTTATGGGGGGAACAAGAAAACCCACCACAATACCAATGAAAAGCTCCATCGTCATTTCGGATAGTTCTGTCAACCACGGCATAGGATATGATTTCATCTAAATCCATCCATTTAACAATCACATCTTGTAATGTATTGTCATCTGCACTGGCTACCTCCTGTGCAAAGCTTCTTATCATTTCTACTGAAGGATTTTCATCTTCGTTTGTTTTCAAATTTGCAATATAGGTCTGTTCAGATTGGGCTTGACCATTGTAATTAAGTGGCCATACTTCTTTATACAAGTTACCCTTTCCATCATCGAAATTGTATCTGGTAAACCTTCCATCTATTTGTTCAACAAGGGCATAAATACCTGAAAAAGTGCCATTTATAATAAGTCTTGCGTGAATAGCCCTGGGTGCAGGCACACCCATTGATCTAAATAACCAATAGCCCAGACGCTCCCTCATCTGAGAATCATCCAGATTCATGGCATGAAATTGAAGTTTTTTCAGTCCGTAGAACTTTTCTTCTCTTCCCTCCCAATTGATTTTAATTTTCATCGAAAGCTTGGTACATGTTTTAAAACCGGAAGGATTTGACCAGTCATTACCTGAAAGGCAATTCACAAAAGCGCCAATGGAGCCTTTATAACGAATACCAACAGGACTAACTGTTTCCCCTTCAAATGTAATGCTACCTTCCACATATTCTTCTGCAGCTGGGTCTGCGTCAATTTCTGCCAAAGCAGTTTCTGGTAAGTTCAATTCGAATGTGGGAAGTTTGTTTTGATCAAAAATGTAGTCTGAATCAAAATTTAAATATTGCTCATCTCCCGAAGGAATAATCGTTTCAACTTCGTTGGGATCATCAATGGGAGGTTCTTCTATAATGGGAGTATCAACGATGGGATCATCTGATTTGCAACTGAAAACAAGAATTGAAAAAATGAAAAGTGTATATAGTATGTATTTGGGCATATCTTTTTTCTAAAAGTTATTGAATTTTAAAAATTATGTAAAGTTAAGCTTAATTGGAAAACTGGAAAAATCATATATCCATTTTGAATTGAACGATTCGATAAGTTTCCTGAAATCCCATTTTTTGATGAAAGTTCTGGGCTGATAAATCTTCAAATTCTGCATCACAAGCCAGCTCAGAACAGCCATTTTCTTTTCCCCAATCTTTGGAAAATTCTATCATTTCCTTCCCAAGCCCTTTCCCTCTACAGGATTCATCCAGGTAAATTCCTTCTATATAAGCCACCGGTGAACTTAAACAACCGTCTACCAAATTACGCAATGATAATTCCAGCATTCCAACCGGAAAATCCTTTGTATCCTCAAACACCAAGTAGGTAAACTGAATCTTTGAGTTTAATATCGAATCCATTTCGCTTTCATGAAAACTGTCTTCAACCCCATGGTAAAGTGTTTCTCGATATTTTTTCCAGATGGGCTTATCCTCGTTAGATACTCTCTTGAAAATTAGACTAGGCATATTATTAAAGTTTAAAAGATTTTTTAAACAATGGATAATCAACAAATTATGTAAACGAACTTATTTAAACTTTTTTGGCTGCAACTCATTTTTTTGAGGTTTTAAACAAAATTCTGATTCCAATTTAGCCGATTTTTTGTTTTGAACCTAAGCAATTGGTCGATAACAATTTATCAAAAGTCCCTTTAGGGAAGAAATATGGACTTCCAATATATTTTGGGATCGAAAAGACAAAAACCCACTGCTCAAACCTCTCTAAAAGGGGAATTAATAAAAATTAAGTTTAATCGACTTCAATAGAAATAGACCAAATTAGAAGTGTACTATCCAAAATGATACATTTGCCACATGAAAAGGATTGGCTTACTTTCAGATACACATGGGTGGTTGGATGAAAACATTTTTGAATACTTCAAAAGTTGTGATGAAGTATGGCATGCAGGCGATATTGGAAATATGGAAGTGGTAGAAAGGTTGGAGGCCTTTAAGCCTTTCAAGGCGGTATATGGAAATATAGATGGTGGCTTGTTAAGGCAAGAGTTTCCACTCAATCTCAGATTTGAATGTGAGGGTGTTGATGTATTGATGACACATATTGGAGGTTATCCTGGAAGGTACAATAAAAGGGTTCAAGAAATCATTCAAACCAATCCTCCAAAATTGTACATCTGTGGGCATTCACACATTTTAAAAGTAATGTCTGACAAAAAGTATGGTTTATTACATATCAATCCAGGCGCTTGTGGCAATCATGGTTTCCATAAAATTAGAACCATTGTTCGATTTTCACTCTTTGAAAGCAATATTAAGGATCTAGAAGTGGTTGAATTGGGATTTCGAGGGAAATAAAGTTTGGATGATAAATGTGAAAAATTTTATATGTATAGCCATTACAACAGTGCATGGAATTTGTAAGTTTGTCCAAAGTTTTCCTAATTTATTCAAGTTGCTGGTTACTAGTTTCCTGGTTATTGGGTTATAATTGTTGGAATTAATTGAGTAGTTTTTTAAATAATTCTGCCAGATTCTTTAATTGCCTGGCTACCAGAGAACCAGTACCCAGATTATTAGCAACTTGGATTAATTAGTTAGTCGCACACGATTGACAATTAAATTACTGGAAGATCAAAATTGGCTAAAATTTAATAAACAATGCCCCATACGATTTTACAATTAAGGGAGGTATCCATTTTTCAGGCAAACAATAAAATTTTGGAAAAAGTAAACCTTAGAATTACCAAAGGCGAGTTTGTTTATTTGATCGGGAAATCTGGTAGTGGTAAATCGAGTTTATTAAAAACCTTGTATGCTGCTTTGCCATTTAGAGAAGGTAAAGGAATTGTAGCAGGTTTTGATTTGTCAGTTTTAAATCGCAAAACAATACCTTTGCTTAGGAGAAAACTAGGCATAATTTTTCAGGATTTCAATTTACTTTCTGATCGAAACATTGAGGAGAATTTATTTTTTGCTTTAAAAGCTACAGGATGGACGAGTAAAACAGCGATGAAGAAAAAAATAAATGAAGTCCTTGATAAAGTTGGTTTAAAGGGCAAAAACACCACCATGCCTCACGCAATATCTGGTGGAGAACAACAAAGAGTCGTAATAGCGCGGGCCCTTCTAAACGATCCGGAAATAATTATTGCGGATGAACCAACCGGAAATCTCGATCCTGAGACCTCAGATGAAATATTATTGCTTTTACGTCAACTTGCTCAAGACCATAGTACGGCTGTAATATTTGCTACCCACGATTATAGAATTTTGGAAAATTTTCCTGCAAGAATAATTCGTTGCCTGGGGGGGAAAGTAATTGATGAAGAAGATATTATCGTTTAGGAAGGCTCAATTTGCAGAGGAATGCAGATTATTGTATCCTGATAAAACCAGCTTGATCTGCTTTTGACCAAGCTGGGAAAAGATGGGGTCTTCTATTTATCAAATTGATACAAATCGAGTATTTGAATAATCTGGATTAGTTTTTCTGCATATTGCTTATCGGTCGCATATCCAGCCTTTTTAATGCCATATGCCCAATTCTTGTAATCTTTTGTCCCTAATTTTTTGAGGTGATTGTATCTGTTAGAAGATAATAAAAGAGAATGTTCCCGATAACTTTCCCATGCAGTTCCAAAAACGCGAAACATATCATATACATCATCATCTGAATAATTTCGACAAGTACAGCCCTGGCATTTTTTTCGGCATTTGATGCCAAAATGATTATTGGATTCTATAGCTAATTTACTTGCTCCAGCACTAGTTTCCAATAAGCCTTGAGCCAAAGTAATACTAGCTGGTATGTCGTATTTTTTCATTTCCGATATAGCAACTGCGGCAAATCGTTCTACATATTTTCGGCACTTTTCCAGCTTTAGCTCAACAATCTCAGCACTTACACCTTTTTTTTCTGCGTAATCGGGATTGAGAATGAAGGTCAAATTGTTAAAATCGGTTGCTTTCCATTTTGGATTCACTCTCTTTTTGCTTAATGGCAAAGCTGTAGCAAGGGCGTTAAAGGAATTTTCTTCTACTTTTATGGAAGTAGGTTTAGCTACAGCTTCGTTTTGAGGTTCAATGCTTGGTCTATATGCTTGACTAATGGCTGCTTTATCATTAAAATTGACTTGTATATTGATGTCTTTCTTAAAAAAAACATGAAGTGCGAAAAATGCCAATGTTAGCTGAAACCAATTGCGAAAAGCCCAACTGAGGAGATTTATGATTTGCTGTTTTTGACTTAAAGGTTCTTGTTGAATTGTATAATGTACCATAACTATCTTAGGTTAATTTTGTCCTTATGTTTATTGGTAGGGCAAAAATAAAACAATTTGTGTTTAAAAATCAACTTTAATTTAAATTTTTTGTTTTAAATTTATTTTTATCATTTGTAGTGAATTGATAATCAGGTGCTTGTGAATTTAAGTGGTTCATGAAGCAATTGACTTTACAACATTTCTGCAACGATTATTTTACTTAGTGTCAATTATACACTACATTTATGCCGATAAAGCCAACAACAAGAGCGATCAGTTTTCCCTACCATTTGATTACCACCTCAAAAAGATTTTATAATCACTAAATGAATAAAAACGATGATAGCAATTGCAGACAGTGGTTCAACCAAAGCAGATTGGAAAATTTTAGATGATTCCGGTGAACGATTGAGTTATAGTACAATGGGTTTTAATCCAAATTATCATTCAAAAGAAATGATAGTTGAGACACTCAAACGGGATATGCTTCCAAAAGTGGTTGGAATGGTAATACATAAGATAAAATTTTATGGTGCAGGCTGCTGGGATTATGGTAGAAAAAAGCATATTCAGGATGCTATAATGCAAATATTTCCAGATTCGGAGGTTGAAATTGAGCATGACCTATTGGCTGCTGCACGGGCTACCTGTGGTAATAAAGCTGGTATCGCCTGTATACTTGGTACTGGCTCAAATTCAATATTGTATGATGGTGAAATAGAAGTAGATAATGTAACAAATTTAGGGTTTTTGATTGGTGACGAAGGGAGTGGTTCACATCTTGGTAAGAAATTAATAAGAGCATATTTTTACAGAGAGTTACCTGCCGATTTAGAAAAAATGTTTAAAAATTGGATTCCTGGGGGAAAATCCGAAATCTTGGACAATGTATATAATAACAAGGCTCCAGCAGTTTATCTGGCTACCTTTGCCAAATTTTTGTCCAATAACAGAACACATCCTTTTATTGAAAATCTGGTAAGCCGATCTTTTGATGAGTTTATTACCCGCCACGTTTGCAAGTATGAAAATTATAAAAAATTGCCTATTCACTTTGTTGGGTCGGTAGCCTACTATTTCCAGAACGTACTTTCAAAAGTTTTGGAAGACAAAGGCTTGGAAATGGGAATTGTCATTAAAAAACCGATTGAGAATCTCGTCAAATTTCACATTGAAAGGGGAGATTTAGCTGAAGTTCTTACCGGTTGTTAGACCAAATCAAATGTCTGTAGCAATAAAAAGAATTGCTGTGTTTACTTCCGGTGGCGATGCTCCCGGAATGAATGCTGCTTTGAGAGCAGTCGTGAGAACTGCTGCCTTTAATGATCTTCATGTCTTCGGAATCAAAAATGGATATGAAGGTATGATTGATGGCAAATTCAAAAGATTGGAAAAACGAGATGTCGGCAATATAATGCAACGAGGGGGAACCATTTTAAAGACTGCGAGGAGCCTTAGATTTATGACTGAAGAGGGAAGAAAACAAGCTTATGAATTTCTTCAGGCTTTTGATATAGATGCTTGTGTAGCTTTGGGCGGTAATGGAACATTTACCGGTGCAGATATTTTTGAAAAGGAGCATGATGTCCCATTTATTGGAGTTCCATGTACCATTGATAATGACTTGTACGGCACTGATTATACGATTGGGTTTGATACAGCAGTCAATACGGCTATTGAAGCAGTAGATAAGATTCGAGATACTGCGGAATCCCATAATCGATTGTTTTTTATCGAAGTAATGGGTCGAGATTCTGGTTATATCGCAATCAATACTGCGATTGGTAGTGGAGCTGGAAGTGTTATGATTCCTGAAATAGAAACTTCCATTGAAGGATTGATTGATAAGCTGAAAAAGAGTGCTATGAGGCGCAAAATGTTTAGCCTTGTAGTAGTTGCAGAAGGAAACAAAAACGGAAATGCCAATGAAATTGCAGATAAAGTTAGAGCTGAGTTGACTATGTTTGATATTCGTGTTACCATCATAGGACATCTTCAAAGGGGAGGTGCCCCAACATTTAGAGACAGAGTCCTTTCAAGTCGCCTGGGGCATGCTGCTGTAAAGGGTTTATTAGAAGGAAAAAGAAATTGCATGGCTGGAATTGTAGCCGATAAGGTGAAATATACTTCCTTCAAACAAGCGATAAAGAAAAATAAAGCACTCAATCAAGAATTGGTCACCCTTGCTGAAGTACTTGCCATTTGATTTTTTAAAAGGACAAAAACCAGAATTGGAATGATGAAATGAGGAAATCGAAGCAGCGATTCGTGTGTCCACTGGTGAAGTGTTTCCAACCAAAAGTCAGTATGAAAATTTGCCCATATTCTGGCCATAGCTGTTGCCAATCCCCAAAATGTTGCGTAAATTAAGGCTGGTATTGCAACGCTGTTTGGGAGAAAAATCAAAAATGAAATAATAAAGTCCATAATCCCGGCAGTCTTTAAAAACAGAAATGATTGATTCTGGTTCAAGCCCAATATTTGCATATTCATATAGTGAAAACTCTCGGGGATAGGGTAATAGCCTATTGCATACAATCCATGACAGGTAAAAGTGAAGGCAATGGCAATTTTCATCCAAAGAATCAATTTTTGTGTGCCAATGAATTTATTTACGTATAAATACAGGAAAATTGGAGTGGAAAATTGAAGGCTATATTCTAAAAACTGGCCGAGATGGAAAAATTTTTCTTTTGAATACAGAAAAGCTAAAAATAAAAGATTGAAAGCACCAAAAAGTAAAACGAATTGAAAAAACCTTGGCAATCGCTTTATGAACAATGCAATAAGCCCACAAAGTATATATAAGCCTCCTGTCCATCTAATGACTGTATTAATTACATAATCTACTTCAGTATTTGTAACATACTCCTGCCAGGACATAGAAGTAAGGCTTTCAATAATTCCTTGCATCCAGTTGGCATCCCATAGCAAATCTCTATAAGGGGCATCCCAAAAAAGATGCTGCCATCCACGTCCAAAAAAAACACAGACTGTGGCAAATTGTAAAAGCTTGAAAATTAATTTTGGGTTGGACAAATTTATTTGGTAAGAAAAAGAATGATATACAGCCCTCCCAATTTCAGGAAATTGAAAGGGCTGTATATAATAATCAATCGACTTTATCGTTCATTAAATAAGCCTTCAAAAACCCATCGAGGTCACCATCGAGGACTTTATCAGGGTTGTTTACTTTAAATCCAGTTCTTAAGTCCTTTACCCAGCGATCGTCTAAGACATAACTCCGAATTTGAGAGCCCCATTCGTTTTTCATCTTTTGTGCTTCAATCTTGTCTTTAGCCTCGAGTTGTTTTTGCAATTCAAGTTGATACAATCGGGATTTCAACATTTGCAAGGCTTTCTCCCTGTTAAGATGTTGAGATCTTTCTTGTTGACATTCGGCTACCAACCCTGTCGGAAGATGCCGCACCCTCACAGCCGATTCAGTTTTATTCACATGCTGTCCTCCTGCACCACTAGCCCGGAAAGTATCCCATTCAATATCAGCTGGATTGATGGTAACTTCAATCCGGTCATCTACCATTGGATGTACAAAGACCGATGAAAAAGAGGTCATCCTTTTGCCCTGAGCATTAAACGGACTGACTCTAACAAGCCGGTGGACTCCATTTTCACCTTTTAAAAGACCATAGGCAAAATCACCATCGATTTCAATAGAAACAGATTTGACCCCTGCGACATCTCCAGCCTGGTACGTTAGCTCTTTTACTTTATAACCTGCTTTTTCTGCCCACATGGTATACATGCGCAACAACATATTGGACCAATCATTTGCTTCTGTTCCTCCAGCTCCAGAATTGATTTCCAAAATTGCATTCAACTCATCTTCTTGTTTATTAAGTGTTGAACGAAATTCGAGGTCGTCAATTGCTGCTAAAGCTTCCTCATGCTTTTTATCTACTTCAGCTTCAGTGGCTTCCCCTTCTCTTAGAAAATCTAGGAGTATTTCAGCATCATCTACTAAAGTTTCTACTTTTTCATATTGGTTGACCCAATTTTTGTGGCTTTTTAAAGTTTTCATCAAACTTTCAGCTCTTTTGGAGTCATTCCAAAAATTAGGATTCAAAGATTCCTGTTCTTTCTCTTCAATTTGAATCAATCGCTCATCGATGTCAAAGATACCTCCTTAACAATGCCAGGCGATCTTTTAAGTTCTTCATTTGTTCACTAGTCATGGTTAATTGATTTTTTGATAATTTCGGAAAGTTCCTGGCGAACACCTGATTATCACTATTTCAATGCCCCTTTACAAAATGAGCAGTCCCAATTAGTAGAGAAGCATTAAAATAGATTATCTCTCTTTTTGTGGTTTGATTTCTAAAACCTTGATGTCATAAGTTACAAATTCAGCATCCTTAAACCCATTCGGTTTTTCCTGATCTTCAGGTAAAGGGTAATATATTGTGATACTATCGCCTACCGACATCAATTTTAAGCCTTCATACAAAGGCTTTGGTGGATTGATGCTTACATCTCTTGGCGGAAGTACCAAACTCAAGGGTTTTTGCCTGTTTTGGGTACAGTTGATTGCATTTTCCCCATTTCTTAGGCAGTAATGGAAGATCAAAGTATCACCTCCTTTTGCCAATGGATCGCCCGTTTTTATATGATGTTCATATTCAAAATTACCATGGGCAGTAAAAGTCTTTTTAATGGTTTCAGAAGGTGTTTGCATTTGTTCTTTGCAACTAAAAAGTAACAAGAAACAAATAAATAAGACGATTGCACCAACGATATTTTTGAAAGAATGATTCAAAATCAATAATTGAATTTATTACTGGTTCTATTTATTGATCAGATACAGACAATAATTCTACATAAAAAATCAACTCAGAATTGGGCGGAATGTTGCCTTTATCTACAGCTCCGTATCCCAATTCTGGAGGAACAATCAAAAAGCCTTTTCCACCTTCTTTAAGTAATGCAATACCTTCATCCCAGCCTTTGATTACCATTCCGTAACCAAGTTTGAAATCAAATCCTCTTCCCTTGCTAAAAGAATCATCAAAGCGATTTCCATTGGTCAACACACCATAGTAATTTACACTCACAATTTTGCCTACTACAGCTTGTTCCCCCGTTCCTTCTTCCGTAATAATGTACCTCAGCCCAGAAGGAGTGGTTTGCATTTCAAGGGTTCCTTCCTGAAATTTGCTAACCATTTCATCAACTTTGGTTTTTGCTTCTTTGGCTTTTTCTGCACCTTTGGCTCTCTCCTTGTTTACTTCCGCCTGATATTCAGACTCATTCAGAATTTTTTGAAGTACCAGGTCAAAGGCAATTTCTCCTCCAACTTCATAACCCGGGGGAGGAGTAGTCCCTTCTAAAATTGGTTGAAATACAGTAAGACTATCACCTACACTCATCAAAACCAATGCTTCAACTACTGCAGAAGGTTTCCCTTTTGTAACATCTTTCAAATCAGGAATGATTACTCTTGGAACAGTTGGATTGGTTCTGGTATCCAATGTAACTTCCTCTCCATTTCGCATTTTTGCCTGGAAATAAGCATATTCCTTAATTTGAGGAGTAGCTCCTCCATTTTTTACGTGATGAATATATTTAAAGCCGTTGGCTGTGGTTCCTTCACTTACCCCATTGCCACAAGCCGTGATGCCTAAAACACCAACCAACAAGAAAAATTGTACTAGTTTCATTTAAAGTATTTTAGTTATAAGATTGATAATTAGTCCTTCCAGATATCGGAGACCCAATTAAGTAAAAATGGTTCGAAATAGTTTAAACTCCCTTTGAACCATTTTGAATAAAAATAAATATCTGATGAACTCAAGTTGTTTGCAACTTGAGTTCATCAATAATGCCCATTCTGGTCTATTTTTGGTTTTTCAATGTGTTTGCCCATATATTCTGGTAAAAGGGATATAAACTTTTTCACTGTAGGGCGCAGACCAATATAAGAATACCCTCCTGCTGCATTTTTGTGTCCCCCACCTCTAAAATGATTGCTGGCAATTTCCTGGACTGAAAAATCACCCTTTGAACGAAGCGAGATTTTAGTGATTGTGGGTTGTTCGTGTATAAAGGCGGCAACTTTGATATCCTTTAGTTTTAATATGTAATTGACAATTCCTTCAGTATCTCCTCTCTGTATGTCATAATCTTCATAATCTTGTTTGGTCAAGGTAATTATCCCGGTCTGGAACTCGGGTAAAATTTGCATCCTGTTGTATAAAATATGACCTAGCAAGCGCAGATTCTTTTCGTTCAGGCAATTGAATACCAAATCCTGAATTTTGTAATCATCAACTCCCAATTCCAACAGATCACCAACAATCCTATAGAGTCGTGCAGAAGTCGCATGTTTAAACGAACCAGTATCTGTTAATATACCCGTAAATAAGCAATCGCCTATGATTGAATCCAATTGTTGCTTTTCATCCAAATCAATGATAAACCTATAAATAAGTTCACATGTAGAACTAGCAGTTGTATCTGACAACACAAAATCTGCAAAGGGTTCTGGATACAAATGATGATCGATCATTACCTTTTTGCAGGACAAGGGAGTGATGATTTCTCCCAATTTGTCAATGCGGTCCAAAGAGTTAAAATCCAGGCAAAAAATAACATCTGCTTTATCAACCAATTCTTTACTGTATTCCGGTTCAATATCGTAAATGATTATTTTATTCGCATCAGGCAGAAATTCCAGAAACTCAGGATATTCAGAGGGAGCGATAATGCGTACGGTATGACCGAACTTGTTCAAAAAATGATAAAGTCCCAAAGAAGAGCCAACTGCATCACCGTCAGGATTGCGATGAGTAGTGATGACAACATCTCGTGGAACAGCAAGTAGGGTCTTAAGGTCTTTTATATTTTCCATGTAAGGGCTTGTTCAAAAAGAGGTGCGAATTTCATCAAAAAAAGGAATTAAACCAAAATTTACCTACAGCTTTAGCCTTATTGGTTTTCATTCTTTACTTTTGCGCCCGTTTTTAAGAAAGCTGGTGTGTATTATGCCTTGATAATCCAATTTTTTGACATAAACACACTGACAAATAAACATATTCAATACAATAAAAATGGCAGGTAATAGAACGTTTACCATGATTAAGCCTGATGCAGTAAAAGCAGGGCATATTGGAGCAATATTGGAAAAAATCTGTGGCGCAGGATTCCGAATTGTAGCTATGAAATTGACAAAGTTGTCTGCAGAAAAAGCAGGTGAATTTTATGCTGTTCATAAAGAAAGACCTTTCTATGGAGAATTGGTAGAATTTATGTCTTCAGGATCTATCGTGGCAGCAATTTTAGAAAAAGACAATGCGGTAGAAGATTTCCGTACCTTGATTGGTGCGACCAATCCTGCAGAAGCAGCTCCTGGAACGATTCGCGCCCTTTATGCAACCAGCATTGGAGAAAATGCGGTGCATGGTGCAGATTCAGATGAAAATGCAGGAATTGAAGGTAATTTCCATTTTGGTGGGGTAGAGATGTTTTGAGCAACTTGAATTAATTACCTTTTTATTGCATTTGTATTTATACAAAATGGGGAAAATCTTTTTTTGAGATTTTCCCCGTTTTTGTTCTGCAGAGTTCTTAATTTTAAACAAGCTCGTAATTATGCCAAATAAAAAAATATTAAAGGTTGGAATTACAGGAGGGATTGGTAGCGGCAAAACCACCATTTGCAAAATTTTTGAAACACTAAATATACCAGTGTACTATGCTGATGATAGAGCCAAATGGTTGATGGCTAATGATCCAGATCTGGTTGCTAAAATGAAATCCTTATTTGGAAAGGAAGCATATTTGGAAACTGGCACCTTAAACAGAAAATTCATTTCCAATAAAGTTTTTAGTGACAAAAGCTTATTAGAAAAATTGAATTCCATCGTACATCCAGCCGTTTTTGAAGATGGAAACCGATGGCATGAAAGCTTTATTGATGTTCCTTATACACTTAAGGAGGCTGCACTTATCTTTGAATCTGGAGGTTATAAACTTATGGATAAAATGATAACAGTATTTGCCCCAAAAGAATTAAGAATTCAACGCGTGATGAAAAGAGATGGAGTGACCAAGGAAGCGGTCGAAGCCAGAATCAATAAACAAATGCCAGATGAAGAAAAAGTAAAGCGGGCAGATTTTGTAATTTATAATGATGGCAGAGACTTATTAATTAATCAGGTCTATGCAATTCATCAAGAACTGCTGAACCATAATGAGAAATCAATTTAAAGTATTTTCAAAACCAACCCTAAATTAAAAACCACATTCACTTACCAAAAAAGATGTGGATAATTATTTTAAATATCTAATATTTTGATTGTCAGAATATTATAAATATATTAAAATCTTCATGGTATCGTTTTTGTTAATATGTTCCACAAAAACGTCTCAAAAAGAAAGCCTATCCTAAAACAGAAATTCCTGTTTCCAAAAATAAAAAAAAGTAAAGCAAAAAGACCAGGTATTTGGATTGTTGATCAAATACTATATGTCAAATGCTAACTGCAATATCCCATAATATATCGTTTTACTATGAGACTAATTCGTGAAACACTAGCATTTCAAAAGGATTGGAATACCCAATTAAATTTCCTTTTGATAAAAACTTTTCTAACTGGCTTGATTATTATTTTTGTAGTAAATTTTGCTCAAGCTTTCTCCGACTCAAAAGATTTATTTGCCGAAAATGGTGAAGTATTTAAAATCTGCTTCAATTGCGACAATGCAACAGATGGTGGCACTATACAAGGCGACGAAGAAGATTGTCCAAATCCAATTTTCGATCCTTCCCTAATTACTAGTATTACTTTACCTACAGGAGGAACTGGCAATTTAGAATATATTTGGATTTTTACCACTGATGATCCCAATGGTGCAAATGCGCAATGGACTCCAATTTTAAATACCAATTCCCCAGAATACGATCCCACTCCAATAAATGTTACCACGCATTACCGGAGATGTGCGAGAAGAGCAGGATGTGTGGAATATGTCGCTGAATCCAATATAGTTACCAAAGCAATTGTGTGTTGTGATAATGTAACAGATGGCGGAGAAATTTGCTGTGACCAATCTGGCTGTGCTCCAAGTTTTGATCCTGATGTGATTTTGAATACTGTTTTGCCTTCCGGTGGAACAGGTAATATAGAATATTTATGGTATGCCAGCATAGTTGGATCTCCATTTGATCCATCCAGCCCAGACTGGTTTGAGATCCCAGGTTCAAACGCTCCAAATTTTGACCCTGGCCTCCTTTTACAGACTACCTGGTATGTCAGGACTTCAAAGAGAGCAGATTGTACTGATTTTGATGGGGTATCCAATATTATTCAAATTACTTTGATAGCTGCCCCAATTTTGGGTAGCACCATCAGTTCAGAAATTTTGTGTTTTGGAGATACAACTGGAGCAATTGATTTAAATGTTTCTGGAGGCTTGGCTCCCTATCAAATTCTTTGGGATAATGGCATAGGAAGTGTTGAAGATCCACAAAATCTGGGAGCGGGAACTTATTCTGTTACTGTTACAGATGAAAATTCCTGTTCTACTAATATTTCTGTTACCCTTGAAAATCCAGATTCTTTACAACTTGAAATGAGTGCTGTTAATGTTTCTTGTGGTGGAATGGGAGATGGAGAGGCTAGTGTTAATATTATTGGAGGAACAGCTGATTACTCAATTAATTGGAATACCAATCCAGTTCAAATTACGGATACAATAACAAATTTAAATCCCGGAACATATATTGTCAATGTAACAGATGCAAATGGTTGTATAGCTACTGATAGTGTTGAAGTTTCGGAGGCAGTTGATTTTATTCTAAATTCATCTGGCGTAGATGCAACATGTGAGGGATTTTCAGATGGTTCTGCAATAGTCATTGTTGTATCTGGAGGAATCCCGGATTTTCAATATTTATGGAGTGATTCTAATGCCCAAACAACCTCAACTGCAAATAATTTACCTTCAGGAGAATACTTCGTAACGGTAACTGATGCCACTGGTTGTCAGGCAATAGATACGGTTATAGTGGATGCTTCCTTTGATGTAAGTGTTTTTATGTCAGCCGATTCGGTTACCTGTTTTGGAGGCGATGATGGAGCTGTACAAATAGATTCTATAGTTGGTGGTCAGGCAAGTTATAGCATTGATTGGAGTATAGGAGGAAATACCAATGTACTTTCAGTTTCCAACCTTGTCGCTGATATTTATTCAGCAACTGTTACAGACCAAAATGGATGTACAGCAATTGAAAGTATAGAAGTAGTGGATGGATATGAGATAGAAGTTATAGTGAATACTGAAAACCCAACTTGTCTCGGATTACCTGATGGTTCTGCCAAAGTCGCACAAATAAATGGAGGAATAGCTCCATTTTCCTATTCATGGGAACCAGGTTTGTTAGTGACAGATTCCATATCTAATTTATTGCCAGGTACTTATACGGTTACGGTGACAGATGCAAATGATTGCACAGTAATTGGTTCAGGAGAGGTTGAAAATGGCGCACCACTAACAATAAACACAATTTCCAATCAAGAAACCTGCCTTGGTGAAGGTGATGGTTCTGCAGCAGTAATTAGCGTACCAGATGGAATAGCTCCATTTTCTTATTCCTGGTCGACTGGTTCAATAGATTCTTTAATTACCAATCTGACCGGAGGAGTTTATGACATTCTTGTAACTGATGCTCAGGGTTGTATTGGGACTGATAGTGTTGTCGTCCAATCTGGTGGGGTGATGAGCCTTGGAATAGATAAAATGGATATTCAATGTGGCAATGATGCCAATGGTACTGCCACAGTAAATATTGCAGGTGGAACATCTGGTTTTACCTTTCTTTGGAATGACCCTAATGCACAGACAACACAAACTGCGAGTGGTCTTGGTGCTGGAACATATTCGGTTGTTGTGACAGATGCAATGGGGTGCACAGCTTCAGATACTGTTACGATCGAAGCTTTTTCAACTATTTTGACATTGGCTGAATCCAGTCCTGTCACTTGTAATGGGGGAAATGATGGTTCAGTTGCAGTGACCATTTTAAATGGAAATGTTACTGATTATTCCATTATATGGGATACACCCCATGATATGGATCAGGATAACATAACAGGTTTGGCTGCTGGAGTTTATCATGTAACTGTTACAGATACATTGGGTTGTATGGGGATTGATAGTATTGAGGTTTCGGAACCAAGCGTCTTAACTTTAAATATTTCAGGCACACATTCTTCTTGTTTTGGTGATTCTAATGGTTCTGCTTCCGTTTCTGCAACTGGCGGATGGGGAGGATATGCTTACATATGGAATAATTCAGGTGGAACAAGTACCATTACTAGTTTAAATGCTGGAGATTATCAAGTTGTGGTAACCGATTCATTGGGATGCGCTGATTCAATTTCAATAACAATAACAGAACCAGCTCCACTTACAGCCAGCTTTTTGGTTTCTGATGAAAGCTGCCATGGATCTGGAAATGGAAGTATAAATGCGAATGTGAGTGGGGGAACACCAGACTACCAATATAACTGGATTGATCCCACTCTTCAAGATACTTCATTTATTTCTAATGTTTCTTCTGGAGATTATGCATTAGAAATAATTGACGCCAATGGATGTTCCGCTTTAGAAATTGCAAATGTAGGTACAGAAACAGATTTGGCTATAGAGGTTTTTGGTAATGACATTTCATGCCATGGCATGAATGACGGAGAAGCCTGGGTGGTGGTAACTGGTGGTTCTGGCACTTATGCTTATGTTTGGAATGTGCCAGGAGGTGCAAGTACTGAAACGGTCTCCAACCTTTCTGAAGGTACCTATACAGTGTTTGTTAGTGATACGACAGGCTGTTCAATATCAGGAAATGTAACAATCCATGAGCCTCAGGATTTGACATTGACTATTTTCACTACGACCGTATATTGTGAAAATGATACCAACGGAGAAGCTACTACGGTGATTGGTGGTGGGACAGCTCCTTTTAATTACAATTGGAGTTCAGGTGCCACTACTCCCAGCCTATTAAATATTGGTTCTGGAAACTATTTTCTGACCATTACAGATGCCAATAGTTGTACAGAGACTGCAAACGCGATTGTTGAATTTACATCGGATTTGTCTGCTTCACACAGCAGCATTCCAGCAAGTTGTTTTGGCGGATCTGATGGAGAAGCAACAGTGAATGGCATGAATGGTGATGCTCCTTATACCGTTCAATGGAGTACTGGTGACTCTGGTGATACAGCTTCAAACCTCTCTCTCGGGACCTATTCTGCGACAGTAACAGATGCATCTGGTTGTATTTTTGTTGAAACACTTACAGTTGGTGAAGCTGATGAATTGCTGTGTTCTGCTCAGGTATCAACAAATATTACAACTTATCAGGGAAATGATGGAGAAGCAACTGCCAGTGGCTCTGGAGGGACCGCCCCATATACTTATGAATGGGACACCGATGATTTATCTCCAGTAGCGACTAACTTAAGCGCTGGCGATTATTATGTAACTGTCACCGATGCAAATGGATGTACTTGTGAAACATCAATTACATTGGAAAATCCTTCAAAGGTTGGAAATTTCGTTTGGAAAGATTTAAATGAAAATGGAATTCAGGAAGTTGGAGAACCAGGTATTGAAAACGTAAAAGTTATTTTATCAGGAACAACTGGTGGTGGAAATACCCTCCTGGATTCTACTTATACCAATTCAAATGGTGAATATTGGTTTGATGGATTGGATGGCGGATTTTATGATTTGACCTTTGAATTGTTACCGACTTATATGTTTAGCCCAAAAGATGAAGGAAATGACAATGCAATTGATAGCGATGTTGATCAAAATGGCGAAACCACTTTATTTTCTGTAGCAAATAGTACGCTGAATGAAGATTGGGATGCTGGAATGATTCAGCTGGATGAAAAAATAAACATAGGAGATTATGTTTGGAAAGATGTTAATCGCAATGGAATTCAGGATACATTAGAGGATGGAGTTACCAATGTAACTGTTCGATTGATTGAAATGCCTAGTGGTTTTGTTCAGGCTTCCACAACGACCAATATTTTTGGATTTTATCAATTTAATGATGTGATGCCTGGTGATTATGTGATTGAATTTGTGGAAACAAGCTTGCCCACAGGCTATATTTTTACACAACCTGATCAGACCTCTGATGAAGAAAGAGATAGTGATCCGAACCCTGTGGATGGCAGAACACCAGAATTTGAAGTATTGCCATTTACTCCTGATAATTTTAGTTATGATGCTGGAATTTATCCCGAATGTGATAATGTGACATCCGGAGGCACCATAATTGGCGATGAAGAATTATGTGGTTTGGGGGCAGACCCAAGTATAATTGAAAGCGAAACACTACCCACAGGTGGTTTCGGGATTCTTGAATATTTGTGGTTGCAAAGTAATATACCTATTTACAATGGTCCTGGAGATCCAAACTGGATCATCATTCCAAATTCTAACAGTCCATCCTATGATCCAGGGCCAATTTCACAGGATACCTATTATATAAGGTGTGCCAGACGCGCAGGTTGTAATGATTATATTGGTGAAACCAACATTGTTTCCAAAATCATTATTGAGTATCCTTTGACAAATATTGAAGAATTTCCAGCACAACTCTGCGATGATGAAGGAGGAAAGTTTGTAGCAAGTATAGCAGGTGGTGGTGCAATTTACTTTTGGGAATTTGGAAATGATGCAAATCCTCAAACTGCTTCGACAAGAACTGTTAATGATGTTAGTTGGAATACTCCAGGATTCAAGCCTGTGATTTTAACCGTAACTCGTTTTGGCTGTTCCTATTCCACTTCAGTTTTGGTGGAAGTGATTGCATGTCCTAATGGAAATCCATTAATCGTTTTTGGAGATTTAAACGCTGAGGTAATTGACTTTGAGGTAGCCTTAAGCTGGAGTTCTGCGGCAGATGATAAAAATGCAGTTTATGCGATTCAACGCTCTGAAAATAGTAATGAATACAAAACAATAGGTGCCTTGGAAGGAAAGGATATAGAGGATGTTAAAGAATACGACTTTATGGATATTGCTCCACTTATTGGAAAAAGCTATTATCGAGTAAAAAGAATGACTGGAGATCGTCCTGTTGAATTTTCAGAAATCGTAGCAATCAATATTACACCAGAGAGCAATAAAAATGTGCATTTATATCCAAATCCATTTATTGATTTTGTAAATCTAAAAGTGATGTCTCCAAATGAAGAGGTAATTGAAATAGAAGTCACCAATACATTCGCCCAGGTGATAGAAAGAATGGAAATAGCGGCAAATCAAAGTATAGGCTCAATTGACTTTAGTCACCTGGCAAATGGTATGTACTATATCAGGATTCATCAGAAAGGAAAAGTTGATTATACCGTGAAGATGTTTAAGACGGACTAATTGGGAATGCATATTTCACAATTCAAATTTGGCTAGTGTTTTTTATTCTCATAAAGTAGTTTTTTATAACTACAAGGGGTGTTGGATGTATTTCCAGCCCCCTTTTTCTTTGACTATCAAGTAATTATACTAATTTTGTATTGAAACTGTGGAGAAAACTTCAATCTCTCCAATAATATCATACCAACTTTACTTGCCAAAAAATCCAAAAAGGAATTCCCGGATCCAGGTAGCCTTGCTCCTTTTTTGGAGTAGGGCTTTATTTTTAAGGAATTTGAAAGTCATAAAACCGAATTCTAAATTTGGAAATCTCTGGCTTTTTGGCAGGTATATCCCATCTTCCATTGTATTCGATAAATTCCGGAACATATTGGTTGCCAAGGTTTTTCAATTTTATATTCATTTTGACATCAAAATCATAAGCCATTGTTTTATGAAACAAATGGTATTGCCGAGCAATCACCTGGAAAGTGCTTTTGTCAATATAAGTCTCTAAAAATTTGATGACGGTTTTACCCTCTTTTTTTGATTCAAATTCTGCTCTTACTTTTGCAGTGAAAACATAACAATCAATACTATCGTTGTATTTTTTGGATTGAATTGATAAATCATAATAAGGGAGCATGTTTTCCTCGAAAATGGCAGTTTTCTTTCCAATAAGAGGAACATTGGCTTTTTCGCCAGGTCGGAAGATCAGTTTTTTCAATTCAGCTATGTGCCCTGCCATTCCACTTTTGGCTGCTGTAGATAATGTAGCAGTTCTGGACTCACAAATTCGATTTCGGGTGAAAAACAAATGATCATAGAGTTTTGCGGTATAATAGCGATGCTTATTTTTTTTCTTGTAATAATTTCCAGTGATATCTTCTTCCAATATTTCCATTGTTCGGCAGTTGCCCTCTGCAAATTGGTGATTGGTGCTTTTCAGTGAGGCTTTTAAAACTCCTTTTTTGTTATACATTTTGATATCGTTGTCAAACCTGTAGGTTAAAAATCGTAAATTGTGGAAAGCCTGGAAAAAAGAATTATCCGTTCGAATCAATTTGATAAAGTCACCCACATCAAAACCTTTTCTCGTTGCAGTAATGACGAAGGAGTCCAGTGTGACAATTGCTGAAATATGTTGATAATCAGGCTCTTCCTGCCCCAAACTTTCCATTCGAAACAGAAATAAGAGTGCTAAAAGAGGCAAAAATATTTTTTCGGGCATTGTTTGATCTCTTAAAAAATTCAGGGATAGACAATATTTTTTTTGCAAAAGTAGAAACCTTGCATAGAATTTGTAATAATAGTTGATCTGCTCTTGGATCCTACATCCCCTTCAACTTTTCATTCTATAGATTGCTGGAAATTATTTAACCCTGAAGGCGAATATGATCAGATTATGTTTTTGTTTAATCTGTTCATTTTAGCTATTTTTTTGTAACTGGATTAAGTGTTTTGTGCTAGTTGCTTTATCTCAAAATGCCTCCAATATTGGAGATAATGCTACCAAAATTTGATAAGCGCACATTGTCATTTTACATTCATGTTGCAAAACAAATGCTCCCCCTGCCTGCAAACACTTAGGGAATGAAAACATTTACGCTACTTCTAATAATCTTGTCTGGACATTTACTTTGGGGGAATTATGTACCTGCCTATCCAGATAATTCACCTACCGTAGAAGATTTTCAAAAAATGGGGATTTCCGATCTCCAAAGTGTCTGGAAATTAAAGGACTTTGAACAAATTATTTCCTTACTAGACGAAATTTATGAGCAAGATAAGCTTTCCCTGCCTAGGTACAATAGTGAATTTTCAGGTAGGGTATTTGAGAAAATGACTTCTTTAGAGAACTTTGATTGGTTTCTTGATAAAAATATCAATATTGGAAAAAGAATTCTTGAATTTGAGAAATACAAAAGAATACCTGCCCGATTCACATTATACTATATAGAAGAAAATGAGGACTTTGAACGTTTTGGTGCTGAAGTATTGGAGTGCAATTTATTGGAGGCTCATGTGTCCAATATTGGAAAACAACTCTATGATGAGTTGAAAAATCAAATTGGAGATAAAGCTCATATGGGTAATTTTTCCGCTGGGTATGATATGATCAACCAGGAGTACATTAATGGAATAGAGCGGTTGGTAAGGTTGATTGAGGTAGATTACTTACGTTTTGATGAAGAAGCAATAAGTGTTTTCGCCAACAAGCTTTTCTTTTTTATTTCAAGCATAGAAGACGATAAGATTCGAAAACAACTAAAAATAAGAATTAAAGAACTGGATCGAACCAATGTTTCTGCCTCTATAAAAGAAATCATTAACGAATTGAAACAGCAGTTATAATTAGGAGTTCAAAAATTGGACAAACCATATTCAAATCTGTTTTTCTAAAATTTGTATTTAAATTATTGTATTCAGGTTTTGAACCATTTTGAACCATATTCTACTATTTTCACAAATTTGAACTTCACATAATTGATTACAACAATTAAAATATATCTTTGCCCGCCTCCAATATAGGAGTGTAATGTTTGATGTTTAATTTTGAATTTTAGCCTTGAACGTTTAACCCTTCTACCTTTGGGAAAACAAAAACTCTAAAACTTTGAAACGAGTACTCATTACAGGTGCAGCTGGTTTTTTAGGCTCTCACCTTAGCGACCGATTTATAAAAGAAGGTTTTCATGTCATTGGAATGGACAATCTTCTCACGGGAAGTCTTGATAACATCGCACACCTTTTTCCACTAAAAGAATTTGAATATTACAACCACGACGTTTCCAAATTTGTCCATGTTCCTGGAGATTTGGATTATATCCTTCATTTTGCTTCTCCAGCAAGTCCCATTGATTATTTAAAAATGCCTATCCAAACTTTAAAGGTAGGAGCATTGGGGACACATAACTTATTGGGATTGGCAAAAGCTAAAAAAGCCAGAATTCTGGTGGCTTCTACTTCTGAAGTTTATGGAGACCCTCTAATTCATCCACAAACTGAGGATTATTGGGGAAATGTGAACCCGGTAGGACCTCGTGGTGTATATGATGAGGCTAAGCGATTTCTGGAAGCTATCACTATGGCTTATCACGATTTCCACGGCGTTGAAACGCGAATTATCAGAATCTTTAATACTTATGGTCCAAGAATGCGGGTAAACGATGGAAGGGTACTGCCAGCTTTCTTTTCTCAGGCTATTCGAGGCGAGGGTTTAACCGTTTTTGGAGATGGTTCTCAAACAAGGAGCTTTTGTTTTGTAGATGATTTAGTGGAGGGAATATATAGATTATTGTTGAGTGATCATCATATGCCGGTTAACATTGGGAATCCTGATGAAATTTCAATTCGGGATTTTGCAGATGAAGTATTGGCGCTGGTTAATAACCCAAAAGCAAAAGTAATTTATAAGGACTTGCCCGTAGATGACCCTAAAGTAAGAAAACCAGATATTACAAAAGCGAGGAAAGTATTGGGTTGGGAACCACAAGTTTCGAGAGCCGAAGGATTGAAACGAACATTCGAATATTTTAAGCAAGTTGTAAAAATAGACTAGGGTAACCGCCCAATTTATTGGGCTAGTTTATTAATCTACCAATAAATTAGGCGGTTACCGTAAAACCTATAGATTTTGAATAGGATACTTATCACAGGCGGTGCAGGTTTTATAGGTTCTCATTTAGTGAGGCTGATGGTACACAAATACCCAGAATACCGAATTTATAATTTGGATAATCTGACTTATGCAGGGAATTTGGAAAACCTGAAGGATATTGAGAGGGCACCAAATTATGAATTTATAAAAGGAGACATTGTTGACCGAAATTTCATTTCACAGCTCTTTGAGCAGTATCAATTTGATGGTGTAGTGCACCTGGCTGCAGAGTCTCATGTGGATCGCTCTATTACCAATCCATTGAGTTTCATTGAAACAAATATTGTTGGAACTATCAATTTACTGCAAGCCGCCCGTAATTCATGGAAAGGTAATTTTGAAGGGAAATTATTCTATCATGTTTCGACAGATGAAGTGTATGGTTCATTGGGAGAAACTGGTTTTTTTACAGAAGAAACCTCCTACGACCCACGTTCACCATATTCGGCTTCAAAGGCAAGTTCTGATCACTTGGTAAGAGCCTATTGGCACACCTACAATCTACCAATAGTCATTTCAAATTGTTCAAATAATTATGGACCCAATCAGTTTCCGGAAAAATTGATTCCGCTTGTTATTAATAATATTAAGCACCACAAAACACTTCCTATTTACGGGGACGGGAAATATACCCGGGACTGGTTATGGGTCAAAGATCATGCGGATGCCATCGATTTAATATTTCATAAAGGTAGCGTAGGGGAGACTTACAATATTGGTGGCAATAATGAATGGAAAAACATAGATCTGGTAGAGTCCCTTTGCGATATTGTTGATGGTTACCTTGGAAGAGAGATTGGAAACGCTCGAAAATTAATCACCTTTGTTAAAGACCGCCCTGGTCATGACCGAAGATATGCAATAGATGCCTCAAAATTGATGAATGAATTGAATTGGATGCCCTCAATTCAAGCAAATGAAGGATTAAGATTAACAGCAGAATGGTATTTGAATAATACGGAATGGTTGGAGAATGTGACTTCTGGAAATTATCAGAAATATTATGATGAACAATATACCTTAGCTGGAAGATAGCATTTGGGTGGTCCTATTAGTTTGACCATACAAATTGTCAAAGAAGAACACATTTTTCTACCTTTGTGCCATCAATAAACATACTTTCCAAATTGAATGGCAAAATTTCGTTCCAATCATGCAAAAAATGACCGAGGTAGTTCGGGTATAATTTCAAAAGTGGGTATCTTTTCATTGATTCTGGGTACCTTATATTTGGTTTTTCAAAAATTTTCCGGAGAAAATTCAAATACAGAAGGTGATGTCACTGAGGACGTCTCCAACCTTGAAAATACGCAAACCAAGGAGATTTATTATTTACCAACTTCTACTACTGGACAAATTGTCAAACACCAACATTATGCGCTTTCCTATGCAGAACATTATGAACAAGCCGAATGGGTAGCCTATGAACTAACGAGAGATAGGCTTACACGAAAATGGGTAGAGCGTAGCAACGATTTTCGTCCAGACCCCAAAATTAAGACTAATTCTTCCACACCTGACGATTATAGAGGTTCTGGTTATGATAGAGGCCATTTAGTGCCTGCTGCGGATATGGCTTTTTCTGAACAAGCGATGTCAGAAACTTTCCTTATGAGCAACATTAGCCCTCAATTGCGAGGATTTAACGGTGGAGTTTGGAGAGAATTGGAAGAACTAACCCGTGACTGGGCGAAAAAATTCCAACATCTATATGTGGTGAGTGGTCCGGTATTCAATGACAGCATTCGAGGATGGATTGGCAGCAACGAAGTTGCAGTGCCTGATGCATACTTTAAGGTGGTATTGGATTTGAGAGAACCTGAGCAAAAAGGCATTGCCTGGGTTATTCCTAATGAAGTTACGGATGTACCACTAACCGAATTTGCAATGACTATTGATGAAGTAGAAGAGATAACTGGCATTAATTTTTTCGCTGAATTGATGGATGAGAAACTGGAAAGCAAAATGGAGGGTGAGTATAATAATGATTTGTGGAAATTAAATTCTAAAAAGTTTGAATTGAGGGTTGAAAAATGGAATAAAAGATAATTATTTGATGGTTAAATGGTTTGACGAAATTAAGCCTCAAACCATTTGGACCTCTTAACCAGGAATAATCTAAATGTCAACTAAAGATCAATTTCAAGAGGTATTAACAAAAGGCTATACATTCAAAGCTGGCTCAATTGACCTTGGGGGAGCAATGATTGAAAAGGAATGTATGACGGGGACTTTGGTCAAAATCCCCCTAAAAACCATGAATCGACATGGGCTGATTGCAGGGGCAACAGGTTCTGGAAAAACAAAAACGCTTCAAATATTAGCAGAACAACTATCTGCCAATAGTGTTCCCGTGCTATTAATGGATGTGAAGGGAGACCTTAGTGGAATTGCTGTACCTAGTGATGGCCATCCTAAAATTGACGAAAGGCACGAAAAAATAGGTTTTCCGTTCGCTGCTGATTCGAGTCCAGTAGAATTTTTATCCTTATCCAATGAAAAAGGTGCAAGGTTACGAGCTACCGTCACTGAATTTGGTCCAGTTCTTTTTTCAAAGATGCTGAACCTCAATGATACTCAAGGCGGAATTGTAGCAGTGGTATTTAAATATTGTGATGATAAGGATTTACCCTTGTTGGATTTGAAAGATTTCAAAAAAGTACTTCAATATATAACTGGAGAGGGGAAGGAGGAAGTTCAGGAAATTTATGGTAGGATCTCAACTGCCTCAACGGGTTCCATTATGAGAAAAATCATAGAACTGGAACAACAGGGAGCTGATACTTTTTTTGGTGAACGATCTTTTGATGTGGACGATTTATGTCGGTTGGATGAGACCGGAAAAGGAATGGTTTCAGTCATCCGATTAACAGACATTCAAGACCGACCAAAGTTGTTTTCTACTTTTATGTTACAAATGTTAGCTGAAATTTATGCTTCCTTTCCTGAAGAAGGAGACCTGGAACAACCCAAACTGGTCATTTTTATTGATGAAGCTCATTTGGTTTTTGAGGAAGCATCAGATGCATTATTGGATCAAATAGAAGCTATTGTAAAATTGATCAGATCTAAAGGAGTTGGGCTATTTTTTGTAACCCAAAACCCCGCAGATGTTCCCGATGCTGTATTAGGACAATTGGGATTAAAGATTCAGCATGCGCTTCGTGCTTTTACCGCGAAGGATAGAAAAGCAATCAAATTGGCTTCAGAAAATTATCCCTTAACCGATTTTTATGAGGTACCCACACTCCTTACTGAATTGGGCATTGGAGAAGCCCTTGTCACAGCCTTGAATGAGAAAGGAATTCCCACTCCCTTGGTTCATACGATGTTGCGTGCTCCTCAGTCTCGAATGGACGTTTTGACAGATACCGAAATCAATTCAATTATTAGAAAATCGAGCTTAATTAAAAAATACAATGAGGAAATTGATAGAGAGAGTGCCTATGAAATTTTGAATGGAAAAATCGAAGATGCTAGAAATGAAGAACATCAGGCAGAGTTGCAAAAGCAGCGGGATGCTGCAAAAAAAGTATCTTCCAGAAGAAAAGAGAAAAGTACTTTTGAAAAAATAATGACCAGTACCACAACTCGTCAAATCGGAAGAACAATTGCAAGAGAATTGACAAGAGGTCTTTTAGGCGCCTTAGGAGTAAAAACTACAAGAAGAAGGCGAAGACGATATTAATGAAGGAATGAAGAATGAAGAATTCTTTAATTATTCATTCTTCATTCCTTCATTATTAAAGTTTTTGGTATAGAAATAGTATTTATTTAAATATGATAACCTGGTATCAATCGGCTTTTATTATTGATTGAATACCAAATAATATTGCAATGGATTGAGGAGAAAAAATTATTAGGTGTATTCTGGCTAAAAAATTCAGGGTTGAGTACCACCGGAATTTTGTTAGAAACTGCCGAAATGACCAATTTTTTTCAAAAACAAATAATTTTTCTTTTCATAAGCAAAATCTTATTACGTCCTTATTGTCGGTTTATAATTTTTTTTAATTTTGAGCCGCCAAAACTTGACCTGGTACAATCTGCTTTTAAAAAAAATCTAGAAAACCGAGCGTACCGGCACCAAACATAGTCCCATGAACAGATTACACCTAATCTCATTCCTATGCCTGTGCTTTACCTATACACAGGCACAGCAACTTTCCCTTTTTACTCAATATCGCGAAAACTTGACGATTATCAACCCAGCAGCTGTGAGTTCAAATTACCTTGCTTATGGAGATAATTTGTCTTTTGGAGCTTCTTATCGCTCTCAATGGGAGGGCTTTGAAAATGCACCTACCACTGCAACGCTAAGAGGAGATTTCCTATACGAAACAGGAAGTACTTTTAATCTTATTGCAGGTGGATATTTGATAAATGATCAGACTGGACCGACTGGTTTTACAGGATTATATGGTAGAGCTGGTGGAGTCATTTCAGATGATCCTTATTATGGTGGCATTGCCGTTGGTTTGACCTTTGGAATGGTCCAGTACCGTGTTAATACATCTGAAATTGTATTGCGAGATGGAGGTGATGCGGTTGCGGGTGATGATCAAAACCAATTCTTTCCCGATGTAGGGCTTGGCATTTTTGCATATCAACAAATTTCAGGCGGAATATTTGACGACGATTACATATATGGGGGGATATCCGTCCCTCAGGTAATTGGGTTAGATCTGACCTTCCAAAGTGAAAATGGAGAATACTTTACACAAAGAGTACAGCATTTTTACGGTGTTTTGGGTATGTATAAATTTTTCCGCGATGGAAGTTTTTTAGAACCTTCAGTTTGGGTTAAATATGCTCAAAACGTACCAGTAAATGTAGATATCAACCTTCGCTATCAAATTCAAAACAGTTTTTGGATTGGATTAGGAGGTTCTACAGGCCAGTCCTTTCATGCAGAAGTAGGCTTTCTAATGGGAGAAAACCTCGGTTTTGATAACAATTTCCGAATTGGTTATGGATACGATTATTCTTTTAGCTCTTTTGGTCCTTCTGTAGGCGGTTCTCACGAAATCAATATTTCCTACTCCCTACAGAATTAATACTTGAGTTGAATGTTTAATGGGTTTATTTGTTTACGAGGGGTGTTTCGCATTTAAACCCATTAAATAAAAAACTCAATTCAGTAAATTTTATCCCTTTTCCGAGAACATCCCTTAATTAATCGTGTGATGAAAAAAATATTATTTTTCCTGATTTTAGGTTCCACTATATTTTCTATTAGTTCTATCGCTCAACCGACCTGGAAAATGCCGCAACAACTAGTTCCAGATGTCGGAGAAGAAGTATGTATCCCTGTGAAATTTAGAGATTTTACACACCTTTTTGAAGTAAGTTTTTCTCTCAATTGGGATCCAGGTGTTTTACAATTTTCAAAAATTCAAGGCCTGCATCCTACATTAGTTGCAGATTATGGATTGACAATGGGAGATTTCGATACTTCACCAGGGTTAACAAATAATGGGCAATTAACTTTTCATTGGGATTATGGTCAAGGTGATTGCCAAACAATTGGAGCAACCCTTGATGATGAAGAAACCTTTTTTGAAGTTTGTTTCATTATTGTTGGTATCTATGGTGATTGTAGCCAGGTCCAAATAACAGATGAACCGCTTCAACGATTTGTGACCAGAAATAATACGAATTGTAGTGATATTGGAGAGTTTGTAGAAGATGCAAATGTCTGTACGGAAGTCAACCCACTCAAGTTAATTGCTGGCTCTGGAAATGGAGATAATGGAGAAACAGTTTGTGTGCCAATTAGTGTAGAAGATTTTGATGATATTATAAGTATGCAGTTTTCAATCAATTGGGATCCAAGCTTACTTGATTTTCAGAGTGTTACAACATTAAGCTTACCTAGCTTTCAAGTCAATCCTCATGTTAATACAACGGATACGGGGAATGGAATAATAACGGTGAGTTGGTTTGATCCAAATGATTCTCACAGTGTACCTGATGGAGAAGTTATTTTATCTCTCTGTTTTGAAATATTAGGGGATTGCGGTGACAAAGCCCCTATTGAAATTACTGAAAATCCCACTCCTTTTGAAGCGATTAATGCAACCAGTGCAGCCATTGGAAATGGTAAGGAAATTGGCATTTTTGCTCAGCATGGAGAAGTAGTAGCTAATTGTTTTACGCCCGGTGGTGCTGAGATAAATATTCCGAATCAAACAGTAAACCCAGGACAAGACTTTTGCCTGGACATCACTGCTGGTGCCAATATGGATGGATTGGCAAAAATTCAATTTACACTAGGATGGAATCCAGGCATTATTGAATTTGATTATGTGACAAACGTCTTCGAGGAAAATCAATGCCAACCAAGTCCTTTTAATGATCCACTCAAATTGGACTCGGTGAGTCAGGGAATTTTGATTGTCCAATATCTAAACAATTTTCCTGGATGCGAATTAAATCCTGGGGATCTGTTATTCACTATTTGCTTTAAAACAATAGGACCTGGTGGTTCAAGTAGCTCAGTGGCAGTTACCAATGAACCAAGACCGATCTGTATAGATGAAACAGGTGGTCAAACTGAAAACATTGGCTTAAATGCGGATAATGGATTGGTGAGTATCAATCAAATTCAAGGCATAACCGTAAGGGCAGGTTCTGGTCCGATTGAAGAGGATCCTGGACAAAAAGCTTGTGTAGATTTTATGGTGCAGGATTTTAATGACATCACGAGAATGGATTTCTCAATCGAGTGGGAATCCGGGGTGCTTGAATTTGATGAGATTACCAATATTACCAATAATCTGGAGAATTTTGATTTATTCAATTTTACAACGACCACTGTTAGCAACGGTGCTCTAGGTGTTGAATGGTTGGACTTTAATGGAACTGGAGTTTCATTGGATGATGACGAAGTTTTATTCTCCGTATGTTATAATGTGATTGGTGATCCGGATGATTGCAGTGCTATTACCTTTACAGCTCTGCCAATAGATATCAATATTGAAACAACAAATTCCAATAATACCAATGTAGGATTAAATGGAATTCCTGGACAAGTATGTGTCTTGGATCCTTTTTCATTTGAAGTAGAAATTGGAGATGCTTCCGGTACTTTGAATTCAGTTACCTGCGTTGACTTTGCGGTAACTAATTTCAATCAATTGACCAATATGGAGTATTCCATCAATTGGGACATTGATGCATTGGAATATGATCATCTGGAAATCACGGGCAATTTGCCAGATTTCACTACTGCAAGTTATGACGATAATATTTTGCTAACTGAAGATGGCAACTTGATTATTGACTGGGAAACCAATAATGGCATACTAGGTACATCAGTAAATGATGGAACCGTAATTTTTAGTGTTTGCTATAAGATATTGATGTTGGCACCTAATTGTAGTAATGTCATTATTTCAGCTGCACCTCAGGATATGGTAATAACAACAGCTGTTACAGGACCAGCAAATATTGGATTGAAATTTACCCAGGGAGAAATTTGCGCTACTGCAGGTCCTGAAATTGTAGACTTTGTAATTACTCCAGAGGAGTGTCCTGGTGATAACTCAGGAGGAATTGATTTGACATTGGTTGGCAATGCCAACAATTTCACTTTTTCCTGGGAAGGACCAGGTGGTGATATGTATAGTACCGAAGATTTAGTAAATGTAGCAGCAGGAAATTATGATGTAACCATTTGTGCAGTTTCCAATCCAAATTTGTGTTTGGAAGAGACTTATACGGTAATCGTAAATCCAAATGCCCCTGTCGCAGACGCAGGTCCGGATGCTTCATTCCCTTGTGGTGATTTTTCAATTGTCCTGGATGGCAGTGGAAGTTCTACCGGACCCAATATTTCCTATTTCTGGGAGGTTTGTTCAGGGGGAGGTCTGATATTGCCAGGAGAACAAAATGAACAAAATCCTCAAGTTGTAGGCGTTGCCGTTTATTGTTTAACGGTAACGGATACCAATACTGGATGTGTCGTGACCGACGAAGTTGAAATGACCCAACCGATTATTCCGGGAGTTACGATTGAAAAAGATCCCCCATCAATAATCAAATGTGAGCCAGATACCTTAACCATTGATGCTACTCAGTCTACTACAGGACCAAGTTTTGTTGTGGAATGGGAAACAATGGATGGTGGTACAATGGTAGACCCTGCTACAACATCTTTGGAGCCTCAAATTATTTCTGCAGGAACCTATATATTATTAATTACCAATACCCAAAGTGGTTGTGTTGAAACAGATACCTTGTTTGTAGTTGAGGATAAAGTTCCGCCTTTAGTTGAGGCAGGTGACCCTCAAATGTTGGGTTGCGATGATGTTGATTTGGAATTGTTGGGAGCGGGGTCTTCGGTTGGAAATGAATTCATATATGAATGGACAACTGTGGATGGAGAGATTTGTGGGACAATTGATGAAATAAACCTTACAGTTTGTGGTGCTGGAACTTATCAGTTGATGATAACCAATACCGACAATGGCTGTACAGCTTTTGATACAGTTGATATTGGAGAAGATTTGGAAAAGCCAGATGCCAATGCTGGGGCACCAAAAACATTGGATTGTTTAAACACTTCAGTCCTACTGGATGGAACTGGATCAACCGGAGCAGATTTTACCTATTTATGGACGACTTCAGATGGAAGTATAGTCTCTGGAGCTGATTCACTGACTCCAACAGTTGACCAGGATGGTACCTATACTTTAATAATTACAGATAATTCCAATGGCTGTGAATCTGAATCAGATGTAGTAGTGGATAAAAATGAGGAAACTTTTGATGCTGTGGTTGCGACAGATGCAATATTATTGACTTGTGCAAACCCAACGGATACATTGGATGCTACTGGTACTGTGATTGAACCAATAACCTTGCTGGAATGGAAAGAAGGTGATGCTAATGGAATACTTATTTCTAATGAAGTAAAACATGAAGTTTCAGCTCCAGGATTATATACGTTGGTAGTAACCAATACTGAAAGTGGTTGTACATCTTCACAATTGGTTCTTGTTGAAGATGATATGGAATTACCAGATGTTGATGCAGGTTCAGATAAAACCATTGATTGTACGAATGATACAGTTACCCTTGATGGTGTGGTGGAAAATACTCCAGGACTTCAAGTTCAATGGTCTGGTCCAGGCCCTGGGTGCTTTGTAACAAGTGCCAATAATCCAGTTGTGGAAGTATCTTGTCCTGGTATTTATACTTTGACTGTATTCAATACCGAAAATGGTTGCCAAAGTTTTGACGAAGTAGAAGTATTTGATATAATCGATTATCCTACTTTTGAAACCGTTGTTGATGGTCAAATTACTTGTAAAGATCAGTGTGTGGATATTTCTGTCATAAATATTTCTGCTGGTTCTGATTATTCTGTTGAATGGGAAAAAGCAAGTGATCCTGGGGTCTTGGTCGGAGTAACAGAAGTCATTAATGTCTGTGATACGGAAACGTATATTGCAGCTGTTACAAATTTAGATAATGGCTGTATTACTGAGGAATTGGTTGCCGTTACTGAGGATATTGATATACCAGTCGCAGATGCAGTTAATTCAGGTGATGTTACCTGTTCAAATGGTACGTCAATCATTGATGCAAGTGGTTCAACTTTGAATGGAACGACCGTGACCTGGATGGCTGAAGTTGGAAGTGGTGGAGTAGTGCCTGTTGGTATGGAAAATGAAGTTTCCCTTGATGTAATAGCTGGAACCTACATTGTTACCATTGAATATATTGATAATGGCTGTACAGCAATGGCTACCACAATCGTTGGAGAAGACACAACGCAACCAAATGTAAATGCCGGACCAAATATGCCTAAAGACTGTGGTGTAGATATGGTGACCCTGGAAGGAAGTGGATCCACTGGCGGAGACTTTACCTACCAATGGTATCAGGGAGTTGGTACAAGCACGCCAATTGGTGGTGCCACCGACCTATCTGTTCAGGTAAGTGATGTAGGAGATTATACTTTGGTCATTACAGATATTTCAAATGGTTGTACTGCCGAAGATGTTACAAATGTTTTTGCCACTACAGATGGCCCTGCCGCTACAGCAACTGTAGATGTTGAACCATGCTCCGATATGGCATTATTAATGGGTAATTTACCAACTGAAGCAACGGGACTATGGACAATTGTTTCAGGTACTGGAGTATTTGATGACCCAACAAATCCAAATGCATTGATTAGTAATTTAACTGTGGGTACCACTATAGTTGAATGGACTCTTTCACTACCGGGATGCGATAATTATTCTTCAGCACAAGCGACCATTACGGTAGATGCTTTTGAACCGAATGCTTCACCTGACCAGATATTTGTTGGTAATGAAGATCCTAAAACAGTGACCTTTGATGTGCTTCAAAATGATATAACGAATGGCAGCGATGTCACCTTCCAGATTGTTAGTCAACCTTCAGAGGGAAGCATTGACAATATTTCTGACGGAGTCATCACCTTCACTGCCCCGGCTAATTTCTTTGGCGAAATTGATTTTACTTACACAATCTGTAGTATAGAATGTCCTGATCAATGTGACACTACTTTTGTTCGCCTGGAATACGAAGAACCGGAGGCCATTAATTGTGAATTATTGCCTACTGGTATCACACCAAATAATGATGGTTTGAATGATGCGTTCTTCACTTCTGCTGGTCTGGATATTCTCTATCCAAACAATAGTTTGATCATATTCAATCGTTGGGGAGATATCGTATATGAAGCAAAGCCTTATGTGAATGATTGGAGAGGTACCAATGATTCTGGAAAGGAATTGCCTACTGGTACTTACTACTATATTTTGAGATTGGATGTAGGAGAAAGTCAGATATGTAAAGGAGATATTACGATAATTAAATAATGAAATATTAATGATGAAAGATGATCGATAGTTAATGAATATCAAAAATTATCAATTACCATCAATAATAATCATTCATCATTTATCAATTTTCATTCACAATAAAAAAAGACCTTGTCGGACAAATTTTCGGCAAGGTCTTTTCTGTGGAAAAAAATCAGTTGCAACAACTCAACTATTTTTTTAACTTAGCGACTGATTTTTAATGTTTTATGTTCTTTAAATTGTCTAATAAAAACTTTTTTTAAAGCACTCGCCAAAAACCGGTTGTCCCAAAAGTTGCTAGAAATTAACCATGTTTTAAGTATTGAATTTCAAAAAATTACCTGTCTTCAAACCGGAAATTTGACGTACATGAAATGAGGGGAAATTATCAATAATTGTCAAAAAGGTATGATAGATTGGTTTTGTGAAACATTATAATTCCGTGAAAGTAGTCCCAGATTTTGTGAAACAGATGGCTACCATCCTTGTGTTGGTATGTGCTTCCCTGCCCGCGTTGGCCTTTTCGGAAAATATTTTTCTGGATTCTACCCTTAGCTGTAATGACCTGGTTCATGTTTCTTTCGACGACGAATGTTTGGCTTTGATTACCCCTGATATGATTCTGGAAGGTGGGGTTGGAAATACCATGGATTATTCCATTGAGATTGAGGATAGTATGGGAGATCCGGTAAGTAACCCAGTGCCAGGTATCTATATTGAGGAAACATTGAAAGTTACCATTACACACATAGTTACGAACAATTCCTGTTGGGGTGAAATCATTTTGGAAGACAAAACTGCTCCCGAAATATTCTGCTTTAATCTCACTATTCCCTGTTTCCAAAGTTTAAATGGAATTCCTAAACCTCCTGCTGATGACAATTGCGATAGCAGCCCTGATGTTAACCTAATCGAAGAGACTATTGATAATTCTGACCCTTGTAATGGTGTAATCATTACCAGAACTTACATTGCAATTGATGATCAGGGAAATGAATCTCAATCTTGCCAGCAAATAATAACTACATCACAGCCTCAACTTCCTGATTTTCCAGATGACCGCCTTTGGACTTGTGGTGATTACTTAAATTATAACAATGTCATCGAAGCAAGCCCATTTACCAATGATTTACCAAGTACCGGTTCTGGAGTACCAGATGTTGCAGTGGGTAATTATTGCCCCTACAATGTTACCCACAGCGATATCACACTGCCCTCCTGTGGAGAAAGTTTTAAGATAATTCGAACCTGGACGATACTCAATTGGTGCACTAATGAGATATTGACTACAGATATCAATGGAGACGATAACATTCAATTAATTGATGTTTTGGATAACCTGGCTCCAAGCATACAATTGGATGCGTTTGCAGTAAGTGCCAATGTCACAGGTGATCATCCACAGGAATGTACTTCTGAAGATTTTTTACTGCCAGCAGAGATCTCCGACGAATGCGGTACATGGATTTCAAAAATATTTACACCAGTAGGTGAAGCGATTTATACAAATGGTACAGATGGCTCTGATGGAGGTTATATTCCTTCGCCTGGTCTGTCCCTCGGGTTCCATAATATTATATATGAGGCTGTAGATGAATGTGGAAACTTTGACAGCTTAACTGTCCTAATTGAAGTCGTTGATGACATTGCTCCAATTGTAGTTTGTGATGAACTTACTGAAGTAGCTTTATCTATTGATGGGATTGCTGCAGTAGATGCAGCGAATTTCGATGATGGAAGTAGTGACAATTGCTGTTTGGATTATTTTGAAGTGCGTAAAATGGAGTCATACTGTGAAAATCCACAGGATACCCTATTCAATACTTCGGTGACATTTTGTTGCAATGATGTTTCTCAAAGTCCCTTGCAATTGGTTGTAAGAGCCATTGATTGTGCCGGAAATTACAATGATTGTATGGTGCAGGTGAACGTTGTGGATAAAATAAATCCTGAGCTCATTCATTGCCCACCATCTCAGACGATTGATTGTGATTTTTATAAGGACAGCCTATTGGTTCCATTGGCAATTAATGATTACACGGTTTTGAACCAGTTTGGAAACCCGATCTTTTTTGATAATTGTCAATTATTATATACTTCACTTGAGGTCACAGAAAATTTAAACCCCTGTGGTGAGGGTACCCTTACCAGATTTTGGGAAGTTACAGATCCTGGGTTTAATCCAACGGTTCAATGCACACAAGTGATATTTGTTGAACATGTTTCTGATTGGGTGGTAGAATTCCCCGAAGATGTAACAGTTACTTGTACGGATTCGCTACCTGATTCAGGCACACCTAATCTGTTTTTCAATACTTGTGAATTAATCGCTATATCTTTTGAAGATCAACACTTTACGGTGGTTCAGGATGCTTGTTTTAAGGTACAAAGAACCTGGACAGTTGTCAATTGGTGTGAAGTAGGTCCCAACATTTCAGATGAAGTGGTGGAAAGTTCAGAATTAGAATTACTGCAAGATTGTAATGGAGATGGTAGTTTTAGTCCAAGAGTTTTCCAGGACGGTTTAAATAGTTCAAATTTTGATTTGAATGCACCTTTAAGGGGGGCTGAACCAGATGGTTACATTACTTATCAGCAAACGATTAAAGTTATTGATAATACGGCTCCAGTTATTGACTGCCCTATCGATCTCAAGGTTTGCATTACAGAAAATGATTGTTGGACAACAGTTGAACTGCCGCTACCGGATTTATTGGATTGCAGTGATAATTTGACATTGACAGCTTTTGGAGATTTGGGAACTGGTTTAGATCCTTTTGAAGAAGTGCCTCCTGGAAATTATTCTATGACTTATTCTGTCATGGACAATTGTGGCAATTCCAATGCTTGTCAATTCAATATTGATGTAGTTGATTGCAAAAAACCTACTCCTTATTGTTTGAATGGTCTCATTATTGAATTGGGGCAGAATGGAACTTTTGATCTGTGGGCAATAGATTTGGATGCTGGCAGCTTTGATAATTGTACAGATAATTTGATCTATTCTTTTTCTGCAGACACCAGCGATCAAATTTATGTTTTAGATTGTTTCAATATTGGAGAAATCATCATAACGCTGTGGATTACTGATGAAACCGGCAATCAGGATTACTGCGAAACCTTTGTGGTTATCCAGGATAATATGGGCGCTTGTATGGGACCTCCTCTAATTGCAGGAACTGTAGAAACCGAGGAAGGGCAAGGCATTTCTGATGTTGAAGTTAAATTAAGTGGAGATAATGCTGAAGATTATTTGACCATTTTTGATGGACATTTTGAATTTGATAGCCTGTCTGAAGGCGGCGATTTTACCATAACTCCTTTCAAAGACACCAATTACATAAATGGTGTAACTACTTTTGATTTGGTATTGATAAGCAAGCATATTCTAGGGACAGTAATGCTAAATTCTCCTTACAAAATAATTGCAGCAGATGTAAATCAATCCAAATCAGTAACAACGATAGATTTGGTGAAGATCAGGAGATTGATTTTACATATTGACGACAAATTTGAGGATGTTCCCTCCTGGGGATTTATTGATAAAGATTTTGTTTTCCCCAATCCAGACAACCCATTTCAAACTGATTTTCCTCCAGTTATAGATATTAATAATTTGATTGAAAATGAGGAAGAAGCAGATTTTATTGGCTTTAAAATGGGAGATGTGAATTGCAGCGCTAACCCTGAAAACTTTATTAATAATGATGATAGGGAAGGGGGAACTGATTTTGAAATTAGTGCAAAGGGACTTGAGGTGAATTCTAATGAGGAATTTTCCTTGTCTTTTAATACAAGCCATGATGACATTTCTGGCTTTCAGTTTACATTAAATTATGATACTGAAAAACTAGACTTTGAAAGTTTTAAAGAATCAATTTTAGGGATTCAAAATATTGGACTCTCCAAAAAGGAAGCAGGTGCCTTAACTTTTAGTTGGAATGGAGAATTGGATTTAGTTGAAAACACTTTATTCGAATTAAACTTTAAAGCCAAACAAGATTGTAAAATTGAAGAAGTAATTTCTATTGGTTCCAGGTTTACAAAGGCAGAAGCATACAGTAATACCTTTGAATTGTTGGATGTAGTACTTCAATTTGAATATCCCGAATTTGAATTGTTTCAAAATCATCCAAACCCCTTCCATGCTCAGACGACAATCGCTTTTAATCTGCCTGAAGGTATTCAGGGAACACTGTCTGTTTGGGATGCTTCAGGAAAGCAGTTAGTGGTTATCACCAAAGAATTTCATAAAGGATTAAATAAAGAAACTATTTATTTGAACCCGAAGGGATCGGGATTGCTGTTTTATCAATTGACAACTCCCAAGCATTCCGAAGTTAAAAAAATGGTTTTGATCAATTGAAATGTTTAATTCACTGAAAGCCAATATTCTTACATCTTAAAATAATAAATCTTCATTTTACCTTACCACTAAGCCAAAGATTAACCGTAAATTTCCCGTCCATCAAGTACCATGAAAATTTGGAAGACCACCAGCCGATTGTCGCAAGCGTCAATCGTTCACAGTCTACCATTGAAAAACCATTTGCTATGAGTAACACATTAGTTCTTACCTCAGAAAAGAAAACGATGTTTTCGACACAAGGAAACGCCGGAGGTGGACAATTGGAAATTGATACCCAGGGCTTGTTTCTGTCTGTTGTTGGAGATTCTTTTGTAAATGTTGAGAATTCCGATGAATTTCAGGATTCAATTGATGATTTATTGACAAAAGAAAGAAGAATAGCAGAATATGACATTTCCGATTCCACCAAACGGCATATTATCAATTTGATTTATAATTCCAGCAATCGTTCAGTTGCAATAATAGGCATAACGGACATCGATATCAGCATGACAGATCAGCAAGATACGCGTCCAATTGAAGGAATAAAGACCAAGGGCATTGGGGTAAAATTAATGAAGACTCAAGTTGATAAAATTTCCTTTATATCTAATAAGACCATTTATGCCAGGGAGGAAAGAGAAAAGCTAACCACTGCTCAAAGAAGAGAGTTAAAAACCAACCGGAAAACCAGAAAAATAATGCGATTTTACTTGTTGGACAGAAATGATGGTTAGAATTTAAGATTGGTATTAATCCAGAATAAAAATTCATCCAATCCTAATGATTTTGAAGTTTTAGGGTTCTTTAGCCTTTCTTCCAGGAAATCTTTGAAAGCCATCATGGCTGTTTTCTTTTCCTGTATGGCGGTGTTGAATATTTTCTTCAAATATCCTAAAACCAACATTTCAAATCGGTCTTTAGACAGTTCCTGCTTTTTGAAATACCGTGTATTTGATCGAATCGCACTTTCCAAAGTGTCTATTTCTTCCAATTCATACAAGGCAATAAGATTAATTAATCTCATAAATCTCTGGATGTCCAGGCGTTTCCCGGTTTTTAGATCAATAACCTGATTCGCCCATTTCTGACATTCTTCATAATCCGAGGTCATGAAATAGACTATTGTTATATTTCCAAGGAGGACGATATCCTTTTTTGTACTAAATTTTCTTAACCCTTTCTCAATTTCTGGAACCTGGTTTTTAGCACCAGAAAAATCGTTATTCAGGAAATAATACAATAAGTTGGATATAGAGACTTTTTTGAATAATACTTCTTGTTCATGCTGATTATTAGGGTTCTCTTTTTTCAATCTTTCTAAGAAGGCGGGAATCTGATCCCGGTATGCTTTATTTCTAAAACAGGTATTTAATAAATTGGAAACATCAATGATATATCTGAAATATTCTTCTTCCTTATAAGTAGAGTGTTGATCCCACCAATCCACTACTTTCAAAAAATTCTGGTAAACCTGTTCACTATTTCCAATCAATTGATAATACAAGGCACGACATTTTAAAAAGCGTAATTTGGCATGTGCAGAATGAGGCATAAAATTGTCATCCTCCAATTCCGGAGGTATGCTTTTTTTGAGTTCTTCTGTTCTGGAATCTTCTTTAAAAACAAATTCCCGGGCAACCAATACAGAAAGATGAAAGTACAAATCCAAAAATTTCAATTCCTCAAGAACCGCTTTTAAGGTCTTCTCTTTTTCAAGATTTAGTTCTTCTAAATATTTTAAATAATCTTTACTGAAACCTCCCAGTTCATATTTGGCAAGTTGTTCTTCCTTATTAATTTCCAAAAGGGTAAACTTATCTTCCAATTCGAGAACCATAGATTTTGCTTCTTTCATACGGTCTTCAAACTGCCCATAAAGTCCTCTTTCATATAAATAGCGAGAATCCATTAAGCGTTCTTTTATCTGTGCGGTTTTTGATTTTGCGCTTCTATAGTCTCGCATACTTCTTAAAATTGCCTCATATAAATACCCTTTATCTGAGGAAAGGTTTCGCGGAAATTTTCTCTTTAGCTTCTGTTCCTCATAATCTTCCATTCCATTAATCACCTGGAATAGTTCCAAATATTTGGCTCCTTCTCTACCAGATTTTTTGGCATCGAGCGTGAAATACCGTTTTTCTGATTTGGACATCGCCTTGATAAGATGGAAAAGGTCGTCTTTTGCCCGCATAAGTTTTCTCTAAGGAGCTGTTTGAGTTTAGCTTTTTTCTCATGTGAAAAGTGTTAAATTCAAACAGCTTCCAAATGATTGGATTCAATAATCAAATGGACTCCAAAAGTGTGTAGAAGTATGATTCGAATGGTGAAATATGTAATTCATTTCTGCGAAGTTGTTAAAAATATTTAAAAATGAAAATTTTTTTTAATGCTTAGAAACTTCAACTTTCGACTTAAAGTGTAAATAAATGTAATTCAGGTATTTATAGAGTGAAATACATGGTCTTTCAATGTAACCAATTGATAATGTGATAAATATGATAATTTATTTTAATTAATTGTAGTTTTAATTGAGTTGATCTTGCTCAAAAACTACATTAAAAAAGTCATTTAGGAACCAGAACTTTGGAAAAAAGTTGATTGCCTATCATGCTAACTGCCTATACATTTGCCCCCGTAATCATTAAAAAATAAGATTTCACGAATAAACAAACAAACGCTGAGAAAGCACTAAACATACCAGAAGGGAAAACTTACGACTTCTTTTGAGGTCGGCTTTCTACCCCCTAACGTCCGATTATTCGGCAAAAAATCCCCCTGGTTGCGGTCGAACTGCCTACTATTTCCGTTGGCATTGGTCTTAACAAACGCTGAAAAAGTTCGACCGCATCTTTTTTGCCAAAATGATTGGCAAGGAAAAAGTTGAAAATCAAAGGCACTTAAGATACCTAAACCTCAGTTCTTTTCAAATTAACCTAAAATTGCTCTTTGCGTTATCAAAGGATTTCAAAATTATATGTTCAAACCCTGTGACTGCTAAAGTTAAAGTTGAAAAAAGTATGAACAAACTAAGTTAGAACAAGGACATTGAGCGGTTATAAGTAGTTAATTATGACTAATGGGTTTGCTAAATTTTATTTTGGTGAACCCCTTTTTAGAATTTTTGAAAGCATTCTTGATGTGTGGATAGATGTTATGATATTCTTAAAGTGGTATCCTTGTGAACTAAAGCGTATCCATTATACAGTTAATGATGCAAATTTTTTTGAAAGAATAAGAATACTTATCCCACGATTCAACTTTTAAGAATTATTGAAAAATAAATGAAGGTTGGGAGATTACCCTCCAAACTCAAGAACCAGTATCTCCCAGCTTTCAACTTTGAATAAAAGACCTCATAAAAACCAAATGATATATTGGGTGTTCTCATAGTGTGTGGGCTGCCCCGTCAACAGATGCGTTGTTCGGGGCAGATTTTTTTTATAACCTTACCTGCTTTTCCAAATTCAGAATCATTCCATATTTTTTAAAATTTTGCTTAATCTTGCCTGACCTAAAGCATATTATTTAATTTTTTTGATTTACGTAGCATTGAATATTTTAAGTTTACTAGTTATTGAATTTTTGTAATAATGAAACCAATTGTAAAATTTCTATTCCTTGGTCTGTTTTTTTTAGCTGCCTGTCAGAATGAAAAAACTTTAAATGAAGAACCTGATTTAGTATCTGAAAATGTTAATACTCCTGCCCAGGAAATAATATTAACATCATCCATGGATCATTTTCGGGTTCGAAATGAACCTGATTTGAATGCCGAAACGGTGGCAATGCTTTCCAAGGGAGAGCAACTAGAATTCCTGGATATTAAAACCAGCGGTGAATTTCACGAGGTGACCCTTCGGGGATTTAAATTCAAAGATCCCTGGGTCAAAATTAAAACCTCAGAAAGTGTTGAGGGATGGGTATATGGAGGAGGATTGAGTTTTAATAATGATAGTCATGTTGCCGAGGTTTTAATGAAGTCAAGAGCCACAGCATTATTTGGTGAAGAATTAGCTGGAAAAATATTTCATTATCGAAAAAATATAAATTCAGCAAAATCGAGTGTTGATTTTGCCCGGGCTTTCAATTTTGGACATTCACTTCGAGAAGATTTAGTTAATATCATGCATGATCAAATTGAAGTTACGGATTATGAGAAATTGCCAGATTTGTCATGGTTAGAAATTGCACTTCCAGGATATAAAACCCAACTGGTAGCAGAAGGAACCATGTTCCATCTATTTCAGGATTATAAATCATTCCAGAAGAAAGCAAGAAAAACTAAAGGTATAGAAGATGATGATTTTGTAGATTTATGCTTGAATATCTATCCAGTTGACAGTGTGGAACATTTTTTTTCAGCATGGTTCATTCAAACATGGGATTATGGAGGTCATAGCGAATTAGGGAAAGGGGTTCACAACCAATTATTAGAAAAAATGAACTTGGTTTTAGTCAACAGCAATTTATTTGAACTTAGGATTGAAGATTACAAAAACCAGATAATTACAGACATTACCAATACTCAAAATACATATTGGTTTCCAAAGGATGCAATTCTGGAAGAAATAGATATGATTTTGAATGCAGGTTATGGCATTTTATCCGATGATGATAAAATAGCACTGCAAACTCGCCGCAAAATGTTTGAATCTCCGGAGGATAATGGCATTGAGGTAAATCATCGCGCGGGTTTTCATGATAGTTAGTTTATAGAGAGACGGACATCTTAAATCGATGAAGAATTTTTGGCTATCTTCCCTAAGGGACAAAAAGTCTTCGATGTTCACTCCTCAATTTGGTCATTGACCTTTTAAAACAATAATTATGGGTTCAGCAATTGCATTAGCGGGAGTAGTAGCACTGGCAGTAGGCGGAGTTTCTGTTTTGTCTAAGGTCATGGGAAATTGGAGTCCAAGGCGTGGGAAAATTCAAAAAGATCTCAAAGAAATGAAAGAAGACATGGCAAAGTGGGCAAAAGGTCTGGTTCCAATGGGCCATGATGAATTGGAGTTATTGTCTCTAAATCAAACGAATCAAAAAGTTAAAAAGGGTATTGTTAAAACAGCAAAAGGTGTTTTTACCTCTATTTATCACGAGCCAATGATTGCATATTCGATGAAAAAATATGTTTCAACAGGTGCCAATGCTATCATTTATGTAAGAACTGCTGAAAACGAATTTATATATAGAATTAAGGACAAAACAACTGAGGTAGTCATCAATCATCAATTGGCTGGAAATATGGATAAGGATGGCGATTTTTATGGAGCTAAATCCAAAAAATTATTGGCCAGAGTCAATAAATCCAGCGATGCAGCCTTGTTGCCTGTAATTTTGGGAGGACGTGAAGTGGGCAGCCTGGTGAACCCTGAAAAAACGGATACCACGAATCCACGAGCCCTTCAATTTGTGGATCAAATGAATAAAGAAGAAGAAACATTATTTTTAGCGCTTGCAATTTTGGAATTAATTTTGAGAAGCATCAAAACTTGATTTTGACCTTTAAAAGTTTTCCTTTTTGTCAATTTTTCAGAATTTATAAGTTCCTGTTCATAATTATGTATAAGTTATTTCGAGATTATTTTTTTATCAAGG
>JBGTQJ010000010.1:77744-212477 GCA_041941305.1 Saprospiraceae bacterium
AGTTTAGAAATGAAGACATGAATGCAGCTGTTTTTGTTTGGTTTGCAGAGATTGAATTTATTGATGGAACGACGGAGTTGTTTAAGGGGGATGTGACTTTGATTCGGTAGTTCAGATAGACTTGTTAGAAAGAGCTCTGGAAAAGTCCTGATAGTGCAAAATGCGCTGTCAGGACTTTTCAATTTTCAATAAAAACAAGACTGTATATTTGTGTTCAGTATTCACAATAAGTTCCTGTTCATAATTATGTATAAGTTATTTCGAGATTATTTTTTTATCAAGGGAGGCGAAAAACGCAGTCATAGCATAGCTACGGCGAGTATTTTCAACGATGCTTGATTAGAAAAGAAGCCGAAATAGCTATGCAATAATTGTGAACAGGAACTTACCTAAAAATAAATACTCAAAATCATACAAGATTTACTCACTTTTTTTCATCTCCATCAATTTCTGAAAACGAAATCAAGGCATTTTTCTAATTTTTTCTACCTTTCACCTCCATTTCACTCCCCACACCAGAAAATACATTAATATAGAATTTATACAATTTTCTGCTTTTTTAAATATGATATTTATATAACTCATTGAATAATAAGGACTAATAGATTGCTAATGTGGAAAAATCTTGTGTAGATTATTATGAATTTAAAACTAATGGCAATATTTTTGACGCCATTAATCAATACCTTATGTGTTAAGCATTGTATTTATATAAAAACACCAAAAGATAAGGTCGACATTTCTCTCTAATTCACATGATTACCATTGTTCAGTCTCATCAATTAAAAACTACACAAATTCTTAAAATCAAGTAGGGCTAAGTAGGGAGGAATTTATACAAGATGAAAACCGAATTACTTAAAACTGACTTAAAAAATATTGATATGAAAATCCCTCTACCATTGGGTAAATCTGGTGCCTTTATATCAGGGACGGGATCACACCTGGTTTTATTTTTCATTTTTCTTATTGGAATTCAAGATGTTTTTGCAGAAGGTTCAAAAGATTTTGTCAATTATCCAGGTCACAGATTGTTTTTAGACACCCGAGATCCACAGCAATTAAAAGTTTACGCCAATGAAGGAGAGTTTATTAATGTTGGATCTAGCCATACTGGGATTAACCAGGGTTTTATTCGAGTTTTTCGACCAGATGGATCTATAGCGGCTACTTTTGACAATTTTGGAAATAATTTAGGACTTGCCATAATTTTCGATAATGTTGAAGAATCCAATGGACCAATTGGGGATGCTAATGGAGGATACGATCCTGGTGTCGTTGAAGTTATGCCTGGAGAGGAAGGAATCTGGACTGTGATATTTGATTTTCCTAGCTATGACGAAGCTACTTTCCCGAATATTTTAAACTCAGATCCTTGGTCCAGGTTGGGAAATCAGCCTGCCACAAGAACGGTAGTTTTAGCCTGGGATATTACCGTTTCACAAAATGCAGCTGGTGACCAGGGGGGTACCTTGCTTGAAGGAAGGGTTTATTCAAATGAGTATATTTCTCTTTTGCATGGTAATAATGTGACTACTTCACCTACTTTTTATGTATTTACTCAGGATGGTTATTTATATGAGGTTAATTTTCAAGAAACTGACCCCTACCGATTCCCAATTTCTTCTAATTCACTTGGATTGGTAAGGAGAGAAACCGATGGCTTTGCTCCAGTTTATAAGTCTAAGGATGAAATTTCATTTAGACGAGATGAAGACCCAGATTCATGGACCATTCATCAAGATTCTTTATATCTATACGAACCTCAAGCAGAGGATTTTGGTCCCTTGATTAACAACAAAATCTTCTTCAATCTTCCCAATAGTGATATGCCAGATTCGGCTATGACTACTGATATCTGGAGGATGCCAACCAATACGCATTATACCTGGCTATATTCAGAGTTAATTGATTTTCAATTAGATACAATATATTTTAGAGGTTTTGACCCTGATAGTATTGGTTGTACTGTAAACACAATGGAGTTGGGACAGGGAGGCTGGTTTGTTTTTCAAACAAATATCGGAGGACAAATTGAACTATTACTTGATTTGAATGAAAACAACCAATTTGACGATCCAGAAGATGTCTCCCTAAGTACCAATATAATGGGCGGACTGGATAGTATTTTTTGGAATGGTAGGAATGGTTTGGGAGATTCAATTGCTATTAATCAAGCCTTTAATTTAGCTTATACTGGTGTAATACAATTTGGAGAAATCCATATCTCCATGACGGATATCGAAAACAATGTTGGCGGGGTAACATTTGAACTACTTAACGCTCCGGCTGGCATCATCCCAGATGAGTTTTATTACGATCATTCTGATATTGGAGGAGCCGTCAGTGGGGGAGGAACGCCAGGGAATGCATTGCCGACCAATCAACCATTTACTTATTCCGGAAATTTTGGAAATGACAAGTTTATGGATCAGTGGTTTTTTAATGAATTCGATATTATTCCGCAGACAATTGTCGTGGAGATAATTAACAATTGTCCCTGTGATGCGATGGGTGCCACCCCTGAGCTGGAAGTTTTAACTGGAGGAGGCTCATTTTGTGAAGGAAGCAATATTCAACTAATAGCAACAAATAGTCAGGATAATTTCATGGAGTTGACCTATACCTGGGAGGGGCCAAATGGATTTCTATTTGAAGAAACTTTAAACCCCCTGGATACCAGTACTGCAAATGTAAATGATATTGGACTCGCTGAATCTGGCATTTATACCGTTTCGGTGGTGAATGAACTTGGATGTGCAGATGGTCCAGATAGTATTGAGATTTTGGTTCTGCCAAATCCAAATATTACAGCTATTACCCCCGATTCTGATATATGTGAAGGGGATGATATAAACCTAACTGGAATGAATACGGTAACAGGTATTGACAGTATAACATATACCTGGACTGGACCTAGTAACTTCTTTTTTACGGCCACGGTTGGAGGTTCCGATCCTTTCGATGCTCAAATACCAAACGCAACCCTTGATAATAGTGGAATCTATATTTTGAATATAGTTTCAAACCTGGGATGTTCACCTTTGGGAACTGCTGCTGTTCAGGTTACGGTAAATGCTAATCCCGTTTTGATAGATTTATCAGGAGGTGGAATGTTTTGTATAGGCGATAGTACGGTTTTATCAGGTCAAAATTCTATCGCTGTTCTTGGGACGGTTACTTATACATGGACAGGACCTAACGGTTTTTTCTTTACAGGAACTGCAGATGGAGATGATCCTTTTGAAGTGACCTTGACTAATTTAGATGCAACACTAGCAGGGGGATATATCCTAAATGTAGAAACAGCTGTTGGTTGTGATATTACATCAGATACTATTTTTGTAACTGTTAATCCTAATCCCGATATTTCCACTATAACGGGGGGAGGAGATTATTGCGAAGGAGAAACCATCATGCTTTCTGCAATGAATTCTACTCCTGGAATTGATTCGATAACTTATACCTGGATAGGTCCAGGTAACTTCTCTTTTTCCACTACAGTTGGTGGAAATGATCCATTGTCAGCAGACATCCCTGGAGCACAATTATCCAATACAGGAACCTATACATTGGCTGTTTTATCCCAGGATGGATGTACGACCACACCACTAACTATAGATGTGGTGGTAAATCCAATTCCTAATATTACAGGAATTACTGAGGGTTTGTATTGTTTTGGTACTGACGTAACATTAACTGCAAATAACTCCTCAAACTCAATTGTGGGAAATGCAAATTGTGATTATACCTGGACCGGACCAAATGGATTCTTTTTTACTGGTTCAGCAAACGAACAAGGGCCATTTCCTGTAACCCTCACAAATATAGACTTTGACGACGCTGGAGACTATATTTTGACCCTGGTTTGTGCAGGAGGATGTGCTTCGACGCCAGATACGGCAAGCATAGAGGTTACAGATGGATTGAACTTGGAATTATTAACCGAAGATCAAAGTGTTTGTGAAGGAGCGAATGTGACCCTTTTGGCCACAAATTCGGTTGAAGTTGATACTATAATATATACATGGACAGGTCCTGGTGGTTTCACATTTACAGATACAACCGATTATCCCGGACCATTTATTACAACAATTAATGGAATTAGTGTTTCCCAATCTGGTGATTACGTCATTTCTATAGCTTCTCCCAATGGTTGTACTGAAGAACCAGATACTGTAAACATCAATGTATTCTCTCAATTGGAAATCACTGATTTAACTGGTGGAGGCTCCTATTGTGAGGGTGATTCTGTAGTGCTTTCGGCTTCCAATTCAGTACCAGTAGACACCGTTATTTATATCTGGACGGGTCCAAATGGTTTTATGTTTACAGACACAACTGATGGAGATGGACCTTTTATTCTGGTTTTAGATCCCCTTACTTTGGATCAATCTGGAACCTATTATTTAGACATATTTACATCGCTTGGGTGTAATGCTGATCCAGATTCAGTTATAGTAGAAGTTAATCCAAACCCTGAAATAACCAATCAGACAGCAGATACTACTGTTTGTTCTGGAGATGATTTATTATTGTCAGCGATGAATGCCACCCCAGGAATAAGTTCTATCACTTTCTCCTGGATTGCTCCGGATGGAACAGTTTTTACCGAAACTACTTCAGGGGATGGAAATTTTGATTGGCTTATTAGTGATATTCAAATAGATGATTCTGGAACTTACACACTTGTGTTGGAATCAGATGAAGGTTGTCTTTCAGATTCTATAAGTGTTGAAGTTTTGGTTAATCCTACTCCGGAATTAGAAAATCTGACGGGTGGAGGAACCTTTTGTGAAGGTTCAGGAGAAGATATTGTGTTAAGTGGAACGAACAGTACTATTGGAATTGATTCTCTGACTTATACCTGGGAAGGGCCCAATGGAGTAATCATATCCGAAACGACTCAAAATATTGCCGGACCCTTTGAAGCCACCGTTAATACTTCGACCTTAACTCCTGGCGTGTATACTTTAACCCTCATTTCAAATTTGGGTTGTTCTGACTCTGAATCTGTGACTATAAACGTATATGAACAACCCGAGATCACAGAGATAACGGCAGATACCTTAGTTTGTGCGCTTACAGACCTTGTTTTAATCGGTTTCGATACCACCGCAAATCCTACCGACACTGTTGCTTACACCTGGACAGATCCCAATGGAATGGTCATCGCTGCTGGAACATGTCCGGCTACAGGTCCATTTGAAGTAACTATTTATGATATTTTAGAAGATCAAGCCGGAGAATATTGTCTAACATTGGTGTCGGATGAAGGCTGTGTTTCAGAGGAGAAATGTGTAGATGTAGCAGTGAAACCAACTCCTGTGCTGGAGGTGATTGGCGGAGCGAATGGTGTTTTTTGTGAAGGAGATACGGTTTGCATTACCATGATAAATACTACACCTGGAATAGACTCTCTGTATTTTACATGTAATTTTCCTGATGGTACAGTTGTGGTAAGTATGGCAGGTGGAGACGATACATTGAAAGTCTTAATTCCGGATCTCACAATTGATCAAACAGGGACGATACAGTGCTCTTCTGAGTCATTCGATGGCTGTATTTCTTCCCTGGTCTCTATAGACATTTTTGTGCAACCAAATCCGCAGATTATCGATATTACACAAGACAGTTCCTATTGTGAGGGAGAAACAGTGGTATTGACAGCCAGCAACTCAGTTCCTGGAATTGGACCAATAACCTATACCTGGACTGGCCCAGGTGGCTTTGAATTTACCGCTACAGTTGGGGTTGATGGTCCATTTGAAGTTACAATTCCTGACATTACTCCAGATCAATCAGGCACCTATTGTCTAAGTCTTGAATCTGTTTCTGGCTGTTTCGCAGTTGAAAAGTGCGTGGAAGTTATTGTCAACCCACTGCCAACAGCTGAATTAACTGGAGGTGATGTGTTTTGCGAAGGAGATACTGCAGTAATTGTAGCCACCATTATGCTCAATGGTAGTGCCTCTGTAACCTATGAGTTATCAGGGCCAGGGGTTGATGAAACAGGCACGATTACTTCAGATACCATTATCACTATTGCAGTGATAGTCGATGTAACGACTGCAGGTACGTTTAGCCTTGATGTCATCTCCGAAGAAGGTTGTGAAGCTGTCTCACAAAGTATTCAAGTAGAGGTCAATGACATTGCCCAACCTGTCCTATCAGTTGAACCAGATCCAATTTGTGAAGGAGAAACGGTGACTTTGACCACTTCTGATTATCAGGGTTTGGAAGTGTTTTATGAATGGTTCTATAATGGGGAGTCTCTGGGAATGACGGATGAGCCTACTCTTGAGGTGGAGAATGCCGAGCCTGGAGAATATTCAGTTACTGTTTATGTAGATGGATGTGTTTCAGAAGTTTCAAGCTCTGTTTCTCTTACGGTATATCCAACACCAGAGGCAAGTGATGATAACTATTCAACTCCGTTCAATAATCCTATTGAAGGTGAAAACATTTTAAATAATGATCAAACAGGAAATGGGGTGACTATCACACTTATCTCAGGACCTTCAAACGGAGATTTAGAGTTGGATGATAATGGGGATTTTACCTACACACCCAACTTGTACTTTTCAGGAAATGACCAATTTACCTATGAAATATGTGATGTGATGTGTCCTGAAAATTGTGATCAGGCTATTGTAAATATAGAAATCCTGGAACCTGATTGTAATATTCCAAATGTTATCACACCAAATGGCGATGGAGCCAACGACCAATTCCATATCGACTGTATGGAAAATGATGCTTTTCCAGAAAATGTGGTTCGGATTTTTAATCGTTGGGGAGACGAAATATATTTGGCTGAGCCTTACAAAAATGATTGGTCCGGAACTCATGAAGATAAACCTCTTCCTGCAGGTACCTATTTCTATTTGATTAAACTTCGACCAGATATTGACGAATACCTCCAGGGGTATATTACAATTGTAAGATAATTGTTTACACACAATTTATTGGGATGACTATACTTAAGCGTTTAATCAGCCCAATAAATTGTGTAACTATTATGAAGCATTTCAATATGAAAAACATACTTTTTACACTTTTGATAATGACTTTTTCGGTGCTGTCTTGGGCACAAAGTGAGCCTTTGTTTACTCACTATATGTTTAACCGAATGAATTATAATCCCGCTTATGTTGGTAGCAAAGAAGTGTTGGATGCGGCTGCGATATACAGAAATCAATGGTGGTCTGGGATAGACGGTTCTCCCAAAACCTTTAATATTTTTGCACATGCACCATTTGCCGGTTATAGGAATGGCTTGGGAGTTTCATTAATTACGGACAAAATTGGTTTACATAAAACCCTTTCTGTTGGGATTAATTATGCCTATAGAATCAAATTAAAAAATGATCAAACCCTGGCCCTTGGATTGGGGGTAAGAAACGAAAGTTCAAATGCAGATTGGACGAAAGCAGATTTGGTTGATGTTATTGATGGCTTAGTGCCAGATACTGAAGAAAGAACAAATACGTTTAATGCGGGTGCCGGAATATATTTTACACATCCCAATTTTTACCTGGGTCTTTCTGTTCCGAGGTTATTAAAAAATTCTTTGTACTCTGATGGCGATGAATTTTCCGGAAAAGTGAATACTTACTATTTCATGGCAGGGATTATTACGCAAATCAGTCGGAACGTGAAGTTCTACCCCAATTTCATGATTAGCTTGAATCCAAATGTTCCTTTTGAATTTGATGTAAATGCCAATTTCTTGTTCTTTGATTCCATTTGGCTGGGTGCAAATTATCGATTTGAGGATTCTTTGGATGGTTTGGTACAATATGAATTTAAAAATGGTCTTCGTGCAGGATTTGCGCTGGATTTTACAACATCTGAACTAAAACGCGTTACGACTGGTAGCTATGAAATTCTTATTGGATATACCTTCCCATGTGAAGATTGCAAGATTTTAAATTTGAGATATTTCTAAGTTGTTCCATATCCAGGGATAAAAGTTGAATTTGTATTAATCTTTTAATCTTGGACTATTTTGAACCTGACCATATTTATAGAATGAAAAATAAATACATCCAAAATACAATTTTATTAGTACTATTTTCTCTTCCTTTATTTGCACAATCAGGAGATTCTGAGAATGTAAATAATGGGGTTGAATTGAAGAACCTCACCACAATTAATTCTGAGTATCTGGAGTTCAGCCCTATGCCCTATAAAAATGGGTTGATGTTTACCTCCTCCAGAGGCAAGGCTGGTTTATTTAAATGTCCTCCAGATGAATCAGGTAAATATTCAGATTTATTTTTCTCTGAAAAAGATTCATTAGGTGGTTGGAAAGAAGCCAAGATTTTAAAAGGCAAAATCAATGGTAAGTACCATGATGGGGTAGCTACCTTCGCTTCAGAAGGGGAAAAAATGTTCTTTTCGAGAAATAATATGGATGGGAAAAATGAGGCAGATTTGATTGATAGAAAGATTTATGAAGCGGATATGGTCGAAGGAACCTGGACCAATATTACAGAACTGCCATTTAATAGTGATGATTATAGTACCTGCCATCCTGCTCTTTCTGCAGATGGAAAGAGACTTTATTTTTCTTCAAATATGACGGGCACCCTTGGGGGAATGGACATTTTTGTTAGTGAATGGCAAGATACCGCTTGGGGTACACCGAGAAATTTGGGAAGTGCAATTAACACTATTGAAAATGAAATTTTCCCCTTTATCGATGCCAATGACAATTTGTATTTCTCCTCTGATGGGCATCCAGGTAGCGGTGGCTTGGACATTTTTGCGGCTAGAAAAGGTCAGGATGGCGAGTGGGGTTTATTGACCAACATGGGGAGTCCATTTAATACATATGCAGATGATTTAGCTTTTTCTTCAAATTCCACTGGTACCGAAGGATACTTTGCATCTAACCGGGAAGGAGGATTGGGACTGGATGATATTTATAGTTGGACCTACAATCCAGAACCTTTGGAAGCCATTATCATTGTTTACGACGAAGATACAGGGGAAGAATTGGAAAAAGTGCCTGTTGTAATCACACCCACCAAATATGGAAATACGCTGGATTACGTTTACGGTAAGGGAGCAGAAAGTTCTGAGACAACTATTGAAACCAATGAAGAAGGCTCCTTGACTTATGGGGTGGCAAAAGAATCTGAATACCATTTATTAGTAGAAAAAGAAGGATACATCCCTACAGAACGACAGGTTTCCACTCATGAACTGATCAAAGATGGTGAATATCGAATTCCCATTAGAAGAGATAAGGTATTGGTAGATTTGGACGGTTTGGTAGTAAATAAATTGACAAATGATCCCATCCCTTTGGCGGGAGTTGAAATAATCAATACGACCACAGGTGAAAAAGAAACACTTGATTCCGATGGAGAAGGTTCTTTCCGAGTAGAAATAGACTGTAAACACAATTATGTAATAAAGGCATATAAACCAGGTTTCACTGAGGGTGAGCTAAAGCTAAACGATTTACTCCCGGATTGCAAAGGAAATAATGCTCCTCGTCCAATTGTCAAGCTTAAACCAAGAATAAGGATCGTTTTGGAAGGGGTTTACTTCGATTTTGATAAATCTACCTTAAGACCTGAAGGAAAGGAAGCGCTGAATGAAGTAGTGACAAAGCTGAATAAATATCAAAGTTTGGAAGTTTTACTTACAGCACATACGGACTCTAGAGGTTCGGATGAATATAATTTCTCCTTATCAGATCGAAGAGCCAAATCAGCCATAGATTATATTATCGAACAAGGAATTGCCGAAAACCGTTTGTCTTCAAAGGGTTATGGAGAAACGCAATTGGTCAATGAATGTAGTAATGGAGTTCCTTGTTCAAAAGAAAAGCATCAGCAAAATCGTAGGGTAGAGTTGGAGGTAACCAATTTTGAAGAAGAAGATGTTGATCTTGAAACTGAGATGGAGATGGAAAAAAATAATTGATAACGATTAAGGCTCAAAGGATGCACCTTTGAGCCTTAATATTCATTATACAAAATCCCGTTCGTCGTAATCTTTTTGAATTTCCTTCATCTCCAAATGCCTGTCCATATTTAAATCCAGTCCTTCTGAATTTTTCTCCTCCAGATATTTCATTTCCTCTAAGTCTGTCTGATATTTTGATAGCTCTTTTTGCATTTCTTTTTCCTCCCATTCTTTGGAAAGAACATTGAGAAAAGGAATTCCAAAAACACCCACATAATGAAAGGCAATCCCTATTCCCCAGCCCATAGCTGGGAAAATAGCCCATATTTCACCATCCCAGGTGGTCAAATTCATTAAAAATAAAAAGCCAATTACAATAACATAAGAAGTTAGATGCGCGTAAAAGCCCTTTTTCTCTTTTACTCTCTTTTTTGCCTTTTTATATGGATCTGAAGTATTCATAGTTTAAATTTAAGTTTTTTCGAAAAGTTTTCGCCCTAAAGTGCCCGTCATTGCCGAGAACCCTCCTAGAATGCCGCCCAATAGTCCAGTCAGGTAAACTACGGAACTTCCATCAATTCCTCCAAATAAAGTTCCTATTTTGGAAGACAATACACCCAAATTAGCACTGTCAAGCCACCAGGCAAATCCGCCCCAAAGAATGCTTACAGCAAGGAAACCTGCTGCATAACTTCCAAGACTATTATTAAATTTAAAAAGCATTCCAGCAAGAAATGCTACTACTAAAATAACCCACCAATCCATAAATTGATTAAGTATATAGCCTACTATTATTATCAATATGGTTTCAAGCGCAAAATTTTTCATTTTTATCATTTGATTATTCTGTGCAAAAAAATGTTTCGGTTAGGAGTTAAAAAGTACAACATTTAGGAAGAGGTCGCTTAGATTTAGCAATGCTTATTTATGGATCAATCACAATAAAAATTATTGCTCAAAAGTCTGCTCAAACAATATAGGTTGCCGATTGTCATCAGCATTTTTCATGAAGAACAACTCATAATATTCCCCGTTTGCCCATTTATCGAGCATGGAATCATAATATTTGGAACCGGGATTTCCAGATTGTCCACCTGGGTAAACACCATAAGCTTTGATCTCATTACCCAACTCCACGATCATTCTCCATGAGGGACCTGCAGAGCGGCTAATGGCGTTTAATGCCTGGCGATAACCACCGATTTCAAGCATATTGGAGGAAAAGCCTGGGAGATTTCCCAAATGTTGGATAGTAGTTCCTTTATGTTGTGCCCAATTATAGGAAGGGTTTTTCAACTCCATACTTAGAGAGTCACACATATTTTTAAAGGTTATCGTTACTATATCACTTGCGGTTTCCGTTTCCAAGGTATTTTGATTGTCAAAAAAACTGTTTTCGGGGTTTTGCTCTAATATTTCCAGGGTTCTCCAATTTTCTGGATAAATAATATCTATGGAATCTTCATAAACAAAAAATTCATCCCAAGTCATTTCAAAGAATTGACTCCACCATTCCGTAAATAACACCGGGGTGATTTCCGAACCTTCAAATCTGAAATTCCAATTTTGTAATTTCCTTAATACCTGTGACTGAGTTGAATTGAGAGATGTGGTATCGAGGTTTCTCAGTAATAATTCCGTACCCTCTTTACCAAATAGGCTAAAATTGTCATTCTGCAAAGCCATCATATCTTCAAAACCAATGTTTTCCATATCAGTTAAACTGTTCACCAAATGCCTTCCACGGTAATCATCAAAAGAAGCGGAATTGTAGTAATAAGGGTAACTCGGATCAGTAGAATGTTGGTTGGCAGAAGCAATAAAACCTCTTTCTGGGTTTTTAATCATAGGTACCTGTGATTTGGGAATCCAACCTTGCCAGGCGTTTTCAGATTTGCTGCCATCCTGAACAAATTTTCCTTGTCCATTTCTTTTAAGCGGAAATTTCCCCCCAACCGTAATAGCGACATCTCCATCTTTGGAAGCAAATGCATAGTTTTGGGCAGGATTATCGAATCCTTTGATAGCTTCAATGTAATCATCATAATTTTTTCCTCCATTTAGCTTGTTGAAAACTGAGAGCTCACGTGGATCGGATGGATCCATTGCAACCCAACGCATAGCTAAATCTTGCATGGGATGATCCTCTGACTCATAAACAACAGGACCCCAAATTGTGTATTTTACGGAATCCACAACTATTGCTTCCTTACCTTTTACTTTGTAGCGATAATCAGCAAAAGTTACTTTCTTTTCAATTCCATCTACTTCATATTTTGTTTTTTCTTTATTTGTCCACTTGATTCTATACCAATCCAATACATCCTGTCCAACATTGGTTTGACCCCAGGCAATATTTTCGTTGAACCCAATAATGATTCCTGGTAAACCAGGTAAGGACACTCCGTATGCGTTTATTTCCGGTGTATGGATTTGAATTTCATACCAAACAGAAGGCAATGTCAACCTGAGATGAGGGTCACTACATAAAATTGGATTTCCGGAAGCAGTTTTTAAACCTGAAACAGCCCAATTATTACTTCCATAAATCTTGTCGGGTTTTTCAAAAGTCTGATGATTGAGTAAACCAATCAATTCTTTGGGAGCCTCTGCTTTTTCCAATGAAATTGTATCAAAATTCCAGGCTGTTCCAGTGGGTATGATTGGCTTTTGTTTGGGATTGTATTCCGGAAATAAAAAATCAAAAGTTTCTTTTCCAAATATTGATAGTGCATTGGTAGCTTCCAGGTCATCTTCTCGACTACACAAAGTCAAAGCCATATTTTTTGAAATTAAAGCTGCTTTCAACACATTCCATTCTTCTGGCTCATAGTTCATCAATTTGAATTCGATGGGGTAGTCTTTTGGATCCAGATTTTTGATATAGGCATTCACACCATTGGCATAGGCTTCGACAATCGCGAAGTTTTCGGGATCCTTTTTCCATGAGCTTAGGGCATTTTGAGCGCCCAACAAAAGTCCCCTTCTCCTTTGCAATTTATCTAAATCCAAAGCAGTCATCCCAGTCCGTTTGTTCAATATTACTTCCCCTAAAACTTCAGCCAATCTTCCCCCTCCATACCTCGAACCAAAATCCATTTGCCACAATCTATGTTGAGCAGTAATATAACCCTGGACAAAAGCTGCATCATTCATATTCTGAGCAAATATATGAGGAACCATTTTTTCATCAAAAGCCACTTTTACAGGTGCCTCCAATTCAGGAAAATTTAGGGTTTCAACGGTAGAAGAAGTTACAGATTCTGCATTTTGCCAGATACCTGAAAAAGGGTTGAGAAGCTTACCCAAAGGAGGTACTGGAGTTGGCATACTGCTTAAGGTAATACCACTATGACAGAACCAACCGAGTGTAAGCGTAATCATGAGAGAAATAAGAAACTTGAAAAATTTCATTTATTAAAAAATTAATGGTTGTCCGATAAATACACTGATTTCAGGTGAAAGCCCCACTTTAATTTTTACTATTAAGGGTTCTTCAATGCTACTTCCTGACTTATCGTGAAGATTATAGGTAGTTTTTATAGTGTTGAATACCAATTTTAATGGGGTGCTATCTGAATGTTCGGCTATCAATTCTTTTAATCTATCCTCGGAAAAATCTTTATGGCTTCCCTTGAGTTCTACCTGAAGTCCAGGGCTAAGTGAAATGCTGGTACCAAAACTGGTAATTTCCAAATTGGCATTTTCCAATCTTGGCAGGATGGTAACCCATTCTTCAATTAAATTGTAGGCTTTCTCTTTTGCAGAATCTCCTAGTGCAGTTGCCTGATCTCTGATGATTTCTCCAGCCTGGGCAATTGATTGTTTTAGTTTGTCAATCATAGTATTTTAATTGGGTTAAGCCTAAAATTTGGTGGCAATTTAAAAGACCACCAAATTTAGACAAATTTATTTACCTTGCCGCACAAACCAAAACAAAGGAAATTTGTTAGGTTACTTTCCAAAATGAATATTTGAAAAAGAAGATTAATGAAGGATATTAAAACTCTTGGAGTATTAAAAGCTTCAGGTTACCAACCCAAATCAATAAAAGAAGAATTAAGACAGAATCTGATTCAGAAATTGAGGAATAATGAAACTGTTTTCGAAGGCATTTTAGGATTTGACAATACTGTGATTCCAGATGTTGAAAGAGCTATCCTTTCAAAGCACAATATCCTTTTCCTGGGATTGAGAGGACAAGCCAAAACCAAGTTGGCTCGCCTGATGATACACCTAATGGATGAATATATTCCGATTGTGGAAGGGAGTGAATTAAATGATGATCCACTAAATCCAATTTCCCGTTTTGCTAAAGATTTGATTGAAGAAAAAGGAGACAACACTCCGGTAGCCTGGGTTCACCGGGAAAGCAGATACGTAGAAAAATTGGCGACCCCTGATGTGAGTATTGCAGATTTAGTTGGGGATGTAGACCCAATCAAGGCGGCCACCTTAAAATTGCCTTATTCGGATGAACGGGTAATCCATTTTGGCCTGGTACCCAGATCGCATCGGAGCATTTTTGTAATTAATGAATTGCCGGATTTACAGGCGAGAATCCAGGTTTCTTTATTTAATATTTTACAGGAGGGAGATATGCAAATTAGGGGTTTTAAACTTCGGTTGCCCCTGGACATTCAATTCGTTTTTACGGCAAATCCTGAAGACTATACCAATCGGGGAAGCATCATTACACCGTTGAAAGACAGAATTGAAAGCCAAATTTTGACACATTACCCCAAAACGATAGAAATCGCAAAAACGATTACAGACCAGGAAGCAAATATTGCAAAAGAACAAGCAACAAAAGTGCAGGTTCCTGAGGTTTTGAAAACTTTGCTCGAAGAAATCTCCTTTATAGCTCGAGATAGTGAATATATTGATGAAAAAAGTGGTGTTTCAGCCAGATTGAGTATTTCGGGATATGAAAACCTGATGAGCACGGCTGAACGACGGATGTTATTAAATCGAGACAAAAAGACAACTGTCCGAATTACAGATTTTTGTGGCGTTATTCCTGCAATAACCGGTAAAGTGGAATTGGTCTATGAAGGGGAACAAGAAGGACCGTATGCGGTTGCGCTCCATTTGGTAGGGCAGGCGGTAAAAAAAATGTTTTTGGAATATTTTCCGAATCCTGAAAAACTGAAAAAGGGACAACATAGTGATCCATACGGAACTATAAGGGCTTGGTTTTCAGGTGGAAATACATTAGATCTGTTCAATGATTCTTCTGATAAGGAATATAAAAAGCAATTGGAGAATGTTGCAGGCTTGCGAAAATTTGTAGGTCTATTTAGCATTCCAAAAGGAGAAGAATTAACTTTCATGGAATTGGTTCTTCACGGGCTTGCAGAATTTAATGTCATCAATAAAGATTTGCTTGATTCCAGTATCAGTTTCAAAGATATGCTTGCAGATATGTTGGGAGACAGTTTGTTTGAGGATGATTTTGAATAAATCAGCCTTGTTATTGGTAGGTGTAATCGTATTTCTGTGTTTTGCAAAAAAATATCAAAAACACAGAAATACTTTCATTTTTTGTAGTCAAACATTAAACCTAAAGTGCATCACATCTCCATCTGACACCACGTATTCTTTTCCCTCAACCCCCATCTTTCCTGCATCTTTTACAGCTGCTTCAGAACCAAGTTGAACATAAGTATCGTATTGAATTACCTCAGCGCGGATAAACCCTTTTTCAAAATCTGTATGAATGACCCCTGCTGCTTTAGGAGCTGTCCATCCTTTTCGAATAGTCCAGGCACGAACTTCCTTTTCCCCTGCGGTGAAGTAAGTTATCAAATTCAAGAGTGCATAACAAGCTCGGATAACTCGATTGACACCCGGCTCTTCTAATCCCATTTCCTCCAAAAATTCAAGTCTTTCTTCTATTGAATCCAATAATGCAATTTCTGCTTCAATATCTGCGCAGATGTTAATGACCTCAGCATTTTCTTCTTTTACTTTTTCAACAAATGCTTTGGTATGCTCATTTCCACTTTTTACTGAAGCCTCATCCACATTACATACATACAAAATAGGCTTGTTAGTGAGCAAATACATACTTTTCAATAAATCCGCCCCTTCTGCCTCCATCACAAGGGTACGAGCCGGATTTTCAGCTTCCAGGTGTGCTAAAATCTCTTCCGCGACCTCTACTAATTTCTTATCTTCTTTTTGCCCACTTTTTGCCTGTTTTTTGAGTTTTTCGAGACGGTTTTCGACCGTCTCGATATCTTTTAACAGCAACTCTGTATCAATAATATCTTTATCTCTAACTGGATCAACATTTCCGTCTACATGAACCACATTTCCATCTTCGAAACATCGGACTACATGGACAATGGCATCTACTTCGCGAATATTCCCCAGAAACTGATTTCCCAATCCTTCACCTTTACTGGCACCTTTAATTAAGCCAGCGATGTCAACAATTTCGATAGTTGTTGGTATTATTTTTTGGGGATTTACTAAATCAGCCAGTTTTTCCAATCGTTGGTCTGGAACTGTAATCATTCCCACATTTGGGTCTTTAGTTGCAAAAGGATAATTTGCAGCCAGTGCTTTGGCTGAAGTCAGTGCATTGAAGAGTGTAGATTTACCTACATTTGGCAAGCCGACAATTCCACATTTTAGGCTCATAATTTGAAATAAATTCGAGGTTGAAGGGGTTTAAGGTTCACAGAATAAAATCATACAAAACCAATAAACTTTAAACCCTTTTTAAAAAATCGCGCAAAGATAGATTTTAATATCATTTTTTCTTATTCATTAACTCCATGAATTTTTTAGCCCATATATTTCTTTCCTGCAACGATGAAGAACTCATGCTTGGAAATTTTTTAGCTGACTTTTTGAAAAATAAGGATGTTGAAAAATTGGCACCAGGTATTCAAAAAGGTGTATTCCTACATCGAAAAATTGATTCTTTTACAGATGAACACCCAGTTGTGAAGAAAGGAACCCAGAGGCTACGAGAAGTCCATGGAAAATATGCACCCGTAGTTTTAGACGTATTGTATGATTACATTTTGGCAAATAACTGGGAAAGATATTCAAAAAAATCCTTGAAAGAATTTACAACGGAGGTTTACAAAACCTTGAAGGATAAAATTTCGATTATGCCACCCAATCTTCAAAAAAGATTGCCTTTGATGATTGCAGATGATTGGTTGGTTAAATACGGAATGAAGGATGGCTTACAATATACTTTTGATAGGATGAAAAAAAGGACGAGTCGACCAGAGTTGTTAGAAAATGCAGTAGAAAGTTTAATGGATAATTATGAAGAATTGGAAAATGGGTTTAATGAGTTTTTCCCTGAGGTAATAAATTATGTAATAGAAGAAAATAAAAAAGCGCAAGTCAATTGTCAGGATTGAACTTACAATAGGAATATCGTTCAGAAAGAAGTTCAATTCTCCATATTTTCAGGAGTAGGAGGTGGACCTTCAGGCAGTATGGCTTTGTATGCTGCATCTCCTTTTCTTTCTTTAAATTCTTTTTGCATTGCTCTTATCAATTCTGGATTCTCAAATAAATCTACCATTGTCATCCCCAAGGCTTTGGACGCGTATATCATTCCCTTATGACCAATTGACATCCCACCACAGGCGACAACCGCCCAGGAATGCCAGGGTGTGTCAACAGGTGCTGTAGTAACACCTAATCTAATTTCAGGGACCAACCAACTTACATCTCCTACATCAGTTGAACCTCCCCTTGGGTGTTCCCAAGTGTCCTCCAATGGCTTGATTTTACTATCCAATCCAATTTGTGGCTTCCCACTTACTTCCTGGATTTTCTTTGCGAATGCTACTTCTGTATCTGAATAAGGGATTTCTCCCAGAAATTCTAAATTTTGTTGTAGGGCAGCGCCACCAGTTCTATTTACCAAAACTTCATGGAGACCAGAGACTAGGGTAATTTTATAATCAACGTTCATTGCCAGGGCTGCTCCTTCGGCAATTCTTTTTACTTTTTCATATACCTCCAACATACCTTCCCTTTTGGAATCTCTCACCCTTGTCCATATTTTGGTGTATTCTGGAACCACATTTACCACATCACCACCATGTTGTATGTGATAATGGATGCGAACCGTCGGTTTTACATGTTCACGCAATAAATTTATGCCATGAGTATACATTTCTAATCCATCTGAAGCACTTCGACCATTCCATGGATCTGCAGAGGCATGTGCTGCTTGTCCATAAAATTCAACTATAAAATCTACTAATGCTAAGGAGCTTTGTACATTGGATTTGGTTTTGGCACTTGGGTGCCAATCAAGACAAGCATCTAAATCGTCAAACAATCCTGCCCGAGCCATAAACAGCTTCCCAAAATATTTTTCTTCTGCTGGTGTTCCGTAAAACCTTACTGTCCCAGTCAATTTTCCTTCTTGCATCAGTTCTTTGATAGCAATAGCAGCACCCAAACTTCCTACGCCAAATAAATTGTGACCACATCCATGTCCACCTGCTCCATTCTGTAGTGGTTCTTTTGTGGGTTGTGCTTTTTGGGAAATTCCAGGAAGGGCATCAAATTCTCCCAAAATGCCCACAATGGGTTTTCCGGAACCATAGCTGGCAATAAAGGCAGTTTTCATATCGGCAACTCCTCTTTCTACTGTAAATCCTTGCTCCTCGGCATAATCTGCAAGAATTGCGGCTGATTTGTATTCTTCAAAAGCTATCTCCGCCAAAGCCCATATTTCATCGCTCATCTCGATCAGTTTTGATTGATGATTTTCGACCGAATTGATGATGGATTGTTTGTTTTCGGAAATGGCAGGTTTTTGCGAAAATAGGGTAGTATAGAATAATGAAATTACAAGTAAGATGAGAGTTGGATTTTTCATTGAAATATTCGTTTTGCAGTAATTAGAGTCAATGTTTGAATTGATTCAAAGGTATTGAAAATCGGGAAAAATGAAATAAAAAAGCCGCGGTCCATTTGGATACGCGGCTTTTTTATTTCATTTTATGATGATTTACTGTTTTACAACACGCTCTATCAACATACCTTCTTCTGTATTAATTCTTACAAAATAAACTCCGGCACTTAAATCATTCAAATTATCAAGAGGTAAGAAATGCTGACCTGAGGAAAGATTTCCAAATTGTTGATAATGAAGTATCTGACCAGTGGTTGACAGCAACTCTAAGGAAACTTCATGCCGCTTTTCCAAAATGACATCAACCGTTAAGTTTTCAACAAATGGATTGGGGAATACCGTAAGATTTACAATACCTGCTTCCGCCTCTTCGGAGCCATTTACACACTCTGTTTTGATAGTGTATTCCAAATAATCTCCAAGTGCATGCTCACAAATCGCCCGAATTCTAACATCATAGTCAGTACAAACATCTAACCCAAAAATTTGATAATTTTCATCTACTGTTGAAATGACCTCCCAATCGTCCATACTACCGGATTTTCTCCAATTGATTTCGTAACTAATGGAGTTGCTGGGTCCCTGCCAGTCCGCGCTGATGGTAGAAAAGTTAGCCAGCAAATTTATATCAACCGGATCTGCACAAGGAACTGCAGGTCTGAAATATGCAGTGACGATATCACCCTGTTCTTCTAACGCAAGGGTAATATTGGGAGCATACTCATCTGGCGCAAAAGTATTGGTATCGACTTCCCAGTGGTCCAATTCCCAGGTAGGATCTGGAATAGCCTGGAAATTCAAAACAGTTCCTCCAAAATATTCTCCACCATAAGGGTAGACATTTGGTATGATTGTATTGACCCTTACTCTGTTTGGGGAACCAACTGGTTCTACTTTAACTGTTACAGGATATGGACCCGTCACATCATAACAATCAGAAATACCATTATCAATAAAAACACAACGATCCAAAATGAAGTCTCTCAATTCTTGCACATTATCTTCCCACTCATTCATCGTACCACCCCAACGAGCAATTTGGCGGGGCATCTCCGGTGTGATTCTATCTATCATCCGATCCAGAATGGTGATCATAGAATCGCAAGACAAATAAGAATTATTCAAATCTGCATATCTATTCACATATAAAGAATGAAATTCCTCGCTTTCGAGTAGAGAAATGATTAAATCGACATGTCCTTCAGGGTCAGAAAACTGTGGCAATTGTTCATTGTCGCAAGGATCCGCACTAGGGTCGTCATTGGGAATGTTGGTGTAATTGATATAATGACCAAAAGTGGCATCCATATCCCATAGCGTATAGCGCCATTTGGTTGCTCCACCCAATGGGTTTCTTCCACGCCACCATGCCGTATTCCAGTTGAGCCAATCTTTACAAACAACATGGGTATTGATGATCATGTAATCTACCAAACTTTGCACATTCAATTCCTCTTTCACCATTTCATAATTGGCTGGATCCAACATTGAATTATTAGTAATGAAGGCATGCAATGCATCCCAATCTGCTTTGCTCCCGTATTCTTCCCAGGTGCCTCCCCAGGTTTTGATATAATCAATCCATTTTCTCCCCTGATCATAATATCTTCTGGTATAGTCGGGATCGTCTACTTTCTCTCTCATTTCGTACAGACCCCAATATTGACCATTCAGGTAAATTACGGCTGGTTCATAGCTTCGCTCATCCAATTCCAGTTCGGCTAGTTGAGATAAATGATGAATATAGGCATCACGAATATGAGCGCCTCCATCTTCATATGGATAGTTATCATTGGCTGCAGCTTTTAAAATCAACCTTTGGAACCTGTCACGGTCTTGCGTCGGGAATATTTTATGAGAAATAGAGCTCGTATACCCCATTTGGTCACGTGTGATGTAATCAATTCCACGGTGATCGTAAGCCCAGGAATCATTTCCATGCTTGTTGAACTCACCATATGCTTCATCGATTAACTGTTTGTCCTCTCCAAATAATTCAAAAGCCCCTTGTGGGTCAAATTGTTGACCATTCAAGAGTTGCTCCAAATCTGAACCCGAAATTGAAATGACAGGAACTGTGTGATCCTCATCGATAAAATAGGTATTGGCTTCAACAAAGCTAGCTGGGGTCTGTGGGTCTGCATCGAAGGAAATAGCCTTGATGACAGTAGTTTGAGTAATGGTTATTGGATTGGTAAAAAGTGTAGAAGCTGCAGTTGGTTCTGAACCATCCAGTGTATATCTGATTTCTGAACCTGGAGCGCCAGAAATTCCAACTGTCAGGGATCCACTATAAAAACCAGGTGCAGCATTAAATTCAGGCTTGGAAGTGTATTCTTTTACAGCATTGCCATTGGGTGCTCCTGGACTGGGGTTTAAGAAAATACCCCAATTGGGATCCGCGTCCTGTACCCTTCCTCTTGAGTGATTCATTTGATTTGGATTGGTCATTTGAACCACGTCCAAGGTATTTTGATCAGGATCAGATAAAACGATATATTCTTGTTTGGTTTGGGTAAGTTTAAAACCTGCATGAATGAAATTACTGGAAACCTCGTCTCTATCTGAACAAAATATCAATAAATGTTGGCCAGGGTCGATACTAACACCAGCTGGAAAAAGCCATTTTGGTGGGTTATTGATGTTGTCACTGAGCATGTAGCCCTCTAAATCTACAGTGCTGCTTCCCGCATTGTACAACTCAACCCAATCCTCATTATCTCCGTAGTTGTCAAATATGGTCGTCATATTCGCAGCGGAGAATTCATTAATAATGACTTGAGAATGAAGGGGATAAGTAAGAATGGTTAAAAGAAAAATCGGGTAAAAATACTTTCTCATATAGTGAGGATTTAATGTTGTTTTTACGTTGGGATAAAATTAAGAAAATATATAGATGAATTAGTGGTGGTGAATAGATAAAGCGGAAAAATTGTCGGTAGCGTAGCAAGAGTTATTTCCAATGGTTAGATATCATTTTGCAGGCGATTTCTTTCAGCAATTTGGCTGCCAACGCTGCAGTAATTCCCGAAATATCCCGGTGTGGATTATATTCAACAATGTCTGCTCCAATGATTGGGACATCTATTTCCTGGATCAAACGAATTACTTCCCTGCTTGTGAGACCTCCTGGTTCATGATGAGAAACTCCTGGAGCAAATGCAGGGTCAATACCATCTAGATCTAAAGAAATGTAAAGAGGTTTATCAAATTTAGGTCGAGTGCCAGCATCAAAATCAATCATGTCAATTATTTCGACACCATATTTATTAGCTTGCTCTTTTTGGTGAGGGTTTAATGTTCGAATACCAAGTTGAACAAGTCTTTCTGCAAGCTGATTTTCCATTATTCTGGCAAAGGGACAAGCATGAGAATATTTGTCATTCAATAGTTCATCATACAAATCAGCATGTGCATCAATCTGTAAAATTTGTAGGTTTTCGTAATACTCGGCATGTGCTTTTATAATTGGGTAAGTGATAGAATGATTGCCACCTATTGTTAAAATTCTTTTTTTGGTATTTATTATTCTTTTTACCCCACTTTCAATATCAAAGTATTTTTCTACTTCGAGATCTCCCAAATCTTCAAAGTTCGAATCTTGGATAGGATTTATCAATTGCTCAGAAAAATAGTTAGAAGCGCCGTTGTGCAGCGTAGCTCTTATAAGATTTGGTGCAAGAGCTGCTCCTTGAAGAAAACTGGATTTTTGGTCATAAGGTATTCCAATCAATGCCACCTTTGGATAAAATTTTTCCATGCTTAAGGTTTATCTTCCCACAAAAACAATTTGTTCCTCCTCCAAAATTGGCATTAGTTTAAATTTCAAAAACAGCTGAACAGTCGCTAATACATCTTTTTCACAATAAACGGCAATACGTTCCAAATCTTTTTCTTCCCAATACACCTTCCCAACTTCAGAGCCATCGATGTCATCTTTAGGTGAGGGAAATCCCAAAACAGCAGCCAGCAATTTTAGTGAAGTGTAAGCTTTTCGATCCCCAAACTTCCAAAGCTCCAATGTATCCAGGAGGTGTTTCGTTTCCCAGGGCTTCTTACCAGCAATATCTAGCATTACAGGTAAAGGCAATTGATTGACAAGCATTCTTCTACAGATATAGGGAATGTCAAATTCTTTGATGTTGTGCCCACAAATAAAATGAGAATTGAGATTGTTGTAAAATTGTTTGAGCATTTCTGAAAAATCAATAAGTAATTGTTTTTCATCATCATTGGCAAATGATTTTAACCTTAATGCGAGCTTTTGATTATTATCTCTCACAACAATTCCTACAGAAATACAAATGATTTTTCCGAACTCTGCATAGATACCTGCTTTTTCGGGAAAAAGTGCGGCAGCCTCATCCTCGGATACAGCTTCATCATATTTTCTTAAGATTTGTTTTGATTTTATTTGCCATAATTTCTGAAAATCTTCGTTTAAGTCTGAGTAAGAAGGATAACTGGATACACATTCCACATCCAGGAAAAGCACCTTGGCAATATCAATTTGATTGAGCATAGCTTGATTTCATAAATTTAATTTCGCCCTAATCTTTGGCAAAACCAGTTAAGGAATAGGCGGTAAGTTATGAAAATTAAACTCGGAACCCAATATTTTGAAGGGTTCTATGGATTGATATTTTCCTTAATTTTGCTCTGTAAATAATTGATTGTCAGAATATAATTAAAGTTTTAAGGGTAAACGGATGGTTTCCAATCCTTCTATGATGCATTTATTCTGAATCAATTGGGTATTTTTGCGGGCAATAAGATATTTAAATAAATTTTAAACATTCACCGCTCCCAATCCGGTGTTATTAAAAATTATATTATGTCAACAAACGATTCAAAGCAAAGACTCATCGCCATCGCCGCTGTTGTGGTGGTTGCTCTTTTAGCCGTAAATGCTTTCTTGCTTTACAATAAATACAAGCAGGATAAAGTGATTGCTCAACAGGAAACTGAGCTGGATGAAGCTCACAAATTAGAGCAGGAATTGACAAAGCAATACGACGATGCCTTAAACCAATTGGAAACTTATCGTGGCGAAAATGACGAACTCAATGCCATTCTCGACCAAAAAGAATTGGAATTGGAACAACAAAAAGAACAAATTTCGAGGTTAATTCGAAATGGCAAAGATTTGAAACGGGCAAGGGCGGAACTCAATAACCTGACAGCTCAAAACCAAGAATTTATTGCGCAAATTGAGCAATTGAAAGATGAGGTAGATATTCTGAAGGGAGAGCGTTCTCAGTTGGTCAGTAAAACTGAAATGTTGGAAACAGATTTGAGCTCTCAGAGAGAAGCAACAGCTCAACTGGAAACTGAAAAAGCATCTTTAACTTCTGAAAAAGATGAAATCAGCGAGCAACGGGATCGTTTGGCAAAAACAGTAAATTTTGCTTCTGTTGTAAGAGTTAAAAATGTCAGCGTTACTGGAATGAAGACCAAAGGTTCCGGAAAAGCAGTGAAGAAAAAAATGGCCAAAAACATAGACCAATTAAAAGTTTGCTTTTATACAACTATAAATGAGGTGACCAATGCAGGTCAGGAACAATTTTATGTAAGAATCATCAATCCTATTGGTGAAACAATGGCTATTGAAGAATTGGGATCTGGAAAAATAACCAATAAGAAAACTGGAGAAGAAATTCTATTTACCCAGGTTAGAGAATATGATTACACAAATGATGAAACTCAATTGTGTTTTAACTGGCAACCAAATGCTCCTTTCCAAAAAGGAAATTACGAAGTTGAAATATACAATAAAGGACATTTGGCAGGAACAGGAAGTTTTAGTTTGAAATAATTAGAACCTCAAATTAGAATCATAAAACCTTCAAAGTCCAAGCATATAGAATTTCGCTTGGACTTTGATAATTATAGCACTTAGTTAGTACTACTTTGTCACTTTGAATTGCTAGCGTTTTTTGTAAAGTCAAAAGTTAAAATGAAAAACTTAAAACTTAAAGGTTTCTGCTGGTTGAAATCCTGATAATAATTTTTTAGACTAGACTTTATTCGGTTGACGGCGGACGGTTAACAGCTTATCATGCAAATTCATTTAGAATAAAGTCTACTGTATTTCAACTTTTACATTTTAACTTTTGACTTTTACATTTTGATTTTACTAAAGTGACAAAGTAGTATTAGGTTGTATTCTGAATTTTAGTTTCTTTTTGTTATTGAGGCATTTTCGCTTCAATGGATTGGATGAATTCGGTTTTAGCTTTTGCATAACTATCCATCTCTTCCCATTCTCTTTTTGCCAGATTGTGTTTCAAGTCTTCGTAGGCTTGCCTAGTCTTAGGATGGGATCTAAGATAATTTCTAAAGAATAAATGTCGTTTCCAAAATTGGCAATCAATTTCGGTTAAATGAATGTGATGTGATCTCGTTTCTGAATTAAGCCATTTTCGGAAATACCTTCTTTTTGGAAAGAAGTTTTGATAATCAGGGGGGTATTCATATCCCAAAGATCGAACTGGCTCAATACAAGCATCGACAAGAGAAAAATCGGGAATACCTATCATAATATCAATTATTGGTTTAGCATCCAAATTTTCTACAGAAGTGCTGCCAATGTGCTCAATTCGAGCCTTTTTCCCTGCCAAAACTGTTTCGAGTAATGCTTTTTCCTTTTGAAACTGGATGCTCCACTCTGGATTATAGGGTGCGATTATAATTTTCATAATCCAGCCAACATATGCCCTCCATCTGATTCAATAATACTGCCAGTGGTATAACTAGAAGCATCTGAAGCCAGATAAAGCGCTAAGCCTGCCATTTCATCTGGTTGAGCCATTCTACCGGAAGGCAGGTGTTTTTCCATTTGCTTCAATAAAGTCTCATTTTTCCAAAGCGCAGCACTCAACTTGGTTTTTATCAAGCCCGGACAAATGGCATTGGAACGGATACCTGCTTTCCCCCATTCCTTAGCCTGTGCCTTGGTCAACATGACAACTGCAGCTTTGGTAATGCTGTAAACTGCCAAACCAAAACTTGGTTTTAATCCTTCTACTGATGCGATATTGATAACTGAGCCCCCTCCTCTCGACTTCATGCTAGGATAGCATAGATTGGATAGCAAAAAACAAGATTTGACATTAATGTTCATCATTTTGTCAAACAATTCGCCAGTCGCATCAGTCATGGGTCCAAAAACGGGATTGGTAGCCGCATTATTTACCAAAATGTCTATACCACCATATTTTTCAATCGTTTTATCTACCAGGTTTTTGAGTTGTTCCTCATCCCCAACATGACATGCGATTCCGGTAGCTTCAAGTCCATCTGCCACAAATGAAGCAGCTACAGCATCCACCGCTTCCTGATTTCGACTACTTACCACGACTTTGGCGCCAAATTCTGCAAATCCCCTGGCGATGGCTTCTCCGATACCCTTGCTGGCTCCAGTCACAATGGCTACTTTTCCTTCCAGATCAAATTTGTTTTTTATTCTAGTCATTTCGTTTGGTTGTTTTTGATTTGTCTGATTTTTTTGGTGGGCGAAAATAGGGAATTTGGGATAATAAAGAACCAAAGCCATATCCATCGTAAAGAAAAACTATTTGTCCTTTTCGTACAACTACTTAGGTTGAGCTCAAACCAAAAATTACCTATCTTTGGTAATTAATCATGTAATAATATGGAATCTATCACAATCGATAACAAAACATACGAACAAGAAAGAAATAAACCGATGCCTAGTAAAAATCACGCTATTATTCAGGGAAATCTCTATTTTATCATTCGTCAATTATTTGGAGAACAGTATCAAATTTTGCCTGAATTAAGTCTAAAAATGACTCCAAATGACAAAGTCCCAGACCTTGCCATCTATAAAAATCTGGAATTTACCCCAGGATTGGATGAAGTCAAAATGGAAGAAATGCCACTAGGGGTGATTGAAATTCTTTCTCCTTCCCAAAGTCTTTCAGACCTCATTTCCAAATCCAGCAAATATTTTGAAGCTGGTATCCTATCATACTGGCTAGTCTTACCTGATGTACTTACCATTTATGTGTTTAAAGCTCCGGGTGATTTTGTGGTTTTTTCCAAGCAAGAACAACTTTTTGATTCGGTTTTGGGGATTGAGCTGGACTTGGGGGAGGTGTTTAAATAACTAACCACAGCATTGGAAAGGGGTGGATCAAAAGACCTTCGGTCACAATACTTATCGAGAAACCCGCTGTAGAAAATTATATAGAGGCAGGTGTTTTTTGGACATTGAAAATTAAAATTATCTCAAAATAAATCTATGTTTTTTAAAAAGAAAAAGAAAGTAGAAACAATAAGAGTCTCTGAAGAACTTAATGCTGAAATAAAAAATGATAAAACCGTTAACTTCATTCGTTCAGGAGAACATACCGGAAAAAGTTCTGTGGGATTTTTGGAAGCTATGAGCGAACGAAATAAACTACCCATTTTCAAAGGACATGTAAAGCATGCTTACGAATCTGATTTTATCAAATACAAAGACAAATGCCCACGTTGTCATACGCCTACTACACAAATGATGAGCAATTTTGCCTATGCTACCCAAATAACTTCTCGATTGATGACAGCTCCTGCTGGACATTATTGTACCAAATGTCCAACGGTCATTATTGACGATGACATCATGCGTTCAGGAATTGCTTCCAATTTTAAATATGGCGGAGTTTTTACCATAGAAAACGGATACGATGATGAACCACGTTTTTTTGAAAGCTTCAATGGAGAAAAGCCAATTCTTGTATTGGATGAAGACCAAAAAGAAATCATGGGTATTGTACAATCTGTCCATTATAATGAAGATGGTGTGACGGATTATTTGGTACCAGAGGGTTCAGGTCTGTATAAAGAATTGGAAGCAAAAAGGAAGAAAAATTCCAGATTGAATAAAAGGAATCTTTCTGCGAAAAAGGTGAAGCGGAGGAATCGGAGGAAGCGATGATTTTGGGGTGAGATGACTTTTCGCAATTAGCCGAGTCTCTCGCTTGTGCGTGGGTTAGAGAGAGGACTCGGCGGTCGTATTTGAAACCAACGAGTCCTATCGGAGACTCGGTTTGTTACGAAGATGAAAATCGTTTAGAGAGGGGGAAATATTCAGCACCTTAGTTTTAAAGGTAATAAAAAAGCATAAAACTAGTAAGCAAATTGTTATTCACGTAAATTTATTGCGATAAAATTTAATTAATGGTGTTTAATTTATTTTCTTTAACCTTAAATAGTTTAAAAAACATAATTCTTCCGAATAAAAACTCCATAATAGAACAAACACAATAATTTAATAACAAAAAACCATGGAGCAAAAACTAAGAAATCAACTTTGGATAAAAGGGAGTTTCATATTTATTATACTCCTTTTAATCGTTGTTCCTACCTTGTTTATTTCTTTTTTGAGTAAGATTAATTCAAATCCAAAGGAATTGTCTGAATGTGATTCTAAAATATTAGTATTCCAAAAAGCTACCATTAGTTTAGCAAAAGTTATTTTTAATCAAAATGGTCATAGACTTGAACCCAATGCCGAAAAATTGTTCAATAAGATAATTTCCTCAATTCCAGAAAAGAACAATAATGATTTAAATAAGAATTCCAATGGACAGTATGAGAAAATAACTGATTTTATTAATTATATAAATGAGCAGGTTCTTGATAGTTCGAGCATTACAATTGACTCTCAAGTTTTATTAAAAGCTGATTCATTATTTTTCAAAAAAATCCCTTCCATAAAATAACAATATATGACAGCGACAAATAATTATTTCAAACTAATTGAAATAACCAAAACCGAATATGAAAACTATCAATCTCTTCCCATGTGTGTTTATATCACAGATATAGAAGGCAGAATTATCTGCGCCAATGAACCAGCATTAAAACTTTTTAAAATTGAGAAACTTTCTCCAAAAGATAATATTGGTAACTATTATGTGGATGTTAGACAAAGAAAATGGTTGATTGACAAGTTCAAATTGATGAATGACAAAGAATGGGATAAAAATCATACATTAATATTAAAAATCGGAAAGGATTATAAAAGTGTCAGTTTTTTTACCCAAATTCACAAAGATGAAAAAGGTAATTTATTAGGATTGTTATGTTTAACCTTTAAAATTACTGAATTTGAACGCTTTAGAGAACTTGGACAGTACATACCTGGTGGGTTTTTCCAAATATCCAGTAATCAAGAAGTCATATATGCAAATAATGAATTTAAAAGAATTTTAGGATATGATCCAGGTGAACTAGAACTTCCATGCCCAGCTACTTTCTTTTTTCATGAAGAAAATGACTTTAAAGAAATTGTAGTTAAACTAATTGAGTCTGTTGATGAACCTTTGGTATTAGAAAAAATTAAGCTAAAAAGAAAAAGTGGCTCATCATTGTTATCAAATATATATATTGTTCCAAACCATGATAGCGAAGGAAGACTAATTAGTTCAAAAGGGTTGATTAAAGATATTACAAATAAATATATATATGATTTTGTCCCAATAGGGTTGTATATGCTTGAAGTTAAAGATGGAGAGAAAATAATCACATGGGCAAATAAAAATTTCAATGAAATTCTTTCTGATTCTACAGATGAAACAGAGACAATGATAGGGGTAAATGTAAAAAACCTTTATGAAGATCCTAATGATTTAAAAAAGCTAGATCAAATTATTGAAGAAGAAGAACAAAAGGGACTTCCGTTATTAGGGTATGACTTAAAATTAAAAAATGGCAAGCGATTAATTTTAAATACACGTCAAATCAGAAATTCATTTGGTATTCTTGAAGCAAGAGTGGGTGCAATATATGATGTTACTGAAAATGTAGATAGATGGACAAGTGATATTAAAAAAGAAATAGGAGGATTTTTACATACCTATGCTTCTATGCTTAATTTTTTTGACAAAGGGTTCTTAAACTTGGCAAAATCGACAGGTAAAGGATTGATTGAATCTAATAAATTTTTAATATCACATATAGAGAAATCTTTAAATGAGCTGGTATATTCATTCCAAAATAGTATGAGTGAGCTTTTGGAAATAGATAAAGACAAGTCATTATTTTCAAATCTTGACTTAAAAAATATTAAAAAGTTACTAGCAAAAGTTTCTGAAAAAAAAGGGAAAAGACTAAAAACTCAAGCAATTTGGTTCCGGGAAATTGTCTTGCAACTAAATGATTATATAAGGAAAATAGATAATCAATCCTTTGCCAATAATTTTGTAGAAGAAATCGATAACCAAGTAGGTGAAATAGTTAGACTTTCTAATCTCGCATCTATTCTCCATACTAGAGTGGAAATAAAGACCATGCTAAAAGAAATAGATCTTATGAAGGAATTTATAGCAACAGGGGATTTTCAGTATGGGACAAAAAGCGAATTAAGTATTATTGAGTTAATGGATGAAGTTGTTGATTCCTTAGGTGAATATTCAAGTAGTCAATTGGTGGAGATTCTTAAAATTTATAAAAAAGACATAAATCCAATGTTTTATGGCAATAAGCAACAATTAAAAATCGCGCTTTATAATGTTGTTCACAATGCCATTAAATACTCTTTTGAAAAATATGGTATTCTTGCATATCCTTATGTTTCTATTTCAATAAATCGCGAATTACTTAAAGGCTTAATAATTACAATTCAAAATAGAGGCTTAGGAGTTGAGCATAAATTAGAAATTGAAAACGATAGAATTTTTGAATTTGGAATTAGAGGAATTCACTCTAGAGAAATGGGAAAGCTAGGTTCAGGTATTGGACTATTCCATACAAAGAAAGTTGTAGAGTTTCATGGAGGTAGTATTGAATTCAAATCTATTCCAATTGATACAAATCACCCTAAGGATTATAAAAGACCATTTCTTACAACTGTAACTATAACTTTATGAATCAAGTAATAAAAGTTCTTTGGATTGAAGAAGAAACTTTCGAAAATCTAGAATTATTAAGGATTCAACTAGAATTGGATAGTCGAATAGCCTTAAAGGTTGCTGGCAATGCCAGAGAAGCATGTGATTACTTAGCCTGGGAAGAATTTGATGTAATTTTAGTAGATATTATTCTTCCACCTGGATTTGACGATTTTTGGATTGATACCCGAAGTCAAACTGAGAGGTTGGGCTTAGTGTTAATTGAGAAAATATTTGATAAAAGTATTGAAGTTCTACCAAAAAATTTGCATGTAGATAAGTTTGGTGTTTTCACAATTGAAAGGCAAAAGGACATAATTAATATTTTCAATTCCAAAGGCGGCCCTATCAAAAATAAAAATTACAGAAATAAAGATAGCATTCATGAAGGTGCAGAATTGATACAATTTATCAAGGAAATTAATAGTTCAAAATAACAATGATGGATGGCATAATGGATCCAAATTGGCTGGGAACAGTAATTGAAATTTCGATTACTCTTTTTATTTTTTTGCTTGGAGTGCCTGCATTGGTATTTCAAACTTTTGTTCCTGGCAATCTCCGCAAAATCTATAATGAACGAATAGGTAAAAAATATATTAACTCCCTCTTTGTTTATGCATTTATGATATTATTATTTCTAATTTTTCCTGCTAATCATGGAGTTTATTATATATTGAAAAATCTTTTTCCTAGTAATTATGAAGTGTTAGTGAATATATGGTATATAGTTATTTTAATTCTTTTAATATTTTTTTTTATATATGCATTTTGGAAATTTTATGAACAATTAAAACATTTTTCAGGTGGTTCAGGAGAAGGATTTAATCCTAGAAAAGACATCCTTCGTGAAATAATTAATAGTTGTCAGAAAAAATATTCATCCTCTGAAGACGCTAGGATTTCAAAAGGAGATTACGATGATTTGGTTTTTTTAGGAAAATATTTTGAAAAAGGAAAAAGAACTGAAATTTATATTCGTGAATTCAAAAAGTTAATTGCTTTTATCTTAAATTGCCCTAATCATCCTTATGTTGGAAACAATATTAAGGGTGCCAAATTATTAGAACCACTTAAAATATGTATTACTAATTCATTAGATAGCGCGGATCATGGAAATATTTATGATTTACTAGAGCTTTTTTCATGGTTCGAATCTGAAATATTTAATAAATTAAGATTAGAGAAATCAAGAACTATCCCAATTGAAGATCCTTTACAATTTGGTGATTTAAATGAACTTATCCATATTTCCTTTGAAATTGGATTAATTGCTCTAAGTAAGAAAGACAATAAAAATATTAGCAAAGCAATTTCAATTTTTTTAAAAATAAAAATGAAAATTCTGTCATTTCAAAAAGATAAGTCCCCTCCATTTGAGAGCACCTATTCTGAAAACCTGGGAAATGTAAGAAATGCTGCAACGATCAATTTTTATTATTTATCAAAAAATATCATATTGGAGAGAAGATTTAAATTGCTGCCTAGAATATTTGACGAGTTAAGGCAAAACAATTTTGATAAAACAGAATTTCCATACTTGATAGCCCTATTGGCACTTTTTTTCTCAATTAATAAATTAGCTGCTTTAGAAGCAAAAAAGAGATTTAACAGATTTAGTGCCAAAAAAACAATGTTAAAAAAAGCGGAAAGACACTTTATCAATCTTGGAGAATATGATGTTGCCCAGATAATTCAAAATTTTTCACTTAGTATTTTTCCACCTGAAATTATTAATGGTAATCGAATTAAATTTTATTTCTAATAAGTTTTAATATTAGAGCAATTGTTTTAGTATTAATCTTCTTTGAATCTTTTAGGGAATTAGAATCTGAATAATCTACTTCGGGTACTGAAGAATTAAAGTTTTTATTGGAGCTATAATCCAGAAATGTTCTTGTTGTTTCGCCACCTCCTAATACAAACCAAGCTATCCTATCTAATGTTTTTTTGCTTGGAGTGTAGGATTCTGTCTTTTTATTAAAGAAGTTATAAATCGTATCGCGATGTAAAACCATTTTATCCCTATCCTCATTAATAAAATCTCCTATCGTTAAATCAATAATTTTTGCGATTTCTTCACACTGATAATATGGCACTTTGTAATTTACATTATAGATTCCCCCAATCGTTTTAATCCATAAATCCTTTTTTAATTCAAACACTTTTGAATTGGAGTTAGAATGTTGATTTTTCATGGCTATTATTTGTTTGGATGTTTGACCCAAAAATAATATTTCCATGACAAAAGTATGTTTTTAGAATTTCAGGCGAGTTTTTCACTTCTTCCGATAAGGATTCCTTAAAGGATTTTGCCGCCCATCCCAAATAAAAACGATAAACATCTTTCTGCCATGAGTGCGATAAAAAACACTTCGATGTTTATCAATCCTCATACGGCGCACTGTTTTGTACCGTGTCAATTGACCAGTTTCCGGATACTTTTTGATTTAGCTTCCAGTCTTTTGAGAAAATTTTCAGTGGCAGTGTAGGAATGATTTTCTAAATGATAGGTAAGTAATTCTCTCAATTGTTGTTGTGGACGATTGTTCCAAATAATTATTTTTGGTTTAGGAGCCATTGTTTTTCATTTTGTATAAATTCATCATGACTTGCCCCAGTTTTAGTTTCATAGCTTTCTTTTATCGCCAATTCTAATTCTGCAATAGCTTCAGAGGGCATATCTTCTAGATCATCTACATTTTTTGCCAAATTTTCAATGAATTCTAAAATATCTTTTAATAATCGTTCATCTTCCAATCGTCCAATGATGCTAACTAATTGCCCTTTTAATTCATAAGTTGAACCCATGGTTATATTTTTTCTGCAAAAAAAGTCTTTTTTAATTTTTTGCCAAAACAAAAAAACCGCTCAAATTTGTCAGTTTGAGCGGCAATGTTTTTCACAATCTGTTGATAATCAATTTCTTCACCACAGCTCTCCTTCCTTCTCCCAGAATTAAAACCACATAATACCCATCTTGGAATTCTGATAAATCAATTCGATAAGGTTGAAAAGGTACTGATTCCAAAAATTTCGAATGAAGTTCCCTTCCCAGGCGATCAACAATTTTCAATTCTACTTTTTTTCCTATAATGGGTCGCAAGCTAACATCTACATAATTATTTGCTGGATTAGGGAAAATCTTGAAATCCTCCAAGTCTTTAGGGAATTCCAAATATTGAACATTAGAAAACGCCAATGATCCATCATGCAATTCCTGGACAATTCGATAATAATTAATTCCTGGGTTTGGTAAGAGGTCTATATCCCTATAAGTCATGAAATAGTCATTGGGTTCTTCATTGGTTCTTGTCATAATGCGTTGATAATCATAACCATTTGAAGAGCGTTCAATGAAAAATTGATCTATATGGGAGCCAGTATTGACGACCCACATGAGTTTGGCAAGACTTCCTTTTGGCTCGGCAAAAAAGGAAAATACAATTCCTTCAGATGCATAAAGGGCTTGGCCTGGAACTTGCAGGGTCCAAACTGCCTCATCATCTTCATTTGGCGTGCAGCAAGAACCATTTCCAGGGGTGGAATCCGAGTCGTTTTCATTCGCACCACTGACTTGTACATAATAATCCAGTGCCGTACTGTTCTGCAGGACAAATAAAACCATATCTAAGTTGGTACTTTCGCCTACATCCAAATCTCCAACATTCCAGGTATTGAAAAATATATTATAGCTCCCTTTATCGGGAAGTGCATTTGTATATGCTAATCCTGTTGGAATGGGGACATCGATTACAACACCACTTGCACCAACATTTCCATTATTGGTAATAGTGATAGTAAAGGTCGTATTGGTCCAAATATCCAAATCAGATTTATTTGCATTCAATGTGACTTCCAGGTCAATGTCATTTGCACCTGCAGGGGGACTAACGCTAAAACTTTGCGTTACATCTGGAGCAGGATTGTATTGAGCATCACCAGCTTGTGAAGCCCGAATGACAACTGTTCCCTGATTGCCATCCAATGTTACGATATCACCTGCAATGGATGCTGGACCAGAGTCAAGAGAGAAGGTTACTGGCAAGCCTGAACTTGCACTAGCAGTGATTTGGAAGGGGGGATCTGTTGTGATTTTATTGGGAATAGGATCAAAGGTTATGGTTTGGTTTTCCAAACCAGGTTGATTGACATTGAAACTTTGCGTTACATCTGGAGCCGGATTCCAATCAACATTTCCTCCTTGACTAGCTCGAACTATCACCGTTCCCAAAGCACCTGTTAGAGTGATGGTATTGCCAGAAATTGTTGCTGGTCCTGAATCGATTGAAAAAGAGACTGGTAATCCCGATGTGGCAGATGCTGAAACCTGAAATGGTGGATCATCAGATTCTTTATCTGGAATTGCGGGGAAATTGATGCTTTGATTTTGAGGTCCAACCTGAGGGACGGTTAGTGCAACCTCATCATCTTCATTTGCAGTGCAACATGAGCCATTATCAGGTGTGGAGTCACTATCATCCTCAGAAGCATTGGTAACTTCTGAGTATGATGTTGCTGAGTTAGCATTCAATAAAAATAGATTAGCATCCAGGGTAGCGGAAGCCCCAGCATCAATATTTCCAACGCTCCAGATTCCGCTTCCAAAAGGATTGAATGTTCCTTGAGAGGCTGTATATTCATTCCCGCCTGTAAATACCGTATTGGAAGGATTCACAAATTGTATCTCTACATTAGTTGCATCATTGGAGCTATTATTAGTAACAGTGGTTGTTATCGTAAAAACAGAAAAAGGAGTTGGAGTTTGATTGCTTGTTGCCATGCTTAACTCCAAATCTATATCATCCTGCCCTGGAGGGTTATTTACTTGAAATGTCCTATCCACATCTGGAGCTGGATTGTATTGAGCATTTCCAGGTTGGCTAGCACGCACCATGACAGAACCAGGGAGGCCATCTAATGTCAAAATATCATTATTTATTGTTGCCGGACCTGAAATAATTTCAAAACTAACAGGCAAACCAGAACTAGCAGTGGCATTCAACATAAAAGGAGGATCTGTGATAATCTTATTGGGTATATTTGAAAAAGCAATGGTTTGATCCTCCAAACCAGGGTCAGCGACATTAAAAACTCTATCTACGTCAGGAGCAGGATTCCATTGAGCATTCCCAGCTTGGCTTGCTCGCACGGTAACTAAACCTGTCGTTCCTGTTAAAGTAATCGTATTACCTGATATGGATGCAGGACCAGATATTATTGCAAAAGTTACCGGAAGCCCTGAAGTTGCACTTGCCGATATCGAAAATGGTGGGTCGTCGCTCTCTTTGTTTGGAATTATCGGAAAGTTGATGGTTTGATTTTGTGGACCTATATCAGGAATAGGAATTGCAGCTTCATCATCTTCATTGGCAGTACAACAAGATCCATTGTTTGGACTAGAATCTGTATCCGTTTCATTTGTTGCAATTACTTCTCCAAAGATGAAAAATGGATCGCTACTCAACAAGAAGAAATTCATTTCCAAAGTAGCGTTCGCCCCTGGAGCAAGAGTCCCAACATTCCATTCTTGATTGGTAAATGGGTTAAATGAACCCTGAGTGACAGTAAATTCATTTCCTCCTGTAAAAACGACTTCTGCAGGCTTCGGAAATTCCAAAACGATTCCAGTCGCTTGATTGGATGAAGTATTAGTAATCTTTGCCGTAACGGTAAAATTCCCCCAAATGGTTGGATCAGGCGGATTGGCACTCATGCTCAATTCTAAATCGATATCACTGCCCCCTTGTACGGATACATTGAACGTTTGGTCTACATCAGGAGCAGGATTGTACTGTGCATCTCCTCCCTGGCTTGCACGAACAAGCACTGTGCCGCTTGTTCCATTTAAAGTAATTGTATTTCCCGAAATTGTCGCAGGACCTGATACAATTGAAAAGGAAACAGGTAGTCCAGAACTTGCCGTAGCGTTTATCTGAAAAGGAGGGTCAGTAGTAAACTTGTCTGAAATAGGTCCAAAAGTGATAGTTTGATTCAGCAATCCTCCACTATTTACGGTAAATGCTCTTTCTACATCTGGTGCAGCATTGTATTGGCCGTTTCCTGATTGGCTGGCCCTGACAATAACAATCCCAGGATTGCCATCCAAAGTTATTTGATTACCGGAAACAGTTGCTGGACCAGTGACAATACTAAAACTAACAGGTAAGCCTGAACTTGCAGTTGCACTTATGCTAAAAGGCGGATCCGTAGTATTCTTATCTGCTAAACTTCCAAATGCAATGGTTTGTTCCTGTGTTCCACCAGGAGAAGTAACTGCATCTTGAGGAATGATTTCTCTTGGTTGACTGCTACTCGACCACTCTAGTTTAGCAACCGCATTTCCACCATTTTCATAATATTCCATTTCCAATGGGACAGACTGACCAGCCGTCAAATTAATAGTCCCAGAGTGGGTAGTGGCTCCTTGATCTACCCATTCATCAACAATTAATTGATTGTCAATCCATAACCTAACACCGTCATCTGTCGTGGTGTAAAAAGTATATTGCTCTGAAAAAGAAGGGCTTAAGTCTGCTTCCCATCTGATTGAAAAAGTATTTGCACCAATTGAAGGATCCGGGGAGCCTCCTCCCCAGTCAAAATCTATGCTTGCATCGGTTCTTTGCAAAACCTGATTGGTCAAATTAATATTGTTGAAATAGGTACCAGAAAAACCCAATCCTCCCGCAATAACTGGGGCAATTTGAAAACTTCTTTCAACTGGTTCTGCTGGTGCAAAAGTGCCATTACCAGGTTGAGTTGCCCGAATAGTCACTGTTCCTGGAGTTCCTAACAAAGTGACTGTACTTCCCGAAATTGTAGCGGGGCCTTCTACCACCCAAAATGCAACTGGCAGACCTGAACTTGCAGATGCATTTAAATTGAAGGGCAAATCGGTAGTATTCTTATCAGGGATATTGTTAAAGGAAATGGTTTGTGAGTTTCCAGAGCAATTGGGGAAAATTTGTTTTTTGAAGGTAGAAGATAGTCCTTCTGGATCACTAACCGTTAGCATTACTTCATACCAATACGTTGCTCCAGTGCATCCAATAGGTGATAAAGTGGAGCTGGTTGAAGGATTGTTATCTATAGGTTCTGCATGATTGTGGTCGTTGTGATAAAGGGCAGTTTGCCAGGCAAAAGTGAGTTGCCCCTGGGTATGTTCAGCATCGTTTACATTGGCAGTTAAACTGAGAACTGCACCCGTATTTGGGTTGAAGGTATCTGTATTGTCTATACTGGTGGATACAATATTGGGGGGAGTGTTATTGAGAAAAATTTGAAGACTGGTCTGGTCTGTTTGACTTTGATTATCAGTGACTGTTAGGGTAACATTGTAGGTCGTTAAACTTGCATTTGAAAAAATATGAGCAGGATTGGAAGCAGTACTTGTATTTCCATCTCCAAAATCCCAAAAGTAACTCAATTGACCTCTTTCTGGGTCGTAGGATTGATCCCCCGTAAATTCGACAACTAAAGGACTAGAACCGTAATTAACATTTGCAGAAGCCCTAGCTTTCGGCGGTAAATTGCCACTTCCAACGTATTCTACATACCTTATTTCACTAGGATAGGAGACATAATACAAGCCTCCTGTTATCGGATGTGTCCCCAAATGAACAACAGGTCCTGTATTATTCATAAATTCTCGAACCTCAAGCGGATTGTGATTGCCATCAAAAACAAAATTTCGGATCCAGCCCTGGCTGTAGTCGGCATGGAAGTAGGTATTTTGCCACATACCAGGAAAATCTGTTCCTGTATACCAAACACCTCCAGTAGAAGCATTACCATTAAATTCACTTCCCGGAAGTTGGGGAGAACCTACTGTCACTATTGAACCTCCGGCGATAACTCCTCTGGCACTTGGATTTGAGCCATGCCGAAAATCAATTTTTGGGCGTTCGTGTGTTGTAGGTGCATATGTAGGGTTGTTATATCCAGGCATATGTGTAATGCCTTCATATTTTGGCCAACCAAAATTTTGACCTGGTGCAGAAACGACATTTAGATCCTCCCAGATACCCCATCCTACATCTCCAAAATAGAATGCCCCCGGATCTGCATCAGCAGGATCATGGGAACCTGTATTTGGCTTCCGAACCATTCGATAGGGGTTTCTGACCCCCAATGACCAGGTTCTGGATTGTGGAGAACGAGGATTATTGGAATCGTAAAAGGGGTTAGATGGCAAACCGTCACCAGTCATAGGGTCAAGTCGGAAAAGCTTACCATTATGAGAATCTAAAATCTGACATCTGTAGGCTCCAATATTTTCTTCAGGTGTTATGATACCATCAGCTAAGGCTTGTGCATAATAGGTTTCACTGGCAGAACCTTGATCCGTAGAACTGTAACTCGCTCCATCTCCCATACAGACTAACAAAGTGCCATCCTCACCAAAAACTACAGATCCAACTCCATGGGATTCATGTAAGATTGGCATCCCTGTTTCCTTGGTTTCTCCCAACAATACCTGGCGACTCCCAGCAAGCGTTGTCGTAAAATTGGTATTGACATCTGCCTGGTATCGGGTTACACGTCCAATTGTTGCATCGAAATAATCATTGGTATTGGGATTATAGGAAGGTGTCCCAAAATTTAAGAGGTGATGTCGGTCTACAACATAATTCAAGTAATAATATCCATTGGTCAAAAAGTTGGGATCAAGGGCAAAGCCCAACAATCCAAAATCTCGCCAATTGCCCACCTCATCTGAAATATCCAGTAAAGGATTTGTTGATTTTTCTCCATTTTCCACAATCCATACGGTTCCCCTTTTTTCCCAAACGAACATTCTTCCATTGGCGTCAAAAGTAAACCCAACGACATTGGTCCATCCCCCGAGGAATAAGTTATCGGTAAACCCAGCTGGTTGCGCGTAGGATTTGTTTGAACAGGTGAAAAGTAAACTACATAATAATGCTATTACCAAAGGGGAAAGACATTTTTGGTAATTTTCTTTGGTGAACAAGATGTCACCCCAGGCTGAAAAAGGATTCATAGTATTTGTTTTGTTTCAAATTGGGGGCTGATTTTTTGTTGATATTTTAGGTTAAAAAGTATTAATTTTTGATTTCTAAATTTCGGCTCCTTTTATAGAAGTCTTTCTTATTCAACTGTACTAAATATTTGGAAGAAATCTTTCTCAAATAGCAGTTATGAGAAAATTATAAAACCAGTAATAATTAAATGGATTTTTTTCGTGAGGTAAGACCGATAAGTAGACGTGAAGATAGAAAAACGAAATGAAGTGCAATAAAAAAGCCCGACAATTTTTCTGCCGGGCAGGGTTTTAGGTGTTCTAATATTTTGCTAAAGTTAGTGTTTTTTTTTAAAGGGATGGTTTCTTCACAAAAAATCCATGATAATAGATAGGGGTTATTGCAAAGTGAACACATCATTAAACCAAAACGGAATTTTTACTTGTAACTCACAAATCGATAAATTCGTCCATCATAAGGGAAGCTTTATCCATCAAATACTGCTCAAAAAGGATGGCTTTTCTTTCTTCATGCATTATTTTGAGAATTCACCTGATTGTACATGATTCGACTAAGTAATATTCGTAAAGCCTATAAGACTGATTTTAATACTCTTGAGGTTCTCAAAGGCATAGACCTCAATATAGAAGCCGGAGATTTTGTATCAATTATGGGCTCTTCTGGTTCCGGCAAATCTACTCTTTTAAATATTATTGGCATCCTGGATGAATATGATAGTGGGGACTACTATCTGGATGGCACGCATATGAAAAACCTTTCAGCAACACAGGCGGCATACTACCGCAATCGATTTCTTGGCTTTGTTTTCCAATCATTCAATTTATTACCATTTAAGAACGCAGCCGAGAATGTTGCCCTACCGCTATATTATCAAAAGATTGAAAGAAAAAAAAGAATTGAAATAGCTACAGAATACCTAGACAGAGTTGGGCTAAAAGAATGGGCACATCATTACCCAACACAACTTTCAGGAGGACAACAACAAAGAGTTGCTATAGCAAGAGCCTTAGTAGCCCAACCTAAAGTAATTTTAGCAGATGAACCCACAGGAGCGCTGGATTCTTCAACTTCAGAAGAAGTCATGAGCATTTTCCAGGAGGTAAACGATCAGGGTATCACAGTTTTGATTGTTACACACGAAAATGACATTGCACATATGACCAAGAGGATTATTCGCCTGTACGATGGAGTAATAGGGACAAGCGAAGCCCTCACAGTTAATACTAAGTAACAGCGTTATTTATTCATAATTTCATTATTCATTCTTTCATTAAAAAAATGTTCGATTACGATAGATGGCAAGAAATATTTGAATCACTAGGCAGACATAAGCTTAGAACCTTAGCAACTGCACTGGCAGTATGGTGGGGTATTTTTATGCTTGTATTATTGTTGGGCGCCGGGAATGGTTTGCAAAATAGCTTCGAGAGAGACTTTGGAGATGATGCATTAAATAGTATTTGGATTTGGCCTGAGCGAACCACAATGGAGTATAAAGGATTCAAACCTGGGAGGTGGATAGAATTTAAAAATGAAGATTTTGAGGTTTTGAAAACAAAAGTAGAAGGAATTGATAAAATTACAGGAAGATACTATATCCCATCAAGTTATTTGGCAGAGTACAAGGGAAAGGCACTCCCATTTAGTACCAGAGCTACTCATCCTGATCATCTTTATTTGGAAAACACAATTATTACAAAGGGCCGTTATCTGAATGAAACAGATATGGATGAATATAGAAAGGTTTGTGCAATTGGGAAAATAGTTAAAGAAGAACTGATGGGAAAGGATGTCGATCCCATCGGAGAATACATCAATCTTCATGGTGTAAAATTTAAAGTAGTTGGTGAATACATTGATGAGGGACATGAGAATGAAATGAAACGAATTTACATTCCCATTACCACTGCACAAAGGGTTTTTGTGGGAAGGGATGAAATCAATAATTTGATGGTCACCGTTGGAGATGCAACAGAAAAGCAATCTCAAAAAATAGCCGAAAATATCAGGACTGAATTAGCGGCGCTTCACAACTTCTCTCCACAGGACAAGCAGGCGGTCTATATCAGAAGTAACTTGAGTGAGTATAAGAAATTTAATATGATTTTCACAGGGATTAAATTCTTTATTTGGATTGTTGGAATCGGAAGTATCATAGCCGGGGTTGTAGGGGTAAGCAATATTATGTTGATTACTGTAAAAGACAGAACAAAAGAAATAGGTGTTCGAAAAGCGATGGGAGCTACTCCTAAGTCCATTGTGATGATGATTATGCAGGAGTCATTGTTCTTAACAGGTGTAGCAGGTTATTTCGGATTAATTTCAGGATTTGCTGTCGTCTATGGTTTGGATCAGGCGCTAATAGCGTCAGGGGCAGAAATTGAATTTTTCTATAATCCCCAAGTTGATTTTACCAGTGTGGTTTTAGCACTGATTTTTCTGGTAGTCTGTGGTACTTTGGCAGGACTCATACCGGCTATGCAAGCTGCTAAGGTAAACCCTGTAGAAGCTATGCGACAGTAGTTTTAATGAAGGAATGGGAACATGAATCCCGAATATTGGCAATAAAAACCTTTTGTTTGTCTTTTACTTAATCTTTTGATATTCAATTTGTTGCGGCCTGCGAGTTACGAGTTTGACCAACCCGCAACTCGCACCTCGTAACAAAAATACATTACATAGTGAGTTGAAATTCAGTGATTTAAGAAATAATCTAAAAATTCAGCTTGCCCCTTTGGGCCAGGGGTGATTGGTTCTAAAAATATGCTCTGTGATTTTTTTCAAATTCAAGTTCAAGACCAAGTTCAAGCCCAAGAATTGAAATTGAACTTGGTCTTGAACTTGAACTTTCAGGAATTTAGAAGAAAAAAACCTGCATAATCCTTTAGCACATCATGAAAATAATAGAACCAATCAACCCTGCCTTTGGGGGGATGATTCATATTTTTAATTATTCATTTATAAAATGTTTGATTACGACAAATGGCAGGAAATTTTTAATACCATTAAGCAGAATAAGTTGCGCACTTTTCTGACAGCATTTGGTGTTTTTTGGGGTATTCTAATGTTGCTCATCCTGATGGGTGCCGGAACGGGATTACAAAATGGGGTTTTTGCCCTTTTTGGAAGCCATGCCAGAAATGCGCTCTATGTTTGGTCACAAAGAACAACAATGCCTTATATGGGCTTACCGGTAGGAAGGGTATCAAGATTTACCAATGATGATATCCAGGCAATAAAGGATGAATTGCCAAACGAAATAGAATACATGTCTCCTCGTCTGTTTGTACCTGCTGGAGAAATTATCCACGGTGATAAAAATGGAGGTTTTGATGTGAGAGGAGATACACCAGATTTGTTAAATATTGATGCTTTGCGATTGGTCGAGGGGCGTTATTTGAATCAACGGGATTTGGATGAACGACGGAAAGTTGCGGTAATTGGGAAGAAAGTTAGGACACAATTATATGAAGAAGATGAAGAAGTTATTGGAAGTTATTTAAGAATTAAAGGAACTGAATACCTTGTTATTGGGGTCATCAATTCAGACCGAAATGATGAAGATGATGCGGATGAAGATGAAAAAACCATAATCATTCCGCTAAGTACTGCCCAGCAAATTACCAACCGACCAAACCGAATTGGCTGGTTTGTATGTACAATTGATAAGAAATATAGTGTAGCGGAAGCCGAAGATAAAATACTGGCTTTACTCAAAAAGCGACATAAAGTACACCCTGATGATCCCAGAGCATTGGGTTCAGATAATATTGAACAGGAAGTTGCAGAAATAATGACTCTTTTTAAGGGCATTAAATTTATAGTATGGTTTGTGGGTATTGGGAGTTTATTGTTTGGTATTATAGGAGTGGGAAATATTATGCTGATTATTGTAAAGGATAGGACCAAAGAAATTGGCATTAGAAAAGCAATGGGAGCCACTCCTCGATCAATTATCAGTTTAATTTTATTGGAATCGGTATTTATTACGACCATAGCAGGTTATTTGGGTTTGGTTCAAGGAATTGCAATTGTATATGCTATGAAACTTGCAGCTGGATCTGATACCAATATGTTTCAAAATCCGGAAATCAATTTGGGCGTTGGAATAGGCGCTACTTTAATATTAATTATTGCAGGAGCGTTAACAGGATTGGTTCCTGCGATTCAGGCAGCAAATATCAATCCTGTTGATGCTTTGAAAGATGAATAAATAGTTTGGGTTGTAAGGAGAATACTTTGCAACTTGAGTTAAATAGGTTTGGAATTAATGAATTTGGGATCCAGTAAAATGATTACAAAGGCTTAAATTCCAACTCTCCTGAACACCACAGTTATGAACAAAGGATGTGTAATTGCCCTTGTTTCTGTTTTGGGCATTTTCTCGATTTTATTGGGTGTGTATTTTTACAATCAAAGTAAAAAGGACCCTTTGGTTCACGAATTCAATAAACCAGAAGTTTTAGATATCGTGAAAAAAACAGTAGCTACTGGCTCAATTAAACCAAGACAAGAAGTCCAAATCAAACCTCAGGTATCCGGTGTGATTGATGAATTGTTTGTGGAAGCTGGTGAAATTGTAACAAAAGGTCAAAAAATTGCAAAGGTTAAATTGGTTCCAAGCCAGGTCAATATCAACTCTGCTCAAAATCAGGTGGAATTGGCTCGGATAAGACATGAGGAATCAAAACGAGAGTTGAAACGACAAAAAGAAATCTTCAGTAAAAAATTGGATGTGGAAGGTGCTAGAGCAAGATTTGTCAATGCCAAACAAGAGGAAGAGCGGAACAAAAATTTATTCGAAAATGGGGTGGTTTCCGAGCAAGATTACAATGCTATAAAAAGAGATATGGAAATTGCCAAAGCAGATTTTGAAAATGCTGAATTGCTTTCTGGAAATACACTTCAGCAATTTGAGGCTGAGGTGGATATACGAAATCAGGAATATCAGGCAGCCATCAATAATTTACAATTATTAAAGGAAGGTGCCACCAGGAATTCCCGCCAGGTAAACAATATAATCGTTTCCACTGTGGATGGAATGGTGTTGGATGTTCCTTTAGAGGAGGGAGCTTCAGTTATTGAAAGAAATAATTTTAATGAAGGTACCACTATCGCTTCAGTAGCAGATATGAATTCCTTGATTTTTGAGGGCAATGTTGATGAATCTGATGTTGGAAAACTTCGGGAAGGCATGCCCTTAGAGCTGACAATTGGAGCTATTGAAGATCAAACTTTTGATGCGACACTTGAATATATAGCCCCAAAAGGGGTTCTGGAAGAAGGAACTGTAAAGTTTGAGGTTCGCGCTGCAATCAAACCTACCAGGGACTTTTTCCTTAGGGCAGGTTATAGTGCAAGTGGTGATATCATCCTGGATCAGCGAGATAGTGTTCTGGCTATTAAAGAGCGAGATGTCATTTTTGAAGGGGATACCACCTTTGTAGAGATTCGGACCGGAGATCAGGAATTCAAAAAACGTGAAGTTAAATTAGGTCTTTCTGACGGTATATCCATTGAGGTCGTAAGCGGTGTTGATTCTACAGAGTTGATTAAAGTTCAAAAGAATTTATAGAAATCTATCCAATTGGAATTAGAAACAAAAAGGAGCTTAAACATTTTTGCTTTATTTGGGTTTCTCATCAATGGATCTTATTCAATTAAATTGTTTTGAATTTTACACCTTGACGAAAAAAAGTCTTCTATATAAATGATGATGCTAAAATAGGACGTGTACCAATTTAGCATCATTTTATTTTTAGCCATTTGTTACAAAAAATCTCCACCTTTACATTATAAATTAAACCACTAGCGATAATGACGACTCAGGATTCATCTATATTCAAAAAAGACATATCTCCCTTAAAGCAAGCAGGGATTGTATTTGGATTGTCCGCAGGAATAATGTTGCTTACCAAACTTGCTCAACTGGCTTCTTCCGGAGAAACTGACAAAACAGTTTATTGGACGATCGCAGCGACTTTCATTTTATTCTTTGCCATTTTCAATGCATTATTTAGTCTATCAACAAAAAATATGGATAAATACTGGACACAATCAATTTTGAGTTATGCTTCCTTAGTGGTTTTGACTGGCTTACTGGCTTATTTAATGTCTTCAATATCTATTGATGATGCGGGTTCCTATCGTTGGATTTACATTGTGCTTACTATGGGATATTTGATATTCTTGAGCATGATGACGGTTATGAGAAAAATTGTAGAATTTGCGCAAAAGGAGGAATGGAATCATCCTAGATTGAGAAAAAAGGGGCGAAAACATAAGTGATTCGACAGGAAGGTTTGTTGGTTTGAAAGTGGTTATGGCTAACTTGAAACCTTTTTCTGCCAGCTATTTACCTAATAGGTCTTCCATCCAATGTTACATATGTTACAAAATCCATGTTTCTAAATCGATAGTTTTGTCAAAAATATAAAAGTATAGAAAACAAGTACACAAAGCTTTGACATTGCTTAACTAAAAGTACTGGATGTAGTTAACTTATTGTCGTTGACAATCCAAGTATCAAAAATGAATTTCGATGAAAATCAGTTATTTGTTTTCTTTATTAAGTGGTTTATTTCTTTTCCTTGCATGCAATCAAGCCCAGCATGTACATCAAACCAATACAACTACTGGGGAAAATTTTTTTCTGACGTCAGAAGGAGATACCATTTGGCGAGTTCAAAAAACTGAAGACGAATGGAAATCCCAATTATCTGAATTTGAATACTATGTATTGCGAGAAGCAGGTACGGAAAGAGCATTTACCGGTGAATATTGGGATAACAAAAAATCGGGAACCTATGTATGCAACGGATGTGATTTTCCACTTTTTGATTCTGCGACTAAATTTAAATCGGGGACAGGGTGGCCAAGTTATTATCAACCAATAAACGATTACTGCATTGCTGAAAAAGCAGACAATAAATATGGCTGGAATAGGGTAGAGGTGCTCTGTGCAAAATGTGATGGACATTTGGGACATGTTTTTGAGGATGGACCCGCCCCTACTGGGTTGCGATATTGTATCAATTCTGTTTCTCTGAAGTTTAAAGAAAAATGATATAAAAATGGTATAAAATTGTTCAATAAGCGTTTATCTATTTTAAAACGCTAATTTTACAATTTTATACCATCTATTCATTGATTTTTGGGGCTTTAAACAACTTTCAACTTTCCTGCTTCTTCCTACCTTTTTTTTAAAAAAATTATATTTCTTTGTGGCTGCCTTTTAACAACCGGTTTCAACCAAATAAGTTGTTAGCCATGGGCTTCTTTCATAGTTTTGTTTTATTGAAAGCTAGAATATTATGATCCTATGAATCGAAGCACCCAAACTGCGCAAAAAACCTTTTGAAAGATTATTTGAAATATGTTAAGTAGAAGAAATATACGCGTTAAAGTGATGCAGGTGCTCTACGCAATGAGCAGAGACGAAAAATTGACTTATAGCGCAGCCTTACAGCGATATCAGCAGGGTATTCGTCGTTCTTTTGATTTGTATCTTTTCCATTTATTGGCATTTATGAAAATCACAGAATATGCTCAAAAAGCTGCTAAGAAGAAAATGGCAAAATTGAGGCCCACCGAAGAAGATCGAAATTTCACACCCAAATTATTTGATAACCCTCTTACCCAATCTATTTTTCAAAATGCTGGTTTTCAGGCGGAAATAAAAAGAAATAAAATTAATGAGAAGTTAAATGATGATTCCGTTCGTTCCCTTTATATTGAATTTGCCAAATCCGATGCTTATAAAGATTATCTGAAAGAAAACAATTCAGAAGCCAATGGACACCGTCAAATATTGCTGGCCTTGTACAAATTTTGTCAAAATAGTGAATTGTTTACTGAGATGATGGAGGATAATTTCCTTTCTTGGGTTGATGATAAATCATTAGTAGTTGGAGCATTAAAAAAGACCTTAAAAGCCCTCCCCGCTGATGAAAGATTTTATGAAGAATTTCGTCCGACAGATGAAACAACTGTGGATTTTGGCGAAGAATTGTTGAGACAGGTAAATTTTTCAGATAAAGAATTACTTGATTTAATTGAACCAACTTTGAAAAATTGGGACGCGGATAGAGTGGCTGTAATTGATATGATTTTGCTCAAAATGGCTTTATGTGAATTAATGGACTTTCCTACCATCCCAACCAAAGTGACTTTAAATGAATTCGTAGAAATATCTAAACAATACAGCACTGATAAAAGTAAGGATTTCATCAATGGAATCCTGGATCGTTTGATGAAACGATTGCATAAAGATGGTAAAATCAACAAAGAAGGCCGTGGTTTAATTGAATAGTTGTCTGTATATCAAACCAACCAACTATAAATTCATTAAACAATTAATATCTCCCCTATGAATAAAACATTTCTTTGTACATCACTTCTGTGTTTTTTGACAATTGGTATTTTATTCTCCCAGCATGAAGAAAGACCAAGTGCTTTTAGCCTTCGGGCAACTCAAACCAATTTCCAATTACCACTTAACAATTTTAAAGATTGGAATATCAATGATTACACACCGGGAGTAGAAGTAGCTTTTCACAGATATTGGAAAAAGAATTTGAACATCGTATTCCCATTGAAAGTAGCAAAAGCTGACTTACCTATTGATGAAACAAGTGTGGATACTGATAATGTAATAATGAGCCTTGATGGCTTAATTCAATTACGCGGATTTAGCCCCACAAGTGCGGTGTACCCTTATGTATTTGTTGGTGTTGGTGGAATGTATGAACTCGATAATAGCCAATTTAATTTGGAGATACCACTTGGACTCGGTTTCAATTTTAGACTTGCTCCTCATTTTTATTTAAGCCTTCAATCTCAATACAGGTACAACAATACTGAAAACCGAAACCAAATTCAACACAGTTTAGGTTTTACAGCCTTATTGAAGAAAAAAGATAAAACTCCACCTATTGTGGATACAGATATGGATGGTGTTCCTGATGAAGAAGACCAATGCCCAAATGAAGTTGGAAGTGCTGCTACATTTGGTTGTCCCGATGGAGATAATGATGGCATTGCCGATAAAATGGACGCATGTCCAGAAGAAGCTGGTTCAGTGGAATTGAAAGGATGTCCGGATGGAGACGGAGATGGTATTGCAAATAAAGACGATGCTTGCCCTGATATTGCAGGAACCCCAGAGATGAATGGTTGCCCAGATAGTGATGGAGATGGCTTCGCTGATCATGAGGATGCGTGTCCAGATGTCTCAGGTACCTTGCAAGGTTGTCCAGATGCCGATGGTGATGGTGTTAAGGATAGTGAAGATGAATGCCCTGAGGTTGCGGGCACTTTAAATGGTTGTCCAGACAGTGACGGAGATGGCTTTGCAGATGCCAATGATAAATGCCCAAATTCACCGGGACCAGGAACAGAGAATGGCTGTCCTGAAATTAAGCAAGAAGATAAAGAGGTTTTGGATTTTGCTATGCAGGCTGTTCAATTTGAAACGGCTAGGGCGACCTTAAAACCTGCTTCCCATGAAATATTGGACCAGGTAGCTGGTATACTCAAGCGTTATCCAGATTACAAATGCACTATCGCTGGTCATACAGATAGTATCGGAAGTTATGAAACCAATCAATTCCTGTCTCAAAACAGAGCAAAATCTTGTTATGAATATTTGATTTCAGTCGGTATCGCCCGCGATAGGCTGGACTTTATTGGATATGGGGAGACGAAACCAATTGCTGATAATAAATATCAGGATGGTAGAGAGAAAAATCGCCGGGTAGAATTTAATATTTATTTAGGTGAATAAGAAGTGAACATTGCATAGCAATTTTGTTCTTTAGAGGGACGTTTTTTGATGATTTTCCATGTTTCCAAGGGAAAATCATCAAAAAACGTCCCTCTTTTAGAATTTTTGGTCCCAATAACTTTCGGAATAACCACCATTGTCCACTTATCTTTTAGTTGAATAAAATTTGTATTCTCTAAGTAAATGACCAGAATTAAGCCAGGGCCAAAGCCTGGTTCTTGGCACGCTTTCTTTCATGTTCTTTTAATAAAATTTTTCTCAATCGAATGGATTTAGGTGTGACTTCAACGTATTCATCTTCCTGAATATATTCCAGGGCTTCCTCCAGCGTAAATACAATTGGTGGAACTAATTTGACCTTATCATCGGCTCCAGCTGAGCGGATATTTGTCAATTTTTTGGTTTTAGTTACATTTATTACCAAATCGCCAGGGCGTCCTCTTTCTCCTAAAATTTGTCCTTCATAAATTTCTTCATTAGGACCAACAAAGAATTTTCCACGCTCTTGTAAAGCGTTGATACTGAATGGGATAGATTTTCCTGTCTCCATACTTATCATGGAGCCATTTTGACGACTTGGAACTTCTCCTTTATAAGGTTGGAATTCTTTAAAGCGGTGATTCATTATCGCCTCTCCAGCTGTTTGAGTTAACATTTTACTTCTTAAACCAATAATACCACGAGAGGGAATTTCAAATTTAAGAATTACTCGGTCGGCCTTCGGTTCCATAGATAACATGATTCCCTTTCGTTGAGTTACCATTTCAATCGCTTTACCGGAAACATGTTCAGGCAAATCAATAGTTAGGTCTTCAATTGGTTCGCATTTTAGGCCATCTACTTCTTTTAATATAACTTGTGGTTGCCCGATTTGCAATTCATAACCCTCACGACGCATGGTTTCTATTAATACAGACAGGTGTAAAACTCCACGACCAAAAACTCTAAAAGAATCTGCTGAATCTGTTTCTTGCACTTGTAGAGCAAGATTTTTTTCCAACTCCTTTTCCAATCTTTCTTTAATGTGCCTGGAAGTTACAAATTTTCCTTCCTGTCCAAAAAACGGAGAATCATTGATGGTGAACAACATACTCATGGTAGGTTCATCAATGGCAATTGTGGGTAATGCTTCTGGTTTGTCAATATGAGTAATAGTATCACCAATTTCAAATCCTTCTATGCCCTGAATGGCGCAAATATCACCAGCGATGACTTCTTCCGCTTTTACTTTTCCTAATCCTTCAAATACATAAAGACCACGAATATTGTGTTTAGAAACACTACCATCTTTTTTGACAAGTGCAATACGCTGACCTGCTATCAAACTACCACGGTGAACCCTACCAATTGCAATTCTCCCTATATAGGAAGAATAATCAAGGCTGGTCACCAGCATTTGCAATTCCCCTTCTGCTGTTTTTGGAGGAGGGATATGGTCTAAAATGGTATCGAGCAATATGTTGATATTGTCTGTAGGCTTTTCCCATTGATCGCTCATCCAACCATTTTTTGCTGAACCAAAGATTGTGGGAAATTCAAGTTGCTCTTCAGTTGCATCCAAATTGAACATCAAATCAAACACAGCTTCCTGAACTTCTTCTGGAGTACAATTTTCCTTATCTACTTTATTTACCACTACGATAGGCATTAAGCCCAATTCCAAGGCTTTTTGAAGGACAAACCTCGTTTGTGGCATAGGACCTTCAAATGCATCCACCAATAGCAAAACGCCATCAGCCATATTTAACACCCGTTCAACTTCTCCACCAAAATCGCTGTGTCCGGGGGTATCGATGACATTTATTTTTACATCCTTATAGTTTATTGAAGCATTTTTTGACAAAATGGTAATTCCCCGTTCACGTTCCAAATCGTTGTTATCCATTATCAAAGTCCCTGGCTTTTCGTGGTCTTTGAATAATTGACCGGCGTGGAGCATTTTATCTACCAATGTGGTTTTTCCGTGGTCAACATGAGCGATTATCGCTACATTTCTTAATTCCATTCTTCTCTTGTTGAGAATCAAGACCCAAGATGAAAGGGAAAAGATTTTGTTCTATTTATCCAATAAATAATTGAAATCTTATCTCTTGCATCTTATTTCCTGACTTTTTTTCTTGTTGATTTTTTGAAAAAAGAGCGCAAAAGTAAGAAAATCCCCCATACTATCTGCCCTTTCCCACAAGTCTCACATTCTATCCCATATTTTTTTGCTAAGTAAAAAGAACAAATTACCTTAATGCTTTAATTTGACAGTTTTCGCTTGCGCAAAAAGGTGTGTTTTGAAGTAAGTGATAAATAATTTAAAGATTTGATAAATGAATTATTTATCGTTTGTCTCTATAAATAATGATGCCCTAACGACGCTATCAAAGCAAAACGTTATTAACTAAAACCACAAAAGGAATAATGGATTTACGCTTAGTAAACAGAGCATAAAATGGTACAAAAGCCATTTCTTCATCATCTCTGTTTCAGAATTCATTATTCCTTTTTGTATTTTGATTGAAAAATGAAAAAAACACTACTGACAATTTTGGGAGGTATTTTGCTTCCCATTTTGACTTTTGCACAAGACAACCCAGAAGAAGTGCAAGAAGTTGCGAAGGGTCTGGATGAAAGAATCAATGAGACAGTAATGCCTTATGCTGTAGGGTGGGAGAGTTTGGTATTTACTCCAATTAGCCTAGGTGGATTTTCAATACCAATAGTAGTTATCCTTCTCGTAGTAGGAGCCACTTTCTTTACTGTATTTTTTAAATTCCCAGGTATTTCCAAATTTAAGTTAGCGATAAACACAGTTAGGGGAAAGTATGATGAAATAGAGGGTCATGGCATAGAAAAAGCAGAAGTAAATATTGTAGATGGTGATTTGCCAGACACCATCCGAGATGAAAGCAAAGATGGAGAGGTAAGTCATTTCCAGGCTTTGGCGACTGCGGTCTCAGGTACAGTAGGGCTTGGAAATATTGCTGGTGTAGCTGTGGCTATTGCAATGGGTGGACCTGGTGCGACTTTTTGGATGATTGTTTGTGGATTAATAGGAATGTCCTCCAAATTTGTTGAATGTACTTTGGGTGTAAGGTATAGAGATGTTGGACCTGATGGGACAGTTTATGGCGGTCCAATGTATTACTTATCAAAAGGATTAAAAGATGTAGGGGCTGCGGGTTTTGGAAAAGTGCTGGCAGGACTATTCGCGGTCTTGTGTGTAGGTGCCTCCTTTGGAGGTGGAAATGCATTTCAATCTAATCAGGCGGCTGAGCAATTGTCCTCATTAATGGGATTGGAAGGAGGAGCTAGTGGCTTTATTCTAGGAGTTATTTTAGCTGTTTTGGTCGGAATTGTAATTATTGGAGGTATCAAGCGAATTGCAAAGATTACCGAAAAGATTGTTCCTTTTATGGCGGGCATTTACGTTTTAGCTTGTCTGATCATCATTTTCGCTAATTTCAGTCATATTGGTGATGCTGTTGGTTTGATCATTTCTGGTGCTTTTACACCAATGGCTGGATTGGGTGGTTTGGTTGGAGTATTGATTGTCGGTTTCCAAAGAGCAGCTTTTTCTAATGAGGCTGGAGCTGGTTCTGCAGCTATTGCTCATTCTGCTGTAAAAACAAAATACCCCGCTTCAGAGGGTGTCGTGGCATTGTTGGAGCCTTTTATTGATACGGTAGTTATCTGTACGATGACCGCATTAGTAATCATTTTCTTCAATATAGAAGGTGGAGATATGCAATCCGTATTTAATTATGGTGCTGCTGGTGAAGCTCCAAGTAGTGTTTTAATCACAGCAACCGGAGAGTCTGTTGGTGGAGTTGATTTGACGACGATGGCTTTTGAATCCGTACTTCCTGGCTTCCAATATATTTTAACTATTGCAATTGTATTGTTTGCGTTTTCGACTATGATTTCCTGGTCCTATTATGGATTACAGTCCTGGAAATATCTTTTCGGAAGAGGACAAACTGCAGATTTGGTTTTTAAAATCTTGTTCCTTTTATTTGTAGTTATTGGAGCTGCGGCTACTTTGGATGCTGTAATCAAATTTTCAGATGCCATGATTTTGGCTCTGGTATTTCCTAACATGATTGGTTTGTTCTTTTTATATCCTAAAGTAAAAGAAGAAGTAAGTAAATATGTCAATGCAATCAAGGGTATAAATTGATGGAGAGATTTTTGAATCCACTAAATTGATGATTTGTTAATTGTCAATTTTTAAAGAAATATTTTTTTGGTTAGAGACTCGAAGCCTGTTCCTATTTCTGGAATGGGCTTTCGGGCTTTTGTGAAGAATTTTAGATTTTTTTACCTCCTCAAATCAATTATTACAAAAACTTGGCAACTTCACGTAAATATTTGATCACATCAAACACTAAGCTTGTAAATTCTTAGAACCCTGGCATTCAAAACAATCACTATGACGAACAAAAACTTTTTTCTTCTTGTACCTTTCTTCTTAATTCTTTTGGCTTGTGGAAAAGACGACCCTGGCTTTGAACCTGAATTTGGATTGGCACCTGAAAACCCAAATATTCAAACCCTAACTAATCTTATTAACAATGCCAGAACAAATGGGAGCAATTGTGATGGGCAAAACCTTGGACCAATGGCGCAAGTCACCTATAATCAAACCCTTGAATTTGCTGCCAAAGCTCATAGCCAGGACCTAAGCAATAATCTTGATCAATTAGTGCATACCGGAAGTGATAATTCAACTCCAACAGATAGAGTGGAAAGTGCCGGCTATATTCTTACAGCCAGTGGTGTGGTTGTAGAAAACATAGCAAAAGGCTATGCTACTGAGGAGTCCGTTTTTCACGTTTGGATGGAAAGCACAGGACACTGTGAAAATATTATGGATGAGCGAGTAACCGAATTTGGAGTTGGCACCAGTGGCGCTTATTGGACTTTGGTCTTAGCAAGACAATAAAGCAATAGGCAGTAAGCAGTTTACCAAATAAAAAAATAATTTGCCTACTGCTAATTAGAAGTTTCCTCCCAAATACTGCACAAATGCACAATCGTTTCTACTGCTTTTTCCATATCCTGAACAGAAACCCATTCGTGTTTGGAATGAAATGCATGTTCACCTGCGAAAATATTTGGACAGGGCAAACCCATAAATGACAACCTGGAACCATCTGTACCGCCTCTGATACTGGATTGTTTGGGCTCTAGACCAGCCCGTTTGATGGCTTTAAGTGCATTTTCAACAACTTGAGGGTGTTTGTCCAGCACTTTTTTCATATTTCGATATTGCTCAGTTACTTTGAATTCGGCTCGAGAGTTTGGGTAACCTTTCATCACCTCATCCATAATATTGCGCAAGATATTTTCATGTTCTTCCAACTTTTCATCTGTAAAGTCGCGAATAATGAATGAAATACTTGCCTTCTCTACAATCCCACCCATTTGTACAGGATGAATGAATCCTTGCTTGCCTTCTGTAGTTTCTGGTGACAATCTGTCTTTTGGCAATTTAGCCAAAATCTCTCCAGCTGCTTTAATGGCGCTCTCCAATTTACCCTTTGCAAATCCGGGATGAATGCTTACCCCATGAATGGTAATTTCAACACCATCTGCTGAAAAGGTCTCATCTTCTAAAGAACCTCTTTGTTCCCCATCAACAGTATAACCGAAATCAGCTCCCAATTCCTTCATATCCAATTCATTGACTCCTCTTCCTATTTCCTCATCTGGAGTAAACAAGATTCTGATGGGACCATGCTTTATTTGTGGGTTATTCACAAGATGATGTGCAGCATCCATGATTTCAGCTAGCCCTGCTTTGTTATCTGCCCCCAGGAGGGTTGTTCCACTTGCAGTAATCACATCATTGCCAAGTTGCATTTTTAGTTTGGGATGATCCGACATCCGAATAACTTGTTCATTATCATCAGGCAAAACCAGGTCAGAGCCATCATAGTTTTTGTGGATAATTGGCTTAACGTCCTTTCCGCTACTGTCCGGAGATGTATCCATGTGGGAACAAAAACAGATGGTTGGAACCTTTTTTGACGAATTTGATGGGATAGTCGCAAAGACATATCCATCTTTATTCATATACGCATCTGAAAGTCCTAATTCGTGCAACTCTTCTACTAAAACCTTTGCCAAATCCTTTTGCTTTTCAGTAGAGGGAAATGTGTTTGAATTGGGATCTGATTGGGTATCAATTTTCACATATTTCAAAAATCGATCAACTACTGTGTGATTGATATTTAGGCTCATGATATAGTTTTTGATTCAAGATTATCCAAGGGAAAGTTCAGGATAAATAGAATGTTTAAGAAAGAAAATAAACTTCTTTAACCCTGAAAAACCGCTAACTTTTGAAAGGACAAAAAAAGTGATTTGAAGGGAGGTGAGCAAATATTATTAATCAATTCTTTTTTCTACTTTTTAAATATTCTTCATCCCCTCCATTATAGTAGTTTTTGATTTCTGCACTACTCGCTTTTTCCTGAGTATCCACAACTGACCAACTGATAACAGGGCGCAAGGAGAGTGTTTCTGGATCTTGCTGATACCCCACAAACCCTGCTAGGAGCTCCATTTTGAAAAAGACCTCAAGATAATTCCAGACAAAATCAGCTTTTGATAAGCCACTGGTAAACATATCTGTTTCTATCATTCCGTACGGTCGTTCATTCGCAACCCTTGAGTTTTTTTGGATTTTTCCATGCACATCCAAATATGGGAAGAAGTTCAAAATCCAACCTGTAATGTAGGGATTACCACTACCAACTGAATTCCATTTGTAAATAGACTCCCAAAATTCAGTATTTACGTTTCCTTCAGCAGCATTTGTGAATTCTTTGAGTACTGGCATTAATCTATCTATCCACCAGTCCAATTCATATTTTGCGAGGGCTTGTGCTTTTTCTTCAATAAGCCGCCAGTCTTCAACTTCCCCTTCTAATGTAATTTCTGGTATCCCACAAGAAGTGGTCATAGAATAAGTGAAATAACTTTTCATAGCATCCATTAATGTGATTTCAAATGCTGCCTGTTCTACCGTGGTTGTAGTGGAAAATTTACCGGAAACCAATTTTAACATTTCAGGACCGGTATTTTCTTCAATTTTTTGACTCCATTCTGAAAAAGCACCCTCCCAGTCATTTTCTCTTCCACCCTTTAGAAAAGAATCTCGTTGAATATCCAGATTCTTTTTACCATTAAAATCGACAAAATACGAACGCATTTCTTCTGCATTTTGGTTGATATGAGTTGCAAACCCCTGAGCAATCATCAACCAAACCATGTCTGGAGAAATGGTAAGTGGGTAATGCATAGAATAGGCATCATGAACGGTGTTCACAAAACTGTGGAAATGAGTAGGAATTATTGTTTCCTTTGAGTCGTCAAAATCCTCAATGATACGGACTGGTACTCCATCAGGTTGGTAATTTGAATCACTTAAAAGCTTGTTTTTTTCTAAATAATTAAGGTCTGTTTTTTTTAGGATAGCTTCTTCTCTTTCTTCCTGATTTCTTTTCGTAACTGTTTTTTCAATTATTACATTTTCAAAAGAATTAGGTATAAGTAATCCATTGGCTTTTGTGACATTACAAACTTTAAATGTCGTAGAAGGAACTTGTGTGCTTTGATTTTCTGTCTGATTTGGTAAGTGAATTGCAGATGAAATGAAGCAAGCAATCAATAAGAAAATTGTTTTTTTCATAGCTACGTGATTTTTGAAGTTAGACGAAAATGAAATTGGTTAAAGTTGGACTTGTTGGTACTGAAAAAATAAAATCTCTATTAGAAGGGTAATTGGTGCCTGATACTTCTATAGGCTTTTAACTCTTTATTATTTAAATCCTTGAACTTCAAGGATTGTTAGTTTAATTATAAAGGAAAGATGTTTTTTATTTCGAGAATTACACAAACAAACGACTATTGTTCGCAACATAAATTAAATAGTATGATGCAAATCCAAGCATTTTAGTTGGGAAAGAAAAAAAAAGCCCGAATCTCAACTCGAGATTCGGGCTTCGTTATTGAAGTATATATTTTAATTAAGACTTTTCGGAACTTCCAAGTGTAATAGGCAATTTTGCCATTTTATCGTCCCAGGCAACAATCATATCTACTTGATTTTCGCCATTTTCGACCAACAAAATGGACATAGCTTCTACTGTTGAAGGTGTTGCTTCAGATTTGGCAACTACTGATACGACGGTGTTGGAATCGTCATAATTTGCATGACCCCAGGATTGGACATCTTTGTGAATAATGAATTCCCAATTATCTTCATTCACTTTTGCAAACAAACCATATTTGCCTTTTTTGACCGTTTTACCACCTATGGTCACGTCTTCAAAAAAGGTGATTTCAGTTGTTTCATTGGCGCCTACTCTCCACATATTTCCATATTTCAATAATTCACCAAAAATCTTTCTCCCTTTCTTTTGAGGACGGCTATAAACCACTCTGATTTTTGCTACCGCTTTATCCAAATCCTCTGGTTTCTGGAAATTGCGGAAGCGAGAACTATTTGGATATTGTACCAAGTCCATCGGGCTTACATCTTCACCAGACAATCTAGCTGGATTGAAGCTGATAGGCAAAGTAGCTCTTGTTTGATCCCATTCAAAAACCATGTTGGCATTACCATCGTCAACCTTTTGAAATCCAATGGTAAATTGCTCTCTGGAATTTGCAACTGCAGTGGTTGGAATACTTACAGCTACAATATCTTGTTTGATGTCACGATTGCTCGTTCCAGCAATAAAGCGTTCGGAAGAGATCTTTAAAATCCAATGATCTGGATAGCATTGAGCAAACATGGTGTAAGTTCCCGCATTGATAAAGGTTCCACCAATTTCTACTGGTTGGTAAAAAGTGACTTCTGTTGCTTCATTTGCCCCCAAACGCCAATCTTCTCCCCAAGGAACCAACTCACCAAAAATTACTCTTTCCTTTTTGTAAGGACGACAATACAATACTTTTACCTGTTGTCTTCTATCAGGATCTTCTTCACTTAGGTAGTTTTTAAAAGCTGCTCGTCTTGGATAATGAGCCGCATCCATCGGACTTTTGTCTAAATCCGGAAATTTAAGTTCTTGCGCTGCTAAATCAGTCATACCTATCAATAGCGCGAAAACCATGAGAATACTTGATTTCCAATTCATAATGATTCAGTTTTATTTTAATTTGACTAATAGGAGCGCAAAAATAGAAAATTCAAGGATTTAGTATTTTTGGGTAACTACTTTCAATTCAAAAAAACTTTAAACATGAAAAAACTTTACTTAACTGTCTTTGCCCTTTCCTTTTCCCTGGTCACTTTTTGCCAAGATACCTTTTCCATAATTGCGGTGGATAGCATTACTGGTGAAATTGGAGCCGCTGGCGCAACATGTGTAGATGGAATCGCACAATGGGGAGGAATTCAATTGCTCAATAAAATCATTCCGGGTAGGGGAGGTGTAAATGCTCAAGCATGGATTTGCCTGAATCCGCATATCAACTTAGATAATGCAATTGCACAAATGGATGCTGGACTTTCTCCAGATGAGATTGTGGATTGGCTTGTAAACAATGATGCTTGTTCCGCACAAAACTTTGACCCTCAATATCGGCAGTATGGCATTGTAGATTTTGATGGAACTGGAAGCCCACGTTCTGCAGCATTTACCGGAACTAGTGCGAATGATTTTAAGGGACATCGTACTGGAGCCACATACGCCATTCAGGGAAATATTTTGCTGGGACCTCAAGTTTTGGATGGAATGGAAAATGGCTTCATAAATTCCGGTGGTACCTTGGCTCATCAATTAATGGCTGCAATGCAAGGTGCCAATATGCCAGGAGCAGATCAAAGATGCCTTGTTCGTGGAACTTCCTCAACTTCTGCATTTTTGAGAGTATATAAACCTGGAGATCCGGTTAATGATCCATATCTGAACCTCAGCATTTTAGAGATGCCTTTTGCTCAGGAACCTATTGATTCTCTTCAAACCCTATTTGATGAATGGTGGGCAACATCTACACACTCTATTTTTGAGGAAAATAAAATACAGGTAAAGCTGTTTCCAAATCCGGCCAATGACGTTCTCCAGGTTTCCTTTGAAATGGAGGGAGAAACTGAATTGGAATTAAATATAATTGACGTGACTGGAGCTTCTTTAATTCAGACAGAATTAAAAGTTTCCAACGGGTTTGTCCAAAAAGTAGATATTGCCGAATTGTCTAAAGGGATGTATTACTTACAGTTAAAATCGGAAAGAGGTACTTCCAAGACCATTAAATTTGTCAAAATCTAAAACCTTAAATTGAAATAACTTAAGTTGCGACCATTTGTGAGCGTGGCTTTGCTGCGCGAACTTTGGTTGTTCCCAACTTGCGTTAAATACTTAATCATGGAAATCAAGCAACTTGTTAAAAAATGGTTTGAAGTATGGGTAAATGGTGATTTTGAGAATATTCCAGTGACTGAGGATTTTAAACATACCAGTCCATATGGAACAATTGAGACACGAAAAAACTATTTTAGCCTTATAGAAACCAACAGGGATAAGTTTTTAGGCAATCGGTTCAAATTCCATGATGAAATCTATGAAGTGGATAGGGCTTGCATCAGGTATACTGTTTCAAAAGATGACTTCACTATGGAAGTAACTGAATGGCATTATATTGGTAAAAATGGCATTCGTGAAATCGTAGCTTATTACAACATCCCAGGAGAAATAAGATCAGATAGAAAATTGACAAATCCAGACTGATAGGAAATCAGCTAGCTTTTTTTGATTTGTTGAAATATAATGTCTGAAAACAAAAGCGTTATTCAATAACTTTATAAACTCCCTGCGCAACTCTTTTCTCAAACTCCGCTTTGGGAACTGGCATGTTGCGATTTGCTGTGATTAATTTAATCATTACTGTTTTAGAGGTTTCCTTTACAACTTTGATTTCAATACCCATTATTATAAATTTTAGATTAATTCAAAATTCAAAGAAGCGAATAAAAAATGAGAATTGAGCTATTCCCATTGCTTAAAAAAAAGGTAAAGTCAATTTTTTGGATTTGAACTTGTCTAAAGTTCTTTATGAGAGGTTAAATCAAGAAAGATGGAATAAAAATTTTCAATTTAGATCATCCTCTTTTAGCTATTGATTTGTATCCCCTAGAGCAAGCATTTTATATTTAGAAATACAACTTTTATTTAAACTAATTATTGGATTATTTACAAGTTTTATTTCTACTATTTGTAGGATTATATGGAAAATTTTATCAGCATTGGTTTTACTAAAAAAACTTATGGAACCAATGGGGAATTGAAAATGAAAATTGAGGAAAAATATATAGAGGATTTTTTGAATGCTAAGGTGGTATTTCTTGCGATAAGCGGGAAAAAAGTCCCTTTTTTTATAGAAAAGGTGAGATTTGGGAATGCCTTATTAGCGAAATTTGAAGATTTGGATAGTCTTCAAGAAGCTCAAATGATAACCTCTAAGGAGGTTTTTATTAGAGAAAAAGATTTGATGAAGGAGGAGGACAAATTACTGGAAGTGGAAGAAACACTGGTTTATAAAAAGTATGAGGGATTTTTAATTATTGATTCAAATGCTGGCGAAATTGGATCTATTAAAGAGATATTAGAATATCCCCAACAAGAAATGGCATTAATTAATTTTCAGGATAGAGAATTGCTCATTCCCATGAATGAAGGATTAATAGATGAAATTAATAAAGAGGAAAAGCAAATCCTTATGAATCTTCCAGAAGGATTATTGGAATTGTGAGAGAAAAAGTATTGAGACTTTTTCTCTCACAATTCCTAGGTCTAATATTTGGGACAGTTAACTCTTTCCTTACGTGTACCAGGGTGAACATAAACCATCGAAATTTCATACCCACCTCTACCATTTGTAGGATCTGAAAGTTTGTTGGCATTTACATCATAGCTGATACCAATTTGTAATCTTTCTAGTTCAAGAATAGCTGCAAATGTATAATTAGGTAAGCTAAAATTGTCAATTTCATCTTTCACCAGATGTCCCCAAATTCCGGCTCGAATGGCAATTTCCCTCCAATCGCGATTGGTATACCTCAAATTAAAGCCAAAAATAGAAAGCATAGAAGGACCTTGTCCAGTTACCATTACTGCAGGTAACAAACTCATTTGGTCACTAAATGGTACTTCACCACCTAGTTGTCCTACCCAACGCATTGGGATGATCTCTTCACCATCAGAGGCGATAAATGATGCCTTTGGAGCATTGATGTGATGGACTGCTCCACCAAGATATATACTCGCATTGTGGTCAAATACGGCATACCACATCAAGCCGGCATTCATATTTAGGTACATATCGGTGGTTTCTTCTGGTAATGAAGGATCTGGATCAGCAATATTAAAGTCTATAGTTTCTGTTGTATTATTGAATTGTGTACTGAACCACAATCCATTCATATCAAAAGAATGCTGTCCTACACCTACTTGCGCCCCTCCAATCAAAAATTGGTCGTAGGAGCGATATCGACTACCGTCCAATTGTTTCATATATGCCAAACTCAAATCTCCTGTAACTCTTTTGAAGTTAGATTCTCCAGCCCAATCCTGTAAGGCTGTCGCCCCAAAGGCAATAAAATCACCCCTTCCAACTCCATATCTCATATCATAACTTGCCGAGACGGTCTTAAACGGCTGATTGCCAAGAATGCTATTCCATTGTTGCTTGTAATTTGCAACAATTCTAAATCGCCCTGTATGAACTCCAGTCATCGCAGGATTTAATTGTAAAGGCGCAGCATAAAATTGAGCGAATTGAGGATCCTGGGCTTTGATTTCCTCTACAGTAAGTGTGAAAAGACCGAGAATTGCCAACAGAGTTAAAAAAGTAGATTTTAGTTTCATAATTATTGTGTTCGGCGTTCCTGATTTCCAGTTCCAAAAATATTTTTGGAACTGGAAATCAGGAACTGATAATTATCGAATGAGTGTAAAACTGCCAGTTAATGTTTCCTCTCTACCATCAATGAAAGTAACATTCATAGACCAAATATAAACCCCAGCGGGCATATCTTCTCCTTTAAAAGTACCGTCCCATCCAAAGTTTGAATCGTTGACCATAAACCCGCCAGATTCCCACATCATTTCTCCCCAACGATCGAATACTCTGAATAAGGTAACTTCAGAGCCTGCCTTTCCATGAACCAACAATTTGTCGTTGGCTCCATCATTATTAGGCGTAAAAGCAGTTGGTACTAACACTTTTCTCTCTTTATTCACTTTGACATTTAAGGTAGTTTCCGCTTCACATCCTTTTTCATCAAAGGCAATTATTTGAATGAACAATGGGTTTTCTGGTTTTACAATAATTGGGTTGCAAGTTAATGTGGTATCACAATCTGAGGTACCATCTTTGCAAAAAACTGCGCCACAATAAGACGTATTCCAAAAAACTTCTTCTCCAAAGAATAAATTGCTTCCCTGATTGACAATCCAAATAGATAAACTATCTCCTAAATCTAAGGTGATTTCACCACCATCTCCCTGGTTATGTGCCAGGTCGACCAAAAATTCAGGAGGACTGCCCACAGATGCATCTTTTGCCGAGACACAACCATTTCCATCCCTGATAAATACCATATAGTTCCCTTCTTCTAGTCCAATTAAGGTACTGGATCCAAAGAAGTTTTGCCCATCTGTGCTATAGGTAAAAGGTGGGGTTCCTCCTTGAGGGGTTATTGTGAGCATTCCATCGCGGTCACCAAAACAGGTAACATCTTCTGAAATGATTTCAGCATCAATTGGTGCAGGCTCACCAACCTGGATAGTTTCTTCTGTAGTACAACCGATTGCATCTGTTACGGTCACTACATAATCTCCAGCAGGTAGATTACTTATTTTTTTAGAACTCTCTCCAGTGGACCATTGGTAGGTAAATCCTGGATTTCCTCCCGATGCATCTACATCCAGAGCCCCCTCTGCAACTCCATTGCAACCATTATCCAAAACGTCAAATGATAAAATAATTTGATCAGGCTGTCCTATTTCAGCAGCTCCTGAACTTGTACAACCGGAGGTGTCGGTCACTATTATAGTATACATACCTGCAAATAGATTATTTGCAGTTTGAGTAGTCTGGTTCTGTGCGTTGGCATCCCATTGGTAGCTGACATCTCCCTGAGCTCCAGCTATATTACTGACATTTGCACTTCCATCGTCACTGCCAAAGCAAGTTGCATCAATATTATTAACATCAAAAGTGATTGGAGGTGGTTCGGGCAAAAATCGGGATAATTCCCCAGTACATCCTTGTTGATCCGTTATCGTTACGCCATAATTCAATCCTCCTTGTAAATCTTCGATAAATTGGGTGTTAGCGAAATTGCTCCAACTAAAAGTACATCCAGTGCAGTCTGGATCCGTTGCAGCTCCTCCGGAAACTACCAGCACAACCATCTGCCCGTCATCAAGACCATTACAACTTGGTTCTGTGAAATTGATATTTAATTCGTAGGGATCCAAATCGTCAATGTCAATATCTCCAACAAGAGTGCAGCCTTGACTATCTGTTACAGTAACAGTATAATTCTGAGTAGCTAATCCTGTAGCCACATTGGAATTATTAGAATTAGACCATGTATAAGAATACCCAGGTGTGCCGCCTGAAGCAGCGACCATAGCCTCACTATTTGGTTCCCCAAAACAGCCAAATACTGTTTGGGTTATAGTCAAATCTACTGCCGTAGCTGGTTGGGTAATTATCAAATCAGTTGTAGTAAAGCATCCCTTTAAGTCAGTAACCGAAATTTGATAAGCACCCGCAGGTAGTTGTTCATTGAAAGAACCATTCGGAGTACTTCCTACGCCACCCCAGTCAAAAATATATCCTCCATTGCCGCCCATTGCAGATACAAATCCGCTGCCCGTGGCTTCTCCAAAACAAAGTACATTTACGCCATTAACGGAAGCTGTTAGGGGTTGTGGTTCTGTAGTATTGGCAGTCGCAGTGTTGGTACATCCATTATCATCAGTTACGGTAACTTCATAAGTGCCAGCTAATAAACCCACCGCCACGGATGTAATCTGGCTAATTGGATCGTTCCATTCATATTGGTAATCTCCAGTTACTGTTCCTCCAAAAGCTTGCACGGTTAATTCTCCATCATCATCACCATTACAGCTAACAGGACTGCTTTCAAAGGCATTCAAAGTAATTGCACTTGGTTCAATTACGGAAAAGGTCACTGTGTCCATGCAACCAGTTGCGTCTTCAACGACGATATCATAATCACCCGCACACAAACCAGTAAAGTTTCCATTATTTTGTACCCAGGTCATACCAGAGTCATGAGTTGCAGTATAAGTAAATGGAGCAACCCCGTTTTCTGCTGACACTGGAACCACACCATCACAAACACCCGGACAAGAGACAGAATAGGGGGTAGGCCAAGTACTGGGTATAAAAGCATTAAAATTATCACACATTAAAAAGGTGACGAATTCGGCATCAATTTCTGAATCACAAAAGACATTAGTAATGGCAACTCGCACCTCAAATTCCACATCATCTCCGTTTATTAATCCACTGACTATATGAGATGTAGGACCATTATTGGATGCTTGCCAACCTGTTCCATTGATGTTAACTTCATAATTAAGATTATCTCCTACTTCTGTCCAATTAAATTCAATCGCTCCACCAGCTATTATAGTATAGTTGATTTGGGGCGCGGCAAATCCGGGGAAAATATCAATATTGACAGATTCCTGGTCCTGGCAATTGTGTACATCAATGGCTTCTACAGTCAAGAAAGTTGCCTGAGTTGTGGTAAGTATTGGATCAGGACAATCATCACAAGAAAGACCACTAGAGGGACTCCAGGAATAGCTTACGTCATTTTGGCTTTTAAAAGTTATTGACCACCAATTGAGTATGTTTTGAGTTGAGGTATTGGCAATGTCAGAAATTTCTAATCGCCATTCCCCATTGACTGTTGCACCATTCAGCAAATTCCAATTGGATTCAGGTAGCCAGTCTCCAGTATATGGTGGATTGCCAAAAACGATTGAAGTAGCGGCGTCCGGGGTGAAACAAGTTTGTGTGAAATTATCTCCCAGCCCACCATTATTATTGGAAAGTTGTAAAATGTACCCGGTAGGTGAAATCAGGCGAATTCTCAAATTGCCAGTAGCTTCAGTATTCAAATCCAAACAAACTGATTCAATGTCATCCAATGGGTTTTGTATAGAAGTTGGGTAAATTGAGTTAACAACAATGGAATTTGAAAGGGGATTAGCGGGTGGATTGCTTGAAGCGTTGAATCCTACTTCTAAATAGCTTTCAAAGGTCACTTCATTTTCTTCATTGAAATCTGCAAAAACATTTAAGTTAACAGGTTCGCCTACACAAACCATCGTATCTTGTTCTGGAGACAATAATTCTTCACAGTTATAGCAATTTGGGTGGGTAATAGGGAGAACGGTTAGATTAACCATAGTATCATGCATACATCCAAAATCATCTGTCACAGAAAAATTATAAGTCATATTTCCAGCATTACCAGGAGAGGAAGAAATAGAGTCTGCTGTTTGGAAGAAGGCTCCGGGAGCCAAGGTCCAATTCCAATCAACCAATGAAGGTGTAAATGTTTCCAGATTTGGGTAAAGGGAGTCCTTAAAATTGATTCCCCATGAAAAAATAAATCCATTGTCAATAGCCCATAAATCCGTAACCGTTATGGTCCATTCTCCGTTTAAAGGGCATCCTTCCAATTGCTCCAATGGTTCAAAAGTGCCATAATTTCCAGAAGGTAAATATTGAGGGTCGTTCATGAAATTTGCAAACTCAATCCATGTAGCCAGGTTAGGATCTGGCATCCAACAATATTCCCAACCTTGTCCTGGAGTTGGGTTGAATCCATCGTTATCAATTGGCTCCCCTAAAAATACTTCTCCACCGTCTTGCCCTGGATGATTGTGCAATATTGCTGATTGGCCATTAGGACAGGTCAGGGTAATTTCCAAATCTCTCATCCAGGAATGTTCCATCACTACACAAATACTTTCTAAGTCTTCAATATTCATTAATGATTGCCCAGCAGAAAAATTGGTAAAAGAAACACTGGTCTCATAAGAGGCCCCATCCCCATCGGGAAGTGCAAGTGAGTCAGAACGAATGGCGCCAGCCTGAAAACTTCCTTCCGTAGGATTTACAGAGATTTCATAGTCATTGTCCAAATTATTAACCATTGCATTTAACTGGACGGTATCACCTGCACATATTTCTGCAGGTAAATCCCCTCCAAGTGCAAATTCAGGACTGGTAGCAACTCTAATTCTTTGATTGATAAAATTGGTGTTTTTACATCCTAATTGATCTGTAATAGTCAACTGAACAATGTAGCCTCCTGGTTCGGTAAAGCTATGTGATACTGCTTGTCCTGTGGCGAAAGTACCGTCCCCAAATTCCCAATGAAAAGCTGAGTTTAGATCAGATTGTTGGTAGTTTAAACCATTTTGTTTGTATACACCAGAACCAGAAAAAGAAATTTCATCTTCTGGACAAATATCTATCCAACCGTTATCAATAGGTTCGCTAGCTGGGTTGGTTGTAGTCACAGCTTCTATTAATTGACAGGCTGGTATGCAATTGATTTGAGCACTCCATCCTGCTGCTTCATTTATACCATTAGAGTTGAAAACTAAAGTAACACAGCCAGAAAGATTCGCTGCAGTTGCCTGAATAATAAAGGCAGAACCACCGTTAAAATCACTGGCACAACCCAAAGGGGCATTGGCCATTGTCAAGCCATCAAAAAAGCAAAGATCATCTCCTAAGGCTAACGCTGTCCCACTAAAAACTAGTTGTACATGCGTTCCAGTAGAACCATCTGGACAAATAGTAAGGGTAATATCTTGGTTGGGTTCATAATTGGAATCTGCTCCACCACTATCCAAAAGATAGCTTCCACAAGTTGTTATGGTAGCCGTATTGCCATCCATAAGATAGGGTTGGCCTATGAGGAGACTAAATGAAAAAAAGAAGAGTGAAACAAAGGTAATCCTCAAGTTCATATAGGATATTTTTTATTTGATGTTGATAATGCTGGAAAAATGGACCATATAATGATGGAGCAAAAATGATTTTTTGAATCCATTCATCAAACTATTTTCATCATCATCTTTTTTGAAGATACTTTTATCATTCAAAATGTTACAGTTAGTACATTATCGATTGTAAATATTCTATTTTCTATCAAATATTTGAATCCAATTATTTGCGCAAATTCTATTCCCTTTCCACTCTTGAAACCAGTTTATGTTAAAAATATTTTTTGTCGGACAATTTGTGGGGTATCACATAGCAAAAAATCAAAACTTTTAATTCAAATGGAAGCCTATATATTAGTTTGATTGTTCTCAACAAATTTTTCAAAGTACCCAAATGTGGAAAGTAGAACGCCAGGGTAGATTCAATATATTTTTTATTGCCTCTAAGTTTCTGATTTATAGACATTTAAGTAAAAGGAAAATTTGATTGCAACGATTGTATTCGGGGTGTCCATAATATTATTTTGTGTTGCAATCTGATATTGGGTAAGTCTGTGGTAAGTGTTTGTCTTTCAGCAAATGTAATAAATGAAAATATAAATGGGGGAATAGTTGGTGAAAATTTCATTTTATTCTTTAAAGTGAATGAAGGGATGTTTCTAAAAAAATAGGTTTTTATTGTTCTACAGAGTGCTATAAGAGAGAGGTTTTTAAATATTAAATTGTTTAATAAGAAGTTGAAAGTTTTTTGTAGAAACAATAATTTAGAGATAAAAAAAAGGTTTATTCCATAAATAGATTTTACGAATTGTTTTTAATCGAAAAGTACAATTGCATTTCAGGGAATCGCAAAAAAAAAGCTGGCAAACCTGCCAGCTTTTTTTTGAATCAAAAATATTTTTTAGAAAAAAATAATGCTTATCTAAATTCAATTTTCAAGGGCAACCTTGCTTGAGGTCCTTTCATCTCCATCATTTCTTTCAAATATTTATAATCGGAATAATAGTCGCCGAGTTCGGTTTCTAAAATTTTTGCTTTAATCACACTTTCTTGTCCAGTCAATTCTTCCAAAAACAATTGAAGTGGATCCTTTACTTTTGGATATTCCGTTATTCGATATTTTTCAAGTCCTGACAATTCAGCTGCTTTGACCAATGCTTCTTCTAATCCCCCAATTTCATCCACAAGACCAATCTCAAGGGCATCTGTTCCTGACCAAACGCGACCTTGAGCTATTTCTTCTACCTTATCCAAATCCAATTCTCTGCCCTCTGAAACCCTATTCTTGAACATCGAGTAATAATTTTGGGTGGTATGGTTTAGAAACGCTGTTTCTTCAGCATCAACTGGATAATAGGTATTTAGTCCAGTTGAATATTTGGTTGTTTTTACCGTATCAAAATTCCAGCCGATGTGTTCTTTCAATAAACCATTAAAATTGGGAAGCATTAAAAAGACTCCGATTGAACCAGTTAATGTATTGGGTTCAGCTATAATGTGGTCAGCATTACATGATATATAATAGCCTCCGGATGCAGCGTAGTCTCCCATTGTTACGACAACAGGCTTACCTTCTTCTTTAGCCAATTCTAATTCTCTCAAAATATTTTCAGAAGCGATTGGACTACCTCCGGGGGAATTAACTCTCAATACGATTGCTTTTACGCGTTTGTCTTTTCGAGCTTTACTAATAAATTTTGTGTATTTGTCATCGCCAATTTCGCCAGGCTTGCCCTCTCCAGTAATGATGGCACCTTCAGCATATATTACTGCGATTTTATCTTTTACAGAAAAATCTTTTTTTAGGTTCGCAGCAAGATTATAGTCTTGTAACTCAATAAGGTATAGTTTGTCATCATCCTCTAATCCTATCCTTTCTTTCATATCACTGACTACTTCATCAAAATACCCGGTTTCATCTACCAAACCAAAACTGAGCGCATCTTCAGCACTTCTGATTTTTAAACCGTTGGCAATTTCCCATAGTTCTTCTTGGGATTTGTCTCGGGACGATCCTATTTCGGACAAAAATGATTTGAAGGAAGGCAATAAATATTCACGTAATTGCAAACGATTTTCGTCGCTCATGTTGTATCGACGAAAAGGTTCTGTTGCACTTTTATATTTTCCAGCATAAAAGACTTGCATATTGATGCCCATTTTGTCCATCATTTCTTTATAAAAAGGCATCATGGCTGAAAAACCGTGCAAATCAACGCTTCCAGCAGGATTTAAGTATACTTTGTCAGCTGCAGAGGCTAAATAATAGGCACCTTGCGAATAATATTTAGAGTTACTAATTACAAATTTCCCGCTTTCTTTAAATTTCAAAAGTGCATCCCGAACCACGGTTGCAGAGGACAGACCCATGTTTACAAATTCCAAATCAAGAAAAATACCCTTGATGTCGTCATCATTGGCAGCTGCATCAATAGTTTCAGAAATTGCATTCAGTCCAAGAATCTTCTGATTTTCCAAATCAAAAGGATTCATTTCCAAATTGTTGGTCTGTTCTGGGATGGGTTGATTAAATTGTAGTTTTAAAACTGAATTGGGGCGAACCTCCTTTGGTTGTTCGGTAGCACTTGCCATTCCCATAATCCATGCCATGCCTAGAAAAAAAATAATGACTGAGGCCAATATGACCCCAAGACAGGAGGCAAAAAGGAATTTAAAAAATTGAGCCATAAAAGAAAGTTTTGTGTTAACAGTTGTTGGTCAACCAGGATTGAAAATAAAACAGATAACTAACAACCGGGTAGGCAACATTTCTTGAAAAAAAGACCTCCAAAAGTAGAGTCTGTATGACAAATCCAATTTTTTTTTCGATAAATGGAAAAAAATGAGGGCTAAAGGTCAAAAAATGATGAAAAACGGGGGTATTTGAATCAGTTTTTTGTAGCGTGTAATTGTAAACCAATAATCATTTTACAAATAAGCATTAAAGTTATTTCAAAAAGTTTGCAGGGCGTTGTAATTTTACTCGGGAAAAAATGGTGTTTGAATTGACATTGGCTTTTGGATTTATTTTTCTTGCACTTCTGATAGAAATCTCATTCACTTTAAAAATGCCATTTTTAGCCCCGTCAAATTTTTCATCCGGACACCTTGAGACCCCTGAATTGGATTTACAAATTTCGACTTACTGAAGTAGTTTTTTGTAAATTGCAAATCCCCATTCCCTTGTTATGAAGGAAAAATTAAACTTTTTTAAACTAGGCATTGTTGCTGCTCTTTTTTTTGCTTCAGGCAGCTTGATTGCTCAACCCCTTGAAGTGACAGATGCTACCGCTCCACCACTGACCCCAGATGCATTGATAAAAAATATTTTTCTGGGTGACGGTATCGAAGTAACAGATGTTCAATTTGAAGGAAATCCATTGCAGGTAGGCTTTTTTAATCATGCTTTGGATGAAATTGGAATAGATCGGGGAATAATTATGTCAACTGGAAGGGTTACAACAAGTGGAACTGCCTTGGGGGTGGATCAAGTTGGAAGCACGTTTGCAAGTACAGGTATAGTTGGCAATATCCCCAATCCTGACCCTGATTTGAGCGCAATTGCCTCCAGTAGTATTAATGATGCTGTAAAGTTCACTATTAAATTTAAACCAGCTGCAGACACCTTAAGGTTTCGATACGTATTTGCCTCAGAAGAATATCCCGAATGGGCTTGTAGTACTTTTAATGATGTGTTTGGATTTTTTATTTCTGGTCCTGGTATTAATGGTCCTTTTGAATTCCAAGGAGAGAACATTGCTATTATCCCTGGTACCACTTTACCAGTAGCAATAAACAATATTCATCCCCAAAATGGGGGAAATTGCCCACCAACATTCGAGCAATTTTATAATGACAATAATAACTCCAATAACCAGCCTGTTTATGACGGGTTTCTAGATGTATTTACTGCTCAGGCTATTGTAACGCCTTGCGAAGAATATACCATAAAGCTGATGATAACGGACGTGGGGGACGATATTTTTGATTCAGGTGTATTCCTCGAAGCCAAGAGTTTTGGAACAGGAACATTGAATGTAGATATTGCAACGGTTAGTATAGATGGTTCGGTTGCTGAAGGATGTACACCAGGTGAGATAAATTTCAAACTAGAGTTTCCTCCGGAAGAGGATTACGTCATTGATTATGAAATAATTGGTACGGCTGAGAATGGTATAGATTATGAAACAGTACCTACCAACTTGATCATTCCTGCTGGTGATACCATGGTTTCAGTTCCTTTAATTGCTTTCGCAGATGGAATCCCTGAAGGGGTGGAACATATTGGAATCGATGTGCAGCGGGATGTCTGTACCCGCGATACCTTTTATATTTTTATTCGCGAAAATGAACTCTTACCTCCTGAACTTCCTGTAGATACCTCCATGTGTCTAGGTGATACGATTGGAGTAAATGGGGAAGTCCCAATAGATTTGCCTGGTCCCATAACCTTTTCAAATGATGCTGATTTGATACTGTCCGATGAAGGAACGACCATTTCAGAAATAGTAGTAGACAGTATCATCCCTGATATTTTTGGACCAGGAATTTTATCATCGGTTTGTTTTAATATTCAACATAAGTGGGTAGATGATCTCGACATTTACCTCGTGGCTCCGGGAGGAAGGTTTATTGAATTATCTTCTGATAATGGCGCAAATTGTGATGATTACATTGGGACTTGTTTTACAGAATCTGCAGGAATGCCCATTAACTTTCTACCTGTTGGTTTTACTTGTGGACCAGGAGAGAATCCTCCTTTTAATGGAGAATTTTTGCCTGAAGGTGTTTGGTCTGATTTATATGGTGCTTCTACCAACGGAACCTGGCAACTACTAATTATTGATGATTCTCAAGGCTTTCAAGGGACGCTGTTAGATTGGTCAATTACTTTTGAACCTGTTTACAAAGTTTTTTATGAATGGACGCCTACTGATGGATTGAGTTGTACTGATTGCCCCAATCCGGATATGTTTCCTAATCAGCCAACAACTTACACTTTGACGGTGACAGATACCTATGGCTGTGAAGTTTCTGATTCTATTTTCATCTCTTCTATAAGTACCTTACCTCCACCAGTAATCTCCTGCCCAACATTAAGTAACACCGAAATTACTTATACCTGGGATGAAGTAACTGGTGCTTCTGGATATCTGGTAAATGTAAATGGTACAGGGTGGGTATCTCCAACTGATTCTCTGTCTCATACCATAACTGGTTTGTCAATAAATGATACCCTCTCTATACAGGTTCAGGGAATTTCAAACTGCTCAGGACAAATAGGCACAGCCTCCTGTTGGACCCTGGATTGCAATCCTCCGGTGCTACAGCTCGAAAATTCCAAAGAACCAAGTTGCTTTTTAGGCAATGACGGTTCAATTCAGGTTTTGGGTTCAGGTGGCAGTGGTAATGGATTTATTTATTCTTTGGGAGGGGAGACCAATGATACCGGTATTTTCTCTGATCTTTCCGCCGGCATGTATACAATTACGGTAACAGATGATTTTGATTGTTCTGGTACAATTGATGTTGAATTATTTCAACCTGCAAACCTTCAACTAATAGAAATCGTAGTTGATTCAATCAGTTGTGAAGAAGGATCAGATGGGAGTGTGACCGTTGAAGTTATTGGAGGGGTTGGTCCTTATACCTACAATTGGGATAACTTTGGTATGGATTCTATTTATTCCAATCTTTCTCAAGGCTTATTTGATGTTACAGTAACAGATATAAATGGTTGTCAGGCAGTTACCTCTGTTGAACTTACTGACCCACCACCTATCAGCCTTGGATTATCATCAGTTCCTGCAACTTGTTTTGGTTTTTCTGATGGCTCCGCAACCATTAATCCAATGGATGGACAAGCACCTTATTCTTTTTTATGGGATGGGAATGCAGGTAATCAAAATTCTCAAACAGCTGTAGATCTTACCTCTGGATCCTATTTCGTAACAGTAACAGATAATAAAGGATGCCAATCTATAGCGTTAGTTGCGGTAGGTCAGCCTACTGAGTTAATTCCTACTATAGATGGAACCGACTTGAATTGTAATAATGATGGCTCAGGAACAGTTTCAATTGATCATGTGGGAGGAACTGGACCATTTTCCTATGAATGGAGTAATATGGCGGATATTCCTGACCAAATGAATTTGGATGCTGGAGTGTATTCAGTAACCATAACGGATGACAATGACTGTACTGCAGAAAGTACTATCGAAATTATGGAACCTGAAGCTTTGGATGTCATCTCAGCTAGCTCCAACATTGCCTGCTTTGGAGGAAATGAAGGAAATCTGTCCGTAATCGTGACAGGCGGGGTTGCAACAGGCGATTATTTCTTTGATTGGAGTAATGGAGACCAGGGGGCTGGACTAAACGCAATTAATAATCTTTCTGCTGATGATTATTGTGTTACTGTAACTGATGATAATTCCTGTACCATCACTCTATGTGAGACCATATCTCAACCTGATGAGTTAATATTGTCTACAGTTTCCCAAAATGCTGGATGTAATGGTGGTACTGAGGGAGCAATTGATTTAACAATACAAGGAGGTACTCAACCATTCGATATCATGTGGAGCAATGGAGAAGTCACTGAGGATATTTCCTCTTTGCCGGATGGTACCTATAGTGTTATTGTAACAGACTCCAATAATTGTGTACAAAATACGTCCATCGATATTCAAGAAGTAGCAGCAATTGATGTTTCAACCTCCTCAGAAAATGTAAAATGTAATGGTGGAAATGACGGTTCGATAGATCTTTCCGCAAGTGGAGGAGCAGGAGGCCTGACCTATAGTTGGCAAGGACCCAATGGTTTTAGTTCAAATCTTGAGGATCCAATGAGTTTGGCCGCCGGTGATTATTCCGTTACGATTACTGATACAGAAGGGTGTACGGAAACAACAACCCTGACCATAACCCAACCATTACTTCCTGTGACTGGAACAATAGATCCAGCAGGAACACTTTGTTTCAATGCTTCCAATGGTTCTGTTATGGTAATTCCTGGAGGAGGAGTTCCGCCATATATTTATGAATGGTCAAATGGAGCCACCACCCAGAATATCAATAATTTGACCGCTGGTACATATGATGTGACCATTACTGATTCAAATGATTGTGTTGGTTTTCAATCTACTCAAATTACACAGCAGGCAGAATTGACTTTGACACTTTCACAGCAGGGAGCTTCTTGCTTCAATGGTATGGATGGAAGTGCTTCAATTACTGGAGTTTTGTACGGGAATACTCCTGCGAATATTAATGATTTTGATATAGACTGGAATAATGGACAAACAGGGACTACTGCAAATAATTTGGCGGGTGGTTTGAACTATTCTGTTGTTATAACAGATAGCTTAGGTTGTAGTGCTACTCAAATTATCACCATCGATAATCCCCTGGAAATTGGGGCAGAAATAACAGCAACAGAAGATGTGAGTTGTTTTGGTGGAAATGATGGTTCTGCAACTATTGCTGGAAACGGAGGAACTTCGCCATATGAATATTTCTGGAGTGCCAATGCTGGAAATCAGACTTCCGGAACTGCAAATAATCTCCCTGCACAGTCTTTTACGGTAACTGTGACAGATGATTTTGGATGTTCGACCTCCATACAGGTTAATTTGAACCAACCATTAGAATTGGAGGTTGAATTTGACAATACTAATGTACGGTGTTGGGGACAGGCTACAGGTGCATCAGAAGCTTCTCTATCGGGTGGAAATCCACCTTATTCACTCACATGGGAAAATGGTCAAATTGGACCAAGTATTGGAGATTTGGCTGCTGGCTATGTCATGGTAACCATTACCGATGATAGAGGTTGTACCAAAGTGGATTCAACCGAAATTCGTCAGCCCGAAACACCCTTGGAAACCAATTTTGATGTGACAGATGTGACTTGTCCTGGATTCAATGATGGCACCATTACCTTATTTGTTGATGGAGGAACAGAACCATATTTTTATAGTTTGGATGGAATAGATTTTAAGGGATCTGCTACCTTGTTAGCTTTGGAAAGTGGTTTTTATAATGTAATTATCAGAGATGGAAATGATTGTTTCTTTGAATCAGGTGAAATATTTATAGATGAACCCAATCCCATTGGGTTAGAACTTGGACCAGATACAACAATAATGTTCGGAGATGATCTTCAATTGGTTCCAGACATACAAAATGCAAATCCTTCTAATCTGAGCTATTTTTGGTGGGCAAATCACAATGCGGCTGTAATTGATGATTCTGTCAGTATGGCACCAACAGTAATGGTAGATGGTCAAACCACGTTCTATTTGAACATTGTAGATGAGAATGGATGCCGAGCAGAAGATTTGATAACTGTTTTTGTGAGAAAAGAACGCTCTGTTGTTGTACCAACTGGTTTCACTCCAAATGCTGATGGAGCAAATGATATGCTACATGTTCATGGTCAATCAGATATGGTCAATGAAATCAAATTGTTCCAGGTTTTCGATCGCTGGGGCGAATTGGTTTATCAAAGAGAAAACTTTAGCATCAATGATCTAAATGATGGATGGGATGGTACTTTTCAGGGGGAGGATGCAGAGGCTGGCGTTTACATTTGGCATTTGGTCGTCGAATATATTGATGGCATTGAAGAAAGTATGCAGGGACAGACAACATTGATTAGATAAGATTAACGTCTAATGATAATAATAATCCTTTTGGTTTTGGTTTTACCTCGTATTTTCCAATAGTTCCCTTAGCAATAACAAAGGCATAGGGCAGGTGAGTGGCTTTCATCCGTCCATTGGCAGCTTGTATGCAGAGAGCAATTTGTTTGTCTGTTTGTTGGAGGTTTTTCGTTTCAATTTGCAGCATCCTTAAAAAGTCGTGTGTAATCTGACCCATTAACTTGTGTTGCGAGGCATCATTGAGCCGAGGTTCCCCAGACCAGGAAATGAGCATAAGTATCGGAATATGAAAATAAGCAACAGCGATGTCAATGGATTAACCGCATATCCTAAGCCAGAGTTTTAAAAATGACGACAGGTTTCCTACCAGCCAAGTATGCGCCTGCAGCAATAGCCACGGCTTCCCCTTCATTATTGGCAGCGATATATCGAACTTCGTTCCTATTAATTACACAATTAATTAGAGGTTTTAAGAAGGAGCAAGGGACTCCCACAAAAGGACCGAACCTTTGGTGGATTAAATTATTGATGAAATTTTCCTGTGATGACATATCAGGGATTCCTTTCTGTGATGTGTTTTCAGGATCGAAGAAAGCGTTCTTCATTTTTCTTTAGTTCAAACATTCCCTGTAGCTCGAATACCTCTTTTAGAGAAGCGATTTTGTTTTCCACGCTTTCTGTAGAATCAGTCTCCAAAATTTCTTGAAAGACAGCCTTGATAGCTTGAATACTTGCCCGCAAGCCATGATTGGCATAAATGACCATTTTGACTCCCAGTGATTCCAGCATTTGACTGGTAATTGAATAGTAAGTGGTTGGCACCACAACCAAAGGTACCTTGCCTTTCCAAGCCTGAACAAAATCAATAATCGGCTTAGGGTTCTTGGTTTTGTGATGAATTAGTATAGCATCTGCACCTGCTTCCTGATAGGCATAAGACCGTTTTAGTGCTTCCTCTTTTCCCCACCCTGCAATCAATGCTTCCACACGAGCCATGACCATGAAATCAGGGTCGCGCTGAACTTTCTTTGCCGCCATAATTTTGCCAGAAAACTCAGTAATAGAAGCCAACTCCTGGCGACCGGGAATAAAGCTATTCATTTTAGGAAAGCGCTTATCCTCTATGCAAACTGCTGCAATACCAGCGGCTTCATACTTTTGAACCATATGGATTACATTATTTGAATTGCCGTATCCAGTATCACAATCCGCAATCACAGGAATTTTGACATTTTCGGCCATTGATGCTGCTATTGCCAGATATTCTGTCATCGTCAAAATGTTGGCGTCCGGTACAGCAAAAGATGCCGAAATCTCTAAACCGCTTGACCATACGCCATCGAATCCCGCCCGTTCAGCCAGTTTTGCTCCTAAGGCATTATGTGCGCCTACCAGGCGAATAATCCCTGGTGCGGCAAAACGTTCTCGTAGTTTTCTTTTTACATTCATAGTTTTTTGCCAATTATAACCGTTAAAAAATCTATAATAAGTCTAAGGGGATAAAAAAGTGATTTTAAACTTGTCAGACGACAGACCGCTTTGCTGTTAAGCGCAGGAGTGGTTTGTCGTCTGAGAGCAAAGCGGTCTGAATTCTCCGGGCAAAATTTACCCCTTCAAAAGTATATCTCTTTTGACATACCCTTAGTCCTTTTCGGTAGTTTGGTCAAAGAACGTCGAAATAAAAGCTAAACCCCAGATCAAAACTTACTGCCTTTTTTTCCAAAATTCCATAAATAAGTTCTTCATATCTTTTTACTGGATGCAAAAAATTAATTTGGGTTTTCACATCCAATTTGACATTAGGCGCAATGAAAAAATTGAATTCCGTAAGGCCAATTAGGGCTATTTTCTCTTCAAAAGTGAAGTTTTTCCAATAGCTAACTTCCAAACCCATTAGAACTATCAATTTTCTAAAAACGTGATTTACGCCAAGCATGAACCCCGTTGAAAAGTGATCGTTTTTTGTAATCCTGGAATCCCTGTCTCTCCTTGTATTTGAATATTGAATTCTAAATCGAGGTGTAATAAATGAATTTTTTAAAATTGGCAGGTACCACTGAAGACGAGGTTCGTATCTGAAAAAAGATCGATCAATAATGCTACTTTCCCGATAAAAAATGAAGGACAATATATTTTCAAAAAGCAATTTGTCTGAAAGGAAAATTGAAAACTCAGGCTGAAAAATAGAAGGCAATCCTCCTTTAAATAAATTTTGAAAGCTTAGGAGGCCTTTAGGATTCATACTCCAGGTTCCTTTTTTAGGGAAAAATTCGCGTGCATCAAATTGGTGATTTTTGTTGGCAAAAGACCCAAAAACGATCATCCCTGAAGAAAGAAATAAATTATTGAAACTTTTGAAATTGTAACGAATGGAGGTTTCAATTGCGATATTTTCGGTTAACAAAAAATTAGCTCCAAATCCAAATCGTATTTCGTCTTTAAAAAATTTGCTTCGAAAAGAAGGGTTGAAAGAGCCATGATCTACATCAAACAAATATTCCAGCTCGAAAAATCCGCCAAGCTTCCTGTCTTCTAACAGGCTGAAATAAAACCTGGTAGAAAGACCTGCACCAATATCCTGCAATTCTTGACTGGAAAAAGTAGGAAATATTTCGTTTTCAAGCTCTGTGATTTCTTGATCGAATCTGAAGAACAATTGAAAACCTACAGAAATGAAGTCATTTACAAAATAGCTAGCTTTGGGAAATACAGCACCCTGTATTTTACTTCCAAAATCATCCTCAAAAATATGCTGAAATCTTGCGGAACCATCAAATACAATTGATCCCGCTTTGGGTTGACAAAAGCAACTAAAGCCAACCAGACAAAAGAGAAAAATAGAATTTAATTGTTTCATTGTCAGCGTGTTAAATGACAGACAATCTATATTACTTTTTTTTCTTTAAATTTTTCTTCTTTCGTGTTGTTTTTTGAATAGCTGCCTTAACTTCGGGTTCAGGCAGGTTTTTTGAATCTGGAACCTCATTGTGTTTAAAAAATAAAAACAAGGCACCCAAAACACCTAAGATCACAATAATTGAGGCTATCATGGATATGGTTTCTCCAGAATAATAGGAAGTAGGTTCAAAAACCATTTTTAATTCATGATTTCCAGCTGGTACTTTTGCAGCTCGAAGCAGGAAATTTGCTTTAATGAAATCATCCATCGGTTCTCCATCCAGAAACATCTTCCAACCTTTTGATGGAGGATAATAAATTTCAGAAAAAACAGCTAACTGATCCCTATTTGCATTGTACTGATATACCATTTCGTCCGGATGGTAGGAAGTCAACCTTATTGAAGCTGTAGAATCAAATTGTAAATTAAATCCTTCCAGTGCTTCTGCATATTTTTTTTGAATGATAGCTTTTTCCCCTGGATTAAAATTAGCGATGGCTTCGATTTCCTGATCTCCATTATCAACCACTTCATAAGAAGGAACGAACCATGCATTGCCCAATGCCTCTGGGTTTGCAGAAGGAGGACCTTGCCCAGTAATAAAGTATTTGACATTCAGCATTCCATAAATGTGCATACTGGACTGGATATTCATTAAATATTTTTCAAATACTTCCTGAATTCGCATCAATTTCGCAGCATGGTAGCCACCAATGCTTTTATGGTGATAGGAAGTTCTCGCATTGCTCCAAGGATTACCAGATCGAAAATCAGCTACTCTATAATGTAAATCAGGATCTGCCATAATTTGCTTATCGGCATCCGTGGCTGCTACAATTTGGTTCACCTGGTTTTTGTCTAACCAACTTTCTTCAGAAATAAATCTTTTGCTTATTGAAAATCCATCAATGAACACCAACAAACCAACCATTACAATTCCAATAATAGGTTTCCAGTTATTTTTTAAACTAAACCACAAAGCTGCAAAAGTAAGCCCTGCAAACAACAGCGATCGGAATGCATCAGATCTCAACAAACCAGCCCTGTCTTCAGCCAATGCAGCTGCTACTTCTGGGGGAAAGTCGCCTTCAGAAATTCCATAATCCAAACCAAAGCTGATTAGCAATCCCAAAATCAATAAACCCCCAGTAGTCATTCCTGCTTTTTTAAGGGCATCCCATTTCTCTTCCTTTGTTACATTATTGCTAAATAATTCTTGCAAACCTAGCATCCCCAAAAGTGCTACAAAGAGGCTCGTTACCCCCAAAACCATTGTTACCGCTCGAAACTTATTGAACATTGGGAAGTAATCTGCCATGAAGTAATTGAACAATTTGAAATTTTCACCCCAAGCCAGGAATATGGTCAGTATTGTAGCTCCAATGCACCACCATTTTATGGCTCCTTTGACCAAGAAACTACCGAGAAAGAAAAGGAGAACCAGGACAATTCCCAAATAGGCAGGACCTCCGGTAAAAGGTTGAGGTCCCCAATAGTGATTGGCCTGGCGGGCTAATTGATTGGCTTGTTCAGGATTTCCCATTCTTTGCAATGCAGCTAAAGTGGCAGAAGATCTATCAGCCGCAAATAATTCTGTACTTGACCCTCCTACGTAATTGGGAATGAGCAGATTGAAAGTTTCCAATTTGCCGTAGCTCCAGTCAAAGATGTATTCTTTTGACAAACCATCTTCCCCAGCAACAGAACCACTGGAGCCTACTTTATTCGTTAACTCTGATTTACCTCGGATAGTCTCTTGTGCATATTCATAAGTTGTCCATAATCGACCTGTACTGGTGGCTACACCCAGAAGACCTGCTAAAACCAGTACTCCAGATGCTTTAAAGAAATGAGGTAAATCTTGATTTTTATAAGCATTGTAGAAAAGAATTATCCCCAATAATCCAAGGGCAATAGAGAAGTAATAGGTGATTTGAAGGTGGTTTGCATAGACTTGAAGTCCCATAAAAAATGCAAACAGCGCACCACCCAATAAATACTTTTTCCGATAGGCTAATAGGACGCCTGAAAGCATTGGAGCCATGTAAGCGAGTGCAACTAACTTAGTTGAATGACCCGCCAGGAACAAATCCATATAATAGGCGGACAAACCTAAACCCAATGATCCCACAATGGCAATCCGGAGGTCTACCTTCATAGTTATCATCAGGATATAAAAACCAAACATGATTAAAAGAACCGTTTTATGTGGAGGTTTAACCGATTTTCCTAAAAAGATGGTATTAAAAACAGTTTTAATTGGGCTATTCGTAATGTACTTAATTTGATAGGTAGGCATTCCTCCAAACATGCTGTTCGTCCAAAGCGGATATTCACCAGTTTCCTCATACACTTTTGTCATTTCAGCATACATGCCGCCTGCTTGAATATTGTCCGATTGTTGGAGCACTTTTCCATCAAATACATATGGTTTGAAAAGAAAACAGGCAACTATGGCAAAGAATAAATAGGCACCTAAATGGGGGAGTAATTTTTTCAATGTAGCTATCATAAAGAGGATTGATTTTTGGCTGCCAAAGGTAAGAAAAGTTTGTAGAGTTAAGCCTTATGTTTTTGTTGATTGGGTTTTTGAAAATTCTCAATTGGTTTTTGAAATTCAATACATTTGCGACAAATGAAAAAACCGAATCCAACAATTAGCATCATCACAATTACTTTTAATGCAAAAGAAGTATTGGAAGGAACAATTGTTAGTGTAATTCAGCAATCCTATCCAAAAATTGAATATATCATTGTGGATGGGGCTTCTTCTGATGGTACATTGGGAATTATTGAAAAATATGAAACCAAAATCAGCATATGGATTAGTGATCCAGATAGAGGACTTTATGATGCTATGAACAAAGGCTTGCAATTGGCAACAGGGGATTTTGTCTGGTTTATGAATGCTGGAGATCGAATTTATAAACAAGATACAGTTCAAAAAATGGTAGATTGTATTGAAGCTGAAACAGACATTATCTTTGGTGAGGTAATGGTTGTAGATGAAAATAGAAACCCAATGGGTACCAGATCGGAAATTACAACACAAAAGTTGCCTGAAAATCTGAATTGGAAAAGTTTAAAACGAGGAATGGTCGTTTGTCATCAGGCTTTTTTACCCAAAAGAAAGATTGCACCAAATTACATGCTGGATAATTTATCCGCAGATATTGATTGGGTTATCAAATGTTTGAAAAAAGCCCGAAAGGTGACCCCCACGAACTTAATACTGGCTGAATATTTACAGGGGGGAATTTCCAAACAAAAGCACCAAAAGGCATTATGGGACAGGTATGAAATATTAAAGCATCATTATGGCTTCGTCCCAAACATAATCAACCATGCATTTATCCTTATGAGAGCACTATGGCATCGCATTTTAAGAGTTGGTAGAAATACTTATTAAAGTGGAGGTTAAATAAAAATTAAAAGAAGAAAGTGATGAAAGAGCAGATTTTTTTCATGATTGGAGACTTTTTACGAAAGGGATTTCTTAGCAATCCGTTAATTTTTAGTTGAATCCACAAAAAAATACAACACTTTCCCGATTATTGCGCCCTTGTTAACTTTTATTTCCAAATAAGTAAATTATAGTGCATTGCTGTAGTGGAATAATTTTGGAACATCAAATTTGAAATTTTTACGTTGATAATGCTGATTAAAATGATTTGCTGGTTGTTTTTTGGCAAAAATCAAGATAATCGAATCCCTCAACGTTCCTAAACAATAATATGCAATTTCTATATCCCACTTTCCTTTTCGCCCTTGCTGCGATAGCAATTCCAATCATCATCCACCTTTTTTATTTTAGAAGGTTCAAAAGAGTTTATTTCACCAATGTTCGATTTTTGAAGGAGGTGAAAGAAGAGACAAGTGCACGGCAGAAATTGAGGAATCTCCTTGTATTATTGATGCGTTGTTTGGCGGTTATTTTTTTGGTTTTGGCATTTGCTCAGCCCTTCATACCACAAGATGTAGAAGTTAAGAAAGGGGAAAAAACAGTCAGCGTTTTTGTGGATAATTCATTTAGTATGAGTGCTTTGAGCTCCGATGTTCCTTTGCTGGAATTGGCAAAAAGAAGGGCAAGAGAAATTGTAAATGCACATGCAGTAGAAGATAGGTTTCAAATTTTAACCAATGATTTTGAAGGAAGACATCAACGATTGATTGATAAGGAGGATGCTTTAACTTTGATTGATGAAATTGAAATTTCTCCATCTGTAAAAGAATTGTCCAAAGTATTGGTTAGGCAGACTCAGGCTCTGAATACCAATACCTCTCAAAATAAAGTATCCTATATTATTTCAGATTTTCAAAAAAACATTTCTGATTTTGAGGCATATCAGGATTCACTTGTACAAATCAATCTCATTCCCTTACAATCTGTTCAGGAAAAAAATATCGCTATAGACACTGCTTGGTTTGATGCTCCGGTACAAATGGTAAATCAAACAAACCCACTTAGGGTCAAAATTCGAAATTTAAGTAATGAGTCTGCAGAGAATGTTCGGTTGTCCATTCAGTATGAAGGACAAACTAAACCTGTCGGAACACTTAATATTCCAGCTCAATCTTCCATTACAGATACAGTTCCAATTACCATTTTACGTACTGGCTGGCACCAGGCCAAATTGGAAATAACAGATTTCCCCGTCCAGTTTGATGACCAATATTTTTTTACTTTCCATGTCGCAGAAGAAATCAACGTATTGGTGATTAATGACTTAACCCCTGATAACTTCCTAAATGCCGCATTCCAGGGAATTCCATATTTTAAGGTTGTCAACCAGAATTCAGGAAATTTGGACTACTCCAAGTTTCCCAATTATCAAATGATAGTAACGAATGGATTGACCAGTATATCTTCCGGCTTGGCTTTTGAATTGAAGCAATTTGTTGAAAATGGTGGAAACTTGCTCACCTTTCCGGCTCAAAATTCTAACATAGGCTCTTATAAAAGCTTTCTTACCGCCTTTCCTGCCAATGAAATGGTCAATTTTGAAAACCTTGAGCGAATTGTAGGAGACATCAATATAGAGGAATTTGTTTTCCAGGATGTTTTTGAAAATAAATCTGCCAATCTAAAATTACCTGTGACCCAGGGCAACTTCAAATTGAGCAATTTTGCTGCCCGGGGAGAGGAGCGTTTGCTGACTTATAGGGATGGTAGTTCCTTTTTAAGTAAGTATGGAATTGGGCAAGGCAATTTTTATTTCTGTGCTGCTCCACTAGACGCTGAAATAAACAATTTAGTGAGAAGTGGGGAAATCTTCATTCCGATGTTATACAAAATGGCAATTTCTTCAGCCAAAGAGCGGCAAATAGCCTACACCATTGGTCAGGACGAAACCATAATAGCTGATAATTTGGCACTTGGAAGTGAGTCCGTTTATAAGCTAAAAGGCATAGCAGAAGAATTTATTCCCGAACAAAGAACTGTTGGCTCAAAAGTTTATTTGGGGGTTCATAATAAAATTCGTGAAGCAGGATATTACGATCTTTTCCTCAATCCTGATGAAACGCTCGCCGAATATGCTTTTAATTATGACCGGAAGGAATCTGAATTGGATTATTACAATGAAGACGATTTGGAATCAATTGCCGGTGATAGAATGAGTGTAATTGGCCTTTCCGCAATGGCAAGTTTTGGAGAGGTGATTGAAGAAAGAAGTCAGGGGGTGGTGCTTTGGAGATGGTGCTTAATTCTGGCTTTATTGTTTTTACTTTTCGAAGTCTTAATTCTCCGCTTCTGGAAAGTTTGATATTTATATCTGAAAAAAAGAAAGCCAGAATTGATAAAAATTCTGGCTTTCTTTTTTGGATAGGAATCCAGAACTTACCTTAGCGCGAAATTTTTTTGCCTGCCCATGCAGCTACTAATAAAACAAGCGACAGTTGTCCATCCCCATTCCCCACATCATGGAGAAAAAGTTGATATTTTTATTGCTGATGGAAAAATATCCGCAATAAAAAATAATTATGATGAATATGATCCGCCTAATACTCATATTATCAATTTGGAAGGTGTTTTTGTTTCTCCAGGGTGGTTAGACATTGGAGTTAATGTGGGTGATCCTGGATTTGAATACAGGGAAGATTTAGACAGCGTTGCAGCAGCTGCAATGGCCGGAGGATTTACTGGTATTGCTATCCAACCTAACAACAATCCCGTTGTTGAATCCAAATCTGAAGTACTTTATCTGAAAAGGAATGCAGAAAACAGACTATTGGATTTTTTACCAATTGGGGCAGTTTCTCATAATTGTGAAGGCAAGGAAATTACTGAGATGTACGACATGTTTGCACATGGAGCAGTAGCGTTTTCTGATGGGAAAAAATCGATTCAAGATGACGGATTGATGATGCGCGCTCTTCAATATGTGAAAGTGTTCGACAGCATTGTGCTTAATCATCCACATGAAAAAAGTGTGGCATTTGGTGGGCAAATGCATGAAGGTGGAGTGAGCACTTCAATGGGTTTGAAGGGAATTCCAAGTATCTCTGAGGAATTACTTTTACAACGAGATCTTTATTTAGCTGAATACACAGATTCGAAATTACACGTCCTAAATGTATCAACGGCAGGAGCTGTGGATATGATTAGGAGGGCAAAGCAGAAAGGTTTAAAAATTAGCGCTTCAGTAGCTGTGATGAATGTGGTTTTTGAAGATTCTGATTTGTCTGAATTCGATACGAACTTAAAGGTTCTTCCTCCTCTTCGCGAAAATGCTGATATCAAGGCACTAAAAAAAGGCTTGAAAGATGGTACCATAGATTGTATCTGTTCCAATCATACGCCCTACAATAAGGAAGAAAAGGACCTGGAGTTTTTGTATGCGGAATTTGGAGCCATCGGTTTGGAAACCAGTTTTTCTGTAGCTAATTCCCATCTGAATAAAGATTTGGACCTCGATACCTTAGTTGAAAAATTTGCAATTAAACCAAGGGAAATATTAAATCAAACCATTCCAAAAATTGAAAAAGGAGAAATAGCTAATTTGACCATATTTCAACCCAATAAAAAATGGACATTTACAGAAAAAAACATTTTCTCAAAATCGAGGAACACGCCGTTTTTAAATAAGGAATTAATGGGAAAGGTATTAGGAGTCGTTAATAATTTTCAATTTTCTATGAATGAATAAGTAGGATGGATTTCCCCTTTAATCATAACACGCTTAAACCTATCAAATGAACGACTTATTATTAAAATTTAGTTTAAAATGGGCATTCGTGGCTATAGCTCTTCTGGCATTCAATTTTTTGGTATCTACAAATTTTTTCACTGACTCAAATCTATGTGCCAATTTAAGTGTCAATTTTAGTTGAACTTTTATTTCCTTTATCCTTGGATTGTTAATTTATGTAGGGGTTTGCCTGGATTTTCATCACAGTAATTATAATAATATCGCAATAGGACAAGCCTAATCCATATGCGGAATTATTCTATTGATTACTGTAGTGTCAAATGCAATTTCAACATAATTGTATGTTTTAAATTACATGCCATTTTCTGAGGACTTAATTGGCATGGGTGTTTCGAGAGAAACGTATCTCACACCAGCTTATCTGTTGAGTTTTATGATTTCTGGAGTTTTTTTTCAAATTATTTTAGCAATCATTTGTTTAACTGTAGTAGGACAATGGAAAATGCTTCAAAAAGCAGATAAGCCTGGCTGGGCGGAATTAATTTCAGTATATAATGCAATTGTTTTGACAGAAATAGCCAAAATGCCAATGTGGTGGGTTGCAAAGTTGTTTATTCCATTTGTAAATATTGTTTTTGGAATATCATTAACCAATGCGATTTCAAAAGCATATGGAAAAGATGAGGTTTTTACGGTTGGACTGATATTTTTGCCTTTTATTTGCGAACTAGTCTAATCATATGTTTTTTAATTTATTTAATCGAAAAATTAAGTTCTGAGGTGTTCTTAGCATGCATATTCGGGTTTATTTTTTAAATCTGTAAAACTCAAAGCATTATGACAACTTTAGATGATTCTATTCGGCCAGTTGAAGAATCCACTGTTCCTTTTTTACCCACAGCCCTTCGATATGGTTTGATTGGTGGGCTTATTGTGATGGTGTATGGATTTATTGCAAATATGACTGGCTTAAGTTTGCCGACTTCTATTTTGAAAAGTCTGGGAGTGATGGTTTTAGGTATCATAGTTACCGTATTAATTGGATATTTTACCATTAAACATCACAGGGACAATGAGCTAAACGGATTCATTTCTTTTGGCAGAGCATTCAAGTTGGTGTTTGTCACATTTCTGATTATGTCCGTTTTTAGCACTTTTTTCAATTGGTTTTATAGTGCAGTCATCGATCCCAATTTCGTTGATGATGTGATATCAGCTATGACTGATATGTTTGAAGGTATGGGAATGCCAGAGTCTGAAATGGAAAAACAAATTGAAGCAGCAAAAGTCAGATTTACACCTGAAGGAATATTTTCTACAGCAATTTGGGCAATTGTGTTCAGTGCTGTCATTGGTTTGATTCAAGCTGCCATCATGAAGAAAAAGGCACCAGTGTTAACTGAAAATTGATGAATTCAAAATCCAGAACATACGGAATTATAGCAGGAGGAGGGACCGTTCTCTATCTCCTGCTTTTTTATTTTGCAGATGCGGCAAATATTCACAATCCCGCAATCGTTTGGAGTAGCTTAATCATATACTTGGCTTGTATGTACAAGGCAGTGATTGAGAGAAAAAACGATCTTGGAGGAAGTATAGAATTTAGAGATGCTGCGAGTGCGGCTTTTGTAGTTTATCTAATTGCCAACATCATGTATTATGGGTTCATTTACTTGATGTTTAAGTATTTTGATCCTGAATTGGTCGATTTGGCAACAGCACTTTCTGGTGATGATCAATTTCAAATTAGTACCAAATTTTTGGATTATGTCACCCTCTGTTTGAGAGGATGTATTTTTGGGTTTTTATTATCTGCTATATTAGCGGTCATTTTGAAACGATGATTACAGTATTCAGCAGGCAGTATGCAGCATGCATACTGCACTGCCAACTGCCAACTGCCAACTGAATTGGATATATCAATAGTAATACCTGTTTTTAACGAAGAAGAATCTTTGCCTGAATTGGAAGCCTGGATTCGAAAAGTATTGACTACCCACAATTATTCCTACGAAATAATTATGGTGGATGACGGTAGTTCAGATAATTCCTGGACTGTCATTGAGCAATTGAGACAAAATAATGACGCTGTTAAAGGAATTAAGTTTAGGAGGAATTATGGAAAATCTGCAGCATTACACACCGGATTTCAAAGTGCCATGGGTGATGTGGTCGTAACCATGGACGCAGATTTACAAGATAGTCCAGATGAAGTACCAGAGCTGCATAAAATGATAATGGAAGATGGATACGATTTGGTTTCAGGCTGGAAAAAAAAGAGATACGACCCTTTCTCAAAAACTTTCCCAAGTAAATTCTTCAATGCACTTACGAGAACAATTAGTGGTATCAAATTAAATGATTTTAACTGTGGTCTAAAAGCTTATAAAAATGTGGTTGTAAAAAGCATTGAGGTTTATGGTGAAATGCATCGGTATATTCCAATATTAGCGAAATGGTCAGGCTTTCGCAAAATTGGAGAAAAAGTAGTAGAACATCGGGCTAGAAAGTATGGAAATACCAAATTTGGTGGTTTGAGCAGGGGAGTCAAAGGGATATTGGATTTGTTCTCTATCACATTTGTCGGAAAATTTGGAAAGCGACCCATGCACTTTTTTGGAACCTTAGGGACTTTATCCTTTATATTAGGCTTTATTATCCTTATTTATCTCAGTATAGCCAAATTGGTTTACCAGGAATACGGAATCGCTGAAAGACCACTTTTCTTTTTGGGAATTTTGTTTGCCATTATTGGTACTCAGTTGTTTGTTACTGGCTTTTTGGCAGAGTTGGTAGCAAGAAACTCTCCAAACAGAAATGCTTATGTCATTGAGAAAAGATTAGGTACTGAAGAAGCATGAAAAAAATAATTATTTTAAGTCCAGCTCATCCACTCCGTGGAGGTATTGCCTCCTCATCTGAACGCCTTGCACAGGAACTCCAAAAGTTTAACTATCAGGTAATTATCTATTCTTTTAGTCTTCAGTATCCCAATTTTCTATTTCCTGGTAAAACTCAATTTTCAAATGATCCACCACCAAATGGATTGGAAATAAGAACAAAGGTCAATTCAATTAATCCCTTTAATTGGTTGTCAGTTGGATTGGAATTGAGGCGCCTCAAACCTGATTTGATCATTACCCGTTTCTGGTTACCCTTTATGGCTCCCTCGCTTGGGACGATTTTAAAGGTTGCCAAATCCAATGGTCATACCAAAACTTTAGCCATTGCTGACAATATCATCCCACACGAAAAAAGACCTGGGGATAGGATTTTTACCCAATATTTTGTAAAAAGCATCGATGCATTTATTGTAATGTCTCGATCGGTAGAATCCGACATTCGTCAATTTTCAACTTCCAAGCCAGTCAAATATATTCCTCATCCGATTTATGACAATTATGGTGAGCTTGTTTCAAGAAAAGAAGCTTTGGAATTTTTAAATCTATCTGAAGCGGTACGGTATTTACTTTTTTTTGGATTTATAAGGGATTACAAAGGGTTGGATTTTGCTTTGAATGCTATGGCAAATAAAGCACTTCAAAGTCAAGAAATTAAATTGATTGTTGCAGGAGAATATTATGGTAACAAGGATTTTTATGAAAATCTGATTCAGAAAAAAGGGATCGAAAACCAGGTGGTTATGAAGACTGAATTTATCCCTTCAGATGAGGTGAAATATTATTTCTGTGCTGCTGATTTGGTGGTCCAACCATATAAATCTGCTACCCAAAGTGGGATTTCTCAATTGGCTTATCATTTTGAGAAACCGATGATCGTCACTAGGGTAGGGGGCTTACCTGAAATTGTGGAAGATGGGAAAGTAGGCTATGTAGTGGATGTAAATGAATCTGCAATATCTAATGCGATTCTGGATTTCTTCCAGCATGATAGAAAAGAAGCCTTTGAGAAAGGAGTCCGAGAAAATAAAAAACAATTCTCCTGGAAAAATATGGTTACAGGGATTGAAGAATTGGTTTTTGATTGAAAGAGTCTAAAGATCTTTTCGTAGTTCTTTCAATCGTGCTCTTTCCTTAGAGGTCAGACTTCTCACGCCGTTTTTCCGAATTTTATCTAATAATTCATTTAGCTCTTGTTCTTTTGATTTTGTAGGTTTTGGCCTTTTCAAATTCCTTTTAATTTTTTGAATGCTATCCCCCCAATAATTATTGACCAACAATACTGAAGGATTCCTAACCAATAGAATTAAAAATGCAATTGTAGGTACCAAACACAATACTAACACCCACCAATTTTGAAGTGCAATTTCAGGTTTTAGAGCAAAAGTACCAATCATGCCAGTCAAAGCACCTCCTAAATGTGCCTCATGTCCAATATTCCCCCCTTTGTGCTTAATTCCGAAAATGGAAACAACAATGAAAAGCAATCCAAAAATCCAACTTTTGATTTCTACATCTGGAATGAAAATAAACCCAATGCCTCCTTCCGGATATAGTATGATGGATGCAAAAATGACCCCGCTAATTGCTCCGGATGCACCCAAAGCTCTGTAATCTCCATGGTCTCTATGTATCCACAATGCCAAAAAACTTCCCCCCAACATGCAAACAAAGTAGAAAATCAAGAATACCAATGGACCAAAAAGGTACTCTGCAACTTCCCCAAAAGAAAGCAGGCAAATCATATTGAACCCAAAATGCAACCAACCACCATGTAAGAATCCAGAAGAAATGAGTCGGTATCGTTCTTTATCAATTAGGATTCTATCTACCCAAAAGACATATTTTTCCCGATAACTTTCCATACGAAAACCTTGATAGGTAACAAGGCTTGTGAAAATAAGTATAATAGTACTGATTACACTTGCATTTTCCATTGGGTTTAATTTTTTAGTTAATGCTCTCTCTTACCTAGATAAATTTAATTGACATAAAATAGCTTCCGAATAATAAAGTGTTGTAGATTAAATATTTGTGTAAATCAATATAAGCTTGTGGTTTTATTTTTAACAATTTCCAATTGAAAAAAATCATAATAGCTTTATTGACCAAATAGGCAATTACTGAAGCAAAGGCAATACCTACAATACCATAGTGTTTTACCCACCAAATACTCAGTATAATGTTTAAAGTTACTTCAATTATTGCACTCCAAACCAGGTAGTAATTTTTTTGATAGGCTATCAAAACGACCTGAGGCAATAATATTCTACTTGAAATAACCAGTAAATAAACGTTAAAGACTGTAGCAGAAGCTTTAAAATCCGAATTGAAAAATAGGGGAAAAAGAAATGGACTTGCAAACATTAAAATGCAACTAAAAGGAAAAAGCCACGCCGACAGTCGATTGGTCTCTATTTTTATTTTCTCAAGTCCTTTTTCTGCATTTTTTGAAACTTCCGGAATTAATGCCATTACAAGTGCTCCTACTAACAATAAAGTTAAAGGCAATTCTTTTGCACCGTACCTAAAAATTGCAAAGACATCATCTTCAAAATTATTGGTGACAATAATTCCATCTATATATTCCACACTGCTACCAATTAAAACATGAAGGACTAGTGGAAATGCAAGTATTAGATATTGGGAAATCAGGCTTTTAGAGATATGGAAAATGGCATGACGAAATAGGATGAAAATAGACCAAAAAAACTTCAAAATGGCGAGCAAAATCAAGCCCAAAAAAGTTTCCTTTAAAGTGAACCCGAGCCAAATTGGGCACAAAACAACAAAAATTTGAGCAACAAAAATTAGACTACCATAAAAGATGATGTCTTTGTGTTTTTCAAGCAATAAGTAGTAAACAGGAGTAAGCCAGGAGGGGGTGTTAAAAATAAGATAGAGGCCAATCAACAAAAAAGGAGGTGGAGTTTCAAATTTGGTCAATCCAAGGAGCCAATTTTGCCCAAGCAATAAAATAGCAGCTGCACCAATGCTCCCAATTAGAAACAATACCCAAATATTGTAAAGGGCAACTTTTTGCTGTTTCGATTGCAGCTTGGGAAAAAACTGAAGTAATGCATTTTGACCCCCTCCTACCGCAAAAAAGCTGACCATATTGGAAAAAAACAGAAAGGCTTCATAAATGGCAATTTCAAAAGTTGGTAAACCACTTTTTGCCAATAATATTCCAATCAATACTGTAGCACCGAAACGAATGAGATTAAAGATTTGAAGCGCGGAAATGCCATCAAGCTGAATCCTTAAATTGGAAAGAAGATTTTTTTTGGTGAAAGTCATTTCGAAGGAAAGGTAAGGAATACCGTTATTTATAATCCCCAGGATAATTCAAAAAATGAGTTGGATGTAATTTTAATGTCCGCCTAAGCATATCCTTTCTACGATTTTTTAAAAAATTATCGAGAAAAGGTTGAGTATCCGTCTCAAAATATTCATAGCCAAGCAGTTCACACAATTCACGGCAATTATTGTAGTTGATATTGTATTTATTCTGATGTAAGTCACTGATTTTGAATAAGTTGAAATAAGCAATGATCTCTTTTTGTATTTCTTTGTTTAATTTCTGGAACCTACCTAAACTACCAGACTTTATGCTGCTGTTTTGGCTATATTTCCATCCTTTCATCTTTAATGGATTGTTGATCTCTGCTTCAGAAGGTTCCAATATTTCTCTTAAAAATGGCACTCCAATAAACTCCAACAGAGCTTTTAGAATATCTTCTGGACGAGTCACTAACTCTTTGTAACCAAGTTGAAAATATCTATCATTTCCATTTAATGAAGAAGCTGCTGATGTGTAATAAACATAGTATCCAACTGCATCATATATTTCTATCCCCCTTGATAAAAGAGATGCTACAACGTCGTAGGGATTTCTGTGGATCTGAATTACTTTTCCGGTGGGAAAGTTGTCGAGAAATTCATGAAAAGAGCATGCATTTTGAGGGGTTTTTTCAATCCAATGCCTTGCTTTGTTCTTCTTCAGGCATGGTTCAAAAAACAATTGAGCAAAATCTTGCAGGGATTTTGATTGACTTAAGATTGTTTTCAAATCCTGCTCCTGCCAACCATAGTCTTCATGAAGCAATTCCGTACTACCACGAAGAGACCAACCGGTAGATCGGATTCCGAATATTCCACCAGAAATCAAATGCCTTTTGTAGCGATTCCATTTTTTAAATAAATGGGGATATATAAACAGGCGGGTTTCCCAGCCAGAAAACAGAGCTGGATGGCGATTTAGAATGTAGCGCAATAGTGAACTACCCGTACTTCCCGAGCCTCCAATTAAAATCATTTTAGGTGGGTGATAAGTAGGTAGTGAATGGTGCTTGACCACCATGAAATGGGATTCAAGAATTCACCCTACCTGTATTTAAACATTAGCATTCAGTTTCCTCTTCGGTAAAAGTCACACCAAAGTCTTTTAACTCCTCTAAAACAGGGTTATAGACTTCAGGAGAAACTGGTATTTGCACGCCTCTTTCCTTAATTCGTTTCTGCATAACCAATTTTACCAATATCCCCATGGGCAAACCAACCAGCCTGGACATAGCCGTATCTGAAGCATCTGCTCCTTTCATCACTAAATTAGAATAAAGTATTTTTTGTTTCCCTGCTAATTCATATTCAAATTCATGGCGCATCACAATCATGTCTTTATCGCTTTCCTTCAATTTCCATTTATCCAAAAGCAGGTTTTCCAATATCAATGCTGGAGAAGCCTGACGTAATTTTATTTTGGTTTTACGGAATAATCCCAACCATTCAAGCTTTTTCATAACCTGAGAAAAGGGCGTTTCACCTATTAAATCTGCAATTCTGTCCTTCACAGAAAGACCATTTGAATCACCAACATATGCTTCCATCCATTCATGGTAAGTCAATTGCTCGGAATCTAAAATAGGATAAGAACCGTCTGTAAGTCCAATTTGTATAAGTGCATTCCAGGCATCACAAAATCCTTCATATCTGATAGTGCCACGCAATATATTAGGAATGCCATCTAAACCATATATTTCCCTGTATAGCAATGAATCTCTGTTGGCATATACTTCAAATCTTTCATCAAATCCATTAATATCAATTACCCTATGTTCTTTGAAGAGGCGACTATAGGGGATGTATTTGAATTTCCCGTTTTCGAGATATTGAGCAGTTCCCTGACCTGCTAAAACAACATTCCTTGGGTTCCAGGTAAATTTGTACTTCCAGGGATTTCCTTTGAGACATTCTGGAGCTATTAACCCACCAGTATAGGAACGAAAGGCAGTTATTTTACCTCCCTTGGTTTTTATTTCATCAATTTTCTGTTTGGCAGACATATGATCTATCCCAGGATCCAAACCCATCTCTCCCATAAAAATCAATTGGCGGTTTCGGGCTTCATCGCCAAGCCTGTACATTTCTTTTGAAACATAGGAGGCTGTAATCAAGTGCTTTTTTAATTTAATGCAATCATGACCTACTTCCAAATGCAAATGTGCAGGCAATAAGGAAACCACAACATCTGTCCGACTTATCAGATCTCTGCGGTCATTTACCTTATTGACATCCAACCAGACAGAATGACCGTTTGGATGATTATTGACTTTTTGTTTTGCCAATTCTGGATCAGCATCAGCTACTATTACATGCCAATTAAAAATTTTGGCTTGATTAAGGACATAATTAATGAGAGCAGTTGATGACCTACCGGCACCGATAATCAGGATATTATTCATAGGTATTCCTTGTGTTTCAGAGACTTATGCCTGTAAATTGGCATAATTCTTTACTTTTATCTTTTTTCCTGGGGCATAAACAAGTATGAATTGACAAAATCATAATTTTGCGTAAGTATTTGTGTTTAAATGCGACCATGAAAAATCGCGCGAATTTATTTAGATTTTACTTGATTATTAATAAAATGTTACCCGGAATTTATGCGAGAACGCCAGATTATTACGAAATTCAAAGTGTTTGAGCATTTTGAAGATTTGCCAGAAATCGATAAAACCCTTTTGAATAAAGCAAAATTGGCACTTAAAGACGCTTATGTCCCCTATTCCTATTTTCAGGTTGGGTCGGCTATTTTATTTAAAAATGGAAGGATAATAGCTGGTAGTAACTACGAAAATGCTTCTTATCCGCTGGCTCTTTGTGCAGAAAGAGTTACATTGGCAAGAGCCCATAGTGAAGATCCGAATGAACCAATATTAGCACTTGCTGTAAGGGTTCTAAATCCTAAAGTGCCTATTAATGAACCTGCTAGCCCTTGTGGAGCCTGTAGGCAAGTAATTTGTGAAACAGAAAGAAGGCACGGTCAGGATATCAGAATTATTTTGCAAGGAGAGACTGGGGAGATATTTGTTTTTGAATCAGCAAAAGATTTGTTGCCATTTTCTTTTAATGAGACTTTTTTATAGTGAATGGAATTGGAAATATAAATATATGTGAAATATGAATTAATTTTTACAAAACCCTGATTTTGAGAGCTTTAAGATAGGAGACGTTTTCAAAATGCCTCCTATCTTAACTTTAGGGTTGACCGAAAAACTAGAAAGGCGAATACAAACTCAATATGAATTTGTATTCGCCTTTTTATTAAATACTTAGTAGATAGAAGTCAATTATCTTTTTCAATCATCTACTACTACCTGTCAAGTATCTTTTTTTTTTCGTTGGTCGAGCGGGCAGCCATGATTTTAAAATTTAAGATCAAAGCGCCAATTAACAATATCAGTCCTAGAATTGCTTCTTCCATAATATATGGGTTTTCAAGCGGTTTTAAGTGTTTGTATAGTATATGCTTTTCTTAGGACTGTAAATGCTTATCTTTTTCTTTTGGTATGATTCGTTTTGATTTTTTTCCTTCTCAACACCAAAGATAGGTTGTAGTATTGAAAGACACAACCCTTATTTGAAAATTGCGTGGAATTTGGTATAAATGTTTTCATTTTTTTTGGTGATCCTATTAGTTTGTTGATAATCAGTCTTTTGTCAAAATACCAAATTTAGGAAGTTTGATTTCAGTTGAAATTATTGAGATTAAAAAGTTAAAAAGGAAGTATATCCAATTCTTAAAACCCCATTTTCCAGAGAGTTTTTACTTTTAAGGAAAAATCAAATTAAATGAAGCACCAAATTCAACTGTCCATTTTTCTGTTTCTTTTTCTCCATTTAAATATAGTTGCTCAAGTCAGGGAAGCCCCCGATCGTCAAAGAGGGGAGGGACCCTGGACTCAATTGATCATAAGAGGAGTAACATTAATAAATGGAAATGGGGCACCTCCCATTGGTCCGGTAGATATTATCGTGGAGAATAATCGAATCACCAAAATTGCCAATGTAGGGTACCCGGGGGTTCCCATAGATGACAAAAAAAGACCAAAATTGAAAGCTGGTGGAAAGGAATACAATTGTGAAGGCATGTATCTGATGCCTGGATTTGTAGATATGCACGGCCATATCGGTGGCAAATCTCAAGGGGCTGATGCAGAATATGTTTTCAAATTGTGGATGGCCCATGGCATTACCACCATACGGGATCCTGCTTGTGGTAATGGATTAGAATGGGTATTGAATCAGAAAGACCGAAGCGCAAAAAATGAAATTACTGCTCCCAGAATAAAAGCATATTCGGTTTTCGGACAAGGTTGGGACAAAGGGGATGGAAGAGAAATTGGAGATTTCCCATCTACTCCAGATGAAGCCAGACAATGGGTTCGGGAAAATGCAGAACGCGGTGCCGATGGCATAAAATTCTTCGGAGCACCTCCTGAAATTATGGCTGCGGCATTGGAGGAAAATAAAAAATTAGGTCTGGGTTCTGCTTGTCATCATGCTCAATTAGATGTAGCAAGATGGAATGTGATCAATTCTGCAAGAGCAGGATTGACAACTATGGAACATTGGTACGGATTACCTGAAGCTCTATTCGATAATAAAACGGTACAACATTATCCTTTAGATTATAATTACAGAAATGAACAAAATCGTTTTGAAGAAGCTGGGAAATTATGGCAACAAGCCGCAAAACCTGGTTCAGATAGGTGGAATGAAGTGATGGATGAATTAATTCGTTTAGATTTTACTATTGACCCTACCTTCAATATTTACGAAGCAAGCAGAGACTTACACCGAACTCGTCGGCTCGAATGGCATGATGAATATACCTTACCCTCTTTGTGGCGATTTTATATGCCTAGCAGAATTTCCCATGGGTCTTATTGGCATGACTGGGGGACAGAACAAGAAGTTGCATGGAGGAATAATTACAGAATTTGGATGCAATTCGTCAATGAATACAAAAATAGAGGAGGGCGAGTTACAACAGGTTCAGATTCGGGTTTTATTTACCAGTTATATGGCTTTGCTTATGTCAGGGAATTAGAATTGCTCAGAGAAGCTGGATTTCACCCAATGGAAGTTATTATGTCTGCTACACTTAAAGGTGCTGAAGCAATTGATATGGATGATGAAATTGGTACAGTCCAGGTTGGAAAACTAGCAGATTTTGTCATTGTGGAAGAAAATCCATTGAAGAACCTGCAGGTACTATATGGAACAGGTGCGATAAAATTAAATGATGAAAATGAAGTGGTTAGGGTTGGCGGAGTGAAGTACACTGTTAAGGATGGAATTGTTTATGATGCCAAACAATTATTGGAAGATGTACGCCAAATTGTAAAAGCGGCAAAAAGTGAAGAAGATTATGAGATAGTCCAGCCAGGAATGAAGAAAAAAGTTGATCCGTAACTTTACTTTTGAATAGCGATTTGATTCCCAAAAAATGTTTGGAATCAAATCGCTATTCGAAAAGACTTAATCCTTAGAGTCTTCCTCAATAGCCCTTGGGAAAACATTATCTGCAGTTCCACTTTCCGCCAATCTTTTCGAAGGATCTATCTCAATTTTCTCAATTTTCTTCATTTTTGCGTCAATTGTAAATTCATAGGTAGGATGTGTCCATGGCCAATCTTCTAAAACGGTATATCCCATATCAGAAAATTCCTGCTTTTTCTCCCCCCTCATGATACGAAGTGGGATATTGAACAATTCCTGCTTTCCATTTTTGTAGGTAACTACAACATCAATAGGCATGGGAAAAGGGTTGATCCTTTCCATAGTCACTTTAGTGGTTTTCTTACCATTCTCTTCAACATTTTTGATGCCATAATCAATTAAAAAGGTAGTATTGACCATATATTCTTTAAACCAGTCCAGTTCCATATCTGCCTCTTTTTCCATAATCCTGATGAAATCATTTGGATTGGGATGTCTGAATTTCCAGGTGTCGTAATATTTTAACATCCCTCTGTCAAAGGCTGGTTTTCCAATGATGTATTGGAGGTTTGTCAAAAATACATGTCCTTTTACATAGGCCGCCACACTGTAAGCTCGGTTGGTCTGGAAGTGATCTGCATGGGTTGAGAGGGGCTCTTCATAACCACTTTCATTAAACCTGATTAAACCACTATTTGCACTGAGGTGTGGAAATTCTCTAACCTCACCTGGCAATAAATTTTGTTTACGTAAGAAATTATTTACTTCAGAAGAAGCATATTCTGTAAATCCTTCATCCATCCAGGCATAAAGGCTTTCATTGGTACCCAAAATCATTTGAAACCATGAGTGCATCAATTCATGAACCGATACGCCTACCAAGCTACCAAATTTTCTTTTACCTGTGATGAGGGTAGCCATTGGATATTCCATACCCCCATCACCCCCTTGAATGAAAGAATATTGCTTGTATGGATATTGTCCAAAATTGGTGTTGATGAAACCAAAGGCTGCATCCATTACTTTTGGCAATGCTTCCCAATTGGCTGAGGTACCAGGTCCAGGTTGATAGAAAAAGTGCATTACCATACCATCTGCCCGCTCAAGTTTTGTGTGTTTGTAATCGGGATCTGCGCCCCAAACAAAGTCATGGACATTTGGGGCAACAAAATGCCACTCCAGTTTATCAGAGCTGGGCTTTACCTCATAATCCGTATAACCATGACCGATCTCCTCTGGATTTTGCAAATATCCTGTACCTCCAATGATAAATTTTGAATCTATATTAATTTTTACATCAAAATCTCCCCATACACCGTGGAATTCACGTCCTATGTAGGGATTGGCGTGCCATCCCTGGTAATCATATTCACACAATTTTGGATACCATTGTGACATTGAATAAGAGATACCTTCTTTATTGTCTCTTCCTGAACGGCGGGTTTGGATGGGTACCTGAGATTCAAATTCCATATCCAAATTAGCAGTACCACCTGCAGGAATGGCTTCATTGAGTTCTACTTCGAGAATTGTTCCTACAACTTTGTATTTAACGTCCTTCCCATTGTGCTTTAAGGATTTAATTTTGTGGTATCCGATTTCATTGGGTTTCATTTTGGTAATCTTTCCTTTGACTCTTGGATCACCATCCAGAATGGTGTTGGATCGAACATCCATCATGCTTCCAGGTTGGAAGGCATTAAAATATAAATGATAAAAAACCCTGTTTAAGTCATCTGGAGAATTGTTGTAATATTTAATGTTTTGAATACCAGTGAATTGATGATTGTTGACATCAAAATCAATTTCCATCTTGTATTCAACTCTTTGCTGCCATCTTTCCTGCTGAGCAAAGGAAAAAAATGAGAAACAACAGCATAAACCGATTATTAATGATTTCATATTTCAAATTGTGTTAAACAGTATTAATATTATTATTGTCCCTTTCAGCCTCGGGTGAAATTGAGAAATTAATGTGTGAATATTCTTCTCGATGTACCTTCCCAAAAACTTTGGTCCAATCGTTTAAGTTATATTTTTTGACTACAATAACAAAGAAAACCAAACAGGCAACTGCAAATGCAATGAGCATTAAATTTACATCTACTTCTTTCATTTTAAATATTGCTGCTGTTTGCATTGCTGAACTGTCAAAAGTTACCATCAATGCCCCGTAAATATTAGTTGCAGCATGCACTCCAAGAGCCAGCTCCAAACTATCATCAAGCAAGGTTAATATGCATAAAAATGCACCCACCCCGACGTAGTATATCATCATCTTTGTAAGTCCAAAAGCAGCAACCTCTGGATTCATTAGGTGCATAGCACCAAACAATATAGAAGTGACAAGTAATGGAATCCAACGATGCTTGGTTATTAGACTGATGCCTTGCAAAAGGTAACCTCTAAAGAATAATTCTTCAAAGGAAGTTTGAATAGGTAATAGAAAAACGGCAATTATTGCTAAAACGAAAAAGGATTCAAACTGAAATTGAAATTGATAGTTGGAGGGATTTTGGAAATAAAAAATGGCTTCAACTAACAACGTTAAACCAAACCACAAGGCAAATGCAAAGAAGATTTTTGACCAATTTATTTTCTCAGATGCAGTAATTAGATCCTTGAAGTCCTTTTTGTGAATTTTTGTTTGTCCAAGCCAAAGAAAGAAAAAAGCAAATAGGAAAGAAAGGAGAACGAGCAATAAAATAATATTTTGATCAATTTCAAACACGCTAAAATCTACAGCTTTTAAGGCAGATTCAATTTCCTGCAGATTCATTCCCAGGGAATTGGCTTTGAACAAAAGAGCAATAGTGAGAGGGATTTGAGCGAAAAAGTATCCAAAAATGACTAAAACAATGGTCGCCAAATAAATACCAAAATTGTTTTTTTCTTTTTCTGCAATTTTTAGATACATGAAAATTGTGTTTAGTCAGGTTCGCAATCAAAAATTGCTCAAAAGTAAAATTAATGTTCAAATCTATTTGTTGTCGATAAATCAAAAAGCCCTAAAACGGAAATAAACCATTTTAGGGCTTTTAAAGAGAATTGATTTACAACAAAAATTATTAATTGTTGTTGAAACCACCACTGCTAGCCGGTACGCCTTCTGGCTCAGGAGCCTTAGGGTTAACCTTTCCTTTAATGCGCAGCATAAAGGTTCCATTTGGCTTGTTTTCAGAAGAGTTAATAGCATTTGTTGTCAGTGTCACTGTTTTCGTGAATGGTCCCATTCTCTTGGTATCATAACGAACTTCAATTTGAGCACTTTCACCGGGCAAAATTGGCTCCTTAGGATACTTAGGCACTGTACAGCCACAAGAACCTTTGGCATGTTGAATTACAAGAGGCTCCGTACCCGCATTAGTGAAGTTGAAATAACGATATGGATCAGATTCTTTTTCAATTTCTCCATAATTGATTTCAGTTTGCTCAAATTCCATTTTTGGACCATCAGCTGGAGGAGCTTGTTCCTCTTGAGCGAAATTGATGGTTACAGCTAGAGCAAGGATAGTCAAAACGGTTAGTATCTTTTTCATTTTTATTTAGTTTTTTTTATTTCATGTAACAGTTGCAAAAGTAATTATTCTGAGAAACAATCGAAAGCTATTCCATAATAATGCCGAGTTAATGACATGTTAACAGCTATTTGCATTTTCAAATGATAATAAATCTGCGTATTCAGCAACCTTTTTCAACTCCCTTTCATTCATAATTAGATTGCTAAAATCTAAAAAAGATAAATGTGCCAATATGGCTGTGAAAAAAAAATTTATTTGGAAAAATGCATCAATTGAATTTCTGGAAGTGTTGACGTTATGAAACTATTTTTGGGTACTTATCAAAGCGTTAATTTTTTTAGTCAGGAATAATAACAATGCGTAGTTTTTTGATTGTTGCAAAATAATGTATATTTTTGCTGACGGTAAAATGGGTTCTTTGAAATTAAATTTTGTTTTTTTGTTGATTTCATATTTTTTGTTCTTTGGATTGTCGTTTTTGAAAATTCCTTTATCAATTGACATCTTCTATCAAAAGTCGGATTGTACCTAGTCAGGCTATCCATGACTAACCAAATTGTAATTATTATCCCCTGAAAAAGAAAAATTGAGTCTTGATTGAATATCCTAACCAAATTGAAATGAATACTAAACCTATGCTAGAAAATCCTGTAATTGACACTTTGGGCAACACAACAACTTTAGAGGAAACATACAAAAAAGAGGTGCTAAGCGACTTTTGGGTTTGCTGTCTCAGTAGAGAAGCCAGTATGCTGGGGAGGAAAGAAGTATTGACTGGAAAGGCAAAATTTGGAATTGTTGGAGATGGAAAAGAACTACCGCAGGTTGCAATGGCTAGATCCTTCCGAAAGGGAGATTGGCGCTCTGGCTATTATCGTGACCAAACCTTTATGTTTGCCCTTAATCTCTCCACTATTGAAGACTTTTTCGCCCAATTATATGCTGATACCGAGAATGACCCCTGGTCTGGAGGTCGTCAGATGAACAGTCATTATGCTTCCCATACGATTGATGAGGAAGGTGAGTGGACTAATCACAATGAAATGTACAATATCTCCTCAGACATTTCAAGTACGGGGGGACAAATGGCGCGAGGTGTAGGTTTAGCTTTAGCTTCAAAAAAATATCGGGAAAGTGAATTATTAGCAAAATCCACCAATTTTTCAAATAACGGCAATGAAGTGTGTTTCTGCACAATAGGGGATGCCAGTACCTCAGAGGGCGTTTTCTGGGAAGCGGTCAATGCCGCAGGGGTGATGCAAATACCTTTGGCTATTTCTGTTTGGGATGATGGCTATGGTATCTCAGTACCAACTGAATTTCAGACGACCAAAGGAAGTATTTCAGAGGCTTTGGCAGGAATGAAGGCAGACGGTACTGGAAATGGGATTGACATTTATCGTGTTAAAGCATGGGATTATCCGGCACTTTGTGATACTTATGAAAGAGCCATTCAAAAGTGTAGAGAAACTCATACTCCCTGCCTAATTCACGTTTTAGAATGCACGCAACAACAAGGGCATTCCACCAGTGGTTCACATGAAAGATATAAAAGCCCTGAAAGACTACAATGGGAGCGAGAAATGGATTGCATCCGGGTAATGAAAAAGTGGATAATTGATTCGGGGATTGCGTCAGAAGAAGAGGTAAATGAAATTCAGGAAAAGGCACAAAAATATGCTCGGGAAGGAAAGAATCGTGCCTGGAAAATGTATTTGGACCCAGTACTTGAAGAAAAAAAAGTGTTGGATTCCATTTTCCAAAAATTTGTGAGTGATACTTCCCAAAGTGAGGAAGTCCATCAACTGTCCAAAGAGTACAATAAATTGCTCAATCCTCTTTATGGGGAATTAACACAAATGGCAAGAAGGCTTCACTTTCTCGTTTTGGGATCCAATAATGAAGCCTTAAATGATTTGGAATCATTTATTGTCAAATCCAAAAATCTTGCTCACAAACGATATCATTCCAATTTATACAGTAGTTCCAAAAATGCTGCTCTAAATGTTCCAATCATTCCGGCAAAATATTCCGAAAACTCAAAAATGTTGAATGGTTATGAAATTTTGAATAAGAATTTTGATCATGCCTTGGACAAGGATCCATCCCTTTTTGCTTTTGGAGAGGATGTGGGACACATAGGAGATGTAAATCAGGGATTTGCGGGATTGCAGGAAAAGCATGGAATTGAAAGAGTATTTGATACGGGAATTCGGGAATGGACAATTATGGGGCAGGCCATAGGAATGGCCATGCGCGGAATGCGACCAATTGCTGAAATTCAATATTTAGACTATTTGATTTACGGTTTGGAGCCACTGATGGATGATTTAGCCACATTGAGATGGCGCTCTAATGGAATCCAACAAGCTCCCGCAATTATTCGAACCAGAGGACATCGACTTGAGGGTATATGGCATGCAGGATCTCATATGGGAATGATGTTAAATACTTTAAGAGGAATGTACATTTTGGTTCCAAGAAATATGGTTCAGGCTGCTGGAATGTACAATACAATGCTTCAAAGCGATGATCCAGCTATCATAGTAGAATGTTTGAACGGTTATCGATTGAAAGAGCGGGTACCGGATAACCTCGAAGAATTTACTGTTCCACTTGGCGTTCCTGAAGTCCTGGAAGAAGGAAATGATGTTACATTATTGACTTATGGTTCTTGTGTACGGGTAGCTCAGGCAGGCATTGAATTATTGAAAAAAGTAGGGATATCAGTTGAATTAATTGATATTCAAACCTTGCTTCCTTTTGATTTGGAACATAGAATAGTCGAGTCATTAAAAAAGACCAACCGAATTGTATTTTTGGATGAAGATCTACCTGGTGGTGCCACTGGTTTTATGATGAGGGAAGTACTGGAAAAACAAAAAGGATATCAATACCTCGATTCTGCCCCTGTCACTATTACAGCAACAGAGCATCGTCCTCCATATGGTTCTGATGGAGATTACTTCTCAAAACCAAATCCCGAGGATGTTTATGAAGCGATATACAAAATGATTTATGAAGCTGACCCAAATAGGTTGGTTAATGAACTATAACAAAACTTTCGGATTGATTTGTTAAAAAATAATAGTAAAGGTGATATCGATCCGAAGGTTTTATCATATGACTTCAGCGACTACAAAGGTACTTCCACCAACAAAAATTAAATCTTCCTTTTTTGCCACTTCCTTGGCGGAATCCAGAGCCATTCGGACATTTGCATATGCGTTTCCTTTCAATTGGTAGGATGCTGCTATTTGCCTCAATTTTTCCGCCTCCATGCCTCGGGGAATATTTGGTTTTGCAAAATAGTATTTTGCTTTTTTAGGAAAATGTGGAAAGATCTTACCCAAATCTTTGTCAAAAACACTTCCTATTACCATATGCAAATTCTGGTACTCTAATCTCTGAACTTCTTTCATTACTATACCAATTCCGTCCTCATTGTGTGCACTATCACAGAGAATGGTTGGTCCATCTCCAATAATTTGCCATCGTCCTATCATATTGGCTAGAGATTTAATATTTTCCAGCCCTGACCACCTACTAGAAGCATCGGATGACAAATAGGTGGGATGATGATTTTCTAATATTTCTATTGCCTGAATAGCAGTAATTAGGTTTTTTGATTGAAAAGATCCATGCAGGTTCACTTTTTGATTTTTCAAAAAGACTTTTTCCTCTTTAAATATATCGAAAATGGTATGATTAATATTTTGACTTTTTAAAACAGCGTGAAATTGTTGGTCCGCAAAAATTATGGAAGCATTTTCTGAATCTGCTTTACACAAAAAGACATCTTTGGTTTTTGAATGCGTTTCCCCAATCACAACCGGTACATTTTTCTTTATTATTCCAGCCTTTTCTCCTGCAATTTTTTTCAAAGTGTCTCCCAAAAATTTTGTATGGTCGAAACTAATGTTAGTGATTACGCTAATTAAGGGATTTATAATATTTGTAGAGTCCAATCTGCCTCCCAAACCAGTCTCAATAATTGCAATATCAACACGATTTTTCGAAAAATGATCAAATGCCATTGCAACTGAAATTTCGAAAAATGAAGGCTTGATATCTTCAAAAACCGGTCGATTTTGCTCCACAAAATCGGTGACTGCCATTTCATCAATATATCCACCATTTATCTTGATTCTTTCTCTAAAATCGCGATAATGTGGAGAAGTGTAAAGCCCCGTTTTGAATCCTCTTTGCTGAAGGATGGCTGAAAGAATATGTGCTGTGGAGCCTTTCCCATTTGTGCCTGCAATATGAATGCTGGGAAAATTATTATGAGGGTTTCCGATTGCTTCTGATAATAAATTTATGTTTTTCAGATCCTTTTTGAAAGCCTTTGCTCCGACTCTTTGGAACATGGGTAGTTGCGAAAAGAGATAATCAAGGGTTGTAGAATAATTTTTTTCCATTAATAATAATCGACACAAAAAAATGAAAAAGCGATTGTTTTTGGTACACTAAAACAATCGCTTTTTAAGATAAAAAGGTAAGGAACGCTTTAAAAACAAATTCAGATGATTAATTGGAGTTTTTTTTCTTTTTTCCCCTCAATTGTTTTCTTTCTTCATCAAGCATCTTTTCTGCAACAGCAATTTCAGCTTCCATTCCCATAGCAAATCGTTTTAATAAATTCAAGTTTTCCTGTGCATGGGCTTTTGAAGATTGGTGATTGGAAAAATCGTAATCTTCAATTTCATCCAAAATTTTTCTTTGTTTTTGAGTTGAAGTTGGTTTAGCCTGTGTTTGACTCTGAGCAATTTCTCGTTTTATGGCTTCAATCAGATTATTTTGAATTAACTGAATACTTTTCAAATCATTATCCTCAAATGCGGCTTCCAATCTCGAGATTTGAAGATTAAAATCTTTTAACTCAGCTTTATTTGTTTCCGTTAGTTGGACAGATTGGCGCAAGTTTAAAACTTGGGTATCTATTCCTTTTTCGGAAAGGTTTTTCTGAGCGGATAAAGAAGCTGAAGTGGCGATTATTGTAAAAATTGCCATAATTAATTTAAAATATTTCATAATGAATTTTTTGAAGTAGAAATGGAAGAGGAATATCATTGTAATTAACATTTCCAATCATTTCTTAATTTTCAACAATGAATAACTAATTGGGTGCTCAGAAATACGTACAAAAATACAATATAAATTAAGGTTTTTTATCAATGAATTGTTTAACGGACTATATTGTCAGCAATTATTAAGTTTGCCATTTATTAATACCATATTTCAAGGAGTTTTGTTTTATTTTTTGACTTGATTTTGCTTTAAAGCTTTTATCAGGAAAATTGCTTTGTGTAAAAAATACACTTTAGAAATAAATTCCTACTTTTGCCTTGATTTTCAGTCATTAATGAAAATTTTATTCAAAAATCAAAACATCTTATGAAAAACGCACAGAGCCGGGCAATTATCGAAAATGTTGCTCCTGAAATTGATAATGGCAAATATTATATAAAAAGAACGGTAGGGGAGTTTGTTGAAGTAGAAGCTGATATTTTTGGAGATGGACATGATATCGTTGCAGGTGTTTTATTGTACCGCCATGAAAAATCAAAAAAATGGACTGAGGAACGATTTGCTCCTATTGGGAATGATCGTTGGCTATCAAAATTTAAGGTTGAAAAACAAGGGATTTATCATTATAAGTTAGAAGCCTGGATAGATTATGCTCTTAACTGGCAACATAATATTGAAAGAAAGGCTGAAGATGGACAGTATGTTAATGTGGAGTTGCAGGATGGAGTGCAGTATTTGGAATATTTACAAAGTGTTTTACCCAAAAAAGAAACCAAAATGATTTCAGAATGGATTTCTCTTTTCAATAATGGGGAAAAATACAATGAAGCACTCAAAGTCGCTTTATCTGCTCAACTTCATGATCTTTTTGTCCAAAATCCATCTAAAGATTTTTCAATTGAATACGATAATAATTTAAGAGCTTATGTTGACCGGCAAAAAGCCAGGTATAGTACATGGTATGAATTCTTTCCAAGATCTGCTTCCACAACGCGAGGTCAACACGGCACTTTTAAGGACTGTGAAAAATTGATTCCCAGAGTTGCAGAAATGGGTTTTGATACATTATACTTTCCTCCAATACACCCTATAGGTGAAGTCAATCGAAAAGGAAAAAATAATACAACGGTTGCTAAAGAGGGAGATGTCGGCTCACCTTGGGGCATTGGTTCGAAATATGGTGGCCACAAGGACATTCATCCTGAATTGGGAACGCTGAAGGATTTCAAATCTCTGGTGCGAACAGCCAAAAAGCATGGAATTGAAATTGCTTTGGATTTTGCGCTTCAATGTGCACCTGATCACCCTTATGTGAAAGAACATCCACAATGGTTTCGCTGGAGGCCTGACGGAAGTGTGCAATACGCTGAAAACCCACCTAAAAAATATCAGGACATTTTACCTATTTACTTTGAGACAGAGGATTGGAAAAATTTATGGAAAGAGTTGCTTAGCATTGCCATTTATTGGGTAGACCAGGGAGTTGAAGTTTTTAGAGTTGATAATCCTCACACCAAACCATTTCGCTTTTGGGAATATTTGATCGCCCAGGTAAAAAAACACAATCCTAATGTACTTTTTTTGTCTGAGGCATTCACCAGGCCTAGAATCATGCATGAACTGGCTAAGGTTGGATTTACCCAATCTTATACTTACTTCACCTGGCGAAATTTCAAACATGAGATAATTGAATACATGCTTGAATTGACCCAAGAAGATGGAAAAGAATATTTTCAACCAAATTTTTGGCCAAATACACCTGATATCAATCCATATGCACTCCAAGGAGGAAATGAGTCTCTGCATATGATTCGCTTATTTTTGGCGGCAACCTTGAGCTCCAGTTATGGAATGTATGGACCAGTTTACGAATATTTGGTTCACGCTGCTATGCCAGGAAAAGAGGAATATTTGAATTCCGAGAAATATGAAATCCAACATTGGGATTGGTCCTTTAAGAACAAAATGACCCATTTGATAACAGAGATTAATAAAGCCAGGAAGGAAAACCCTGCACTTCAACATACCAATAATTATCAAAATTGCACCGTTGGAAACGACAGTTTATTGGCTTTTTACAAAGAGACCGAAGATAAATCAAATCAGATGCTAATGGTGGTAAATCTGGATCCTTATCATAGGCAATCGGGTACAGTTCAAACCCCGCTAACTGCAATAGGAATTCAAGAAGGGCAATCATTTACTGTAAAAGACCTGCTTACTGGGAATAGTTACATTTGGTCTTCCGAATGGAATTACGTGGAGTTGGATCCTGCTTTTCCTTTTCATTTATTTAGAATTTCTAAATGATAGTATTCTATGAAAAAAGAAGTTTCACTTTCCACTAATCAACCATGGAGTAAGATTTTTCATGACGAAAAAATAAAAAAAGTTTTACTAGAAGATATTCTACCTGACTATATCAGGGATCGACGGTGGTTTGCTGGAAAAGCCAGCACCATTAAGCAGCTTCAGTTTGATTTTATTTTTCCTGTTACAGTTGGAAGAACTACCTATTATATGGTCGTTCTGGAAGTGATATTTGAGGAGAGTTTTGTACATCACTATTTTTTAACTTTTGCACTGTGGTCTGATGAAAAAAATCCACCAAAAGAGCGATCCATTATTTATCCATTGAAAGTTAAAGGAAGGACTGGTTGGTTGGTAGAAGCCATATATCGTCCTGAATTTTTAGAATTTCTATTTGGTCAGATGAAAACGGGAAAGGATATCAAAATGCCAAATGGAGACTTGTTTTTTGACAGAGGGACGATATTGAGAAAGGATAAAGAGCAAGTAATAAAGGCGAAGTTGCTAGATGTTGATCAGAGCAATTCATCAGTAATTTACAATGATAAGTACTTTTTGAAGCTATTTCGCAGGTTGTTTAGAGACCCAAACCCAGATGTGGAAATGGTCTATTTTCTCACCGAAAAAAACAATTTCGAACATGCACCAAGGTATGCAGGGAGTATATCCTGGATTAGGGATGGCGCTTATGATTTGTCCCTGGGTCTGATGCAGGAAAAATTGGAGAATGAAGGCAATGCCTGGGAATGGCTATTGAAAAAAGTGCATCGCTTTTTTGAAAAATTGCACGAGCGGAATGAAGATGTTTCCAAAATCCAGGAAATTCCATTGTTTAAACCGATGAAAATATCAAAAATCTCCAATCGCCTAGTTGATTTAATTAATTATGACACCTTAAAAGGTATTAGCAGACTTGGCAGAAGAACTGCCGAAATGCATATTAAGCTATCCTCTGATTCAACCAATACTAATTTTAATCCGGTTTATTTTAATGGTGATTTTACCGTTTGGTTAAAGAACCGTTTGATTTATCAATTTGATCAACGATACAACCTGTTGGAGCGAAATTTATCCAAATTAGAAGGTAGGACAAAAGAAAATGCCGAAAATTTTATTAAATCAAAGCCAGAGATAATTAACGAAATTCTGGGTTTTAATGAAACCAAGTTGACCAGTAGAAGGATAAGAATTCATGGTGATTATCATTTGGGGCAAATTCTGGTGAATGACAACGACTTTTTTATTTTGGACTTTGAGGGGGAGCCAGAAAGTACTATCCGGGATAGAAAAGTAAAACAAACACCACTTAAGGATGTAGCTGGTTTGCTGAGGTCTTTTCATTATGCTGTTTACGCCAATATTTTTGATAATAAGGCGAATTGGACAATTCCTGAAGCTGAGTTATTCATTGCGGGGGAAAAATACTGGCAATGTTTAGTTTCTGTTTTTTTAAACACTTATTTAAACCTGGCTTTTGAAAACCAATTATCAATTGGTTACAAACCTGAAATTGATTATTTGCTTAGATATAATTTATTGGAAAAAGCGATTTATGAATTGGGGTATGAATTGCAGGGTAGACCACAAATGGCAGTGATTCCGCTACAAGGAATTATGCAGTTGTTGAAGTAGCACAATATTAAATTTTAAATCTTTTTCCATAGCCTCTCTAGACTTTTTATTAGAAAAATGGTCAGTTATTATGACAAATACAGAAAAAAAAGTCATTGCCCATAGCTTACTTTCCGACTTTGATATCCAATTATTCCAGGCTGGGAAGCACTACCGACTTTACCAAAAAATGGGGGCACATCCAATATCTTTGAATGGAGTGAATGGAACCTATTTTGCAGTGTATGCACCAGCTGCAAAAAGTGTAGCAGTTATGGGGGATTTTGATTATTGGCGTGGAAATGATTATCAACTCAATGTAAGATGGGATAGTTCTGGAATATGGGAAGGATTTATTCCCGGGTTGAAACATGGAGACTTGTACAAATATAAAATACACTCCAATAATCAAGGGCAAATATTAGAAAAAGCAGATCCTTTTGCTCGATTTTGTGAAACCAGACCCAAAACAAGTTCCATCATTTGGAATAGAGATTACAGGTGGAAGGATAAAAAGTGGATGTCTGGTCGTCATAAAAACAATGGCATTCGCCAACCTTTTTCAGTTTATGAAGTCCACCTAGCCTCCTGGAGAAAAAATGTACAGGAGGATAGATACCTGAGCTACAAAGAAATGGCGGAAGAAATGGTGGCTTATGTTGTAGAAATGGGCTTTACACATGTAGAATTTATGCCCATTATGGAATATCCCTATGACCCATCCTGGGGATATCAACTGACCGGATATTTTGCGCCTACTTCCCGTTTTGGCAAGCCCGAAGAATTTAAACTTTTAGTTGACAAATTTCATCAAAATGGAATTGGGGTAATATTAGACTGGGTGCCCTCTCATTTCCCTGAAGATGCGCATGGATTGGGAAATTTTGATGGAACCTGTGTATACGAACATCCAGACAAAAGAAGAGGATATCATCCAGATTGGAAAAGTTTGATTTTCAATTATGGTAGAAATGAAGTTAAATCATTTTTGATAAGCAATGCCCTATTTTGGTTGGATCAATTTCATATAGATGGCTTGCGTGTGGATGCAGTAGCATCAATGCTTTATTTAGACTATTCCCGTGGAGATGGTCAGTGGGAACCCAACATTTATGGAGGCAATGAAAATCTCGAAGCTATTGCTTTTTTGAAAGACTTCAATGAGGCTGTTTACCAAAATTATCCAGATGTTCAGACGATTGCAGAAGAGTCCACTTCATATACAGGCGTTTCAAGACCAACTTATTTAGGAGGTTTAGGGTTTGGGATGAAATGGATGATGGGTTGGATGCACGATACATTATCCTACTTTAAAAAAGAACCAATTTATCGACGATTTCACCAAAATGAAATCACCTTTAGTTTGGTTTATGCCTTCACTGAAAATTTTATGTTGCCCCTTTCACATGACGAAGTGGTGTATGGAAAAGGTGCCATTATAGACCGTATGCCTGGGGATGAATGGCAAAGATTTGCCAACTTGAGGACCCTTTACACGTTTATGTACACACATCCAGGTACGAAATTATTGTTTATGGGTGGAGAATTTGGGCAAACTTCAGAATGGGATTTTAAAGGCAGTTTGGATTGGCATTTGATGCAGTATGAGCCTCACCAGGGAGTGTCAACATTAATAAAGGATTTAAATCAACTTTACAAAGATGAAAAAGCGCTTTATGAAAAAGGGTTTTCTGCAGAGGGCTTTGAATGGATCGATCATTCGGATGCAGATGCTTCAGTGATGAGTTATATTCGCAAAAGCGATCAGGAAAATGAGACCTTGCTTGTTGTGTGCAATTTTACTCCGGTACCAAGAGAAAAATACAGAATTGGAGTACCAAGATCGAAAAAATGGAAAGAAATTTTGAACAGTGATGACAAAAAATATTGGGGAAGTGGGCAATCTAATTCAAAAGTTATTAAAACAGAAAATGAAGGATGGCAGAGAAGGGAGCAATCTGTGGTCCTAAACTTACCTCCACTTGGTGTTCTAATATTAAAACAAGCCTAAATTTTTGGTTTTTAGTTAGTTAACGCAATATGAGGACAATAACCCTTTTGCAAAGTTCGAGGAGGGTTAAAATGGAAAAACAGGCTGGGAACAGCCTGTTTTTCCATTTCTCTTCATTTTGAATGAAGAAAACTATCCTTCAAAATGAAGAGAAATGGTCAAAGTCCTCGACAATATTTTCTCTATCACATTGGATTCTTCCAGGTTTTTATCAAATATTAGGATGTTATTAAATCCATGTGAGAATTTTATTTCTGGGGAAAATATGAAATAAGGAAAGAAAAATTGAGCGCCCGCACCGACTTCCATTGCAAAATCTGTTGGTGCTACTTTAACCAATGTTTCAGCTTGCCTTGAACGAGAATCACTAGCCACATCAAAGGAATATTTTACACCTGCAATCACAAAGAGCCGAATATCGTGAAATGGTTCCGACTTATACCTAACGTGAAATGGCATTTCAACAAAGACAGATTCTACCTTTCGTCTGAAAGGAGGTCGGTTTTCATTGCTTGCGCTGGAATAGTTGATATTTCTTTCAGAAAATGAGAGCGTAGGCAAAAATCGAATGTCAAAATAGTTTCCTATTTTAAGGTTGGTAACAATTCCCAGATTAAAGCCTGGTCCAGTCACGGATTCGACAATTCGGATGCTATCATTTAATACAAAATCCTTGGATTGAAAAACCCTGAACCTCGAATTATTGTAAGCCAGGGTAATTCCGAAATAATATGGTTTTTGCTGAAAATCAAGGAAATTGTAATTCCCTTTAGCTGTTTGTGCATCGGTTTTTAAAGGATTGATGGTCAGAAAAATTGCCATCAAAATAAATTGTGATAATAAAACCTTCTTGGTTAAGCGTAAGCCCATGAATTAAAATATTTTGAATTATTTTTTTGCAATGTAAATGCTGCAAATGCCTAATGTCAAAGACTTTGAAGAAGTTTCTTTAAAGCCAACCTTTTCCAAAACGTTTAAAAAATTGTTCCCATCTGGAAAAGCTTGAACTGACTCGTACAAATAAGCATATGCTTTTGGATCTTTTGAAGTGAAACGACCAATAAAAGGCAATATGTTCTTGAAATAAAAATTGAACAATTGTTTGAATGGGAATATTGTGGGTCTTGAAAACTCTAACACGACCAATTGTCCATTTTCTTTCAATACGCGTCTCATCTCTTTTAATCCCAATTCCAGGTTTTCAAAATTTCTAACGCCAAAAGCAACGGTGGCAGCATCGAAGCTATTGTCTTCAAAAGCTAAATTTTCAGAATCACCCAATTGCAGGTCGATTAATTCGGATAATTTCTTTTTCCGCAATTTTTTTCTTCCTATCTCCAACATCTCATTAGCAATATCGACACCAATTATTTTTTCGACTTTGAGTTGTCGAGAAATTTCGATAGCCAGGTCTCCGGTTCCGGTGGCCACATCTAAAACTATTTTGGGATCGCTTTTTTTCAAATAGGAAATTGCCTTCTTTCTCCAAATCGTATCTATGCCAAGTGACAGAAAGCGATTGAGGAAATCGTAATAGGGGGCGATGTTGTCAAACATCCTTGAAATTTGCCCTTTTTTGCCCTCATCCTGATTGTATGGTTTGACTGTTTTTTCCATATTGGGGGCAAATATAGAACAAAGCGGGAATACCCCTAAAACATTCCTTTTTTACCTTGCTTTTCGTTATCTTTGCATGCCTTTTTTAAACTCATAAAGAGGGTAATATTTATCTGTAGAAAGCGATGCAAAAAAACTACCCCAAACAGTGAAACAAACAACAGAGTTTTTGAATTTTTGAGTCCATTTCTATTGCTGCTCTAAAGCTCATTTACTCTAAATTTTTAACTACATAGATGGCATTAGGACAACGCATTATCCCAATTAACATTGAGGAGGAAATGAAGTCAGCCTATATTGATTATTCAATGTCGGTCATCGTTTCCAGAGCTTTACCCGATGTTCGGGATGGCTTGAAGCCCGTACACAGAAGGGTTTTGTACGGAATGCACGAGTTAGGTTTGACCTACAATAAAGCCCACAAAAAATCTGCACGTATCGTTGGAGAAGTTTTGGGTAAATATCACCCACATGGAGACTCTTCCGTTTATGACACCATGGTTCGTATGGCACAAGACTGGAGTCTACGGTATCCGCTGGTAGATGGGCAAGGGAATTTTGGTTCTATGGATGGGGATAGCCCGGCAGCGATGAGGTATACGGAAGCAAGGTTACAAAGAATTAGTGATGAAATATTGGCAGATATCAATAAGGATACGGTGGATTTTGCCCTTAATTTTGATGATACACTTAAAGAGCCTACTGTTCTACCGACAAAAATTCCAAATCTGTTAATAAATGGTGCTTCTGGTATTGCCGTAGGAATGGCAACAAATATGCTTCCTCATAATTTAAGTGAGGTAGTAGATGGAATCATCGCCACAATAAAAAATCCAGAAATTACTATAGAGGAGTTGAGTAAATTCATTAAAGCACCCGATTTCCCAACTGGTGGAATTATTTATGGTTATCAGGGCGTTCGGGAGGCATTTGAGACTGGCAGGGGTAAAGTAGTGGTGCGCGGTAAAGCCGAAATAGAAACCTCAGCTTCTGGAAAGGAAACCATAATTATTCATGAAATTCCCTATCAGGTAAATAAGGCATCCATGATTGCCAAAATTGCCGAACTGGTAAATGATAAGAAAATTGACGGGATTACTGATGTTCGAGATGAATCTGACAGAAATGGTCTTCGGGTTGTCGTTGAATTGAGAAGAGATGCGATGGGAAGTGTGGTATTAAGCAAACTGTATAAATACACACCATTGCAATCTTCCTACGGAGTCAATAATGTGACACTTGTGAATGGGCGCCCCATGTTATTGAATTTGAAGGAAATTATTGACGAGTTTATTGCCTTCAGATTGGAAGTGATTCAAAGACGGACCAGGTATGATCTGAAAAAAGCCCTGGAACGGGCCCATATCCTTATCGGTCTGTTAATCGCACTTGATTATATCGATGCAGTTATCAGTTTGATCAGGAATAGCAAGACTGTCCAGGATGCCAAGGAAGGATTGATGAAGGGGGCATTTATTGATGACAAAAGCAAGTTCTGGGAAAAATTCAAGACCCTTATTGAAATCAATCACAACGAAGACGAGGGTGAATTAGGAGATAATGTGCTTTCAGAAGCTCAAGCGAAGGCCATATTGGAAATGCGTCTCCAAAAATTGACAGGCCTTGAAAGAGACAAGGTAAAAGGAGAATATGATGAATTGAGAGAAAAGATCGATAGACTCAGAGCCATTTTGGAAAGTGAAGAAATTCAAAAAGGGATAGTAAAAGAAGAACTGCTGGAAATAAAGGAGAAATATGGAGATGAGCGCAGAACAGAAATTAATTATGCAGCTGGGGATATCTCTATTGAAGATATGATTGCAGATGAGGAAGTTGTCATTACCATTTCCCATTTGGGCTATATCAAAAGAACGCCTGTAGCGGAATTTAGAAAGCAGGGTAGAGGTGGTAGAGGCTCACGGGGAAGCAAGACCAGGGATGAGGATTTTGTGGAGCATATGTTCATTGCTACAACACATAATTACTTGTTGCTATTTACTGAACAAGGTAAATGCCACTGGTTAAGGGCATATGAAATACCAGAAGCTTCAAAAACATCAAGCGGCCGCGTGATTCAAAATATTCTATCAATTCCAAAAGACGATAAAGTAAAAGCATATATTATTGTTAAAGACCTGAAGGATCAAGAATTTTTGGATAACCACTATATCGTATTTTGTACTCGTAAGGGACAAATAAAAAAGACTGCTGTACAAGCATTTTCGCGACCTAGAGCTGGAGGAATCAATGCCATTACCATTAATGAGGGTGACCAGCTTCTTGAAGCCAAGTTAACCAACGGTAATAATCAAATTTTGATCGCCAATCGAAATGGAATGGCAATTAGATTTCCAGAAGCCAAAGTTCGTCCGATGGGGAGAAATGCTGCAGGCGTTAGAGGAATTTCCTTGGGTACAAATAATGACAGTGTAGTAGGAATGATTTGCATTGATCCAGAGGATAAAGAGGTGACGGTTTTAGTGGTTTCAGAGAAAGGAAATGGTAAGCGTACCGATTTTGAAGATTATCGATTGACCAACCGAGGAGGAAAAGGAGTGAAGACCATGCAAGTTACTGGCAAAACAGGAGCTGTAATTGCCATCAAAGCGGTTAAAGATGAAGATGATTTGATGATTACCAATCGGTCAGGAATTATCATTCGAATGTCAGTGAGTGATATTCGGGTAATGGGAAGAGCTACCCAGGGTGTTCGGGTAATCCGTTTGGATGATGGTGATGAAATTGCAGATGTAGCTGTCGTATTCCACGAAAATGGAGAAGAGGAAGAAATTGGAGAAGAAGAAAATCAAAACCAGGATCCTGGCAAAAACGAGGATAATGGTTAGCGTTTTTTAACAAAGCCTGATTAATTTTAACTTTTCAAATACAACCAAATCTTGTGGACGTATCGTCATAATGGTGTCTTTAATAAAGTATTTGAAGGTTGAATTCATAAATAAAAAAAAGTTCAATGGTCATGGTTCTAACCATTCCTTGTCTTATTTTTGAACACTGACCCTTAAACTTTGAACTATTCATTAATATGATTATTATGAAAAAATTGCTTTTTGCGTTACTTCCAATTCTGTTTACTATTAGTCTTACCGCCCAAGAAGATCCAGCTAAAGCATTAAAAAAAGCATCCCGGGCATTGGGCAGTTTTAATCTTGACCAGGCAGCTAATGCCGGAAAACTTGACGAAGCCGTAAAATACATAGATATGGCTCATGCCTCTGAAGCGACTCATGGCGATATTAAGTTGTGGCAAGTAAGAGGTGAAATTTATAATGCATTAGCACAAAAGGATGTTGGATTGATGGTAGGAGATCAAGAGTATGTACCAGCTAATCCTGATGCGGCTATAAAAGCTTCTGAGTCTTTTTTCAAAGCAATTGATATGGCGGAGAAGAAATATGAAAAAAAGGATGCATACACAGGAATTTTTGAATCTGGACGACACCTTAATGTGATAGGTAATTATAAGGTTCAAGTAGCTGAATACGCTTCAGCTTATAATTATTTCAATGATATTTTGAAGATTCATGAAGTATTGACTAAAAACGGTGAAGAGTCTCCTATTCAAGCTGCTGATTATGTCAATCAAAGATTTTTGACTGCATTTTGTGCTAAAATTGCAGGTAATAAAGAGCGTTCAAAAGAGTTATTTAAAGAATTATATGATGAAGAGGCAAAGGATCCTAGTATATATGCTCAATATTTTCAACTCCTAGAAGCAGACGGGGACCCAAATGCATTGTCTGTCTTGGAAAAAGGAAGAGAATTATTCCCAGAAGACGTTGAAATACTCTTTGCTGAAATCAATTATTATATTGCTAAGGAAAGGTTTGATGTTTTGGAAGAAAAGTTGAAAACTGCAATTGAAAAGGAACCAGATAACGCTTCTATTCGTTCTGCTTTGGGCAATGTCTATATGAACCTATATAACGATGAGTTCTCAAAAACCCCTGAGGATTTTGTGAGAAATGGTGATTCCGAAAAAGGAAAAGGTTATTATAACAGTGCCATTGATTATTTCAATCAGGCGATTGGAATCAATGACAAATCTTGGGATGCTATTTATAGTATTGGCTCTATGTACTTTAATAGAGCTGTGGAGAATTATAAAGTTATGGCCAATTTGACCATGTCAAAAGAGGACCAGAAATTATATGAGCGACTAGATGTAGAATCTAAGGAATTGATGTCTACTGCTTTACCATATTTCAAAAATGCAGAGTCGATTAATCCAAATGATCAAAATACACTTTTGGCACTTTCTGAAATCTTCGCTAGAACTCAAGACTTCGAAAATTCAAAAGGCATTAAAGAAAGATTAGAGAGATTGAAAGGAGGAGAAAGGTTTGATGCGTCTTACTTCAATTAATAAATAATCGTAATTGAGATAAAAGGCAAGTCAATAACCAATCGACTTGCCTTTTGTTTTATCACTTTATTTGTAATTTGGCTGGAAAAGCAGCAAATGGAATTGCTAAAAAAAATATCGAACATTTTTGGGCAGCTAAACGAGTTGGTTGGTAAATCAGTTGCCTGGTTAACCACTTTTCTTGTTATTCTGGTTTGTTTTGATGTTACTGTTCGATATATATTTAGTGATACTGCTGCCTGGATTATGGAGTTGGAATGGCATTTATTTGCATTGATTTTTTTACTTGGTGCTGGTTATGCCTTGAAACATGACCGGCATGTCCGTGTCGATTTGTTTTATTCCAGGTTTTCCCGAAAAGACAAGGCAATCACCAATTTTATAGGAACAATAATATTTCTAATCCCATGGTGTATTCTTGTTATTTTGTTTTCGTTTGAATATGGGTTAGAGTCATTCTATGACAATGAAGGCTCACCAGACCCAGGAGGATTGCCAGCCAGATACCTGATAAAATTTTCTATTACAATTGGAGTTGCCCTATTACTTTTACAAGCAATTTCCTTATTTATTGATTCCTGGATTACTATTAATGAAGAAAATAGTCTTGAAGGAAATAGTCTTGAAGATTATAAGTAATTGAAGTAAACACCCATTAATTCTATGAACGGTCACAGAACCTGAAAACGTGGAAAGGATAATGAAAACTACCTTACTCAACATTCTATTATGTTGTACAACTATTACTGTTTATAGCCAGCAATTGCACCTTGCTTCCTGGGCTGGATACAATAGAACCGCCTATGATTTGGCGGAATTAAATTCAACTCAATCATTTTTTTCTTATGGCGCCAGAGTCGCTGTGGGACTGGAGCGATTCCAGATTGGTGCTGAGTTTGAAAAACACCTGACCAATCCCGGTTTTGAATTTAATGACGCTAATAATAATCCATATCTGAAAGAAGAATTTTCCAATACCTACTATGGTGGGTTGATTCGATTCAATACGGCTAAAGTACCTGCTTATCGTTTGGGATTGGTTTTTAAAGCGGGGGCAGGCATTTATGAAACACATAAAGATGTTTTTCTTCTGCCAGGGAATACTTTTTCAGAAACGATTACTTATCCTGATAAGTATTTGGGATTCAATGCCGGAGTTGGTATTTCTGCACCCATCTACCGCTACTTCCATTGGGAATTACACTACCAATTTAATTATTCAAATCGACCTGAGCTGGACAATATACCTTCCTATAATGCCTTGCATCACTCTCTTCATTTAGGTCTCAGTTTAAATTTTGTTTTTGGAGAGGCAGCAAAGCGTTCAAGAAGAGTTTTGGATTCTCAAAATTAGTGTGTTTATAAAAAAAGGCTCCACCATACTGGCGAAGCCCCAATTTATGTCACGCTCTCTCAAAAAAGTCATTGGTTGTTCTCAATGTAGAGGGAACTAATTTGTCCAGTACTAACTTCAGCACTAGCTTTTTGTTTATAGTTGGTTAGTTTAGAAGAATTATCAAATTGAATGTTTTGTCCTGTCGCAGGAGCTATATTGTATTGCTGGCTTACGCAATAGCCTTGGTAGTCTTTTAGACCTGGATCTGCTCCTTGTTCAACCAAGTAGTTAACAGTATAAGATTTTTCCGCTTTTGCTGCCAACATTAATGGTGTTTCCCCTTTTAAGTTTCGAGCATTCAGTTCAACTCCATGGTTGATGAGAATGGAAAGGATTTCGTTGTTGCCTTCACGAGCGGCAATGTGTAAAGCAGAATTTTCAAAATAATCAAGCGATTCAAAATAGGCACCTGCATTGAGTAAGATCTTTACAATTTCAGGGTGACTTTTAACTATTGCAATGTTTAGTAGGGTCTCGTCGATTTTAGTTCTCCAATTGACATCACTGATTGGATCCTTGCTTTTGTTTATTAAAATTCCAGCTACAATATCATATCCATTGTCAATGGCAATAAAAAGCGGAATATCTCCATTGTCATTAGGTAAGTTAACAGTAGCTCCTTCTTTTAATAAATAACCCACTGCCTTAAAATTATTGAGTGATGCTGCATGAGCAAGTGCTGTAATTCCATTGCTTTTTCTGTCAATTTTGGCACCTTTTTGTATCAATTCTTCAACGAGAAACAAATCTTCCCTTTCAACAGCTAAATAGAGTGGGGTTTCTCCTAAATTATTTTTTAAAGAACCTTTTGCTCTACGGCATACAAGTCGAATAATCTCGGGATTACCTCTCTTAATAGCTAGTGTGAGGGGTGTTTCACCTTCTTTGTTCTTCAAGTTAATTACTGCATCCCGAACAAGCAATTTTACCATTTCAACATCGTCGTTCTTTATGGCAACAGTCAATGCAGTTTCACCGTCCTGATTGTGATTGTAATAATCTATGCTGTCTTTTAGCATCTTTTTGACCTCTTGTAAATCTCCACTTGCAATTAATTCAAAAATAGGTTTTGGCTCTTTTGACTCTTCAAGTTGCTCCACTTGAGGGTTTGGTTGGTCTTGACTTTTTTCTTTTTCAGTAATCTGATTTTGGGCGAAGGCGTTTTGGCTTAAACAAATAATAGTTAAAAAAATTAAACACAGGAATCTCATGGTTACAGTTTTTAGATGGTTTAGAAATAGACGTTTTGTATTTATTTCCCATGTAGTTGCATTGAAATAAAGGGGTGGCTAGTATTCCAGATTGTGGAAAACAGAATTTACTATCCAACCCGCAATTAATTGATTATTGCGAAATTTACGACTGTAAAAAAGGGTTCTGTTAATAGAAATTTGAGAGAAGGGACGAATCGGGGTTTTAGGTGATATTGATGGATATATAATCTGAAAATTGGGGTTAAATATTGTGCTGATTATCAAAAAAAGTTTGGATTAGATGTTAAGTTGTTGATTATCAGTAGGGTAGAATTTCATTAAATTTTAAATTAGTTGAATGAAATTTTCTTATGATTGAAATCGATATTAAAAAATATGCTCAAAACTTGGTAGTCAAAAAGGAAATAGGTATGCGCTATTTGAAGTGTGTCATTCGAAGAAAATATCTGGTAATTACCCCTGAAGAAATGATTAGACAACTTCTTTTACACTTTTTGATTGAAAAACAAGGATTTAACAAAAATAGAATTGCAGTGGAGAAACAGTTGATTGTGAATGAACTTAAAAAGCGTTGTGATATATTAATTTTTGATAAGAATATGAACCCCTGGATGCTGGTAGAATGTAAGGCATTGGAGGTAGCAATAGATGAAAAAGTCTTTAAACAGATTGCCTGGTACAACATGCCCCTAAAAGTACCTTTTTTAATGGTTACTAATGGTGAACAAACATTTTGCTGTGAGATGGATTACGAAAACCAAACCTATGAGTTTTTACAGAAAGTTCCTGAATATCAATTTGAAAAATAATCGTTTTTTGTCTATTCATGATTATTGTTTTGACAAAGGCCTTCAATAATCTAAACATTTACTATTTTTCGGAAATCTATATAAAACCGACATAATCCTGTTCGACATATTCTAAGGAGCGAAAAAGTAGATATTATTGCAAACCTAACCATGATTCAATGAGAAAAGACACCATCCTTATTGTTGGAGCAAACGGCCAGCTTGGTTCTGTTCTGACAAAAAAACTCCGCGAGGTTTATGGGGCTAATCAAGTCATCGCCACAGATATCCGCCTGCAAAAATCTGATGTCGAACCTTTTGAGCAGTTAAATATTTTGGATGCCAATAGACTTGCTGAGATAATCAAGAAGTATCAGGTAACTCAAATTTATCACCTGGCAGCGATTTTATCTGCAAAAGGAGAATTGAATCCAATGAAGACCTGGGAAATTAATATCAATGGTCTTTTTAATGTGCTTGAAGTGTCGAGAGAATTGAATATAGATAAAGTGTTTTTCCCCAGTTCAATAGCTGCATTTGGAAAAGAAACGCCGAGAAAAAGCACTCCTCAGCATACTGTTTTGGCTCCTTCGACGGTATATGGTATTAGCAAAGCAGCTGGAGAAAATTGGTGTCAATATTATTATGAAAGATATGATTTGGATATTAGGTCTATTAGATATCCAGGTGTCATTGGCTATCAATCTATGCCTGGTGGAGGGACAACAGATTATGCGGTAGAAATTTACCATAAAGCCATTTTAGGTGAGGAGTTTGAATGTTTTCTATTGGAGAATACCCGACTTCCGATGATATATATGGATGATGTTATTGAAGGTACATTACAATTAATGGAAGCTCCTGAGTCTGCAATTTCCATACGAACAAGTTATAACCTTTCAGCGATGAATTTCTCACCAAAAGAAATAGCTGCCGAAATACAGGGGTTTATTCCGACTTTCCGGATTAATTATAAACCTGATTTCAGACAACAAATTGCGGAAAGTTGGCCTGAAAGTATTGACGATCAATATGCCAGAAAAGATTGGGGCTGGAACCCCAAATTTGACCTTCCCAAAATGACAGAAGACATGATATATCAACTAAATAAACAATATCAAGTAACAATTTAAGTGATTGAATTTCAATTGATCTAAATGCAATCTAAGAAACCCTTGATGCTGTTGGATCATTGAACAAACTTTATCATTAAAATTAATCTATGTTTAAAACTGTAGAACCTGCGATTCAGGAAGAGTTATCTGAAATTCGTGAAGCTGGATTGTATAAAGATGAACGAATTATTACCACTCCACAAGGAGCTGAAATTCAGACAGATAAAGGGATGGAAGTGTTGAATTTCTGTGCAAATAATTATTTGGGACTTTCCTCACATCCCGAGGTGATTAAGGCGGCTCACGAAGCTATTGACAGATATGGGTTTGGTATGTCTTCAGTACGATTTATTTGCGGTACTCAGGATATTCACAAAGAGCTTGAAGCGAAAATCGCCAAATTTGTCGGTCAGGAGGACGCTATATTGTATGCAGCGGCATTTGATGCAAATGGTGGACTTTTCGAACCGCTATTAACTAAAGAGGATGCTATTATTTCTGATACATTGAATCATGCTTCAATTATTGATGGGATTCGGTTATGCAAGGCACAAAGGCACCGATATAAAACCAATGATATGGAAGACCTTGAGGCAAAATTGAAAGAAACTCAAGGAGCTCGAAGGCGAATGATTGCCACTGATGGCGTATTTTCAATGGATGGTACTATTGCCCAATTGGATAAAATTTGTGATTTAGCCGAAAAATATGGTGCAATGGTAATGGTTGATGATTGTCATGCCACTGGTTTTGTCGGAAAAACCGGTCGAGGCTCAACAGAATACAACGATGTATTTGGTAGAGTAGATATCGTTACTGGAACTTTTGGAAAAGCGCTAGGTGGTGCATCTGGAGGGTTTACAGCAGCCAGAAAAGAAATCGTGGATATTTTGAGACAACGTTCCCGTCCATATTTATTCTCAAATACCGTAGCACCTGCAATATGTGGTGCCTCAATAAAAGTCCTGGATTTGTTGAGTTCTACTACAGAACTGAGAGATAAACTTGAAAACAATACCTCGTTTTTTAGAAATGAAATGACTAAGGCGGGATTCGATATTATTCCTGGAGTGCATCCTATTGTCCCAATTATGCTCTACGAAGCCAAACTGGCACAAAATTTTGCCAATCGTTTGCTTGATGAAGGCATTTATGTGATTGGTTTCTTCTACCCAGTCGTTCCAAAAGGCCAAGCAAGAATTCGAGTTCAGATTTCAGCAGGACATGAGCGAGCACATTTGGAAAAGGCTGTAGCTGCTTTTTCCAAGGTTGGAAAAGAACTGGGCGTAATTGATTAGGTGATAAATATTGTCTGTCTGATAAGTAAAGGTATTCGGTTATTCAACGAATACCTTTACCAATGAGACAGACCCTATTAATTTTTTTTTCTCTTAACTGAAAAAAGTTAGCCTACTTTTATTGGATAAGTACTTTCTGAAATAAACTTCCCATCTCGGTTTCTATATTCAATAAATAGATTCCAGCACTTACTCCTTCTGGATATAATTGGAATCGATTCATTCCACTTAAAATCTCTACTTCAGTTGCTTGTAATACCTTTCCTGTTAAGTCACTCAAACTTAATTGTGCATCTTGTACTGATTCTGTGGATTGAAATTCAATATTTAGCAAGTCATTTTGACCAGCTGGAGAAGGATAAATTGAAAGATTCCGGACAAAATCAACTTCGTTTGCAGAAGAGACAAAGAATGTCTCAAATATGGTGCGATCTGACCATGAAGTACAGAAATAACCTTCATTAAAGGGTCGGATTCTATATGCTAAAGTCTTTTCAGCTGGTAGGTTCATAACTGTAAAAGAATTGTCATTGACAAATTGATTGACGATTTTGACGCCTGTAAAAGGATAACGTGTCAGTTCCAGCAAATACATCGTAGCACCTGGAACAGGGTCCCATGTCAGGGTCAGGGAGTTGCTAGGCACCAAATCATCCTGAGCCGGATAAACCAAATTCATGTTACTGTCGTCGACTTCTTCTATGGTGACATCATCCAAAATTAATTCAGATCTCTGAAATTGTAGATTGGCTCTCATTGCATCAATTTGTTCAGGGGAAAAACGACTGGAACAATTATCAGAAGCATAGGACATAAATAATGTTCCGTCAGAACGGAATGTATTACCGCCTAAATCAGTTTGTTCAACGGTACTAAAATTGTCCTGCTCACATGGCCAGCGGTAAGCCAAATAATCTGGTGGTGTATCACAAAATCCATCAGCTTTATTATTGCAATTGGGATCATTTACGTTTTCTATACTTCCCCATCCAGGAAACTGTTGGATTGTGGGGGTTTCCGGGTCATATGTTGAACCTTCCCATCCCGAGAATGTATGCGGTAAGGATAAGAAATGCCCTAACTCATGTGCAAAAGTGTGATCTTGAGGCTGGGTACATGATTTTGCCATGATTACTCCATCTTCCCCATTGTTTCCTGGACTCCAGAAATACCCACAATTGCCAGCAGCTTCCGTGGCGATATATGCATTAAGGAATCCATATTCGTAATTTTCAATTAAGATGTCTCTACCATGTGGATTAAACTCCATGTGGTTGTTCCAATCTGTATTGGGGATATAATTGATCCATTCACTCAAATAGTATTTAATGTTCGCCTCTTCAAAATCATTGGAAACAGTACAGAGGGCGTCTAAAATAGAAACGGGTAAGAAATAGCCTGTTCCATTATCATTGCCAAGGATGTGCAATTTCATATTGGCGATTATTTCATCATTTTCAGTTTGGTACTGGCTTTTATTTTCCAAATAATGTTGCAACCAATGATTTTTTTCATTTGAAGTTCCACAATAGGAAGCTGGTTCTAATGATTGGCCTGAAAGGTTTAAACAAAAAATCCATGCCGTTGCGATAAGTAGTAATTGCTTCATTTTCAACGTAATTATTAATTTTTGCAAATATAAATTATGAAATTGGCTTCAAAGAATGGTTTTAAGGAAAGGACTTTTTGAGGACAGAAATGAAACTATGATTGAGATAGCCTAACACCAGAATTATTTTTTTGATTAGAAATACCTTTTAGAGTATGTTTAAAATTTTTCTTCCCTGTGACACAGGACACAGGAAAGAAAAATTTAAACAAGCTCTAATTTTCAATAAGTAAAGAGAATTTTTAGGAACAATTTATTTGGGAAAGAAATACTACAAAGGATTTAAAAATAGGGTGCCAGCGCTTTTAAATCAACATTTCCTCCTGAAACAATAATTCCTATTTTTTGATCTTTAAATAGTTGTTTTTCTTTGAGCACTGCTGCAAATGGGACTGCACTTGAAGGTTCAATTATGATTTTCATTCTCTCCCAAACCAACCTCATGGCTGCAATAATTTCTTCTTCCTCCACTCTAATAATATCTGTTACCAACTGATGAATGATTGGGAAATTATTGTCCCCAAGTGAAGTTCTCAAGCCATCAGCAATGGTTTTGGGATTTTTAACTGGAATAATTTTTCCAGCATGGAAAGATTGCCATGCATCGTCTGCGCCCATTGGTTCACCTCCATAAACTTTTGAATTTGGTGAAAAATGGCATGCAGCAGTTGCAGTTCCAGCGATCAATCCACCTCCTCCAACCGGACCCAAAACAGCATCAAAACCTTCTTCTTCCTCCAAAAGCTCCATCAAAGCAGTTCCTTGTCCCTGGATTACATAAATGTCATTAGAGGAATGTAATAGCGAAGCTCCTGTTTCATCAATTACTTTCTGAGCAGTATTTTCCCGTGCAGCTAAGGTAGATTCACAGAGAATTATTTTTCCACCATAGCCAGCGACTGCATTTCTTTTTACTTTTGGAGCATTCTCAGGCATAACAATGGTAGCATTAATACCCAAATTGCTAGCTGCAAGTGATACTGCTTGGGCGAAGTTTCCTGAAGAATGAGTGACAACTCCGTTGGATTTTTGTTCTTCTGTTAAATTAAGAATAGCATTTGTGGCTCCTCGAAGTTTATAGGAACCTGTCTTTTGAAAGTTTTCACATTTGAAATAAATGTTCGCCCCGGCTATTTGATTTATTTGTTTAGAACTTAAGACTGGAGTTTGGTGAACATGCGGCTTGACTTTCTCAAAGGCGGCGAGCAAATCTGCTTTTGTGGGAATCATTTTGCGAGTTTTAATAGAATTTTCCAGAATCCAGGTTTCTGTTAATTTCCTGATGATCCTTTACAATTCCATTCATGGTTAGGTAAATTCCATTTTTTAGGGTTTGTACAGCAGCAATTGCCATCCCTATATTGATAGCTGCGTCTGTATTTGAAAATCGTTCTGGGCGCATGGCACCAGTGAGAATAATTGTTTTGTCTTTTATTGAAGAAAGGGAATTTGCCGTTTCAATCATGGTATCGGTACCATGTGTAATGATAATTTTTTTTGAAATTAGTTTTTTTATAAGATCTGAAAGCTTTCCCCTGTCCTCCTCTGTGATTTCCATGCTATCTTTTTTCAAAGCCCTAATTATTTCGAAATCAAATGAAGGATTTAACTTTTCCAAAACTCGTTCAACAGCGGGCTCCGAAATCTCAAATGCCCAGCCTTTTGTGCTTTTAGGATAATCCTTATCAATGGTTCCTCCAGTCTGAATAAAGGTGATTTTCATTTTTTTATTGAAACAGCTAATTCAAAATGTCGTACAATTTATCCAATTGGGGGGACAAAATAATTTCTGTTCTTCTGTTTTTTGACCGATTTGCCTCGGTGTCATTGGGAAGCAATGGATTGTATAAAGCTCTTCCTGAAGCTACAATTCTAGATGGATCTACTCCATTGGCAGTAAGTACCTTTACTACAGAAGTTGCTCTTTTTACACTTAAATCCCAATTCAAATCTGCACTACCTTTGTTATCAGTATGTCCTTCAACTGTTATTTCGATTTCATCATTTTCAATCATAACAGCAGCCAATTGCTTGATAGCATTTTTCCCTTTCCAGTCTATTTTGTCACTTCCTGATTTAAACAATAAGTCTGAACTTAGAGACACATATATTTTCCCATTTCTCTCCTGAACGCTTAAATCGGATGCAGAAAAACCTGAAATTGCCTCCTGTAGATTCTTCTTTAATTGATTCATTTGGGCATCCTTGGAGTTTAATAAATCTTCTAGTTCTTTAACCCTTTCTTCCCTTGAAATTAAATCTTCCCGCATTTCCTCCATACTTCCTTCCCGCTCTCCAAGAATGTATTCCAGTGCTTCTAATTCTCTCTCCTTCTCATCCAATTCCAATTCTTTTTCAGAAAGGGCTTCTTCCAATTCCAGTTTTTCAGTTGCACTTACATCACTTTCCTCCTTATTGTCTTTAAGCAATTGATTGTAGCGAGTCAATAAATCTTTATTGTCTTTTTCTAATTGATCTGCAAATACAGAAACCTGTTCCAATTCCCTGGTGGTTCTGCGCAATTGAGATTCGTTGCTTCGCAATTCAGTTTCCAGTTTTTTGTTTTCGGAATTTACTTCTCGAAGTTCATCAGCTTTGTCCTGAAAATGATTGCGTTCAACCTCCATTTCCAGATATTTCTTTTTTGATACACAAGCGCTTGACAATACTATAATAAGCGAAATCAACAATAGAAAAAGATAGGATTTCATAATTTGCAATTTTCTGTTAGAAATTTGCACAAAGTTATGAAAAGTGGAGCAGAGAAGATGAGGCTAACCTATTTTGAAAATGAAGTTGTTAAAAAATAACCCAATCAAAAGGAATATAAAAAGCCAATTATTTAGAAACCTGCCTTGAATTCCTTTTGATTTTCATTTTCATTTCCTAAGCGATTTCCCCCCCGCAACTGGAACCGGCTCCTGCCGTACAACCATAACAATGTTGATTCAATACGATGTTACGATTTTTCAGGCTTTCGATATCGAAGTCATCAATATGATTAACATTTTGACTGGCAACTTTTAAGTCCAGCATTTGATTGAAATCACAATCGTATAAATAACCATCCCAGCTAATGGAAATGGTATTTCTGCACATCAACCCCTCTACAGTCGCAGGATTGAAAGCTTCTACCAATTTTTCCATATAGCCTTCGTAATTTTCTGTTTCTAGTAAATAGTCCAAAAAACGACTAATGGGTAAGTTGGTAATTGCATACAGGTTATTAAAAACGATATTGTATTTGCGTTTTAATTGTCGCTTGAACTCTGGCTCTAAAACCTCTTGCCCCGCTGGCAAAAATGCACCCGAAGGATTATAAACCAAATCCAGCTGTAATCCAGTATCCTCTCGGCCATAACCAACTTCATTCAACATTTTCAGCGCTTTAATGGAATCTTCAAATACACCATCACCTCGCTGACTATCTGTTCGACTTTTCGAAAAATAGGGTAGGGAGGATACCACCTGAACTTTATGTTTTGCAAAAAAATCAGGTAAATCATGATATTTTTTATTGGCGACAATTATGGTCAAATTGCAACGGTCAATTACTTTTTTCCCAATTGCCGAAACTTCCTCTACAAACCATCTGAAATTGGGATTCATTTCCGGGGCACCCCCTGTAATGTCTACTGTATGGATGCTTGGGGTTGATTTAATAATTTGTAAGCACTTTTCCAGACGCTCCCTTCCCATATTCTCCAGTTTCTTATCTGGTCCTGCATCTACATGGCAATGAGCACAAGTTTGATTGCATAATTTTCCAATATTGACTTGAAAAAATTCCAGCTCAGCAGGCTTCAAAGGGGCAAAACCCAAATTATCCAGTTTACCAATAAAAGAAGGGAAAATGGCATCCACCTTTTCTTTTCCATTCAATACTTGTAATTGAAAAAAAGTACTTGAAAGGTCGCTCCCTCTTGAGCTCAGTGATTTACTTTTTTGTTTAACTCCCATTTTGGGTTGTGGGTTGTCCGTTGTCCGTTGTGGTTGTCCTTTTTTATTGCATTGACAACTGAAAAACCACAACTGACAACCGATTACATGGACAATTTTTTGACCTGGTTCATCATTTGAACTCCATAAACGAGTGTAGTCCCTGCTTTTATGGCAGAGGCTACATGTACGGCCTCCATCATTTGCTCTTCGTCACATCCTTTCCGCAAACAATCAGAAGTATATGAATCTATGCAATAAGGGCATTGTATGGCATGAGCAACAGCAAGCGCAATTAATGATTTTTCTCTTTGGGTTAATGCCCCCTCCTGGAAAACTTCACCATACCATTCGAAAAATTTTTTACCGTATTCTTCCTGAAAATCTGTAATTTTCCCAAAATCTTTGAGTTCCGATTTTTTAAAATAAAAGTCTTCTTTCATCTTTAATTGAGTAGGTGAGAATGAGCATTTGAAAGACTAAAAGCATTTTTTGAATACGTTCAATCTCTCATATCCTCAAATTCATTAGCAAAAGTCCAATCTTCAAAAGTGTAAAACAAAGGAATTTTCCTGAAAAGCAATAATGTGTTATAGCTAGGACATATGAGAGGAAATTTGAAAATTTTGCTTTTTGGTTTTTGATGAGGTTATTTGGGAGTAGTTTTTAAATGATTGACCAAAATGAGACTTAATATATTTTTTTTGTTACTATTATTTTTATGGTTAGTTTCTTGCGGTGGGGAAAGCAAAAGTATTGATTACCTGAAATTACCTGTCTTTACGGAAAATGGGGTCAATGCTGTGGTAGAAATTCCGGCCGGAACCAATCACAAAATTGAAATAAATAAAGAAAATGGCAAATTTGAGAATGATTCTGTAAATGGTCATATCAGAATCATTGAATTTTTACCTTATCCAGGGAATTATGGATTCATTCCTTCTACCGTTATGGAAAAAGAAAGAGGAGGAGATGGTGATGCAATGGACGTTTTAATTTTATCTGAATCAGATCCAACTGGAACTGTAATTGAAATAAAACCAATTGCAAGTTTGTTATTGAGGGATGAAGGAGAAATGGATACAAAAATAATAGCAGTTCCTGTGGATTCTTCAAGGAATGTATTGCAGGTATTTGATTATCAAAGCCTTATGATTGAAAAACAAGCCGCGAAGCGAATGATTGAGGATTGGTTTTTAAATTATGATGGCGCCGGCGTAATGGAATTATTAGGGTGGCGAGACGAAAAATTTACCATACAGGAAATAAAAAAATGGGCAAATTGATTTTTGTACTGGTTTGATTGTGGTAATTGAATGTAGGATTTTACGCTATTGTTAACACCATTTAGCAGCCCTCTTCTCATGACGCAATGGTATCAGCAAAACCAGTAACAAGTACCCAGCAAACAAGTACCCAGCAACCAGGAACCAGAACCAGAGCCTAGAACCCAGGAACTAGCAAACCAGAACCAAAAAAAATAACCAATGAGTTTTCCTTTTCGAATATGTAGAAATGAAATCACTTCAATGCTGAAGCAAACTTTCAACGCGACACCCTTACGTATACCTGAAAGTAGAGTTAAACCTTTGATTGTAATTGCTGAAAAAGATGGTAAAACGGAGTTTCGGGGTGATTTAAATCATTTGTTGGAGATTGGAACTGAATTGGATATCGTTCCCAAAGAAACCCTAATGGCTGATGCTTCTTTGGAGCGGACAAAGTCCTTCGATTTTGATTTTGGATTTGAGATATTAAAAGGATTTTTTCAAGGATTCGGAATACCCTCTGCTGCTCTGGGAACCCAACTTAAAGGGGCAAAGGAAATATCACTTTCCTTCCACAATGTCAAAAGACTATGGTTGGATATCAATGAGTTAGGTGGAGCCTTAAGGGGAAAGAAGTTAGATTTGGAACATCCTTCAATACTTCCCTTTTTGGGAACCGATCCACATCAAATGTTATTGATTTCAGATGCAATTATTTGCAATAGTTTTTCAATTAATGTTGAAAAATCAAGGGAACAAAGTTTTGAAATTGAATTACCAGAAATACAGGAAATCCTAAAGGATAACAAGGTCAAAATTAACCCAAAGACCAGCTCAAAAAAGGCCTTGACCTTTGAAGGAGAAGACAATTTAACCTTTGCTTTTAGTTGTGTTCAGTTAATATTAAATGATTCTGGAACAATTGGGGTCGGAACCACCTTTTTGACCAAGAGTACTGATGGTGAAGACAAAGTTGTTGAAGATATCCCTCAACATATTGAATTGGATGACGATTTATTTGAACCAGGAATGTTGGTTTGGGATAATTAATTTCCATGAAAACTAAGGCCTTGATGAAAGATAAAAGATGGATTTGGATTTCACTCGGAATACTTTCAATAATTACCCGGTTTATTTTTTCTGAAGAAACAATAGAAACGTACTACAGCCGCGGTTTCTTTGTCTATTTGAGGAATGGCGTAGATTTTTTGACTGGTCTTTCTCCTATAGCATTGGTATATTTTCTTTTCTTTTTATTGTTGGGAGTATTGGTGAAATCTTGGATTGGATTTTTTAGAAGAGATGCAAAAGTTCTTGGAAAAGTCCTTCAGTTTTGCTATTCCACAATTGCATTCTTTTTTGGGGTTGTTTTCTTTTTTATGATTTTGTGGGGGTATAATTATGATAGAATATCTATTGAAAAACAGCTAGGCCTTGAGCCAAAACCCTTGTCCCTAGAGGAATTGAAAAACGCTCTTTATAAACAAACCGAAGTGGTTGTAGAACTTCGAGCACAATTATCCAAAAATTTGGATACTGCGATTTCTAATTCATTTCTTCCCAATAATATTGAAACCACCATGAGAGAAGCATTAAAATCAGTGCTTCAGGACTTGGGCTATCCAACCCCCGGAAATGTTCGAGGCAGGTTTCTTCACCCGAAAGGATTGTTATTGAGGATTAGCACAGCAGGAGTTTATATTCCATTTACAGCTGAAGGCCATATAGATCCCGGGTTACATCATTTGCAAATCCCCTATGTAATTGCACATGAGATGTCACATGGATATGGTTTTGGAGATGAAGGCACCTGCAATTTTTTAGCCTGGCTTACTTGCATTTCCTCAAAGGATCCTTTTTTGAACTATGTAGGTGAATTGGCTTATTGGCGAAATTTGGCAGGAGACTATCGTTGGTATCGCCCATATGAATATTTGGCTTTTTTTGACCATCAATTGCCCAATACTATAAAAAATGATCTGCGTGCCATTTATGCGGAAATGGAGAAATATCCCGATATTTTTCCGAGATTGAGAAATGCCATTTATGATTCTTATCTTAAAGCGCAAGGGATCGATGAAGGACTGGAAAATTATAACAGAATTCTAGTTTTGGTAAAAGCCTGGAAAGAAAAACAGAAATTGGACAATGAAAATTAATCCTATTGGTAATTAGTATAACGAGAACAGGATTTCCTATAATTTCGATAAAATACAGCTTTCAAAGATGTATTTTTGTGCCTTGTCAATATAAAGTTTGTAAACTTAAATCAAGAAATAAAAATGATGAATGAAGCATTAACTATGTCCTCTCAGGACTTAATGAAATTAGAAGATAAACATGGTGCCCATAATTATCATCCCATTCCTGTAGTGTTGTCAAGAGGAGAAGGAGTTTATGTTTGGGATGTCGAGGGGAAAAAGTACTACGATTTCCTTTCTGCTTATTCTGCTGTAAATCAGGGGCATTGCCATCCTAGAATAGTAAATGCATTGAAGGAACAGGCAGAGTCTCTGTGCCTTACTTCAAGAGCTTTTTACAATGATATGCTCGGTAGGTATGAGAAATATATTACAGAGTATTTTGGGTTTGATAAAGTGCTCCCGATGAATACCGGCGCTGAAGGAGTTGAAACTGCAATTAAAATTTGCAGAAAATGGGGCTATGAGAAAAAGGGAATTCCAAATGGTGAAGCCAAAATCATCGTTTGCGGTGAAAATTTCCACGGCAGGACGACAACCATTATTTCATTTTCAACAGATCCTGATTCCAAAGGCAATTTTGGACCCTATACACCAGGGTTTATTGCAATTCCATATAATGATTTACAGGCATTGGAATCAACATTAGAAGCACATTCTCCAAATGTAGCAGGATTCCTCGTAGAACCTATACAAGGGGAGGCTGGAGTGAATGTTCCAGACAATGATTTCCTATCAAGAGCAGCAGCATTATGCAAAAAACACAATGCGCTATTTATTGCAGATGAAATTCAATCTGGTATTGCTAGAACGGGAAGTATTTTGGCAGTTTGTGGCAATTGCACCTGTAAAGGAAATTGTGAAAGAGGAGCAACCTATACCAGACCTGATATTTTAATTCTTGGCAAGGCACTTTCGGGTGGTATTTATCCCGTTTCAGCTGTTTTGGCTGACAACGAAATTATGGAAGTTATCCGACCTGGACAACATGGAAGTACTTATGGAGGAAATCCAGTTGCCTGTGCTGTGGCAATGGAGGCGATGCAAGTGGTACGTGATGAAAAATTGGCTCAGAATGCTCGATATTTAGGCGATATTTTCCGAGAACGCATGAACCTATTGGCTGAGAAATCTGACCTGGTGACATTGGTTCGAGGACGAGGACTGCTCAACGCAATTGTTATTAACGATACTCCGGACAGCAAAACAGCCTGGAATATTTGTTTGGAATTGGCAGAAAATGGTCTTTTGGCGAAACCAACCCATGGCAACATTATTCGTTTTGCACCCCCTTTGGTCATGACTGAGGAGCAATTGCACGAATGCTGCGATATAATAGAAAAGACGATTTTAAATTTTACAGTATAGCATAGGCTTTTAACAGGAGTCTTCCTAAATTTTGGGAAAAATTCTTTATGTTTATTTTCTTTAAGCACCAAGTCATATTTATCTACAACTAATTTTCGTTTCTTTTTTCCTCTC
>JBGTQJ010000011.1:0-192843 GCA_041941305.1 Saprospiraceae bacterium
AAGGTTTTTTATTGCCAAAATTTAGCTTGCCCCTCTGGGGGGATGACTCATCTTTACAAAAACGAAGCCTTGGATTTATTTATTTCGCCCCTTTCCTTCCGTGGCACTGCTTATATTTTTTGCCACTTCCACAAGGACAAGGATCATTTCTTCCGACTTTTTTATCCGTTCTTTTGAAAGTTTGAGGCTTAGGTCTTCTGCTTACTCCTTCAGCTGCTGCTCTGGCACGAGCTTCATCTGCATTTGCCCGACTCGTCTGTGTACGACTCATATCTGTACGTTGAATTCGAGCCTCCTCCAAAGTTCTGCCATCCTGGAACACTAAAGTCCCTTTATTTAAGTAGGAAGTTACTTCTTCGTTGATGTTGTAAATCAAATCTTCGAACAAGTTGTAAGCCTCCATTTTGTAGACAACCAATGGGTCTTTTTGCTCAAAAGAAGCAGCTTGTACGGAATCTTTCAACTCATCCATTGAACGCAAATGCTCTTTCCATCGAGAATCAATAATAGCCAAGGTTACGGCTTTCTCAATGTCTTTCATGATTGACTTGCCCTTTGATTTCACTGCTTCTTCCAAATCTGCGGTGATGGGCATGGTTCTTTTACTCCCATCAGAGAAAGGAACTAAAATTCTCTTGTATCGATGCCCTTCATTCTCATAAACTTGTTTGATATGAGGCATCAGGTAGTCTGTAATTTGTTCGCCTTTCCTATCGTAAAATTCTGCAACTTGTTCCTGGTATTGTGCAATCACTTCGTCTTCCGGAGCCTCTACAAAACCAACCGCGTCCATCTTAGGAGTCACACCCAGGACACCTAAAGATGCTTGCCTGAAAGTTTCAAAATCTCCACCCTGTCTATGCGCAACTACCAAACTTTCTGTCATTCCTTGAAACATATTGTTCAAATCCACACTCAACCGTTCTCCTGAAAGTGCATTGTATCGTTTTTTATAAATAGCTTCCCGCTGAATATTCATCACATCGTCGTACTCCAATAGCCGTTTTCTAATTCCAAAATTGTTTTCTTCCACCTTCTTTTGCGCCCGCTCAATTGACTTGGAGACCATGGAGTGCTGAATAACTTCTCCTTCCTGATGCCCCATTCTATCCATCAATTTGGCGATACGCTCACTTTGGAAAAGCCGCATCAATTTATCCTCCAGTGAAACATAGAACTGGGAAGAACCGGGATCTCCCTGACGACCAGAACGCCCTCGCAACTGTCTGTCTACCCGCCGACTATCGTGTCTTTCGGTAGCAATAATTGCAAGCCCACCAGATGCTTTTACTTCGTCAGAAAGTTTGATATCTGTACCACGACCGGCCATATTCGTTGCAATGGTTACTTTGCCCGGGCGACCTGCTTCTGCTACGATTTCCGCCTCTCTCTGATGCTGTTTTGCATTCAAAACATTATGAGAAATACCCCTCATATTCATCATTCGGCTCAATTTCTCTGAAACATCTACAGTAGTAGTACCCACCAGAACAGGGCGGCCCTTTTCCGTTAAATCAAATATCTCATCTATAACTGCATTGAACTTTTCCCGCTCTGTTTTAAAAACCTTATCGTCCATGTCATCCCGAACAATTGGTCTATTGGTTGGAATGACGACCACATCCAATTTGTAGATTTCCCAAAACTCACCAGCTTCCGTTTCCGCTGTTCCCGTCATACCTGATAGTTTGTGGTACATCCGAAAATAATTCTGTAGCGTCACAGTCGCATACGTTTGAGTAATATCTCCAACCTTTACATTCTCTTTTGCCTCCAAAGCCTGATGTAATCCATCAGAGTAACGACGTCCCTCCATCATACGCCCCGTACTTTCATCTACAATTTTCACTTCTCCTTCCATCACAACATATTCCTGCTCTCGTTCAAATAGGGTATAGGCTTTCAATAACTGGCTAATGGCATGAAGTCGCTTGGATTTTACGGCATAATCCTGTGCCAGCTTGGATCTGGCTTCATCCCTTTCCGCTTCTGAAAAGTCCTCATTTTCTTCAATCTCTACCATAGAAGAAGCGATGTCAGGCATAACATAGAAATTGGCATCCTCATTTCCTTTTGATAGAAATTCGACTCCTCTTTCTGTCAATTCAACTTGACGATTTTTTTCATCAATGGTAAACAAAAGTGGCTCATCGGCTATATGCATGTGCTTATTCTGCTCTGCCATATAAAAGTTTTCTGCTTTTTGCATAGTAACCTTTACGCCTTCTTCACTGAGAAACTTGATCAGAGGACGATACTTGGGCAATGCTCGATGAGTCCTCAAGAGTGCCAAACCTGCTTCTCCTTCTTCATGCCCTAAATAACCTTCATCAAATAAGGATTTAGCTTCTGCCAGGTATTGAGTCGCCAATTTTCTTTGGGCAGCCAGCAATCTTTCGACCTGAGGCTTCAAAGCCATATATTCCTGGTCTTCAGAGCCTTTTGGAACAGGACCAGAAATAATTAATGGAGTTCGCGCATCATCAATCAGTACGGAATCTACTTCGTCTACCATAGCAAAATGGTGTTTGCGTTGCACCATTTCATCCATTGACCGAACCATATTATCTCTTAGGTAATCAAATCCAAATTCATTATTGGTACCATAGGTAATATCACATCGGTAGGCTCTTTTTCTTTCTTCAGAGTGTGGTTTGTATTTGTCAATACAATCTATTGTAAGGAAAAGAAACTCGAAAATCGGACCGACCCATTCGCAGTCACGACGAGCCAAATAGTCATTTACGGTAATCACGTGAACACCCTCTCCGGAAAGACCATTCAGGTATGCCGGTAAAGTCGCCACCAGGGTCTTTCCTTCTCCTGTTTGCATCTCAGCAATTTTGCCATCATGCAAAACCATTCCCCCGATCAATTGCACATCGTAATGCACCATGTTCCAGGCAATGTCTCCACCAGCTGCTACCCAGCTATTTTTCCAAATCGCTTTATCTTTTGAAATGGAGACATACGACTTTCCTGGCTTGGCAGCCAAATCGCGATCGTGGTCTGTTGCCGTTACAGTGAGGGTCTCATTATCTTTGAACCTCCGAGCCGTTTCTTTAACAACTGCAAAAGATTCTGGAAGGATTTCTTTTAAAATAACTTCGAGGTGCTTGTCTCGTTCTTTTATTAATTCATCAACCTCTTTAAATAATTCTTCCTTTTGGTTTAAATTGGTTTCCTCTATTGCCTCTTTTTTAACATCTGCAATATCCTGGTCAATGCCAGCAAGGTGTTCTTTGATTCGGTTTCGAAACTCGTTCGTCTTTCCTCTCAGTTCATCATTACTCAAGGATTCATATTCCTCAAAATATTCATTGACCTCATCCACAAAAGGCTGATACAGCGCCTTGTCTTTATCATATTTTGTCCCAAAAACCTTTTTAATTATTCCTAACATGGTTTAATGATATATTTTAAAAATAAAATTTTTGTCACTTGATTTTTATTTTGTCATTGTGACTTCTCGAAACGTTGGCGATTTTGGATTGGCAAAGATAAAATATATTTGCAGCGCCAAAGCGAAGACATGATTTTCGCAATCACATTTTATACCAACAGGATTAAACACCTGATTATATGTCATTTTGGCATAAGCAATTTGAAAAATCGGAATATCTAGCAGAAAATTAATTTTCTTTTTTGGAAAAGAAAATTTAATCTAAGTTTCTGAATATGAGCGCATTGGTCAATAATATCATCAAAACCGGAGGTCTTGTTGTGTTTCTTTTTCTAATGTTCATAGCAGGATGTGAAAAAGAAAATCGAAATATTAAAGATTTCTATTTCCCTTTAGCATCTCTTGAGGAAGGGCTGATCTATGAGTATCATTCGATTAATAATCAATACGATCCTCCTTTTTTCTGGTTGTACCAAACAAAAGTAGAAGGTGATGACTTATTTTTAACCGGGACCTATTTTGGACCTGATTTCTCTAAATACCAATCTATCAGAGAAGAAGTGGTAAGTAATGGGATGCTCCTTGATGAATTTCGCTGGTACGAAAAGGATACCACAACCAATACAGAATATGAAGTTCCAGTTGAGGTACATTCTGGAAATGTATTCAGTTTTGAATTGACCAATCCACCAAGTGTTTTGGTTTCGTCTATTCATTGGACATTGCCAACAGATACTTTAACAAAAATGACTTTTATCAGAAATCGGCAGTTTGAAAAGGATACGACTTATACCTTCGCCAATCAATCATACGATTGTTTAAAATTTTACGTTCGGGAATTAATTGATAATGAACGGCAAGGACATTTGGAGCAAGAATACGAGGCAGCAGAAATTTATGCAAAAGGTATCGGATTAGTATATTTCAGGAAAGACATTGCCAAAGAGTGGCAAATGGAGTACGAACTGAAAGAAATTCATGAGAAAGCAGCTTTTGAAGAAAAATATCAGTTCAAGTTTTAACTTAAGTAAGGAAGCAGAATTTGCATTTACAGGTCAATAATCCAACGCAGGTTTCGCTAATCAGCACAATTAAATGCTTGATTCATTCAAATTGTTGTTCATCTGCAAAACCAGTGTCTCAAAGCTTTCCAAAAAGCAAATGAATCGACTGTTTTTTATTTTCATCATAAATACTTTAGGGACTTTTTCAAATGCCCAAATCAACCCACCTGATTTCATCTGTGTTGAAAATGACACCCTGTTTTGGAATTTGCCGAATAACTCCTGTGGCCCATTTATCGGTTATGAAATTTTTGTGAGTGAATTCCCAAATGGACCATTCCAGGTGTTGGATACCATTTTTACTCAATCCCAAACTTCTTACTTCCCTGGAAATCTAGGTAGTCTGGTTCGTTATTATTATTTGGTAAGCATACACGATTGTCCTGGAGAAATGCAAATTTCCTCTGACACTTTGGATAATCGCCCTCCTGAAATATCCTCTATCCAAAGCGCCTCTGTTGAAAACGGACTAGTTCAATTATCCTGGTACCCGAGTCCTTCTCCAGAAGTTATCGGTTATATTATTTATAGGGAAACGGATATTGGAACAGTACCAATAGATACTGTCTATAATGGATTGAGTTATACCGACACCAATGCTTCTCCAAATGACCAATCGGAGTCCTATTTTGTAAATGCCTTGGATGAATGTGGCAATTCGAGCATTTTCGATGTGGCTCATCATACCATTTTTTTAGAATCAGAAATTATTCCTTGTGAACAAGCCATTCGACTAAATTGGAATTTTTATGAAAACTGGAATAATGGAATTGGCCAGCATGAAATTTGGGTAAGTGAAGGTGGTGCCCCCATGTCAGTGATTGAAACCATTTCCGGAAATACAAACAGTTATGACTTTAAAGTCCCAACCGATGGTGTAGAATACTGCTTTGTAGTTCGAGCCGTTGAGGAAAATACGGGGGTTATTTCAAATTCCAATGAGATCTGTAGGACACCTGATATTGTAAAAACAATTGAGCATCTTTTCATTAAAAACGTTTTTGTTAATGAATTCAATTCCATTGAAATTGAGTGGGGCTGGGACATTGAGGCAGAATTAAAAAGTTACAATATTCTACGTTCAACAGATAATGTAAACTTCGAATTGGTAGCGGCCCAAACGGCTATGAATCCTCATGACGATGATGAATCTTTTGCGGATAACTCAATAGATCCTGGTTCTGGAAAAATTTATTACAAAATAGAGGTAATTGATAATTGCGATTCTACCTTTTCTTCCATTTCAGCTCCATCTATACATTTAACCGGCACTGCCCAATCAAATCAAATCAATCAAATAGTCTGGACTGCCATGAACATCGAAAATGCAAGTAATATCAATTATGAGTTGTATAAAGAGGTAGCTGTAGACGAATCACTAATTGCCGAATATGCCAATGTACCAACTCCACATTTGGATCACATCAACCCTGGCAACCCTGCTGAAGCAATTTCGTGTTATTACGTGATAGCAACCGCGGAAGTTTTCCAACCAAATACCGGAGAGATAGAAATGATTAAATCCCGTTCCAACCGAGTATGTGTTGAACAATTTGCCAAAATCATTGCACCCAATGCCTTTGCACCCAATGGGAGAAATCAGGAATTTCGCCCATTGATTATTTTAAGTCAGGTAGCAGACTATCAGATGCTTATTTACAATCGCTGGGGAGAAAAAATTTTTGAGTCAAATTCTATAAATATTGGTTGGAATGGTAAAAAAAATGGTTTAGGGGCTGTTTTACCACAAGGTTCCTACCTTTATCATATCCGACTCACTCAAACAAATGGAAGAGTCGTTGAAAATCAAGGAGTTGTCATATTATTAAGATAAGTAATGGCATTTTTTTTGTAGCTTTTTTATATTACCTCGAAATCAGCTAACTCTCATATTTTGGTTTGTTGAAAATTCCAACAAAATACTCCAGTAAACGCATCTCTTCCCCCTTTCTTTTTATTGATTCATTTGTTTATTTTTACAGTTAGGTAAAAAAACATATAAAACAAAGGCTCATGCAAGTTAAAACACTTAAAGCCAACTCTGCCGGAGGAATTGAAGCTCAAATCGACAATTATTTAGCCGAAGGCTTTCGTCCAACTCTTGGAATCTTATTCTCCTCCCTTACCGTAGACATCGACACTTTGTCTAATATATTTGACCAAAAAGATATCGACTTATTCGGCTGCTCTACAGCCGGTGAAATTTTAAATGATCAGGTTTTTGATGAGAATGTAGTTGGGTTACTTTTTGACTTGAATAAAGACTATTACAAATTGAATTTTGTGGATGGTAAGGAAGTAGGTGGTCCTTTTAAAGTAGGAAAAGCAGCAGGTTCATGGGCAAGAGATAAATATGAAAATCCTGCACTGATCGTTGGTTCCGGGGGAGTTACTATTGATGCCGAGCAAATCGTATTTGGCTTAAAAGCTGGAATGGGTAGAGAAGTGCCCATTTTTGGTGGACTTGCAGGGGATGACCTGACTACCAGAGGAACTTATGCTTTCTGGAGACATGGAAATACGGACAATGGAATTGTTACACTCGTACTCGATAATGATAAAGTAATGGTTGAAGGCATGGCAACAAGCGGTTGGGAGGCTGTAGGCGCAATCAATACCATTACAAAAGCTGAAGGCAATGTGGTTTATTCAATCAATAACGAACCTGCATTGGACGTATTTATAAAATATTTTGGATATTTCGACAATCTTGAAGTCAAGGGAAAGCAAATCAATACGATGAGTGCCCAGTATCCCTTACAGGTAATTAGAGATGACGGCACTTCAGTTTTGAGATCTCCTCTTGTAGGAAGTGAAGAAGAAAGAACATTAATACTAGCTGGTGGTGTCCGAGAGGGAGCAAAATTCAGATTTTCCATAGCTCCTGGTTTTGAAGTAATTGACCAAACTATTGATGATTTTGGTGAATTAAATCAAAAAGCCAATGAAGCTGATGCACTCATTCTTTTTTCTTGCAAGGGACGCCATGCTGCCCTCGGCCCTATGATTGAAGATGAAATAAAAGGTATATATGAATACTGGAAAGTACCTATGGCAGGTTTCTTTACTTATGGCGAAATTGGCCCAACTAAAAACGGAACCTGCGATTTCCATAACGAAACTTGTTCCCTCGTAGTCTTAAAGGAAAAATAATGGACAATAATGAGAACGAATGTCCAACAGATCATTAACTATGTACAAACCCTAAATATCAGTGACACTGATAAACAGGAATTGCTGTCTCACATCAAAGAGTTAGAGAAAGATGTAATGCGTTCAGATTTTCGCGTAAAACGGACGCTAAAAGACAAGTCTATCGTCATCAACCTTTTGAATACGACAATTGAAGATCTACAGAAACAACAAGCATATGTAGAAAAAACCAACAAGAAACTTTCAAAACAGAAAAAAGAAATTGAAAGAAAAAATATTGAACTGGAACGACAGAAGATAGTTGTGGAAAAACAGGCTAAAATGCTTGAGAAGAATTTGAATGAGCTGGAACGTTCCTATAATGAATTAGAACAATTCTCTTATATCGCCTCTCATGATTTAAAAAGCCCCTTACGAACTATTGCCAGCTATGCCCAATTGTTGAAAAGGCGATATTTAGGAAAGATTGATGTAGAAGCAGATGAATTCATCAGTTTTATCGTAAGAGGTGCCAATCACATGGACGAGATCATTCGAGATTTGCTAGAATATTCCCGATCGGGGCGTGATAAAGAATTTGTAGAAACAGATTTGAACAATACCTTGGAGGTAGTGAAGTTCAATTTAAGAGATGAAATCGTCCAAAATAAAGCTTCCATTGATTATGTTCGGCTTCCCAAATTAGTCGTCAATAAATCAGGCATCATTCAGTTGTTTCAAAATCTGGTTGGAAATGCAATCAAATTTCGACGAGAAGATCAATTTCCTTCCATTTGCATTGAAAGTCATAAAAATGGCACCCATTGGCATTTTAAAGTTTCGGATAATGGTGTAGGGATGGATGAATCCTATCAAGAAAAAGCCTTCTTGCCATTTCAACGAATTAATAACTTAGACAGACCCGGGACAGGAATGGGACTTGCAATTTGTAAGAAAATCGTCAAAATGCACAAAGGCGAAATATGGTACAACTCAAATGAAGGTCCCGGAACAACTTTTTATTTTACACTTTCTCAAAATGGACTCACCTAAATAAGCAGGTGTTTAAATATAGGGTACCCTATATCAAAAACTTTCAAACAAACCTGCCAACCAACTGATTTTCAAATCTTTAATGTTCGAATTACAACACATACTGTTGGAAAGATTTTGAACATTACCTATAAAAAAGTAGGGTCTATGTCTGAAAAATCGTTTATACAAAAACAAAATTCATTTTAAACCTTTTCTAAAAAAGAACATCTCATGAAAGGGCGTTTGAGATACCCGCCCAAAAGGTGTAATTTTGCATTGGTAGTGATTAATAAATAAAGTAGTGTTTTAAAATATATCACGAGTTTCCTCGCCGCACCATCAGATCCGGCGAGGAAACTCGTGATACATTTTGGAACCCAACCAAAAATAAATTCATCATCTTAAAAAATTTATCATGACAAATATTTTCTTGTTTATTCCAAGTGGTATGGAACTCGTAATCGTACTTTTCGTGGTATTGCTACTTTTTGGAGGACGCAAAATTCCAGAATTGATGAGAGGAGTTGGCAAAGGTATTCGCGAATTCAATAATGCAAGAGCCACAATCGAAAGTGAAATCAAGGAAGGCATGAAAGAAGAGGACAAAAAGCCATTGGAAGAAAACAACGCTTAACCTTTTCAGCACCTTATAATCCTTTAGTTTCCTTATACTCCTACCTGGTTTCTAAAACGTAAAATTTTCCGAGAATCAACTCACGTTTTAGAAACCAGAACTATTTTCATTTTATCTGCTTTTTCCACTTTTTTATAAAAATCTCTTAATTCATTATACTGCTCTGCCGGCAATTCAACTGGAAAAATTTTGAGCTTTCGCTTGTAGGTTAATTTTTCAGCCTCTTTTTCCACATTCATCATATAGGTACCATATTCAGATTCAATAGTTAGCGTTTCATTGGGAATGCTTTCAACATGAAACCCTTTAGGCAGATTTAAGGTCAGTTGATCTTCTTCAAGGTACCCCCTTTTGATATGGATTGGAAGGTTTCGCTCTTTAGTATTTGGAAGTGGGTTCTCAAAAGTGTTAATGCAATTGATTGGTAAAAAAAGACGCGTACCTGCTTTAGAAGCATACTTCCTTACCTCAACTTCGTACTTTAGTATTGCCTCAGGATCCGTCTCTGCAAGTTCTGTTTTCAATTCCATTATCGAAAAAGACGGAAGGGAAGATGATTTTAAAACCCACTTCTCAATTTCTTCTTTTGAATAATTTGCGCCCATTCTCCTGATGGTTTCATGTTTGGGGCCTGAATAGATCATTTCAGCACTCACAATGGCGGCACCTGTCTTTAAAAGATTCACCTCCGAAATGGTTTTTTCAAAATTCTCCTCAATCGGAATCTTTGGCGTTCTGGTAAGCATTCCACCTTCTTCCTTTATCAGCAATACTGTTCTGTCATCTGTAAAATCTGATTGATAACCCGTTGGGAATAGGTTATCGGTACATTCCAGCCACATCTCCTCAGAAGGAATATTTAAAATCACATGATTGAATGATGGATAACTGAAATCCTGTGGGTGTGAATATGCACAATATTCTTCCCCTGCCCTTACCAGTGCAGGATAAGATTCAATACCTGCTTCCTCCAACATGGAATTCATAAACCAGGTCAACGCTTTACAATCGCCATATTTATTCTTTTCGACGTATTCAGCATCAAATGCCCGCCAACCACCTATCCCGAGTTGAACACTCACATAGCGCATATTTTTTTGAACATATTTGTATAGAATGTCAATTTTTTCAGCATCTGTTTCTACCCCTTCAGTCATGGTTTTCACCTTGGCTTTCATTTCGGGAGAAAGGTTATTGTGATTTCTATTCAATTCATACATAAACTTGCCATAGGCTTCCCAATCTTGCATACTTCCTTCATATCCTTCCACTTTAAAATTATCCACCGTAGTCAAAATATAAGAGCCCATGGTTTTTGAATGTGGGGCATAAGGTTCAATTTTTATTGGTTTTAATTTTTTTGCCATCCAGGTATAAATTCTTCTTTCAGCTGTTTCTGAAATTTGGGGCTCTATTTCAATGTTTTCTGTTTTGTATTTCAAATTGATGCCAGATGGAATGGAAATAGTATATTTCATTCCTTCAACCGAGGTCTTGGTAGCTCCGTGTACTGCCCAGGGAGGATAAGCTGTCAAGCCCGAATGGTATTCCTCAAATTCATATTCAATGGTGTAGGGATATTGAGCATATCTCAAATCAACTTTGTAATAACGCGCATCAGAGAAGAGACTAAATCCATCAAAAGCCGAATGGTCATTGATCTCTTGTTTATCAATTTTGCGGATGAATTTTCCAAATTTATCGTATAAGCGAATTTTTATTTTTCCAATTCGAATACCCAAATCATGATATATGGTTAATTCATCAAATGCCGCTTTCTTGTTTAGGCGAGTCACTGCATATTTGTAGGTTGCAGTAGCTTCTCCAGGGCTTTTTACATAAAATTCGCCAATATCATACCTGACCACTGCATTTACATTTTGCAATAATTCTGAGGGAATATTTGAAACCGCAAGCGCTGGATTATCCTGGGAATAAGCATGAATAAGAACCAGGAAAAAGGTGAATAGAGAAAGGATATACTTCATTGTTTAAAATCTTACCTTCTCTGGCAATTTGAGAGATCAAACAAATTGTCAGAGAATCTAATCCAGTTTGATGGTTTTACTTTTTTTAGCGTATTGAAACCACCAAACAATTAAGTCTTTTTTTTCAATACAATTTGCTCCCCATATTTTTCTGATACTAAATCAAACAATTCTTTTATTGCGGGGTATTCCTGTGGCACATATTTGAGTTGTTTGATTTGTAATCTACTGACCAATTGAAGGGTCAAATCATCTTTTTGTTCAATCACGAAACTAAATGAGCCGCCTTTTCCTGGAAGCACAAACTTCACTGATTCAGGCAATTCTTCTACATTGTACCCCTCTGGAATTTTTAAATTCAAGATGTATTGCTCTGTAAAGGGATATGGAATATCTACTGGATAATAACGCTTTTCCAATTTAAAAATGTTTTCATCAAACGCTGAGTGTAAAACAGGTGAAAAGTAAAAAAAGTCGCCTACTACTTGGGCAGCTTCAGGAATGATAAGCTCCAGCTTACTTTTAAATGTTTCATTCTTATCTAAAAAATTTTCAGTGGAAATTTCTTCAATTTGGGTTTCCGGAAACTTTTCTTCCAAACGATTTTGCCAATATCTACCGATCGTGTCTTTTAGATAATAATTTCTTTCGGCTACCCCATTGAATCCTTTAAAAGCTCCATGTAATACTCCAACAGCAGTTCCTTCTTCGTTCAGAGATAGATTTACAGAAAAAACCTCCATTCCAGAAGGAGGCGTAATTTTTATCCATTGTGGATTTGATTTATTCATAATCCACCCTTTTCCATTTAATGCCTCCATTTTTGGATAACCCAATGGCAAAAAAGGCTGGCTTAAATCAATAATCGTTTCCTTTCCATCCAAAACCGCCAATACCATCAGATGATTGAATTGACTAATGAGGGGGTATTTTTCATACATTTTTCCATGCCCCCTCGTACTGACCAATAAAGGATAGGCTTTTATTTCTGAATGCAACAAGGCACTTAACATCATCAAATTTAATTCAAACCCATTTGCAGATTTCTTTTCAAAAGCATCATCAATATTGGTTTCCATCCAAAGCTCGTGTCGACCATTCCATTCGACATTCAAATTGAAAAAATCATATAAAATTTGAGCTGTTTCTGTTTCATTTTTAGCATTGGTTATCAATGGACTTACCGTTTCCAGGATTTTTTTGTGATTTTTCTTTTTCAAAAATTGCTCACCAAAATATCTTTCATGCTCCAATTCATTGCATAATTTTTCCCAGGTCGTAATAAAAGATTCTTTTCTACCATCCTGATAAAAAACCTCACTCAGCTGAAATCTGATCCTGGTAATGTAATCATCTAGCGTAGTAATGTATTTTTCAGGTTCTTTGAAAGCGACCGCATTTTCCATAGAAAACCAACCTTCTCCCAATTTTATCAGGCCTTTGTCTCCTTCAAAAATGGTAACTTTCCCTTCCTCCGTCTTCTCCATGTATTCAGTTCCCTGAAACAGATAGTTATAGGAAAACCATTGAGGAAATGAAATTTGCAACTCACTATACCTCGTCGGAATTTCTTCCTGAAATTGCCATTCTCTCAGGGCCACAATTCTATCTGATATGATTTTGTATTGGTACTCAATAATGGACCCGACTTGAATATTGGGCAAAGCCACCTTAGAAATTGAATAGAATTCATCAATCTTTTCAGTAAATATATACTCCTTATTAATGATCGTTTTTTCTCCACTTGGTGAGATGACCAAGGCTCGAATAGGAGAAATACCTTCGGAATTTTCGTGATGTATAAAAGGGACAATGATCTCTCCATAATGGAATCCAGACTTTTTCAGAATTTTTATGCGCTTATGATGCTTGAAGGTGTGATGCCATTCATCTCCAAGCCTATGTACTGAAATTGTTCCAAAATTGCATAAAACAACTGCTTCTGCAGTGGTATCTCTTTCATAGACCGTCATTTGCAAATCTTTCTCTGAAACTTTTCCCCACTTAATAGGAGGTTTCCTTTGTGAAAACCCAAATTGAGAACACATGACAAAAAAGAGTAGCGTAAATAGATTTTTTAACATGACTGCCTGAATTTTATTTCGGTTGAAAGATAAGGAATTTGAGGTATTATGTAAACAGCCTGCTTGGAGTCTATGCTTAAATGCAAAAGAAAACGATTGTTTTTTGAACGAATTTCAAAAACAGGGGTACTTTCAGAAGTAGATAATTTTGAGGGTCGCATGACTCAATTCTCTTTACTGAACTGCCTCCCATTAAATTTTCTTACTTTTGCGTCTCTTTGAAAAGATGCATTCCATTTTTTTATAATTCACTCAAAAACAATCATTTAGCATCAAAAAATAATTGAATGAAAAATTATGAATTTAGAATGCTTGCTTGCCAAAGAAATACAATCATTCTATATTCTCCCGATAACTATCGGATTATAATTCACAATTAAACTATAAATGAATTCGTATAAACGACTCACCAATATCGCAGGATGGCTTGTGTTTGCCATTGCTGTCATTGTCTTTTTTATGTCTGCCGAACGAACTGGAAGTTTGTGGGATTGCGGAGAATTTGTGTTAGGAGCCTATAAATTGCAAGTCGTTCACCCTCCTGGAGCACCACTTTTCCTGATTGTTGGGAGAATGTTCACCTATTTTGCAGAGTTGTTTTCAGATACAGCGGCGAACCCTGAAAACATTGCTTTTGCTGTCAATCTCATGTCTGGAATTTGCACTGCTTTTGGAGCAATGTTCGTTTGTTGGGTGGCTATCATTTTCGGCAAATTGGCAATAGTCGGGAGAGATGAGGTACCAACACAAGGACAAACAATTGTCCTGGCAGGCTCAGGTTTAATTGCAGGTTTGGCAATGGCGTTTTGTACATCCGTTTGGTTTTCAGCTGTTGAGGGGGAGGTTTATGCGATGTCAACTTTCTTTACCTGCCTAACATTTTGGGCAATGGCCAAGTGGTATTCTTTGCCAAAAGATACCCAAAGTGACAGGTGGTTAATTTTTACAGTTTATGCTGCAGGGCTTTCTGTTGGAATTCACTTGCTGAGTTTGTTGACTTTCCCAACATTGGCCATACTTTACTACTATAAGAAATTTGAAAATCATACATTTAAAGGAACTGTAGTTGCCGCTGCAATTGGAATGGTTTCTTTCGTGGGAGTTCAAAAATTGGTCATTACCGGAATTCCAAATCTTTGGAAAACCATGGAATTGTTTACCGTAAATAGCCTTGGGCTGCCATTCCACTCTGGTATTATCCCTACGATTTTAATCATTGCAGGCATTTTTATCACCCTGCTGATGTACTTCCACGGCAAGCTAAAAAGCAAAGTTCCTTTATATGTAATTGGGGCTTTATTGGCAATTATTTTCATCGCATCGATTCCCAATGTTATAGATTCTGATGGCAACGCATCCTCTAAAATGGGGACAGCCTTATTTAGAGTACTTATCTTGGCTGCCGCTGGTTACGGAGTGTATCAATATGGTATTGTAAAAAGAGAATTCAGACATGCTGCTCAGATTTTAACAATCGGAGCCATGATGGTAGTTGTGAGTTTTTCAACCATCGGCGTTGTTGTCATTCGAGCCAATGCGAATACGCCAATCAACATGAATGCGCCTTCGGATCCAATGCGCCTGTTGCCCTACTTGAACCGTGAGCAATATGGAGAACGCCCCTTGTTATATGGACCCAATTTTACCAAAGCGGGAGATCCTGATGACAACACAATAGAAGAGCGTTATGGTCAAATCACTAAAGATAAAAATGGCAATCCAGTAGAAGAATACGGAATTGTTGATGAGAAAGTCTCTTATGTTTATAATAAAGATAAAGTTTTCTTCCCACGGATGGGTGACCATACACAAGGAAGACCTGATAAATACCGTGCCTGGATAGACAAGCCCAGCGGTAATCCTACCTTCTTTGATAATATTCTGTATACTTTCAAATATCAAATAGGCTGGATGTATTGGCGGTATTTCATGTGGAATTTCGCAGGAAGGCAGAATGGAGAGCAAGGATATTATGAATGGGATAAAAAAAGTGGTCATTGGGAATCGGGCATCTCTTTCATTGACGAGGCGAGATTGTATAACATGGAGGAATTGCCGGAAGCTATGAAACGGAACAGAGCCCGTAATCATTACTATCTCTTGCCCTTCCTTTTTGGATTGGTTGGGTTGTGGTTCCATCTTAAGAAAAACACACAAGACGCTTTGGCACTTTTAGCCATGTTTATCATTACTGGAATTGGGATTATAATCTATTCAAATCAACCTCCCAACGAACCCCGTGAAAGGGATTATGTACTGGTGGGTTCATTCTTTACCTATTGTATATGGATAGGAATGGCAGCGCTCGCTTTATTCGAAGTTTTGAGAGATAAAGCCAAATTGGCTGGAAGCATGGCCGGTGTTTTGGGAACATTGGTTGTCTTATCTGCTCCCCTGATCATGGGCTTTGAAAATTTCGATGACAACAATCGATCACATCATACCGGAGCCAGAGATTATGCTTCCAACTTCCTCGAATCATGTGAACCAAACTCCATTATTTTCACCTATGGGGATAATGACACTTATCCACTTTGGTATGCGCAGGAAGTTGAAGGAATTAGAACCGATGTTCGGGTTGTCAATCTAAGTTTGATTGCAGTTGACTGGTACATCGATCAATTGCGACGAAAAGTAAATGATTCGCCCCCAATAAAAATGACTATTTCAGCAGAAGCTTACCGTGGAAGAAATCGAAATACCGTTCCCTATGTAAATCCAAATCGCGATGGTCCTGATAGAGAAATGACGGTTGAACAGCTCTTGAAGTTCATTGGAGATTACAATCCGTTGCCAGCAAGAGGTGGAAGAGAATTTGCCAGCTTCATGCCTTCTAGAAAAGTTTATTTGCCAATAAACAGACAGAAAGCTATAGAGACAGGCGCTTTAACCGCAAATGATACGGTAGGGGTTGTCACCAGAATCCCAATAAAGTTAGATGGAAAGAACTATTTAATGAAGGATGAATTGGCTGTCCTGGATGTTATCACTTCCAATATCTGGGATCGTCCGGTATATTTTGCAGTCACCTGTCGACCAGACAAGATGTTTGGCCTGGATGATTATATGCAATTGGAAGGATTGGCATTGCGCATCATTCCTGTGAAAACAACAAGTGAGAAAGGCTTGTATGTATATGGCAATGGACGGGTGAGTGTGGATCATGTTTATGAAAATGTCATGAACAAGTTCCGTTGGGGCAATTTTGACCAGGGAGAAACATTTGTCGATAGAAGTTATGGACCAAGTATTCAAAGTCACAGAGTCATCATCATGCGTGCTGCCAGAGCTGCAAATCGCCAGGGCGATAAACAGCGGGCAATTGATTTGGTAGAGAAATATATACAGGCTTTTCCTAATTATAATTTTCCTTTCGACTTCAATACCTGGCAAGTGCTGAAAGTGATGATTGATGCAGGTGGATATGAACAGGCAAAGCCCTATTTGGAAACACTTGCTGATGAGACTTTAGATCATTTAGAATTTTATAACTCTCTTGATCCAAAGCATATTGATCGGGATACTGGCAGTTTTGGCTCTGATTTCGAATTTGCGATGGGCACTCAAATGGCACTTAAACGATCTGCCAGTGAAAATGGAGATGATGCTTTTGAGCAAAAATTGGTTGAAATGTTTGAGCCATACGATATAACGAAATTGCAGGTTCCAAACTAAAATAGTTAAGCCTTCTTTTCATGTTCAAGGTTCAATGGTTTTAAATATCATTGAACCTTGTTTATTTTTATGGCTTAACTAAATATTTTATGAATATCAAAACAATTGCCATCGGCTGTGACCACGGTGGATTCGCATACAAAGATGCTATCAAGTCTTTACTTCAAAATAAGGGTATTGAAGTACAGGATTTTGGCACCAATACTTCTGAGTCGGTTGATTACCCAGATTTTATTCACCCCGTTGCCAATAATGTTGAAAGTCAAAAAGCAGATTTGGGAATCATTCTTTGCGGTAGTGGAAACGGAGCAGCCATGACAGCAAATAAACATCAGGGAATCCGAGCAGCGCTTTGCTGGAGTAATGAGCTTGCTGCCTTGGCTCGACAACACAACGACGCAAATATTTTATCAATCCCAGCCCGTTTTGTTAGCCAGGATTTAGCATTGTCTATGGTAGAAACCTTTTTGACGAGTGATTTTGATGGAGGCAGACATGAAAGACGGGTCAATAAAATAGCTTGTGGTTAATAACTTTGTCGTTTTGAAGGACTTTTGAATAATCTTAAGCAACTTATTTTAGTATAAAACACTCCTTCCTAAAGTACTTTCCATAACTTCGCAAATGCTGAACTTGTTCGCTGTGTTACAGCTATTTGTAGATATAAGAGTATGTTTAAATTAAAAAATATCCTTCTCTGACAATTTGGATGGGTAAATTGTCAGAGAACCAAAAGTTTAGATAATGAATAAATCAATAGCACTTTTCTGCTTTTTAATATGCTCTTCAATCTTGTTTGCACAATTCAATCCCACTGAAGAGCAAGCATCTATTGCCAATACTATTACCTCTTCAGAGTTATCCGAATTACTACATATCATCGCCTCTGATGAAATGGAAGGGCGAGAGACAGGAACGGAAGGACAACGAAAAGCGGCGGACTTTATCGCAAAGCAGTTTCAGGAAATGGGTTTGCCTGCAATTGGAGAAAATGACAGCTATTTTCAGCAAATCGCATTTACGAGAGAGCGCTGGGATGACATTGAAATGCACGTAAATAAAAAGCGTTTCAAACACCAATGGGCTTTTTATGCCTACCCGGGCACAAATTCCAATAAAAACATTGAAGCCAAGAAGCTGCTCTTTTTGGGCTATGGGATTGATGATGAAAAGTATAGCGATTACAAAGGTGTCAACGTAACAGATAAGGTCGTTTTGGTCTATGACGGAGAACCTGTAAATGCCAATGGGGTTTCTCACCTGACAGGAACCAATCAACCTTCTGAATGGAGCAATAATTGGCGAAAAAAGGCAGAAGCAGCTTATAAAAATGGGGCAAGTGCAGTTTTGATTATTGACAATGATTTCAAGAAAAACCTACAGGAGTTCAATAAATTTTTGCTTTCGAGTGGCATGCGATATGGCGCAGGGGAATTTCCTGAAAATCGATTTGCTAACAACTGTTTTATTTCAACAGAAGTAGCAAAAGAAATTATTGGCAAGAACTTCAATAAAGTAATTGCTGCTCGAGATGCCATCAAAGCAAGTGGGAAACCTAAAAATTTGAAAATAAAATCCAAATTTGAATTCAAACAGAAAAAAGCAGTGCGTCAAATTTTGGGCTCCAATGTTTTGGGGTATGTTGAAGGCATAGATGAAAATTTGAAAAAAGAATTAGTCGTTGTCACCGCCCATTATGACCATTTGGGTAAAAAAGGAACTTCTATTTTTAATGGTGCAGATGACAATGGCTCTGGCACTTCTGCTGTACTGGAAGTTGCAGAAGCATTTGCTGAAGCCAAAGCTAAGGGAAATGGCTCTAAAAGAAGTGTCCTTTTCATGTTGGTGAGTGGCGAGGAAAAGGGACTATTGGGTTCTCAATATTATGCAGAATTTCCACTTTTCCCGCTTGAAAATACAATAGCGAATGTAAATGTGGACATGATTGGCCGAGTAGATAAGTTTCACGAAGACAATCCATATTATATCTATGTAATTGGCGCGGATCGCTTAAGCACGGAGCTTCATGAAATCAATGAAAATGCTAATAAAACTTTCACCAATCTGGAGTTAGACTATAAATACAATGATCCAAAAGATCCCAATCGCTACTATTATCGTTCTGATCATTACAACTTTGCGGAGAAGGGCATTCCTGCAATTTTTTATTTCAGCGGCACCCATAAAGATTACCACCGCCCTTCAGATACGGTTGATAAAATCAATTTTGAGAAAATGGAAAAGGTTGCCAAACTGGTATTTCACACTACATGGGAATTGGCAAATCGAGATGAACGCATTAAAGTCGATGTGATACAAAAGGAATAATTAAAAAGGGGCTGAAAATTCAGCCCCTTTTTAATTATTCCTTCCCCTGTTCTACAATATCGTTTACAGATTTACCGTCAATCAACACGTCTTCCAAAACGGCATTTCCATTTAGAATTTTTACAATTGCCCAGGAAACCTGAGAAGAATCTATTTGTGCGTCCATATATGTCTGCTCTGCCACGGGAGCTTTGTATTCTTCCATGTAGAACCTCTTGAAGGGAAAATCGAGATTTATAGTTGCTATGCCTGTATGCGTATTATGCCAGAAATTCCAATCATCTATTTTTAAATAATCTCGATCTCCTTCTGGTTCTTCTTTCAAGACATTTTTAACTTTTACAAAACCAAGAGAATCTTTTCCCAAAATGGCATAAACGGAATGTTTCTTTTTTTCGTTTTGCCATTCTTTTACTTCCGTTGTCTCAAAGTTTTCAGCTTCAAAGGAAAGCACAATATATCTCCCTCGAAAAGGATCAACCGGATCGATTGGCCTTGTTTTGAAATTGTAGGTCTTTCCATTATTCAGAATATTTTCCTGTTCCAAAATCATGTGTCCTGGAATCGCCCATTGTACCAAAACGAGCAGAAGAAATAACCAGAAGATTTTATTTTGAATCATATCATTTAGATTAAAAACTTTTACTAGGATTCTCTTCGCTTTTTAAGCAATCTATAATTGGCAATAAAAAATCCAGCGCCAAGCGCCACAAATAGAATTCCTTTCACCACAAAACTCATATCGGTATCGAAAAACCGACAGACCATCAAAGCTGTTAGAATTAACAAACCCATATTCAGAAAACCCAGATGATCCGTTTCACTGCCTCGGTTAATGTAATAAATACCTGTAAGCAATAGGAACAGATTGATCAGAATCATCCCAATAACTGAATTAGCTGTTCCAATAAAAAAAGTGATGGAAAAATACAGAAAAGCGATAGTCAACGGATTGATTTTCAAATCATTGGAAATTCTTTTCTCTTTCGTAAAGAAAAAAGCAGCCAGGATGATAAAGCCTATTGAAATCCAAATTTCCGGACTTTTAAATAATGCTTCAATTGATGGATAAGGGTCAAAAAGTCCATTCCAGATTTCTTCAAAGCTAAAAATGAGGCAACAAATTAATATGCCTAATGCCCCTAGCAATCTAAAAGGATTTGCAACCAGGCTTTTGCTTTGGTAAGCTCCAGAAGTTCCTCTCAAAAATAACACACTGAATAATCCAATATAGGCTATCCACATCAGTTCAGGTACCTCATCCGAGAAAGTACCAAGAGCATGTATGACAGACCCTGCGATAAACCATGAATGAAAGTTGAAGAAATTGCTGTCTCTTTTATGCTTCCACAAATAGTAATAATGAGGCAGAACTGCAGCTAAAAAAGCGAGATATAAATAAGGTGGTTGGTTCCATCTCCCATATCCTGTTTCGGCGGCATAAGAACTGATGCCAACGATATAAAGCAAAGAAACCATTGAGGAAGGCAACAAATAAATCAGTGGTAAACTCAATAGCATCCATATCTTCAGGAAGGAACTCATGTCCCCTTCAATATGATAAATCTGACTGATCAAAGAAATGCAGGCACCAATCGCGAAGAATAGAAAAACACCACTGGCCTCCCTCCAACCAATACTTTCTTTCTTCTTTAAAATGGTGTATGCACAAAGCGCTTGGCCAATGAGCAGTGGAACAAAGGCAAAAGCCGTTTTTACGGTTTTACTCAATTCATCCCAATTGTGCGCAATGATGAGAATAATTCCCAAACCAACCAGGGTAGCTCCCAGGATGCTAAAAACCAGCGTAAGGCGATTGGATGATGGTTTTTGTTTAGATTGATAATACTCCTGAATTTTTGTCGCGGTTTCTTCATTTAGAATTCCAGCCTCCAATAATTCAGCAAGGTCTCTTGAAATTCGATTATTCATAAATTTGAACTTGCAAAAAGTTGAAAATCAGCGAATTGGGTTTAAAGATAATTAATTTAAGTTGCGAAACCCCTTTTGGCGAGCCAGCGAAGCTGGCGAGCTTGTTGCTTCGCAACTTAAATTCATTATTTTCAAGGAATTGATAAACTGACAAATTAAGAGAACTACCTATATTGAGGAATTACAAGCTTCCAATCAAAATAACTCATCATGCCAAATAAAAACCTATACGCATTGCTGGTCGGAATCAATAAATATGATCCAACTTCAACTGTACCGCCACTCTCCGGTTGTGAAAAAGACATCAGAAACATCAGAATGCTTTTAGAGCAATATTATGGAGATGCTTTCAATTTACACATTAAAACTTTGATGGATGAGGAAGCAACCTATGATAACCTGATAACCAACTTTCGGAAAGCACATTTACAAAAGGAAGATGGAAATAGTCGCGATGTGATTTTATTCTATTACAGTGGACATGGCTCAAGAGAAAAAGCAGCAGCAGAATTTCGAGACTTTTTTCCGGATGGTTTTGGGGAAACTTTAGTTTGCCACGATAGCCGCAAAAAAGAAAATGGAAAGACGATTGGCAATGATTTGGCAGATAAGGAGTTGGCGGTTTTGATTTCCGAATTGGATGCCATTTCTCCTCACGTCGTGGTGGTCATGGACTGTTGTCATGCTGGCGGCGGAACCAGAGATACGGAACACAATGATGAGGAGGTGAAAATTGATTGGAATAGCTCAAGGCAAACTTCAGACAGGAAAGAACCCAGATTATTGAAAACTTATTTGAATGGTTGGTTTGAGGATCAACTTAAAAGAGAGGGTAAAATCTCTATTCCAAAAAGCAAACACATTTTGCTCGCTGCTTGTACCAATAAACAGCAGGCATTTGAATTGCAATCCAAACAAGGTTTATTTACCAATCGGCTTTTGAAAGTTTTACTCACTGAAAAGCAAATCAGTTATGCCTCTTTATTTTCAAAAGCCAGACTTTCTATGCGTAGGGTGACCAAGAGCCAAGACCCACAGTTTGAAACATACGAGCATTTTAATGGCACCGATAATTTCCTCAATCATGGTACTAAATCTACCCAACAAAAGCATTTGCTATATTTTGAAGATGGACAATGGTGGGTCAATTGCGGTGCAGTACATGGGCTTCCAACAGACGAAGATAAAAAAGCGTCCTTTGCCATTTTTGATGGAACTCAGGAAATAGGTTTTGTTGAAGCCCAAACAGTTGGCATTCAAAAAAGCAGCGTGGAAGTTGGTTTTTCTTTAAACAATCGAAAACAATATGAAGCGATTTTGATTAGCCTCCCTTCTCCTCCTGTGCTCATAAAAATAGATGGAAATAAGGAGGGCATTGCCAGAGTTCAACAAGCATTTGAAAAATATACTGCAGTTCACTTTGAGGTAGATAGTGCAATATCGGGGGCGCAGTTTGGATTAATTGCTTCTTTTGATAAAATAGAAATTTGGGATACAGAAAGGCATAAATGCTTGCGCACAATCGAAGGAAATGATGAAACCAGGGTATTTGAAGATGTTTTTGAGTGGCTCGAACATTTAGCACAATGGGAAAAGGCTCAGGATATAGCCAATACCGAAACTCAACTAAAAACGCCAAATTTAAATTTTCTGCTAACTGTTTATGACAAACTAGGTAAAGCCGAAACATTGAAAGAAAACGATGTTACTTTATACACCGAAAAAGAAGGTAATGGATATCGCAAAATTCGATTTGATCTGAGGATTGAAAATAATTGTGGCCAAGACTTGCACTGTTCCCTATTTTACTTTTCTCCGGACTATGGCGTTCACTTTGTGGATTATCGCGAAATTCCCGACAACCGTGCAGCGCTTTTCATTCAGGACAATACCCTTGAATTGATAAATGACAATACTCAGTCTACTGAATTGCTCAAAGTATTCGTTGGCACCAAAAAGATGGATGACTTTCTTTTAGAATTGCCCATGTTGGAAATTGGAGAAACTGTAACCTATTACCAAACCAGAAGTACAGAGATGGGGCAGGCAAGAGCTATCGGTAGTTTTTATAAAGAAAAGAAAAAGATACTGGCAGAAGATTGGTTCGCAAAAACCTTGAAAATTACCACCATTGGTAAATGAAAACAGCTATTCACCCCGCTAATTTTTAGTGCAGGGCGAATAGGAGTTGGAATAATCAATGAACCAATAACTTTCTGGCTATTTGAAATTCTTTTGAGAACAAGACATATTCATAAAGCCCCGGGGCTAAATCATTTATTTCCCATCGGGATTCATGCTTTCCTGCCGTTTTAAAACCCTTCTCCATTGTCCTTATTAATTTTCCGCTTGCATTCAAAATATATAGTTGAATATCTGCCGAAACGGGTAAGAAATATTCAATTTGGACAAAATCAGCTGCAGGATTCGGATAGTGTTTCAATTCTAATCCATCGTATTTCCATGGTTCAAGCGTCGGAACCGGTTCACTTTGAAGTCCGGTCACCATCCTCAAAACTGAGGGATTTAAAGGCCAGAAATTATTACTTGGATTGTCTACTGTTGGTATTGAACTATTCAGAAATAAAGTATCTCCCGAAGGAGTCGCTACGATCCCATTTGGTCTGGACAATGTTGCTTCGAATGCTTCACCATCATCGTTTCCTCGAATTCCGGAACCGACAATTGGTGTTGCAATACCATCCAGGGTCACCCGATAAATGCGGCTGCTACCATGGCTATTTATATACAAAACGGAATCGACGGGGCAATAAGTTAGATGCCCATTGTTATTTCCAGGGATCCAAACAAAATTACTTGCCTGACCATTTGGGGTGATTTTCACCACCCAGCCATTGGAAAAATTGGCTATGTAGAGATTTCCATTTGCATCAAATATGGCACCATTTGGGCAGTTGAAAATATTTCCAGAGGCAAAAATGGATGCGACTCCCGCCGGAGTAACTTTTCGAATAATTCCATTACCGCATTGACAAACGAATAAATTATCATCTGCATCAATTGCGATGCCTACAGGTGCTGCACCATTGCCCAAATTGACAAAAGTGCTCACCGTTCCATCTGGAGAAATTTTGCTAATTCGGTTACCAGCAATGTTGGATTGGTAAAAATTGCCCTGGCTGTCGAAATCATTTCCCGATGCACCTAGCATACCAGATGCGAAAATGGTTCGATTGAAATCTTGATCCAGTTTCCAGACTTGGGTGCCGTTGGCATTGCCCAGTTCCTGCCCAAAATTTCCGATGTATAAATTGCCATCAGCCCCAAGTTTAACTCCACCACTTGCATCAAATTGATCCGTGACTGTTGAAACCATAATTTGAGCGTAGGAGAACATAGAAATGAGTAGAAATAAAATGGTAGTTTTTAGCTTCATAACAATATTTGTGAGTTGTGATTTGCTGATAGATGAATAGGATTTATCAACTTATCACTGGTGAATAAATGATTGGAAAAGAAATGGCGATGGTTAAAAGAGATAGGTCAATTTTGAGCTTAGAGGAGCGCGTATTCAGACTTTGATCATTTAAAAGTTTGATGAGCTAATGAGAAGATTTATTATTGAATTTTTTTCAAATACAAGCATACGAAGAAAAATAATACAGCTCAATTTTTAGGATTGTCCAAATTGTAGTTACAGCTACACTTGACTAATAAATTCGGATTTTTACAAGAAAACACCTGTCCATTATCGTACAAGCTAGTTCATATTCGCACTGTTTCCCATTTATTTTATTCACATAAAAACCTGACAGTCAATTGGTTGAAAAAATGGCATATCCGTTGTGATTGAAAGCACTTAATCCGTTATTTCCCTTTTTGCCTGTGAAGCTTTAGAAAACAAAATCTACTTACCATGCTTCAAAACTACTTCAAAGTTGCCTTGCGCAATCTTTTTAGAAACAAACTCTATGTGCTGATCAACGTACTGGGATTAGGCCTTGCACTCGCTTGTTGCATTATTGCTTATCTGAATTGGAAATACAATAATGATTTTGATGCCTTCCACACTCAGAAAGATTACCTTTTTCGAGTAGAGGTTTTCAAGGAAACCAATGACCAACTGTATGGAATTGCTCCGCTTCCACTGGGAGATGCTGCCGTAAAAGACATTCCCGGAGTTCAACAATCTTTCCGTCTAAATACCAGTAGTGTGGTAGTTAAGTCTGGAAATGATGTTTTTAACGAAAGGGTCCATTATGGAGATGAAAATTTTCTGGATCTTTTTGATTTTGAAATTGTTCAGGGAGATTCAAAATGCCTTTCTGATAAAAGCAAAATCATTTTGACAGAAATGATGGCAGTTAAATATTTTGGCAATGAAAATCCTGTAGGTGCCACTTTGTTGCTTAACCCTGGGAAAGAAGACGAAACGTCTCTGACAATTGGGGCGGTGATGAAAGATTTTGTCTTGAATTCAAGTATTCGCTTCAATTTCTTAACTCATTTTGACAATCAGTTTTACCAGGGAAAACCGATGGACGATACAGATTGGAGTCTTTTTACTGGAGTCAATTTCTTAAAACTTAGAGACCCTTCCCAGGCTCCCGAAATCGCCAAAAGCCTGAATAAATATGTAGCAGTCCAAAATGCTGCCAGAGAAGATTGGCCTGTTAAAAGCTTTGTTTTAGAACCATTGGCTACCGTATCTGATGGTAGCAGAAACTTAAGGGCCAACTGGCTATACCAGGAGTTTCCGCCTGCTGCTGTGTGGGGACCAATTGTCATGGCAATTTTGCTTTTGTTGACTGCTTGTTTGAATTTTACAAATACAACCATTTCTCTCTCTAATCAAAGACTGAAAGAAATGGGGGTTCGGAAAGTGATGGGTGGCACTCAAAGACAACTGATTGGGCAATTATTGAGCGAGAGTTTTGTCATTTGTATATTGGCATTGTTTGCGGGGATTGCTTTTGTAGATTTCCTTTTGCCCCCTTATAATGAAATGTGGTCTTATTTGCATCTGGAAGCCCATTATTTTGAAAACCCGCCCTTGTTGATATTTATGGGGCTATCTCTATTCATTGCTGTAATTTTGGGTGGTGCTTACCCCGCTTTTTACATAAGTGCATTCAATCCAACCAATATCTTCAGAGGGTCCGTCAAATTTGGTGGCAGCAATTTGTTTTCTCGAATCCTATTGGGCGTACAAGTCATGATTTCTTTGGTCGCAGTTGTTTCAGGAATTGCGTTTGCTCAAAATGCTATTTTTCAAAAAACCACAGATCTGGGCTACGAACATCAAGATGTTTTGGTGGTTCCGACATTTGAAGAAGGCACTTTTGAAAGCTTCCGAAGTACTATACAAAACAATTCAAAAATTCTCGCTAGTTCAGGTACACGACATCATCTCGATTGGTATGATGCCAGAACAGATTATGAAGTGCAAGGGGAAAAACACGAAAGTTTCTATTACGGAATTGGTGAAAATTATTTCGAAGTCATGGATATGGAAATCGTAGATGGCCGATTCTTTGATAAGGAGCGACAACTGGATTATGAAAACAGCCTGGTGATCAATGAAACCTTTGCAAAATTTCATCAATGGGACAATCCTATTGGTCAAAAAATCACTTTGGATAGTGTGGAACATTCAGTTATTGGCGTAGCCCAAGACTTCATGTACGAAGGGTTTTTCGACCCGGTAGAGCCCACTATGCTAAAATTGGTAAAACCAGAAAAATTTAACTTTTGGGTCGTAGAAGCCAATCCGGAAAACATGCTTGCTTTGAATAATGAGCTAAAAGATGCCTGGACGCCGCTATTTCCTTTCAAACCTTATGAAGGATTTTTCCAAAGTGAACTAATGGAAGAAGACCTAATGGTTACGGAAAACATCGCCATTATCAATTTCTTCCTTGCAATAGTGACCATTCTTCTATCTTCAGCAGGTCTGTTTGCCTTGGTTTCTCTGAACATTTTAAAGCGATTGAAAGAAATCGCCATTCGAAAGGTAGTAGGCGCTTCTACAGGCAACATCGCTTACTTAATCAATAAAAACTACATCTGGATATTTTTAGTGGCTGCTGTTGGTGGTAGTATAGGTGGATCTTTTCTTTCCAAAATGTTGCTGAGCAGCATATACGCAACGCATGTAGATGTGAGTATAATCGTATTAATTATTGGTTCCTTGACAATTTTCCTGATTGCTGGATTGACAATAGGATATAAAATATTTCAAGTAGCTAAAACCAATCCTTCTGATATTTTAAGAGCAGATTGATTATTGATGCTATGACTCTATTATGCTGCCTTGCCTTGCAGCATAATAGAGTCATAGCATCATAAAATTATAGCATCGTAGTATCGCAGAATTGTAGAATTAGATCAACGGCTTCTACCATTTTTGGACAACATTTTTCCAAAAAGGCATTGTCCAATTCTTTGTTTTCATAATCTTCGGCTGCGACTTTCAAAGCATTTCCTCCATCAAAATCTACGTAGGACAGTCTTGCAGTCAATTCTTCAGAAGGACTGCCAAAATCATAACTTGGAAGCAGTGCTACCCCAGTCTCCTTCAATAATAGGTCACATAAATCTGTACTATTTTGAATGCCTTTACTTTTCAAAGCAAGTTGATGTGCCGAAAAATCGGGGAATAAGTAAAATCCCCCTTCAGGTTTGGGTGTATGCACATCAATCTGTTTTAGTCTTTCATAATAATACGTCCCAACTGCCTTCAAAATCCTTCTGGAATCTACCAACTGTTTTTCGATAAGCGGATGCTCCTGGTAAGCAGTGATCGCGGCATATTGAATGGGAGCACTTGTGGTGGTGTATGTTTCACTGGCTACCGTCGATGCAGCTTCCAACAACTTCCTCAAATTTGGTGGAAAAGTAAACATGCCCATTCGCCACCCACCTGCGCCACACCATTTTGATAAGCCAGAACTGATAATAGTCCCTTCAGGGTAATATTTGGCAATAGACACATGTTCACCTGAATGGTGTAATTCTCCATAAATTTCGTCTGAAATCAGGATGATTTGATATTTTCTGGCGACTTCAGCAAGCTCTTTTAGTGCAGTTTCATCATAGGTCGCTCCAGTAGGATTGGAAGGATAATTCAGGATAACAATTCTGGGTCGGTTTGGATCTTTGATGCAAAAGGCATTCAGATTTTCGGCAGTAAGCAATCGTTTGTTTTCCGGATGGGTTTTGATCCAATGTATGGATTTACCAATAATGGTTGCCTGTGGTGCGTAGGAAACCCAACTTGGAGAAGGGATAACCAAATCTCCGTCGTAAACCAATTGAAGTAAAAAGAGCAATTCCTTACTTCCCGGGCTAACCATAATATCTTCTGCTGTGTAATTCAGTCCTTGTTTGCGTTTCCAATTGTCGGCAATGACCGCTCTCAATTCATACAATCCTTGTACAGCTAAATAATCTTTTTCATGGGCATGCTTTTTTAAAGCTTCCACGACGGGTTCAGGAACCGGAAATGGAGATTGTCCAAAACCCAAACGGTAGATTTTTTTACCAGTCCTTGCCAAGGCTGCGCTTTTTTCATTAATCGCAAGAGTGGCAGATTTTTTCAAGCCCAAAATATTTGTATTGAGCTGATTGATTTTTTCTGATGACGCAATCATTAGAAATAAATTGATAAATGGTTTAACTAAAAACTATTCAAAAGTTGGGAAAAAGTAGGTCTGGAGCAACTATTGGTGAAAAAAAATGAAAAAAAATTTGCCGTTGCAAATATATTTTTACAATATTTGTACATACAATTATTGTAAAGATGAACGAAGATTACTTTCAAGCCATTTATCAAATCATCAGAACCGGTCACTGGATTACTGACCAGGTTAGTCTGGAACTAAAGGAATTTGGAATTACGGAGCCACAATTCAATGTATTGCGCATTCTAAAAGGCGCTAAAGGAGAGCCTGTAAGTGTGCAAAAAATTTTGGAGAACATGGTCCAGCGCAGCAGCAATGTGACGAGAATTGTGGACAAATTGATTTCGAAAGGATTTGTGGAAAGAAAGGAATGTCCTACCAACAGAAGGAAAATGGATATAACTATTACTCCTGAAGGGTTGGAATATTTAAAAAAACTGGACAGGAAAGTGCATGCATTTCACAAACCTTTGATGAACAAACTAAATACTCAGGAGTTGAATACACTCAAAACGTTAATCATAAAATTGACTACGAATGACTAAGACAATTGTCGCTTTCGGCGCAAGCAACAGTAAGAATTCAATCAACAGGAAATTGGCAAATTTTGCCGCGAATCAGGTGACAGACGCAAATGTCAACTTATTAGACTTGAATGATTTTGAAATGCCGCTCTATGGCATTGACAAAGAGAAAGAATCGGGTATACCAAGCCTCGCTCATGACTTTAAAGAGCATATCAAAAATTCAGATGGCATCATCATCTCTTTTGCAGAACACAATGGAGCTTACTCAGTAGCTTTTAAAAATATATTCGATTGGATTTCAAGAATTGATAAAGATGTGTGGATGAATAAACCCATGTTTCTGCTGGCAACCTCTCCTGGAGGACGTGGTGGAAAAACAGTTTTGGAAATAGCCGTGAATAAATTCAGGTTTATGAATAAAAACACCATCGTTCATTTCTCCCTGCCTTCTTTTGGACAAAATTTTTCTGTAGAAGAGGGTATTTTGGACGGAGAAATATTAAATGGATTCAATAAGCAGCTTCAAAATTTTGAAGCAGCAATTTCTGTTGCTATTGAATAATGTACAAATATAGATAGTCCTCAATCTTAGTTGATTGAGCTAATTTTTTCATACAACCACTGTATATACAAATATTGTCACGGAATATGAATAAAACATTCTTTCCAATCCTCATTTTTAATACTTGCATAAATTCAACTTCTTTTACTCAAAAGGACAATCTTTCCATAGTCTTTGAGGCAGGTATCCATGGGCGATGGCAGACAGGCAATTTGAATCAATTTGGTTATAAATCCAACTTTGCGAATGATCTTTTCAAAGACTGCTTTCAATGCTGAAATACACTCCAATTATCAATATTTGAAAGTGGGCGGTTTTACTGCAGTTAGCGATTTGTGGACAATTGGTGTTTTTAGGATTCAATCAGAAAAGCAATTCTTCCCCATGGCAACCACTGTTTTTGGTTTTGCCAAATCTTATAAAATTGAACATTCCGTGATGTTGGGGAGGAATACAAAAATGATTTTAAACGAATATTTCGAAAATAACCTTATTCCAGTTTTTCCAAGACTATATTTTCTCGCCATTCAACTGGCGTTACCCCAAACTCCTTTTTGAACACTCTTCCAAAATAACTTGGATCATTAAATCCTGAATCAAAAGCCACTGCTGTTATGGTCAGATTCGGATTTTGCAAAAGGGTTTTGGCATGAGTCAATCGAACATATCGAATAAACTTGGTTGCAGAGAAGCCTGTCAGCGCGGATAATTTGCGATGCAGCTGGGAATTACTCATGCCGATTTCCTTACACAATTGTTCAACTGTCAGATCAAAGTTTTCCATATTTTTCTCCACCACTTTCCGGACTTTTTTGACGAAATAGTGCTCAGTTTTCTGGACATCCGGAATGTCTTTTATCCCATTATTCCCTCCACCTAGTCCAGATTTGAGATAGTGGTTTTGCAATTTTTCACGCAATTCCAAAAGTTTTTCAATTCTCACCAATAACTCCTCTTTGTGAAATGGCTTACCCAAATAGGCATCGGCTCCCTTTTTTAGTCCTTCTAATCTGCTTTCCACATCTGCTTTTGCAGTGAGCATAATAATGGGAATGTGACTTGTGCGTTCGTCATTTTTCAAAATATCACATACTTCGAAACCATCCTTTTGGGGCATCATAATGTCAGAAATGATGAGGTCGGGAATGATTTCTGTTGCCAAATCTAGTCCTTCCTGTCCGTCCGTTGCAATGTGCAAACGATAATGAGGAGCAAGGCAGGACGTCAAATACTGGACGACATCGGGATTGTCTTCGACCAAAAGTAATTGGTTGGCTTCAGTTGAATTGGATTTCGAGGCAAGAAAAGGAGTTCTTGTTTCCTGAAAATTTCCATCTAAAAATGGAAAAGTCTCTTTTTGCAATTTAGGTTTTAGCTCTATTCCTGGCTGTGCCGTTTTTCGAATTGGCAAATTCACAATGAATTCCGAACCTTTGCCTAATTGACTTTTCACAGAAATTTCACCCCCCATCAATTTCACCAATTCTTTCGTCAAAGCCAAACCAATCCCCGAACCTTCGTTTTCTTTCGTCATTGAATCATCAACTTGATAAAATCTGTCAAAAACATGGGGCAATTTATCCTCCGGAATACCCATGCCAGTATCTTTTACTACAATTTTCAAAAAATTTTCATTTGCGACTGTCTGTGATCCGCCGTCAACTATCAACTGTAGATAAACATGCCCGCCTTTTTGAGTAAATTTTACTGCATTGGACAGCAAATTCACGACAATTTGTTGCAGTTTTTCAGGGTCATAATCCATTAAAACAGAATCTGATTCGGAAAGAAAATGAACCTGAACTCCACGGCTCTCTGCATATGAATGAAAACTTTCAGCCAGGTATTTCAGGAAATTAACCACATTATTTTGAATCAGATTCAACACCAGTTTCCCATTTTCCAACTTGGACAAATCAAGCATTTGATTGACCAATGACAGTAGGTTTTCTCCATTTCGAATAATCATATCCAAACCCTGCCGAAAATGTGCTTTCGGATCATCGACCACCTGTCGAGCCATTCCTAATATAACTGATAAAGGTGTACGAAACTCGTGGGTGATATTTGTATAAAGCTGTGTCTTGGCAGTGTCGAGCTCTTTCAGTCTTCGAGCTTCAGCCTGCGCCAATTGTCTTGTAAGTTGAAACCGATAAACACCAAAAATCAACCCCAATGCTCCTAAAATATACAAAACTTTAGCCCACCAGCTCTCCCACCAGGGCGGCGAAATCAACACCCGAACAGCTTTTGTATTCCCCCATTGTCCCTGATAATTAGCAGCGCGAACCTTGAAAGTATAATCGCCAGGCGGCACCTTGATATAGGTTACCATCGGCTCCAATCCCGCAATTCGCCAGTGGTCATCATATCCTTCCAATTTGAATTCGTGGCGATTGTTTTCAGGTTGTAAAAAATCCAGGGCAGCAAATCGAAAAGTAAATACATTTTGATTATGAGAAAGATTAAGCTCTGAATTTTCCCAAAAATCTTTAGCCAGGAGAACATTCGATTTGGAAGACAGAGAATGATCTGGGATCGTAAAATCAGTTATCAATATTTCGGGTGGATTGGGGTCTGTTTGTCCCAATAATTCCTGAGGATCAAAGGAATGAAATCCTCCTCGTCCACCAACAATAATTTTTCCATTCAGCGCTTTAAATATACTTCCACGGGCAAAGGGCAAATTCTGAATACCTGAGCTTGGATTATAGGTAAAACTCTTCTCCTCTTCAGGATCAAAGACAATCAGTCCGTCCGCCAAAATCCACATACGTCCGTAGTCGTCTTCCGTCATTCCCAAAAACCGATTAGTACCAAGTTCAGCATTACTCCATGTCCTGGAGGTATTGGTTTTGGGATTAAACCTGTACAGAAACTGAGGTGCAACAAACCAAATATTCCCTTTTTTATCTGCATTGATATTCTGAACAATTTCATTGGTTGTATGGGAAGTTTTATCGTTTTTAATGTCAAATCTGGTAAAAATCTTGGTATCCGGATTGAACTGATAAAAAAACAATGGGCTTTGATCGAAATTGTTGAAATGTGCCCCTCCATACCAAATCATTCCGTCATTGGCAAGTCCCAGACGGGCAACCATATTAAACTCTGAAACTACTTCGGAGAATGGTACCGGGGGTACAAATTTTTCAAATGTGTTTGATTCAGGAATAAAGAGATTCAAAGCCCCATCACCGGCAGCTATCCAAATTCGCCCCTTTTTATCTGCCAAAATATCCATTACCCAATGCGATGAAATGCTGGTATTTTTATTTTTTTCAAAGGTGAATTGTTGGAAATCGCCGGTTTCAGGTTGCAGTCGCATCAGCCTTGATACTGAACTATGGATAGTTCCTGTAACGAACCAAAGATATCCTTCTGCATCTTGCTGGATTTTATAAATATCGTCGAACAAATCTTCCTGTTCGGGATTGAAGGCATCATCCAATCTGTTGGTAGGAAAAGTACGATCCTCTTTAACAGGAGACTTTTCGTAAGTGAAGTATTTTTGGTCAGTCATTTGTACTAATCCAGTGGTTTGAGTTGCAAACCACAATTCCTGTTCGTTTCGTTGAAAAAAACAAAGAATTCGATTACCTGTGCCAATTGAAAAATGATCAAAAGCGCTGTCCTCTTTGACTATTTTAAAAACGCTTGCATTTCCGCCTGCCGTTAACCCCCAAAGTGTGCCATCTTTAGATTGGATTATATTCCAGACAAAATTTTCCGGAATAGTTGAAAAATGGCTGCCGATATAAAAATGTTCGCTCAGTTTGGTTTTTGAATCAAAATACTTTAGGCCGCCCTTCCATGATCCAATCCACAATTTTTGTTCAGTATCCTCAAAAATCACCTTGACATGGTCATCATTTTCATCTTCTAAATAAGGTGCACACAAAGCCTTTTCTTTTTGCGGAAAATGAGTAAAAGTCTCCGTTTTTCTATCCATCAAATGCAAACCGTCTCCCTCTGTTCCAATCCAGAAATTGCCCTTGGAGTCTTCAAAAATTTCAAAAACTTTATTCGAACGTAAACTTTTTGGATCCTTGGGATTATGGCGATACCTCGTGAAAGTTGCAGTTTTTGGATGATACCGGTTCAATCCACCAAATTCAACGCCCTCCCAGGCCCAGCCAGTACCAAACCACAAAATTCCGTCTGAATCCATATACATCGAACGACATTTGTCATAACTCAAACTGGTCGAGTCTTTGGGATCATGCTGAAATCGTTTAAATTTTCCAGTTTTGAGATCTAAGCGGTTTACACCATTTTGGCTGGTCGCCCAAAGGTAGCCCTCGCGATCTTCCAAAATTTCAGTCACAAAATTATTACTGATAGTCTCTGGGTTATTGGGATCATGTGTATAATGTGTTACTTCTTCGGTTCTTGGATCAAATAGATCTAATCCAGCGCCCCAATGCCCTAACCAAAGTGTCCCGTCTTTAGCCACATAAATATATTCGACATAACTAGAGGCAATAGTCGAGGGATCAGCGGGATCGTGAATGTACGTTTTGACCTGATAACCGTCATACCGATGCAGTCCATACTGGGAACCAAACCACATAAATCCCATAGAATCCTGGGCAATCGCCTGAACGTGATTGCCCAACTCGCCATTTGGCAAGTCTATAATTTCAAAACGAAATGAAGGCAATGGAGACTCATTTTGGCTAAAAAGTGAGCTTGAAAAAAGAAGGAGGCAAAAGCCGGTTATTGAACCCAAGCCTCGAAAATTTAGAAAAATTTGGTCTGGTTTTATTTGAAGATTATGGCTCATAGCAACATTCTTTTGGTCTTCAAAAATAAGAAAAGTAAGGCGGATCGAATTCCGCCTTACCAATTAGTGTATGAATATTAAAATCGAATTCATTTGGTTTTAGTAACCGGCAATCTATTTCACTGCCAAATCAACATTCAAATCATTTTGTTTCAATGTAACCCGTTCACTCAAGGTCACTTTGTCATTTTGAATAGAGAAAAACTGAATTTGAGACATCCCTTTGGTGCGAATAAAGAAGTAGTAGTTTCCTTTTTTCAAACCTCCCAAATTGTATTTTTTGGCATATCCAATTTCACCTTCTACTGAATCATTTAGCATCGCCACACCAGAAAGGGTATGCAATTGAATTTCGGCTTTTGTGTTTTCAAGATTTGCCAGATGGATATCTATACTTTCTGAGTTGGCAGAATTAATGTGAGTGATTAAGGATTGTCCAGCCAAACCATTTTGATTTGTCAGTACGGCATATCCCTTAGATGGATTTCCCTCTACCACATCAAAAAGAGCAACATCAAAATCAGTCTTTGAAAAAGCACTAGTATAAGTTTCCAACTTATTTTTTACAGCAATCACATATGTTCCGGAAGGAAGTTTCGTCAAGTTCAACTTTTGGGCATATCCATTTTCTTTCCAAACCGTTTTTGTAAACCACGTTTTTCCATTTAGATCTGCTACTGAAACAATGGTTCGCTGTTTTTGCAAATTTGCAATTTGAACTGCAATAGACATCACATCCTGTTTTTCAATTTTCACGATCATTTTGCCATTTTCAGAAACAGTATTGGCATTTAAAGTAAAAGAAGCAACAAGTGTCAAAATCAATGCAACTAAAAAATTTCTTTGCGTTTTCATTTTTATAAAATTTAATGGTTCAATCAATAGCATTTAATATTTCATGAATCTTAAATCCTATTGAATAGTTGTTTTCAAAAATCATTTGTAAGTCCTTTCAAAAAACTTACGATGCAAAGATGTAGTCGCTGAAGTCGTCCTCGTTCGGACAATGCTGCCAATGTATCGGATATTGCTGTCAAAGGCTCGGACGGAGATTGCAAAGACGGTATTAGTATGGTGTTTACGTAAAAAAAATATGTATTAGCTTAGAATAGTGCAACCTATGGGGTTGAAAAATAATCAAGTACACAACTGCCTGATTTTATGGAACCTTTTATTAAATTAGCGAATACCGTTGAATTCTAGACCAAAATCCTATCTCAAACAAGCTATATTTAGTGCAACAGGAACCAACTACACAGACTAATTCAAATAATAAAGTCCATTCTAAGTTTGGTACTTTTCTAGGTGTTTATCTTCCCAGTCTGCTAACTATCCTTGGTCTTATCATGTACCTGCGCTTTGGTTGGGTATTGGGTAATGTAGGTTTAGGCTTAACCCTTTTGATTGTCGTCTTGGCAAGTTCCATAACCTTCATAACTGGCTTAAGTGCCTCTGCGATTTCCACCAATATGCTTGTAGGAGCAGGAGGCGAGTATTTCATGATATCGAGAAGTCTGGGGCTTGAATTGGGTGGCGCGATTGGCATTCCACTCTATTTATGTCGTACCCTTAGTATTACTTTTTATTGTTTTGGTTTGGCAGAAGCCATTGCACTATTCTTACCAGATTATGGACTTCCACCAGATGTATTTGTTCAACTGTTGGCTGCAGGATTTGTAATCATAGTCACCATACTTTCCAGCAAGAGTGCAGCACTGGTTTTGAAATTGCAGATCCCCATTTTTATTCTGGTGTGTTTATCTGTGATAGCCTTAATCGCTGGAATCGGTAGCTCAGGATTCAGGGAACCCGTCTTTGAGGCAAGTTACCAAACTGCACCGGAAGGGTTTTGGTATGTGTTTGCGGTATTTTTCCCGGCAGTTACCGGATTTACTGCGGGGATTGGCTTAAGTGGTGATTTGAAAGACCCGCAAAAATCCATCCCTATCGGCACTATGGGTGCCATACTTACTGGCTTGGCATTATACCTTATTATACCGGTTTTTCTTTCTATATCCGATCAAATGAGTCCAGAAGAACTCGCAAATTCTGGAGTAGAATCCTGGACCAAGGTAGCCCTGCTGGGAGGTATATTGGTTTTCCCGGCAATATGGGGAGCTATTTTATCCTCTGCTTTTGGCAGTGTATTAAGCGGTCCAAGGGTTTTACAAGCATTAGCCAAAGATGGATTGGCACCCAAAGTTTTCACCAAAGTGACCAAAACAGGACAACCTGCCCTGGCGACCTATGTGAGCGGTGGCATTGCACTCCTTGCTGTGGCTTTGGGTGGTTTAAATACGGTCGCTCAATTTGTTTCAGTCCTTTTCCTTACACTATATGTAATGATTAATTTGAGCGCAGTTGTAGAAAAATTGGTAGGAGATCCATTTTATCGGCCAACGATTAAGGTGCCTTGGTTCGTATCCGTTTTGGGAGCTATCGGCGCCATATTGGTGATGTTTTTAATCAACCCATGGGCATGTTTGCTTGCACTTATTTTTGAGGGAGCTATTTATTGGTTTTTGCAAAAAAGGACTTTGGAAAAAGAATGGGGTGATGCGAGGGCAGGCTTCTGGTTTGTAATGGCACGGTATGCCTTGCTAAATCATCGCCCACATGGAAATAAATCCAGAAATTGGCGTCCTTCCATTTTGGTGTTTTTAGGAAATGCTACCAAAAGAATGGGCTTGCTGCGACTAGCTTGTTGGTTGAGTTACAAAAGTGGGATCGTCACAGCATTTCAGCTCATTGAAGGCGATTTAAGTAAAGAGTCTTACGATTTAAAAAAGAAACAAAGCGAGATGAACAATGAGATAAGAAAAGAAGATTTATCTGCTTTTGGAGAATCTCACGTTGTACAGGATTTTGAAAAAGGAGCCATTCATCTTGCACAGGCAAATGGAATTGCTGGCATCAAATCCAATACCCTGCTTTTTGGTTGGTCTCAAAAACCGGCTCGACTTGCAACACATTTACGCATTATGAGTGCTCTTTCAAAAATTGGAAACAGTACTGTAATTGCCCGCCTTAATTGGGGACATGAACCAGGTCGTACAAAAAACATTGATGTTTGGTGGGGCGGACAACAGCGAAACGGGGATTTGATGTTACTCTTTGCCCATTTACTCAATTCCAACGCTCCGTGGAAAGATGCCAAAATTAATATTCGTTCTGTAGTCAATTCAAAAGGGGAAAAAATAGATCTTGAGCGAAAACTAAAGCAAATCCTCCCCCGAACCAGAATCAAAGCATCCGTCGAGGTCATTATCCAAAAAGAGAATCAGGATTTTTCAGAAATCATTTTCCAATATTCAGGAGACTCGGAAATCGTGTTTTTAGGTCTGGGCATTCCGGAAACAGGAAAAGAGGCAGACTATGCTCAAAAGCTCAAAGCATTGAGTGATAGATTGAAGACGACCATTTTTGTGTATAATGGTGAAGAAAATGTGCCTGTATTATTGAGTTTGGAGGCAGTAAAAGACAATTAATTTACTGCCTCCAATCACAATTCAAAGACCACCTAACTGACTCAAAACAAGGGAAGCAAAACTCAAAGCCAAAAAGAATCCAAACATATCCGTAATTGTAGTCAGGATAGGCCCCGAAGCAAGGGCAGGATCTATTTTCATCCCTTTTAAAATCAAAGGAACCGTTCCTCCAATGGAAACGGCGACCAAGGTGTTTATCCACAATGCACCTCCTACTACCATTCCAAGATAAATATTGTTTTTCCAAAGCCAGGCAGCAATCCCAATCAAAACTCCCAAAACCAATCCGTTGATTAGTCCAACTGAAACTTCCTGCCACCAAACCCGCATTACCTCTCCTGGATTAACCGCACCTATGGACAATTCACGCATACTAACTGCCACTGCTTGATTTCCTGAACAACCACTCATATCTGAAATAATGGGAAGGAAAACGGCAAGGGCAATCACTGAACTCAAAACGTCCTGATGATAAGCAATTACACTGGCAGCGATAATGTTGAGCAGGATATTGACCGATAACCAGGACAACCTTCTTTTTGCACGAAAAAAAACAGGCATTGTGCGCAATTCATCCCCACCAATAATACCTTGACTCTCCAGGTGTTCCTGTGTGATTCGTTCAGTTTCGGCCTCCAGAATGTCCCCTCTCAGGACCACACCTACGAGAATTTGCGCATCGTCAACCACAGGAACTCCAAACCAATTGTAGGTGTGAAAGAAGTCAATTAACTCATCAAGGGAAGCATTGTGGTTAACAAAGGAAACTTCCTGACGGGTAATTTTTTTAAGCTTAGTATTAGATTTGGCAAGTAGCAAATCCTGCATTTGTAAAACGCCGTGGAGTTGCCCTGATTCTCGTATTACGAAGAGGTATTTTAGACGGTAGTCCTGATATTTTTCTGAATTGTTTCTCAGGTCTTCAGTAACTTCTTCCACTGTTTGATTTTCGCGGAAAGCAAAAAACTCAGTTTTCATCAGCCCTCCTGCTGTATCCGAGTCATAAATAATCAATTGCTTCACATGAGAAGCTTCCTCTGGCTCCATCGCAGCCAGAATGGCTTGTGCTTCTGCATCATCCAGCTCGGAAATAATATCTGCTTGCTCATCACTTTCTAATTCATTCAAAATGGCGGCAGCATCACTAGCCTCCAATTCTTCGATTAAATCCAATGCTTGAAATTCCGGAATATCATCAATCACTTCTGCCGCTACTTCAGGAGGAAGCAAAATCAATAATTTCATTTGCTCCTCTCTATTCATATGCCCTAGCAAATGCACAATTTCTTTACAACTCAAAGCATCAATATGCTGAGCCAAAGCTTCTTTTTTGTCTTGTTGGAGCAACTCCAAAGCTTCATCCAGGGTACTTAATTCTGATTCCATTAATAGCAAATTTTTAAAGCGTTTTTAAAATCCCGTCACCGCTTGTGCCTCTGGAACAACAATCCAAACATCCCACCCAAAAATCAATCTTTTGAAATCAGCACTTGCTTTTTTCATTCGAATTTTGCGAACAGGGCGCATATCTATCAAAAGCCATTCGTCCGTATCTAATTTATCACCAAGTGCAGCTTTGATATTTTCATGCCAATCCTCAGTTGCATCAAATGGTTGCGTCCCCTGCAGCTGGTTGTGGGTCGTCCCTTTTGCCCCCGTCAAAAGAATATGGAAAGAAGAAGTTTCATTCATGGCTGCCAACTCTGAAATCATATTGCCTAAATCAAAAATATGGACATAGGTAAGCCCACGAACACAATGGTTAGCACCAAATTTTAAAACAACTTTGGGCAATTCATCTCCTTCTTTTTGAGCTTTTCGATAATACTCCATAAAGTGACGCTTCATTAAATCAGAGCGAACACGATTGTTTTCCAAATACTTCCCGTCATACCAATATTGATAAATCTCTTTAGACTTCTTAATTTCGTTGATGATTTGACAAGCCGTTTCTTCCCCATTTACACAAAAAGTCTGAGAAAGCTGTTCAAAATCGGCTTCTTGCATCCTCACCAAATAAATTTTATTGGGGTTCATATTTTGCATAGCTTCTCCAAAAGCTTCATTTGCTTTTTTGAAATATTCTGCAGCTACATTTTGTTCTTCATCTGTACTAGCCAATTCCATTAATTCAGCAAACAAATAGCGCGTACCTGCAACAAAGGTTTGATCCAACCCCCAAAAAGCTGGTTTGGCTTTGCTATTTGAAGTTACTGCTTTTAAAAATTCAAAATCTTCATTGTTATCGTAAAAAGGAATCGTCCAAGGAAATTTTTGAAGGTGTGCTTTGGCTTCCTCAATAGTACCATTTGCCAATTCCTCAACTTTTGCCGCTGTGAAAGGATCGGTTTCGATAGCCATGTACTGAAAGCCTTTTTTAGCCGCTTGCTCGAAAAGCACTTTTGTGAATGCTCCTATCTCCCGAATACCATGCTGCTCACCAACAGGAAGAAATTGGCTATTCGCAATCGCTTCTTCCAAAATGGCAGCACCTGTACCTGTAAAAGTTCCGTTTTCAATTCGTAGGGAATGTGTATTCTCCTTTAATACCTTGACAATCAAACTGTCTTGTGCAATGAGAATGTTTGAAAAAAGCGTGAATAGGAAAAGGGTAATTGTCAGTGATTTCATTTTGTTGAATATTTAAGCATGAATTAAAAAAATAGCGGGTCTTTTGTGTAAATCCTGTATGGTGAATTTTCGCCAATCTTGAATTCTTTTGGTTTGAATGAATTGTGTTGTGAGGGTTAAATCTGCCGCAATGCAAAATCTCGTTTTTGGAGACAATGTTTTTAATGCTGTTTCTATCAATTGTCCATTTCGATAAGGCGTTTCTATAAAAATCTGTGTTTGTTTCAATTTTTGAGAAAGCTGTTCCAATCGTTTTAAATCTTTAACTAAATCAGGCCTTTTTGCCGAAAGATATCCTTGAAATGCGAAGCTTTGACCATTCATGCCCGATGCCATCAAAGCAAGTAAAATAGAGGAAGGACCAACAAGCGGAATGACTTCAATATCATTTCGGTGGGCCATTTCTACGATTACAGCACCCGGGTCAGCAACTCCCGGACAACCTGCTTCTGAAAGCAAACCCACATCATTTCCTTCAAAAACAGGATTCAGGAAAGTTTGAATTTCTTCAGGGCTCGTTCTTTTATTCAATTCTGAAAAGCTGAGTTCAGAAAATGCTTTAACTGGATTAGTTTTTTTAATAAAATGACGGGCAGTTTTGGCTCTTTCAGCAATAAAAAAATTCAACTCGTGAAGAATTTCAAGCACATATGCAGGAATCGTATTAATAACACCTTCACCAAGTGGGGCAGGGATGAGATATAGTTTTCCTTTTTTATTCATAAAAAATACAATAATATTTGAGTTGGTATTTTACTTGAACCAACCTCTTTTATAAGGCGCATCAAAGGTAACTTTCTTCCTTAGGATACCTAAACATAGTGGATTCAACTACAACACCGATTAATCTTTCAATGGACAACCCACTCAATCAAACGGACCACTTAATCAATCGAATTCCCAAATCGAATAGTTCCCCTCCTACTTTTGTCCCGACATTCTCAGAAAGAGAAAACTAATTAACCCAAGTTGAGAACTATAATGCTCGCCAGTAAAGCTGGTTCGCAAATAGAGGTTTCAGGGGGCAAACATGGGTATTCTGCCCATGTTTGCCCCTGAAACCCCTCCCGAGCCGCCCAGCAGGGCGGCGAGGCTGTTGTCCTCAACCTGAATTAATTCATCAAACACTTTAAAAATATTAAACCAATGAAAAAGAGATTAGAATTGATTTTTGTATTTGCAATGACTTCCATGATTGCCTTTGGGCAAGTTGATCCGGATACTTTTAACAATGATTTGAATATTCATCAAGAAGGAATACATCTTTTCGTAAATGTTGATCAATCAGGTGTAGAAAATTCCATCCAAATAAATCAAATAGGGAATACAATAAGTGCAATTGTAGATCAAAGTGGCGAGGAAAATACTATCCAAACTTCCCAAGTTGGTACAAACCAGGGAACTGAAGTTGAACAAACCGGAACTTTGGGGGCTATTGACCATATCCAAAATGGGGAAAATAATTATTCTCAAATTGTACAGGGAGGAACGGAAAATTCTACGTTAGCCGATCAACTGGATCAATACAATATATTATATGTCGATCAAATAGGATCTAACAATGTTGTCTATGGTAACCAAATTGGACAAGCAGCAACTGTTGGTGATGCCAATTCAATGGATATCACCCAATCTGGATTGGAAAACAGCGTAGAATTTATTCAAAGCGGGATGAAAAATATTCAAACTATTAATCAAACTGGAGCTGTAAACATCGCAATAAGTAATCAGGAAGGCAATGGGAATACATCAAGTATTGAACAACATGGTTATCTGGGGGGAATACAATTAACACAAAATGGAAACGAAAATAATGCAGACTTAAACCAAGACAATCATGTGGATTGGGCTGGCATCGAAACGACTCAAACTGGTGGTAATAATGAAGCTACCATTAATCAAATTGGTGCCGGTTACGCAGGTGTTTTACTCAATCAAACAGGAGATGCTAATTTGGCAAATATTACTCAGGAAGCAGAAATTAGTACAATTGAACTTTCCCAGGACGGAGACCTAAATGAAGCCACAATACTCCAAAATGGCGACACTTTAGGAATTTATTCTACACAAGATGGAACCGCTAATATTATGTCTGTCAATCAAACAGGAATAAACGACCTCATTCAAAGCACCCAAATTGGTTCCGCTAATAATATCATAGTCAATCAACAATAAGAGGACCACTTACTCAATCAAGCGGACAGCTTACTCAATCTAACTCCCACATTAGGTGGTATCAGACCTATGTTTGTCTCATTATTCCTGATGTGGGAGTTTTCTTTAAATAAACACTAGACTTTATTCGAAAAAAATTTGTAAGGGAAGCCGTCAACCGTCTGCCGCATCCAAAGGAGTCCCTTTGGGATTTACCGTCAACCGAATAAAGTCTACTATAAAAAATATACTATTATGAAAAAGAGAATTGAATTGATTTTGGCATTTGCTTTTGTCGCAACAATCAGTTTTGGGCAAAGTACAACTGTTTCAGGCAATCATACAGATTTAACTCAAGAGGGTGCAAATCACAATGCGCAAATCGATCAAAGCAACGCAGCATCCAGTACCATCACTGCCAGCCAGGCAACTTCAGCTCATACGCTTTCAGTCAACCAGGAAGGCACGCTCAATCAAATAGATATTAACCAAGCGGGGATATCCAATGAAATAAATATTATTGGACAGTCTGGTAATCAGAACCTTATGCTTGTGAATCAGTTAGCGCAAAACAGTATCTCAATTCTTGAACAAATCGGAGATTATAACACGCTCAGTTTTGATCAAAATGGGCAGCAAAACTATGTAGATGCTTTTCAAAATGGAGGATATAATGATGTTGTATTTGAACAAGGTGGTAGTCATAATGAATTAACCATTCGACAAGCAGGAGTATTAAATGGAATATCTGGTAATCAAATAGGCAATGGGGGAGCTGGGGCTGACAAAAACACCATATATATACTTCAAATTGGTTCCGATAACCTTATTTATTTTTCTCAATCCGGAAGTTCTTCAAATTCAATATCGATTAATCAAAATGGTGTTTCTATGAGCGTGATTGATGTCATCCAGGAAGGGGGGAATTCCAATGTAGCCAATTTAGTTCAAACGGGAATGGAGGACGGGATGATTTCGCTCACTCAACAGAATGGAGGTTATGAAAATGAAGCCAATTTAACTCAAAGCGTAATTGGCTCAAGCATTGAAGCTATTCAAGATGGAAATTCCAATATCCTGAATATCAATCAGAGTGCTGTTCCGCAATCCTCTTCAATCGTTACCCAAATCGGAAATTCTCATAATGCATCCATTGTACAATAACAGCAAAAACTTGCTTGTCCTTTTAAAATCACCTTTTGACAAAACCAATTAGATAAACATGAAGGTTATTTCAACTTTGGTATTTTGTTTTCCGATTCTTCTGATTGGTCAAGTATCCAACCAATCCAGTTTTCTGGATCTTTCTTCAGAAGTTAACCTAAAACAAACAGGCACCAGGCACTCAGCCTACATTCAGGCATTTAGCCAGACCGGGAAACAAAATGTGCTTCAAAGTGGACAAGACAATCAGCTAGAATTAAACTTGATTAGCAATTGGTCAGAAATAGACATTCTACAAACCGGAGACAACAATCAGCTCCAAACTATTTTGGAAGGAGACCTTCAGGCAAAAATTATTCAGCATGGAAGCAATCAATTGTATTTGGAAATGACAGGGGTAACTTCCAAACAACCCGTCAGTATTATTCAGGATAATTTTAGCTTGCCGGTTTATATACAAATAAAGAATTAATAGAAAGTCGCTGAGCCCTCTTCGAGGGACTTTGTCTGAACTTCACTCGGATTTCTGAGAAGCAGGGTTTTGAACCCTCCGCTTTTCGTGATGACCGCAGGGTTCAAAACCCTTCCTCTCAAAGAATACACGCATGTATTTTAGACTAAAAACCTGAATCTAAACCAGAGGCTCATGCACATTCTAGTTATTATGATAAGTTCCTTTTTTCTTTTGAAAGCTTCAAGCCTGGATGCTCAAAATGATATGATGGCTAATGGAAATAGTGCACTGGTACTCTTGGTAGATAGAACCAAAACGCTTACAGGGCGTGAATTTTACATTGCATTTAATGCCAATTGGCAAGCAGAATTTGAAGAAGATTACATCATCACAGTAGAAGAGTCACCTGCTCCAGGGCGAACGACAACTATCAATATAAAGCTAAATAACTTCAAAATCTGGACGCGAAGACTTCAGCCTAACAGACAGTACTCAAAGCAATTGGGCGCTTTTGCGACCAGATTTGTGGAACAATACATTCGAAATAAAACAGAAATTGAAAAAGAATTGGGAGGAGAAGATTTGAAGGGAAGTGGCATTTTTTGAATCAAAAGTTTGCATCATGAAAAGTATACTCATCATTCTCGTTTTTTCCATTTTTGGCATCAGCGATCTGACTGCCCAGGACTTTAAATACACTCCACAAAACCCAGCTTTTGGAGGAAATCCACTGAATTATAATGGCTTACTCAGCGTAGCCCAGGCTCAAAATGGCTTTAAGGATGAGCATCTTGAAGAGCGCTCTGGCTTCCAAAGGGATCCTATTGAAGATTTTCGAAGCAGCTTAATGAGACAGGTTTTGAGCCAAATTAGTCGAAACCTGATTGGCGATCCCTTTTCAGAAGAATTTCAGGAAGGGGTGTTTCAGTTTGGTGATTTTCAAATTGAGATGACTCCATCAGCAGATGGTCTGTCCGTACTGATTTTAGACATTGCAACAGGTGGACAGACGCAGATAACGATACCGTATTTTTAAAAATTCAAGATCAAGAATCAACTTCAAAAAATTGAACTTGATTCTTGATCTTGAATTTGAATATTCCCAGCATTTGAAAAAGTTACTATGAAGAACTTTTTTTTCCAATCTCTAATCGCTTTTATCCTTTGGACAAGTTGCGCTGGTCCAAAATCTTTTCCTGTTCGGCAAACTGCAACCGTTGCGCAGCCTTCTTCCCTAAACTCCATCCTTAAAGAATTGCCAAGTCCAAAGGAACCACTCGTAGCAGCCGTGTATAGCTTCAGAGACCAAACTGGACAATACAAACCAAGTGAAACAGGGGCTAGTTGGAGTACCGCTGTAACGCAGGGCGCAACCAGCATGCTCATGCGCGCAATGGAAGAAAGTGGCTGGTTTGTGGTTGTGGAGCGCGAAAATGTAAACAACCTACTCAACGAGCGGAAAATCATTCGCTCCAGCAAACTGCAATATCAAGGAGAACAACAAAAGTCTAATGGACAGGTATTGCCGCCACTATTATTTGCGGGTTTGTTGTTGGAAGGGGGCATTATTAGTTATGATGCCAATATTCAGACAGGGGGAGCTGGAGCCCGTTATTTTGGCACTGGTGGATCTACTCAATTTAGACAAGACCGCGTTACGGTATGCCTTCGGGCGATTGCCACAACAAGTGGGAAAGTGGTCAAAACAGTGTACACATCCAAAACCATCTTGTCCCAAAAAGTAGATGCGGGTGTTTTCAGATTTGTATCTTTTCAAAAATTATTGGAAGCGGAAACTGGTTATACTTACAATGAACCAGCAGATTTAGCATTAACAGAGGCGATTGAAAAAGCCTTGGAAGCTTTGGTGGTCGAAGGTTTGGAGGAAAGCCTTTGGCAAGGGCAAGATTCTATTCAGGTTCAACAAGCAATTCGCAAATACCACCTGGAAAAAGCCCAAATGGAACCTGAACCTTTTGTTTCAAATGATTATGAACCAAATCCATTATTCAAAATAGGCATTTCAGCTGTTCAATACCGAGGAGATTATCCGACGGGGATTATCAAACCAGGATTCTATGGCGCTTTCCAATACCCTATAAGCAATCATCTTGCAATGGAGTTGGAAGCTGGATGGCAACAATTTGATGCATTGCCCTATTATTCCAGCCATGCACTGCATAGTAATTTAAGTTTTATTTGGCAACTCCCAATAAAAAAATCTTGGAAACCATATTTGATAGCCAGTTCAGGTTTTCTATTAACAGAGAATTTAGCCGGAGAATTGCTAAAAAAACCAATGTTTACTGGTACACTGGGTTTAGGTACAGGTTTATTTGTTCCCTTTACTGAAAAAGTAGCTTTGGATTTTAGGTTTCATGCAAGTTATGCGCTTTCAGATAAAACGGATTATGTCGTTGAAGGGAAATACCCGGATAGCTTTTTTAAGGGGCAGCTTGGGTTAGTTTATCAATTTTAACGTAGCCGCCCATTTTCATGGGTAGGTTTAAAGACTAAAGCCTGCCCATTAAAATGGACGGCTACCATATTAAAATCATGAGAAACTTCATTCTATTTTTAATCACCATTTCCTTCATTGCCTGCAAAGATGATTCCTTCATCCCAGATATAACAGGAGCCATTGAAGGACAAGTACTGGAAGATGACACATTTGAGCCTATCTCAAATGCCGTAGTCTCAACTGTTCCTGCCAGTGAAACGGTTTTGACAGACAGTCTTGGATACTTTGTTTTAGAAAATTTACCAGAGGGGAACTTTTCCCTGACGGCTGAAAAAAAAGGTTTTACAAAGGTTTTTGAAGCAGTGAATGTTGTTGCCGGAGAAGTGATTTCGACAACTGTTTTTTTGAAGAATGATGATTCTAACAACCGTCCACCCAACACACCTGAAAATGTTTTCCCCATTGAAGGCGCCAATGATATAGCGCTAAATTTAATGTTGGAATGGAGTGCAGCAGATCCCGATTTAGATGATTCTTTAAAATACGACTTATATTTATTCGAAGATAATTCCAATGACCCAATTCAACTTCTAGAGAACAGCGAAAAGACCCATTTTGAACTCAACAATCTCCACTTTGGGAGTATTTATCGATGGCAAGTAGCCGTCTCAGATGGTTTTCATGACCCAGTATTTAGTCCGATTTGGACATTTGAGACGATGCCTCTCCCAGACCATCGTTATTTGTGGGTGCGTAAAGAAGGCAGTTGTACACACATTTTTAGTTCCGATCCATCTCAAAGCTATCTCCAGCTCACTCAATCTGGTGAATGCTGGCGACCACGGCTAAATCCTCAAAGAAATAAAATTGCATTCCTTGGTTTTGACCAATTGGGTATCCACATTTTCACGATGAATCGAGAGGGGTTGGATTATAAAAAAATTTCAAGCATTCCACTTTCTGGGACATTGCCCCAAAACTTAAGCTACTGCTGGGCAGAAGGAGGCTCAAAATTGATTTATCCGAATGACAATAAATTGTATAAAATCAATCAGGATGGCACTGGCACTGAGCTGATTGCAGCGCTTCCAATAGGACGTCGTTTTGCTGCATGTGACTGGTCGGAGATAACTCAAAAAATTGTAGCAAGAACAGTGGGACAAGCTTTAATTGAGGGAGAAATATTACTTTTGGATGCAGGTGGTAACCTGGAAGATACTTTATTAAGCAGCCAAACAGGACAGTTGGGGAACCCACAGTTTTCTCCTGATGGCAAAAATGTTTTATTCACTGAAGACCTTTCAGGATTTGATTCACCAGATGGTCGTCAACTCGATGCCAGGGTATTTATCATCAATATCAACACAAAAGAAAAGATAGATTTATCACATGAGAAAACAGTGGGCATGAATGATTTGGATGCCCGATTTTCTCCAAATGGTGGTCAAATCATCTTCACTTATACGTCTAATGACGGTATCTCTGAACAACAAATCTGGATCATGGATTTAGATGGTGAGCATCGGGAAATGCTTTTTGAAAATGCAAAAATGATTGATTGGAAATAGTAAAAATTTACGCAATGAAGTGAAGTACCCCAATCAAAAAATATCAATTTTACTCCTTTGGGTTTTCATACTTTTGGGAAATCCTTTTGGTGTATTTGGGCAAGAACAAACTTATGTTCATGATGTCTTAACGGTAAAAGATGGTTTGTCTTCCAACTCTTGTCGAAGTGTTTTACAAGGCCCAAGAGGGTTCCTTTGGATTGGCACCGAGCAAGGTTTGAATCGTTATGACGGACATGAAATCAAAGTTTTTCAACATGATCCAAAAGATAGTCTCAGCCTTTCTTCAAACCGAATCTCGCACATGGTTTTCAGTGAAGATTCCTTGTTATGGATTGGCACAATGGATTTTGTTTTGCATTGCTTTGACCCTGCTACCGAAAAATTTATAAGGTATCCAATGCCTGTCAAAAACGCTCGATTTTCTTCTGATATAACAAGCATGATGGCTGAAGAAAATAAAAGAATCTGGATAGGTTTTCGCGGAGGTTTGGTTTGTTTGGAACGTGCAACAAATGAGCTTCAATATATTAAGCCTTCCAACCATTTGGATTATCCCCCTCCATTTAATTCCCGATTTAACTCTGCCCTTTGTTTTTCAGAAGACCCTTTTGACTCAGCTTGGTTGCTGGTGGGAACTTATAGGGGTTTTTATAGAATCCATAGAGCGACAAAAGAAGTTATTTTTCCTCCAAAACATATTTTTAAAAAGACAGAAAGCTGGATGATTCGAGACATCCTTATAGAAGCAGGTCATCTGTGGGTCTCTACCAACTATAGATATATTAGAAAAATAAACATAGAAACAGGTAGCTATATCTCCTATCCTTATCCTGAAAATCACGAGTTCACAACTCATCATATTTTTCCAGTGGACGAATCTTCTTTTTTAGTCGGTACAAGAGAAGGAGGAATGGGTGTATTTAATAAAAAAACTGGAATATCTTATTTTCGAAAAGAGCGAAATCTACCAGAAAAAGGCATTAACTCACATGCAGTTCATGAATTTTTTCAAGACAAAAATGGAACAATTTGGGTAGCTACTGATGATGGAATTCATTATTATAAACCCTCCAGATTATCTGTCAATCATTTTATCTGTGATTTGACAGCTCAGGAGTTAAATGATAAAGAAAGAGAGCTAAGGACTGAGGGAATTGTTTGGTTGCCTGAAACGAAGACTTATATCGTGGGAACTATAAAAGGAGATTTGTTTTGGATAAACGAATCAGGGGAATCTCTTGTAAAAACCACTCTGACTACCACCAAAAACTGGATTGCCCCTCACATCAATAGTTTACACTTAACAGAAGACAGAGTTTGGATCGGAGCAGGAAATTATGATGGTTTAAAGTACATCCCAAGAAACAGTAAAGAAATTCATCATTTCCGTCATTCTTTAATCGATAGCAATTCTGTAATCATTATTAAAAATGACAATAAGGGATTTTTAGTATTTAACACTTACCCGCCAAGTCGAATATATTTTTTGAACCTTCAGGATTTAAGTGTAAAGTATTATTCCTTTGATGATAGAGATGACTCATACATTTTAGATGTTGGGTGGTTTATTGATTATGCCATTGATTCGAAAGGAGATTTATGGTTGACTACCCGGATTGGTTTGGTGTATTTTAATCGTACCTCCGAAGAAGCTATACTTTTTTCAGAATCGGAAGACTCGCCAGTTCAATTGGCAAGCTCCAGTCCATTTAAAGTAGAAGTTGATAAAAATGATGTTGTTTGGATTGGACATACAGCAATGGGTCTTGAATCTTTGCACCGAACTTCAGAGGGCACGTTTATCACCAAGAGCTACCGTTACAGCGATCAAATTTCAAAGGATCAAATTTATGACCTTGAAGTTGATAGTAACAATAATCTATGGATTACACATCCTCTTGGTTTAACTCATTTTGACACAGAAAAACAAGTTTTTCAACTGTTTAAACCAGAAGATGGTTTATTAACTCATGGTTTCGTATCCAAGGTAATTCAAAACAATAAATTGATTTTAGGCGGACCTGGACTTTTTTCAGTTCTCAATGGTTCTACACTTACAGCGGATTCTATTACTCCAAATGTCATTTTTTCGGGTATCTCCCTATTTGAAAAGCCTTTGAAACCACTTGCCGAATTGGATCCCTCCAAAGGACTCAAATTAAATCACGATGAAAACTATTTTACCCTCCAATTTGCTACGCCTGCATTCATTGGAGAAGGAAAACACTATTACAGATACCAATTGGAAGGCTATGATGACAATTGGCATTATTGTCAAAATGGAAAAGCGCCCTATACTAATGTAACACCTGGAAACTATACTTTTAAAGTTCAAGCAAGTAAAGAGGATAACAACTGGAATGATCAAATTACAATGCTCCCAATTCAGATTATTCCAGCTTTCTGGCAAACCTTATGGTTCAAAGCATTATTATTTCTTCTATTTATTAGTGGTGGGATTTCTTTTGGCTTATGGCGAATTCGACAAGTCAAAGAAAAAGAACGCTTAAAAGCAGAGTTTGAAAGACAACTTTTGGAGGTTGAAATGTCTGCGCTTCGGGCTCAAATGAATCCTCACTTCATTTTCAATTCTCTAAACAGCATCAAGAACTTTATTATCCAAAATGAGCCCCGCATGGCTTCCCGATATTTGACAAAATTTTCTCAACTCATGCGCCTTATTTTGAATAATTCAAAAAATCCAACTGTCCGACTCGAAGATGAATTGAAAGCCCTCGATTTGTATTGCCAACTGGAAAATATGCGTTTTGAAAATAAATTTGAATACACTATTGAAGTTTCAGAAAATGTCGATTCTGAGTTTATTGAAATTCCTCCTTTGATTTTACAACCCTATGTAGAAAATGCTATATGGCATGGCTTGATGAATAAGGAGACAAAAGGGAAATTGGAAATTCGAGTACAACAACAAAATGGAGATTTGCAAATAGTCGTGCAAGACGATGGGATCGGGCGGGAAAAAGCGATGGAAATAAAGAACCTGTCAGCACTCAAGCGAAAATCAATGGGCATGCAAATTACCTCTGAACGGTTGGATTTGATAAACGAACGAAATAAAGGAAAAGCATTTGTCAAAATTATTGATCTGAAAAATGAGTCAGGAGAGGCAATCGGAACAAAAGTAAAAATTAGTATTCCCGTTTAACTGAGTATTGGTTTGCTGGTTACTAATTGCTGGGAAGCTAGTAGCCAGCAAACCAGCAACCAGTTAACCAGCAAACCAGACATATGAAAATCAAAACCATCATTATCGACGACGAAAAGGCAAGCATTTCTGCCCTTAAATGGGAATTGGAAAACTTCGGAGATGATATTGAAATCATTGGCAGCTACCACCAGCCAAAGGAAGGATTAAAGGCCATCAAAGAAAAGAATCCAGATTTGGTTTTTCTGGATATTGAGATGCCTGGCATGAATGGATTTGAATTATTAAAGAATGTAACTAATATCAATTTTGATTTGATTTTTGTAACGGCCTATGATCAATTTGCAATTAAGGCATTCAAAGTATGTGCACTTGATTATTTATTGAAACCAGTAGATGAAGACGATTTAAAAATAGCCATAGAAAAAGTAAAGGAGCGAAAAACGACCCCTGTTTCCCAGTTGCAATTGGAACATCTTTTTGAGAATCTTCGCAACCAGATGGATGATTTTGAAACCATCGCTTTACCCACTATGGAAGGGTTGGAATTTGTAGAAATTGATGATATTATCTACTGCGAGTCAGATAGCAATTACACAAATATCTTCATGAAAAATGATGATAGGTTACTCGTCTCCAAAACATTAAAAGACATTGAACAAACCATCAATTGTCGTCATTTTTCAAGAGTGCATCACTCCTTTTTAGTCAATCTGAAATTTGCAAAAAAATACATCAAAGGGAAAGGGGGGCTTTTGGTATTAAAAAATGGTAAAAACATCCCTGTCTCCAGAACGAAGAAGGAAGAATTATTGAACTTGTTTTGAGTTATTTCCTGGAAGGAAAGCCAATGCAGCTATTAAAACCCAATAATGTCTAAAGTTCATGACATCTGTGGCAATTGCCTCAATTGCGATATAAAAAAAACAAGCTGCCAACCCTATTGCCAAAGCCTTATTTTCGGGAGAGTCCTCATTCAACACCCGCTTTAATTTCTTAAATATTGTAAAACATAAAACCACCAACGCGAAAAGCCCAAAAACTCCCAATTCGCCAAAAGCACCAAAATAAGTTGAGTGAGGATCATAATTTGTAAAAAACCCGGGGTATTTACCTTCGTCTTTCAATTTCCCAACAAATTCATTTTGCCCACCAGGACCTACACCAAATGGAATATTTCTACATCCCGCTGTTAAGGAGCTTTTCTTATTTATCCAGTAATTGGTAGCAATAAAATATTTGCCTTGAATTTCAGCAAAAGCCTGGTCATCTGTATAGGCTTTTTGTGTCAATGCCTCCCAATCAATTTTTTCTTTATCAAAAATGGCGATGTGGGTACCGAAATTGAAAAACAGGAAAAAAAGGAGTATTCCCATCCAACCGACAGACACGAAGTTAGGAGGCAACTTGCCTGTCCCTTTGGGGAAGTTGCCTCCTAACTTGGAACTGAAAAGAGAAATAAATATTAAAGCCATCGCCAAGACCACCAAGGTTTTTGAAAAGGTCAAAATGCCTCCCAAAAACAAAATCGCTAGAAGCCACCAATCTCTTTTTTGAATTTTAATTTTGAAAATCATTTCCGAAGACTTTAACAAAATGCAAATCGCGAGAATACTCATCAGCATGTTTGGATTGGTCGTGAAACCTTTGGCTCTACCGATGTAACCAAAATACGGATAGTAGGTCGTTGAAGCATTTGCCAATTGGGTATGTATTCCGTATTGGGTCAAAATCCAGCCAAGGATTCCAAGAATGGCTGCAAGTGTTCCACTAATTGGAAGCCAATGAAAAAGTACTTTTTTTGCATCCAATATTTTTCCCCAAAAAGACCTATTAAAAATCAGGAATAGCGTTATTAGATAAATCAATCCTGCAAATTCAAACCAAGATTTGAAGTTATTACTAAATAAACAGGAGAGTAGAACTGCCAGGGTGTAGAAAAGAATTGAGCTCAATAAGTAGCTCCGGTCGCTGACCGGAGGATAGAATTTCTCAGGTCGGCGACCGGAGCTACTTGCTATAATTCCCAAAATCATCAAAAAAATCACCTCGGGTGGCTGTATCTTTGAGCCTACAATTGGCAAATCAAAAACAGCCAAAAATCCAAGCGACAAAATATATCCAATTAGCAGTGTTGGAAGTACTCGCTTGTCAAACTCGTGCCTAAATAATCCGTTTTTAATCATTCTTAAATCGCAAAAATATTGATTATTCTTTCTTACAACTTCCCACCAAACGATGGCGGCATTTCAAGAATGGCGGAAGAAATCATTGGGCAATTTAGAAAAAATGGGCGGGAGTTTCGATTGATAACTCATGAAGAAGAATGGAAAGGAAAAGATATCAACATTGAAGTAGTTTCATCAAGGAGACCTTATCGGGAATTCCAATCTTTCAAACGAATTAGAAAATTAACTGGAATCATTTTGAGTACAATTTGGTATCCCGAGGGACTGTTAGCCTACTTTTCCAGGGCAAAAAAGAAAGTTGTTTTTGCACATGGCAGTGAATTATTACCACACCCTTCCAAATTCAAAAACTTTTTTTTGCAAATAATGAAAAGAAGCGTTTTTGAATCAGCTGATTTAGTGATCGCAAATAGTCATTTCACAAAAAAATTGGTCCTGGGTTTCGCTCCAAAGTCAAATGTGGTGATCATACATCCTTGCGTGAACCCCAAAAAGTTTTTACCGAAGTTAGGAGGCGAGTTCCCCAAAGGGGCAGGCAAGTTGCTTCCTAACTATCCTTCAAAAAAATTCATTATTTCTACTGTTGCTGTGGTTCAAGAACATAAAGGTTTCGACGTAGTATTCAGAGCCATTCAAAGACTTCCTGAAAGAGTAAAAGAGAAAGTTGCCTACCTGATTGCAGGCAATGGTCCAGAAGTGGAAAACCTAAAACAACTTGCTAGTAGGATGGAAATAGAGGACAATATTCAATGGCTTGGCTTTGTGCCTGAAGAAAAACTTATTGATGTATATCATGTGAGTGATTTATTTGTCCTTTGCTCCAAATCAATGATTGAAAAAAGAAATGTTGAAGGTTTTGGAATGGTTCTTTTGGAAGCAATGGCTTGTGGAGTACCAGTGATTGGAAGCAAGTCAGGTGGCATTCCCGAAGCAATTGAATTTGGAGGAGGGGGAGATTTGATTGAAGAAGGTGATGATGAAACCCTTACTAAATTAATTGTCAAGCATTTTGAAAACAAAAAAGTGGAAGTAAATAACCACAGTTATATTATAGAAAATGCTACCTGGGGAAATTATTGTGAAAGACTGGAATCTGCCCTTTCGAAAATTTGATTGTATATAATTTCGCCAATTGTCTCAGCTGCCAAGGCTTGTCCTTTGTTATTCCAATGATCATCACTTGTTTTCAAGTATAGGGAATTTGGTGCATTTTGATAAAAAACGGGAAAAAGATTGATTGAATTTATTCCAAGAGATACGCAAATTTCTTCAACAAGGTTTGTCAGATTCCTCTGATTATAGTTGTCATAGCCAAAATAATCTTCGTAAGAGATCATAGCATTGGTAGTAATGTCAAAAATGGAAGGATGGATAGAAACGAAAAAGGGAATACTTACAGAATCAGCAAAGGCTTTAGCTTCCTTCAACACCGCAGACATAAGCTTAACTTTCAAAGTTGATGATTCTTTTTGAGGAAAAAATGACAAATCATATTCGTAATGATCTTGAAAATGAGAATATCTACGAGGTGCTCTATTCTTAAAAACTTCATATTCACTTTCGCAAAGGTTTAAATACATATCAATCACCTCTTGTTTTTCAATTCCAAAAGTTTTCGTCAAAATTTTGTTTCCAGCTTTGACCAGCAATAAAGAATTGATATACTCTTTTATTCCAGGTTCTTTCTTCCATTGCATTATAAAAGTATCCACGGTCAATGCATGAGAAGACTTAACTAAATCTCCATGTTCATCCAGATCAAAAAGGCGATTCCGGAGTATATCCCCAAAGTCATTATCAGTAGTAATGTGAAACAATACCAGGTCTGGCTTATACTTTTCGTATTCTTTTTTAAATCGAATTAAATACTGATCTGGTCCTGCACTGACAACTCCAGCATTAATGACTTCAATGTTTTTTCCAGTTTTAACCCTCAACAATTTTTGCAATTGAAATGCAAAAGTGTTTTCCAGACTGGAAAAGCGCCCTTGAATATTGGAATCGCCATATATGATAATTCTGTAATCAGGTTCATCTAACATTTTTGGACCTCTAAATCCTTGGCTATTGGTTTGCCACCATACTATTTCTCCTCCGTTTTCTACACTCATCTGGTAGCCTTTTTTTGTATTAGGTTTTAATGTGACCAAATAGTGGGGATCAAAAATGAAAGCAGGAGCCTCTTTCTTATACATTTGTTCAATGGCAGCTCTTCCTGGAAAAATCAACCTGAGGATTCCCTCCAAAAACAGGAACAGAAGGAGAGATAGAAGGAGAATGATACCGGCGTCTCTGAATTGCTTCTTCAAGATTATTCTTCTGTTTTGATGACTAAATCAATTCTTGCTTATCCAAAACTCCCATTCCAAAAAGTGCAAAATCATATTTAACAGGATCTTCTTTATCGAATGCCCGAAGGTTTTCGGTCAATTCCAATACTGCTTGCCAATCCCTATGTTTTCTTTCCAAAAGTCCCATGCGCCTTGCGACTCTTTCAACATGGACATCGAGGGGCATCAATAATTGTGCAGGTTTAATATTTTTCCAAAGACCAAAGTCAACTCCTTTGCCATCATTCCTAACCATCCAGCGAAGAAACATATTGAGTTTTTTACAGGAGGATTTTCTGGCTGGGGTCGCCACATGTTTTCTTGTACGGTGTGGGGCATGCGGAAGTGCAAAAAATTGATTGTGAAAACTTTCTAGTGCTTTTCCAATATGGGGTTCCTCTTTCAAAAGATTTTTTGAAAAAGCAGTCTCCAGAGTATCATTTTGACGATAATAATTTTGAAAAAATTCCAAAAAATAAAGGGTATCTGTAGGCTGAAAGGTCCGATGCTTAAAAGTCAAAAAACGTTTTCTATCTTGCTCTGTATGATTGCTAATAAAATCATATGGAGTTCCATCCATCAAATCAATGAGCTCATTGGCTTTATTGATAATCGTTTTTCGCTGCCCCCAAGCCAGCATGGCCACCCAAAAACCAGTGATTTCAATATCTTGTAATTTAGAAAATCTGTGAGGAATTTGAATCGGGTCATCTACGATGAAATCAGGTCGATTGAATTGTTCGACTTGCTCATCTAGCAATTCTTTTAAGCTTTTTGTCATGTTATTTGAATCCTAGCCTTTAATCTCTCCTTCTTTCTTTAAGTGTTCATTTAAAAACTCCAAAATCTTTCCATAAGCTTCTATCCGGTTTTCTTTTTTCACAAAACCGTGTCCTTCATCTTCGAAAAGTACATATTCTACCGGAATTCCATTTTTCCTGGCAGCTTCTACAATTTCATCAGATTCTACCTGAAGTACACGTGGATCTGTTGCCCCCTGAAGGACCATCACAGGCTTCGTAATCTGGTCAGCATGAAAAAGCGGAGAAATGCGGTGTAATCTAACAGAATCCTGATATGGGTCGCCCATCTCTTCATAAAGTGCATCTTTGAAGGATTCCCACCAGGGTGGAATACTCTTCAGGGTTCTAAGCCAATTGGTTACGCCAAAAATATTGACCCCCACTTCAAATTCTTCTGGTTGATGCACCAAAGCTGCCATCGTCATGAATCCACCATAAGACCCTCCTATGATGCCTATCTTTTCACCATCAATATAATCCAAAGTCTGCATGTATTTTTTACCATAAACACAATCCATCAAATCATTCTCCCCATGGTTTTTGTCATCCATTCTGTTAAAAGTTCTCCCATAACCACTGCTCCCTCGATTGTTTACCCCTAAGACCGCATAGCCATGATTGACCATGTATTGAATTAATGGGTTATAGGTTTGACGAGTTTGTCCACCAGGTCCACCGTGTACATAAACCATGGCAGGGACTGGATTTTCAACACTTGCCTGTTTTGGCTTATAGTATATCGCTGGTATTTCTACATTGTCAAATGAAGCATATCGAACCACATCCGCAGCGACTAAATCATTGGGGTCAATTTCTGAATTTAGTGTATTGGTGAGTTTTTTATGCTCCTTTGATTCAAAGTTATAAACATAAAGATTACTTGGAGAGTCTGAGCTGCCCACGTAAAAAGACATCAATTTTTCACTTCTTGAAATACTTACTGACGTAATGTCGCCTTTTTCAAATTTTGGAAAATCAACCAATTTACCTGATTTCATGTCTGTAATATTCACCACCGTTTTGCCATCTTCATTGATACCTACAACTCTATATTTCCCGGTTCTTGAAAAATAGGCATAGGAAATATCCCAGGCAACTTCCATGACTTTTTCCCGAGTACCTGAATCAATCAAGTAACGCATCAGGTACATATATTCACCACCATCATTTGTTCGATAATAAAGCGTGTTATTGTCTTTACCAAAGTCAGTAGCAAAATAAGCACTTTGATTTTCTGAAACTTTCGTTAAGTCCTGGCTTTCTCTATCATAAATAAAAAGATCTGAGTCACTCATAGTCACTGCCTTTGAGAAAGCGATGTATCGTTTATCATCAGAAATACCTCCGAAATCATAGCCGCCATCATTTTGATAAACTAAATTGCTTTCAAAATCCTCAATATCCATTTCATAAATATCCATGAATCGGGAATCGCGCTTATTATATCCATAAAAGAAACTTTTTAGGTCATATGCCCAACCGTAAAATAGGGCTCTTGCTGTCGAATCAGGGGTCAATTCCTGGACAGAACCATCCTCATTTCTCAAAAATAGATGCCAGATTTCATTTCCATTATTATCGCTTCTGTACAAAATGCGATTATCTTCAGGAAAAGTGCTTACAGAAAAAACAGAACCTGCTTTTGAGTTTGTTAGTGCTTCCATTTCACTCCCATCCACTGGAACAGCATAAGCATTGAAAATACCAGATTGATCACTACTCACTAAAATTCGGCTATCATCTGGATAAAAACTAGCCCCAAATATTTGGGTGTTATTCATAAATTGTTCAATAGTATATTGCTTGGGTACCGTATCATTTGTTGTTTCTTGTTGGCAAGAACAGAGAAAAAGAATAGCAAAAAAGCCTAGGAAATATCCTTTCATTTTGTTTGTGATTTACTGTTTAAAAAATGCGTTGACGAAAGTACATAAATATTGAAAAAGGATTGAATTTAAGGGATTTTCGAAAGGATGAAAGGAATTAAAATTGCTAAAGAGAAAAAGCTAATTTTGGACATCGTAATTTTTGAAATAAATTTTTATCGAAATCCTGTTTTTTCTCCAAAAAAAATGAAAAACTTCGCGCTCCAAATTATTTCCTAACTAAAATCTTAAACCATGCAGGTGAATTGGAAAGGTGTTTATCCAGCCGTTACGACTAAGTTTCACAAAAATGGTGATCTGGATGTCCCAGCATTTTTGAAAAACATCAATGCCCAAGTTGATGCTGGTGTAGACGGCATTATCATTGGTGGCTCACTTGGAGAAAATAGCACCATTACTCAAGACGAAAGAATTGAATTGGTCAATGCCTCACTGGAAAGCGTTGGTGACAGGGTTCCCATCATCATCAATATTGCAGAAGGTTCCACCAGAAGCGCCATTCAATTGGCACAACGAGCACAAAAAAATGGCGCACATGGCATCATGTTATTGCCTCCTATGATGTACAAACCCACTGACAGGGAAACAACTGATTTTTTTAAAACGGTTGCACTCAATACAGACCTACCTATTCTGGTTTACAATAATCCAGTTGATTACAAAATTGAAGTAACATTGGATATGTTTGAAGAACTAATCCAGTGTGATAATATCCAGGCAGTAAAAGAAAGTACACGTGATATCTCAAATGTAACCAGAATGAAAACCCGCTTCGGTGATCGTATTAAAGTTATGTGTGGCGTAGACACACTTGCATTGGAAGAATTATTGATGGGTGCTGATGGTTGGGTAGCAGGATTGGTAGACGCATTTCCAGCTGAAACTGTGGCCATTTTTCGCCTGGCAAAATCCGGTAGAACTGCGGAAGCCTTGGAAATTTACCGCTGGTTTTTGCCAATTTTGGAATTGGATATTAGCCCACAATTGGTTCAAAACATCAAGCTTGCAGAGGTAATGACCGGCTTGGGCACAGAATATGTCAGACCTCCAAGGCAAACCTTGAAAGGAAATGAAAGAGAACGTGTTGTGAAGATTTTGGAAAATGGATTGGCGAATCGACCTACATTGCCAGATTATATGAATATTGAAATCCCAGCCTAAACATTTAATCTTCTTTTTTGGGGCAGTTTTTTTAATAAACTACTTAATCGTCCGCACAATATGGACGATTATTAAAAAACAAATATGATTACTCAAAACATTATCGGATATCAAACTTCAGCTCAAGGGACAGACTCGTTTTCTGCCACCAATCCAGAAAGCAAGGAAACCTTGACAGGAAATTTCCCTGTTGCTACGCCAAAAGAAGTGGATTTGGCAGTTCAAAAATCATGGCTTGCATGGAAAACTTATCGCTACCTTTCTGGAAAACAAAAGTCCGCATTTTTAAATGCCATTGCCCAAGAAATAGAAAATTTAGGAGATGATTTAGTAATAAGAGTAATGCAGGAAAGCGGATTGCCAGAAGGAAGGGTTAGAGGTGAAAGAGGGCGAACCTGTAATCAACTTCGCTTATTTGCCAAAGTTGTTGAGGAAGGTAGTTGGGTGGAAGCTAGGATTGATAAAGCACAGCCTGACCGACAGCCTATTCCAAAGGCAGATATTCGCAGAATGTTGCAATCTACCGGTCCCGTAGTTGTATTTACAGCAAGTAATTTCCCACTGGCATTCTCAACTGCTGGTGGAGATACTGCATCGGCTTTAGCTGCAGGATGTCCGGTTATTGTAAAAGGACATCCATCTCATCCGGGTACAAATGTTTTAATTTCTACTGCTATTCAAAAGGCTGCAGAAAAAACAAATATGCCCGATGGCGTATTTTCATCACTCAATTCTAAAGGACACGAAGTTGGTATTCAATTAGTTAAGCATCCCTTGGTTAAGTCGGTCGCATTTACTGGTTCCTTAAGAGGTGGAAAGGCCTTGTATGATATAGCCAACCAAAGAGAAGAACCCATTCCAGTATTTGCTGAAATGGGCAGCGTAAATCCTGTTTTTTTACTTCCCGAAAAAATAAAATCCAGCACCAAGTCTTTAGCGACTCAATTAGCCAATTCAGTCAACCTGGGTGCTGGACAGTTCTGTACCAATCCGGGATTATTGCTTGCCTTGGACAATGAACATACGACCGCCTTTTTAGGGGAATTAAAAGCGGCTTTTGAAAAATTAATTCCATCAACCATGCTCAATCAGGGCATTTTTGCAAATTATAATTCCGGGAAAGCTCATTGCCTTAATATTGATGGCGTTAAAGCAGAATATGTGCAGGCGAATGGCGAAACTGAACATTGGAAAGGCTATCCGGCTGTCGCATCTGTTTCTGGAGAAGTGTTTCTAGATAACTCCCATTTACAGGAAGAAGTTTTTGGCCCATTTACCCTTCTTGTCCTATGCAAAAACAAAGCTCAAATGGAAGCTATTGCAGAAAATCTAAAAGGACAGCTGACTGCAACTCTAATGGGGCATGATGAAGAATTAAGTGCCTGGAAAAGCTTATTTCATATTCTCCAGGAAAAGGCGGGGCGTGTCATTTTCAACGGTGTGCCAACCGGTGTGGAGGTTTGCCATTCAATGCAACATGGTGGCCCTTTTCCAGCTACTACTGATGGAAGATATACATCAGTAGGAACGGCTGCCATCAAGCGTTTTGCCAGACCAGTCGCTTTCCAAAGCTGTCTGGAAGACTTACTTCCTGAAGCTTTAAAAAGTGAAAACCCTTTGAATATCTGGAGAACAATAGATGGAGCATGGACGAAGGAAGGAATCAAATCTTAAAAAAGAGATGCGCCAATGCGAAAAACCTTTTTCTGTGTAGATGCCCACACTTGTGGGAACCCTGTAAGACTGGTTGCTGGAGGAGGTCCAAACCTTCAAGGCAACTCAATGGGTGAACGCCGCTTACATTTTCTTAAAGAATACGACTGGATTCGAAAAGGATTGATGTTTGAACCGCGTGGGCATGACATGATGTCTGGAAGTATTTTATACCCTCCTGTGAATGAAGCAAATGATGTAGGTGTGCTTTTTATTGAAACAAGCGGCTGTTTGCCAATGTGCGGACATGGAACCATTGGCACGGTAACAATTGCTGTTGAAGAGGGATTGGTACAACCTAAAACCCCCGGAAAATTGCGTTTGGAAACTCCAGCAGGGCTTGTTTTAGTCGATTTCATTCAGGAAGGACAAAAAGTCAAATCTGTGAAATTGACCAATATCCCATCCTTTTTGTACAAAGAAGCGCTGGAAGTAGAATGCCCTGAATTGGGGCTCCTAAAAGTAGATGTAGCTTATGGAGGAAATTTCTACGCCATTGTGGATCCACAAGAAAACTTTAAAGGGCTGGAAAATCATACAGCTGCCGACTTCATCAGGTGGAGTCCTGTAATAAGAGAGCGGTTAAATGGTGCTTATCAATTCCTTCATCCCGAAGATGAAAAAATCAGTGGTTTGAGCCATTTACTTTGGACAGGTAAACCCCAATCCTCGAATGCCGATGCCCGAAATGCCGTGTTTTATGGAGACAAAGCCATTGACCGTTCTCCCTGTGGTACAGGAACCTCTGCAAGAATGGCGCAATGGGCGGCAAAAGGAAAGTTAAAAGAAGGAGAAACTTTTGTTCACGAAAGCATTATTGGCAGTCAGTTTATTGGAAAAATAGAAGGCATTACCAAATGTGGTGAATTTGATGCCATCATTCCCAGCATACAGGGTTGGGCAAAAATCACAGGTCACAATAATATTATCATTGATTCAGAGGATGATCCTTATGCTTTCGGCTTTCAGGTAATTTAATTTTTAGTCTTTCAAAAGCCTTTGAATGTTTTCCTTCAAAACCATTTTGGATTGACCCTTCGATTGAAATCCTTTAAATTTTTTTGATGCTTTCATAGCCTCTTCCAAATCAAAATCTCTTTGTTCTTGAAAATAAAAAACGCCCTCCCTGAAAAATTTTTCTGCAAGATATTCCTGTTCTGTTTGTCCAGGAGTAGGAATTAAAACAGCTCTTTTCCTCAACTTTGCCAAATCCATTATTGAGCTATATCCTGAACGGCAAATGACCAAGTCACTTGATAATATGGACTGATTCAATTCTTTTGAAGTTAAGAAGGACACTATTTTAATATTTTTTGAAAGATGGGTTCTTTCCATCTTTTCAGTTTTTCCCTGTACTATTAAAATTTTTAAATCGAGACCTTTTATTTGTTCAAAAATCAAGGCTTCCAGGAAAGTCCGCTGTGGTTCAGGTCCTGAAAGCACCACTACTACATCATTTTTCTTTTTGGTTTCAAAGTATTCCATTCGTGAAAGAGCTCCGATAAATTTTGAGTGTTTCAGAAAACTTCCATGAGCCAACTCACCTGATAGATTTGGTTCGTTGTCAAAATCTGGAATCCAGCATTCATTGAACTTTTTGATAAACAAATGATTAAAAAAATCGACAGTCCTCTCCAGAAAAGGATAGGGCATCTTGATCTTTAATTGATGGGTTAGGAAGATATTTTTTGTTTTTGGAGAATGGCACCCAAAACGATTGTCCGACAGTATGACATCAATTTTTTCTTCATCAATAATCCTTTGTACTGCTTTCTTTTCTTTCCAAATCGCCATTAATATTTTGGGCAGCTGCCAAGCAATATTCCAAATCATGTTTTTTGTAGAATAGTGAACATCATAGGCTGGCAATTCAAAAAATGTCAAGGCTGGAAATTCCAGTTTTAATAATTTTAGTGCTCGTCCATCAGAAGCGATAAATACCTTGAAGTTTTGATTCAAAAGCTCTTCGATAACTGGAATACAGCGGGTGGCATGACCCAAACCCCAATTTAGTGGAGCAACTAATATGCTTTTCTTTTGTAAAATAGTTGTTAATTTTATGATTCCAAACGTTTTATGATACAAATATGGAAATACAAATGAAAAATAATTCCCAAATATTAAAAATCCTCTTTGTTCTTTGGATTATCTTTGTAATCGGATGCCGGGCAACTGATTGTGGTTGTCCATAAATGAAAAAGCCTCTTCAATATATCAAAATTTGAAGAGGCTTTTTTATTAAGCAGCATTAAACGCGCTAATTCAACCGTATTTCATCATCATTCCCATCAAAAAACTTGTATTGCATCAAATGGAAATCCTGGTTTGGAACTATCTTGATCCATTTGAATAATTTCTGGAACCAACGCATTTGCCGACTCGGAAATCCTCTTTTCAAATAGGCTTCAATGTAAGGATGTACTTTCAAAACCAATTTTGATTTTGGACGTGACTGTAAGATAAACTTGATATCTCTTTCTATGTCATCTGTCAACAAAATTGATGGATTCATTTTCCCAGTTCCACTGCAGGTTGGGCAAACTTCAGCTGTATTTATTTTGACTTCCGGACGCGCGCGCTGTCGAGTAATTTGCATCAATCCAAATTTACTCAAAGGCAAAATAGTATGTTGAGCTCTGTCTTTCTTCATAAACTGACGCATCGCCTTCACCAATTCCTTTTTGCTGTCGGGATTGCGCATGTCGATAAAGTCAATGATAATTATTCCTCCAATATCCCTCAGCCTCATTTGGCGTGCTATTTCCTCCGCTGCCTCAAGATTTACTGCCAATACTGCTTCCTCCTGGTCGTTACTCGTCATTTTATGCCCACTATTCACGTCAATCACATGCATCGCTTCTGTGTGTTCAATAACAATATAGGCACCACTATTCATAGTAGCAGTTTTCCCGAATGAGGATTTGATTTGGCGGTTGACGCCAAAAGCATCAAAAATGGGTTTTCGTGTTTTATGGAAATTGACAATATTTACCTTTTCAGGAGCAATGGCAGAAAGGAAATTTCGAATATTTTGATGCAATTGCTTTTCATTGACAACAATCTTATTGAAATCATCACTAAGAATATCTCGAAGAATGCTAGAGGTTTTATCCAATTCACTCAACAGTTTCATGGGAGCTCTTGCCTTATACAACTGTTGGTGAATATCTTCCCATTTTTGCATCATCAGCGTCAATTCCTCATGCAAATCTGCCACCTTTTTTCCTTCCGCAGCAGTCCTGACGATTACACCAAAATTTTTGGGGCGAATACTTTCTATCAAAACCTTCAGTCGTTTTCTCTCCTCTGCATTGGAAATTTTCTTTGAAACCGCAATTACATCGTTGAAAGGAGCCAATACCAGGTACCTTCCGGGAATAGTGATTTCACAACTCAACCTTGGTCCCTTTGTAGAAATCGGCTCTTTCAAAACCTGAATCAAAATTTGCTGGCGTTTTTGAAGCACCTGGTCAATTTTGCCGGTTTTGATGATTTCCGGTTCAATTTTGAAGTTATCTAGTCTATGGGTAGCAAGGCTGCCGGCAAGTGCACCATTGGCAAATTTGATAAGCGATCTCAGCTTGGGGCCAAGATCGGTATAGTGCAGAAAAGCATCTTTTTTGTGGCCGATGTCCACAAAAGCAGCATTGAGTCCTGGCATCAATTTCCTGATACGACCCAAAAAAATGTCGCCTACTGTAAAATTGTTATTTGTCTTCTGGTGATGTAGCTCTACCAGTTTGCCATTTTCAAGCAAAGCAATTTCAACTTGGGTAGGCGTGGAATTGATAATTAATTCTTTGTCCACAACATTATCCCTTTTGAAACAGCCACAAGGTAGGAGAAATGAATTTGCAAAACTTTTGCAACCTATTTACCGGTCAGGGTCTAAGGAAGAATTTGAAAGAGAATAAGGGTTTAGTTAAATCAAATTCTGAAAAGCTCTAAAGGAGTTAAATCGTTTTATTCTCTCACTTAAAAATGATTTTGGGTTTTGGAGTTGCTCTAGCGCGAATTAAAAAGAAATTGTGGGGCTAAAAGCAAAATTCGAGCTATTAATTGGTAAATGAAAAAATCCAATCGTCTGCATCTATGTGGATTTCCTCAATAAGTTCCACAGTCAAGCAGGAATAAATCTTTAATAATTACTTCCAAATTTTCATTTCGAATAATTATTGACCAGTAATAAGCTTAAGCAAATAAATTGCTCCTGTTTTAAGTCTTGCGTCAGGTGTCAAATAAGTTAGGAGTCGGGCGCTAGGCCCGACTCCTAATTCTTTAATAAAAACCTAACGGTTCTTTTTCTTATGACGGTTTTTACGTAGTCTTTTTTTTCGCTTATGTGTTGCTATTTTATGTCTTTTGCGCTTTCTTCCACAAGGCATAATAGTTCCTCTTTATGAGTTAGTTAATATTGGTTAAATGTTTTTAAAAAGCATCATCAATCTTTTCAACTACATCAACCGATTAATTTAAAATTTTAGATAATTCTTCACATTTTTTCTGAAAATTCTGTGCTTTCTCCAGCTCCTCTAAGCCTTCATATGCTTTTACAATTAAACAATTAGCAGTCAGATTTTCAGGTTCTATTTCCAAAGCTTTTTCAAGCCTTTGAACAGCTTTTTCAAATTGGGAAGTTTTGATTCCCAACCTTCCTAAATTAGTAAGGATACCAACATGTTCAGGATATTGTTCATTCAACTCTAATAACATCATAACTCCTTTCATTGGATTATCCTTTGGAGGATATTCAGCATACAATAAGGAAAGGTTTAATTGATGCTGTGGATTATTTGGGCTGAGATAAATGGCACTTTCGTAAGCCTTCACCGCGTTTTCGGAACAAAAGGATTTTACTTTTTCATCTTCCGTTCTCTGTACACAAATAGAAAACGTTGTTCCTGCAATTGACCAGGCTTCCTCCGAGTTTTCAATATTTGCTATTTCCATAGCAAAATACCCTGCTATATCAATATTGCCTTGTTCGTACCAAATGCGACTTAGATTTTTCAAAGCATCTATTTTGACCGAATCAACCGAAGCATTCTCCAATTGTCTTTCAATTGCCAAAATCATATTTGCATGAGAGGGATCAAGATTTTTTTTCGCTGCAGTAAGCAAGGAGCCTATGTTTGCACTAGTAGCTGCTATATTTCTTTTCTCCTTTACCTCCTTGTATGCTTTTGGTTTAGTATCAAATCCGAAAGATAAAATGAGAAATAGTACAAGGGCAGAAGAAATGACTCCTATTTGTAATTTACTCATCAATGCAATTTCGTTTTAGCCTTAGTCTTCTGGCAAAGATGTAACATTATCTTTCACCTGTTCTACAAATACCTTTGCAGGCTTGAAAGCAGGGATATAATGTTCTGGAATCTCAATAGCCACATTTTTCTTAATATGACGACCGACTTTTTTGGCTCTTTTTTTAATAATGAAACTTCCAAAGCCACGGATATATACATTATCCCCTTCAGAAAGAGTACCTTTTACAGCTTTGAAAAACTCTTCCAATGTCACCAAAACATCAACCTTGGGAACGCCCGTTTTTTCGGAAATGGCTGCTACTAAATCAGCTTTTCTCATTGTTATTTAATTGGTTTAGAATAAGTTATGAATAACACTTTCGTTGTTAAAAAGCGGTCGCAAATTTCGGAATTTTTTCCTTATTCAAAAATAAAATGCAATTTATTTTCAAGATTTTTTCATTAATAATCAATGTATTACACGTTTTTATAAAGTTTATTTGAATCTATTTTCCTATTCAAAATGAACAAAAGCAGGCCTTTCATAACTTTGGTTATCTTTGCGATTTTCTAATACATCCCTTATTTTTCATCTATCCCATTTTTAACACACTATAAAGTTGGGATTAAATTTTGAGCTGAAGTCTATGCTATTATCCATGACAGGCTATGGACGGGGAACCGTCACACAAAACGGAAAAACAATTACTTTGGAATTGCGCTCTCTCAACAGTAAATTCACAGACATTCGATTCAAAATACCCAACAATTATAGAGAGAAAGAACCCGAACTCAGACAGATCATTACCCAAAGATCACAAAGGGGAAAACTGGATGTTTCCATTGATGTAAAATCTCTTGGAGGAGATGAAGACTTTGGATTGAATATTCCATTATTTAAAAGGTATTTTAAAGAATTGTCTGCTTTGTCAGATGAACTAGATATTGAGCCTGGAGATATCGTCCAATCTATTTTGAGAATCCAAAATGTAGTGGGTGCTGCTGAAAACACCCTTGACGAAGAAGAATGGAATTTGGTGAAACAATCCCTATCCGAAGCCTTGACCAATTTCGATCATTTCAGAAAGTCTGAAGGTGAGGCAATGGAAAAAGATTTGAGATTCAGGATTGGCAATATACTCGAATCTTTAAAAAAGATAAACCCTTTTGAAGAAGGGCGGGTTACCCGTCTTAGAAATAGACTGAAGCAAAACCTGGAAGAGTTTTTAGGCAAGGAAAATGTAGATGAAAACCGTTTTGAACAGGAAGTGTTGTTCTATTTGGAAAAAATTGACATCACTGAAGAAAAGGTCAGACTTGAGCAACATTGCAATTTCTTTCTGGAACAGTTAGATAACAAAGCCATCCAGAAAGGACGAAAACTGAGTTTTATTAGCCAGGAAATGGGAAGAGAAATAAATACGCTTGGTGCGAAAGCATATTCAGCAGATATTCAAAAACTAGTCGTACAAATGAAAGATGAATTGGAAAAAATTAAAGAACAGGTAGCCAATTCAGTGTAATGAACATTATGGGAAAATTGATCATCGTCACTGCTGCTTCCGGAGCTGGTAAAACTACTGTCGTTAAGCATATTCTCAAGAAATTTGAGCAACTCTCCTTTTCCATTTCTGCAACAACCCGTGCCCCCAGAACAGGAGAAAGGGATGGCGTCGACTATTATTTCATTGATTGGAAAGATTTTGAGCAAAAAATTGCGAATGATGCCTTTGTGGAATGGGAAGAAATTTACCCTGGTCAACGTTCAGGAACTTTGAAGAAAGAAGTAGCAAGACTTTGGGCTGCCGATAAACACATCCTGTTTGATATAGATGTTAAAGGCGCATTAAATATAAAAAAGGCCTATCCAGAAGAATCCCTGGCTATATATGTAAAACCACCATCAAAGGAAACTCTTTTTGAACGATTGAGGCTTCGTCGAACAGAAGATGAAGAAAAGTTAAGAGCACGTTTCGAAAGAGCTGTATTTGAATTGACCTTTGAAAATAAATTTGATGTCATTTTACTCAATGATGTCCTTGAAGACACCTTAAAAAATGCCGAAAAAATTGTAGCGGACTTCCTTTCCGATTAAATCCCACCACAAAGGTTGTAGCCCGGACACTTTTCTCAATAAAAAACTATTTTTACAGCCACTCAAAATCCCCTTTTGTTCAAGCGCGTTTTCTTAACTATGTTTAGGCTTTTGATTCTTTGAATATTCAGTCTGTTAAAACAAAATGAACGCCAAAGAAAGAGGGGTAAAAACTTAGCATAATACTCAATTATGGACATCGCCATTTTAGGAAACGGCATTAGCGGCATTACTGCTGCAAGGTATATTAGAAAATTGAGCGACCACCAAATTACAGTCGTTTCTACCGAATCAGATTACTTCTTTTCTCGCACAGCTCTGATGTATATCTACATGGGACATATGCGACTTGAGGACACTCAACCATATGAAAATTGGTTCTGGAAAAAAAACAGAATTGATCTCAAAAATGCCTATGTCGAAAAAGTAGATACCCAAAACAAGCAACTCCTGTTTAATGATGGAGACTCATTGAGTTATGATAAACTCATCATTGCCTGTGGTTCAAAGCCCAATAAGTTTGGTTGGCCTGGGCAGGATTTAGATGGGGTACATGGGCTCTATTCTCTACAAGACTTAGAAGCTTTGGAAAGACATTCTGCTGACGGGATTAATAAGGCTGTTATCGTGGGAGGAGGTTTAATAGGCATTGAATTGGCCGAAATGTTACACTCTCGTCATATTCCAGTTACATTTTTAGTTCGGGAGAAGAGCTATTGGAGCGCAGTATTGCCAAAAGAAGAGTCAGAAATGATCAATCGCCATATCCTGGAAAATGGAATTGACTTACAATTGGAGACAGAACTCAAAGAGATTTGGGGAAAAAAGGACAGTAAGGCTGAGATGATTGTCACCAATAAAGGAGAGAAGATAAAGTGTGATTATGTGGGTTTAACAGCAGGAGTAAGCCCCAATATTGACTTTCTACGATTTGGTGAAATTGAATTGGGAAGAGGTGTTTTGGTTAACGAATTTCTTGAAACCAATGTTCCAGATGTGTATGCCATTGGTGATTGTGCCCAGGCAAGAAATCCAAGACCGGGCAGGCGTCCAATAGAAGCTATCTGGTATACAGGACGCATGATGGGAGAAACGGTTGCTTACAATATTTGTGGTGAAAAAGTAGCATACAACCCTGGAATCTGGTTCAACTCTGCCAAGTTTTTCGATATCGAATACCAGGTCTATGGGACAGTTTTGGCAAGTCCTCCAGAAAATCACAAATCCATATATTGGGAACACCCGGATGGGCGAAAAAGTATTCGAATCATTTATGATGAAAATTCTTCTAAAATAGTTGGATTCAACCTCATGGGAGTCCGTTATCGTCACGAAGTTTGCGAAAAATGGCTAAAGGAGGAAGCACACATTGAGGAAGTATTGCAAAATCTCGGAATCGCCAATTTTGATCCTGAATTTTATAAGCAATATGAGCCTGAAGTGATAAACATTTACAATCAGCAAACCGGTAGAAACCTGGAATTGAAAAAGAAGAGGAGCTTAAGAGATGCCATTCGTTTCCTGAGAACTGAAATCGCCTAAAGAATCTGAAAACCATCCATTATGTCAAACAAAATCAATCATATAACTATACTTCAAAAAACTGGACTCTCTCTTTTCATTATTGCATTGGGTCTGTTCACCCTTTCTTTGGGATTGGAAAATTATAAACTAAGTCCAGAAAGACTAGAGATTGATAAGTCTTACCACAAAACGGAGGTTTTAAGTCTGTTGGAAAATTCAGGCATGTATAATAAGACCTATTCTTCCAATTTTGAATTCATTTCAGATTTCAAGAATGTTTTGAATGATGCTAAAGGAGCTTTGGATCAGCAAGCAAATGAGGGCTTGCCAGAAGGGGTAGATGAATGGAGTTTTCGGATGAGTGATTCTGATATAAAGAGATACACTTTAAACACTACGAAATCCTCCAGCACCGGACCAGTTTCTGAGAATAAAGGGATGTTTTTACTTTTAACTATTGGATTAGGTATTCTTGGTGGCTTTCTATATATCCTTCCTAAATTCAATTTAATCCCAGGTATCAAAAACAACCATATCTATCATAGCCCCATGACTCGAGGATTGAAGTTTGGTTGGAGGGGATTCTTTTTAGTGATAACAGCTTTAGGTGTTTTGGCTTATGGGTTTTATTACATGAAGAAAGATTTGTTCTGGCCTTTGCTAACAGTTATTCTTTTTGCCATTGTTTTTTCCTTGGTCTTTCTTATTGAAAAACAAGGCCGAAACAACCCTCCGAAGTCGGCATCTCCAAATGTGACTGGATGGTTAGGAATTTTGACAGGTGTTTATTTAATAGGATTCTATGTTTTGCTTTATTGGTCACCAGAATATTTGACAAGTTGGATTTTGATGACAGATCCTGCGAGTGAAGTACTGAGTGGAAATGAAGCTAGTCAATGGTTTTTGTATGGCTTTCTCTACACTATTGTCATTCTGGTAATGGGCGTTCGAATGATTGCCAAATATTTACACAATAAATACCAAATCATCCGAACCTTTTCTGTGATGTTTTTCCAGACTGCATTTGCTTTTTTAATACCCGAAATACTGATTCGACTCAATCAACCTTACTTTGACTTCAAAAATATCTGGCCCCTCGATTATGACTTCTTCTTTGATTTCAACTTAAACAACCTTTTAAATAATGGTGGGCTTGGTCTATTCATGCTGGTATGGGGAATTGCTCTAATCGTACTTGGAGTTCCCATCATCACCTACTTTTTCGGGAAAAGGTGGTATTGCTCATGGGTTTGTGGCTGTGGTGGTTTAGCAGAAACCTTAGGGGATCCTTACCGCCAACTTTCAGATAAAAGCCTTCGTGCATGGAAATTTGAAAGATGGATCATACACGGTGTTTTGGTATTTTCTGTCCTGATGACTGCTCTTGTTCTTTACACTTATTTCACTGGTCAATATAATATTTGGATTTTCAATAGCGATACAGTTCGCACCTGGTATGGATTTTTGATAGGTGCTGCTTTTGCAGGCGTAGTTGGCACTGGTTTTTATCCTTTGATGGGCAATAGGGTTTGGTGTCGGTTTGGTTGCCCATTGGCAGCTTATTTAGGCTTGGTTCAAAAATTCAGATCTCGCTTTAGGATTACAACCAATGGGGGGCAATGCATTTCATGTGGCAATTGCTCAACCTATTGCGAAATGGGCATTGACGTTCGTCACTATGCACAAAGAGGACAGGATGTTGTAAGATCTTCCTGTGTAGGTTGTGGTATTTGTGCCGCCGTTTGCCCCAGAGGGGTTTTGAGATTGGAAAATAGTTCGGCTGATATTTCAACCAGAACACAAGAATTGAGGACAATTCATATATCTGAGAATGAAGTAACGATGTTGGTTTGAGAAACTTTAAAATGCTTTTAGGTAGCATTGGCTCTTAAGAGAAATCTATTTCTGTATTATCCCCTAGATTCAAGCTTTGGCGAAGACCAGTAATGGCTGTATCATTTCCAATAACAGACTTCATTAGAACGACCTCTTTGATTGAGGCGTAATTTCCAATAATGGAATTTTTTAAAATTGCAGAGTCTATCCTGGCATGATTTCCAATTGTGACATGAGGCCCAATAATTGAGTTAATTATTTTACAATCTCTTCCAATGCTTACGGGATGAATGATAATGGAGTTATCAAATTCGGGTAAATTTTCAGATGCATATCCCTCTTTATCCAACAGAATCTCATTCGTTTCCAAAAGAATTTCCCGTTTACCACAATCAAACCAATTGTCCACTTTTACACTTGTAAATTCAATTCCTTTTTCTATCATTCGCATCAAGCCATCCGTTAGCGGAAATTCTGTCCCTGTTCGAATATTATTTTCCAGATTATATTTCAGTCCTTCTAACAATACTGGCACCTCTTTTATCTTATAGAAGCCAACCATTGCCATATTTGATTTCGGGATTTTAGGCTTTTCTACCAAACCTTTAATTTTTCCAGCCTCATCGTATTCTACAACTCCAAAATTTCTCGGATCGGACACTTTCTTCACTGCAAGACAGGAGGTAGGCGCTTCTACTACTTTTTTCATATCCATTTCTACAATGGTGTCACCAAAAAATACAACCAATTCGTCTACATCTCTTATCAATTCCCTTGCCGTCCAAATCGCATGACCGGATCCATTTCTTTCTTCCTGGGTTACAAACTCTTTGTTAATGTCGGGATAGTATTTTTCTACATAATTCTTAATCTTTTCTCCTAAATAACCAATCACAAAAACAAAATCCCGTATGCCTAAATCTGTTAATTGCTCGATAATAAAAGAAATAATTGGCTTGCCTGCCACAGGAATCAATGGCTTAGGTTGCGTATAAGTAAGGGGGCGTAAATTTGTCCCAACCCCGGCTACAGGAATAATCGCTTTCATAACAGTTTGTAATAAAGTAGGCATTAGGTAGTAATTCATCGTTAAAATTAGCTACTCACAAGACTTTATTCGAAAAGATTTTATTTGCGAAGCCGTCAACCCCATCCCAAAGGGAGTCCTTCCCAAAGGGATTTTTTGAATTGGACAAGGGGCAAGCTGTCCGCCGCATCCGAAGGAGTCCCTTTGGGATTTACTCTCAACCGAATAAAGTTTACTGTCTACTTTGAGATTGGGAATGAAGATAAGAAGTTTAAATAATTGCCCTAATGAATGGATAAATTCTTTTGAAATTACTAGGATGTTCCAATCACATCCAATTTCTCGTATCAATCTCCACTTTATACAAAACAAAGTCGTGAATGGCTTGGGCTTTTTCCAGTTCTATATAAGGAATAGACACAGAGCCAGCGGCAGTAAACAAGGTAAGGTTGGCTACATCTTTTCTTCTTTGATATATACTTTGGCGAATTTCGACTGATTGAACTTTGTACCATTGAAGAAGGGCATGACTCATGGTGAAAATTCCAGATGTAGTGCGAATCCCATCTTCGTTTAAAAAGTATTTCCAATTGCGATGATAACGCAAACTCAACAAATACACCAATGGAATTAATAATAACCAAAGCAAAGAAAGCCAACTCCAAATTCGAAATGTCCATACAATCAGCCCTATCGTGGGAAGTATACCCATATATAATACCTGTCTCCAGCAAATGAGCTTGCTAATACTGTGTTGTTTAAATTCAAGTGTCTCCTCTTCCTGCCAATACGTACGTCGTATCGCATTCAAATGAGGTTCATAACAGCCCGGGATATATATAGAACTTCGTCGCCCGATGGCCACTGATGCAGCTTGAGAAAGGCTCACCGCAAACATTTTGAAAATCTTCTTGATCGGGCTTACATACCAGCGAATAAGTTGGATTTTTTGAAGATTTGCCGATTGTTCTTTTTTGGTAAACAGACCACTTACCATTTTAAAACCTGAATCTGTTCGCCAAAATTTCAAGCCATAATGTCGAAACATGGTGTTAACCAGTGTCAACAAAAAAGAAATAAAAAGAAAAATTGGAATACCAACCAGCAGGTACAAAAACCAGGCATTTCTATCCTCCCCAACCCATTTGTCTATATTTTTAAATAAATCAATATTCAATGCATTTTCAATATCATCCAAAAAGCCATAAAAAAAAGCCATAATGAGACCAACTGTGCGAAGGTGGTTTTGGCTTACTCCGATTTTAAAAAGATCCGTATTGTTTAATTGAAAAAGTAGTTCTTGCCTTTGAGGTACTTGACTTTTTCCCAACGAAATATCTTCATCCGCATGTTCAATAAGCAACTCTCTTTTTTGAGATTCAACATAATCCCTCAGTGCCACAGCCTGATTTTTTCGAAGGGCATTGATTGACAACTCGTTTCCTACTGAACCAGCAGTATCAATATCAATACTTACAACATTGAAAACCTGATGAAGAATACCTTGCTTAAAGTTGACAGTTTGAATTCTATCAATCGGTACATTGAGTTTGGATTTTCTGAGCACCCCTTTTTCAATTACCAACTCGTCATTTTCTACATAAAAATAAAACTTGAAGTAGGCAACGATGGACACAATAGACGCGAAAAAGCCCAAAGCCAGGAAACCCTGCATCCAAAGAGGCGTGCCCCCTTCTTTACCAGGGTTGAAAAAGAAAACGAGGAAGACCGGCCATAATTGGCGAAAAGCGCCTTTCACAAATCGCAACAAAATAAGAAGGATGGCAACAGAAGATTGCCGGGTGGGAAAATTCAGAAAGGCCAATTCATCATTCTTCTTCATCTGATGAAATTTTACGCGTGATGAATTCCTTGATTTTTTCGGCTTCTTCTTTATGAATACCTGATATGGATAAATCACTTCCACTTCCTCCTGCTGTAAAAACTTTTAAGGTAGAAAGCTCAAACATTTTTTCAACAGGACCAACCGTTATCTCGCAATGTTGCATTCTATTAAAAGGGATGGTAGTGATAGTTCTGAACAATACTCCTCTCCGGTAGGCAATATCTTTTTCCCGGAGGGCATAACCTGCAATTTTGTATCCTCTAATCACAAAAAAAACAGACAAGCTTCCCCAAAGCAACCATAGGCACCAAGCTAAAATACTAAACCATTGCAAACCCCATCGAAACAGTAGGGTGCAAAAGAGCAATCCAAAACAAAGAAAACTGAAAAATATGGCCGTCCCTATCAATTCAGATTTGATGTAATTCTTATCTAATTGAAGGAAATTGATTTCCTCAAGATTTGGAAGTGTATTGATAGAAATTTGTTGATTCTCAAAAATCATTTGGCTGGCGATGTGGTTCCAAGGGATGGAGATTTATTTGGTTTCCATCCCTAAAACAGGAACTTTAAAAGATTGTTTCTACAAAAGGTGCAATTTAAGAAACTGTTTTGAAATAAGAGGTTGTTTAAATTTCCATGATTGAACGAGAGGGAGCAAATTTTGTTCTGAACGAGGCAAATTTTGCAGCCAGATGCGGGCAATCTGGCGAAAAATTTAACGAAGTGCAGGGTAAAATTTGTCGCTCGCAGCCAATTGATGGAATTTTAAACAAGCTCTAAGCACCTTAAGCCGATCCAATGATTGAACTACTAATTAATTCAAATGGGAATAGATAAAGATTAATAAGGTCGGATTAAAATCACACCAGCTGCGGCAATTGAATTACCTTTTTCAACTCTTTTTTCAAACTGTTGTACGTCCTGTCAGAAACAGGTACCAGTGGCAGCCTGACTTCCTGGCTACACAAGCCCATCATTTCTAAAACCGCTTTAATCCCTGAAGGATTTCCATCTACATACAACCAGGGATGTATATCCAACAATAATTCATTCAATTTATTCGCTTTTTGAAAATCACCGGCTAAGGCTACATTTACCATTTGAGAAAATTGGGATGGAAAAGCATTGGCAATAACAGAAATTACGCCTTCTCCTCCACAGGCAATCATCGGAAGTGCAATTGGATCATCGCCAGAAAGCACCAAAAAGTTTTCAGGCCGTCTTTTGATGATTTGCATAACCTGTGTCATGTCACCCGAAGCCTCTTTTATAGCGATAAACTTATTACTTGAATGAGCCAAACGAAGGGTGGTTTCGGCAGAAATATTTGAAGCTGTTCTGCCAGGAACATTGTAGATAATTATGGGAAGAGGAGATACTGCTTCCAAAGCCATAAAGTGTTGATAAATTCCTTCCTGGCTCGGTTTATTATATGCCGGGCTGGCAGACATAATGGCATCAAAACCCTCGAAATTGAAGCCTTTAATATTTTCGACAAGTTGAGCTGTATTATTACTGCCAAAAAGACCGGCAATCAAAGGAACTCTTCCACGAACCACCTTTATTGTATGGTCAAATACCTTACGGCATTCTTCACTATTCAAGGTTACCGCTTCCCCTGTAGTTCCAAGTGATACGATGTAATTGACGCCTCCTGCAATAATATGCTCAATGATGGATTCCAGTGACAGGAAATCAATTTCACCATTGCTGAAAGGAGTAACGATGGCGACTCCCGTACCTCTAAATAACTGGTTCATGTGTTGTAGTTTTCATTTTTGTAAGGAAGAAAGTGATTTGTTCCAGGAATGATTTCAGGTCTTTTTTTTCACCATTTTCCAACATAAGTTCATAGCAATAGGTCTTTTCCGTAAAAGGACCAACTCTAAATTTTGCATGAGAAAATGCAGCGATATAATCCAAAGCAGGGTGTTTGCTCGTAGAAAGATTGATGAGTATGTCAAAAGATTGTTTAATAAAATAATCTACTTTATCGTTTTTGGGTCGCCACTTCCAATCCAGATCTTTTTTATTGAAATGCTCAAAAACAAAGTTTTCATTTTTGGGCTGGGCTTTCAGAAATGCAAGTAGCTTAACCTTTTTTCCCTGCTCTTTCAATTTTTTGGTGAAATTCAAAACCACTTTCCGATCATCCAGACTAGTCGCTTCAAATAAAATCCCAATTTTTTTGGCACTCTCAAAATTGACGGATTGGTGCTGAACAGAATGCTCTGTCAATTCCTTTTCTAAAAAATAATCATGTGTCTGCCTTCGAATTTTTCCAAGAATATTCATAGTTCATGCATAATACAAAGGATAGGGGATAAACCCTTTTCCTCAATTCTCAATAGAATCGTGAATTTTAAAAAAAATTATTGTCGGATTTGTTCAACGGGAAAAATGGAAGGGGCTATATATTTTGAGGGTAAATTTAATTAGTTGCTAACAGTTTCTTTTTCAGAAACCTTCAGATCAGGCATATCATAAACACCCATCGCTCCATATTTTTCAATCCTTGCCTCAATTCTATCTTCAGGGCTCATTTTCTTTAACTCTGAAAGCGCCTTCTTAATTTGTTTCTTTAGAATTTTTGCCATCTCTTCCGGCGCATTGTGGGCTCCTCCAAAGGGTTCCTTGATAATGCCATCAATCAAACCAAAACTGTGCATGTGTTCAGCAGTCAACTTCAAGGCTTCAGCTGCTTGCTCCTTATGATCCCAACTTCGCCAAAGAATAGACGAACAGGACTCAGGAGAAATAACAGAATACCAGGTATTTTCCATCATGTACACTCGATCCCCCAAGCCAATCCCAATAGCACCTCCAGAAGCACCTTCTCCAATGACTACACAGACGATAGGCACTTTTAGCTGTGCCATTTCAAATAAATTCCGGGCAATGGCCTCTGCCTGGCCCCGCTCCTCCGCTTCTATTCCTGGATAAGCGCCAGGCGTGTCTATCAATGTCACTACCGGATAATTGAATCTTTCTGCCATCTTCATCAATCGCAATGCTTTGCGATAACCTTCAGGGTTTGCCATACCAAAATTTCGGTACTGCCTCATTTTGGTATTGACTCCCTTTTGCTGCCCCATGATAACCACTGTCTGATTATCAATTTTCGCCAATCCCCCTACTATCGCCTTATCATCTTTAAAGTAGCGATCACCATGCAATTCGACAAAATTTTGGCATATCTGCTCAATATAGTATAAGGTGTATGGGCGTTCAGGATGGCGAGACAATTGCACTTTTTGCCAACCCGTCAGATTCTCATAAATCTCTTTGCGCTTTTGATGAATTTTTTCTTCCAGTTCTTTGATCATTGGCGCAACATCCAAATCACCCTCTTCACCTACTTGCTTGATTTTATCTAGTTGTTCATATAAACTTTCAAGCGGCTTTTCAAAATCCAAAAAAACCATGTGTGGCAGTTTTCAGCAGCAGTTCATTGTGAGCAGCAATATTCAAGGCATTTGAGTTTCCTACACACAACCAACTGAAAAGAATTCAATTAATGGGCTTATTATTTATGCTTATCCCTCAATTCCATCTTTATTTCTCCATACAAAATTAGCAATAAGCCCTTGCCTGCCTAATCGTTTTAGATTTTTTTTTATTTTTTTGAAAAAGAGGTTGCATGTTAAAAAAACTCATTTTACATTTGCGTCGCTTTTGACGAAAGGCATTTATATAAAGTTAAGATTTTGGTCCGGTAGTTCAGTTGGTTAGAATACCTGCCTGTCACGCAGGGGGTCGCGGGTTCGAGTCCCGTCCGGACCGCATTTTTAAAAGGGTTTTCATCAAAAAATGATGGAAACCCTTTTTTATTCCCACATAGAATCATTTCCTCATTACAAGACTTTCCTACTATTTACTTTATTGTCTCCTAAAAGAAAATTAAACCGATACAGAATCTATTTTTAGGATGGATATATTATTGTCATAATGAATTAACTTAGCATTATTAAACACCTTTCTTAAAATGACTCATTTCAGAAAATTTATTTTCCTGTTTTCCCTGCTTCTATTTTCACAATTCTTATCCGCTCAAATTGGCAAATCCCTGGTTTTAGATGGATGCATCAATTATTTTGAAATAGAAGATAATGGCTTGCTGAATCACAATCAGGTATTGAGCATTGAGTGCTGGATACAGCCCAATTGTGAAGATGGGAATCGGATATTCCTATCAAAGCAATGGTGTGGTGGAGAGTATGGATATTATCTTTCAGTGAAGGAAGGAAGGCTTTTTTGGTCTTTTTCTATTGATGGACATTGTGCTCCTTCCAGTTTTATTCAAACTGTAAACCCACATATTCCAGCCAATCAATTTTCGCATGTCGCCATGGTGCATAATGAATCTGAAGTGCAAATGTTCATTAATGGAGAAGAAGTAGATGTAGAGCAAATCCAAGGTACATTTGGTGCAATCCATAACAGTAGTGAACCATTTAGATTAGGAGCTTATAAAAAAATCAATGAGGACTTTATCGCGCATTACAGTGGACTTTTGGATGAAGTCCGTGTATGGAATATTGAATTAACAGAATCCTTGATTCAACAAAGGATGAACATCGTTTTAACTGGGAACGAAACTGGTTTAATCTTGTATTTAGATATGGAAGAAAATGGTCAAGGAGCCTCTCTGAAATTGCAAAACCAATCGACATTGGGCACTTCCTTAAATGCCAATCCAATTGGGTTTAATTCTTACACTCCCTATATTTCAATTCCTGAAAACTACAATATGAATCTGGTCGATTTGGGAGATGACCTATTTACTTGTGATGATGTTTTGCTTACACTGGATATTGATAATTACAAAAATATTTTGTGGAATACAGGGGCTACGACAAATGAAATCAACATTTCAGATTCAGGGATATATTCAGTCGAAGTAGAGACGGAACTTTGTAAAATTCATAGAGATACAGTGTACGTCGAAGATTCCATCCAGCTGGTTTCGACTGAATACTCAATTTGTGAAAATGATTCGATCTGGATAAATAATACACTCTATTCGGAAGAGGGGGCTTTTTATGACACCCTCTTTTCTAATACAGGATGCGACACCCTAATTGAAAGTATTATAACCTTCCTTCTTCCAAGTTCAGAATACCTAGAAATCGAAGTTTGCCCAAACGAGACCGCCTTGTTTAATAACGAGGAATTAGAGCCTGGAAGCATTACAGATTTTTTTCTGGAAAGTGAAGATGGCTGTGATTCTATCGTTTCTGTTCAAGTTATTGCATTAAATATCAATGATGATTTTCTAGGCAATGATCAAATTATTTGTAATCAGAATTATTCAATCACCAGCCCTAATACAAATACATTTTGGAATAATGGTTCTATTTCACAAAACCTCCAGGTAAGTAACACTGGAATTTATTATGGCGAGTATATTGATGAATCCGGGTGTCTTAACTCAGATACCATTCAAATTGAATTTGTTCATCATAGTATCTATGTCCCGAATGCTTTTTCACCAAATGGAGATGGATTGAATGACTGTTTCCAACCTTATTTTTCTACAATAGATATTATTGAAAATTTCACACTTTCCATTTTTAGTCGATGGGGAAGTCTCATCTTTCAAACCTCCAGAGTTGAGGATTGTTGGGATGGAACACTGAACGGAAAAAAATTAAATTCAGGAGTCTTTACCTGGGTTATTGAAACCAATGCTGCTTCTTGCGACCAACTCGATTCTCTTAGAGGGGATGTAGTTTTGTTGAGATAATAAATGAGGGGTGGACATCGCACAGATAATAAATTTATTTTCTTTGCTTAAAAAAGCAGTTGAAGTACCAGGTTTGTAATTTGAATTTCATCTTTATTCTCCTCCTTGTCTTCTCCAAGGCTGCTGGTCAAGGACTGCCTTTAACCAAACTCTCCAATAAAGACGGCATTTCAATAGGGCTGGTTTATGATATTCTACAAGATCGAGAAGACTTCATCTGGTTTGCAACCAAAGATGGGCTTCATCATTTCGATGGCGCACATTTGAAAATTTTCTCGAATGATCCGTCTTATCCTTTCTCTATATCAGATAATCATATCAAAAAATTATTCGAGGACAGTCGAGGATATTTATGGGTAACGGTGGAAGGAAAAGGTATCAGTGTTTTTGATAAATCTACAGAGCGATTTTACCATATTAGAACCAAAAAAGGAGGCTCCAATGGTTTGTCAAATAATTTCATCAGAGGAATTGTTGAAGACAAAAATGGGTTGATTTGGGCGGTGGGAGAAAGGGGTATTGACAAAATGCTTCTACCCGAAAAAATTCATAAAGACAATGCTGACTGGACTCCTTTTATTCAATTTGAATATTTTCAACCAAAAAACTCTGAAAGCCAGGCTCAAATAAAGACAATCCAAACTACCGAAGACAACACTATAATAATCGGATTCAAAAATGGATTAAGCGAACTTGCAGATGGGAAAATAAAGATCATTGATTTACCTGGAAATGAAAAAGATGCAGTAACCGATGTAAACAGTATCCTTCCTTTAGGAAATGAATACTATCTACTGAGTAGAAGCAATTCACAAATATTATGGAACCGAAAAACGAATGAGAAAAAGTTATTTCATTTTCCTCTCCGACTCATCAATGATAAAACCTATAGCCTTACAATTGATAACAAACAAAGGATTTGGCTGACAGACGATGTGACCATTTGGCAAATTAACTTAGCTGAGTTGATGAAGGGGGATTTTGTCCCCAGACTCGTACACAGAGTACAACTTGGAGGTGTCAATAAATTATTCCATGACAAAAGAGGGGTCATTTGGATAGGCACCAATGGATTTGGTATTTATCAATACAACACCTTCCGGGAAAACTTCAATAAGATTTTTAATGATGGCACTATTGTAAAAGTTCATAAAGACAATACTGGAAATCTATGGACAAAACGTCCAGCCAGCAGTTTCAAGGTTTTTGACCAATTCAATAAAGAAATATTTCTGAATTCAGCTTTTGTGAATGAATCAACAGAAGTTTTTGCAATGGCAAATGGGAAAGCAAAAGAGGAATTGTGGTTTTTGATCAAACAAAAAAATGAGACATCCCTGATCAAATATAATCTCAGCAATCAAAATCATGAGCCTTTTAAACACGAAGGGCCCGTCGGAAATACTCAAATGATTTGTGATGAATCTGGCGATTTATGGTTTTGTGGAACAGATGGCAACCTTTGGCAATTCAAACGGGAAGCATCTGTTTTTCTACCATACTTTATCTCGGAGAATATTGAGGTAAATGCACTCTGTCAAGATGCTAATGGTCATTTCTGGATAGGGCATTCTGATGGTTTGATTAGAACAAAGATTGTAGAAAGTCGAATTAGTGTTGAGCATTTTCAGTTCAACTTGGAAAAGAAAAGTAGTTTAAGCAATAACTTTGTACTCTCCATTTCGGATGATCCATTAACACCTAAAAAGTATCTCTGGATTGGAACGAAGGGTGGTGGACTCAATCGTTTTGACAAGGAAAATGAAACTTTTGAGTCCTTTAAAATGGAACAAGGACTTCCAAACAATACCATTTACGCCATCTTACCGGATAAGGCTAATAACCTCTGGATGAGTACCAATCGAGGCATTTCTCAATTAAATTTAGAGACAACTTCATTCCAAAACTATACGGTAGAAGATGGCTTACAAGGCAATGAATTTAACATCAATGCTTACTTTGGATCAGAAGAAGGAGAATTGATATTTGGTGGTTCCAATGGTTTAAATCGTTTTTATCCCGAACGATTGCTTTTGGATGTCAAAGCCCCTAAAACCTTTATCATTGGCTTAAAAGTCAAAAACGAATCCATTAATTACAAGGACGGTTCCCAAATTTTAAATAAGCCTATTCAGTATACAGATGCAATAAAATTGAGCCATAGCCAAAACATGATATCTATTGAATTTTCTGCTTTGGACTACGCAGTTATTACTAAAAATAAATATCGCTATCGCTTATTGGGATTACATGATGATTGGATTTACTCTGGCAATTCAAACGTTGTTCAATACTCTTTCCTGAATGCCGGAACCTATACTTTTGAAGCGCAAGGAACCAACAGCATCGGAATTTGGAGTGAAAATATTGCAAGATTAACTATTACAATCCATCCTCCCTGGTGGGCTTCAACGTATGCCTATTTTGCCTATTTAGTGCTTTTGGCAAGTTTGGTCTATGCCATATTTCGTTTTCAGATGAATCGCCTCAAACTCAAAAACCAACTGGCTTTTGAACAAAAAGAAGCAGAACGATTGGCGGAAATGGATAAAATGAAATCAAATTTCTTTTCCAATATCACCCATGAATTCCGCACGCCTCTAACATTGATAATTGAACCGCTTAGACAAGCACTTGAAAACCAAAACCTGGAGGAGAAAGAAAAAATTAAACTTGCCCATAACAATAGCCAAAAGCTCCTCCGTCTCATTAATCAATTGCTTGATTTGTTCAAATTGGAACATCAAAAAATGAAGGTGAAGTTGAAAAGGGGAGACATTCTGGAAGTTATCTCGCCCATCGTTTCTTCCTTTACACCTCTTGCTGAGCAAAAAGGAATTGAGCTGAAATATCAAGTTCCAAAGTCTTTGCCCTCATTTGACTTTGATAAAGATAAAGTAGAGAAAATTTTATTCAACTTAATTTCAAATGCCATTAAGTTTACAGAACAAGGAAGTGTAGAATTATCTGTCTACAGTCAAGAAAAAACTGAATCGCCTACTGCCACCCCAAATGGGATAACCTTCCTGCTGCTAACTGTCTCCGATACGGGCATTGGCATCTCCGCAGAAAAACAAAAACACATATTCGATCGCTTTTATCAAATTGACGACTCCTCGACCAGGAAACAACAGGGAACCGGCATTGGCTTGGCCTTGACAAAAGAATTGGTCGGATTGATGGGAGGAAAAATTGAATTGGAAAGTGAATTGGGAAAAGGAAGTACTTTCAAAGTATTTCTACCACTTTCTAATGTATCTGAAGGTTCAGAAAATCACAAAATAACTGATACTTCTGCTCCAATAGTTGTTGAAACCCCTAATCATATTGTATCTCAAATAAACCCTGATGCAGGGAATATTGCCTTGGTAATAGAAGACAATGCTGAAATGCGAAAATTTATTGTAGAATCCTTACAGGATAGCTATCAGGTTTTGGAAGCGGATAATGGAACCAAGGGATTGGAAATAGCAAAGCAAACTATCCCAAACGTTATCATTTCTGATATCATGATGCCTGAGATGGATGGCTTTGAAGTTTGCAAGCAACTGAAAACTGACGATAAAACTTCTCATATTCCAATTATTCTGCTAACGGCAAAAACAGCTTTAAATAGTAAGATTCAAGGCTTAAAATATGGTGCAGATGCGTATCTCACAAAACCATTTGACACGCGAGAATTGTTAGTACGAATGGAAAAATTAGTCGAATTGAGACAATTGCTTCGCATTAAATTTAGCCAACAATTGGAAACAGAAACGCGTATTCCAGAGCTTTCCGAATACGACCAAAATTTCCTGAATAATTTAGACGAGGTCATCCAGGAGAATCTTGACAACGAACTCCTTTCTGTCGAAATATTATCAAAAAAAGTAGCCATGAGCCGTGCTCAGTTGCATCGAAAGTTACGTGCGCTTCTTGACCAGTCCCCTTCAGAATTCATTCGAAATTACCGTCTAAGAGAAGCCATGCAATTATTGAAAACTAAAAAAGGGAATGTAACTGAAGTAGCGTTTATGGTCGGGTTTTCAAGTCAGAAATATTTTTCTACGAGGTTTAAAGAAAAATATGGAATCTCGCCAAAAGAAGTCAAGTAGCTATTCTTTATATGTCAAATGGGATAAAAAAGTGATTGCTCCAGGAAAGATTTTCGTTTTTTCCCCATACCTACTAAATCATTTATAATAATTACTGAAAAATTCTGGAAGATGGCGGAGGGCTGCCAGCTCTTTTTGTTTAACCCTAATTTCATCAGCAGGAGAACCAAAGTATGCTTTTTTTGGAGCCAAACTTTTTGAGACACCAGATTGGGCGCTAATAACAGCTCCTTCTCCGATCCGAATTCTGGGGGACAATCCAACTTGTCCATAAAGCACTACATTGTCTTCAATTATTGTTTTACCTCCAATTCCAACCTGTCCCGCTATTAAACAGTTTTTCCCAATCTCCACTCCATGTCCAACATGTACCTGACAGTCTAATTTTGAACCTTCGCCAATAACAGTGTCTCCAGAAACTCCTTTATTAATGGTACAGCAAGCACCGATATCCACATGGTCTCCGATGACGACCCTTCCTCCTGATCTCCATTTTTCAAAAGTCTTGTCCTCATGCCTTTTGAAGTAAAAAGCATCCGTTCCTATCATACTACCTGCTTGAATCGTTACATTATTTCCAATAACGGTATGCTCCATGATCACCACATTTGCCTGGATGTGACAATTTTCACCAATGGTTACTTCATGGGCAATGACTACTCCAGGTTCAATAATTGTTGAAGGATGAATTTTAGCGGAAGGGTCAATTTGGACAGTTAAGGGACGCATCGGTCTATATTCGCGAATCAATTGATCATAAGCCTTGAAGGGAGATTCGCAAATCAGCAATGCTTTTCCCTTTGGGCATTCTGTTTTTTCATTTAAAATAATGATAGTAGCTGCCGATTGGAGTGATTTTTTAAAATACTTGGGTAAATCAGAAAAAGTGATGTCTCCTGTTTCGACTTTATGAATTTCATTGATACCAGTAGCCACTAAGGTATCATCGCCTATAATTTCAGCATTCAATTTTTGAGCTAAATCCTTTACAGGTATTGGTGCCGGAAATTTCATTTTTTCAATATTTAAGTTGAGTTTTGCGCTTCGGGAACAAAAGTAGGTTATGAAGTGGTTTGCATTGGTGTTTCTGAATAATATTTCTAACAAAATTCTAAGAAATTATGAGTCTTGAACAAAAAATTATGACCGATTTGAAAGCTGCTATGAAAGCAAAAGATCAAGGAGCTTTGCGCGGTATCCGTGCCATTAAAGCAGCTATCTTATTAGCAAAAACTGACGGTAGTGGAAAAGAATTGAATGAAGAAGCTGAAATCAAGATGCTGCAAAAACTGATTAAACAACGAAAAGATTCTTTGGAAATATTTGTTAAACAAGGGCGAGAAGATTTAGCTTCCGTAGAAAGAGAGGAAATTGCAGCCATTGAAAAGTATTTGCCAGAACAAATAGGAGCAGAAGAATTAGAAGCCTTCTTGAAAAACATCATCGATACAGTAGGCGCTACTTCTATGAAGGATATGGGGAAGGTGATGGGAATGGCATCCAAGCAGTTAGCTGGTAAAGCAGATGGAAAGACAATTTCAACAGTTGTTAAACAGCTGTTAGGATAAATTTTAATAATTGAATCATCCTGAATTTTTCAAGCTTGAAAAATTCAGGATTTCTTATGACACTCACTAAGCTTTCTAAGCTCAACAATTTGACTATTAATATATTATGTTCTTTTTTGCTTGATAAAAATGGTAGGAAGCGAATAAGCTTCCTGAAAAAAATCAAGACTGGTTTTAATTTTGGACAATTCTAAGCTTGATTTTGCTTCAAACCCAAACTCACCCTCATCCTTTGGGTTCAAACATGGGTTTTCTCTCAAGCCCACCCTCAAAATCTTCACTAAGAATTGTTACCCAAAATTCAAAAAGGTCACAACAAAGAGCTGATACTTAGAACCATGGGTAAAAGAAAGAAGTAAATCAATTCTCAAAAATAATATTCCAAACTATTAGCATGACACAGGTTACAATCAATGATTACCTTTTTAAAGATTTACTCCAGTGTCTTCACTGTAAGTTCTTCCAAATAGTTCAGATGAAAATCCACTCCTTCTATTTCAAAAAAGACTTCTAAAGGGAAAGCCAAAGCAGGTCGTGATGTTGGATACCAAATCTTTTTCTCCTTATCCACAATAATAAACAAACCTTCCTCATCTCCCGCTGCTCCAAATTTGTCAAAATCTCCCCAATATTTTTGTAACCCTTCTTTTTTTGTAGTCTTTGTAATTTCACCTTGAAGATAATGATAGGTTTCTTCTACATTTTCTACTGGCAAGCCAATTTCACTGATATTAAGAAGTGAATTTGATGAGAATGGTTTTTTGCTTTGAATATTTAAGTTTTTCCTTGCAATAAATTCAGGCTCATTGAAAACAGGATCAAAGAAATAGATGGCATCTGCGTTCCAATTGATAAAATCCACTATTTCATTTCCATTTTCGTCTGGAAGGATAGCTACTCTTTCTTTTAACCAATTTAATGCCTCGGTGCTTTGAAGGGAGGGAATATTAAACGCAAAATGATAATAACAATTCTTGTTGTTTTTTTGAAACTCCAGTCGTGAGGCTCCAATTTTTATTTCAAAAGCATTTGCGGAAGAGCTACTGATTTCAAAGTTCATCCTGTTTTTGTAGAAACCTTCCAGCTCAGACAAAGCATTTGTTTGAAGAATTAGTTTTTTAATTTTCATAGAACAAAAATAAACCCAGTGTCGCAAATGGTTGAGGAGTGCGTAACATTTTTCACCCCTCTTGTCTCGCCCAATAAGTTGTCTCCGGAGTAGTTAACCCCAATTTATAATCGGACTTAAGTGTATTTAAAATGCCCGGTCGAATCATATTGGGGAAAATCTGAACATCGTAAATTTCATCTACAGAAGTATGGTATTCTATTTTTCCGACAAAAGCACCTGTAGGTAAATGCACGATGGCAATGCCAGCTTTGAGTGCTTTTTCTGCAATCTTTAATTTAGCAAAAGTGGAAGAGTTCTTTCTTAGCCTTGACAATCCAACAAAAGCATAATCACCCCATTTGGCGAGCCCTCTAACAAAACCATGAAGCTGAGTCACGACTTCATATTTTCCAGAAGCCAAATCTATTTTGACTAATTCCCCAGTGGCAGAAAGTAACAAATACATCGCTCCATCGAATAAGCGCGGTGAGTGCGGCATAGGGATATTTTCGGCAATAATTTCATTGCTTTCTACATCTATAAGCACACCTCCCGTAGTGACTTCTTCTCTCCAGCTTTGGAAGGTGTCGCCTTTATTAAATGCAGTTACCTATTTTCATTTAGACGATTGCCGTTTCAAGAGATAACTTCTCTTCTTTTAACCCCCCATTTATCAAATCACGATAAATCATTTTCATCTCATCTGGCAATTTGATAATATTCGTAATGCTAACGGTCTGAACCAAATTCATTCTATTCATCAAAAAGCCATTCCAGGAGTCTTTTTCCCCACCATTTTTGTGGAAATCTGTTATCGCCTCCAAACCAAAGTCATTCCGGTTTTCGAGCCAATCATCAAACCATCCTTGTCTTTTTTCCTGAATTTCAGGAGTATACAACGTCGCAGATGACCAAATGTAGTATCCTTGGTTATCCAACTTTCTAACAAACGCTTCCTTTTCATCCCATCTAAATTCGTACAGACCCCCATCATCATAAGCAATCAAAGTAAAGGATTCCATTCCATCAAAATCGTATGTTTCAAAAAAGGTCTGTGCATTGGGGTATTTGAAAAAATCCAAAACCATAATGCCACGTGATCTGGAATAAGGTGGCTGATGTTTGTGCTTCACAAATGCGCCATTTAATACGCAAACCATTCGGTTGGTTTCGGAAACCGCGATCCAGGTTCCACCTGCACCAGTATCTCTTGGAAAAATCAACTCTATCCCCTCCTGCTCCATTCGAGTCAAATTCTTTGGCGAACGAGCTGCACTTTCATCGCGATTTGAAGTCAAAATAAAACCCTCTTTTTGAGGAATGTAGGTTACAGTACACATAAGGTCAGTTCTGAGTTTCCAATTCCAAATTTCTGGTTTTTAATCAAGAAAATAACTGAAAACCAAAAAAGGAAAACGATTGTCACTCGTAATAAACAATTACTTCTTCAGCAGGTTTACGGGATATATCAGGAACTTGTGCATCCTCTGCCGGATAGCCCACTGGAACAAGCAAAAAAGGCTTCTCATTTTCAGGTCGATTCAGAATCTTTTGTAGAAATGCCATTGGGCTCGGTGTATGCGTTAAAGACGCCAAACCTGCATTGTGAATAGCTGTCAACAAAAACCCAGCTGCCAATCCAACTGATTCATTTACGTAATAATTTTTCCGCTTTTGTCCATTGACGAGATTATAGCTTTTTTTAAACACAATGATAAGCCAGGGTGCAATTTCCAGAAAGGGCTTATGCTCATCTGTTCCTAAAGGAGCCAAATCTTCAAGCCATTCCTGAGACATTCTCCCGTGATAGCTTTTGTATTCTTCCTCCTCGGCTGCCACTCTGATCTTAGACTTTATGTCGGGATCGGAAACTGCACAAAATGTCCAGGGTTGTTTATGCGCCCCAGATGGAGCTGTAGAGGCTGTCATTATGATGTTTTCTATCAATTCTTTAGGGACAGGTTTATCAGAAAACTCGCGAATTGTTCGCCGCTTGTTCACATAATCGAAATAAGCCCGACTCCGATCCAGCATTTCTTCTTCTGGGAATCCAACACCTTTGAAAGGGATAAAAGGGTAAGTAGTCATATTAATGTAGGCAGTATTGTGTTGTTTGATTCTTGTAGTGTCCCAAAAATTTCGAGAATGCAAGAACCAACCACCATTGAATAGAAAATTAATTCTCACCCAATATAACGATTAAGGTATAGATGATTCCAGGGATCCATCCTAGAATCGTCAATAGCAGAGAAATCCAAAATCGATTCGTAATTCCGTCATACAAAGCCATGGCGAGTGGTGGCAACAATATTCCAAGAATGACCAATAAAATCAATTCCTCATCATTTCCTTTTCTCAAATCCTTGATGAGGGTTTTTAGTTTTTTGCGCAATTTCTTTTTCTTCAATTTGCGCTCTTTCTTGGATAATGATTTCCATTCGTTTTTTGCATTTTCTTTAACCCCCTCAACAACAGTTTCTGAAGCTGTAGTACTTGCTGCACTAATGGCAAATGAAGGCGAAATCAAGAAGCAAAACATTCCTAAAACCAATAATACTTTTTTCATTTTTGTTGTGTTTGTGTATTTAGGCATTTGTGTGTTTGAGTATCTTTTTTCAATAAAAAAAAAGATTACTCAAACAACAGGATACCATACCTAAATCGTAAATCTATCTATAGCTCGTCTGGGGTTGAGTCTATGAAAGTCAATATGAAATGAAATTCTTTTCCAATAATTGCCTCGCCCTTCGTACAATTTTCTCAAACCATTGGGATCAGGATCTCCCGAAATTTCCAGGGTTCCATTTTTTGAACTCATCACTGGAAAATAAATCCCTATGACTCCATCAAAAAAGTCTAGCATAAACCCTCCACTCCACCAAAGCCTTTCATTGAAATTTTCATAGGTTGGATTTGGACGATTATCGAGAAAGTAGCCAAAATCCAGATAAGGCTTGACGGGTAGATTCAAAGGCAAATTTTGCGGTAAATCAGCTTTCAAATTCAGGGCGAATATAAAAACATTGCTTCGTCCAGCGAAGGACATCCCTCCACCAAATGCTGCTTTCATGCCACCTTCATTGAGATATATTTGTCGAGACCAAAATCCATCTGCCTCATTCCTGCCAAAATGAACATTGTCGTATTTGTAGTCGTTAAACCCTTGTTGAGTTAAATTCAACATATTTCGAACAGGTAAAGCTCTGTCTTTGAACGGGTTTTTAACCAATGCTCCAGCATAAATTCGTAAATCAAAACTTCTTTTGGGTGCATAGGTGTATGAGGATTTATATTCTAAAGCAATTTTTAATGAACTCGTCTTTTCAAATTCATTAATGCCAATTTGATTTTCAAATCCCAATCTTTCAATGGTTAGATCCCATGAAAACGGATTCAACGCACGCCTCATTTCAGCTGAATAGGATAGTTCCTGAACGGAATAATCTACCCAAACGTCACCTACATAATTGCCTTCTGCAAAACTTGTTCTTTCTTCATTAATCCAAATATTTCTTAGACGAATGCTTTGATGATAGTTACTGGTTGCTGATTTGCGAAAATCAAACTGAAGAGACGTAGACACTCTTGCAAATCTCAAATCAGTATCTGCAAATCCGTCAGCAGTCCTTAAAGAATCCCGATTGCCATAATTAAAGCTTTTCAAATTTGTACCGATTGAAACTTTTTGAAATGCTCCACCTTTTGGGTAAAAATTCAATCGAATATCTGCCATTCCGTTTAGTTCCTTTGTTTTGAAAGAATAGGCTGGCATCACAAAATATTCAAATTTCCGGGCAGGTATTGTCGTGTTGTAAAAAGCGGCGGCTGGCATAAAACCGTCATACACATTAAACAATAGAAGGGGTGTCCAATAAAGTGTAGATTTATCTGAAGACTCTATACTCCCTATCCACTTTAACCTAAAGGGCTCTACACTTTTTAATGCTCCCTTAGTTTTGAAATTGTTGTTTTTGCGATTGATGTCCAGTATTTTGTGTTCCGCATCAATTACCAGTTTGTCGTATTCTCCATTTGGGAATTTGAGGGCTTTCTTCCCTTCAAATCCTTCAAACCATCTGGTCTCCACCACTACACTATCCTTCATCCCTGAAATGGGAAAGGGTGCGATAATTTCTCCTTTGTTTTGAACATAAACAGTCAGATCATCTCCGCTTATAATATCTTTAATCGTATAATCAAGCTTTGCATTTGTATTAATGTATCCATCAAATAACCAGCTCAGGTCTTTGCCACTTTCTTCTTCAAAATGGGTTTTCAAATCCCCAGGGCCTGGGTGTTTGAATTTCCATTTTTCATAAAAAGATTGCATGATTGCATCAAATCTTTCCGTCCCAAGGTATTGTTCCAAATGCCCAAACGCCAAGCCTGGTTTGACATAAGCACCAATTCCATAATTCAACACACTCATTTCATTGGAGTGGGTCTCAGGAGCTTGATCCAATCCTCTCCTTGCCATAAATAAATACCCTCCCTCGTGAAAATCAATTTTTGAGCCTTTGGTTAAAAACTCAGGAACATCAATAACATCTCCCCGGTTTCCGTAATACTCTTCCATGTACCGATACTCGTAATAACTATTGACGCCTTCATCTATCCATGGGTGAGCTCTTTCATTAGAAGCCAGAATTCCGTAAAACCAATTATGTCCAACTTCATGTGTAATGACATCATCCAATGCTGCTGCTGTACCACTATTACCAATCACAGTAATCATTGGGTATTCCATGCCTCCTCCGGCACTTAAAGCAGAATGAACAGCTGTAGCATGTGGCCAGGGATATTCCCCCACTTTTTCTGAATAAAATTTCACTGAACGATTGACATAATCAATGCTCTTTATCCATAAATCAGCTTCCTCATTCGGAAACATAGTCCAGGTATCAACTTTTTTTCCGGAAGCCAGCGTGACTACCCCTTTTTGGACATGGAAACGTTTGTCTGCAAACCATGCAAAATCATGTACATTCTCTGCTGTGTAATGAAGGGTTTTGATACTTTTCGAAGATTCCGGAAACCCATCCAAGGATTCCAGGTAGGCCACATATTCAAAATCGGGATTGGCTAATTTGTATTTTAAGGAATCCAAAAATACTTTGGTTGCATTTTCTTTTTCTGTTAAAAACTGAAATTCAGATTCTGTTTGCAATATACCTGTCGCTCCAACTACATAATTTTCAGGTAATGAGATCTTCACATCAAATGATCCAAATTCTGAATAAAACTCTCCAATATCTAAATAGGGCATTGGATGCCAACCATCTTTGTCGTAAACCGCAGGTTTTGGATACCATTGAGTCATTTGATAAGATGTCTCAACGTGCCCAAGGCGAGAGAAAGAGGCAGGAATTTTTAATACAAATGGGGTAGTGATAGTTTGTTTCTGCCCACTTACCAATGGTTCGTTCAAATTCAATTTTGCGATGTCTGGGTTATCATTATCAAATTCCCAATTCAGTAATTGTCCATTACTCTTAAAATCTAAACTATCATAGTACCCGAATTCGTTATCTTTGGCGAAATAAAATCGCGTGCTTCCTACCCGAATTTTTTGCTTTGCATATGCTGATTCATTGTTCTTAAATGCGTTTGCCCAGAGGTGCATAAAAATGAAATGAAGGGTATCAGGGGAGTTATTGATGTATTCTATTTCAATATTTCCGTGCAGAATATGATTCCGATCATCTAATTCACATTCAATTCTATAATTGACTTCTTGCTGGAAATAATCCTTTTGAGCAGCTAAAAGGATGCTGAAAGAGAGAAACGCAAAGAAAAAAATCAGCTTTTTCATAGTAGAGATCTAAGAAAGAGAGACAATTAAACAATTGAGGTGCTCACAACTGCTCAATTATCATTTTCTAAAAAAAGAAAGCAAAATTATCAAAATACCATTATGCAAAAGATTCTCATTCTGACTTTTATTGGTTTTTTGAATTTCAACCTACTACCTGCCCAAAATACTATTGATTCTTTAAGGTTTCCAGCCGCCTGGGAAGGGGAATGGAGAGGAGAATTGGAAATTTTCAATGCTAAGGGAAAAGTTCAATCTCTGCCAATGGAGTTACACATCTTACCAATAGACACTTTGCCTTCTACCTGGACCTGGACAATCATTTATGGAGAAGATAAAGAGGCCGGCAAACGAGCTTATGAACTACATGAGATGGACAAGGCAAAGGGCTTGTATCTCATCGATGAGAAAAATACCATCAAACTTGAAGGATACTTATTAGGAGAGAAGTTTTATCAGAGATTTGAAGTCATGGGAAATTTGTTAATGACAAGTACAGAAATGGTGAGTGAAAATGAATTGCATTGGGAAATCATATCTGGAAAACTTGAGCCTGTAAGTACAACCGGAGGCGAAGCGTTTAAAGGGGAAGAAATCCCGCCAGTAAAGGCTTATGGTATCAATGTTTTTCAGAGAGCTATTTTGAGAAGGTAGCCTTCAATTTATTGCTCTAATTCTGCAATCATTTCTCTACGAAAAACCAAAATCCTTAAAAATTGTTCAACTTCAGGTTCCCACATTCCCCAGGCTGGTGATTGATAATCCCAACCTGATTTCAAGGCGTCATACAAGGCAGGATTGCATCTAAAAGCTGCAGATTGCAGCATTTTTTTGTAGTGCCAGGTGTTCCAATAAAATGTACTGGCATTTCTAAGCCAAATTTGAAAACGCTTAACTATCAACAAAGTCAAATCATCATTCCAGTCGTGTTTCCCAATTTTTAATAGTTTGCTAACGGGTGAATTCTCCTCTAACAATCCCTTATTCTGCTTCAATGATCTCAAGGCAATTTGATTAAACAAATCATTTGGAATGATTTCCAGTAAATCATTCATTGCAGAAATTTGCCAAATTGGATAATCTCCGTGTTCCAGCCACAGTTCCAAAATGGCTCGCATCCATGTTTCGTTTTTATGCAAAATAGTTGCTTCTACAATGGATTGTACAAGCATTCCGATCCAATCACTTTTGGCAAAGATTTTTAAAATTTCAGAAGGCGGTTTTTCAAAGTAGGTTTCCCATGCACCAGGAGGCACTTTGGACATCATTTGACCAAACCAACCCGCCTTCATTCCACTTTTGTAAGCTGTTGATTTGACAGAAATACCATCTCGAATTGCTGTTTCATCCAGCTCTTCTGGCAAGTAGATTTCTAAAACTCCATTTTTTATGTTCATTGAAGAAGTGACTCGCCAATGCATTCTTTCCACTAATGCCGAATCAGGAATCCGTGCTAATAACCTGGCAGCAATTTGGCGGACTTCCTTCCTGGTTTCATACAAACAATCTTCTAAGAAAAGTTCATCATTTTTCGAAATCCCAATTTCAAAAACCTTCAGAAAATCGACTTTGTTTTGCACATTTTCTTCATTCCAGGTTTCCTGAAGAATTGAGATTGCAGATCCCGGATTCTGTTCTCTTAAATATTTCAAAAGACCCAATCTCTCCATTTTATTTCCTGTTCTCCAAAGTTGGATATTGGGTTCAGCTATCAAAATTGCCCAGTCTGGATTCAACTGCATCAACCATTTTCCACGTCTTCCAATAGCTTTATTAATTTTTTGCCACATTTCCGGTTCTGCCTTGCACTCCTCCAACAATTTGGGCAAACTTGTAGGTGGCAATTGTTTATTATTGTGATTTAGGTGGGCTATGAATTCAGGCAGGGCTTCTGGAAAAGTTCCATCCAGAATTAATTTCAAATGATGCGTTGATTTTGCACTACACGGTTTTTCATCATCATCACCAACTATTGCGGGCATTTCCCCTTCAAAAGTTTTCAAAGGCCTTCCAGCCTTATTCATTTGGGAAAACAATGCAGCTGCTTCCAAAAGAATTTGGGCAGGTTCATTTGAAGCATGGATGCCTTGAGCTTCCAAAAAAGATTTGGTTTCAATAGAAATAGCACTTCTTTCAGTTCCCAGTAAAGCTGTTTTGACTAATGATTTCCAGATCAAATTTCTCGTTTTTAAATTGTACTACTTGGTCATAGCATTAGTTCCCATCCAAATGCTCAGAAGGGTTCCAAAACAATTTTTTAAAATCCTGAACTACATTATCAACGACTGTTACTCCTTCTTGTTCTAGCATCTCTTGCATCATAGTTGGCGTTGGCCAATGATTTCTACCAGATAATTCTCCCTTCCTATTGATAACTCTATGAGCTGGCACGTTGTCACCAAAAAAGCTCTTATTCAATGCCCATCCAACCATTCTTGCTGAGCCTAAGGCCAAATAATCTGCAATCGCTCCATAAGTTGTCACTCTACCAAAAGGGACTTTTTTGGTAACTTCATAAACTTCTTCAAAGTATGTTTTTTCCTTCATGAAAATCAGTATTTTTAGAGTCTCAGAAACTGTTTTGAAATCGTCGGTGAAATTGTTTATAACTTATTTTTTAGCCAATTGAGGTGCAAAAACCAGAGTTTCCCGATAGTTATCGGGAAAGCTAAATAAGGATTTTTGTAATGAAGAGTGATTAAAAAATAAGCATAAATAAATTATTGATGTATTTCAAAACAGTTTCTAAATGTAACAGTATTTTATCACTCGACCTATCAAAATGTTCAATTTCAAAAAGATTCCTCCTTATCGAATCAATCCATTTGAAGACGCCATTTTTATGGCATTAGATCTGGATTAAACTTCTTTCTCCTTTTATTGTTTAGTTGTGAAATATTCCTAAAATTTTCCCTTTTATTTTTGATGATCAAAGCACAAATTATTCAATACAAGCCTTGCTTGTATTCTCAATCATTTGAATTTTGAACATTTCAAAACATTTAAAAAGTGATGGCAATTCAGATTATTCCTAAAGAGAGACAAGGAAGCGGTGCCTTCAATGGAGGCGAAATAATAGAAAATCATCCTATTGGTTTTCCCCAAAATGGTGGAGAGATCAAACCCTATTCGAATTTATTTTATTGGGCACACGCCAAAGCCAAAGTGGATAGCACCATAGGCTTACACCCTCATCAGGGCTTTGAGATAATGTCGTTTATTTTGAAAGGCCATATCCGGCATTATGATACCAAGTTGAAAGAATGGAGGCAACTGGAAGCAGGTGATGTTCAAATTATTCGTGCAGGAAATGGCATCAGTCATGCGGAATTTATGGCAGAAGGTGCAGAGATGTTCCAGATTTGGGTCGATCCAAATCTAGGCAAAACATTAAACCAACCAGCATCTTATAATGATTACAAATCTTCAGAATTACCTGTGGTGAAAGATGGAGATATTGATTTCAAAAATTATGCAGGAGGTGGATCAAAGTTTCAAATGGATACAGAAGGAATGGAAATTCAAGAACTTAATTTTGAAAAGGCAAACTTCCAAAAAAACATTTCAGAAGATTTTATCTATTCGATTTACGTAATCGAAGGAGATTTAAAAATAAATAGCCAAGAAGCCAAAACCACTGACTTCATCATTATTTCTAATGCTAAGGAACTAAATATTCAAAGTGAAAAACCGGGAAAGTTATTTATGATTACTTCTCCAAAACAATTGAATTATCAAACCTATGCTGAAATGATGCAAGCCAGACATAGAAATTAGAACAGAGAACGAATAAAAAAGCCCCTTCCTTAATAGAAAGGGGCTTTTTTATTCGTTCTAATTATCATCAATCCATACGACCTTTTTTATTGGGATTTCCTTCGTCGTATTGAACTTTCACAGGCTCATCAATTTTTGTAATCCTTACTTCTGTCCTTCTATTAAAAGCATGCTCTTCTTCTGAGCATTCTGTTCCACTGAAACAATCATTTCTCAATTGAGATTCCCCATATCCAAATGCTTTGATTCTTTCTTCTGAAATCCCTCCACGAATGAGGTATTTTCTAGCAGATTCTGCGCGGCGCAAGGATAAATCCAGGTTGTAATTTTCATCACCCCGAGAGTCGGTGTGTGCTATCATTTCAACTTCCATGCTAGGATATTGAAGCATCAATTCAATTACAGCATCCAATTCCCGATCATCTCCTTTTCTGATGGCTGATTTGTCAAAATCATAATAAATATCTTCCAGGACAATCACAGTACCTTCTTTGATAGGCTCGCGAATAATATTGTCTACGATTGGAGCCAATTCCACATTCACTTCTACCTCCTGAGCGCTACTAGAACTGATGGTGGAAACCTTATTCAACCCTTTGGTATAACCGGGCTTTTCAGCATAAATCGCATATTCACAACCCAGTGGTAAGCAAAACTCAAATTCTCCCTGAGAATTGGCATAAATCACATCCTCTCCACCAGTGCATTCATTGACGATAGTAACAATTGCATTTGGTATAACATTTCCATATTCTTCAGCGGTAATTACACCTGTAAGAGTAGCACATGTTTTAGCCTTCATCGGCAATCGAATAGTCTGAGCACCTTCTTCTCCAACAGTTGAATAAATAATTTCACTACTTTCATAACCCCGTTTTGTGCCTAAAATAATGTAATTCCTATTTGAGCTAAGCTGTTGATATATTTCTCCATTTGGATTGGTAAAGACACTTGCTTCACCTAGTTTATCTGCACTTTTTCTAACCAATTTCATTACCAGAGATCCTTCATCTCCACTTGGCAATAATTGAATATCATATAAATCATCTCCCTTTGCAAATCCATCTGTTGTTCTTTCTAAAACACTAACAGCAACCCCCTCAATTCGTTCGTTTGTCGTCTGGTCATATGCAATAATTTTAGATTTCAATGTCACCATTTTTTCTGCTTCTATGATAGTGTTATCTGCCTCGAATAAGTAAATATCATCCTTCCCCTTACCACCCTCTCTGTCAGAAGCAAAATATCCCCTTGTCCCTGGGTCATTAATTATCAATCCTAAATCGTCGTGCAAAGAATTGAAGGGTTCACCCAGGCTTTTAACCATTCCAGTAGGGTTTCCGTTAAGATCAGCCATAAATATATCCAGCCCCCCTTTGCTTTCATGCCCATTCGAAGAGAAAAACAGGGTTCCACTTCTATGTATATACGGAAAAACTTCATTTGAAGAAGTATTGATTTCTTCTCCCAGGTTTATGGGTTCAGACCAGGAATCAGCTCTTCTTTCTACCATGTACAAATCCATCCCACCAAACCCATTAGGCATATTTGAAGCGAAATACAACTTGGTGCCATCATCCGAAAGAGAGGGATGAACACAAGTATATTCATCACTGTTGAAAGGAAGTTCTGTCACATTTTCCCAATCGTATTGTCCTCTTTTTGCTTCGTAGATTTTCATTACGATTTGACCCTTAGAGTTGGACTTGGTCAAGCCCTTATTGAGGTTATTTCGAGTGAAATACATGGTGTTGCCATCTCGACTAAATGTAACAGGGCCTTCATGTGCCTGCGAGTTAATCTGAACAGAAAAAGGTTGAGGGTCTACGGGTTGCCCGTCTGGTGGAATTTCGCCATAAAAGATTTCAAAAAAGGTAGTCCCCAATTTTTCATCTTTTGGTCCTTTTTTATACCTCGATGTTACCCATACCAGGCCATTCTCGTAAAAAGCCGGAGAAAAGTCGAGGTTTTCAGAGTTAATATTGAGTGTATTTTTTAGGATCACGTTATGATTGAGTTCCCCTTTTTCGTATAGTTTGTCCGCCGATTTGGATTTGGAGGTTTGCTGCTGAGCATTCAAGCCACTAATGAGTAAGCAAATAATGAACAAGGGAAAATAAATTTTGGTATTGCGCATGGTTAGTAAATTATGCTTTTAAAAATAACATCAAAAGAAACGCTAATTTAATAGAAAGTATTATGCCAATGAAGGGAAGGTGCTTGTAGGTTTACCTAAAGGAATATCTTTAGAGTATGTTTTATTTTTTACGAACTCAAAATCAAACATACTTTTAGGTAAAGATCAAGGGTTTTTATTTTAAATTCAAGTAGAAAGATAAAATGTGAAAGATCTTGGCAACCTTTCACATTAATAAATACCAATTTTAGAAAAATCTAGGATTGATATATTCCCCTTCTTCAGATTTTCCAAAGCAGTAATGCAAAGAAGCTTCAATACTTCCGTTATTGTAATCTTTCAAATCTGAAAGCGTAATATCGTACGAAACACCAAAGAGTAAGTTACTTGACATCTGCATAGCCAACAAAATATCCACTGACTCTCCAACACCACTAACGGAATTGCCTCCAATTCTATACGTTGCTCCCACGATATATTTATCAGAGAAAATAAAGTTCACATTTGCATCTGCATCTAATGGAGCTCCAACGACATACTTAATAAGGGTTTGTGGTTGAATTTTCACTTTTTCACCAAGTGGGAAAATAATCCCACCCATGATGTAAAAATGTCGAACTTCTCTGGAAACATTTTGGTCTAAATCGGCAAAATCGATATTACTGGTAAGGAATCTGGGAATCGAAACTCCAAAGTAGAATAATTCGGTGCTGTAATATGCACCTGCTCCAAAATTGAACAAGAATTTATCTTGCTGCATTTGAGGAATCGCGGTATCTTCATTTTTGGGCTGCGTGGATTCTGTTTTCTGAAAATTTCCTTCCAGAGATCTTATAGATGCTTGTACTCCAATTCCAAGCATTCCCTTTCCCAATCTAAACCTGTAATTATAAACTGCGTCTACTGTATGACTTTCAAAAATGCCAACTGTACTTCTTTTGAAGTTTGCCCCAATTCCTACTCTTTGATTTGCCATTGGCATGTTAAAGCTTACGATTTGAACCTCAGGTGAGCCATCCAGGCCTATCCACTGATTTCTATAAATACAGGTGATGCAGGGAGCTTCTGTACTTCCAGCATATGCCGGGTTGTAACCCAGTTTGAATTGCATGAATTGCGTATTATGAGGTTCTTGCTGTGCAAACAAAGAAGCTACTGCGAACACAAAGACTAAAGTGGTAATTATATTTTTCATGTTATTATTTTTTGTCGATCGTTGGGAAGAAAAGATTTAGTCTTGGCATCAATTACGCATGCGAATAATTGATGCCAAGACAAGCAAATTTTATTTTATCGCTGTAAGGTAAAGAAACCAGTTTCTGGCTCTTGCCCATTTTCATATGTCAGTATGTAATAATAGGTTCCCGTCGGCAAGTCTTGACCATCGAAGGTCCCTTCCCAATTATTCAAATAAGGCGATGCTCTGAATACTTCATCCCCCCATTGATTGAAAATACTAATTGTATTTTGTGGAAACAAGGCTTGATTTGCCAAACAAGGAATAATGAAAGCATCATTCATTCCATCATGATTTGGAGTGATAATACTTGGTATTTTACACTCTGCATCGGCACCTACGTTGAATACAACATTTGCTGTAGAGCAATCACTACAATCTACCGTACACAACTCATATTGCACAATATCATTCCCAATGAAATTGATATTGGCGGTATAGGTAATCATTCCTTGAGGTGTAAATTCAATGGTACCTTGATCCGGTTCATCTATGATATTAATGAAATATTCAGAACTAGTTGTTTGGTCATTGCTTGTAACATTGATGCTGTTTGTACCTCCAAATTCCACACTTGCCTGATCATCAAAAGCCACTGGAAGATAATGGTACGTAATTATCACCTCATCAATAGAGGCACTTCCACAGGCACCACCATTGATAGTCCATATAAATCGATTATCTCCTTCCTTCAAATTACATACTGTTGTATTGGGATCAGTAGGAGAAAGGATCTCCACATCCGGGTCAGGTGAAGTCCAAATACCGCCACCTACAATTGGTTCATCTCCACTCAAAAGCGTACAACCATCACCACAGTCTTCAAAATCTTCACCTGCATAAGCAGCTTGAGCTACCACAAGAACTTGAACATTATCCTCTGATTGTCCACATCCACCATCAATTTGCCAGGTAAATGTGTATTCATTATCCACTTCAAGGTTGCTCACCAAAGTATTTGGATCTGTGGGATCTTCAATTACAATCCCAATAGCTGCCTGACCAGCTGACTGAGTCCACATACCTTGATTGGTAGCGGGCATTACTGCATTCAGGTTAATTGAATTTGCATTACAAACTATTATCGGATCTCCTGCTTCAGCAGTTTCTATTATGTCTACAACAATGTTCACCAAATCACAAGAATAGTCTTCACAAGCCCCGTTGGATAGGCACCATTGGAAAGTATAAGACGCTCCTGGCAGTAAACCGGTTACTGTAGTATTTGGAGAATCCGTATTGGAAATGGTAACTACATTAATACCACTAGCCTGTGACCATCTTCCGGTTCCAACTGAAGGAGGTGTTGCCTCTAGCATCAAGGTTTCATCTTCACAGATTTGTTGGTCATCTCCTGCATTGGCTTGATTTGTTGGCAGAGTGTTTAGACAAACTACGGTAACATTAGACTGAAGAGATTCGCATCCATCTACATCAGCTATTGCATAAAACTCTACGCAATCATCACCATATAAATCTGCTCCTGGCACCATAAATGAAAGGGAGGTTGTACTTCCCAATGGCGTATTTGAGGATGCCTCATACCAGGTGAATGTAGCATTCGCAGGTGCTGTGGCTGGAGAAATCGCCAAAATAACATCTTCAGTATCTGAACAATATGGGCCAAAATTAATAGCTGTTCCTGATGCTGGTTTAGGCTTGATCTCCACCATAATGGAAACCTCTTCTGACCAACAACCATCAATCATTTTCCTCGCTTTATAGGCTCCTGCATGTTGATCTGGATCAGCAGAAACTACAATTGGTTCGCAAAGATTAGAAACACCAAATCCACCAGGACCTTCCCATACATAACCATCTCCGTCACATGTCATGGAAAGTTCTAATATTCCTCCCTCACAAACTGGGCTATTACTTGTAGGGTTAATTACAGGAATGGCATTTACCTTTAGGAACATCAATCCTGATTGATTGGAAGGGCAACCATCAATCATTACTGAAACAGAATAATTCCCGGTATGAGCAGGTGTCAAATCATCAATTTCTATAGTCGCGGTAGATGTTTTCAGTATTCCAAGTGGGGTCATCCAGTTGTATTCCACATTTGAATTGGTGTACTCAGAAGTTTCCAAGATAACGGTCTCCCCGGCACAAAGTGGATTTGCTTTATCTGCAGAAGGCGTTACTGGTGTGGCAATCAATTCCGGAACCTCAACATCTACTGTAGCAACTTCAGACTCACAACCAGAACCATTTGTAACATAAACCTCATATTGACCACTATTGTCTTGCGCATTTGCATTGAGAATAATCGCCATACTATCAGAGGAAGTATATGTGAAATTGTCCGGTCCAACCCAGTGCCACGTATAAGTACCATCATTCATCGGAGTAACTGGTGTAGCAAACATTGGAATATCAATTAGTCCGGAAGCACAATTTGGCACCATCGCACTAACACCTGCGATATGTACATTTTCCAAAACATCGACATTCACAGTTGCGATACTTCTACATCCAAATGGATTGGTGACAGCTACCGTGTAAGTTCCCTCATCTGTCATCTTTACTTCATCAATAACAGGATTTTGCATTGCTGACATAGTACCATTTGGGAAAGTCCAATTAAAGCTAACATCTTGCGAGCTAGACATTGCAGCCAAAGTCAATTCGTCTCCCTCACAAATAGGATTTGGACTAGCTGTTGCGGTTACTCCTTGAGGAGCAATTGAAATAAATACTTCAACAGTTTCAGAAGGTTCAGATTCACATGGATTTCCAATAGCTACCACACTCCAATTTCCTTGATGATTTAAGTCAACACCATTGATAGTTAAATCACTCGTAGCGGTTGTGATTTCAAACCCATTCGGTCCAAACCATTTATAAGAAATTGCTCCTAACACGGCAGTTGCTGATAAACTCACCGTATCTCCTACACATGCAGGATTATTTGCAGGAGCACTATTCATCGTAATATCAGGTTGCTCTGGTCGTAAATTCACATTAATGAAAAGAGTCGCAGGCTCAGAATCACAACCATCCAAAGTGGTAACTAAAACATATGTACCAGAATTACAAGTTGTAACATCTGTAATTGGAGCTGGGTTACAACTTGTAGAAGTAAATCCACATGGACCTGTCCATAAGCAGGTGGTTCCAAGTAATACAGGTGAACTCAGGGTAATGGTCCCTCCTTCACACAATGGAGTGGAATCAAATGTAGCGACTGGAATTGCATCTGGTTTTAGTTTAACCGTAATGGTTCTTTCGAGGGATGCTTCTGAACTACAACCATTTCTCTCTACCTCGACATAAAAATCATAGATACCAGATGTAAATGTGTTTGGCAATTCAAATTCAGGTACTGTTGTTGTAGCCAGCAAAGTGCCTCCAGGGGCAGTTCCTTGATACCATTTGTATAAAATTGTTGTACCACATACTTCCTCAGTAGTTAGAGTAATTGCTTCTTCTTCGCAAGGCTCGGCATTAGAAACACTCAATTTTGGTCTTCTTAGTGGTAAATCATCACAGGTGATTTGAACGACACCTGTGGATGTACAACCCGTGACACCTGTAATTTGGACCGTGTAAAAACCTACATTGTCTTCATTTGCATCAAGAATGATAATATCTTCCGTGAATCCAATATTTACTCCATTCTGGTCTTGCCACATATATGTAAATGCATCAGGAGAATCTGGTGGATTAGAGAATAAAAACAGGGTGTCATTTCCACAATCCGTAAGAATGGATGGTTCAGGCTTAATTTTTTCTACCGAAACAAAAGTTTGACATGTGTTGGTATTACCAGTAGAGTCAATTACTGTTAGTGTAAAAAATGTTCCTGCAGTATTACAATCAACCGTATTTGGCGAGACTGACATGCTTTCTATTCCACAATTATCAAAACTACCATTATCGATATCTTCAGGTTCAATAATGTCAGTTATAAAGCCAGAAGGACTTATATCAATAAATACTGAAGTTTTGCAAAGGGCTGAAGGCAATTCATCATCTACCACATCAATGGTAAAAGAGCATTCTCCTAAATTGCCTTCCAGGTCAGTAACTTCATAGGTAAAAGTAGTCAAGCCTTCATCAAGGGTAAACACTGGGGCAATAATTGGTGGTTCCAAAACGATTGGGGTTATATCTGTTGCCCCTTCTCCAAATAAGGTAACTTCAATACTTTCATAAGTCAAAGTAGCTCTTATTCTACTTACACCATCCGTTTCCCCATCCATTGTAACGGCAGCATTATCACAAGGATTGATTCCATAATCAGGTCCTCCCGGAGGTACTGGAATGCTTAAAAATGTTCTTGCATAAAAGCTTACAGAGTCACTTGAGTTTATCCAGTTATTGAATACGGTGACTGGAATGTCAAAGAAGGCAAAGGTAGGCGTCATACAGGAATCTCCTGGCAAAACATTGGGTTGCCCAATTTCTGTAATCCCTAATAGGTTATTGTCTTGATCATATATTTCAAAATACTCAAATGGATCATCTACATCTCCTAATATTTCTATTGAAAGTGTTACCACACCAGGTGCAGCAAAATCTGTAATTCCTGTAAAGACAAATTCTTTATCATCTGCAAGGAAATCATTTAAATTAGGCTGAAACGAAAAAGTAAGTAATTCTTCCCCTGGAGTTGATGGTTGAGTTTGTACAAATGGAACAGTCACTGCACAATTGTCATCTACCATGGTAAACAATGGAATAGCTACATCCGCCTCGCATTCACCAGGATCTACTCCGACAGTAGTAGCAAGTGGCATTGGGCAAGTAATTTCAGGAGGCTCATTATCCTCTATCGTTACTGTAAAAGAACAAGTTGCTTCATTCCCAGCGCAATCTGTAAAGTAATAATCAACAGTATTGACTCCTAAATCAAACGTAGGTGTAGGAGAAGCAATTCCAGCTCCTGTTCCCCCATCTATTCTGCCTCCACCATTTATTTCATATTCAAAATGCAATCCATTTGGAGAAATCAATAAATAATCCAACGTGGCATAAGCACTGTCGGTACAAATGGCATTTACTGCAAAACGACCAGGTAGATTTGGTGGAATATTGGGTTCTAATGTAATCGTCAAAATCCCATCATATGCCCAATCATTAAATTGAGCTGGCGTTATTGTGACAAATGTTGTAGAGTTTTCACATTGGTCCGAAGTTAAATTGGTTTGCCCCAAAATGGTTCCATCTTCTGCAACTACATTGAGAAACTCTGTTGCAGATTCTCCATCAACCCCTACCAAGTCAATCTTCAAAACCACGTTATCACTAGCCGAATAAGGAGGTTGTGGTACAGAAAAATTGAAAACAACATCGTCAATTGGCGTTTCCAGAGGATCAGAACCAAAAGGAATGGAAAACTGTGCACCTAATGTAAAAACATCCGGGAATGGCATATTTCCACAGCCATCTTCCACTATTGGCAATGACAATGGTACCACCGTGGTACAAATGCCAGGATCAGTATCTAGTACTATGTCTCCTGGGCAATCCGTCAAAGTTGGAGGATCATTGTCTATAATATTAAATGTAGCTGTGCTTGTATCCACGTTGCCACATTCATCCATTACAATAAAATCAACAGTTCTGGACCAATAAATATTGGAGCCTGGTCCAGGGCAAATGACTCCTCCTAATCCCAAAGTTGCCATATCCATAGTCCCAGAATTGTAGGCTACCCAATCTAAACTATCTGCATCAGAACAATTATCTGTAGCTGTCGCATTTCCTCTTACTGCAATCCAACTATCAAAAGCGGTCACCATATCTGCTTCATCTCCACAAACTATGCTCATATCCTGTGCAGAAATGGTAAAAGTTGGACTGGTATTATCTTCTATGGTTATTATTTGAGTACTGGTTAGAAAATTGCCGCAGGCATCCTCAATCCTCCATAACCTTTCAATCGTAAAATTATTTGGACACCCTCCAGGAATCGTTGTATCGGAAAAGGTTACCAATGGATTACTGTCACAATTATCACTTATCATAGTAGGAGAGCCTGTAACACTAGTATCTGCTGATTCATGACAGCTTATTGTAATATTAAAAGGGATAAACATTGAGGGAGCTGAATTATCTCTTACAATTATGGTTTGTGTCTGAGAAGTAATGTTCCCACATAAATCCTCAACAGTCCAGGTTCGATAAATTGTATCTTTTGTAGTAGTCATACAAAAACCCGTATGAACTGAATCAACTCTTGAAATCAAGATATCATTGATATTTGTACAATTATCCATTAAATTAGTGATATCTCCGGTATTGGTAATAGAGGTATCCGCATTGCAATTTATTGTAATATCTGGTGGTATCGTAAACGTGGGCCCATCTATATCTTCCTGAATAATGGTATGAACAAACGAAGTCATATTTCCACAATTATCCGTTGCATCCCAGGTTCGCACTATAGTTTGAGAATGAATACAACTGCTGGTGGTCGTCTCATTGAAATTCACTGGAATAACTAATGGATCACAAGTATCTGTAGCAGTTACTGTAGGTGCAGAAGGAACTGGATCGCCACAATTCAACATTAGTGTATCCTCCATTGGCAATCCTAATAATATTGGATCAATTGTATCAAGAACCATATATTCAATGGATAGTGTATCGGCATTCCCACAAGAGTCAGCAAGAAAATAATCTACCATCCAGGTATTACAATTGGTATTTAATGCATCAGATTGAGTGATGCTTTGGGTTGGGGTTATTAAGCTACAGTCGTCAGATATATTATTCATAACTATACTATCCTGAACAGCCAGCCATGCATTGAAATCTGCATCTATACAACTCACTGTATCACTAGTTGGCATCATTGAAACAGTGGGTGGACTTGTATCAGGAATAATAGTAATCAATTGGCTATGTAAGGTATCTCCATTGTTTGCTGTCCAAACCCTTGATATCAAGGCACCACCCATTGGGCAGTACATGGCTGGAACGGGAACTTGAGAGTCCATCATTTCTAAAGTATCAGCAATTGGATTGCAATTATCAATGGCCACCAAATGAACGGTATCTGGATAGTTATCTGGACAGGAAATCATAATATCCATTGGTAGGGCTGCCAATGGGTCATCCAAAACCGATACAGTTGGAGGAACAGTATCCAGGAATATCAATTCTATACAAACGGTATCATTCCTGGCAAAGCCCATACTATCTGCAGCCAGATGATACGTTAAATTGATGACTTGGTTCCCTCCAATCGTATCGCCAAATGAGAAACTGCCAGGAGAAATAGTTGCCATATCTTCACCAAAAGGACTTGGGGTAGCCCCTGTAGGTGGCAAAAATCCCATATCTGGTATGGCTAAAGTATCATCGCAATTAGCCCCAATATAAATCGTTGAACTCCAAAAAGCCGGATCATTTAAGGTTACGATCCAATGATTTGTAGTGCTATCAGGACATTGGGCATTTGTGGTCGTGTGGGAAAAAATCAAGATGAGAAAGAGCAAAGCCGGTAGCATCAAACAGCGTAATCGGTTCATCATGGTATATACGTTTAAATCGAGTTTGGGAAAATAATTTTGAAAATAGTGTTCGTTATTCAGTTCGGTTATTATATGCGCTCTTATTATACAAGTAACAAAAATAAGATACTCATTCGAAAATATAACATTTTTCGAAATGTAAATCAGTCTTATACTCAATAGGAAATGACCACACAGTTTGCGCGGTAGTCTCAACCAGGTAGGAATACGCAGGTACGAAAATCGGTTTCATAGGAAGTAGTATGTTCATGGATTACTGTAGTGTTTCAATCAGCTAAAGCAGAAAACAAATTATATGCCGAATTGAAATCAGGCGCAAGATATTAATTATGGCAAAAATGCAATAACCTTATGCACTAAATTTTACTAAAAATGCCAAAAACCAGTATTATATAAACACAATGCGGAGGATGATTCAACCTCTGTGATTGAATCACCCTCCGCATTGATATTCAAACAATTATGGTTTTATAAGAGTCCGTTTTTGGGGAAGAAGGTCAACGATCTATTTCTTCCTTCTTCTCATTGGAACTCCTTTCAAATAATTATATCAACGCCATGAGACTCTGTGCGATGGTGAGCGACGTAGCGTTTTTATCCTACTTTGGTAATTACTATTTTCAAAAATATTTTCCGATTCATTACTTTCTGATTCTTCAAGGTCTTCATCAATATAATTGTTCGGTTCCAACTCAATATATTCTTCATCTTCCTCCCAATTAATGAAAAATTGCTCAACTTCTTCCTCATTATCTGTCGAATATACATTTTCTTTAATATCATTTTTGTCTTCTGTTGGCACAAAATCCTCCAGAAAAACCACTTCAGTTTCTGGTTCCTCAAATTCAATCTTGGAAACTGTAACAACATGATTTTTATCATATTCATCTAATCCATATTCATGAATAATCCTTATCAATTTTTCAGGATATCTTTTATCTGTTGCATATCCACATTCCTTTAAACCATAAGCCCAGTTAACATAATCATCAGAACTCAAGTCGAATAACTTTTTATAATAGGGTCGATACATCAAAAAATCTGTGTGGTCTTTATAAGATTCTAAAGCATTATCATAAGAACGGAAGCAAGACTCCACCAAGACGCCATTTTTATAATCATCGTCTTTCTTCATATAAGTAGGTCCTTCCCATTCAGATTTGCATTTAATCCCAAAGTGATTATTGGAATTAATTGCTAATTCTCCCTGCCCCCAGGTAGATTCCAAAATACCTTGAGCCAGCGTTATACTTGCTGGAATACCACTTCGGTGCATTTCCTGGATAGCAATGTCCTTGAAGTTTTGAATGTAATCCTGCCGGTCGGCAAAGGTGATGTCAGCAGCTTGAAGATTGATAGAGGTTAACAATAGGGTTGCGCAAAACAACTTAAAGTGTCTCATGTTCTGGGTGTTTTTGGTTAACAAATGAGTGTTGCGGTAAAGTAAATTTTAATACATAAGCCGTTTTTAAACCTCATTTAGTTTTGCGCAATGCTGCCGAAATAAAGAACTGTTTGGTTCTCTGGAGTTGGTTCTTTATTTCAAAATACTATCTATCAACGAAATAAACATTAAATTTATTTCATATCTATAGAACTTTGATTGTGTAGCTTTTTCCTAGCAGTTAGCGCTCCGTTTAATTACAGCTTTTTAATATTTTATTTTTTATAATATTATCAAGCATGATACCATTTTTTAATTTATTAATTTTTTTAATGCGTTTTTTGTCACAAAACCCTTACCCGTCATAGTTTTAAGTTTTGATTATAAATTAATAATCATATTAATATATCATTTTGATTTTTAATCCTTTATGAATTATAAATATTACTCTAAGGGTGCTATTTTCTTGAAATTTCGAATAAAATTATTTTTAATTTAAATTTATTTTACACTTATAAACAATTGATTTAAAACGGCTTTTGGAATATTTTTTGAAATGAAACTTGGATTGAGGATAAAGAAATCATATTTTTATTCTTCATGTAAATAAATTACACAACGCAGAACATCACAATCCTATGAGAGTCTTATCCCCCTATATGAGCGTTCTATTTGCTCTGTTAACAATCAATAACAATACATTTTCTCAAGAACCAGAGACTACACTCATTCGTTTTTCCAAGAATTCCCTGTCACTGTCTGCTGAAGATTATTACCAGCAAGGCTTGGCTCATGATCAATCTAATAATCCAGATTTAGCTATTGGCTTTTATACCCTTGCATTGAGACAAAATCTGGCTCACCACCGTGCCAGATTCAATAGAGGGCTGGACTTGAAAATATTAGGCAGGCTTCAGGAAGCAAAAGAAGACTTCGACTTCATCCTTGAAAATAATCCAAATGATGGTGAAGCTTTGGAATTACGAGGCTTAGTGTTTTATGAAATGGATTTACCTAAAGAAGCTGTAGCTGATTTTAATGAGGCACTAAGACTTACTGAAAAATCTGATATTCACATTCATAGAGGTTTGGCTTTTATGCAAATGAATGCCCCTTATGATGCCTTTCAAGATTTTGATAGAATCCTGGAAATTGAGCCAGAAAATGCATTGGCACTTAGTTACAAAGGGGAGGTTTATGCCAGTTTAGGGCAATATTGGGAAGCCATCAGTTTATTTGACAAAGCCATTGCGCTTGAACCCAACGATGCGTATTTCTACAATAACAGAGGTCAAGTTTTTGCTCAATTAGGAAAATTCGATAAGGCCTTGGAAGATTTCGATCAAGCAATTTTTATTGAACCTAAAGGGCAAATGTTTATCAATAGGGCATTATGCCTCCTGGGAAAAGAAGATCTTCAAGGCGCTAAGCAGGATGGGAAAACAGCAATGCTGCTTGATCCCGATAATTCAGATACATACTACGTTATTGGTCTTTCCGAGTTGGCTGCAATGGAATACGAAGCTGCTAAAAGTAGTTTTGATGTAGCAATAGATATGAATCCCGAAATTGGGGAATACTATTTGGAAAGAGGTAAGGCATATTATTTTGAGGGTGAATATTACAAAGCAATCGATGATTTTTACAAAGCTCAAAAATTGAATTCCGACAATGAAGAACTGGATGAAATGATTCAAAATACCTATAAAGCCCTCGATAAGAGAAATTTAAACTGGATGAAAGAAAATAATTTACCCCTTCCAAATCACGATTTAGATAAAACGGGAAGTGAGGGGAATACACCTATACTTTATCAATACAATGACTCTAAAACCAAGTCGAAAGAAAATGAAAAAGGGTTTGAAGAAGATCCTTTCCATTAAAAATACTTCAAATTAAAGTCAGGAAACAATGATCTTTTGTTTCCTGACAGTCTCCTTATACTTACCTCGATAAGAAAAATTCCAAAATAGTTCGGTTTACACCAAACCCAAATTGATCCCTGTCATTTGGCGAGGTATGGATCAATATTTCTGAATACCACATATGCACAGCTACATCATTTGCACAAGGTTCGTAATTCCGCTCTGTAACAGCTGCCCTTTGTAAATTCTCCACAAAAGCCAATTCATCGCAAATATTCGCTTGTAGCCAGAAAAGCAATTGTTCTTTTGGAGCATCGAACAATTTAAACATCAGATTTTTCGAAAAAAAACAAAACTTTGACCTTACTTCTACAATTTTTGAAAAATAAATACTTTTGCACTTCCATTTCAGCCAGGAACTTATATGCCAAATTTAAATTGGCAAACAAATTAATTTAACAAACATCTAAAAAACTGATACTATGGGTCAAGGGACTGAAAAAACCAGATACTCTGACAAAGAGTTGGAAGAGTTTCGCGAATTGATAAATGATAAACTGATGGAAGCAAAAAAACAATTAGACTTCTATCTTCAACAGTTGTCTGAAAGAGCTGATAATGCAGATGCCAAAGTTAAAGGATTAGATGATGGAATCGGGACAGCAGAAAACGAAAGAATGACGCAAATGGCAGGACGCCAAAAAAAGCATATTCAGCATTTGGAAAATGCCCTTCTTCGCATCCAAAATAAAGTCTATGGAATTTGTCGAGTGACCGGAAAACTAATCTCAAAAGATAGATTACGTGCAGTTCCCCATGCGACTTTGAGTATTGAAGCAAAGGAAAAAAGATAATTGAATTATTAACTTTTACCTAACACAACCTTTGCCTTAAAGCTTCATAAAGCATAATTCCTGTAGCAACCGAAACATTAAACGAATCCGTTTTTCCTTTTTGTGGGATAATGAAATTTTGGTTGACCCTCTTTAAAATAGCTCTGCTCACTCCCTCATCTTCTGAGCCAACAATTAAGGCTGATGGCTGCGTCAAATCTAATTCGAATATCTTTTTTTCCGCCTTTAAATCACTGGCAAAGGTTTGTATGCCAGATAACTGTAAATACTCCATAGCAGCAACCAAACTTTTCTCTCGGCAAACCGGAATCCTCGTCAAAGCACCCGCTGAAGTTTTCAATGCTTCTGCATTTATTTGTGCCGTTCCTTTTTGTGGAATGACAAGGGCCTGCACACCACAAACCTCAGCAGAACGGGCAATTGCGCCAAAATTTCTTACATCCGTTACCCCATCCAATAATAAAATCAATGGCGTTTCAGATTTTTCATAAATCATTGGCAATACATCCTCAAGAAGGTAATAGCTAATCAAAGAAATTAATCCAATTATTCCCTGATGATTTCCTTTTGAAAATTTGGACAACCTTTCCTTAGGAGCTACCTGTAAGGGAATATTATGAATTTTTGTTAAGTGTCGAATTTCCTTCTCGAATTCTCCCCGAATCCCTTGCTGTAATATAATTTTATCGAAAGAAGTACCAGAATTAATAGCATCTACTATAGGATGTCTTCCGTATATGATTGACTTTCTATCAAATTGTTTTGCCATTTTATAGGTTAAGCTGATTCATTGCTTGTTGAGCCTGGACATTTTGGGGATTGATTTTCAAAACCCGATTCAACATCCTTTTGGCGGCTCTATTGTCTGTTTTCAAAAGAAGCATTGCGGCCTTATTTATCAGGGCTTGCTCATAATCAGGGTTTAAGGCTATGGCTTTGTCGTAAAAAGATTCTGCCTTTGCATATTCTCCTTGTAATGCGTAAATGTAGCCTAAATTGCACAGGGAGACAGGACGTTTTTCATTTTCTTTTAAAACATACTCATAAGTCATTCTTGCTTTGGTCATTAATTTGGAATCAAAATAAGCAGAAGCCAGTTTTTCCTGAAATTCCAAATTCAAGGGCATAAAGGATACTGCCTTCAAATAATATTTTAAAGCATTCTCAGAATCTGAATGATATTGAAATGCTTGACCTATTCGATAGGCCGTCCAGGCATCTTTGATATTTTCCTCAGGAAATTGTTTTGCTTCCTGAATAATATTTTGATATGTTTTTGCTGCAAAGTTCAGATGAACAGAAGTTTTAAATTTTTCCTCAAAACTCAATTCTGATAAGTTAAGGTAATATTTCGCAGAATCTAACATGACCAATGATTCCACATATTTATCAAAAATCGCTATATATCCTTTTGCCATTTCCAAGGGCGTCCCTCTATTTTTAGTCATAATATCCAAACCCAAGAATATAGGATTGCCCTCTGTTACTTCTGTCTTTTCCTTCTGTAAGGTATTCCCTTTACTGATATAATGATCTGTAATATTTACATGGGGGATATCAATACTCCCAGACTTTGACATATGGCATTTGGAACAATTATTTTCCTCTGCTAGCCTATCTGCCTCGGAAGCAGCGCATGCAGTCGAAGATTTATGACAACTCAAACAAGCATCATTAAAATGTTTTTCACCTGTTGTTTCTACACTCTCATGGGGGTTATGGCACGTAATACAAGTCATTTCTGATTGCTTAAAACATTCGCTCATTCTCAACCTGTCTGCCTGTGATGCCATGATAAAATTTTCATGTGAATTTGAATATCGAGGTAAAAAAACATTCATCACTTCATTCAAACGCATCCCTGGTTTAAAATCAAAAAAAGTTTTACCCTCTTCTAAAACCGCAACGCCTTGCAAATGGCATCTCTGACACAAATCCATTTGTAAGTCCCTTGACAATTTCCCTGGATTGACGATGGAATAATCAATATTAAGGGAGGTATCCACAGTATTCCCAGCCAACATTTCCCGAACATGAATTTCCCCGGGCCCATGACATCGCTCGCATTCTATGCCATGAGGCATTTCTTCATACTTATTAAAAGAACCTTCAACAAAATTGGGCAAATGATTGTGACAAGTAATACATTCAGTTGTCAAATACCGCGAAAATCTAAGATTACCTCCATCTCGAAAACCAGGTGCCATATCCCATTTTTCCTCTTGAGTATAATAGGTAATCGGCGCCTGAAAAACGTATCCATTGAAATTAAGAATATGCGAATTGGTATGTTGCCCTGACCCAACGATGTATTCTATTCTCTCAGTTCGTTTGTGTATCGTATCTCCATTTTCCAAACGAAATTCTGTGACAAACATGGTGCTATCCTTGAAAAACGGGAAATAATAAAAATTGCTTGTTTCATCATAAATAAGTGCATGATCTCCAAAGCTGGCCTGTGTTTTTTCCAAAGTGGCATGATCAAATGAGCGCCCCATCCCTGTATGGATAAAGGTCTCATGTATGTCTTGATGACATGACCGACATGTGTTCATGCCAATGTATTTTACATCGGAAGCAAGATTGAGGTAGGTTTGATCTTCTGAAACAGGTTGCAAACCTTTTTTACAATAAAGGAAAAACAAGGTGAGAAGAAGAAGGCTTAAGAAATGAAGAATAGTTTTGGAGGAAAGCATGAGAGAAATTTTCAGAAAAACTTAGTGTGTTTGGAGCTTTCAAGAATAGAATAGAAAGCTCCAAACGTACAGTCAATTAATTTTCATTTGGTAAAAAACTATACTTCTCTGCATACTCCAACATTTGAGTAGTGAAATCTTCAGGATATTCCACTTTTATGTCCGTAATCTCACCATTATCATCTGTAACTGGAACCAATTTCGGATTGATAAAACCACCATAAGGGGGTATGTTCAATTTTTCAGATCGTGACAACACTTCATTATGGATATCCGCATCTACTTGAACACCATAGTTCTCAATCAAATCACGACAAGCTTCGTAATCACCCTGAGATTTGATACGTTGTACTTCACGCAATAAATCACCAAACAAGCCACGTAATTTGTCGTAATCTGTGATGTCATAGTACGTTTTTCCATCGCGTTTCACTTCAGCAATAACATTATCAGCTTTGCCCTTTTCATATACCCAATGAGCTACCATAGCACGGTTTCTCATATGAGCTTGCTGAATTGTGTTCCCTGGTTTTATACGACGAAGCTGTAACATTAACCCATTTTTGATATAGCTATCGTATTCAGCTTTCCCAACCTCATCAGAATCAACCAAACCTAATTCTATCATTTTCGGGTCAGTAATAAAATACAATGCTACCAAATCTGCTCGGGCTTCTTCAAGAGGTGATGAGTAATTTTTCAACGTTTCTTTTGGTGTATCCGTGCCATCTTCTAACTTGCCTGAAGCATGCCCAACCACCTCGTGCAATGCGGTATGCATCTTGGAAGCCAATTGTCCATGCTTTTTGGCCCGTTCTTTTTCTTCTTCATCGTGAGCAAATTCATCCAAAAGCCCAGGCCCATCTGCATTCGCATAAGCATCGATAATATTTCCGAGACTAACGGATTTAGAGCCAAATTTTGCACGTATCCAGTTGGCATTTGGCAGATTCACACCAATGGGGGAAGAAGGTGAAGTATCCCCAGAAGAACCTGCTACACTTACAACTTTGTAAGAAATACCTACCACTTCAGATTTTTTGTGTTCAGGCATGGTTGTGGAATTATCCTCAAACCATTGTGCATTTTCAGCGGCTTTTTGCATTCTGGCGGAAGCTTCAAAATCATTGATTTCAACAATTGTTTCAAAGGAGCCTTTATATCCTTTAGGGTCCTGATAAACTTCAACAAATGCAGTGATATAATCGATATCACCTTCCGTTGCTTGCACCCAGGCAATATTGTACTCATCCCATTTTTCCAAATCTCCTGTCTCATAATATTCAATTAATAATTCTAAAGCATTAGCTTGAGCTTCATTTTCTGCAACATCTACGGCTTTACGCAACCACTTTTGCATTTCTTTAATCGCCGGACCATACATCCCATTTGCAGAATATACCTTTTCCTGCAAACTGCCGTCCTCTCCCCTGACAAGTTTGGAATTCAAACCATACGAAATTGGTTCAGGATCGTTGGAGTCAACAATGGAAGCATAATAAGCATCCACTTCTTCTTCGGTAATATCCGGATCGTAAAAGTTTACAGCAGAGCCTTTGACCAAATTCCCAGGAGTTAAATCAATTTTCTTAGCATCCGTCGCTGGATTAAAAATTGCATCTAATGCCTCATCACTTAATGTCGTGTTGGTTTCAGCCATCAGTTGAGAAAAATATTCCTGAGTAAAACCAGGAGTAAATTTATCTGCAGAATAATGGTGGTGAATGCCACTTGCAAACCAGACTTCCTTCGCATACAACATTAAATTATTCCAATCATCTGTATTCTTATCGCCCTGGTAATTTCGAATAATATTTTCTATTGCGTTCCGAATTTCAAGGTTGTGCCGATAGTTCTGATCATACATGATATCCCGTCCAGCATATCCTGCCTCTGTCAAATAATAAACATATTTTTTTTGCTGCAAAGTCAATTTATCAAAACCAGGAACTTGGTATCGAATCATTTTCTTGTCTGCAAAATTTTCAGGGTTCCAATTAAATGCCTCGGTAGAAGTATCACCATCTGTTGGTTGGTCTGAGGTATTGGTGCATCCAATAATCAGGAATGTTGCAAAAGCAAATAGAAAAAAGTATTTCCTCATGATAATCGTCTTGTTTAATTAGGCTAGGTTCAAAGCTTAAAGGGGCTAGCCATGTTATTTAACCTTTGAACTAGATTTTTAAAAATATTAGCTCGAAGATAGGGAATTTGTGAGGTGCCTGGCTTGCTTTTTTAGTGAAAAGAAAAACCCCGAACCTTCATCATGAAAATTCGGGGCTTCCAAACGCTAAAATCTAATAAATCATCAATCTACCTTCATTAGCTTTTTTGAAAACTGTTTATTCCCTTCTGTATCAAAAACATTCAAAATGTAAATTCCTGTGTTCAAACCGTCCGTAAAAATCATTGCATTATTATTACTGAAATCAACTTTCTGCCTAGTCATTTCTTGACCAGTTAAGCTATAAACAACCACATTTAATTCCATTTCACAATCACATTCAATATTGATAAAATCACTGAAAGGATTTGGGGAAACCTGAAGCTTTGCTTTCAATTCAGGATCAATGGTTCCAGTAATACAAGCAGGATCGTTTTCTGGTAAAACGGTCAAATCCAATACCCAAACAGAGTCACAGCCATTACTCGCTGTATAAATTTCAGTATAAATGCCAGTGACTGTATATCCCTCATATTCTTCGCCTTCGCAAATTTCTGCTGCTACCGTTTCTTGGGCATTTGGCAAGACAAAGAGTGCCAGGGTTCTTGTAGAATCACAGCCATCCAGACTTGTCAAAACATCTGTGTAAACTCCAGGTTGATCATATTCATTGTAACTTTCGCCTTCACAAATTTCTACTATGATTGAAGTTTCCAGATTTGGATTCACTGAGAGTTCAAGGGTTCTGATGGAATCACATCCTAGCCAATTCACAAAAACATCTTCGTAGATACCAGGCTGTGAATACCCTTCATATGTTTCACCTTCACAAATGCTTACCGTAATTGTGCTTAGAGAAGGGGCACAAAAAGGAATAATCGTTAGGTTACCCTCCTCGTCAAATGGATTTGACCATCGTTCATCTGTATAAACATTTGACCCAGTCAAAGTACCTAAAAAAGCAACTAAGGCATCTTTCTCCTGCTGGGTCAAATTCAGGTTTTGCCCAGTTCCATTTGGCCCTCCTCTGAGCCTTGGATCCAAATTCGGATTGACTAGAGAGTCGAATTCTATTTGATCATAGTGATTGATAACCTCTATCAAGCTTTTAAAACTGCCATCGTGCATCAATGGCCCATTGAGTGTCCCGTCGGGATTGACCATATCTCTCAATGTTGGTGATCTTGTAACAGTCAAATCAATTGAGTCTGGTTGTCCTGCAACCGAAATGACTCCATTATTTTGGCTATTGGGAGCAATGTCAAATTCAGGAGCATTGTGACAGGCCTGGCAACCAGCTCCACCCGCAGGAGGAGGTGTTTGAAACAAATTTTTACCTTGATTTTCCAATTGTGTGAAATTTGGAAAAGGGGCATTGGGATTACCTACCATTGCTCTTCCTTCGTCATATCTGGAGTCAAAAGACTGAATACTTCTGACAAAATTCGCCAAAGCTCGTCGCATTCTTTGTTCAGAAATATTTGGATTACCAAAAGCAAATGTGAACAACTCCTGATAATATGGAATTGCTTCTAATTTGGTTATCAAAGAATCGAACCCAGGATCTCCATTTTCACCGCTAAAACCCATTTCTACATGATCCTGAATTGGCATTGTGGTTTGTTGTTCTAGTGAACTGGCTCGCTCATCCCAGAAAAAGTCATCCTCGTTTGCGAATCTGGCATTGATCAGCCTCATTGCATGTCTGCCCGTTAGCCCTCCATTCAAACCTACACTCAAAGTAGCTGTATCGCCAAAAGCAAATTCCTGTATATGACAACTCGCACAAGCAACGGTATTATTTGCAGATAGATTCTTATCATAAAACAAGACTCTTCCTAAAGTCGCTCTTCTATCATCCATTTGATTGTTACCTGGAGTATTGTCTTTATTTATATAATCTGGAATCGGTTGGTCGGCATAGTTGAATAAATTATTCAAATCAATTGTACCAGAAATAAACAAAAAACTAAATATAACGGTGAGAAAAAGAGGTATTCGTTTTTTCATAACTAACCAGGTGTTTTGTGTAATATACCTAGCTAGACGGAACAAGATTCAAAAGGGTTGCATTGATTGTTTAAAAAAAAACGGGCAGCCTTTCGACTGCCCGGTTCCTGTTCACGGCATTCATTTGCGGCGCCTGGTCGTGTCCAAGTATGCACTTGGGCCAGGCATAATTAACATACCATAGAGTGATTCTTTTGCTCTATACAATTGCGCCTTGACTGTCCCAAGCGGGATTTCCAACTCATTGGCTATTTCTTCATAACTCATTTCTTCCCAAAAGCGCAATTGGATCATTAGTTTGTATTTATCACTTAGTTGTGGGACTACCTGGTTTACCATTTTGAGGCGCTGTTGACGCATCATTTCATCTTCAGGGTTTCTGATATTCGCTCTCAGGTTATTGGCATAATCGTAAGAGCTGCCTGGTTCAATAACATCATCTATTGATTGAAATTGAAGTCTTTTTTTTCGAATGTGATCAATGCAGTTGTTGATTGCTATTTTGAATAACCATGTGCTAAAGGCAAACCTCGGTGCATAGGTAGGCAATTTGTGAAAAGCTTTCCCGAAGGCTTCTAAAGTCAAATCCTCGGCATCGTCCCTGTTTTTAACCCTTTGATAAATGGTGTGATAAACGGATTTCTGATAGCGATCCATTAGAGTAGCATAGGCTCGCTGGCATCCTGCTATTGCCGATTTCACCAAATCATAATCCTCCATCGCTTTGGGGGACAGGTTGGGTTTAGGTCGGATTATACTTGTTCTAGTCTTTACAACTGCTAATTCCATCGTTTCTTTTTGCCAAAAAACAGCTTGGGTGCGAATGCGACATAATACAATACAAAAATCGCGTCCAAAACAGGAAACCACTTTACTAAAGAGAGGTCTTGCAGTTTTTTCAAAATCATAGTGTATAAAGGCATCACAATACCCAATCTCGCTACATATATTAATAAACTAATTGTCCAACTAATTTTTAAAGCCACGAAAATGCCAAAGACATAAAATGCCAAATGGCTTGCCGACAAAAGTCCCAGTAGTAATTTGTGTTTGAATTGGTAGCGCCTCCCGGTAGTCAGGTGCCGCGATTTTTGTCTAAACCAGGCAGCCCAGGATTGTTTGGGTGGTGAAAACATAAAAGTTTCCGGTCTTAAGATAATAGCAGTGTTTCTAGCGGTAGCGACTTCATTGATAAATAAATCATCGTCGCCGGAAGCCAAATCATGATGCTTTTGAAAACCATTCGCTTTGTCAAAAAGAGATTTTTCATAAATTAAATTTCTGCCCACACCCATATATGGCATTCCTGCCAGGGCAAAAGACAAATACTGGATAGCGGTATAAACTGTTTCAAATCGAATGATTTTATTCAAAAATCCGGGCTGGGTTTTATATGGTGCATATCCCAGCCCGATTGCTATCGTATCGTGTAGTGTTGCCCTCATTTCTTGCAACCACAGGTCGCTCGCAGGGCAACAGTCGGCATCCGTGAGTAAAAGAACTTCGTGCTTTGCTTCCTCAATACCTTTTGCTAAGGCAAACTTCTTACCTACCTGCGTTTTTTTCTTATTTGAAAAATTTATAATGCGCAAGTGACTGTATTTCTGTTGCAAATATGTTAAAACTTTTAAACTATTATCTACTGAATTGTCGTTAACGACCAAAACTTCAAAGGAACGGTCGTTTTGGTTTAGAATACGGGGAAGGTTGTTCTGAAGGTTTTCGGATTCATTTTTGGCACATATGATGATGGAGATTGGTTGACGATTGTCCAATGTCGGTTGGAGGGAATGTTCTATGAGACATGGGTCTTTGTTGAAAGGTATTGATGATTTAGCTTCTGGTGACTCTCCTTTTAATGGATTATGGGCATGAGCCGCTCTGACCCTATATCTCGCCAATTTCGAAAATATAATTATCCAAAACCCAATCTGAACCATTGCAGCCAAAATGTATATCCAAAGAGAAATTTTCATAATCAATATGGTGATCTCTATCGAGGCAGCTTCAAAAGATCAATAGCTTCAAAATTCCTTTCCTTTCCTGTTTTAAGTCACCTCTTTTCCTCAATCTGATGCATTCATAAAGCATTTTCAAAACCTTCATATACTTTTCAGCAAACAGGCCAGTCATCAGAAAAACAAGAATGTAGAAAATGAAAAGCCCGTCTATATGAAAAATTCTTTCAATCAATTCCGATTGTAGCCAATAAAATAATGGAACCAAAACCAATCCAGAAACATACTTAAAGGTAGAATCAAAGCTAGGATCGTGGTTGAATTTTTTATTAATCTGCCCTATCGAAAAAAGAGGTAAGCAATTGCTTAGAAAACCAATAAGAAAGAAAGGAAACGTAAATAATAAAAAAATGACTTTAAATAATGGGTCAAATATGTCTGGCTCTTTGACCAAAGAAGCGTCACTTAATTTCAGTTTTCCAAAAAAGGGAATTGAGTTTTTTTTCAACTTTGTTTTTGATGGAAGTAAGCGTTCAAAATACCCATCCACTTGTTCTTTAAATCTTTCAAAACCAACTTTATCATTTTCTTCCCAACTCCGCAAATATGCCAACATATTCTGATTCCTTTCTAAATTTTCCTTTGGTGGTAGGAAGCTTTCATTTTGCATGATAATCTCAAGTTTCCGCTGCAAATATTCTTCTTCTTTATTTTCAGTATGTATCAATAGTGTTTTCAATTGCGCTGATAGAAAATCCGTTAGTTTTCGAACCCCGAGAACGGGATCTTTTTTATAATCTTCTTTAAAGTCTGCAACCGGAATATGTTCTCCAAATTTTGTGTACAATTCACTCCGAAATTGTGTTGGGAACTCGTAATTCAATCCAATCGGCAAAATCGTCAAACCCAGGTTGAAATCATTTGAACTTTCTGCATCCAGTGCAATTCTGGCAAAACCCGTTTTCAGTTTTCGCAATTCTCGATTCGGAAGACTCCCTCCTTCTGGTGCTAAAAAAAGAGGTTTCCCTTTTTCCAAATGATGCCTGGCTCTTTCAAAAGCCAAGGCATTATCTAGTGGCTTGCCCTGAGTATCTTTATAGCGTTCTACTTTGATACAATAAAAGGTATTGAAAAACCATCTGGTAAACGGTGTTTTAAAAAGACTCGCATTTGCCAGAAATTTGACAGAAGGTCCTATCCAGGCAACCCCATTAAGCGGATCCATGACAGTGCTTGGGTGATTAGAGACAACAATGCAAGGGTTTTTAAAAAACCCACGCTTTCTATTTTCAAAAGTCGTTTTTGAATAAAAGAGTCGAAGCGATACTTTTACGATCAGTTTTAGAATTTGATATACAACAGACATAAACATATTCACGCTGTAAAAATCACAAAAGCTATCGAAATGCCCAATACTTACGAAAGAATCCAGAAAAACACTGTTTTTAATGCCCCCAAAGGCTGGTTGAAGATCAAAACCATAGACATGCACACTGGGGGAGAACCACTCCGTGTAATTGTAGATGGGTTCCCAAAATTAGAGGGTAATTCTGTTTTAGATTATCGCAATTATGTCAAAGATAATTACGACCATATACGCCGGGCATTAATGCACGAACCTCGAGGTCATGCAGATATGTACGGTTGCGTTCTGACTCCTCCGAATGACCCTAAGGGTGATTTTGGTATTTTATTTTTACACAACGAAGGTTACAGCACCATGTGTGGACATGCGATCATTGCCATCACCACATTGGCGGTAGAAATGGGCTGGGTTGAAAAAAAGGAACCAGAAACCATTTTAAAAATCGACGCTCCCTGCGGTAGAATTACCTCTTTTGCAAATATCAAAAATGGAAAAGTACAAGGGGTATCTTTCCATTGTGTCCCTTCTTTTGTCGCTGCATTTGAGCAAAAAGTAGTTGTACCAGGATTAGGGGAAGTTGAATATGATTTGGCATATGGAGGTGCATTTTATGCCTATGTCAATTCTGATAAATTGGGTTTAGAACTCACCCCAGAGAATTACAGTTTACTCATTCAAAAGGGAATGGATATTAAGCATGCAGTAATGGATACTAATGAACTTATCAAACATCCTTTTGAAGCAGACTTAAGCTTTTTATATGGCACCATTTTCATTGGCGGTCCAGTAAGTGATGGGATTGACAGCCGAAATGTCTGCATTTTTGCTGAAGGAGAAGTCGATAGGTGCCCCACTGGTTCAGGTGTTTCAGGGAGAATGCCCATACATTACTTTCGGGGTGATATGAAGATTGGAGATACAATCATGATTGAGAGTATTACAGGAAGTGTTTTTAAGGGTTCAGTGGTAAGAGAAGAAAAATTTGGAAATTTTGACGCGGTTATTCCAAAAGTTGAAGGAAGCGCTCATATTGTCGGAACCTGCGAATTCTTAATCGATCCAGAAGATCCCTTTAAATATGGTTTCTTTTTAAGGTGATGCCTTCGAGAGATGCCTGCTGTAAATAGGGAAGCTGTTACCTCTAAAAAGGTTGATATCTTAAGAAACACCATTTAGCAGCTTCTAAAAAACATCTTTCTATTCATACCTCAGAGACTCAATAGGATCCAATCGTGCTGCTTTTAAAGCAGGATAAAGCCCTGAAACCACTCCCACTATCATGCATATCAAAATTGCCAATCCAATCCAGTCCCAAGGAACATAAAATTTTCCACCCATGGCACTTGCCACGCCTAATCCAATCAAAACCCCGAAAACAATTCCCAAAATTCCGCCCATCTGACAGATAACTACAGCTTCTGTCAGAAACTGCAAAAGGATATTGTTTTTTGTTGCACCAATTGCTTTACAAATTCCCACCTCTCTTGTTCTTTCCGTTACAGAAACCAACATGATATTCATTAAACCAATAGCGGCTCCAAGTAAAGTCATCAAGCCAATGGCAATCGCGGCCATTCGTAGTTTGCTCGTATTTTCCTTGATTATACTGACAAGACTATCACTGTGAAAAATTCTGAAATCATTGTCTTCGGATGCCTTCAGTTTTCGAATGTTTCTAAAAAGTCCTGTAGCAGTTGCCATGGCATTATCCATTTCCGTTGGATTCAAAACAGATACTTGCACTCGATAATTTTTTTTGGCAGAACCATAATACCTTTTGCCATTCATAAGTGGAATAATCACTCTTCTATCGTCATTCTGATTCATACTTGAACCTCGGGATTTTAAAACTCCAATAACTTTGTATTTTATATTTCCAACAGCAATTATTTTTTGAAGTGCTTTTTGGGGTTTATCATCAAATAACATTTCAACGATATCCATTCCAATTATGGCCTTATTGCTTCCGTTTTCTGCTTCTAGTTTAGAAAAATTTCGACCATGCTCTATTTCGTATCCTTTTACAAATAGGTGGTTTTCATCAGCTGCATCCAAAAAAACCGTTGGATTGGTTTTTTCTTGATCGTATTTTACCACAGCGCTTCCTGTACACCACATAGAGACGGAAACTTTGGCAGGAAACTCAAAACGTTCTTTAAAGGCGATTGCCTGTTTAAATGAAATAACATCTGCTTGTTTTGCTTTCTTTCCTCCCCTGTTTCCACTAGTACCTTCATTGGACCGATAAATGCTAAAAGAGTTAGCACCCAGACGGGAAAAGTTATCATTTAGGGAAAAAATAGCATTGTCTATTGCTGTCAAAATCCCAACCAGGGCAGTAATTCCAAAAGCGATGATGAGTAAGGTGAGAATAGCTCGAAGTAAATTGGAACGAACCGAGCGGAGGGCTATTTTGATGTTCTCCATGAAATTCATAAGCATCCGGATTTAGAATTAGCGAAGTTATATCTGGAAATATTCCTGAAGGATTTTCTTCGATAAAATCACAATAGTCAACGGCCGACGATAGAAGACAGATAGGTTTAATTGGTTTACTTATATAGGTTTGCCAAACTCTTTCTTCACAATTTCCAATAATTCCAGTGAAATATCCTTATTTCCCACGACAATTTCTTTCCCAAAAATATAGTTATCCCCGCCATTAAAGTCAAAAACTTTTCCACCAGCTTCCTCAATAATAAACGCCCCTGCAGCAACATCCCATGCATTCAGGCTATATTCAAAAAAAGCATCAAATCGACCACAAGCTGTATATACCAAATCTACGGCTGCCGCTCCAAAACGGCGAACACCTCGCGTATTTTTCATTAATCTTTCCAAAATCTTTAAATAGGGCTTTACACTTCCATAATCATAATAAGGAAAGCCAGTGGCAATAAGGGAATCTTCCAGTCTACCTGTTTTTGAAACCTGTATTTTATTACCATTTAGAAAAGCACCACCATCTTTCCAGGCATAAAAACATTCTCGTTGATTGACTTCATACACAATGCCCAAAATCGTTCTTTCCCGATATTGCAATGCAACGCTAATAGCAAAGCATGGCAATTGATGCAGAAAATTTGTAGTTCCGTCAAGTGGATCGATTATCCATTGGTATTCTCCTTGCTCTGTTGCCACTGTCTCTTCTTCTGTTAAAAAAGTAGATTGAGGAAGAAGCTCTTTCAAACCTGCTACTAGTTTTTCTTCAGCAGTTTTATCGACATAACTAACCAAACTATTTCGACTCTTGGTTTCAATTTCGATGTCTGTAACTTTTCCCGCTTCTCCTCTTATAAACTCAGCCACTTCTGTGACCGTCTTACATGCCAGGCAACAAATTCTTTCCAATTCTGCATTTTTCATACTTATCTAGCTGGTTTGTATTTTGATTTGGTTAAAATTTCTTGCCCATCGGTCAAAGCGATTAATTCTTCGAAGGTGCTTTCTGGATATCGTTTCATATAATCTTCAACTATTTGCCATCCTATCCAATTGGCTGTTCTACCAGGTGCCTCTGGAGGCATTCCAGGAGAATGTGGGCTATATTCCACTAATTTCCTGAACTCCTGAAAATCTATTGAGTAAAGCAGTTCTTCACGTAAGAAATGATGCCAAATTTCTTTCTCACTATTTTCTACCCATTTTAATTGCGAAGAGGAATATTCCGTTATTATGGTATCCGGCGTATGCGGTAAAATTCTATCTAAAATGTACAATTCCTTGCCATTGTGAATCATATGGTCCAAAAGGCGGTTACCTCGTGGCGTTCCTAGAATATCCTTCAGAAGTGGTTTAATAGTCTTCAAAACCAAATGTTCTTTGTTAAACGTACGAACCAGATATTGTGAGAAATGAGGATTACCTGGATTGTATTCTGTATATGGATATTCTGATCCAAGAAAAAAGTCCAGGCTAACTGCCAGGTCATTTTTTCCATATACAAAAGCGGCAATGGTATATTCAGAAATAAATGTAGTAATGGTTTTTGGCAAGGTCTGATTCGGAAAATAATATTTAAAAAATTGAAATGCCTGTTCAAATTCGACTTCTAATTTTTCCATGTCTGGAAACACAATTTGACAGGTATCATACAATTGTAAGGTAGGAACATGCGTTGCAAAACCTCTTGTATACCTTTGGTGCCCTTGTGGGGCAATACGAGGATCGGTAGAGCCTAAAATTTGATCAAAAAAGATCTTTGAAAATTCCGGATACTTCGCTTCGAGTTGTGACAAACCAGCATCCCATTGCGTCGTATCAATTTTAAAAAAATCCTGATCAAACCGACGTAGTTCAATATCCACTGAAATATGAGAAACATCAGGAATCTCTTTACCTTTGTCGGGCTGACAAGAGAGAAGGCTAAACACTGAAAGAAAGACTAATAAATATTTCATTAAAGTAATTAAGACTTTTAAAAAGAATCAGGAGATAATACACGAGAAACTGAGACTATAGTCCTTTTTTAACACAAATCTAGTTTCTTCCTGCATAAACATTATCCATCTTTTTGGAAGCGCGAACATAAAAAACTTTTAAAAAACAAAATTCGATGAAAAAAATTGTTGTCCTGGCTGCATTTACGATAGGATTAATTCAAATAGGTGCTGCCCAAATGTTTGCCGAAGGAGAAATTCGATTTGGAGTTCAGGTAAGTCCAAATATTGCCTGGATGAATACGGATAATAACACTATTAATAATAATGGCTCCAATTTCGGTTTAAAGTTAGGGGTTCTTGGCGAATATTATTTCCATGAAAGATATGCATTGATGAGTGGGATAGGCTTCGCTTTCAACCACGGAGGAACCCTGCTCTATGATGAGTCTGATGAATGGTGGAATCGTTCAGAGAAAAACGGTCATACTGTTTTGGATCCACTTTCAAATTTAGAATATCAAATTCAATATGTAGAAATTCCCTTTGGATTAAAATTGAAAACCAAAGATTTTGGACATATGAGAATTTATATGGAATTGCCTGTTTTCACCCTGGGCATCAACACTCAAGCACGGGGAACTATAGAATCACTAGGTGTAGACAAAACTGATATTAAAAAAGAAGTAAACACTTTAAACCTTGCCTGGGGTGTTGGAGGGGGAATCGAATATGATGTGAGTTCTTCTACCGTATTGATGTTTGGATTAGGCTATCAACAATACTTTACAGACATTACTGATGATAACCAAATCGATCGCTCAAAAGCACAAATGCACAATGCAACTTTAAGAATTGCCTTGTTCTTCTAGATTTCATACTTGAAAACACTGATTTCTGGACAAAGTCGATAAATTAGTTTTTGTTTTAATATCTATTTTTGATATTTGTCTCAAATGCTGACTAAATTTCATCTCCCAGATTGAATACCTTGCCGAAAAAGAAATTCAATCAAAAGGGTGTCCATAGTCTTAGGTCTCGTCAAGATGCATTTTGACGAGCCTAATTTTTTTGGAATCTGATGACTCTCCAGCTCCATTCTTTAATTTATTCCCTTCCATAATCTTTTAGTTCTATTCCAATTTAGGATCGTTTAAAAAATAGATTCGACAAATTTGATTGGATTATTTTTTAAACGATCCTTAAAGGTGGTTTTAAAGTCTTTGAGCATCTCTTTAATCCATTTATCAAAGTTTTTCCAACTTGTTTATGAATTTATTCTCAAATAAAACTCCTTTAAGGAAAGTCACGTTTTTTACTGTTTAACCATTTATAAATAGTTGACTTTTAGAACCTTGGAATTCAAAAACAAAAAAAAGCTACTGTTCACAACCTATTTTTTCTGGTTCACTCAAAAAAAATTTACAAAAAGGTGGTAACGTTTCACCTTTGAACGACACTAAATAGAAAAACCCAAGATTATGAAAACAATAAATTTATCAGTAGAACTTTCCAATATTGCGATGGAAACCCTGTATCAACCCCTGACTCCAAAACAAACGATTTCGAAAGTCAAAAACTTTTTAGGTAACCAAATGGACGTGATGGGCAATTACATCGGTACTCAGAAGAGTCAGAATCGCAATTTAGGAGAAAAATTGACACTGAATGAATATCAATTGAACTATGAAAAGCGCTCTTTACAGTTTGAATTTATTCATTTCAAACCAAGAGGTGACTGGCAAGTGAAGGGATTTAAATTTGTTTAATATCGAATCCTTATTAAGTCCTCGAAGAAAACCAATCTGAAAAATCATTATTACTTTCTCGCCTTCTTTCTTCCTTCGTTTTATCAAAAATATCTCTGTCTAAAAAGTATGAATTGTTTGTAGGTTGGGGCTCTCGTTCCCAGGACGGCACTTCCTTTTTTTCGTCCTTTTCTATTTCATCTTTATACCAAAAAGACGTAAAAATCCCAACAATACCTCCCATCAAATGGCTTTCCCATGATATCCCTTCTTGATTGGGTAAAACGCCAAGTAAAAAACTACTATATAAAAAGGTAACGATAAGTGCGAGTACTATAGATTTCAAATTCCTTCTAAAAATACCATTCCAAAAGACAAAAGAAACCAAACCATAAACGACTCCACTAGCTCCAATATGAAAAACGGGTCTTGCAAATAACCAAACTGCCATTCCTGTCAACAAATAAATCATGACCATGCTGCGTATTGCGACTCTTCTATAAAAAAACATAATCATGACAGCCAATACAAAAAAAGGCGTGGAATTGCTTAACAGGTGCTGAAAATCAGCATGAATGAGTGGTGCAAACAAAACACCCTTCAATCCAAAAAAAGCACGGGGGTATACACCAAATGACTTAAAATCTATACCCGGTAATAATTGGATTAGGTGTATTGCCCAAATCACCAAAATAAACTGAAAGGGTAGCCTCAGGCTTTGGTAAAAAGGATTTTTTTCTGGTATGTCTACTGGTCTATCCATGATCTGGAATTATCAATGCTCAATATGTAGAACTGTTTAAAGTCGATAAATATTTTTGAACACTTTATGTTACTTTATGAAAGGATTTCCACCATCTCCAACAATTCCTTGTTTATTCCTTGGTGATGCTTTGCTGCTTTTGATAATGGCGTATATATTATTTCTTTATTCACCATTCCTATCATCACCCCTTTTTGCCCATTCTTAAGCGCTTTCACCGCTTCTAAGCCCATTCGACTGGCGTTTACTCTTTCTAAACACGTAGGACGCCCTCCTCGTTGAACATGCCCTAAAATAGTTACTCGAATATCGAAGTGTGGATACTTTTCTTTGACGAACTCTGCCAATTTGGTCGCTCCTCCAGATTCATCCCCTTCTGCGACTACCACAATTCCAGAGGTTTTTTTCTTTTGAAATTTATTTTCCAAAAAGTCCATCAACACTTTTTTGTCCAAACCGCTTTCAGGCACCATAACCGCTTCTGCACCCGTAGCAATGCCACTTCTTAAAGCGATAAACCCAGCATCTCTTCCCATTACTTCAATAAAAAAAAGACGGTCGTGAGCGCCTGCAGTATCTTTTATATTGTCAATGGCATTCATCGCAGTATTTATTGCTGACAAATAGCCAATAGTATAATCCGTACCAAATAAATCATTATCAATGGTGCCCGGGCAACCTACTATTTTAATATCAGGATATTCATTCATAAAAACATCCGCCCCTGTAAAAGTGCCATCGCCACCAATTGCCACAATCCCTTCAATACCTTTTTTTTTCAAGTTTTGATATGCCAGGGCTCTGCCTTCCTTAGTTCTAAACTTATCACTCCTAGCAGAACCCAAAATCGTGCCTCCTAATTGAATGATGTTACTCACTCGCCTTGACTTCATCTTTTCAAAATCACCTTTGATAATTCCTTCATACCCCCTAAAAATTCCATAAACTTCCATTCCAAAATATAACCCAGCACGAACTACCGCCCTTATACAAGCATTCATACCTGGTGCATCTCCTCCTGAAGTGAAAACAGCTATTTTTTTCATTTAACATTTAGTATCCTATAAAAGAAAATCGTACAAATATGTATTCATACAATTCACCACAAAAGTTGTTTAAAAAAATCAATTATACCTTCTCCTTATCAGTTTAATAAAATTGGTGGCTTTTTTCTTTTTGTTTCTACTGACCCAATTGTAGGTGCCAGCGACATTATCAACGAGATAGGATTTGGCTTGTTCAAAGTTACTTAAGCTATTCAATGTCGCAATAGCAGCATCATAAGCAGCTTGATCCCCGCCAAACAATTCATTGATGGTAAATATCTTTTCATTCAGCCCCATCGCCTTTCTAAGATCCTTGATAGGCAATGAGCTCAGCTTATCAGACAACTCTTTTGCCGCAGGCAAATCAAAAAGTGCTTCAACTTCATTATCGTCCACTTTAGGGGGGGCAGCTTTAGCTTGAGGCTTGGGAGCAGGAGTTGGTTTGGGTTTTGGCTTGGGGGATGGAGTAGGATCTACTACCTCTTTCAGTGAATCAGGAAGTTGTATCTCTCTGGGTGTTGAAGTAGTTTTAACAACAACCTCCTTAGATTCCTCCTCTATTTGAGGAACTTCAAGGGCTGGTGGCTCTTTTTTTATTTCTGCCTTTTTCTGAGGCTTTGGTTTCGGTTTGGGTGCAGACTTTATGATTTCTACTTTTGGTTCAGGAGCAGGTGTTGGCTGAGGCGGAGTCAAACTTTCAGTGAGATATGCCTCATATAATTGTTTCACATAAGTCAGCATCAAATCTCTTTCAATTGCGGAAATATTATTGGCATCTGCACTAATATTCTTGTGCAGTGATGCTATTTTCTCCAAAAGAATTTTTGCTTTTTGTAAATCCATTTTAGGTAATTCGTTTATTGTGAGTTTAAGTTCTTAATTTCGCTTTGCGAAAAAGCTTTGGTAAATGTATAGTTTTTGGACAACAATTAAAATTTAATATTTCGGATAAAATTATCTTGTATTAAAGCGAAAGCGTCATTTAAAATTCTTTTGTAATCACCTGTTTTTCAATAAAATAACGATTAGAATTTCAAAATCCTAAACTCTAATCTCCAAACTTTATTTTAATGTTTTTAGAACCTCATTTTAAAGGACAACGCAGTGGCTGGATAGAAGTTATTTGTGGCTCTATGTTTTCGGGAAAAACAGAAGAACTGATACGTCGATTGAAAAGAGCCAAAATCGCAAATCAAAAAGTTGAAATTTTTAAGCCTAAAATAGATACTCGTTATGACGAAAGAAAAGTCGTTTCTCATGATGAAAACTCAATTTTAGCCACTCCCATTGAAAATTCTAAAAAACTATTGGACCTAACGGAAACTGTAGGGGTAATTGGTATAGATGAAGCCCAGTTTTTTGACATGGATTTGCCCCAAGTTTGCCAAATGCTTGCACTCAAAGGAAAAAGAGTAATTGCCGCTGGATTAGATATGGACTATAGAGGTCTCCCTTTTGGACCAATGCCACATTTGCTCTCTGTTGCTGAATACATTACCAAAGTACATGCAATTTGTCAACACTGTGGCAATTTAGCAACCCACTCCTATCGAATGGTTGTGGATGCAGAACAAGTTCTTGTAGGAGAAAAAGACATGTACGAACCTCGATGTCGTACTTGCTATCATATGGGTAATATTTTAAACCTTCAAGTACGAGAAAATGGTCATGAAAAGAAGACCCAAAAAGCCAAGCAGTCTGAGTAACAATGATCCTGAGCATTTGAAGTCCAAAACATTGACCGCTTGCCCCTTGCATAGATTTTCCCTTTCTTTGCGTTCTTTTTGCAAAAAATAATCCTTCTCTGACCTTGGGTGGTCAAACAAAAAGGGAATAAAAAGAGCCAGAAGGAAACGGTGATTTCCTTTTTTTTGACTCAGGTCACCCAGCATCAGAAAACCAAAATAAAAAAATGACTGTAACTACAATGGATAAAAAAATGGAAACCCTTCTTGACGAATTTATTGAAAATGCCCTTTTAGAAGATGCCCCTGAAGGTGATCACACTTCTCTGGCATGTATTCCACCTGATTCGAGAAGCAAGGCAAAACTACTGATAAAAGATGTGGGTGTATTGGCAGGAGTAGAAGTTGCTAAAAGAGTTTTTAAAAAAGTTGATAATACTTCAACGCTAAAGGTATTCATTGAAGATGGCCAAGATATTAGAGATGGTGATATCGCTTTTACGGTTGAAGGCAATTCTCAAGCCCTTTTGAGAGCAGAAAGAGTCATTTTGAATACGATGCAACGCATGAGCGGTATTGCAACTTTGAGCAATCGCTTTCTTTTTGAAACAGAAGACTTGAATGTTAAAATTTTAGATACTCGAAAAACCACTCCACTTATTCGATTCCTCGAAAAATGGGCTGTTCGCTTAGGAGGTTGTGAAAATTACCGCTACAATCTCTCCGACTGGATCATGATTAAAGACAATCATATAGATGCCTGTGGAGGAATTACTCAAGCCATTGAACAAGTAGAAGCATACCAGAAGGAAAATGAGCTCAACCTCGGTGTGACCATTGAAGTTAGAAACCTTGTTGAATTGTATGAGGTAATGAAGGTAGGGAAAGTAACAAGAATAATGTTAGATAATTTCGAAATACCAATTCTTGCTGAAGCTATCGCTATAGTGAATGGTAAGTTCGAAACAGAAGCTTCAGGAGGAATTACCATCAATACTGTTAGAAGAATAGCTCAAACTGGTGTTGATTATATCTCTGTTGGTGCACTCACTCACTCGGCACAAAGCTTGGATATGAGTTTAAAAATCGTCAAGGATTAAGTTGAATTAATATTTAATTCCAGTTCCTACTTCAATTACTATATACCCTATCCAGATTCTTAAATCTACTAACTTATCGGATAGTTCTGAAGCGTAATCATGATTAATGCTATCAGGGATACTATAACCATCCAGAAGCGTACATCCTTGTAAAATACGGTTGTTTTTTCAGTAATCACATCTACTAAATTTAAACTTAAGAGTAAACAAAGAATGGTTATCACTAACATGGTTTGGCAATTTTAAGGTGAATAATCAAGCTGGCTTTCCATGTAGCGACTCAACGGGGGAACGCGGGGAGAAGTGTTTGTTTCTTTTTGACTTAAAAAGGAAAAATCCTCTCGGAAAAATTGAATAACGAATTAGGAATCTGCCTTAAAATTGTATTCTCCTAATCAATTCCAAAAAGGATGCCATTGCAAAAAATACTAATGTGTTGGAATTAGCAGTTGAGATATCAATTACTCAACAATGCCTTATTAATCCTTTTCACCAAGGTTGGTCCTTCGTAAATCAAACCTGAATAGATTTGAATAAGTGAAGCTCCTGCATTTAGTTTTTCCAGTGCATCTTCCGGGCTGCTAATTCCACCTACTCCTATAATGGTCACTTTCCCGTTGGAAGCTTTAGAAAGATAACGAATAATTTCAGTAGAACGTTTCGTCACTGGAGCCCCACTTAGCCCTCCTGCCCCAATATTTTCTACTTTTTGTCTATCGGTTGTCAAACCACTTCTATCAACTGTGGTATTGGTAGCAATAAGTCCATCAATTTTTGTGTTATCAACAATTTCAAGTATATCATCCAGTTGCTCGTTTGTAAGGTCTGGAGCGATTTTGAGTAAAATTGGCTTGGGTTCTGCCTTTGCTTGGTTCAACTCTTGAAGGTGGGTCAATAATTTTGTCAAAGGTTCTTTGTCCTGCAAGGCTCGCAAATTTGGTGTATTCGGTGAACTAACATTGACTACAAAATAATCTACAAAAGGAAATAACTTTTCAAAAGAAATGGCATAGTCTTTAACGGCCTGCTCATTTGGTGTAACTTTATTTTTTCCAATATTGCCTCCGATAATTACGTTTTGGGGGTTACCCTTTTTCAATCTTTCCACCAAGGCATCAACACCTTCATTATTAAAACCCATTCTATTAATCAAAGCTTCGTCTTTTGGCAATCTAAATAGCCGAGGCTGAGGGTTGCCTTCTTGTGCCTTGGGAGTCACTGTGCCAACTTCAATGAAACCAAAACCTAAGCTAGACATAGCCCTAAAATACTTTCCATCTTTATCAAATCCCGCAGCTAACCCTACTGGATTTTCGAAGTTCAGTCCAAAAAATGTCCTTCTTAGTTTTTCGCTTTTGACTTGATTAAATGCTTTAAATAATTGACTTAAAACCGGAATTGCCAAAAGAATTTTTAACAAAAACAATGTTAAATGATGGGCTTTTTCTGGAGCAAAGAGAAATAAGAATGGCTTAATAATTAATTTGTACACAATCGTTTTTGGGAGGCAAAAATAAGGTTGTTAGGGATAATAGATACTCTGAATTTCTTTTTTTTCTTAGAAACTGTTTTGATGTTCCAATTGAAACATAATTGAAACATCAAAACAGTTTCTATACTAATTGAGGTCCTTACCTACTCCGAATCAAATCTATAAAGCCTTTTTGGCTTTCATAAACCGAAGCTCCCGCCAAACTTTGTTCAAATATCTTACAAACATAATAGTACGTCCCATCAGGAAGATTCTCACCACTTTGATTGGTGCCATCCCAATTCAGGTTAGGATCTTCAGTTTCATAAACCATCTGTCCCCAACGATTAAAAATTTGCATTTCTACCTTCTCTACAAAGCAAATTCTTCTTGGGGTAAATAGATCATTAAAACTATCCTGGTTAGGAGTAAATGTATTCGGTAAATTGTAAATCGGACAACTGGATACACATTCGATATTGCTAAACGCACTTTCATTTTGAAACGTATCTACTGCTGTGACCGCATAGCATCCAACAATTCCTTCCTCAGGTTTATGGGAAAACAAGGTATCTCCAGAAGTTTCCATCTGAGCAATTAGTGTAAACTCAGTCCCTTCTCTCGGTGAAAAATAAACATTATAATAAACGACATCGTCTGTTTCTTCACAAAGATCCATGGGATTTGTCCAATGTAGATCGTTGACAAAATTTTCGGGATCGACACAATCAACCCCTTTAGAGCATATATCTTCTACTCCAAGCCTTGGAGGGCAAGGAGGTATCGTGTCGATAGGTGTCCCACAATCTTCCTGAGATAAATTAATCAATGGCGTAGGTAAGCCTGCTACACCATAAGACCCAATTGCTTTCACATAATAACAATATTCCCTTTCATTTACCAGACCTTGATCTGAGTAAAATGGTTCTATAACATGTGCTATTGAATCAAACTCAGGTTCATTTTGCCGCTGACGATAGATGGTAAATTCCTGGTTTTCCCAGGGAGTGCCATAATCCCAGGAGAGATTATTGGTTTCATCCGTGGAAGCTATATTCAGGAAAACTGAAGAAGCTGGAGGCGCATATCCTAGTGGCTCTGTTTCACCTTTCACATAAAAAGCAATCGTATAGGAATGGGGAGTATCCTGAGTATTTATACTTTGATCTTCATAAAAGGACTGATCCAGTTGCCAATAGGTGGCACTGTTAAATGCTGCTCCCGGAATAGGATCAAATCTACTAATATCATCGGTAATTTCTCCACCCGCTCTCCACACTTCATAACGATAAGGACCGTGATTTAAAACGGTATCTAAATCTTCTGCTAATGGTTTTACCCACCGAATAATCATCTTTCCATCAGACTTATCTGTATTGGACACACTTACATTGGTAAGTAGTGGGACATCACGGCTAAGTTGTACGCAGATTTCATCAGAGGTTAAGCTTTCTGCTACATTATATGCTTGCCCACTCGCCGTTCGATGTGCAAACCTCGCTAAAATTCTATAACAATAGGTGCGACCTCTTTCTACATTTTCATCTTTGAAATAATATCTGCCATCAACAATTTCTGTAGCATTTGCCCTTATTCTTGTGTATCCTTTTCCTTCCAAGCCTGGAGTGCAAATATCTACAGGAATCGTTTTTGAACCCTCTCTTCTCCAAACCGAAAACCCGAAGAAATAATCATCTGCTGCATCTTCACAAATATAGGGCTGCTCCCAGGTCACTTCAATATGACTGGAACTTGGATCCGCTTGAACATCTAGTGGCGGCGGACCAACCACCTTTATTCGAACCGTCTGCAAATCAGCTAACCCAGTCGTATCAAAATGATTGTCAACTGCTTTGAATACTAGTTGATAATATTGATCTGAAATATGTTCACAAGAGGTTTGCCAACGAAATTTTTTAGTGACAGGTTGGTTCGTGAAATTAGCAGAGAATGGGCTCCATCCGTCTTTATCATCTGCCGGACTGATAGCAACTTCAAAAGGACCACCTAAAGCAGAAAGTTTGATTTTGTCATCTAAATCTGGATCATTTACGATCACATCAAATTCTACTACATCTCCGGCGATGACACATATTTCGTCAATCTTTTCAATTTTCGGAGGGTTATTTTCTTTACAATCCTGAACAAAAATCTGCATATCTCTCAAAACGGTATCAATGGGGTTTCCATCCCGCCAGGAAATAATAATCATTGCAATATTATACTCTCCCAGAACTTGTGGATCCGTCCAGATCAATTCTCCTGTAATTGGATTCAAGGATAAGCAACAAGCTGGATTCCCAGAAACCTGGTGTGGATATGAGTAATTTGGGACTGGGGTATTTATGTCTTGCATTGGAACCACCAATTCATAGGAAAGACTGTCTCCATCTGGATCAAAGGCATTTGGATTGTGTATAAAAGGTTGGCCTTTACAAGCAATATCTACAGGAGGTTGTAGTAATCGGGGGGTTTGGTTACATCCTTGAAATTGTGGATTAAGAAAAGAATAAACAGTTTGTAAGTGAAACTGCACATTCTCCGAACCCGGAGGGTTCACATTCAAAACACCTCCATTACGGTTTGGATCTGTCATCGTCAAGGTATAACTTTTCCTTCCAGGATAGGTATGAATGGCAATATATTCATTGTATTTAATATCTAACGGTCTAATTTCTCCCTGGGGAGCTTTTGAAGGATCTGGTTGGTCACCATTCACCCTGGCAACCTGCTCACATATACCATCTCCCCAACAGAGTGTCAAAGTATCCCTGTCGGCAGCAATACTACTAGCCTTAGTATAAGTGATAATGGTCGCCCTTACTGTGAGCCCACAGGGGTCATCAACTGGCTCTACAATGATCTCACCTGCGCGATTGTGAGTGGCAAAGGAAATAGTCTGAATACTAAAAATTATGAAAAGTACCGAGAGAAACTGTAAAGACTTTAGCATAATTATTCAATTGAGTTGTTTATGGAATAGATGACCTTGTCACAAATTAAAAAAGAAAAAATTTTGGAGGCTAGTCAAATATCCTTTTATCGCTTTTCAGCGTTAAAAAATTAACTTTTTTGTCTTGAATTAACGTCTGAATTACAGAAATAGTCTAAAAAAAATATTCCAACTTTAAGGAAATAATCCTTTGTGTAAGAGAACATTCAAATATGAAAATTGCTGCTTGTAACGACCTTTTATTTAATAAGCTTATAAATTGCACTTTGTGCTTATATTAAAAGTAATTAAATTTGGGAAGCTGTTTTACCCAGAATCACATAAGAATGTCCAAAATCACCGGAACACTAACCAAGAGATATTATTCCATCAGCGAGGTAGCGAAGATGTTTGATGTATCCAAATCCTTGATACGATTTTGGGACCAGGAATTCGATGTTCTTACACCTGTTAAAAACAACAAAGGCGAAAGACGGTTCACAACTCAAAACATTGAGCAGTTTGAACTAATTTACCATTTGGTGAAAGAGCAGGGGTTTACATTGAATGGTGCGAGAAAAGAAATCAGGAGGCGAAAAAAAATGAAGAAACGCAAAGAGGAAGTGATTGAAAAATTGATTGAAATAAAGTCTTTTTTAAAACAGTTACAATCAGAATTATAGATAAGGCTAGGAGCAAACGTTTCCTTTTTTAAAATATTCATTAAAACTTTGAACCTCTTCATCTTGAGTTTTGGTTTGCGACTTACAATTTGAAAAACTCGCAACCCACGACCCACAACCCATCTCTTCCTTTGAAGCATTTTTACTGGACGTATGTTCCTGGTGGCGGAAAAAAGTATAAAGTTGGCTTATTGCATGGTACCAAGACCGGGCATTTGATGGTTTATTGTAATGCCAAAATAATCATTATTGATTTCAAGGTCAGAGATTCAAAGGTATATTCCTTCTTCATCAACGAGGAATTGTGTGAGATTCATCTAACAAGGAAGGGAGACCAAATGTTTTACGAGTTTCAAATCAATGAAAAAGCAGATACCCCCCTAAATAGAGCCAGAAAAAAACTAAACCGAAAGTATATGGCTCAAACTTTAGGATTCTTTGGGGCTATGTTTTTAATATTAGTAGCTGTATTTTTTGGATTAAATAATGCCAAAAATGCTGCAGCTAAAAATAATATTGAATCCATGTTGGTCAAGGAAGGGGCAAAGACTATTGGAATTGTAACCATTAAGAATGAAGCACCCAACCCTAAGATCTCCTATTTTTATGTCGCCAACAATATCAATCACTCAAAAGAAGTGGTTTTACAAGATAGCACCAATTTTATTTCAAAAAATGGAATGCCATTGGAATCCGGAGATGAATTCATAGTTGAATTTGTTCGATCCGACCCTAAGATCAGCAAAATCCTTTTTGCTGAGCCTACAAAAAAACAGCTTGAAACCTATCGTAAAAGGGTGATTGAAAAACATGCTGCTCAACATCCTCAAATGCTCAATTCCCTTGTTGAATGCCAGGTAGATATCGCTTACCAACTTCGTGGCATTAAGGGTTTTGCAGATTTTTACTTCCAAAACACCCCTCCGGAAGAAAATGCCAAAAACAATCGCAATACTTTTTTGAAATTGACCAGAGATTTGCCTTTTCAAAAAAAGGAAGAGCAAGAATGTTGGAATTAAGATGTCTTTTGTATTTTGGAGGCAAAATCAACATCATCTTTGGAACATTTATCACAACATATTGAGGCATTGATTTTTGCAACAGAAGCTCCTGTATCCAGTGACGAAATTCGAAAATGCTTGCAGGAGACTTTTGAAACAAAATTCAAAAAAGAGGATATTGAAGAAGCAATCAAAAACCTTCAAAATCGTTATAGTGCTGATGATTCTGCTATTGAAATTGTAGAGATTGCAGGTGGTTTCCAATTTTTGACAAAAGCAGCATTTCATACGCCTGTCGGTACTTTTTTGAAACAAACAGCCAAAAAGCGATTGTCCCGAGCTGCTTTGGAAACCCTTTCCATTATTGCCTACAAGCAACCCGTTACCAAAAGTGAAATGGAAAAGATAAGAGGTGTTAGTTGTGATTATTCGATTCAGAAACTATTGGAGAAGGAACTTGTTTCCATAACAGGTCGAAGTGAAGGACCAGGTCGCCCTTTGCTTTATGGAACCAGTCAAAAGTTTATGGATTATTTTGGTTTAAAGAGTATTAAAGACTTACCAAAACCAAAAGATTTTAAAGAGCCCGAAAGTGAAATTGGAGAACAAGCACCGATTGAGGAGGAAGTAGAAGCAGTTGCCCCAGGGGGTAATGATGAAGTACCCACTGCTTCTGAATAATAATTATCTTTATGAATATTACAGAAAAGCCATTAGTCAATAAAGTAGCGAAAAGTAGTTTGATTACTTTAAATTTGGAAGATTTCTTCCCAAAGGAGGAAGTAATTGCTTTTGATTTGAAGGACTATTTATTCATGGAGCTGATTCTGAAGGAAAAAGATTTCAGAGCAGCTTTGAAAGAACATGATTGGGAGCAGTATCGCGAAAAAAATTTAGTTGTTTTTTGCTCTACGGATGCAATAATCCCCGTTTGGGCCTACATGTTGGTCACTGCTTACGCTACGCCATTTGCTAATGAAATTTTTCAAGGGACTGAAGATGAATTTTATAAAAATGCCTTCCAGAAAGCCTTGTCAACAGTAGATGAATCCCAATATGAAGGAAGCAGAATCGTCATAAAGGGTTGTAGCAATAAACCAGTACCTCCCTCTGCTTATGTGGAATTGACACGAAAATTGCAGCCCTATGCTCAAAGTATCATGTATGGAGAGCCTTGTTCCACTGTACCGATATTCAAAAGGCCAAGAAAACGATAAAGTATTTCCAGTTGTGCGTTCTTTGTTTCCTGAGTTTCAAATTGAATGGCAGGAAATTTTGTACATAAAACTGGGAACTACTGATTTCTCATGAACATCTAAAACACAAACACATGGAACCTAAGATCCTTTACCGCTACACACTAGTACTTGCTGGTTTTTTAACCATAATGGTTTTCACCGCCTACGATGATCCTAAACCGTCAACTGACCCTCCCGTAATTTCGAATGCCGATGCCTTGCCACAGGTAATTCATGGTGTTAATTTAAAACAACCCTTCAATTTTGCTGACGAACAATTGCCCATGGACAATTTTGATGTTCGTGAGCGACTGGATAGAGAAATGAGTGTTAATTCGTATTGGCATTCCAGTACATTATTGAATATTAAAAACTCAACCCGTCATTTTCCTCTGATGGAGAAAATATTGAAAGAAGAGGGAGTCCCTGAAGATTTCAAATATTTGGCTGTTGCTGAAAGTGGCTTACGCAATGTTCGCTCTCCTGCAGGCGCAAAAGGGTTTTGGCAATTCATGAAAAATACAGCAACCCACTACGGTTTGGAAGTAAGTACTGAGGTAGATGAGCGATACCATATTGAAAAAGCGACCCGGGCAGCTTGTAAGTATATTAAAAGTTATTTCAAGAAGTTTGGAAGCTGGACGCTTGCCGCTGCTGCGTATAATATGGGGGGACCACGGCTTAAAAAAGAAATTGATGCACAAAAGGCTATTTCTTATTATGACCTCAATTTAAATGACGAGACCAACCGTTATGTATTTCGTATTGTGGCAATCAAGGAAATATTAAATAGTCCACAGAATTTTGGTTTTTACTTAGATGATGAAGATTATTATCAACCTTTGGATAAATTTGGAGTCCTGGAGGTGGATACAACAATTGCCAATTTGGGAAATTTTGCTAAAAAATATGGAACCTCCTATAGAATGCTAAAAGTTTATAATCCTTGGCTGAGAAGCTCAAAATTAACTAACTCAAAAAGGAAGAAATACGATATTAGAGTTCCTATGAACTAATGCAGTTGAAAACTTTAATACGTTTAGTTATTAAAAATCCTGTATGCGAATATTCGCATACAGGATTTTTAATAACTAAACGACAATAAGTAAATAACCTATTCAACAATGAGTTCAACTTTCCGATGGGGAATTTTAGGTCTTGGGAAAATAGCTCACAAATTTGCTCAGGATATTCAATTAATAGAAAGTGCAGAAGTATTCGCAGTTGCTTCTCGGTCAAAAACCAGGGCAAAAGAATATGCTGAAAAATATGGGGCCACTTATGCTTTCGATTCCTATGAGGCAATGGCCAAATGTAAAGAAGTAGATGCAGTATACATAGCCACACCACATACGAGTCATTACGAAAACACTTTATTGTGTCTGGAAAACAAGCTCCCGGTTTTGTGTGAAAAAGCGTTTGCCATCAATTCAAAGCAGGTGAAACAAATGATCGAGTCGGCAAAAAAAAATGACACTTTTTTAATGGAAGCTTTATGGACCCGTTTTTTGCCTGCCTATAAAAAGATGTTAGAGATAGTCGACAACCGACAACTTGGAGATTTACTGAATGTAAGGGCAGATTTTAGTTTTAAAGCGCCTTTCAATCCTGAAAGAAGGGTTTTTAACAGAAAGCTAGGAGGCGGGGCTTTACTAGATATTGGCATATATCCGGTTTTCCTGACACTTTCTCTGTTTGGCAAACCTAATAAAATTGAAGCTGTAGCAACCTTTGGACAAAGCAATGTAGATGAAAGTTGTGCGATGATTTTTCAATATTCAGAGGGAAAACTTGCATTCTTGGACGCTTCCTTCCGATACCATTCAAAAACCGAAGCTTATATTTATGGCGAAAAAGGAACCATCCATCTTCCCAGCAGATTTCATCAGCCCAAACAAATCATTATTGAATTATACCATAATGAAAGACAGGAATTCAATCTTCCATATATGGGTAATGGCTATTATCATGAGGCCCTTGAAGTAATGAATTGTCTTGCAAAAGGAAAAAAAGAAAGTGATTCAATGTCACTCCAATTTAGTTTAGAGATGATGGAAGTATTGGATGCCATACGCGAAAAGGCAAGTATTTCCTATCCAGCCTTTGATTGATTAATAATTTAATAGCACATGAATTTCACAAATAAATTTATATTCAAAATTTTTCTGCTAATCCCAATTTCGTCAATTGGTCAAGTTGATTTTACTTCCTCCAATCTTCCAATACTAAAGGTTAGCACTCTAGAAGAAATAATCGATGAACCCAAAATAGAAGGACACCTGGGACTAATTTGGAATGGCGACAATCTCCGAAATAATGTTGGTGATAGTTTCAATCACTATGACGGAAAAATAGGGATTGAAATTCGAGGGGCCAGCTCTCAGTGGTTTCCCAAAAAAAGCTACTCTTTTGAGACAAGAAATGAGGATGGCTCAAATAATAATGTTTCATTACTGGGTATGCCTTCTGAAAATGATTGGGTGCTTCACGGCCCCTTTAGTGATAAGAGTTTAATGCGGAATGCCATAACTTATACTTTAGCCAGCTGGATTATGGACTATGCTCCAAGAGTCCGTTTTTGCGAACTTTTTGTCAATGATGATTACAAAGGTGTTTACTTACTTACAGAAAAAATAAAAAGGGATAACAATCGCGTAAATATTGATAAAATGACCCTAGATGAAACGGATGGCGATGAGCTGACGGGAGGTTATATTATTAAAATAGACAAGGCTGAAGGAGGTGACAATGAAGGGTGGATTTCCCCTTATCGTCCTGAAGATGATTCCTGGCAAGAAACCGTTTTCTTCTACCATTACCCAAAACCTGATGAAATTACTCCCGAACAAGAACTTTATATCGAAAGCTTCATCACCTCTTTTGAAGAATCATTGAAATCTGAAGATTATAAAAATGCAACTACAGGCTATCGAAAATTCGTTGATATTCCTGAATTCCTGGATTTCATGTTTATTAATGAAATTGGAAGAAATGTAGATGGCTACCGTTTGAGTACCTTCATGCATAAAGACAAGGAAAGTGCTGGAGGAAAACTAAAAATGGGCCCAGTTTGGGATTTCAACTTGGCTTTTGGAAATGTTGATTATTGCATTGGGGGAGGGACAAAAGGCTGGGCTTTAGATTTTAATTCCGTCTGCCCAGACGATTTTTGGATTATTCCTTTTTGGTGGGAAAGACTTCGCGAAGATCATTCCCTTGCAGGGGAGGCAGCAGAACGTTGGAAGATGCTTAGAAACGCTGAACTTTCGAATGCTCGTATTTTCAACATGATCGATTCTCTTGCTAATTTACTGGAAGAAAGTGCAGATAGAAATTTCGAAAGATGGGATATTTTAACCGATTACGTTTGGCCAAACAGCTACATCGGAGGTTCCTACGAAAATGAAATTGATTTCCTCAAAAATTGGCTTACCGACCGGTTAACCTGGCTTGATGAAAATTTTGAAAGGTTTGGAATATACAGATACATTCCAGAAGAACGCTTTGATCCTATTATCTATCCTAATCCTTTTCGAGAAAATGTTACTTTCAAGTATTATGTTAGAGAGACAGAAAAGGTCAATTTCAAAATCTTTAATAGTCTTGGAGCCTTGGTTTTTGAAATTCAAGACTTCGAACACTTTAATGGGAATAACACTTTTCTGCTAGATACCTCAGATTTTCCCTCGGGCATCTATTTTTATTCCTTCTGGATATTTGATGAAAAGCGGCATCAGGGGAAGATCATCAAACAATAGTTGTTCAATTCTCTGAATGTAAGGCGATTCTATTACCCTCAACATCCTCGATCAATGCCATATATCCATGATCTGGGGAAATTTGCTTTTTTGCTTGAATAATTTTTCCTCCAGCCTTCTCCACTTTCCCTAATACAGATGATAAATCTGGATTGGCATTCATGTAAACCACGGTCCCTGTTGAAGAGGGCTTGTACCAGGCTCCTTCACAGATTGCACATCCAACATCACCATGAGGGAATATGCCCATTTTTAAAGCGCCTAAATCCACCGCTTGAATTTCAACATCAAAAATGGTTTCATAAAAATGTTTTGCACGATTAAAATTTGAAGCTGGAATTTCGAACCAGCCTGTCCATGACTTTTTACTCATAAATCATATTTTGATTTTAAAAATAATATGTAAAATTACGTAGGTAATACTTCTTTAATTTTTTTGAATGGTTAAAATTAGCGCAATTTTGTTTTGTTTTTTTTTGGAAAAAAACAGTCTTCCCATAAATTGCAGCTCGCACCGCAATAATAATTGGTATCCATTCTAATATAATCCCTTCCCTAACCACAGTATCTTAATAAAAATTAAAAACGCATCCAAAGTCTTCTTGTGAAAAACATAAACTCAAGGGTGTAGTGTAACCGGTATGAACACTATAGCTAAAGGTTTTTTTGTAAAGCCTAAAAACAAAATTCGAATATTTATGAGAAGACTACTTTGCATTCCATTCTTGTACTTATTCGTCCCATTTTATTGTTTTTAAAATCTTTAAATTTTTTCCTTCGTTTCCAAGCGTTGCTTTGTAACAATTTCAGTAAATCTGGTATTAAACATTTGTAAACGTTAGGGGAATTGTAGAGGTTTGATGAGTTTATATATTATGATAGAACCAAAACTAAATTATTTAGACTAGGATTCTATTCAAATTACAACTCGTCAACCTCTATTTTTTTTTGAATAGCTTCCCCTACCAATGGGTTTTCTTTTTACAACCTTCCAAAATTTTCTTTCTTTGATTTCCTATTAAAAATTGAGAGGAATCTATGAATTTAATTGTCTATTCAAAATCTAAGAGTCCGCGTCTTGAATACATTCTGAATGTGATATTGGGACAATTATTGGGAATTGAATATTTGTTAATCACCAATAAAATTGATTTTGAAAAGAGCTCTTCTCCAAAAATCAACTTCAGCGACTATCCTTTTTCATGTGATATTTTTCACATTATTCCGCATACACTTTTATTCGAAAAAAGCATAAAGCCACAAAACATAGAGGTATATGAGTACCAGGGACTTCCTGCATTTTTTAAAAGTCATGAAGGAAAAGGAGATTTACCTTTCGATATTTTTTCAATGGCTTTTTATTTATTAAGTCGTTATGAAGAGTACCTGCCATTTCCTAAAGATGACTTTGGTCGATTTACTGCAAAGGAAAGCTTAGTCGCCAAACATGGTTTTTTGGAAATGCCATTGATAAATCTATGGGCAAAAAAGTTAGGGGCATTATTAAAGGCAAGATTCCCTTCTTTAGCGATTCGGGAACCAGAATTTAAATTTCAACCTACATATGACATTGATTATGTCTGGGCTTACTTGAACAAAGGATTTTTTAGAACAAGTGGAGGTTTTTTAAAAGATTTGCTTACTCTAAATTTTCAGAATATATCAACCAGAACAAAAGTTTTATTAAAAATCGAAAAAGATCCTTTTTTTACTTTTGATTACTTGAATCAGCTTCACGAAAAGAATAAACACTTCCCTATTTTCTTCTTTTTATTAGCTAACTGGGGCAAGTTTGACAAAAATACCTCTTATAAAAATCCAGCCCTGCAGAAATCAATCTTAACTGTTTCTGAAAAATACGATATTGGAATTCACCCTTCCTTTCAATCGAATTCAAAAGAAGAATTGATTACAGTTGAAAAACTGCGCCTTGAGAGAATTTCCAGAAAAACTATTTCAAAAAGTCGACAGCATTTTTTAATCCTTGACTTTCCAAGAACCTACCAAAATTTAATTAAAGCTGGAATTAAAGAAGATTATACAATGGGCTATGCTTCGAGAGTTGGTTTTCGAGCCAGCATCGCTTCTTCTTTCTTTTGGTATGATATTGAAAATGAGAAAATTACAGCCTTGAAAGTTCATCCTTTTCAAGTGATGGATGTAACTTTAAAGCAATATTTAAATTTGTCTCCTGAAGAGGTGATTCAGAAAATAACTCCAATAATCAATGTTTGCAAGGAAGTTGGAGGCACTTTTACCACACTTTGGCACAACAGCTCTTTAAGTGATGAAACAGAATGGAGAGGTTGGCGCAAAGTTTATGAGCAGATTTTAACCTACCTTTGAGGTTTCAAAAAGTACAAACCAATTGCGAGTCTATTTATGATTTTTAATTTAAGTGAACATTCATCTATTGCCAATCGCTTTGTTGCAGAATTGAGAGATGTGAATATTCAAAAAGATCGAATGCGTTTTCGGAGAAATCTGGAACGAATCGGAGAAGTTATTGGCTATGAAATTAGCAAAACACTGGAATATAAGACCATAGATGTTGAAACTCCTCTTGGTATTGCAAAAGCTAATGTTCCAAATCAAAGAATTGTTTTAGGAACAATTTTTAGAGCTGGCTTGCCACTTCATCAAGGACTATTAAATGTCTTTGACGATGCTGGGTGCGCTTTTGTCTCTGCTTACCGAAGACATCATAAGGATGGCACTTTCGAAATCAAATTGGAATATGTTTCTTGTCCCAACCTACAAGACTGTGTTCTGATTATTGCAGATCCTATGCTTGCCACTGGAGCCTCAATGGACATTGTGATAAGGGAATTGCAAAATTTTGGAGTTCCTACAAAAGTACACGTTGTCACTGCTATTGCTTCTATAGACGGACTCAACTACATAAAAAGGCTTTACCCTAAAGCAAGTATTTGGATGGGTGCCCTGGATGAAGAACTAACGGCTAAATCATACATTGTACCAGGACTTGGAGACGCCGGAGATTTAAGTTTTGGTCAAAAAATACAGGACTAGGCATAAATTCATTCAGGAATACCAATATGGAATAGTGCATCACCCATACTCACTACCGGTGTATTGTTGTGTCCAAAAATATATCCATCATACTTTGAAACGACGGGAATTTCATCTTGTCCATATGGATCATTTATTACACCCAGGGGTTCCCCTCTTTTTACAGAATGCCCAGATCGTTTTGACCATCTGAACAATCCTGCTCGAGCCGCTCTAATCCAGGTTGTTTTTACAAGTTTTATGGATTTGATTGGCTCAGGAGCTTTTTCGATCATTCCTTTTGCACGCATCAACTTTTTCAAACCTGCAATCCCCTTTTCTATTGCAAAACCGTCAAATCGCAGATTTTCTCCTCCTTCATACACCAAAATTCTTGTATCCATATCCATTGCAGCTTTACGCAGAGATTTTGGTATAGGTTTGTTTGGAATAAGGTACGGCGGATTAAACGCCATTGCCAGCGTTTCGCTTTCCAAATCCCCTTTAACATATCGAATCTGAGGAAAATTGTAATTGCTGTTTCCACCCGTGTGAAAGTCAACTCCAAAATCTACCAATGGCAATATCTTTTTGGTCAATATCCTTGCAACTCTGGAAGCAAGCGACCCATTTGCCGCTCCTGGAAAACTCCGATTTACATCTTTCCCATCAGGGACTTCTCTAGAAAAATTATTGAAGCCATAAATATTCAAAACTGGTATTGCGATAACGGTCCCACTTTTTAAATTTTCAAACATTTCAGAAGCAATCGTTCTCCTAACAATTTCCACACCGTTTATTTCATCACCATGCACCCCACCTAAAACCAACATGACAGGCCCGGGCTGTTCACTTCTATAAACATTTACATTCAAATGAATTCTGGTATCTGAGGGAAGGCGACCAACATTGAGTCTAATAATTTCATTTTGTCCAGGTTCAACAGTCGTATTGTGAAGGATAAATTCTTGGCTCATTGTGTGTTTTTGTAAGATGGGTATTTTAAAATCTGGAATCGAATGTTCTGGCTCCTACCAGCATGTCATATCTTTTTCCGAAAGGGCGATAATATACTAAAACAGTGTAATAATTTTCTGTTTCAAACCAAGTGCCTTCGATATCTTCCAGAATTGGCTTTCCTCCCTTTTGTGGTACTGTTACATAGTAATAATCATAATAGCCTTGTTTTAAAGTAGCTTTCCCAACATAGCTGGTGACTGCAGTATTGTAAACCATTTTAAATTCAGGTTTTAATTGCCAATCCGTCAAACCTCCAAAAATATATACATCAGCATCGTAAAATTCAGTGGGGCTGTATAATGTGAATAGCACATCTCCGTAATCACTCCTTATGTCATTATCATCGGGACGGTAAGTGTCAAAGTTAAAGAAAGGTTCATCGCGATTGGCTAAACTCCTGGCAGTAGTGTCCAATCCTAAGCTAAACCGAATCCTATTTTGTTCATCAATATTTATGCTGTTGTTATTAGTAGGTTGACGTCGATTTCCCCTATTGTCATCTCTATATTCTATAATAAAGTCACCATTCAAATCGGGATAGTCCAAATGAGCATTTCCTATTCTCTTTTTGTCGACATGAAGAGTCACGTCATAGGTATTACCAACCAAGTCTACTTGTCGAATGTCAGGAGTTCCTACCCTGAAATTTCTCAGATCAAGTGGGCGAAATTCTCTTCCAGCCTCAAATACGATTTTGTTTTGATAAGTAAATAATTGTTCTTCTCTCCTTGTAAATTGAGGTCTAATATTCATAATTGCATTGTCCCAACGCCCATTTTGTAAAATACAGGCAGACAATTCTGTTAGTGGATTCCGAACTTCAAACCCTTCGTGGCTCACTACAAAATCTATTTCCTGATGGGATTTCATTTTACTAACGGTTGCTGGTCTTACCATATCTGGAAAGACTTTCATAATTGGGTCAACTACCATAAATCTCCTGGTAATTACCAGCTTTTTTTCGTCTTCATCTTCATAGACCTTCAAAAGGTAGTTTCCCGATTTGGTGAAAGTCATATCATCATTTGGAATTCTTAAGGAGTAGTGGGTGTAAACAGTTTGAGTCCCAAAAGAATATTCATAGTCTTCAATGTCAGCTTCCTGAAAACCATCGATGTATTCCATTTCAGACATATTGGAAGGGGTCCAATCCCGATTACAATGCGTAACCGTATAGACATACGTTTTTACATCTGCGTCCAATTCGTCAAAAGATAACTCTAAAAAACCCGAACCAAGATTAATGATTGGAAATGAAGTGTACAGGCCTAATTCATGAAATTTCACAGATTTTATATTATCTGAATATACGTAATGCTCATAGCGGATATTTTCATCCTGTGCCGCAGCAATTAGAGAAACACTGCAGAGATATAATAGGATATACTTTTCAATTTTATTTTTATTAATCATCGTAATATTTTAAAAATCAAACAATTTTGTCCAATTTTTTATTTCGCAGGGCTCGTCCATTTGGAATTTTTGATTCGAAATCGCCAATCCCATAACGCACATTCTTCTGCATAAGCAACACCAACTCTAGGGCTGGCAATGATATTTTCTTTGTCTATCATCTCGCCTGAGTCTTCTATCCAAATCGGGCTATTTTCTTCAACCAGACTCAGCCCAGTATGCCCTGTATTGATCCCAAGCGCCTTGGTTAAAACGCCAGGACCTGCTGTTAATTGCGGCTTTATGCTTTTCATTTTTCTCCGTTCCAACATTAGAGTCAAATTTTCAACAGGTTCCACAGCTCTAATCAATATGGCATGTGCCATCCCTTCTTTTGCAGTCACCACATTGAATAAATGATGGATACCATAGCAAAGATAGACATATGCAGTACCACCTTCCCGAAACATCACTTTGGTACGTTCTGTTTTTCGATTATTGTAAGCATGGCAAGCCTTATCTTCTGGCGCTCGATAAGCTTCAGTTTCAACAATTTTCCCTACTGTCTTGTTACCGTCAAAATTTGTAACGAGCCATTTTCCAAGCAATTCTTGACTGATTTGTAAAATATCTGTTCGTATGTAAAATGATTTGGTAAGCCTTCGCATATAGCAAAGATAATAGCCAGCAAAGAAGAACAATTCTTCCTTTCATGAAATATCCCTGGTTTAAAAATATCCCTGGTTTTTAGTTACTTTTTTAATGATTGCATAACAAATAAAATAGTAATCCAACTTGTTGACCATTTTCTTAAATTTTTAAACCCGCTCTCATGAAAGAAGATTTTATTCATTTTGTTTGGCGTCATAAGCGATTTGACCTCAAAGCCCTCAAAACAACAGAGGGAGCACCCATTCAAATCTTAAAATTTGGCAATGCAAACCACCATGCGGGGCCAGATTTTATCAATGCAAAAATTCAAATTGGCGAAACCCTTTGGGTGGGAAATGTAGAAATCCATCTCAAAGCCTCTGAATGGTTGAAGCACAACCATCAAAAAGACAAAGCCTACAACAATGTCATTTTACATGTAGTTTTGGAAGAAGATCGCCCCATCTTTAGAGAGGGGAATGAACGGATTCCATGCCTCGAATTGAAAAGGAGAATTCCTGCGAAAATTTCAAAATCTTATCTCAAGTTAATCCATAATGAACATTGGATTCCATGTCAACACCATATCCACCAGGTTTCTGAACTCAATCGAAACCTTTGGTTAGATAGGCTTTTAGTAGAAAGGTTGGAGCAAAAAACAAAAGTCATTGAACAAAGGCTAAAAGAGCATAAAGGAAACTGGGAGCATACTTTTTATCAATTTTTAGCAAGGGCTTTTGGTTTTAAAATCAATAGTGATCCTTTTGATTCTCTTGCCAATTCTCTTTCCTATTTATTATTGGCAAAATATAAAGACAGTTTGTTTCAAATTGAAGCGCTACTTTTTGGACAGGCTGGCATATTGGAAAAAGAATTTAAAGATGATTATCCCAATCAATTGAAAAAGGAGTACCAATTTTTACGAAAAAAACATTCTTTGATACCTATTTCTGAAACTAGCTGGAAATTTCTTCGACTACGACCTTCAAATTTTCCAACAATTAGGCTTGCACAATTTGCCTCTTTGATCTATCAATCTGTTCATTTGTTTAGAAAATTATTAGAAATCGAAAATGTTGCAGAAATCGAAAAATTATTGGAAGTTCAACTTTCTGGTTATTGGTTGACTCATTACATCTTTGACAGAGCATCGAAGAAGCGGCAAAAAACACTAGGAAGAAATGCCATTCAACTTATTATCATCAATACTATTGTGCCTTTTATGTTTTTGTATGGTAAACGAAAATCTGAAGAATCTTTCAAAGAGAAGGCTTTAAAGTTTCTGGATGAAATGCCAAAAGAAAAAAATTCGATTATTTCGAAATGGGAGGCTTTAGGGGTAGAACTTGATTCCGCATATAAAAGTCAAGCGCTGTTGCAATTGAAAAATGAGTATTGCAATAAAACACAATGTTTGAATTGCGGAATAGGAAACGCTATTCTGAAATAAGAGTATGTTTAAATTTTTCTTTAAAGGTTAAACAGTGTTGGGAGCAATCCAAAGAATTACCCCATGGGAATTTTAGTAATAATTTTCTCAGCTTCCCTAAAAGCTTCTGGCTTGCCAACATCCAGCCAAATGGTATCATTATGCGAATAACCCAAAATTTTGTGCTTACCAGCATTGGAAAGGTATACCTCAATAATTGAAAATACTTTTTGTTCTGGCAACAGCTCAAGCAACTTAGGCTCAATTACATGAATACCACTAAATGCTAGATTAATGACTCCTGGTGTAGCTTTTCCACTCCACTTAACCTCTCCGGTTTTTACATTTTTCCATCCCCTTAATTCAAGTGTACTGTCATCAAATAATAAATACCTGGAAGTCATTCGATGGCGAATGGCTAATGTAGCAAGTGCATCATTTTGCACATGATGTCTGTATAATTTCTTCAAATTCAAATCCGTCAAAATATCGGTATTACAAACTAAAAAAGGTTTTTTATCATCAAAAAACCAAGCTGCTTTTTTCAGTCCACCACCAGTGTCCAAAAGCAAGGCTCTTTCATCAGAAATTTCAATTCGAATGTTAAATCGATTCTTCTTTTCCAGGAAGTCAACGATGAGATCAGCAAAATGATGCACATTAATTATGATTTCTTTACAGCCATGAAGCATTAGTCTCCGAATACAAATTTCCAGCAAGGGCAATCCGCCAACTTCCACCAATGCTTTCGGTTTTTCATTGGTCAAAGGTCTCAACCTTGTCCCTAATCCTGCTGCAAAAATCATAGCCTTCATAATAATCAAATGGTTTTGTAGAAAATTGAAAGAAACGACAAAGCTCCAAACCCCAAACCGAACATCCCCTTTCAAATTCTGTTTTCACAATTGTAATATATACTTTTGCAATGCACAACAATCTGTGAGTAAACTTTATTCTTACCCATTAAATATGACTTCACGAAGGAGGAATAAAAAACAATTGGCACTAAAAATGGGCATCAACGATGAAAGGGTGCCTAAGCTGTTTGGAGTGATGTTACTCTTTGTGGCACTATATCTTTTCATCGCATTTGTTTCTTATCTATTTACCTGGTCAGATGATTTTGATTTAGTTTATAATTTTCCCTGGCGAACGCTTTTGGATAGTGAAATTGTAATGGAAAATTGGTTAGGACGGCTTGGGGCAATTGTCTCAAATGCTTTTTTCTATTGGGGCTTTGGCATGCCTTCCTTTGTTTTTGTGTTTCTATTTGGAGTTTTTGGAATGGCTTTTATTCAACGGACTCCCCTCAGAAGCCAAATGCCACTATTGCGCCAATCTTTTCTATGGATTTTGTTTCTTTCCGTTTTTTTGGAGTTTATTTTTCGCAATTCTGAATTTCCCTGGGGAGGCGCTTTTGGAGAAAGTGTTTGCATTTGGTTAGAGAATTTTGTTGGTACAGTAGGTTTAGTGGTTCTTTTCTTTTTCATTCTCTTAGGATTTATTGTTTGGATAGTCAACCCGAATTTTAATGACCTGACACCTAGAAAAGCTGTTTACGAAACCAAAGTCTGGTTCAATGATTTAATCAACCAAAGGTATCGCAGCCGAAAATCACAGCCATCTGAAAATAAAGAATCGGTCGCTACCCTGCGACCTGCAAATAACAAACCTCAGGTTAAAAAAGATCCTGTTCCATTGAAAGATGGTCAACTTGCTTTTGAGTTAGAAGGCAAAAAAAGAGAAAAACCAAAGACATTAAAAGCAGGTGAAGCAGAACTAGAAATTGAAACACCATTGGCACCACCTGCCAAACCTGTAGGAGATATGCCGGTGGAGGATCCCAAGAAACCATTCGCCACTCCAATTCCAGAAATTCAGGCTGCCAATCAAGATCATTCTGAGCCTTATGATCCTACGCTTGAACTCTCCACATATGAGCACCCTGTTCTAGCACTATTACAAGATTATGACGACCAAAAAATTGAAATTGATCGAACTGAGCTAGAACAGAATAAGGATCAAATTATTGAGACCCTTCTTAACTATAAAATTGAAATCACTAAGATCCGGGCAACTATAGGTCCAACTGTGACACTCTATGAAATTGTCCCTGCACCTGGTATTCGAATATCAAAAATCAAGAATCTCGAAGACGATATTGCATTGAGCCTGGCTGCATTAGGTATTCGAATTATTGCTCCAATCCCAGGGAGAGGAACAATTGGAATTGAGGTTCCAAACAAAAAGAAGCAGATTGTTTCGCTCAAGGAAGTTTTGATGTCTGAAAAGTTCAAACGGGCAAAAATGGATTTGCCGATTGCTTTGGGCAAAACGATTAACAACGAAGTATTTGTAGCGGATCTGGCAAAAATGCCTCACCTGTTAATGGCAGGGGCAACAGGTCAAGGTAAATCGGTTGGGATCAATACCATTATTATGTCGCTTTTGTATAAAAAGCATCCTTCCCAAATAAAGCTGGTTTTGATAGACCCTAAAAAGGTGGAATTATTTCCTTATGCTGCTTTGGAAAATCATTTTCTTGCCTATTTGCCTGGTCAAGATGAACCAATTACTACAGAGACGAGTAAAGTCATTCATACGCTAAATTCTTTGTGTATAGAAATGGATATGCGTTACAATTTGCTCAAAAAAGCGCACGCCAGAAATATTCGCGAATACAATGAAAAATTTACCAGCCGCAGACTAAATCCAAACAATGGTCATCGCTTTTTACCTTTTATCGTATTAATAATTGACGAGTTTGCTGATTTGATAATGACTGCTGGAAAAGAAGTTGAATTGCCTATCGGGCGGCTGGCGCAATTAGCTCGCGCTGTTGGAATTCATCTTATCATTGCAACTCAACGACCTTCTGTAAATATAATTACTGGTGTTATTAAAGCCAATTTTCCAGCTCGAGTAGCTTACAAGGTAACTGCCAAAGTAGATTCCAGAACTATTTTGGATGCGGGAGGTGCAGATCAACTCATTGGTCGTGGAGATATGTTGCTTTCCGTCGGAGGAGATATGATTCGATTGCAATGTGCTTTTGTTGATACTCCAGAGGTTGAAGAGGTCATAAAATTCATTGCAGATCAAAGAGGTTATCCAGAGCCGCATTTCTTGCCAGAATTTCACGGAGATGATGATGACACAGGAGCTGTTGGAGCATTCAATGTAAAAGACTTGGATGATATGTGGATTGATGCAGCAAAACTAGTCGTTCAAAATCAGCATGGTTCTACATCCATGATTCAGAGGAGATTGAAACTAGGTTACAACCGCGCTGGGAGAATAATGGATCAATTAGAAGCTTTAGGCATTGTTGGACCTAGCGAAGGAAGTAAGCCACGCGAGGTATTAGTGTTTTCTGATATGGAATTGGAACGGTATTTGGAAGATGTTAAAAATAGGAAATAGGAGGCAAAAATCCTTGATGTAAGTGTAAGATTCGTCAAGGAAATAGTAAAGCCCGATGAACCTTTGTTTGTCGGGCTTTTTCATTTGATTTTTTCCCTAAAAAAATCCCTTACAACAATGTCATAAGGGATTCCAGAACAAGGATTATTCTCGGGTATAGATGAAAAGTTTATCGCTTGCTAATTCTTTGAGTTGTAATCACTTTTTTGGCGTGATTTAATATTTGAATCAAGTACATCCCTTCTACCAAATCTGAAATATTATACCTGGCACCTGATTCTACTTCGAAAGTTTTGATTTTTCTACCCACCAGATTGTAGATTACAATTTCACTTACTTTATCTTCATTTGATACACTGATAAAGTCTGTAGCAGGGTTGGGGTAAATCGTAACTTTAATTTCTGGTTGCTCGGTGGGGTCATTTTCAAAGAAACCATCGTACTCATTACTACCGTCCGGAGCAAATTGCCCAAAAGCAAGTAAAGATGACAAACTAAAAATTAGGATAAGTAGATTTTGCTTCATGTGGTTCGTATTCTAACGTGTTTATAAGTAGCACGTAAAATACAGGAAAATTGCCAATGATTCAAGGCCTCTTTTCCAGCATTATCAAATTTTTAACGAATCGCATACAATAATTAGTAATTTATTAATGTTAGATGAGATTTCATTTACTTTTCCCTGATTAGTTTCTTTTTACAGTAACCTTTAGATTGATCTTGGTTTGCTTAACCTTAAAGTAATTCTTTAAAATAAGCAACAAATTCATCAATTGTCATATTTCCTTTATCTCCCTCCCCCTGACGTCTTACAGAAACCTTTCCTGCCTCCATTTCTTTCTCTCCAATAATTAGCATAAAAGGAATTTTCTTGACTTCAGCATCTCGTATCTTTCTTCCTACCTTTTCACTTCGTTCGTCAATTATCCCTCTAATATCCTGTGCAGACAATTTATTTTGAACCTCTTTGGCGTAATCATTAAATCTGTCACTAATAGTAAGAATGGTAAATTGTTCTGGAGACAACCATAGCGGAAACTTACCCCCACAATGCTCTACCAAAACACCTATAAATCTTTCCATTGACCCAAACGGAGCTCTGTGAATCATTACGGGACGATGAGGTGCGTTATCCCTACCAATATACTCTAACTGGAAACGGTCAGGCAAATTATAATCCACTTGAATGGTTCCCAATTGCCAGGAGCGATTCAACGCATCCTTAACCATGAAGTCAAGCTTGGGTCCATAGAATGCTGCCTCACCAAGTTCAGTAACTGTCTTCAATCCAACTTCTTTTGTAGCATCAATAATTGCCTTTTCGGCTTTTTCCCAATTTTCATCAGAACCGATGTATTTTTCTTTGTTTTCCGGATCTCTTAAGGAAATTTGAGCTGTATAATTTTCAAAACCTAGTTTTTCCAATACCTGAACCGTCAGATCCAATACATTTAAAAATTCATCTTTGACCTGATCTGGTGTACAGAATATATGAGCATCATCTTGAGTAAATCCTCTTACTCTTGTTAATCCATGTAATTCACCACTTTGCTCATATCGATAAACAGTTCCAAATTCTGCAATCCTAACCGGTAAATCTCTATATGATCTAGGCTTGTGTCCAAATATCTCACAGTGGTGAGGGCAATTCATTGGCTTTAACAAAAACATTTCACCTTCCTTTGGCGTATTGATGGGTTGGAAGCTGTCCTCCCCATATTTATCCCAATGACCAGAAGTCTGATACAATTCTTTTTTTCCAATATGAGGTGTGATAACTGGTGTATAACCTCGTTTGATTTGCTCATTTTTCAGGAAATCTTCAAGGCGTGTGCGCAAGGCGGTTCCTTTCGGCAACCATATCGGTAGTCCATGCCCTACTTTCTCTGAAAACATGAACAACTCTAATTCGGCACCTAATTTTCGATGATCCCGCTTTTTTGCCTCTTCCAGCATTTCCAGGTACTCTGTCAACTCTTTTTGTTTTGGAAAAGTAATGCCGTAAACACGAGTCATCTGCTGGCGGTTTTCATCTCCCTGCCAATAAGCACCAGCAATATTCATCAATTTGACAGCTTTAATTCTGCCTGTGTCCGGGATATGCGGCCCTTTGCATAGATCAATAAAGTTGCCTTGTTCATATAGTGTCAATTCTTCGTCTTCAGCTCTTTTTTCTATCAATTCAATTTTGTATTCATCACCTTTTTCCTGAAAAAATTTCAACGCATCTTCCTTCGAAATTGGTTGCCGATCAAATGTGTTTTTCTGGCGAGCAAGTTCAAGGATTTTTTGCTCAATCTTGGGAAAGTCGTCAGAAGAAATATGATGTTCTCCTGGATCTACATCGTAATAAAACCCTTGTTCTGTTGAAGGACCAGTTCCAAATTTGATTCCAGGGTAAACAGCCTCCAATGCTTCTGCCATAAGATGGGCAGAGGAATGCCAAAATGTGGACTTACCTCCCTTGTCATTCCAGGTCAATAATTGAACAGTAGCATCACTTTCGATTTGACGGGTGGCATCCCATATCTCACCATTGACCTTGGCTGATAAAACATTTTTTGCCAAACCATGACTTATTGATTTAGCGATTTCCATTGCAGTTACTCCTTTTTCGTATTGGCGAACATTGCCATCAGGGAAGGTAATATTTATCATTTTATTAATTATGAATTTTCAAGTGCACTATTTTTGCCACACTTTACGAATATTTATGGAAAAAAGTTCTGAAACCACTCCATTTTCCGGGCGCTTTTCAGAAGTGCGCAAAATTAGTTTTTTTTGAAGATTTAGGAAGCGCAGATTCAAACAGTTTTGACATTTTGAAATATGTATTATGAAAAAGCAATGTGAGTAGCCTTTTTACTTTACAAAAATTGCTTTAAGCAAATGTTCAGCTTTGAGAAGACAATTTTTTCATTCAGAATTACAATATATTGGTTATACTTTTGTAACTTTATGCTGATATACTTTAATCATAAATTTAATTTTTCACAAGCAAAAAACGTTAAACAATGAAAGCTTTAAAAATCATCTTAGGTATTATTGCTGCCTTAATTGTTCTCTTCCTTGTTTTAGGACTAATCTTACCAAAAGATTATCATTACGAAAGATACACTCAAGTTAACGCTTCAAAAAATACTGTTTTTAACCAGATCAATAATGTAAAAGCCTGGGAAGCCTGGGGACCCTGGATGGAAGATGAATCTATTAAAATAACGTATGGTGATATCATTGAAGGAGAAGGAGCTTCTTATTCCTGGGAAAGTGAAGAAGCCGGGGCTGGCAATTTAAAAATTATAGAAAGTATTCCTGCAGAAAGTATCAAAACAGCTGTAGATTTTGGATTCGGTGATCCTGAAACCGGATTTTGGAAATTTGAAGATGGAGAGAATGGTGGAACCAAATTGACCTGGGGCATGGATTTGACAGCACCTTATCCATTTAATGTTACCTCTTATTTTATGGGAGATGGACCTATGAATGAAATGTTTGATGCCGGATTGGCTAGCATCAAAGAAATAACAGAGGCTGAAGAAAATAAGACCTATAATGGCTATAAAGTTACTGTAATTGATTTTCCCGAAACCAATTATATCACTGTTCGTGATAATGTTGAAATGGATAAAATCCCTGAATTTTTGGGAGCTAGTTATGGCAAAATTGGTGCAGCACTTGCAGTAGCTGGATTGGAGATGGAAGGTCGTCCTTCTGGCATCTACTATGAAATGAATGAAGAGAACAATGTTATGGATATGTCAGCTGCTATGGCAGTAAAAGCTGGCAGCACGATAGAAGGATTTGAACATGTAAATACCCCTGCTGGAGGAAAAGCACTTTTAATCGATTATTATGGAGACTATCATGGATTAGGTGCAGCTCATGGGGCGATGGATGAATATATGAATCAAAATGGAATTGAAAACAAATCCATGGCGATTGAAGAATATGTAACTGATCCAGGCGAGGAACCAGATACCGCAAAATGGCTAACCAAATTGTATTATTTGGTAGATAAGTAATATATTTTTGTCGTATTAAAAAAGCGCACTATCCCTTTTGTAGGGAGTGCGCTTTTTTATTTCCACCAAAAAATACCAAAGCGGCATCTTTGTGTGTAAAATCTAAAATGGTTAACGAAACGAAATTCCTATTTTTGTCAAAAATGTCAAAACCAATGAAGTTGATATTAAAACCTCTTTTTTATATAGCCCTTGTCCTCTTTTCCAGTTGTGCTGCAAATGAAGGAACAGCCTGGGAATCAACCCCAGCTGCCTTTGGGGAACGTAACCAAGTTACCGTTATTTCTGACAAGCAAATTTGGGAAGGACCAATAGGAGATACAATGGACTATTATTTTGCCGCGCCTTATCTGGTACTTCCTCAACCTGAGCCTATCTTTGATTTGCTGCATTTTACGCCACAAGACATGATTTATGAACCGGTGAAAAGAGAACTGAAATTATATTTGCTCGTAGCAAACATGGCAGATGAAAATTCACCAACCGCCAAAATGATAAAGGCTGATATAGGTACTGAAAAATTAAGAGAAATTAAAGAAACCACAGGTTATGGGAATACTGTTGGAAGAGATAAATGGGCAACAGGACAGCTGCTTATTTATATGTTTGGATTCGGAGAAGATAAATTAATCGAAAATATCCAAAAGAATGGAGCTTCGATAATCAACAGAATCAATAAAGAAGAAAAAATCAGAATTGACGCTACAGCTTATATGGGCGGCGAAAACAGAACACTTGAAAATGAAGTTCGCGACAAATTCGGAGTAAACCTGAAAATTCCTGTTGGTTACATTAAAGCCATATATGACAAACAAGATAACTTCATTTGGCTGAGAAGAGATACCAGAGATGCAAACACCAACATTTTTGTCCACAAAATGAAATATACCAATCAAAACCAATTGAGCCGGGATACCCTTAAAGCAATTCGAAATGACTTAGGAAGATATGTTTCGACAGATGCTGAAAACACTTACATGCGTATCAATGACAAGGATTTACCAATGTTTATTGAACAAAAAAATGTTAATAACTACTATGCCATTGAAGCAAGAGGTATTTGGGACATTGTAAATGATTATATGGGTGGTCCTTTTATTTCTTATCTCATCCACGATCCAAACAAAAATGAATTGTTGTTTATTGATGGATTCATGCATGCCCCTGGAGAGGAAAAAAGAGATCACATGCAGGAGTTAGAGCACATTATAACCTCTGTTACTTTCTGATATACCAATATTTCAAGTTTACCTTAGATTCTATTCCTCTTCAAAAAATTCGAGCAGTTAAACAAAAAGGAAAAACAATGGCTTCCTCCGGGCACTTTTGTTTTTCCTTTTTATTTAACTTCCCAAATCTTCAAAGAACCACTGCTTTTAAATGTGTTTGAGCTAATCTCTCTAACACATTTTCTTTTTCAACCCTTAAATTGTCACAGAAGGTTTTATTTTTACGCCTCATTTCATAAAGGAACTCTTCGTGAGGATCCTTTTTTTGTAATATTCACTTAATGACCACCAACCTAATTAACATAAAAGCTTTAAATAAACTTCCAGACGATGAGCTCGTGGCTTTGTTTTCTAAAACTCAACATCATGCATATTTTGGTGAATTGTATAGAAGATATGCACATTTGGGTTTTGGAGTCTGTTTGAAATATCTGAAAGATGAGAATGAAAGTCAGGATGTTCTAGCAGACGTTTTCAAAATTCTTTTCCGAAAAATACCAGCTTCAAATATTCAATCCTTTAGAAAGTATTTCTACACAGTTGTCCGCAACGAATGTATAGGACGGCTTCGCCAGCGACGCACTGAATCAGCTCGGTTATCGGATTTCCAAAAATTTGAAAAAAGCACAAACGATTTTATGGAAAACGAGGGTTTGATTCGTCTGTTGGATAGTGAACCCTCACTTGAAAGTGTGGTAGAGGAAGCCATTCAAAAATTAAACGACGAGCAACGTACTTGTATTAGGCTGTTTTTCTATCAAAATAGAAGTTATAAAGATATTGTGGAAACTACAGGATTCTCCGAAAAGCAAGTTAAAAGTTACCTCCAAAACGGCAAGCGAAACTTAAAAATCCTTTTGACCGATTTTATCAAAAAACGTAATTCGTAATCATAGAAATGCAATACTATGAAGAAAGATAGACTCCATAAAATCTTCCAATCTTCACGGAGCCGTTCCGAGGATGATATTCGGCGGTATCTAGGGAATGAATTGAATGAAGATGAACGATTTGACATCGAAAATCAAATGCTGGATGACCCGCTATTAGCAGATGCGGTAGACGGGTTTTCAGAGGTTAAATTTGATTTTTCGAAAAACTCACCTGTAGAAAATTTTGACCATTTTTTAGAACGAATGGATGTTTCTGAAAATGCAAAAATCAGAAACATCCAACCTCAAAGAACCCGTTTTTATCAATTGGCAGTTGCTGCTTCAGTCGTCCTAATGGTAGCGTTTGGAGCTTATTATATTTTCGAGGGCAATGCTAATTTGACCGATGAACAATTATTTGCACAAAATTTTGAAGTGGCTGAAATGTCTTTACCTCAATTTCGTGGAGATAGCGTAAATGGAAATGTTTCAGAAATTAGTCCTATCCTTCAAAATGCCATCCAGGCATATGAAGCCAGTGATTTCAAAAAAAGTTATTCAGAATTTGAAAAGTACTTTCTCAATGTAAATCCTGACAATAACTTTGCATTGTATCACGCCGGTATAGCCGCTTTGGAAACCAATACCTTAGACAGGGCTTTTGAACATTTCATGAAATTATATGTCCAAAAAGGAGACTATTTTGAAGAAGCATCCTGGTATTTGGCATTGACAAGAATCAAACAAGAAGATCGAAAAAGTGCCATGGAATTATTAGATGGTATTATCCAAAAAACAGCCAATAAAAAATTACTAAAAAAGGCAAAACAATTGAAAAAGCAATTGTAAGCCCCAATCAACTTCCGGGAAATATAAAACGGTTAGATTTTCAATAAATCTGCCGTTTTTTTATGGCAAAAAATTTAAAACATACTCCTCATACTTACCTGTAGATTTCAATTCTCCACAATTCAATCCACTTTCTATAGAAAACATAGGAATCGCATCCACTCTTCCATCATACGATTCTCGTGACAAAAGCCAATCTATCTCTGTCTCATCATAATTATTTAAAAGATGGGTGATTCCAGTTCTTTCAAAAACTGAGGATTCACAAATGGAGTGCACTGTTCTTGAATCTATTTGTTGAACCAATTCGGAATCATAATCCAGATAAGGTAATTCCTCTGCAATTATTTGTATTGAAATTTGATTTGCCGATGCATTGCCTTGTAAGATATTTACTAAGGTAAGAGAGTTGTATTCCTCAATAAGTCGGGTCAATAAAAAGCGTTCATCCATGATGATGCTTTCAAAGGTCAACAAATAATAAAGTTCATAATCTTCCCGGAGAGTCTTCAAGAATCCTGAAGAAATAAAAAAATCTCCTCCTGGCAGCGTGAATGCAGCCTTGAAAGAATCATCTTGAATAATGTGTACTTGCCACAAACGATTTTGGTTCCATTTATCCTGACTTGGAGATTGATGATCCAGGTGTTTTGCGAAAGTTGCCTGATCATAAAGCGTTTGAAGGTACCAATAGACAGTAGTGTCATATGGAGGTTCATTAGGGAGTATAGAAAATTGATTATTACTAAGTATGTTTTCTAGTAAAATTTCTCCTAAAGTTTCCCGATTTTTTTTGGAAAATTCTTCTGGTGCTGGAAGTTCGAAAGTATCTCTCGAACAGGATGAATAGAGTAGTAAAAGTGTAGCCAAGAAGAATAAAGACAAAGCCTTATTCGGGAGGTTTCTTTGTTCATAGTACATTGCTGCGGCTTTAAAGTGTTTGTTTTATCAAAATATACAATCTTTAAAAGCCACAAAAATCATGCTGAAAATGGACTTTTAATTCCTGATTTTCAACAAGTTGCTTAAAATGCCGAAATTTTACTTTTCCGCTGAAGGTGCAAAAACTCTCTTACGGCATTGAAGGAAACGATTTCTTCTTTGAAATACGCCACAGCATCTTTAATTTCTTTTTCCGTTGCATCAAAATGATTTAAAATGTTTAGGAGATGCATTTTCATATGTCCTTTTTGGATGCCGGTAGTTACCAAAGAGCGCAATGCAGAGAAGTTTTGAGCCAATCCAACTACAGCAATTATTTCCATCAATTCCTTTGCAGAAGGATTACCTAGCAACTCTAAAGAGCGTTTAGCGATTGGGTGTAATTTGGTCAACCCCCCAACAGTGCCTATGGCAAGTGGCAAGTCTAGCCAAAATTTAAAAATACCTTTTTCTACTTTGCATGAGCTTAAACTCCGATAATTTCCATCCCGCGCGGCATAGGTGTGACCGCAAGCTTCAATTGCCCTGAAATCATTGGCTGTAGCTAAAACGACTGCATCAATTCCATTAAAAATACCCTTATTGTGGGTAGTCGCTCTGTGAGGGTCCAAATGAGCAATTCTAACCGCTTTGGAAAACTTCTCTGCAAAGTCTTGAGCATTGACCTTGTTTGGGAAATTCCCTAAATCCTCTACAGGACATTCAACCCAGGCTCTTACGATACAATCAGGGGTATAATTTGAAAGAATTGCCATGATAATGGTCAGGTCTTTTTCAGCTTCATCAAAAATTGGGTGGGTAGCAACGAACTTTTGAAGGGTATTCCCAAATTGCTCTAATACTGAATTAATGAAATTTGCCCCCATGCTGTCACAGGTTTCGAACGTGACCTTTAACTGGTAATAATCTTTTTCTTTTTTTGAAAAATCCAAAAGTTCAATATCTAAGACTCCTCCTCCTCGTTTTTCCATGTTTTTGGTAATAGAAGTAGCTTCTTTTCTTAGCCTGGATTCCAAGTCTTCAAAAACACTTTCTAATTTCTGAATATTTCCATTCCAACTAAAATGAACTTGACCAATTTTTTGAGTATCAATAACTTTTGCTCTAAAACCACCTCGTTCCATCCAAAATTTTGCAGCGGCTGAAGCTGCAGCCACTACTGAACTTTCCTCTATAACCATAGGAACACAATACGTCTTGCCATTTATCACAAAATTGGGTGCGACACCATATGGCATATAATAATTGCTAATGGTATTTTCACTAAAGCCATCCAAAACCTTTTGCTGCTCCTCGTCTTCATGCCAATAGCTGGTTAATTCTCGCATGACTGCATCAGGCTCTCTAAAAAAGTGCTTAACAATCCACTTGATTTTGTCAATTTTGGACAATTTAGAAAAGCCGGATATGGTTTTTTTCATTTTCATTTTGAATGTTCTATCGAACTTTTAGAAATGCATTTGCCAATGCTAAGCCCTGAATTTGAGTATCCACATAATTGTATAAATCTTCATAACTGCCTCTTGCATGTTTTAAAAACTCAGAAGCTTGTCCATAAATGCATGAGAGGTTTAGTTTATTAATCAAATAATATCCATCTAAAAACCTTTTTATGCCTCCAGAAATAATGACTTGACGACATTGCACTTTATTTCCTAATTCTTCAATAATCTGATTGGTCATGAATACCATTTCTTCTGCACTGTGCCCCACGTTGGCCAATTGTCCATAAATTTCCTGTTTGATTGGCTCACTCCGCAATAACTCAAGTTTAGAAAAATTAGTCCCTCCATTTGCCGCAAAATCAATTGCTTCAAGCGGCAACTGAAACAACAATTTCAAACTTTCGTAACCCATTCCTTGTCCTACCTCTTTAACAATAATTGGCAGATCCAATTGCTCTAAGATAGTCGAAATGGTCTCAATCGGGGGGGCTTTGAAATGATCCCCTTCGGGTTGAAGCCATTCCTGGAATGGATTGACGTGAATTATCAAACCATCTGCCTGCAATTTCCCTATTAAATGACTTACACGCCATAGCTCATTCTGTTCAATCAATTGCTCCAATTGAGCAATACCCAAATTGGTATATAAAGGCAAATCATTACCAATTAAATGCCGCACATCAAAATCTGGGAGGATCTCATCATCAAAAAGTAAAGCACGGCAAGAGCCAAGTCCCATTCCCATCCCAAAATCCTTACAGGCTCGTGCTAAATTGTGGTTAATGGTACGAGCCAGTTCGGTTCCTCCTGTCATGCTCGATACCCAAAGCGGAGCTCGCATGGCTTTTCCGAGAAATTGAAAAGGCTTTAAGCTATTTTGTTCAGGATGGGCTGAAAGCAATGGCTCATAGTAAAACCGATTATCCAAAGTTTCCTTCCCAACCTGAGATCTGAAAGCCAATTCGATATGATCCTTCTTCCGAGACGCTGCGTTCGGATCATCATTGTGAAAGGAAGTTGCTTTTTTTTGTTCCAGCTTATCCATTAACATAAATAAATGATTGTTTGCAAAGTTAGCCTAAAGAGTCACAATTTTCTAACACCCTTTGGAATACCAGCTTCTTTCTCGTGGAACAAACCGTTTTTTTATTGAATTGTTCATGGGTTTGCATTGTGAGGCTCGGTCAAGTCATACCTCCTGTAATTTTCTGTACAATTTTAAATTCACTCAAAAATGCCCTGGCGATAACCCTGAGGACTGTATAGACCGGAATTGCAAGCACCATTCCTATAATACCATTGATTTGTGCTCCCATCAGAATTACAATAAATATTTCAAGAGGGTGGGCGAGAACACTATTGGAGAAAATCCAGGGTTGTAGTAAGAAATTATCCAACATTTGCATCAATGCAAAAACTAAAACTACTTTGCTAAGCAATGGAAGAATATCTCCAAAAGGAAGATATAAATTAGAAGAGATGGTTATGATTATCCCAAACATAGCTCCTATGAGGGGTCCCAAATAAGGAATGACATTTATCAATGCTGCAAAAAACCCAATCAATAGGGCATTTTGAATACCTAAAAGGCTTAATCCCAGAGAGACAAACAAGGTGATAATCGTAACTTGAAACAATATACCTCCAAAATAACGTGTCAGCATTCTACTGATTTCTTCAATCGCATGCCGGATTTGTTCTTCGTGTTTATTGGGGAAAATAGCTACAAGAAAATTTACAAATAGGCCTTGTTCTTTCAAAAAGAAAAACGTGATAAAGACAATGGTAAAAATTGCAAAGAAAATATTTCCTGCTGCTGAAATAATTCCACTGAAAAAATCTCCTATTTTCCGGGGCTCAAACCATTTGAAAAAATTTTCCTTTAACTGATTTTCAACAGAAATTGGATTGATTACATAGGAGGTATCTGGCTTTAAAACCGCATTGGAATCTATTGCTAAAAGCGTCGAATCAGGAGGTGTAATCACAACCGAATCAGGCTGAATCAATCCATAATCAATTAATTTTCCTTGAAATTGATTGACGGGATTTTCAAGGGCTTCCCCTATTTTTTTGTAGTCTACCTCTGCAAGGTTATTCGCTTGTTTCACTATAAGTGGAACAAAAAGCATTACTAAAGAAATCATCACAACAAAATAGGTCAATAGGGTAAGTATAGCTGCCAAATTAGGTCCTGCCTGAAATTTCCAGAATTTGATATGTTTTTGAAAAAAACGCATCAAGGGTTGTCCAATCATTGAAAGCACCCAAGCTACAAGCACATATCCTACAATATTGCTGAAGAAGAAAACAATAACAGCAAGCAAAATAAAACCAACAATAAATGCAATAGACCGGTTGGAGAATTTCATCTAGAAGTGATTTGTAGTTTCGAGGTTCATAGTTTTAATTTACTCAAGTTGCGAACATTAATGGTTCGCAACTTGAGTAAATTATTAAAGCGAAAATACTAAAACCTAAGTTTTGACAAAATGCTACTTGTGTAACAAGATTTGGCAAAAAGACTGACAACATTTGCACCTGAGTTGCTAATTTCCAGACTCTTATTAAAATCAATGCAAAACCATGTTTCAATCATTCACCATTATTCTCTCCCTTGCTGCACTATTTAGTATCATCAACCATAAATTTTTGAAATTACCAACGACCATTGGGCTCATGATTTTGGCTCTACTTACTGCATTCATGGTCATTGGATTTCAGAGCGTCCACCCAGGAGCATATACCTTTTTCTGTCAAGTAGTTCAAGATGTCAACTTCCAGGAAATTTTGCTCGATGTAATGCTAAGCTTTCTTCTGTTTGCTGGAGCAATGCATGTCAATATTCATGATCTCGCAAAAGAAAAAATCCCCATACTCTTATTTGCCACTGTTGGCACTTTGATTTCAACTTTTGTAGTAGGTGGACTTCTTTATTATTCCTGTTTGGCAATTGGTTATCCTTTACCTTTTCTCCATGCGCTGCTTTTTGGAGCATTGATTTCTCCCACAGATCCTATTGCTGTATTGGCTATTTTAAAGGAATCCAAAGTAAGCAAAAGCCTTGAATTGAAAATCGAAGGTGAAAGTTTGTTCAACGATGGAGTAGGGGTTGTGATTTTTGTTACCATTCTATCACTGGCAACCATGATGGGGGAAGGCTTTAACATTGGACACGTGTTACAAGAATTCACTATTGAAGCCATCGGTGGTATTATTTATGGAATCGTGATCGGATATATTGGTTTTAACTTATTAAAATGGAATGAAGATACACCCAAAATTTGCGTAATGGTAACGCTCATGATGGCAATGGGAGGATATGCCCTGGCATCACTGATTCATGTATCAGGACCCTTGGCAATGGTAGTAGCAGGATTGGTCATCGGCAATAAAATCAATCATTCCGACTATGAAGCCCATTCAAAAGAAGTCCTCCATCTAATCTGGGAAACCTTGGATGATATTCTAAATGCGGTACTATTTGTTTTAATAGGATTGGTGGTGCATACCTTAGATTTTAAGCAAGACTATTTACTGATTGGTCTTTTAGCCATTCTGATTGTCCTGATTGCAAGACTCATTGCAGTAGGTATTCCCTATTCATTATTAAAACATGAAGAAACAAATCCCCAAAAAACAATTCTTGTTTTGACTTGGGGAGGATTGAAGGGGGGCTTGTCCGTTGCATTAGCTTTAACAGTTGTGGAATTGGAAAGCAAAGATTTCATAGTCTTCATTACTTATTTCGTTGTAGTATTCTCCATCATTGTACAAGGATTGACGCTAGGAAAACTGGTAAAAAAACTGAAAATGGGTACTTAGAATAATCGTTTTCGTAAACTTGCAGCAAATTTTTAAAGCACATCAATATGCTAAAGACAAAAGTCAAAGCCAACTCCATTACAAACCTTACGGATGCGAGGTATTTTGCTGCATGGGAGGTAGAATGGTTGGGCTTTAATTTAGATACTGGAACACAAACCACTGTACTGCCTCAGTTTGTGAATGCTGTAAAAGAATGGGTTGACGGTGTGAAAATCGTAGGTGAATTTGGGATGCAATCAGGAGAAGAAATTCATACAGCCATTGAAATGATGAACTTGGACGCCGTACAAATTGGCATGTTTACAGGGGTAAATGATATCATCAACTTAAAGGACACCCCTATTATCAAAGAAATCGTAATTGATGAATCACTTTCTGAAAAGGCTTTAAAGGAAATACTGAATCAATTCGCCCCTTTCTGCGAATCTTTTTTATTAAACTTTGACAAAACCGGAATCTCCTGGGAAGATTTAAAAAACTCTAAATACATGGATTTCAATTACTTAAAAGGCATTTGCCTGAAATATCCAATACTATTTAGTCTTGATGTGAATGCTGAAAATATTGAAGCTATTCTTGAAAGCTTGAAACCAATAGGTATAAACCTAAAAGGAGGAGAAGAGGAAAAAATCGGCTTTAAATCATTTGATGAATTAGATGAAATATTTGAAGCAATAGAGATTTTGGTTTAGACTCGTCTTACAATATACAATTATGACTATCAAAGATGCTCAACAAACTGTAGATGATTGGATAAATACGATTGGCGTTCGGTATTATTCAGAATTAACCAACACCGCTATTTTGATGGAGGAAGTAGGAGAAATGGCTCGCCTGTTGGCAAGGCTTTATGGCGAACAATCCTTCAAACGAAAAGAAGATGAATTAACTGCTAAGGAGGATTTAGCAGCCGAAATGGCAGATGTACTTTTTGTATTGATCTGTCTGGCAAATCAAACAGGAGTAGATTTAACTACCGCCTTGAAAAAAAGTCTGGATAAAAAAACAAAAAGAGATGCCAAGCGGCATGCTGAAAATGAAAAACTGAAATAGCTACTCTTCTCCTTTTTCCAAAAAACCTGAAACCTTCATTGCTTTTTCATCCCAATATTCATCGCTTTGGAAGTTATATGCTGTAGGTTTATAATCCCCTATGATTGCTACATCAGCACTTTCAGGAACATCCAAATCTAATAGATAATAGACGGAGTTCACAAAAAGCCTCCGTAGCTCCTCGTTCAGTATATCTGAAGAAGCTCCGATAGTCGAAGTAATGCTATACCCTTCAATTCCATCAGCTATTTGATAGCTCTTAGTCCAAACAATTGGCATCATGGGGTTATTGGGATCTCTTGAATCTGGATTCTCTGGATCAGCAGTAGCAATTTCATCATCTGAAGGCTTCATACCAAAAAATATATCTTCTTTATCAAACTCCCCTGCCCGATTAACTACTTGTCCAAGAACAATCGGGTTGGCATCTCCTGGAAGTGGCAAGGGCATTCCATATACATCGGTTGATCCCCAAATCTTCCCATCGGATATTCCCTTTAAAATGGGATTCTCACTTGCTCCGGGAGCAAAAATTCCCCTGGTACTTTGATGTTTATGATGCCCATGGTGATAGTACCAATTGGCACCTAAAATTTTTCTTCCAAATCCACCTTCCCAATCCGAGTCCTCATTTTTATAATAATTTCCCCAATGCAAATATTGACTTGTACTGTCTTTAAAGCGGAAAGCATGGGTGGCTGTTCGAATTGCAATCAGTGGTTTTCCATTCTTCAAAAAATTCTCAAAATATTGCATTTGTTCATTTGGCAAATCCCGAAAACGAGTAAATAAAATCATTAGATCCGCTTCTTCCAAAGATGCTACTCCAGGAATGTTTCCTACATAATTGGGATCAACGATACCTGGATGATTTGGATCTTGAGCAAATAAAACACGGCAATCAAAACCATGACGAGACGCAAGTATTTTTGCAAGCTGAGGCAAGGCTTCTTCTGAACGGTATTCTTCATCACCACTCACCAATACAATTTTTTTGCTCTTGTAAACACTTCTATCGCCTTGAAAAGTAATCCATTCAACAGGCGATTTATCATCATCATTCATTGTCCATTCTAATTGAACTGGTTGGTCTTGGCAGCTCAGAAACAAGCTGCTTGAAAAAATTATGAAGAATTGGAGATTACTGCTCATGGTAAGTTTCGTTTTGTAATTAGCGCAAGATGCGAACTATAATCCTCGCTCGAAGGGGTTTTAGGGGAGAACCGGGCTGGAACCAGCCTATTTCTCCCCTAAAACCCATCGTGAGTGCAGCTTTGCTGCGCGAACTTTGACCGTTCGCAACTTGAATTAATTAGACTCATTTTAATTGAGTATAGAATCAATAATTTTGGTGGCTCAGGATTTTTCTTCAATTAAAGAAATCAATAAATCTACAGCTTCCCTTACAAATTCAGGATCTTCAACATAATGTTCTCTTTCTACTACTTCGATGTTAGCAGGCAGATTTGATTTCAAACGATCGAAAAATGCAATATCAGATTCAGAGTCGTGCAAAACTCCCCCTACTTTAGAATAACTGCCAACTCCCCCTTTGGGAATCATGAAATAAGCTTTATCTTTTGTATGCTGTAATCGCTGGCAAATATCATCCGCCACTTTTTGAATCTCTTCTGCATTTAATCTGGGGACAAAAATCACAGGGCTATGAAATACATATTTGTGGTTTTTGTATTCCTCTGGAACTTCATTGGCAGCAACAAAAATTCCCAAATGTTCTGCACCTCCTGGACAAAGAACTTGTGGAAGGCCTAATTTACCTGCTACGGTCAATCGCTCAGCCCCCCCTGCCCTTAAAGCCGACCAATTATCATCCGCGATTTCTCCCATTGCATAATCAAATACTGCCCCAATGATGCCCTCTTTCATCATTTGTTCCATCGCTTGGCCACCTGAACCAACTGCGTGGAAAACAATTACTTCATAACCTTTTTGTTCAAAAAATCGAATTGCCTCCATTGCTCCCTTGGTGAGCACACCCAAATTAGTCATTCCGATTAATGGCTTTTCTCCTTTTTCAACTGTAAATTTTATCTCAACATCTGCCATTCCACATGCTGCTGCTGCTGCGTTTGCCAATATTTTTCTAGTAAAGGGATTTAATTTTAAAATATCACTCACAGAGAACATCATGGTGATGTCTTTAATACCTACAAAGCTAGAAGTATCACCTGAAGCAACAGTTGAAACCATTACTTTTGGGAAACCATAGGGAAGGGACTGCATGATTTCACAACAGGTTGAAGTGCCCTGAGTACCACCTAATCCAATTAGGGCATGAACCTCATTTGAGGAGACAGCCCTTTGCAAAATATGGATGGCACCACCTACTACAAAAGGATTGGACTTTTCACGAGTAGGATCTTTTAATATTTCAGACAGTTTTCCACCCCCCATGGAAATTACTGTTGCTCTGTCTATATCAGCTTCTATTCCTGCAATTCCAACTACCCCAATATCAATCAACAAAGCTTTGTTTCCACGAGCTTCGATTTGTTCTTTCAAAAAACCTGCTTCCTGATCTTTAGTATCAAGGGTGATAAGTAGTGCGATCGTTTTTGACATAACAGTTGATTTTGAATGATTAGGATAAGCTGGATTTCAAAGTGAAAGTTATTTTTCAGGAAACTTCAAATCTGCAAATTCCTTTGCAGTAGAATAAACTGCTTTTTCTATTGGAATTCGTTCAGTTGAAGACCCAGTCCAAATGCCATCGCAAGAAGTGTGATTGAGCATATACTGCGCATCCTCTGGTGTAACCATTCCAGCACCATGTGCAATTAAAATTACATCTGGTTTGATTTTCCTCATCTTTTGATTAGCTACCTCTGTTCTCCTTGCTGTTTCTTCAAGAGGTTCCCCTGAATCATACCCTTTTAAGCCTCCTTTTGTGGTACCTGCATGATAACAAAAAATATCAGGTTGCGCTTCTTCCATTATCCGAATGCTATCTTCCATATCAAATGCCAATCCTATAGAAACCATATCCATTTCCTTAGCCAGTTTCAATAATTCTATTTCATTATCGAGCGTAATTCCACTCTTGGTCAAAACTCTGTAAATCTCGCTATCCTTATCTACATAACTGATTGAGGGTCCAATATTAGAAGCAGAATAAACCCCCATTGCCTTACATTCATTCAAAACCATTCTCATATCTTTTAATGGATCATTGGCATTCAGGCAGGCACATATAAAGGCATCTCCTTTAATAGCAGGCATGATATCCTCACGTGTGTAGTTCAATGTTTGGCGATTGGAATCCAAAATTGGCCACATCATAGACATGGTTCCCATGCCATTGGCTCTCAATCTTGCTCCAGAAAACGTGTTGATGCAGTCTGCTCCAGCCTTTTCTAATAGACTCGCAACCAGACCACTTCCTGCGCTAGCGATAAGGATTGGAATCCTGTTTTCTACTTTTTTCCTCAGTTTGCTCAAAATAGCTTCTCTCGAAGTGTGTTTTACTATCATGGTTTTTAACTTAAATTATGCTTGTTGAATGAATTAAATATTCAATTGTATGGTATCACAATTACATAGAACTCTTCTGTATCCAAACCTGGCTCTTTTCGTTTAATCCTCAACATTTGTTTATTCTCATCAAATAGGATAAACTTCCAATTTGTATCCAAGGCTGTACGAGGAGGGTTGACATCAAATAACCCTGTCATTGCCTCCATCTATTGGAATTTGAGCCCCTGTAACTTTTGAAAAAGTTTTGCCTAGCATAGTTACTGCTAGTTCCGCTACATCTTTAGATTGCACCTCCGTTTTTAACACATTATTGGTTTTATACTCATCTACTGTCAAGCCATAATGTTTGGCTCTTACGGCTAAAACTTCTTCTGTCCAGATAGCCGTGTCATAAACAGCATTCGGATGGAGCATATTTACCCGAATTCCTTTTTTTCCTAACTCCATTGCAGCAATCCTTCCCAATTGGGTTAATCCAGCTTTAGCCACTGAATAAGCAGCAGCCCCCGGTCCTGGAGCAGGTACATTTTTAGATGCAATCAGCACAATCGCCGGATCATAACCCAACTCCAAATAAGGTAAACATAGTTTGATTAACTGCTGATGGCTGGTGAGATTAATGTCCATACTTTTTTGCCAAACGGCTTCCTCCATTTGACCAATTTGCGCACTTTGGGGAAATATACCTGCATTGGAGATAAACATATCAAGGCCACCAAAAAATGCAACAGTCTTCTCAATGGCCTTTTTTAATTGTTTTATATCTGTCACATCACAACGGATGCCCAATATTTCTTTTCTGTCAAAACATTCTACTACCTCAGGATTAATATCTAAAGCTGCCACCACTGCTCCCTCATTAACCAACTTTTCCACGCAAGCTTTACCAATTCCACTTGCTGCCCCAGTGACAAGAGCAATTTTTCCCTGAAGAGATTTTGGCTTTCCAGCTTTTTTCAGTTTAGCTTGCTCCAAGCTCCAATATTCCATTTCAAATAAATCGGATTGCGTTAAAACCTTCCAGCCTCCTAATTGCTCTGCCTGGTAAATGGCATTTTGGGTATGCCTGGAAATATCTTCAATAATTTTTATTGCCTTCACACTGAGTCCAAAAGAGAGGGTCCCAAAGCCAGGCCATATTGCCCATCGAGGAGCAGGATCTAACTGTACTTGCTCGCCAGTGTTGTGTTTTTCAAAATATTGATTATAGGATTTAACATAATCATTGAGATCACTTTCCAGGTTATCTGACAAAAGTACAGGCGTTCTTTTTGTTCGAATGATGTGATCAGGGGTCAATGGACCTCGGTTTGAAATATCTGCTACATTTTTCAAATTGCTAAAAGCAGTTGCAGTTCCTGAATTATTTAAACGACATAAGACCGGTTTTTTCCAAATTCGAGAAACTTGGTTTCGGATTTTTGCTACTTCCAAAGTATTGACTCTTTTGCTTTCTTCACTTGCTACATTTTGAATGCCTTTTTGAGTTAAATAATCTTCAGCTTTAGTCACTATCTCGATCATCTTTTCATAGCTGATTTTTGGATCATCGTGAAAAGTAAAAACCCCGTGATTGAGCAAAATCATTCCATCTATAGCATCCCAATTCATTCCTTTTGTCATTTCATAGATTTTTTTAGCCAAAATGAAGCCTGGCATGACGTAAGGAATGATTAAAATACTATCTCCATAAATTTCCTTAATGAGTTTTTCTCCGTATGGAGTATTGGTCAATGTAACTACCGCATCGGCATGTGTGTGATCTACAAATGTAAAGGGGATAATCGCATGTAAAATAGCTTCTACGGAAGGATTCGGTGCCGAGGGATTTGTCATTGCCATCCGTTGATTTTTCACCATATCTATGTCCGACAAACTATCCAATTCCGCTAATCGTTGTAAGGTAGCGAGCTTCACAGGGGCAAAGCCTGGTCCTTCAATCGTTGCTAAATCCCATCCGCTTCCCTTGACATAAAGGATATCTTCTTCCTCTCCAAAAATGTTTTTCTGTTTAATTTTTACCGAGGTGTTCCCCCCTCCATGCATGACCAAATCTTCTTCCTTTCCTAATAATCTGGAAGTATAGACCCTTAATTCCAGCAAATCATTACCAAATCCTTTTACTTCTTTTTCGTCCCAGGAGCTTATCATTCTTTCCTAATTTATGTTTTGAAATTTAATTATAGTCTAGCTTAATTATACTGACAAACTATCTTGTACCCATATTCTTTTTCAAGGTCAAGTTCAAGATAAAGTTCAAGTCCACTATTAAACATTGGTTGACCTTGACCTTGGACTTGACCTTGAACGTTAAAGCGGTATAAGTTTATGTGTCATTACATCTAATCATTAGGATATTGTTGTAACAAATCTTCAGCTTTAAAAAATTGAGAATTGCCCTCAATTGATGCTCGAACACTTTCTACCTTGTCCGTTGAGACAACAGATGCCTTATTACCAAATGAATTTCTGACAAATGTTAAAACCGCAGCCACTTCTTCATCCTTCAATAAACCTCCAAATGGCGTCATGGGCACTTGCCCTGGGTATTTCTTCCCATTGACTTCCATCGGACCAATGATGCCATTCAAAGTAAGTTTTATCAATCGCTCTTCACTACCTGTCACCCAATTTGTTTCTACTAAAGGTGGAAAACCTGAAGCCTCAAGGCCTTTCCCATTTGGTTGGTGACAAGTTACACAATAGCCATCTCTATGGTATATTTCCTTTCCTTTTTTAAATAACTCCAAATCAGCTCCTTCCAAATGAGTTATTATTTCTTCCTCCTTTTCTTCAATCACAATATCCCTGTTTAGATGAGCCAAAGCAGTACCATGCGCATGAATCATCCAATCATCTAAGGGTTTTTTAGCGGCTTCCAAGACTATCGGAATCCCAACCTCTTTTGGAAGCCAGGAAGCAGCAACAAAAGCTTCAAGTCGAACACGCCCATGATCATCTTTAACTGCCTCCATCAATAATTCAGCTTGATTTTCTATTTGATGCCCTCCATAGCGCAGTACTCTGACAGCAGCAGCTCTTGCCCTGAAATCTTTCGCTTTAAGTAATTGGTTTAATAATGCCTCATCAATTTGATTTAAGCCCCATGTGACCCAAAGCGCTTCCAATAAATGATGTTCATATCGAGGGTTATCTTTATCCAAATCAGTAATCCATCTTTCCAGCTCATTTAAAACATCGGAAGTATTGCGCCCTCTTAGCTCACGACGGCTTCTGTATCGACTTCTGTATTCAGGAAGTTTTAAGTTGTTTAATAAGGTTTCGATACTCGCACCAGAAACTTTTGCAGGCTCTACTAATGTGCGAGAAGGGTAAGTAATTCTATAAATTCTCCCATGAACGTGATCGCGAAATGGATCCCTCGCATTGTGCTGCATATGTCCAATCAATACATTGTGCCAATCAACCAAATAAAGCGATCCATCAGGGGCGAATTCCATATCCACTGGTCGGAAATTCTTATCTGACCCTTTTACAAGATCCAAACGGTGCAGACTTTTATATCCTGTAGAATCATCCAACATCGAATGTTGTTTGGTTCCCAAAAATCCAATGGTATTATTTATCATAAGATCTCCCTGTACTTCATCGGGGAAATGACGGCTTGAAACAAACTCCAATCCTGAGGTGGGACGAACTCTATGTTTATCTTCAATTAGATTAAAAGATTTGTGGGTCCCTTTCCCATATATGGGTTTAATAGAACCTGGCATCATCCAGCGAACATCGGGACCCGATGTTTCTGCAAAAAAGTTTTGCCCCCATTCATCGAAAGCGATTCCCCATGGGTTCGGAATGGACAATTGGGCTGTCCTTTCAAGATGATGCCGTTGTGGGGTATACCTGAAAAAACCTCCGTTTGTTCCCCTTACCGGACCATAAGAAGTTTCCACATTAGTATGTAAAAAAACGCCTTCACCCATATAAATTGCTCCAGAGGGATCAGCACAAAAGGCACTAATAACATGATGTGTGTCATGATCATCAAAACCACTCAGAATGATTTTTTTCTTATCAGCCTTGTCATCTCCATCTGTATCCATTAATAGTATCAGGTTGGTACCTTGACCAACGTAAACGCCTTCTGGGGCAAACTCAAATCCAACAGGTAAGTGTAATCCATCGGAAAAAGTGATTTGTTTATCTGCTTTTCCATCTTTATCTAAATCTTCCAAAATGATGAGTTTGTCGTTGGGTCTGGAATCCCCTGGACGATGGTGTGGATAACTCGGCATCACTGCCACCCAAAGTCGTCCTTTATTATCAAATGACAATTGAACAGGATTTGCCAAATCCGGAAATTCTTTTTCCGATGCAAATAATTCAATTTTATAGCCTGGTGCTGCGGTGAGTTGATTTAGCGCATCATCCCCATAAAGGTATTCAGGGCTACCATTTTTTTCGTTCAATTGATAATTGGTTTCCACTTTTGGAAGGGTATGTGTAGTTCCATCTGCTGCCACTAAATTCAATTTTTCTCCTTTCAAAGCTTTCAAAATCCCTTGATCTCTTAAGTGGGTCATCTCCCTGATTTTCTTCAGTTCATCCGGATAATTATCTGGCCCAAATGGATTATACCTTCTTCCATAAACGTGTACCCCATTGGGTATTTTAAAATCATTGTGCCAAAACCAGTTTTTTTCTAAAACTGCTTCATGGACTAAATCCCTGTATTCGTTTGCAATTGCCGACCCTCCAAAAATTTTATCCGCCAGGTATTTTGACAACATTGCATAGCCCTCATCGGTCAGTTGCGAACCATCTATGGTCAACTGTTTTCCTTTTTCAAACCATTTTTTTGTTGGAGAATACACATTAACGAAGGGGATGCGGGTTTTTTCTGCAACTTCCCGCATAGCTTCTGTATAAAGCGCCAGATTGGCATTTTCTTTTTTGCCGTTTGGTAAATCTTTTATTTCAGAAAGATTTTGAAAAGCTATTGGTGAGACTAAAACCACTTGTACAAAGGATGTCCCATTATATTTTTGAATTTGAGCATATTGCAAGAATGCTTTTAATTCTGCCTTGAAATTTTCCAGACCTTCTTTTCCCTGAAATGATTCATTGTATCCAAAAAAGGCTAAAACGATATCTGCTTTAAGGCGAGTCAGCCATTCGTCTGGGCTCTCAAAATGCCCTTGGCTATTGGAGTTTCTGGCAAGTTCAGTTTGAAATTTTTCTGCTCCTGGAAATGCCCATGGAGAAACCCTTCCCGGGTGAGGTCGAAATCCAGGTGTGTTGCCTCCGTCACACAAATTCCTAACAATAATCGCACTATCAGGAAAACGTAGTTGTATTTCAGTTTCAAAATGACCATAGTTCATCATTCTGGAGCAGAGGTTATTGCCTACCAAAACGATATGACTATCCTTGGAGACTTCCACAAGTGGCTCACTGGAATTCACTCCGCATTGAATACAAAACAATGAACAGACACTATATATACATGTGTATTTTAAACCCCTTAAAAAAGGAAATCGGGAAAAATGGTTGTTTCGTTTGCTTTCAAAATTTTCGCCCTCACGAATCAGATGATAGCTTTTACAAAGCTTCTTAAACATACCTGAATATCTTTTAAAGACCTATTGCTCAAAGTCACAATGCTGTTTTAGTGAATCAAAAACCCTTATTTTTCAATTTTAAAATGACTTGAGACAGAGCTAATCGAATCGACTGCCAAGTTATATATTTCAGGTGGTTAATTAAGCTGTGCAAGTAATTCTTTTGGAGTTTAGAATATTTCAAGGATTTCCTACAAAAATCCTCCCACCTTTCATCACAAATTTTACATTTCTTAAAGCATTAATATTTTCAATAGGATTGCCTTCAACTACAATCAAATCTGCCAATAGTCCAACTTTTATTCTCCCTCTATCTTCCAAATGAAATACATCTGCATTTACTGAGGTAGTGGCTTTTAAAACATCTTAGTGTGGTTTGTAAACAATCTGTCTAAACTTCGCACTAAAATTAGTCTTTCTGATTGGAATATTGATGTTCAGGAAAATCTGATCATCCTGCCTGGGAAAAAGAACTTTTCCGGACACCACCCGATTAGATTCAACATGAGTTTTACGCAAAGTGTAATCCGTTAAAAAAGAACGCTGTTCTATAATTGGGGGTAGCGGTGGTGCACTATTTCCTCCTCCTGAAAAAAAGTAAAAATCGCCATCATCATCACACCAATCACTATCATCATTGTCATCATTGGACTCAATAATGGCATCTGCTACCACTAATCCAACCAACAAAACGCCAGCTGCGACTCCTGCGTTTTTGGCATTGGCTTCATTCCTTGAAATTTTGGTGTCTAGTTCAAAAATTGCTTGTTCAGGATTGATCGCATTGCCCAACCATTCATCATTATTGTCCGTCATAAATATTTGGTTTGGACTGATAAGCACCTCCTCTTCACTATAATTGGCAATGGCGACATCGAAGATGATATTTTCTTTATCAAAACCTTCATAGGCAATACTGATTTCAAAATCACCCTTGGATTGATGCACGACCTCTCTGCCATAATTCCATTTGGTATCTTCTTCCAGAGGATTTAATCGAAGAATTGGGGAAGGTGAAAAGCAGGAAGAAAGAAAAACGAGTAGACACAAATTAGAGATTAGGATGGAGAAGCGCTTGACTTTTTTCATGATTCGAATATTTGGTGTTTTAATAAAACCGGGAACAGGGGAGATACCCCTAATCAAAAAAGGTTAATCGAAAATACTTTGTTTTGTATTGGTGTATTATTGAACTTTTATAAAGTTCGTCGAAAAAGGTAATTTCAAGCCTTAGTGAAAATCAAAACTTGAAAAAAATGAAAAGAGTAGCCTTTTTATTCTCCTTTTTACTATTAGCCTGTTTTTCTAATGCTCAAACAGAAATTCAAAAATTTGAACCGATTGATGTTTTTCAAATAGAACATATTTCTGATCCTCAAATTTCCCCAGACGGACAACACATCGTCTATGCAAGAAACTTCAAAGACATCATGACCGATCGAAATTTGTCCAACCTCTGGATTGTCAAATTTGATGGCACTGATAATCATCCGCTGACTACTGGCAATCAAAATGATCGCTCGCCCAGATGGTCTCCGGATGGTACTAAATTGTTGTACCTTTCGAATAAAGAAGGTTCTACACAAATGTATTTGCGTTGGTTGGATAGAGGTGCCGAAGCAAAATTGACCAATTTGCAAAACTCCCCTAGTGGTATTACCTGGTCTCCAGATGGCAAGTGGATTGCCTTCCGAATGTTTGTTCCCGAATCTCCAAAGCCCTTTCTTTCTATGCCAAAAGCACCTAAGGAAGCTAATTGGGCTCCTCCAGCCAAATATATTGACAAGCTCGTCTATCGCCGGGATGGTGGTGGTTATGTCAGCGATGGGTTTAACCAACTTTTTGTCCTCTCGATAGATGGTGGAACACCCCGCCAAATCACCTCTGGTCCTCATGGTGGATTAGGCAGCATTTCCTGGAGTAAGGACAGCAGATCTCTATTCTTTAGTGGAAACCGACACGACGATTGGGAAGCCCAAACCAATAAAACTGAGGTCTATCAGGTATCCATCAATGGTGGAAAACCCAGGCAATTGACCAATCGCAAAGGACCTGACAATGGTCCGGAAGTTTCTCCGGATGGCAATAAAATAGCCTACACGGGTTTGGACGATCGCTATCAGGGTTTCCAAATCACCAAGCTATATGTTATGAATGCAGATGGCTCTGATGTTCAATGTTTAACTCCAGATCTGGATCGAAATGTAAATGGAATCGAATGGAGCCATGATGGGTCTGGTTTATACTTTCAATATTCGGATAAGGGAAATTCCAAAATTGCTTTCGTCAGTTTAAGTGGTAAAGTGGATGTTTTGGCGAAGGATTTAGGAGGCTTGTCGCTTGGCCGCCCATACAGTGGTGGAAGTTTTTCTGTAGCGAGCAATGGCAATTTTGCATTTACATTAGGAACCCCTGAACACCCAGCAGATTTGGCAGTCGGTTCAAAAGGCAGTGCCAGAACGAATAGATTAACACACTTGAATGATGACCTTTTCGGCTATAAAAAACTGGGCGAAGTAGAAGAAATCTGGTACAAATCTTCTTTCGACGGACGCGACATTCAGGGCTGGATCTGCAAGCCGCCGAACTTCGATCCTTCCAAAAAATATCCTTTGATTTTAGAAATTCACGGTGGCCCATTTGCAAATTATGGCGACCGCTTTTCTGCTGAAGTACAATTATTCGCAGCCGCCGGAAATGTAGTATTGTACACCAACCCACGTGGAAGTTCCAGTTATGGTGAAGAATTTGGCAATTTGATTCACCACAATTATCCCAGTCAGGATTATGATGATTTAATGAGTGGAGTAGATGCCGTCATTGAAAAAGGATACATAGATGAGGAGAATCTTTTTGTCACTGGAGGTAGTGGAGGAGGAGTCCTGACAGCCTGGATTGTGGGTCATACCGACAGGTTCAGAGCAGCGGTAGTTGCCAAGCCAGTTATCAATTGGTACAGTTTTGTTTTGAATGCAGATGGACCTGGCTTTTTCTACAAATATTGGTTTCCGGGTTTACCCTGGGACCATTTGGAGCATTACATGAAGCGCTCTCCAATTTCTTATGTGGGAAATGTGACCACCCCCACCATGTTGCTCACCGGAGAAGTGGATTACCGAACACCCATGTCAGAGACAGAACAATATTATGCCGCACTAAAATTAGAAGGGGTAGAGACTGCAATGGTGCGAATTCCAGAAGCAGGGCATGGGATTGCAGCGAAACCCAGCTATTTAATTGCGAAAGTTTTGTATATTTTGGAATGGTTTGAAAAACATAAAAAATAATGTTGTGATTCTACAATACTGCGATGCTGTAATGGAATGCTAAAATACTATAATGCTGTTGTAATAGGATAATTATTATAGTATAGTAGCACTGCCGCATAGTAGAATCATTGATGGATATTTTGATAAAAAAAATAACCATATTTATCATTCTTATTTTTCCGTGGAACACCTCAATATGGTCGCAAGACTACATTGTTAATAGCCAGTTTTATGGTATTGAAGAAGGACTTTCTCACCGCAATGTGCAGTGCATTCATCAGGATCAGGAGGGCTTTATGTGGTTTGGGACGAAGTACGGGCTGAATCGCTTTGACGGTAGTCATTTTAAATGGTACACCAAAGAAAAACAGGGTCTGCAATTCAATGAAATCAACCACATCCTTCAAGACAATCAAGGCTTGATGTGGTTATTTCAAACAGGTGGTCACAAAGATTATCATGTAAAGTATATTGATCTATTTGACCCAGAAACCCAGGCTGTCCAATCATTTGAAGAAAAATTTGGGAAAACAGCTGTCTTTACACCACACGAGGTTGTCAATTTTACTAAAAATGAAGCGGGGCATTTGGTTTTTATTACCCGGCAAAATCAGTTAATCACTTACCTGAATCAGTTTGAGGTATTTCCCCTTGACTTTGAATCATTTGAAAAGGTGGAAAAAATTCATTGGGCGCCAAATGGTACCTTTTGGGTCATCGTTAAAGAAAAAAGTGAACTCGGGAATGAGGCCAATCATACCATTTATATATTGGATGAGCGTGGAGGAACAAGTTCAATTTACCGCCACTATCCAAGCTCGTACCTTTATGTTTATGATTTTGATGAAGCGGACAATGGCAGGTATATCGTATCTCATCATGTTAGGAAGGAGGGCTTCCGATCGTCGGAGTTTTTTCTGATCGATGTAAATGGGAACCGCCTAAAAGACAGTTTTTCCCAACAATATTTCAAAAACCATGAAGTTGATTTTTCCAAAATAAATGGAATCTCTCTGATAAAAGCCAACAACGATGACTATTGGATTTATTCTGGCGACCTGAAATTTAATGTACTTGATTCAAAGTCAGGCAGGACACATCTTCTCAGTAGCCAACATCCTTATTTGGAAGCTACAACCGACGTATATTTTGATGCTCGGGGAGTTACCTGGCTCAGTACTCAATTTGGTATATACAGTTTTGTAAAGCAGAAAAATAAATTCCGTAAATATCTATATCAACAAAAAGAAAAAGGAAGAAGCGCAAATTTTGCTTGCCGGGGAATGACCAGGGATGAGCAAAATCAATTATGGGTGATGGTAGAAAACGGTGATGAATCCATTTGGAAAGTCAATTTAAACACAGGTGAAGAAAAGCCACTTCCTTCAGTCATTAATGAAGAATTCGCGAATCTTAGATTGGACGGTACCAAATACGCTATAACATCTGGCAAAGACGGAGACCTTTATTTTGCTATTAACTGCTGCCTCTTAGGCTTTGATCCTGAAACAGATCAATATCGTTCATACCGCTTTAATACAGAAGGAAGGAGGACCTCTGTATGGACACTTAAGGAGGATAAATATAGTAAAATTTGGTTTGCGACTCAATATAATCCCGGGGATCTTGGCTACTTTGAAGGGAGTAAGGTGCGTCTGATATCCAATTGGGAAGGTAGCGGGAAGAGGTTATATGTTTATCAAATTCTGGAAACGGATTCGGATACAGCCTGGTTGGCAAGCGATGAAGGATTATTTACAATTAACGTAAAGACGGGCGAATCCCTAAAACACTATTGGAGAAAAGGAAAAGAAATGTTTCATTTACCTTTCGATAATGTTCATCATATACATAAAGATAGCGACAGTTCTTTTTGGTTGGCGACAGCAGGCAATGGATTGGTCCAGTGGAGTCCTCAAAAAGGCATTATTCAACAATTTACCCGCGCAGATGGCTTGCCCAATAATACCCTTTACGCTATTTATGAAGATAAAGAAGAAAATTTTTGGATGTCGAGTGACTATGGAATAATAAAATTTAATAAAAGAACACATCAAGTGAAAAGCTACGTGAAAAAAGATGGCATTAGTCAAAATGAATTCAATCGGATTTCACATTATCAGGACAAGGCCGGAAATATCTATTTTGGAGGCTTGAACGGTGTGACAGCTTTTCACCCGAAAGATTTTTATGCAAATAGTTTATCAGAGAATCCATCCTTGGTCATAACTGAATTTCAACAGTTTGATGGAGTCCAAAATATATTGATGGATAAAACTTCGGAGTTGAAACAAAATAAAACAATAACCATCAAGCCCAATGACCGCTTTTTCCGGCTTGGATTTGCTTTATTGACCTATGAGGAAGTGGATAAAATTCAGTATGCGCTAAAGGTTGAAGGAGTCGATGTTGATTGGAGTTATCAAAAAGAAAATTCTATTCGATTAAGCAGATTGCCCTACGGAACACACACTTTGCGTATAAAAGGACAAGCCCCCGACGGACATTGGTCGGAACATGAGCTGGCGATAAAAGTTTCTGTGTTAAAGCCTTTTTATCTTGAAACAGGGTTCATCCTCATTTGTGTTTTGATCTTTTTGACCATAGGCCCAGTATTCCACAAATGGCGTACTTCAATGCTGAAAAAAAAGCAAAAAGAATTGGAGTATATCGTATCAGAAAGAACAAAAGAACTTGTTGAAGACAAAAAAATCATTGAAAATCAAAATCTAACCCTTGAACAACAAGCCGAAGAACTGAAGTCACTTGAAGATCTCAAATCCCGCTTTTTCGCCAATGTTTCTCATGAATTGCGCACCCCTTTGACCCTTATATTGGGTCCTGTAAAAACGATGATAAAAGATGCTGAAATTAAAGCCAAAAACAGGCAATTGCTCAAATTTATCCATCGAAACAGTAATCAACTATTAAAATTAATTAATGAAATACTGGATCTCTCCAAACTTGAAACTGGTAAGTTGGAAGTCAAAGAAGAAGTGGTTCATCTAAACAATTTTTTGAAAGCTATATTGTCCCAATTTCATTCCTATGCTAGGAGTGTTGAAGTGGAATTATCTGTCATGTACCCTGCCGACCAAGAACTTCAACTGTGGCTGGATAAGGATAAAATGGAAAAAATCATCCAAAATTATTTGTCCAATGCCATGAAATTTACTCCAATCAACGGAAAAGTGGTGGTAAGGGTAAATGAAACCGATGACCATATACTTTTGAGTGTTGAAGACAATGGCAAAGGTATTCACCCCGATGATCTTCCACATATCTTCGATCGTTTCTATCAGTCCAAGCGCCCCGACATGAAGACAAAAGGGGGTACTGGCATTGGTCTATCCCTCTGTCATGAATTAGCAGAATTGATAAACGGAAAGGTTTGGGCAGAGAGTGAATTTGGAAAAGGAAGTGTGTTTTATTTTGAGTTTCCGAAGAAGGTGGTTAAAGGTTCACAATTGTCGGATGTCCGTTTGAATCAGGAAAAATTAGAAAAATTAAAATTTCAGAAACCACAGGAAGAGCTAGTTGAAAACCTTACACAAAAACCGACAACCACCGATAACAGACAACTCACAACCGACAACAAACAACCCAAAACCACCATTCTGCTCGTCGAAGACAACTCCGACCTCCGCGAATTTATAAAAATAGTATTACCCGAATACAATATCCTCACCGCTGAAAACGGTAAATCAGCCCTGGATCTGCTCCACTCCCAACCCACAACGGAAAACCGACAACCGACAACCGACAACCAACAACCCAAAACTGATACCCCACAACTGATAATTTCCGACCTCATGATGCCCGTCATGGATGGTTTCGAATTTTTGGAAAAGGTAAAACTCGATGATCGCTGGCGGCATATTCCGGTGATCATGCTCACCGCAAAGGTGAATGTCAAAGCCAAACTAAATGCTCTCCGAATCGGAGTAGATGATTATTTGACCAAACCTTTTGAAGAAGAAGAACTTAGAGCCCGTATAAAAAACCTTTTGAAGAATCACAGACAGCGAATGGAATTGTTTGCCAAAAATGTAAATGATCTATCCCAAATCCCAAAAGAAAGTCAGCCAGTAATTGCCAAGGTGGATGCCCAATGGTTGGAAGAAGTAGAGGCTGTTTTTACCAAACACCTCTCAGAAGGCGATTTTAAAATTGGCTTGGCTGCTCATCATTTAAATATCAGCACAAGTCAGTTTCAGAAACGCATCAAGCGAATTACCGGATTGGCTGCACACCAATATTTATTGGAAATGCGTCTTCAGAAAACCAAAGAATATTTGACGACAGGGGAATTTGCCACCGTCAAAGAGGTAGGTTATGCTGTTGGATTCCGAAATACAAAATACTTTTCCGGCCTTTTCAAAAAACGTTTTGGAGTAGTACCTTCTGGGTATTTAAAACAATGATCTCCGGAGCCTTTCACCCTCCCAATATTATTTTTCCGTTATTATTCTCCAGAAATGATACAATCCTACCCCTAATTTGATATGATTGTACCCTATCCTTTGCCCTACTTTTATCCTTGAATTTCGGAGATTCCACTTTTTCCCAAAAACTTTCTAATTCTCTTTATAACCCTATCTCTTTCAGGACAACCATTTGAATTCCTTCCTTTTATCCAATACAACTTAGGTCAAGTGTTCCACTTGATCCAGGTATTTCTTTCTTCAAAAAAACTTGCATTATGGTTAAAATCATTCAACTTACCTTATTTCTTTCAATTGGATTGTCTGCCTGGGGCCAAACAGGGCTCAAGGTCACCGGTGGACATATGAAAGTCACAGGCACCGTGTCATTGGTACTGAAAGATGCCAAACTGGTCAATAATGCCTCCTTTGTAGCCACAGCCGGAGAAGTCCTTTTTACAGGAACTGCCGCCTCCGCCAATACTGGCATCCAGGGGTCCGCTTCTTCCAGCTTTTGCAACCTCACCATTAATAAAAGCAGCAACAATGTCACCCTGTATCAAAATGTGACCCTCAGCAATACCCTTGATTTCCAAAATGGTCATCTTGATATCCAAAACTTCAACCTGACCATATCGAGTGGTGGTGGCATCACCAATGCCTCCAGCAGTAAACATGTAAAAACTTCAAGTACCGGAACCCTGATTCAGGAAGTGGCTGGAAGTGATGTAACATTTCCGGTGGGCAATAGCGCCTACAATCCGGTCATTCTGAACAATTCCGGAACCACCGACAACTTCAATGTCAGGGTCAGCGATGAAGTTTTGACAGATGGCACTTCCGGCACAGCGTTGACAACAAATGTGGTTGACCGAACCTGGCTGATTGGAGAAGAAACAGGGGGAGGGAGCAATTTGACCATCACTACTACATGGAATGGCTCAGATGAGTTGTCCGGTTTTACAAGAACCGACTGTTATATTTCTCATTATACCGGCGGAGGCTGGAATGCTGATGCCGCAGGAGCTGCAGGTGGCAGCGATCCTTATACCCGAAGTCGCTCGGGAATTACTTCCCTATCTCCATTCGCAGTTGGTAGCAATGGCGCCCTGGGTGGAGCATTGCCCATTGAGTTACTGGACTTTTTTGCCAGAAAAGAAGGGGACAAAGTAGGCTTGAAGTGGCTCACTTCAATGGAAATCAACAATAAAGGTTTTGAAGTGCAGTGGGCATCCGCTCAAAATATTGGAAACGGACTATGGGAAGTACTGGGTTTTGTCAACAGCCAGGGAGATTCCTTTAAAGAACAGTCCTATAGCTTCACTCATGAAAACCCACTAAAAGGTACCAACTACTACCGCTTACGACAAGTAGATCATGGCGGTGCCTATCAGTATTCCGATGTTGTGAGTATAGATTTTTCAAAGTCTTCAGATTTGAAGCTCAGGCTGGTGCCCAATCCGGTGTACCATGGCAGTTTCACCTTGTATCTCCCCAATATAGTAGAAGCTCAATTCCCCATTCGACTTTACGATTCAGTAGGCAGATTGATACTCGAGCAGAGCATTTCCGGCTCAGAAGTGACAGTAGAGGTTTTTGACCTGCCAGCGGGGGTATATTTGGTGACAGTTGATATCAAGGGAAAGCGAATGGTAGAACGGGTTCTGGTAATGAATAATTCGAATTAAAAGTATAGAGTTACAAAGCTCTGACTTTGAGAGTTTTAAGTTAGGAAATATTTTGAAAATGTATTTAGCGTCGAAAACTCAATCCCCTTGCCCGCCCCCAGCCCCTAAAAGGTGGCTCCCTCCCACAAAGTTACAAAATGAGGGCGGAGGCTACTCTTTAGGGGCTGGGGGCACGGAATGAAGAGTACGTTTAACAAATACCATTTTAAAAATGCCTCCTAACTACACCTCACAACTCCTCACATAAACAACATAAATATTAAGAATATGAAACAATTGATACTTACCATCACACTCATCATTCTTCACTCATCACTCATCACTCTAAACGCTCAAATAAGCATCAACACAGATGACTCCAACCCCGATCCCAGCGCTATACTGGATGTAAAATCAACCAGCCTGGGGGTACTGATACCTCGTATGACCACGGCACAACGAACCAGTATCAGCAGTCCAGCAACTGGATTACTGGTTTATGACACCACATCAGACAGTTTCTGGTTTTATGATGGTGCATGGATCAACTTATCGGCTGGACTTTCAGATGCTGACAACGACACTAATGTACAAGTAGAAGAAAACGCCGATGAAGACATCATCCGCTTTGACATGGGTGGAACCGAGCACTTTACAATGAATGCCGGCAGACTGGGAGTGCTGAATACGGGCTTTTCCACTTTTTTTGGTGAAGGAGCCGGGGCAAATGATGACTTTACAACAAACCACAATACTTTTTTAGGCTACAACGCAGGAAACGCCAATACGGCTGGCTTTTTTAATACCGCAAGTGGATCTCAAGCCCTGCTTAACAATACAACTGGAAATTATAATTCTGCGATTGGAGCCAAAGCCCTGAGGGACAATACAACAGGTCTTTATAATTCTGCGATCGGATACCAGGCCTTGCTTAAGAATACAGAGGGAGATAACAACACAGCCCTGGGGAATGAAACCTTGTTTGAGAATACGACGGGAAGTCAAAATACCGCGAGCGGTGTTCGGGCATTATATTCCAATACGACGGGCGAAAATAATACTGCGAGTGGTTATCAAGCTTTGTATTCTAATTCTACGGGAATTTTTAATACCGCAAGTGGAAACCAAGCCTTGTATAACAATACGACGGGCATTTCTAATACTGCAAGTGGAACTGTAGCCTTGGTAAATAATACGACGGGTAATGGTAATACGGCGAGTGGATATCAAGCTTTGTATACCAACAAAGCCGGAAACAACGGGACTGCAGTAGGCGCCCATGCAATGTTCTATGCAAATAACTCCACGACAAGTTTCGACAACTATAACGTAGCCCTGGGTTATGAAGCCCTACGAGGTTCTACTACCGCTTCTAATAATACAGGAAACTATAATACAAGCCTTGGGTCACAAACTTTGTATTCCAATACGACGGGCAGTAATAATACTGCGAGTGGATATCAAGCCTTGTACTCCAATACGACTGGTTGGAATAACACCGCGAGTGGAATAAATGCTTTGAGTGCCAATACAACGGGTACTAATAATACCGGGAGTGGAAACGGTGCCTTGTATTCCAATACGACAGGCGGTAATAATACCGCAAGTGGAACTCAAGCCTTGCTATCCAATACAACGGGCAGTAATAATACCGCAAGTGGATATTTCGCTTTGTATAACAACAAAGCCGGAAACAATGGCACTGCAGTAGGCGCTTTTGCAATGAGATATTCCAATAACACTACGACAAGCTTCAACAACTATAACGTAGCAGTGGGTTATGAAGCACTACGTGGTTCTACAACTGCTGCTAATAATACAGGAAACTATAATACAAGTCTTGGTTACCAAACTTTGTATTCCAATACGACAGGCTCTGATAATACCGCGAGTGGCGCTCGGGCATTATATTCCAATACGACGGGCTCTGATAATACCGCGAGTGGAAGAAATGCTTTGGAATCCAATACGACAGGCGGTAATAATACTGCTAGTGGAAGAAACGCTTTGAGTGCCAATACGGATGGAACTTATAATACTGCTTTAGGATACTACGCCTTTTCTACTGGCACATCTTATACCAACTCCACAGCCCTGGGCTATAACGCCGAACCCGGAGCTTCCAACACTGTCCGAATTGGCAACGCCTCCGTCACTACCATTGGCGGATATGCGGACTGGACCAATGTTAGCGATGCGCGCTTCAAAACCAATGTACAGGAAGATGTAGCCGGCCTTGATTTTATCAAAAAACTGCGCCCGGTGACCTATCACCTGGACATGGATGCCATCGCCCGCTTCCACAACACTCCCGACAGCCTGCGCCTGAAAGACAGCGAAGCACTCAAAGCTGCTGAATTGCAAAGTGGTTTTATCGCTCAGGAAGTAGAGGAGGCAGCTATCTCATTAGGCTTCGATTTTCACGGGGTGGACAAACCCAAAAATGAAAGCTCTCACTACGGCTTGCGCTATTCCACTTTTGTCGTGCCCCTCGTAAAAGCCGTCCAGGAGCAGCAGGAGATCATAGAAGATTACGAATCGCGCATTTCAGATTACGAAACGAGATTGTCCCTTATGGAAGAAAAGGAGGCTGAGATGAAGGCGAGCATGGATCTTCTCGTTAAAAGGATGGAGGTAGTGGAAGAGCAGGCAAAAAAACTCCAGTGACACCAAAGAGTTTGATGCTACAATGCTATGGTGCTGCTATGCTACTATTTTTTTTGTGAGTGTAGCTTTACTCTTCTAATACAACCTTCTCTCAAATTTATTTAAGAGCCTAAAAAATCCATTTCTATGAAAACCCTAAAAGCACTTTTTCAAAGTAAGCCCAAAGAACATTACAATGTGCATATTGCTGGAAGGGTACAAAATGTCTGGTTTCATTCCAAAGCGAGGATGCTTGCCGGAGATTTGGAGGTGGACGGTTTCATCAAATATGAAGACGAAGACAAACTGTATGTAGAAGTGGAAGGCAAGCCCGGTGCCGTACAATCCTTTCTGGATTGGTGTCGACGAGGTCCCTCTCTTGCCCGGGTAGATGATTTTAGCGCTCAAAAAAGCGAGCCGAAGGGGTTTAGCAGATTTAGTATTCTTTAAGATTGCGTTTGTGCATTTGTTGGTTACCCAAAGGAGTTTCTTTGGGTAACCAACAAATGCCTGAACACCATTTCACAACAAAATCATGGAAGAAATCATTTTATTCGGCATCTTGTTTTTGGGCATCATTGTGCTCAATACGGAGGTGTTATCAGATGATATTACAATGCTATAATGCTGCAATGGAATGCTGTAGTGGTTAAATATTGTGGTATAGCAGCATTGAAAAGCTGTGGAATTTAAAGCGATTAGATTGATAAATAAGGTATCATAGAAGCCTCTTCGCGTTTGGGTCGGAGGGGCTTTTTTAATCCTACAATGCTGCTATGCTATTATACTGCAATATTAAAACTATCATAGTATTACACCGTAACATTGTAGTATAATAGTATTGTAGGATTTGGCAAGACATTATGAAGGAGAAAAGAAAAGAAATAGGAAGTAGGCAAATAGAAAGAGCCCATCAGGAAATGAATCCTGATGGGCTCTTAAGATAAAAAAAGTTGGCGGCGACCTACTCTCCCGTCTGGTGTGACAGTACCATCGGCGCTGTGGGGCTTAACTGCTCTGTTCGGAATGGGAAGAGGTGACCCCCCACGCAATAACCACCAACAAGTCTTTGGTGTTGGTCAGTGGTGAGTTGTGGGTTGTGCGTTTTTTGGGTTATTACAACTCAACTTTAAGTTTACTGACCTCACACTAGTTTTTCAAATGACAAAAGGGAGTATTGGAATTGAGATGTGGAGCATAATGCTCCGAGCAACTCGTTAACGTTTAGATGTGTTTTGGCGAAAAAGATTAAAAAAAGGAAGCATTCGGGTAATTAGTACGACTCGGCTACACACATCACTGCGCTTCGACCTGTCGCCTATCAACGTGGTCATCTTCCACGACCCTTTCGTTTCCTAAGAAACATGGAGTACTCATCTTGAAGTTGGCTTCGCGCTTAGATGCTTTCAGCGCTTATCCATTCCGAACATAGCTACTCTGCGGTGCAGCTGGCGCCACAACAGATACACTAGCGGTTCGTCCATCACGGTCCTCTCGTACTAGTGACAGCTCTCCTCAATACTCCTACGCCCGCAACAGATAGGGACCGAACTGTCTTGCGACGTTCTGAACCCAGCTCGCGTGCCGCTTTAATGGGCGAACAGCCCAACCCTTGGGACCTTCTCCAGCCCCAGGATGCGACGAGCCGACATCGAGGTGCCAAACCTCCCCGTCGATGTGAGCTCTTGGGGGAGATCAGCCTGTTATCCCCGGAGTACCTTTTATCCTTTGAGCGATGGCCCTTCCATGCGGAACCACCGGATCACTTAAGCCTGCTTTCGCACCTGTTCGACGCGTCCGTCTCTCAGTCAAGCACCCTTGTACTCATACGCTCTAAGCATGATTACCAACCATGCGGAGGGTACCTTTGCGAGCCTCCGTTACTCTTTAGGAGGCGACCACCCCAGTCAAACTACCCACCACACACTGTCCCCCATTGGGGTTAGAATCTAAGTATAAGAAGGGTGGTATTTCAAGGA
>JBGTQJ010000012.1:0-188146 GCA_041941305.1 Saprospiraceae bacterium
ACCAACCCGCAACTCGCACCCCGCAACAAGAGCACATTATATAGTGAGTTGAAATTCAATGATTTAAGAATCAATCTAAAAATTCAGCTTGCCCCTTTGGGGGATGACTCATGTTTATTGCAAATGAAAATGCGAACATTCCCTAATGGCATTTAAGATTTACACAAAAACCGGCGATGCAGGTGAAACCGGATTATTTGGAGGCAAAAGATTACCGAAAAGCAACATACGGATAGAAGCTTACGGAACGGTGGATGAGCTGAACTCCTATCTTGGGTTTATAAGAGACGGCTTAGAGAGTGAACATGAACGATTAATTTTGAAGGAGATTCAAGATAGATTGTTTACAATAGGTTCCAATCTCGCCAGCGATCCATCAAAAAATATGGATGTACCTGACATCCTTGATGAGGACATCAGTCTACTGGAAACTGAAATTGATAAGATGCATGAAATATTGCCACCATTGAAAAACTTCATACTTCCTGGTGGACATCAACTGGTTTCATTTTGCCATATTGCCCGTTGTGTTTGCCGAAGAGCAGAAAGAGTAGTAGTAAGCTTAAATTTAACAGAACCAGTTGAACCAATTTTAATAAAATACCTCAACCGCCTTTCTGATTATTTATTTGTACTTGCCAGAAAAATAGGTGTTGACCTAAATGCAAAGGAAATTCCCTGGCAACCTAGAAAATAAAGTAATATGAGCCAAAAACTGAAAGACATATTTTCCAGGTTACCTGAATTTTTCAAATATGGATTAGTCCTTGGAGTGGTGGTATTTATTAGTTTGCTTTTTCCAAATAATGTAAAATTTAAATACGCTTTTGAGAAGGGTCAGTCCTGGAGATATGAAACGCTTTACAATCCTTTTGAAGCATTCCCCGTTTTTAAAACTCAGGAGGAAATTGATAGCAATATTGCTGTTCGAGAACGCGAGTTTGCACCTTTTTACGAAATCAATCCAGAAATACTAAAGCAAAAAAAAGAGCAATTTCAAATCGCTTTTCAAAACCAATTGGAAAGCGTAAAGGATGATCCTCAATTTATTGATGTGGTTCGCAATCCAAATAGATATTTGGCATATGGTAATCAATTCCTTGAAAAGATTTATACTAAAGGAGTAATTGAAATTGCCTCAGAACATCAAGAGGTTGATGATCTTTTTGTGATTTCAATTTTGAATGGAAATTCTCTTAGAATTGAAACACTCAATAGCCTTTGGACTCCAAAATTGGCCGAAGAAAATTTAACAGACTCCCTTCCATTTAGTCGGCTGTATGTCCCAGAATTTCTCATCTACTTTTTACCTGAATTAATTGTCCCGAATTTATATTTCAACCTGGAATTAACTGAAAAAGAAAAGGCTAAAATTATTGGAGAAGTTCCGACTACGAAAGGAGTAGTTCAACAAGGAGAATTGATTGTTTCAAAAGATGGAATTATTACAGAGGAGATTTACCAGAAACTGGTTTCCTACAAAGCCAAATATAGTGAAGTAGTTACCGAAAGCAAATCTCACTGGGGTGTCCTGGTGGGGTATTTTCTTTTGACAAGTTTGATTTTGGGGGTGTTTCTAATGTACGTTCAAGCCTATGCAAAAGAGATATTGGCAAAAACCAATCATTTGATTTTTATATTATTATGGTTTGTAGTATTTAGTTATTTGGTTTATGCAATAGAAAAAACGGAGGCTTTGAGTGCTTACATGATTCCATTTTGCATTGTACCAATTGTCATCAAGCATTTCTTTACGGAAAGGTTAGCCTTCTTTACTCATATTGTAGTAGTACTGATCGCAAGCTTTTTGTCTTCCCTTGGTTATGAATTTACCTTCTTACAAATTTTGGCAGGTATTGTTGCTGTTTTGATTACTACAGATACTAGAAATTGGAATAAATTTTTTCTTTCAGTTTTTTATTTGGGATTAACCTACGCAGGAGCGTTTTTGGGATTAAATTTAATCCAGGAAGGAACCCTTTCTACAATTGACTGGTCGGTTTATGTCTGGATATTTTTAAATGTATTCCTTACCATTTTAGCTTTTCCAATGATTCCGCTTTTTGAAAGGGTCTTTGGCTTTACTTCTGCTATTTCTTTGGTAGAATTATCTGATATGACTCGTCCACTTTTGAAAGATTTGGCGCTCAAAGCACCGGGAACTCTACAACATTCACTACAAGTTGCCAATCTTTCTGAAGCTGCAGCAAATGAAATTGGTGCTGATCCCTTATTGGTAAAAGTTGCTGCTTTATATCACGATATTGGAAAAACTTCAAAACCATCCTTTTTTATAGAAAATCAAAGTGGAAAAAATCCACATGAAGCAATAACGCACCTTGAGAGTGCCAAAATAATTATTGGACATGTGACAGAAGGGGTAAAGTTGGCCAAAAAACATCGACTCCCCCAGGTATTGATTGACTTCATTCATACGCATCATGGAACAACAAGGGTAGAATATTTCTACAGAAATTTTATTAAGGAAAATCCAGATAAGGAATTTGATGAAACCTTGTTTAGATATCCAGGGCCACGCCCAAAAACTAAAGAGGAAACCATTTTGATGTTGGCAGATTCCCTGGAGGCTGCCTCCAAAAGCCTGCAAAACCCAACAGGTAAAGACATAGATGAATTGGTAGAAAGATTGGTGTCTTTTAAAATTGAACAAAGACAACTGGAAGAGTCTGAAATGACTTTTGAAGAATTAGAAAAGTGTAAAATTGTTTTCAAACTATTGCTTAGAAGTATCAATCATGTAAGAGTTGAATATCCAAAATAAAGTACTATTTTAGAATGGAAGGAGACACAAAAAAAGTGATGGTTTCTGGCTGTTTCGATTTATTGCATAGCGGGCATGTGGCTTTCCTAAATGAGGCTGCCAAATTTGGGGATCTTTTTGTGTGTATCGGTTCAGATATTACAGTTTCAGAATTAAAAGGTAGATTTCCAGTAATTAATGAGGAGGAGCGGAAATATTTATTGGATGCCCTTAAATCTGTGCATGAATGTAGAATAAGCAGAGGTTCGGGGATTTTGGATTTTTTACCCGAATTAGAAGAAATAAAACCTGATATTTTAGTAGTAAATGAAGATGGGAATACTCCTTCAAAATTCAATCTTTGTCAAAAAAAAGGCATTAAATACGTAGTCTTAAATAGAATTCCATATGCCAATTTACCTCCCCGAAGTACAACTACATTAAGAACAAAGACCATAATTCCTTTCAGAATTGATTTAGCGGGTGGTTGGTTAGATCAACCCTATGTTTCCAAATATTATCCGGGATCTGTTTTGACCATTTCTATTGAACCAACACTTGAGTTCAACCATCGTAGTGGCATGGCAAGCAGTACCCGAAAAAAAGCAATAGAATTGTGGAATCATCAGCTCCCGACCGGAGACCCAATTAAGGTAGCCAAAATGCTTTTTGCATATGACAATCCTCCCGGGACACAGGTTATTTCAGGTTCTCAAGATGCATATGGAATCGTTCTGCCAGGTCTGAATAGATTGGATTATGACAATGACTATTTACCACATAATGTAACATCTGTACAGGATGAATCAGTTTTAAAATGGTTGGAAGATAATTTGTATTTGGTGACCCTGGGACCAAGAGCTGGGAATTATGATGTACTTGAAACTACCGATATCAATAAGGAAGGTGCCAAAGCATTGTCAATTGCGGCAAAAAACTGTTGGGACGGAATTTTAAATAAAGATGTGGAAACGTTTGGGCAGGCTTTTCGTGCCTCTTTTGAAGCACAGTTCGCTATGTTTCCAAATATGGTTGATGATTCTATTATTGAAATAATTGAAAAGTACAAAGAACAGGCAACAGGTTGGAAACTAAGTGGTGCAGGAGGAGGAGGGTATTTAATTTTTGTAGCAAAACAACCAATTCAAGGTGCTATTCAAATCAAAATAAGGAGACAGAATTCCTTTTAAATGAAGAGAGTTCCGAAAAAATAGGAAAATGAGAAAACATTATTTCTAAACAGTGAAACATGTCCAAATTGGCATGTTAGTGCAGGAAATAATAGTTGGTTGTTCTCTGACGAAATTGTGATTAATTAATTTAAAGAGCCCTGTACCAAACGTACCATTTCTCCAATCTTAGACGGCTGAAGCCATCTGGTCACGATTACCAAATCATTTTCTCTATCTACTACTATAAAATTGCCTCCAAATCCTGCAGCATAATAAACTGATTCAGAAACTCCTTCCCAATGCCGGCTACCCCGGTTGACCCACCACATATAGCCATAACTCTCATTGGCTTCCGAGGATTTTTGGACCATATTGACCCAATTTTCAGAAAGCAATTGTTGGCCATCCCAATTGCCATTTCGAAGGAATAAAAGTCCAAACCGTGCATGATCAAGTGTATTAATGAAAACGCCTCCTCCTGAATGTCCACCACCACTTACTGATTGCATCATCACACCATCTACATTAACAAAGGAATTGTCATATCCATACCATCTCCAGGTGGTTGAGGCTCCAATAGGATCCATTATTTTTTCTTTTAAAACCATTGGAAGTGGTTTTCTCCAAACTTGTAAAAGACTGTATGCCAATACATTAACTCTAACATCATTGTATTCATACTTGCTTCCAGGTTCGTGAAGATCTCTAAGTTTCCAATCATCCAGGCCGCCTTCTCTTGGCGGTCTGTCTGCCCAATCAGGCATCCCAAAAAGATGCCCTGTCCAATCAGAAGATTGAGTAAGTAGGTGATGCCAGTTAATTTTGGAATTGTGTTGCCCCTCAAAAGTACCATCCCAAACCTGCTTATTTACCTTGTCTGTAACATTCGAAATCAAGCCTTCATCAATTGCTAGACCGCAAATTGTAGACAAATAACTTTTGGTAACGCTGAAGGTCATATCAACACGTTCTACATCTCCCCATTTCGCTACTATGTACCCGTTTTTCAAAACAATTCCTGCTGGACCACCGCGTTTTTTCGTGTTGCCAACAATTTCGTGATAGGGTTCTCTTCTAAAACCTTGAAGGATTGCAACTCGAAGATCTTTTGGACCTGCATATTCATTTGATAATGCAAAACTGACTGCACTATCAAGTTTTGATTCATTAAATCCAAAATCCTGACTTGATTTTTCTAACCAGTTATTTTTTTTCGGGAAATATTCAGTCTGAGAAAAAATGACAGCGTTTAAAAAAATGCAACTAATGAGAATTGGAAATCGCATGCGTATTAAAATTTGATTGGCTACAAAGTTAATTTTCAAATTGATAAAAAAGGGTAGGGGATGAGATTTGGAAAAAGAAAAGGGGGCATTTTTACATTAAAATGCCCCCTTAATTATTGTGATATAAGATTAATCCTATTAATTCCTGGAAACAACAAACTTTTGAATTATGGTTTTATTTTCAATTGCAACCTTTAAATAATAAGTTCCTTCGGGTAAAGACCCAAAGGCAAATTCCTTATTAATATTGACTGAAGACGGATTGAGTTTTTCAGAATGAACCCTTTGACCTAAAAGGTTAATTATCTCAAAATCAATATTTGAAACTTTTTTATTAAGATCTAAATCAATAAAGAGCCTGTCCGTTGTTGGATTAGGATAAATATTTATTTGACCTAGTTCCTCTAATTCATGCAAACCAACAATGTCTCCCGAAGATCCTTCACATCCATACATGTCAATAACAGTAACAGAATAAACACCCGTTTCTTCAGGAATAATCCATTGTGAATTTGTATTTGGTAATGCAACACCGTCAAAAAACCACTGATAAATACTGAATGGTTCAGTTACCAATGAGTCTCCTGAAGAAGAAATTGTAGGTGTTGGCAGAGGAACTACAGTAATATCCTGTGATACGGTGTCGGCACAGCCATTTGCATCTACCACCGTTACAATATATGTTCCGCTACTGGATACAGTAATAGTTTGAGTATTTGGCCCCGGTACATTCCAGAAGTATTCTAGGCCACCTGTTCCCATCAAATTGGTGGATTCATCCTGGCATATAGTTGTTTCTCCAAGAACAGTTATACCTCCCATAGGCTGGGGATATACGGTAATGTTCAATTCATTCGAAGAAGAAGATGTACAACCATTCACATCAGTGTGAATTACAGAATAAGTATCCATCCCTGAAGAAACAACAATTGACTGGTCTGTTGAACCATTGGTCCAAACGTTACCTGTTGTATAATTAGAAGTGAGTGTAACCATTTGTGGTGCACATACCATTGTATCAGGAGTGTAGTTAATTACAGGAGCCACTGGAATCGGGTGAACATCAACTGTAACAGTTTCAGAATCAGGAGATTGACAATTATTACCGTCAATAAAAAATGCGTAATAAGTTCCAGGTGTGGAAACATTTAATGATACGGCTGCAATATTACCTGGCTGCCAATTTACTATTTCAGCATTTGCATTTGTCAGTAATAAGCTTTCCCCTTCACAAAGGTTTTGATTGCCTGTCGGGGAAATTTGAGGAGCATCCGGAATGGGATTCACTGTTACAATTTGAGAGGCCAATGCTTGAAAACCATTGCCATCAGTTAACGTTACAGAATAAATTCCAGTTGAATTAACAGAAATAGTAGACATGGTTTCTCCAGTACTCCATTCAAAACCGAAGTTTGGTGTTCCGGATGGAAAGGCTTCTAAAATTACTGAACCACCTTCACAGAATTCTGTAGGTCCATCTGGTTGGATATTTACAGTTGGCGCATCTGTTACTTGAACTGTGGCAGTTGCGACAGCAGTGCATCCGTTTGCATCGGTTACTGTAACTGAATAACTGCCGCTGAGTGATACCACCAGGTTACTACCTAAAAAACCCGTATTCCACATATAATTCACTCCTCCGGAAGCTTCCAAAACTACACTGTTGCCATCCGTAATTACAGTATCAGAAGGGCTCACCTCAGCCATTGGAGGTGCACTAATTGTGAAATCAGATGCAGAGGTATTTGTACATCCATTATCATCCGTAACTGTAACTGAATAATTGCCAGGAGTATCTACAACTATGCTTTGGTCATTATCTCCAGTACTCCACATAAATGTATTGGAAGGATCTGAATTTGCCGTTAGCTGGACAGATTCTCCTTCACAGGCAATTGGATTTTCTGGTGATACTTCAACGTTTGGAGCCAGCAAGATTTTAATCTCTTGCTCCGAAACATCAGAGCAACCGTTATCATCGGTAACAGTTACAGAAAACACACCGCCTCCAGCATCAATTGTAGCAGTTGTTTCACCTGTATTCCAAATGAAAGAAGTTCCTCCCGTAGCTGTAAGCTGTACAATTGTTCCCTGGCATATCTCAGTTCCACCCGATGAACTGATTCCTGCAGTTGGGGCATTATTTACTACGACTGAGGTACTTGCAGAACCACTACATCCAGTTCCTGCAGCTACAGTGACTGAATATAAACCAGCAGAAGTTACCTCGATGGTATTTGTTATCTCTCCTGTATTCCAAATGAAAGAATTTCCACCTGTGGCCTGAAGCGTTAAGGTATCATTTTCACAAAGTTCAGCATTGTTGCCAGGAAGGATTTGCACGTTCGGTTCAGAGATCTCTGTAACAATTTGGGAAGTCGTGTTTACACATCCATTTCCATCAATAGCAGTGAGCGAAATTGTCGAAGTCTCAGATACGGTAATAAATACCATATTCGTATCACCTGTGCTCCAAAAGAAATCAGCAATATTGCTGGCTATAGCTTCTAACTCCACACTTGTTCCTTCGCAAAACTCAAATCCTGTTGCAGAAGCAATAGAAACGTTTGGAAGCGGAAAAGCAGTAACTGAAAAGGTTTCCTCTCCAATACATCCATTTGCTCCTTCTCCAAATACGGTATAACCATTTGTTTCAAAAGCTGTCAACACAGGACCAGTGGTATTGTTTGGGTCATCCCAGGTATAATTGATTCCTCCTGAGGCTGTCAAGGTAACACTGTCGCCTTCACAAAATTGGTTGGGACCATTTGGGGCAATCATTATATTTGGCAATGGCAAAACGTCAATGAACACATTATCTTCTGCTGTGATGCCAAATTGATCAGTAACAGTAACTGAGTAGATTCCTGAATCAATTACATTAATCGTCTCATTGGTGGCACCATTGTTCCAATCATAAGAAACTATGTTTGAGGCATTTGCAGTTAAATCAGTATTTTCTCCAAAACAAAAAGTAGTGGGACCATCAGCGGAAATTTGAACCACTAAATCAACATTGACTAATATTTGATAACTATCCTGACAACCATTAACATCTGTGACAGTCACCGTATAATAATTTGGTGACAATCCGGTAATGGTTTGCGTATTTCCTCCATTACTCCAGGCAAAGGAATATGGCGGAGTTCCACCCACAGGGACTGCCGTAGCGGTACCATCATTTGAACTAGGAGAAGTAACAAATGTGGAGGTAGCCGTAGTCGTTAAGATGTCAGGCTCAGATATTGTAACCGAAGTTGTACTGGTACATCCATCTGCATCAGTCAGTGTGACATCATAAGTCCCTATTGCTAAACCAGTTTCAGTTGCCATATTTCCACCAGTGGACCAACTAAAGCCATAGGGCATTTTCCCATCTGAACCAGAAGCTGTAGCGGTACCTGTGCTATTTCCAAAACAATCGACATTAGTTTGAGAACTAATAAAGGCAGTAGGGGAGGGGATATCAATTACATCTACATCAGCAGTTGATGTACAACTGTTGTCACTGTTAAACACTTCGAGTGTATAAGTGCCTGGAGCTGCGACGGTTGGCGTTAATGTTGTTCCTCCTGATTGTACATTTGGACCTGTCCAGTTATAGGTAAATGAAATTCCTTGAGAAGAATTAGTTCCGTCAAGTGCTATTGTCGTTGCACCACAAACTAATTCTTTATCAGTTCCTGCATCTGCAGTTGGGGCGGTCAGATCCTCAATAACGTTTACCATCGAAGTATTCACACATAAATTTCCACCAGTGACCGTTAAAGTGTAAGTTCCAGAAGCGCCGACTTCAGGAGTAAGTGTATTACCCCCGTTTATGACATTTGGACCAGTCCAAATATAAGTTTCTCCATTTCCTTGAGAAGAACCAGTGCCATCTAACAATACAGAAGCATTTGCACAATCAATTTGCTGTTGGTTGCCTGCATCTGCAGTTGGTAATGCAGTATCACCGGTAACTGTAGCGTCTGCAGTTGAGGTACAGCCGTTTGTCGTATTGGTAACAGTTAATTGAAAGACCCCGGCAGCATCTGCTTCAGCCATAATCAAATTAGTAGCTCCCACTAAATTTCCAGCTCCAGATATTTTGGTCCATTGGTAGGTAATATTGCCACCAGTATCAGAGCCAGTTCCATCTAAAGTGGAAGTTGGATTAGGGCAGTCAATAACAGAAGCCATTGCCATAGATATTGGAGCTGTTAAATCTCCCATTACAGTTGCGTCGGCAAAATTGGTACAAGCATTTGTCGTATTGGTAACTGTCAACCTGAACTCACCTGGGCCATCTGCCTCCGCGTTAATCATATTAGTTGGTCCTACCAAATTTCCTGTTCCCGAAATTTTACTCCACTGGTAAGTTATATTGCCACCAGTATCAGAACCAGAGCCATCTAATGTAGAAATTGGATTATTACAATCTACAAAGGTACCAGAAGCCATGGCAGCTGGTGGAGTTAAATCTGCAATGACTGTTTCATCAGCTACGGCATCACAACCAGAGGTTGAGTCGCTAACAATTAATCTAAAAACCCCTGGACCGTCTACTTCGGAGGTAATCATGGTAGAATCTCCAACAAAATTTCCAGAACCAGAGAGCCTGGTCCATTCATAGCTTATACCTGCACCAGAACTGGAACCGTTCCCATCAAGCAATGATAAAGGGTCATCACAATCAATAATTGAAGAAGTTGTTGTTGCATTTGGTGCTCCGGGAAATGGTACACAAGATGTGCAATCATTCAATTCAGCAGCAATGTGTGCAAAAACTATGGGAAGAGAAAGGGTCCAATCCATATCTACAACACCCCCAGTAGATAATTCGTAACTGGCACCTGCACCTGAACCAGAAGCAAAGAAAACAGTGTCCTGTGATGCATCGGCATTAACAGTTGCAAATGCCATGATTCCGTCAATTATCATATGATTTGGTGAAGTGGGTACCATCAAAGTGGAAGAACCACCGGAAGAAGAAGCTCGCTCTATAGATCCTATTGGATTGCTTTGGTCAACATTTTGAAAAGAAATTGCTGAGGCGTAGAGTAGGGAAGTGGAGCTGTTGTTCAAAAAGATTTCAATGTCATTCATATCATTTACTTCACATCCTGACCCCAGCAGTAGATAATAAATGGAAGAAATTCCATTTGTAGTACCAAAAAAGATGTTTCCTTCAGTGCCCAAGTGTATCAATAATTGGTTGTTGTATTTTACGCTGTCAACCATATCAGCTCCTCCAGATGAATTTACGGATATCCAATTTATAAAAACGGCAAGCAATCGGTCTTCGCCTTGAGGGACGATAAAATCATCGATTGATGTCGTTGTTCCCTGGTCAATATCTTGTACAAAAGTTCCATTTAGGTCTGAAACTATCTGAGAATGAAGCGATTGTGAACTGCCAAGGAAAAATGTAAGGATGCAAAGAAAGGCTAAAGAGAATGATTTCTCTTTTAGAAAAATCTGTAGGTTCATGGTAATAAACGGTTTTTGGCCAAATCGTTTTCATAACGGCTGGCGGCTGATTTACTTAAAGGAATCGATTTTTATTTGGGAAAAGATTCATTTTTAGCAAGTCAGTTAATAAGTTTTTTGTATTCAAAGATGCCTTTATCAATAGAATCAATGGGATGCCGCATTAATTAGGGATTAGGAATTACTATACAATATGGTGCGAAAATAATAGAATTACTTACATTTTCGCACAAACAAATTCCAATTTTTGCAGGATTAATTTGTTGAAGCTAGTTAGAAGTACATTATGATATTTTTGAATATCAAAAATGATGCAAGTTTTTTGCGTTGTAGAAATTTGATATCAAAATGATATTTTGTTACAATATTGATATTATGTTAAATAGAGTAAAACAAATTAAACCCACCTTCCCTGTCTCGATATTTAAATTAAAATAATTTCAACTGAGGATTTTTAATCGACTGGTGCAATTCAGTATTCAAAGGAGGTATTTCTGGTTTGTCAGCAAAATATTTTTTGCGCATTAAATGAAACTGACTTCTGATGATTTCAGCAATTTTTCCTTCTCCAACCATACGTTTCCCAAATCTATTGTCTGATAATTTTCCGCCATGACAATCCTTTATTTTGTTTAATATCTTGTCCGCCTTGTCTGGAAAGGTTTTATTTACCCAGTCGGTAAACAAGGTAGCTACATCACCATTTAATCTAACCATCGTATAGTGAATAGCGTTTGCCCCAAGTTTTGAAGACCACTCCCCTATTTTAAAAATTTCATGTTCAGTTAGCCCGGGAATTATGGGCGCCATCATGACATTTACTGGTATATTATGCTCAGCCAATTTTTTAACAGTATTTAGGCGAGATTGAGCAGTGGTTGTTCTTGGTTCCAAAAACCTACGTAGTTTTTCGTTTAAAGTAGTAATAGAAATTGAAATTCGAACCAAATTGTTTTCAGCTAATTGTTTTAATATGTCCAAATCTCTGAGAATCAAGCTATTCTTGGTGATTATCCCAACAGGGTGCTTGTATTTTAGCAAAACCTTTAAAATGTTCCTGGTGAGTTCTAACTTTTTTTCTATGGGCTGATAACAGTCCGTGTTCCCTGAAAGCATAATTGTTTTTGCTTTCCAATTTGGATGTTTTATTTTATCCTCCAACAACTTGGCTATGTTCTTCTTTACCAATATTTTTTGCTCAAAATCCATACCTGCACTGTAACCCCAGAAAGTATGAGAGTTCCTTGCATAACAATAAATACAGCCATGTTCACAGCCTTGATATGGATTAATAGAAAAATCCATTGGTATGTCAGGGCTTTTGACTTCATTGATTGCGGTCTTAGGATAAACAGTGCGATATTCAGTCTTTAACCTTTGGTCATCATCCAGATTTACAACTGGGTTTTTGTCGTAAATTAAATTGTGATAGGGATTTGGAGGGTTAATTTGGGCTCCCCTACCCTTAATATAGTTGGAAGTTTCAATCATTTTTTTTGTTATTTAAAACACAATAATACAAAAATATTGTGATATATAAAACAAAATATTTTATTTTGAATCAAATGAGTGTTTATGTGGTCTTTTAACTATTATCTTATTTTGTTCCTTTTTGGTCAGAAATAATTCTTTCCCTACTTTGGATGTTCCAAACTTTTATTTCATGAAAAAAAAAATGACAAGAAAGGACTTCTTTAAAGGAGTTGCCATAGGGACTATTTCTCTTCCATTTGCAATTCGTGGATGTGGAGGCGAAAATTTTGCCCAGCATAAACCAGCTGCTACAGGTATTATCTCTAATAAAAAGTACCAATGGAAAATGGTCACCACCTGGCCACCCAACTTTCCAGTTTTAGGCGAAGGTTGCAATATGGTGGCTGATTGGGTAAAAGAAATGTCAGGTGGTCGAATGGAAATTAAAGTTTTTGGTGGTGGAGAATTAGTGCCTGCCCTTGAGGCTTTTGATGCAGTTCGGAATGGAGCAGCTGAAATGGGTAGTGGGGCTGCCTATTATTGGGCAGGAAAATCCTCTGCTGCCCAGTTTTTTGCCTCTGTTCCCTTTGGAATGAATGCTCAGCAAATGAATGCCTGGATACTCAATGGTGGTGGTCTGCAATTATGGGAAGAATTGTATGCGCAATTTGGATTGATTCCATTTCCCGGAGGAAATACAGGTGTACAAATGGGAGGCTGGTTTAATAGGGAAATAAACACCATTGATGATTTCAAAGGACTAAAAATGAGAATGCCTGGATTAGGAGGCAAGGTTTTGGAAAGAGCTGGTGGAGCACCTGTCTTATTGGCTGGAGGAGAAATTTATACAGGTCTGGAAAGGGGAATCATTGATGCCACAGAATGGATAGGTCCTTACCATGATTACTCTATGGGTTTTCATGAAATTGCAAAATTTTATTATGCACCAGGCTGGCATGAACCAGGAACTGTGCTTGAATTTTTTGTAAACAAAGACCAGTTTGAGGCATTGCCTTCTGATTTGCAAATGATAATTAGAACTGCTTGCTTAAGACTTAATCAGTGGATGTTGTCTGAGTTTGAGCTTCAAAACAGCCTTTATTTGGATAAATTGTTGAAGGAAAGCGAAATTGAAATAAGATATTTTCCTAAAGATGTATTAGCCCAGTTGAAAGTTTATACAGAAGAAATAATTGAAGGATTGACAAGCCAGGATGCATTTACCAAAAAAGTGTATCAATCCTATAATTCTTTTAGGCAAAAAGCTGTCGCTTGGTCAGAGTTAACCGAGAAAGTATTTTATAATAATTTACAAGTTTCCTAGCTGGTTTCATAAGCATCCAAAGTGGTTTGGGCTTGCTCCCATTCTTCCATTGCAGCATCCAAATCGATTTTGGATTGCTGGTATTTTTTCATAATCTCAGGACTATCTGGAGAAGTATAAAAATCTGGTTGAGCCATTTGTGCTTCAAAATTTGAAATATTTTCTTCAAGCCTTTCTACTTTTTTTTCGGTATTGCTTATCGTCCTCAAAAGTTTCTTGCGTTCTTCATAGCTCAGCTGTTTTTGGGTGGTTTGTTCTCCATTGCTCTTTGAATTTCCTCCACTTAGCTCTAATTCTCTCATATTCTCAATTGCTCTTTTTTCCAAAAAATAATTGACATCTCCCAAATGATAGAACAATTTTTTATCTCTAAATTCAATCGTCTTATTGGTTAAGCCCCCCAAAAAGTCTCTATCATGTGAGACTACAATTAAGGTTCCGTTATAATCCAATAATGCTTGTTTGAGGACTTCTTTAGACAAGATATCCAAATGATTGGTAGGTTCATCAAGCACAAGTAAATTAAATGGTCTTAAAAGCATACAAGCCAATGCCAGTCTTGCCCGTTCTCCGCCAGAAAGTACAGAAACTTTTTTGTCAACATCTTCGCCACTAAACATAAATGCTCCGAGAATAGATCGCAATTTCGTTCTCATCTCAGCTGTAGTATGACTTTCCATGGTTTCCAGCAAAGTCAGTTTGGGATGTAGTGTATCTGACTGATTTTGAGCATAATAGCCAATTTGAACGTTGTGCCCCAATTGTAGATCTCCTGAGGACGCATTTAGTTCTTTTACGATTATTTTGGCTAGAGTGGTTTTTCCTTGCCCATTTTGTCCTACAAATCCTATGCGCTCTCCTCTATCGATTTTGATGTCAATGTTGTTTAATACATTTAGTGTACCATAAGATTTGCTTATATTTTTTCCATTGACCACAACATCGCCTGATCTTGGAGCATCTGGAAAACGTATATTCATCGTATTCAAATCTTCTTCTTCTATTTCAATGCGTTCGATTTTATCCAGTTGTTTTTGCATCGATTGAGCCATCTTCGTTTTAGTGGCTTTTGCCATAAACCTGGTTATGGTCCGTTCTTTTTGAGCAATTACTTTTTGTTGATTTTGGAAGGCTGCAATTGCTTTTTCCCTTCTTTCTTCCCGCATGTCCATAGCCTTCGAATAAGCAGCTTTGTAATCGAATGTTTTGCCAAGTTCAATCTCTAGTGTACGATTGGTTACGTTATTTAGAAAGGTTTTGTCGTGAGAAATGATTACGATTGACCCCGAATAATCTTTCAAAAAAGACTCTAGCCAAATAATGCTTTCAATATCAAGATGATTGGTAGGTTCATCTAAAAATAAATAATCCGGGTGTTTCAATAACATTTTGGCTAACTCAATTCTCATCTGCCATCCGCCGCTAAATTCATCTGTAAGACGTTGAAAATCAGAATTTTTAAAACCAAGGCCTTTGAGTACTTTTTCTGCTTCTGCTTCCATGCTAGTGCCTCCTAACAAGAGAAATCTGTCATTTAATTCTGAAAATTCATTTAATAGCTGATTGTATTCTTTACTGTCATAATCAGTCCGTTTTGAGATCTCCAAATTTATTTCTTCAATTCGGCTTTCCAATTTTTTTGTTTCATCAAAAGCGGTAAGGGTTTCATCAATTACCTTTTTTCCCTTCGGTAAATCCATCTCCTGGTGCAAAAAACCAAGTGATTTTCCACTTGGTCTGGAAATGTTTCCTTCATCACTGGAAACCTCTCCAGCTATGATTTTTAATAAGGTGGATTTACCTGCGCCATTCCTACCAATTAGCCCTATTTTGTCTTTTGCCCCAATGATTAAATCAATGTGATTCAATAAAACTCTATCCCCGTACTTGACAAATATATTTGTTGCTGTAATCATCTATTTTATACTGATATGCTTGAAAAGAAGATAAAATTCAAACATACTCTTAGTTGTGAAGGGAGCGGGATGAACAAAAACTAATTCAATAAAATCAGGCTTTCTCCAAAGTGAAGCCAAATGTAGAACCTAAACTTACAGAACTACGAACATGAATCGTCTGTTTATGAGCTTCAATAATGTGTTTAACAATAGCAAGACCCAGTCCAGTACCCCCCTGTGCCCGGGATCTACTTTTATCAACTCGATAAAACCTGTCAAAAACGTGATTCAAATGATGTTCATCAATACCAATTCCATCATCGGCAACTTCTATTAAAATATTTTTGTCCATGTCATAGAAACCAACTTTGGTTTCACCTTCAATGTTGCCGTATTTTATGGAATTGCTTAATAAGTTGGTCAATACCTGGCGAATATTTTCCCGGTCAGCCCGAACCTTGAAATGCTGGTCAGCACCTTCTTTAAACAATAATTTGATATTATCTTTTGCAGCCTTCATTTCCAAGTCTTCAATCACTTCTTCAGTCAGGGTCTTGATATCAAATTGCTCTAAATCTAGAATAATATTACCAGCTTCCAACTTAGAAATAGCATCCAAATCTTCAACAATGGTGTTTAATCGCTCCACGTTTTTTCCAGCCTTTTTCAGGAATTTCAAATTTACTTTCTTGTCCTGTAGCCCTCCTTCAATCAAAGTCTCCAAATAGCCCTGGATATTAAAAATTGGCGTTTTCAATTCATGTGAAATATCACCTAGAAACTTGCGTCTATAGTCTTGCCAGGACTTTAGCTTTTCAATCTCTTTTGCTTGATTATCAGCCCATTGTGCCACTTCTTTTTCTACTTCTTCTATAATGTCAGAACTAACATCTACCATTTGATTCTTTTCTTCAGGCGATAGTTTGTGTTTGTGGATGGTTTTATAGATGAGCTTTATTTTTCTATAAATATATCTTTCCAAATAATAAATAATTACAAAATAGGACATTGCAAATCCAAGTATTGCAATTAAAAGAATGATATACCAGGGAGCGTTCAGTAAGTTTATGAAATAAAAGGCTGAAAGTGTTGTCAATAAAATTGCACTTATTAGAAGAGATGAAAAAAATGCAATTTGTTGTGGAGTAGGATTTTTCAGCATAAGCTAAAATTCAAATTTGTATCCGATACCTTTGATAGTTTTGATGTATTTATTTCCCAATTTTTCCCTCAATTTCCGCACGTGAACATCTATAGTTCTATTGCCCACAATAACATCTGTTCCCCAAACCTTATTGAAGATCTCTTCTCGTGAAAAGACTTTACCTGGTTTGGATACTAACAAATTTAATAATTCAAATTCTTTTTTTGCAAGCTCAATAATTTCATCATTTTTCTGAACAAGTACTTTTTCTTTGTCTATTGTCAAATTTCCGAGCTTTAATATTTCATTTGAAGCTTCTTTTTCTTTTCTTCCTGCCCTTCGCAGAAGCGCTTTTATTCTACTTATTAATACTCTGGGACGTATGGGTTTAGTGATATAATCATCTCCACCCACATCAAGTGCAGCTATTTGAGAATAATCCTCTTCTCTGGCGGTTAAAAAGGCAATTAGGGTATTTCCAAAAAGCTTTTTAGCTCTCAAATTGCGAGCCACCTCCACCCCATCCATATTTGGCATCATGATGTCGAGAATGATTAAATCAGGGTTTTCTTTTTCAGCTTGTTTTAACCCTTCTTCTCCATCTGAAGCGGTAATTACTGCATACCCTTCCTTTTCTAGATTGTAGGATAAGATTTCCAAAATGTCTGGCTCATCATCTACTACTAAAATTTTATAGTTTCCCATTTAGAAAAGCATTAATTAATTGTTGCAAATTTACTCTTTCTGGTGCTAATCCAGATAGGTCTTGTTTAAATAATTGTTAAGTTTTTATTACGATAAAGATCTGTCCAACCCAAACCTTAATAACATTGAAAATGCAAGTGTCAAATTATTCAATGGATTTTGTACTACGCAACTCAATAGAATCCATGACTTGCCCATATACCTCTTTCATAATTATTGGGTCACCTGTTATCAAGGCTAAGGTAGAATCGAAATCTGTTTTTTCAATCCCATGTATTTGATAGATTTGTTCATAATATTTTCCTATCACCGTGTCTTTTCTTAAGCCAGGAATATGCTGTACAGCTGCTTCCGCACAATGTATATCAATTAATACATTGACCATTTTTTCGAGTGAAACCGGAAATGTCTGCTCGTGTTTACAGGACCACAATCCTGCCATTAAAAACAGCCCTGCTAGTATTACAAATGATAATTTGTATTTCAGAATCATCTTCAATTAAAATGTTGTTTTGGATAATAGAATGCAGTCACCTCTCCTGTGTATTTAGAAAACTCAGACCAACTTGAAATATTTGATTCTACTTTTACAATCCCACAGGTGGGAACATTTGGAATGTATTCCCTTGTAAAATAATTTGCAATGGTTGTGAATGTTGGATTGTGACCAAAAATAAATACAGTTTGGTGCGCATCATCTAATCCATTTAATATTTGCAGTACAGATTCCGGATATGCTTCGTAAATCATGGGATCTACTTTGATTTCTTCATCAGGAATTCCCTGTTCTCTTGCAAAATATTTGGCTGTGGTAAGGGCGCGGTTGGCAGGACTTGAAACTATTAAGTCCGCTTTTTCGTTTCTCCCTACGAGCATTTTTGCCATAAATGGGGCATCTCTTAAACCCCTGTTATTCAAAGGCCTGTCCACATCTCTGAGGCTCATATCTGCCCAACTTGATTTGGCATGTCTAATGAAAAAAACGGTTTTCATATATTTTTCTTTTTGCTCCAAAGCTAAAAAAAATTAAAAAGCGGTATTTTTATCCGTTTATACAAATTTTATTGAAATATATCTGTGTTTTAAAATCAAATGAATTTTTTATTAAAAAACCTTGAATTACATATTGACGAAGATTTCTTAATCCTCGGAGAGCGATTGGTGATTAACAACATGGTTTCAGATCTTAGAGAAGCTGATAAACATCTTTGGGTTGCCTTGGTTTTGGAAAAAGAAGTCGAAATTCAAATAACCCCATCCAAAGTAAAAGCCTATTCTTGTGAATGTACCACATTCCAAAAAGAAAATTGCTGTGAACACTTAACAGCTGTACTATTAACCCTTAGAAAACATTTGGCAGATTTAAAAGCCAGAAAGGCATTTAAACGAAGTAAGTCGGTTGCCCCTAAAAAATTAACCATCAATACCATTTTTGAAAATGCTAAAAAGGAAGATTTAATAGCTTTCATGCGCCATTATGCAAAAGGTAACCGACAATTTAGCCTGGCACTCAAAGCCAGATTTGCTGGGACGGTGCCAATGGATAGTGCTTATGACAAATATATTCAATTGTTGGATTCAATCATCAATTCAGTCCGAGGAAAAAATGATATTTTTCCTTATAAAGGCAGCCTGGAAGTTTTAAAAGTTGCGAAAGAGTTATTGGGACAATCCAAAGATGCCATTGCCCTGAATGATTATTCTGAAGGATTTGTGCTACTCCAATGTCTAATTAAAAAAATAACACCTATTATTCAGAAAACAGGTAAGGTCGAGGAAAAATTTAAACCAATATTACTTTCCTGTTTTTTAAACATTGAAAAAATATTGTCATTAAATCCGGCTCCTGGATTGATTGAAGAAATTCGCCAATTCGCTTATGAAGAATGTAATAGAAATACCTATCAGCTGAACAACTGTAGTATCCATTTTTTTGAAATGCTATTGAATCTTAGTAAAGAAAAAAAGCATCTTCAAAAAACCCTTGAAGCAATCGACTTTCAATTAAATAAAACATTTATTGACCCTGTACAACAAGCTCACTATGTGATAATTAAACTTAAGTTATTAGAGAAATTCAATAAAAAAAGAGCACATCATAATCTAGTAAAGGAATATCTGAATAATCCAACAATTTTGCTTGAAGTTATCAGAAAAACCATAAAAGGAGGGAATTTAGTAGAGGCAGAAAATTTGGCGGAAAAAGGCTTGAATCAAGGGTTTTCAATGAAAGTAGTTTTGGAACTTGAAGAGCTCATGTATCGAATAGCTGTTCAAAACCAGGATCGACTAAAAATAAAGACCCTTGCTGAAAAAAGGTTTTTATCCACATTAAACTATAATTATCTGGAAAAAAGTAAACCTTATATTCAGGAAGATTGGGATGAATTTTTAGAAACTATAATTCAAAAAGTAAAGGGACTCCCCTACTCTATTCTAAAAAGAGATGTATTGGCGGAAATATTATTTAAAGAATCTCGCCTGGCTGAACTATTGACGCTAATTACTGGTTTAAGGTCTCTTGATTTATTAAAAAAGTATGATGAAATTTTGATGAAACAATTTAAAGGAGAGATTTATAAAGTATATGAAAGTTATTTGACTGATTATTTGAAGAACCATTTGGGAAGGAAACCCTCTGAAAAGGTTCGGGAAATACTGAATCATATTTATGAAATTGGAGAATTTGGGTTGGCAGAAAAACTCGTAAGATTAATCCGGAATCAATATCCAGAACGACATTCTCTTATGGAAGAATTAGAATTGTTTAATTGAAATTAGCTAACCCGGCGAAGCCAGCGCCATAGAATTTGAGAAATTGAGATTGTGAGATTGTGAGAGTGTGAGAATTTGAGAATTTGAGAAATATTTACATCTCAATCTCTCAAATTCTCAAATTCTCACACTCTTTAACTTCAAGCCAGAAAAGACTTCCTTGAATTTCTTGCCATATTTGCGCAAAAAATTACTTGGAAGGAACCAAAATGAAAAAAGAAGAATTTTTATGGAAAAAATAGTTGTAATGACAGGAGCTGGTATAAGTGCTGAAAGTGGAATAAAAACATTTAGAGATGCCGGAGGTTTATGGGAAGGATACGATGTAATGGAAGTTGCATCTCCTGCCGGATGGCATAAAAACAGGGAATTGGTTTTAGACTTTTACAATCAGAGAAGGAGGCAATTAAAGGAAGTCGAACCAAATTTGGCGCATAAAGCACTCGTCGAATTGGAAAAGAAATACAAGGTTGTTGTCATCACTCAAAATGTAGATGACCTCCACGAAAGAGGTGGTTCTTCCAGGATTGTTCATCTTCATGGTGAATTGACAAAATCGAGAAGCACTATGGATGAGCGCTTGATTTATGAATGCCACGGTGATATCAACTTAGGAGATAAATGTGAAAGGGGATCGCAATTACGTCCTCATATAGTATGGTTTGGGGAAATGGTCCCAATGCTGGATGTGGCAGCATTAGAAACCACCACTGCCGATAAAATAATTATTATTGGAACTTCTATGCAGGTTTATCCAGCGGCTGGTTTGGTTGGTTATGCCCGTCAAAATCTACCTGTTTACTACGTTGATCCCAATCCTTCAATAAATCATGAATTAAGACAGAGCAACAATTTAATTGTTATTGCTGAGAAGGCAACGATTGGTGTACGAAGAGTAGTCGATGAACTAATGGGAAAGTGATATAAAAGTCTAATTGGCTTTTATGATTCGACTAAAATATTGATCATATTCTGTTGCAATTTTCAAAAGATATAGTCCTGAATTCAAGTTTTCCAATTTAGAAATTTTCCAATCTGAATCCCCCTGTTGAAAAATGTCAGCAGTTTCATAAACCTTTCGACCACTTGAATCATAAAGAAGAAATTTAACTTGTCCTGTGTTTATCAAATTGATGTTGATATTTATATATTTCTTAAATGGATTTGGGTAAATACATAATTTCTTTATGTCAGAAGAAATTGTGTTGATTCCCGTCAAACATTTGGTTTTATAGGTTTTTGTGTCTGAAAACTCACTCTCACTTCCCATACATAATGCTTTAACCGAAAAATCATATTCAGTGCAATCATTCAATCCTTCAATATTTAAATCTGTTGAATCTGTTTCAACAAAATTCCAAATCGAAGAAATTGATTCTTTAAATCCAATTTGGTAGGCTATGGCGTTGGAAGTTCCATCCCAGCTAAGATTGACATAGGAAAAGTTTACTTCAATACTATCCAGGTTTGATGGGATTTCATCACAAGGATCAGCACATATCGTTTCAAAGAAAAAACTATCTGACCATCCACTTGTGGTGCCGATACAGACTGATTTTACCTGGTATTCATATTCAATACAATCAACCAAATTTTCAAATGTAATATTGGTATTAAGCGTTTCATAGACTTGCCAATTAGGGTTGGCTACTGTTTTCATCCTGACCTGATATTTTAAAGCATCAATAGATGGCTGCCAGGTTATGGTGGCTTCAGTAAAACTAATATTTTGATTCAAGATGTTTTCTGGTATCAAACAATCGGGAGGATTGCCCTCAAAAATATTTACACAATAATCTTCAACCTCACCAAAATCAAAATTTTGGTCACAGGCTCCTGCCGGATTGTTGAAACGCATGGCTACTCTCATTCTGGTCAAACCCATTAAAGCATCTCCGGGAATTATGAGGTCGCCAATTATTGTTTCAGCAGTCGTTTCCCCTGGGTCAAAAACCAATTCATCGTCATTGTTAAAAATACCATCCTGGTTAAAATCAATCCAAACTCTAAAATATTCATTGTATGAAAACCCGGAGAATCCAGGGGTCAAACTTATTTCATTGACTGAATATGTAAATAAATCTGTTGATAATCCAGAGTAATCCCCATAACCCAAATCGTTTTGACTGGTATTGTTTATGGTGTTGAGGGTTACATTTTCAATCCATTCTTCACTTGTATTTTGACCATTTGCTAAGCAGTAAACTCTATCCAGGCATGCACCACAACCTGGAGTGCTAAAAACGAAATCCTCGCTCAATTGGGTGTCTCCATTGTTGCAAAAAACTTCCAGGTTAAAGTTGTATTCTGAGCAAGGTTCCAAAGCTGAAAAAGAAATAATGTTACCAGATGTATCAATTTCAATTACCGTGCTTTGATCATCCAATAAGGTGGCCTGGTAACTTTGTACAGCTAATATGTTTTCCCAGGTTATCGTGACAGTAGTGTCTGTTAGATTTTGAATCTCAATTTGGGTGGGGGCAGAACAACAACCATCTGTTTTTATAATAAATGATTCAGTCCAATTGCCAACAGTGTTAGCACATTCTGTTTGCCATTGTATTTCATACTCTGAACATCCTTCCAAATTATTAAATTGCAATGGACTTAGGGCATTGAACAATTCATTCCAAAGCAGGTCTCCTGTTTTTCTCCATCTAAGGTTCGTATTTTGATTTAAATTGGTTTCACTCCATTGTATTTGAACCTCTGTATCTGTCAAATTTGAAATTATTACGCCATAGGGATCTGGGCAAGGTGCACAATTATCAATTATTAATTGCATACTTTTTCCCGCGTTGACTCTACCCCCAGTTGCTAAAATTCCGGTAAGATTCGGTAGCGTATCTACTCCCTGAAATACCAAATCCCGTATAAAAAGGGCAGTTTCAGAAGGGTTGGAAATAGCATTGGCACCATTACTGATACAAGGTGCGGAATACATCAATCCGACCATTCCGGCTACAATTGGGCTTGCAAATGAAGTTCCGGTTTCACCGTCATAATTACCATTGGGATTTGTTGTATAAACTGACTCACCCGGAGCTGCCAAGTCAATATTTTCCAAACCAAATGCAGCTTTTAATATGTCAGTTGAATTAGTTGAGCTAACTGAAATCAGGAATTCACTTTCACAAGCTGTTGGCAGGTCACCCGAAATATCTACATCAACGTTGTCACTATTGTTGGTAGCCCCACAAGAAAGAATACCCTCATTGCCCATCTCATTATACATTTCACACCATAGAGGAGCATCATCCGGGTTGCCATTATCCAACCCCCAGGAAGCATTTGTAACTACAACAAAAGCACCTTTAACTCCATTGGTTTGGTTGTATAATCGCCTCATTACCAAAGGATAAGTATAGGCTGCTAAAACATTTGCTTCATTGGGGTTGGAAGTACTTCCAAGGCTTCCTCTGACAACTTGCATTGTTTTTACCCGCCAGTTTATTCCTGTTATTCCAATTCCATTATTCCCAACTGCCCCAACCATTCCACAGACACTTGTACCATGACTACCAGAAGAGATATTGTCATTTTCGGTTATGCTGTTCCAACCATTAACATCGTCGATGTAGCCGTTTTCATCATCATCAATGCCATTATTTTCAATTTCATTTGTATTGGTCCAGTGGTTATCAATCAGGTCTTCGTGATCCCAATCTGCTCCTCCACTTTCTATGACACATACCACTATTTCCTGACCAATTCCTGTAAAACCACCGGTTGCAATTTCCCAGGCTAAATCAGCATCAATATCTGCATCAAATAAACCACCAACCTGGGATTCATTTAACCACTGCCATTGTTGATTAAAAAATGGATCATTGGGAATTGTTTGGCGGTCAAATACCAAATGATTAAACTGAGCCACCAAAATTTCATCATGACTCTTCAAGGAATCCAATATCTGGACTTCATCTATTCTCGTGAAATCAAAATTTAATAACCAAATATTTAATGGTGCTGAAACCTCTTTCTGGACGAATGATCTGGTGTATTGATTATCAAGTCTTTGAAGTTTTTTTGAAATAAGAAAGATATCAGAATCTGGTTTGATTTGAACCAAAATTTCTCCCTGGACGTGATCCAATTTTTGGGCTGAAAGATTAATAAGCAATAAAGAAATGATGCCCAAAATGACAAGCATTTTTTTCATACAAGAAAGATTGAATTGACGATTCCTAAATTAAAGGTAGGGGCAATAACTGAAAGAAATTATTATATGAGATGGACTCATCCAATTTTGCTAAAAGGAAGACACAATTTTAACAGATAATAGCAGGTTTATATTCACTATTTCCCTCCAGGTTCTATTAGAGCTTGTTTAAATTTTTCTTTCCTGAAAACCAACATCTTATGAACCTGACTGCAAATTTCCTCAATCATTTATCCCGATAAATTCTTTCGGCAATTTATTGTCAGAACCATAAGCTTTTGATTTTCAGTTCATAAAATTTTTAAACAAGCTCTTACAAGATTTAATAACCTAAAAGGAACCTTGCTAAAACATTGGGTGTGGAGGTTTGTTATCCAGAACTTCTTCAATTTTCTTCAAAACTTCTTCAGTTAACTTGGGAAGGATTTCAAAAGAAGTCAGGGTTTCTTCCAATTGCTCAACCTTAGAAGCACCTAGAATGACAGTACTCACATTTTTGTTAGTCAAACACCAGGCGATTGCGAGTTTTGGAATTGAGGTGTCCAAATCTTTGGCAATTTTGCTTAAGGATCGGACTTTCTCCAATCTTTCAGGAGTCAATGATCTCGATTTTAGCCATTCCAGCCCTTCAATACTCAATCTGGTCCCATCTGGAAACTTATCTAAATATTTATTGGTCAAAACTCCTGAAGAAAGTGGAGACCAGATGGTCGTCCCCAATCCAACTGTACTGTAGATTTTTTTGTATTCAACTTCTACTTTTCTACGATGAAACATATTGTATTGTGGTTGTTCCATAGTAGGACCAATAAGTCTATTTTCCTTTGCAACCATATGAGCTTCCATAATTTCCTGAGCAGACCATTCTGAAGTTCCCCAATATAAAATTTTGCCTTGTTGCATTAAATGATTCATCGCCCATACGGTCTCTTCCATTGGAGTATTCTTATCAGGTCGATGGCAGAAGAATAAATCAAGGTAATCTACCTGTAACCGCTTAAGGGCAGCATCGCAAGCTTCAAATACATGTTTCCTATTCAAGCCAGTTTGATTGGGTTTTTTACCTCCATCACCAAAATAGACTTTGCTGGAAACCAGATAGGAACTTCTTGCCCAATTCATTTTCTTTAAAATCTTCCCCATTACCTCTTCTGATGCTCCTCGAGCATAAATCTCTGCATTGTCAAAAAAGTTTACACCTCCTTCGTATGCCAATGCCATTAACTTTTCTGCAATTTTATCACTTATTTGTTTTCCAAATGTAAGCCAGGATCCTAAAGAGAGGGCACTTACTTGTAAGCCAGAATTTCCTAATCTTCTATATTCCATGTTTTTGTTTTTCAAATTTTATTTGGGAGCAAGTTAAGAATATTCGCAGCATTCTAAAGCAATCAAAAAGGAATTGGAATTTTTTGTTTTTAAAAAATACCAGTGAACTGCTTGGACTTTTGTGATTAGGGCCATTTAAATCGATAGTACATGTATTGTTGAATTTTTGAGAATAGATTTATTGTTTAGGATATTGCTACTAATTTTTTCTTCAACCAACATCTTGTTTTTTCTTAAAATGGAATTGCTGTGGAAAAAAATATCATGTCACTGATTTTCAGGCGATTGTAATAATTACAATGGTTCATATTTTTGATTTTTAAATTAACCATGTCACATTCGCTTAAAAAATGCTTCTTCATTAGTTGTCAAAGACCAAAAAACGCCCTAATATTGTAAGGAATCTTAAAAAGTAGTTTTTGTGTTTATTTGTTTGGGTTAGAGACCCTTGCATTCCCAGTGCAAGGGTTTTCTTTTATAAGGACATTTCACGACCATTTTATAACTTGGCCGAATGAAAAACCGGCTTTCGTTTTTTACTTTTCTTATTGCTTGCGCTAGTATTATTCTAGTTTCTCTTTCCTACCCCAAATGGCAGCAAAAAGGTACAGAAGCGACTATCAGTTGGGATGTGGATGGCTACTACTCTTATTTGCCATCCTTTTTAATTTATCAGGATCCTTCTGAAATGAAATATTATGAGGAAATCCAAAAAACATATCAACCAACAGGGGAAAGTATAATGAGCTTTTTTCACCATGAAAGTGGAAATACTATAATGAAATATTCAATGGGGATGTCCATTATGTATTTACCAGGATTTTTGGTAGCACATTTTATTGCTTCCAATAGCAATTACCTTGCAGACGGGTATTCCTTTCCATATCAGGCTGGTTTGCATTTTTGGAGCATTTTAGTTGCTTTTATCGGCTTGTGGTATTGCAGGAAAAATCTTCTTAAATTTTTTAAAGATTCCACCACCTCAATTGTGCTTTTATTGATGGTACTGGGTACTAATTATTTGAATTATAGCACCATTGATGTTGCTCTGTCACATAATTACTTATTTACCCTTTATGTTATCTTAATTTTTGCTACTATTAAATGGTATGAAAGCCCTAACTTTAAGTATAGTATAATAATAGGACTTTGTGTGGGCTTGGCTTCCCTGGCACGGCCAACTGAAATTATTACCATTCTAATCCCTTTGCTTTGGGGAATATCAAATCCGAAAAAAATATTTGAAAGGCTGAGTTTCTTTAAAAATCATTTCCCAAAAGTCTGCATTACAGGATTGATCATAATAGTCTGTGGCTGTCTCCAACTCCTTTACTGGAAATCGATTGGAAATTCTTGGTTGATTTATAGCTATGAAGATCAGGGCTTTACCTGGTTGAACCCACATGTTTCCAATGTATTATTTTCCTATAGAAAAGGATGGTTTATTTATACCCCAATCATGCTTTTTGCCATTGCTGGTTTTTATTTTCTTTTCAAAAAGTATCCTAAACAATTTTGGGCTATTTTAGCTTTTTTCCTACTCAATTTTTATCTGGTTTCTGCTTGGGACATTTGGTGGTATGGCGGAGGATTTGGGCAGAGGGCTTTGATTCAGTCCTATGCCATTTTAGTTTTCCCATTTGCTGCTTTTGTTGAATTTGTTTTTAAGCACGATTGGAGCAAATGGTTATTCACCCCTATCTTTCTATTTTGTATTTTTCTAAATGGATTTCAAACATGGCAAGCACATGGACATGGCTTGACTACTGAAGAAATGTCAAAACCTTATTTCTGGCGAATCTTTTTGAATTTTGATGTAAAAAAAGAAGATAAAATTCTGTTAGACGCGAAACATAGTTATAACAAAACTCCGAAAAATGCCGAAGAAGTATTTTTCAACGATTTTGAAAATTTAGAAGACAGCCTTTACATCTCCTCAATATCCTATAGTGGGTTTAAGGCACTGATTATCAATGGTGATAGAGAATTTACACCTGCAATTGATATAAAGACTGATGGGAAATGGGAGAAAAATAAATGGCTGAGAATTTCCGGACACTTCTATACAGAAAAATATCCTCGCCATTGGGGCTGGGAAATGTCTAAATTGGTGGTTCGTTTTGAAAAAGATGGAAGCACTGTGAAAGAAAGGTACATTTTACCAGAACGTGTTTTAGATAAAAGTAAATGGAAATTTGCATCAATGGATTTTAAAATTGATAGCATAGAATTTGATAATTTAAAATTATTTATGTGGAAACCTGGAGGGAGCAATCCTATTATTCTGGATGATTTGCGGTTAGAGGTCTTTGACAATTAAAAAGGAATGAAATAATTACCGCCTTTCTCCTTTTGAACTTTGGATGATTCAAATTTAGAATTCAAAGTAATTGGATTATTTTTGCCACAATTTCTAACAAAAAATATTTCTTGAAATGCCTAAGAACAAAATTAATTTTCACTTTGGAATTCCAGTCCTCATTATCTTTCTGGTAGCTATGAGCCGCTTGATTCCACATCCCTGGAACTTTTCTCCACTCGGTGGAATGGCTCTTTTTGGTGCTGCCTACTTTACAAAGAGGCATTGGGCAATCATAGTACCCTTTATTGCTTTTTGGATAAGTAGTTTGATTCTCGACAATACAGTCTACGCTCATTATTATGAAGGATTTGTATTGGTAAGTGAGCCTATGGTTTATGTTTCTTTGGCTTTGATTGTAGGATTAGGTTGGTTGCTTCTGAAAAAAGTAAAGCCTTTGAATTTGTTGGTTGCAAGCCTAAGTGCTTCTACTATTTTTTTCCTGGTTTCCAATTTTGGAGCATGGATGACAACTGCCTTATATCCCAAAACTTTATCGGGTTTAGTAGCTTGCTACGCCGCAGGTATTCCCTTCTTTGGAGGGACTATTGCAGGTGATTTGTTTTATGTGATCGTTTTATTTGGCAGCTATGAACTCATCAAAAGAAGATATTTAAATACTCAACCTGAAATAGCATAATTGTTACCTTTTGGATAAAAAAACCTGCTATATGAACATCAATAGCAGGTTTTTTTTGTTCAATTTTTATCATGAAGCAAAAGAAAATTCGTCTTGAAGAAGGAAAACATTATTATATAGAGAATGGGCTATTTGTTTTCACAGAGTATTATTTGAAGGAACGTGGTTACTGTTGTAGTAATGGATGTAGGCATTGCCCTTACCCAAAGACCAAGTCACCAAACCATTGAGGATTTCATCAATATCATTTTGAAAGAAATATTTTCTGATGGAAGAGCAATTGATTTTCAGAACTCATTTCAAATAGATAAATACCTGGCGCTCTATCCATGATATTGAAATGATGAACCCCATTTCGTTGATTCAAATATTTAGTATCCAATATTGCCTCACCCAGTAAATTAATAATTCTAAAATCTAAATCTTTAACCTTTAATAATTCAAACTTTACAACAAAGGTACCTGAGGTAGGATTTGGAAATAAAATGACCTCCTTGACCAAATCATTTTCGATAAAATCAACCAGCTTAATTTCCACTTCAGCAACAGCTGTGCAATTATCTGAATCTGTTACAGTTACAGAGTAGATTCCTGGAGTAAGATCCGATACCATCATATCAAGTGATCCTGTACTCCATTCGTAGAAATAGGGAGCCTGACCTCCTGAAGCTTCGATAGAAGCAGACCCTCCCATTTGACTAGTTGCATCCACAATACCAGGGACCAAAACGATATCGCTGGCTTGGCCTATTGTATATTCCAGGATCAATTGACAATCTTCACTATCAGTAATGGTTATTGTGTAATCCCCTGCTGAGACGTCAACCAAATTAAGTGTAGAGGTCAAATTGGGATCATTCCAAAGGAACTCATAAGGTTCCCATCCTCCCTCAATACTCAACAAAACGGATCCGTCCCCTCCCCCATGGCAATTTGCATCTATCACCTCTTCTGAAATAAGGTGAATGTTGGTATCTGGCTCTTCAACTAGAATTTCCGAACTTAACAAGCATTCATTGTCATCGGTTAAGGTAATCCCATACTCTCCGGCAGGTAACTGTGAAATATCCTCTGTAGTTGCACCATTTGACCAGTCAAAAATGTAAGGAGGAACCCCACCTTCTGGTTGAATGTTTATTGAACCCGTGCTATCTCCAAAACATCTTACATTTTGAACGATTACAGGGTTGTCCAGAAGTGTAAGTGCCTTTTCTGGTTCTGCGATAGGAATATCCTCAATAAGAAAATTACATCCAATTGAGTCTTCAACCATCACCGAATATGCTCCTGCTGGTAAATTATCCAGATCCTGATTGAGGGACAAAGTATCATTACTCTCTGTGAACCAATGGTAATTATAGGGTTCACTTCCTCCGGTTACATCCAAATTAATGATTCCATCCGAACCATTAAAACATTTAACGTTCTCAATAGAAACGATAGTTGGATTTAAAGGTTCAGCCTGTCCTATTTCAAATAAATCAGACACTGCAAGACAGCCTTTTCCATCCACTACGGTTACCTGGCAAATACCCGAAGCCAAATCATTCATTATCAAAGTGTCCTGAGCAGTTGAACCTGTTAAACCATGATTCCAATTAAATTGATAAGGTGCATCTCCACCCTGAAATTCAATAGCCAAAACACCATCTGTAGCATGGAAGCATTGAGTCAGTTGGGATATTTCATTTAACAATTCTACAGAAAGTGGTTCAATCGGATCAGGATACTTGATGGATTCCATTTCGTGTGTACATCCAACGTTATCCGTCACTGTAATTGAATATTCTCCTGTAGGTGCACCCACAAGGCAAGATGCTGTAACTCCATTGCTCCAGTTAAAATCATGTGGGGCAATTCCGCCTGAAACTGAAACACAAACACTGTCAATGGGATCCAAATCACATTCGGGAATGTTTACAATATTTGTTTCAAGAACCATTTGGGGAGGTTCAACAATTTGAAAAGATTGTATGAATGGACAAGAATTCGAATCTGTAAGTGTAACAGTATAATCTCCAGTTGGTAGAAGACTGACATCCTCTGAAGTATTACCATTTGACCACATAAAATTATAGGGTGGTACGCCTCCAATTGGGGTGACATCAATACTGCCTTCAAATGCTCCAAAGCATACATTATCTTCTTTACTTTCTATTTCCAATTCAAGAGCAGAGGGATCATGTAATGCAATAGTGTCAGAAGAAATATAACACCCAAATTGGTCAGTAATGGTTGCCCAGTAAGTTCCCTCTGATAAACTGATTCTATTAAAATTGGTATTCCCATCATTCCAAAGTATGCTGTGCTGAGGATTCCCTCCAACAGGAGTAATGGTAATACTACCAGTATTGGTTTGGAAACAAGCTGGATCTAAATCATTAATTATTAGATCCATTGGTTGTCCTGATTCCAAAATAGTGGTATCGTGGAAAATACAACCTGCGCTATCAGTTATGGTGGTAAAATAAGAGCCACCTGCCAGGTTGGACAGGGTATTTGATGTTTCTCCGTTATTCCAGAAAAATGAAAAAGGAGGTGTTCCTCCCTGGATATTATCTTCTACAATTTCAATCGTACCATTTGGTATTCCAGGGCAAAAAGCAGGGTCTATGTTTTTTTCCACCATTATCATAGCTGGAGAACTAACCTCAATTGAATCCAGGTTAATTGCACATTGATTGTTATCTATGACAAGAACATGATAAAAACCTGCCCCTAAATCACTAGCGTTTTGGTTGGTATTCCCATTGTTCCATTCAAAGATGTATGGAGGGGAACCCCCAATTGGCAAAATATTGATTTTTCCATCATCAATGCCATTACAAGTGGCGTCTATTACATTTTGTACACTGACTTCCAGTTGGGGAGGATCTGTAATTTCGAAAAGTTGAGAGGCTGTGCATCCATTGAAATCTGTCACTGTAATTCCATAAAATCCAGCTTCCAAAAAGCCGATTTTTGAGGTAGTATTACCATTGCTCCATAGAATGGAATAAAAGGGGGTGCCGCCCGTAACACTAATCTCAATCGAACCACCTCTTCCACCAAAACAGCTCACCTGTTGAATTTCTACCGTGTCTATCAATATTGGATTCGGTTCATCAACAGGTATTGAAAGTGCTACTTCACAGTTTTGTATATCCGAAACAGTCACATTATAAGTTCCTGAGGAAAGGTTCACCAGACTATCTTGAAAGTCATTTGTTTCCCATTTGAAAAAATAAATTGGCGTTCCTCCAAAAACATCCAATTTAATTTTCCCATCATCATCGCCTGGACAGGTTACATCATTCACCAGGGGATTTACCATTAAATTCGGAGGCTGTGTTAGTGTAACTGGAATTTGAGTAATACAAGTCCCTGCAACTACAGTTGCCTCATAATTTCCTGCCTCTAATCCACATAATAATTCTGTTGTATCCCCAGTATTCCAGGTAATAGAAAAGTTGTTGCCCACGACATCTATAAAAATGCAGCCATCTGATCCTCCAAAACAGTCAGGTTCTGTCAATACGGGTGTTTTTATATCTACTGATGGTCCATTTACTACTGTACTTGGGATGGCAAATGAGCAATTTTCGACACTGTTGTCAATTATTGTGATTGAATAGGCACCTTGTTCCAAATTGGAAATGGTAAAGTTATTGAAATTACTACTTCCAAAGCCCGTTGATTGATTAGGACCTTCCCAATTATAATCAAAGGGCGCTATCCCACCCGATATTGAAATATTGATGATTCCGTCTGTCCCATCACATGAAGTCACGTCATTTGAAAAAGTGGAAACACTCTGAATACTGGCAACTGTGACCAATTCAAAAGTATCCCTTCCTGAACAGCCATTTGCTCCAGTCATTTCAATAGTAAAGGTTTCTGTCGCACCAATATTTGGATTGCTGAAAACAGGAATGGTTGGATTGGTAGCCCCTGTATTCCACAAATAAGTCAAAGGAAGGATTCCGGAACCTATATCGGCCACCGTTAAACTGGAAGATGTTCCTCGGCAAATGGTTTCATCCCCTAATATCAATGGATGAGGGCTGGGTTTGACTTCCACCAAAAAATCCAAAGTATCTCTACAACCAATTGGAGTGACACCTAAAATTGTGTAATTGGTATTTGAAGTAGGGTGAATTACTGAGGAGTTTAATTGATTCCCAGGTTCAGGTGTACCTATATAATAATCAAAACTTGTTCCTGCCTGATTTATATCAATAATGTTTAGTGTAGCAAGGTCGAATGCTTCCCCAGCACAAATTAAAACTTGATCATTTGATGATAGTTCAGGATTAGGAAAAATGGCCACAACCACTTCAGCTCTTTCCTGGGAAGAGCAACCGAAAAAATTTTGTTCTTCTGCATAATAGGAAAGAAATATAGGATTGGGAGAGTTGTTTTCAGGCAGGATTCCGGGATTATATTCTTGTCCCTGAAATAATTCAATACCTCCGGTAATTTGATCATACCAATAAATACCTCCAAAAAATTGTGGATTTGCCTCAACGATGACTTGAGCTCCACTACATATTTTGATGGTATCAATAGGAATATTTGGTGGTGGAAGAATTAATTCATCGTCATTTCCATTACAATTTAAATCCAATCCATCACAAGGAGATTCGTCTACGGAAGGATTAATAAAATCATTTTCATCGTCACAATCTCCGGCTATTGGTGTAAATCCATTTAAATTAATGGCATAACAAGTTCTGAAAAACTTATCCGGATTACCATAGCCATCTCCGTCTTCATCAGCATAATAAATAAGGGAACCAGGTCCTAAATCAAGGGAACCATAAAAAGTAATTTGGTCCAGCGCAATATCACTTCGAAATCCATTTCCACCAATAACGAGGAAGCGAAATTGGGCAATTTGACCATGGTAAGGACTCAAGTCAATAAACTGAAAAAACCATTCGTCTCCTTTATTTCCTTGCGCAAACCACAACCTTTCCCAATTTAATCCACCATCTGTTGTTATTTCTAGTGTTAATGAACCTGTATGAAACCCAAACATATGGTAAAAGAATGACATGTCACAGGTGTCTGGTTTTGCACTGACTTCTATACAATTTGATATCAATATGGCTGTATCTCTTTGACAATCAGGGCCTGAGGATTCTATATAAATATAATTGCCATTGTCTCCTCCTGCGTCGTCTGAAGGACCCGTTTGTGAAGAAGTTGTACTGCCTGAATGGACTATCCAATCGAAGCCATCGATTAGACTATTTCTCCAGGTTCCAGAGATATTACAAGGGGACCCGCATGTAGGATCGCATAAAGCCTGACTATCAAAGTCTTCAATAAGTGTTGGAGGTGGGGGAGAACAACTTGTCGTCACAATGATTGGACAGGAGTTTTCTGAATAATTATTAACTCCACAATATTCTCGAAGATAAAACTCGTAAGTAGTATTAGGGAGCAAATTACTTATGGTGAATGGTGGCGCACAAAAACCAGAGGGCGCAGCAATTCCACCACCTACCATTCCCGCATTGCCAGGTGTAAATCCTGGTAATCCATATTCTAAAATGGTGTTGTGACAATTCAATCCTGAGGACCAATTGAGCGTAACTGATGTAGAATCTGAAGCTATTACTTCTACCTGGGAAGGTCGGATACATACAAGCGGAGAAAAAACCAACTCCACAAATTCCAGGGTGCCTTCGTTTACTTCAGCATCATCACAAATTTTGAGAATCCAAATGCCTTCCGGATTCGTCACACCATCATTTAAATCTTCAAAATTACCCTCAGGTAAGAAGTTACCAATAAATGGTGCTGAACCATCCTCAATGGATGGGGCATTACAGGCCTGAGTAGAGCTATGTGACAGAAAAGTTGTGTAATCCGAACAAGTAGGATCCAATGGATCTCCGTAATTATCATCTGTATCCCCATTGTCTGTAGAAAGGGTGACGCTTGCTCCTGAAGGTGAAATCAGAAAAATATCGATATCCAAATCCCATTCGTGTCCAATAATTAGGCGGACTTCTTCTAAAAAAACATCTATTCCCAGTGAATCTCCAGGAGGATTGATTACCTGAACTGGAAATTCTTGTTCTCCACTGCAATCATCATCCAGGATTGGTAAAGATAACATACACGCTGATGGGTTGTCAAGTGTATCATTCACCAAAAGAGAAGGGAAAGGTGTAGAAAGGGATTCATTTGGATTGTTGTTAGTGTTATTTGCAACTGAAGGTATTATGTCCAAAAAGAGCAGTAAAAATACCAGATACAGTGCTTCATGGAATTGTGTTCGCATAATCAAAAAAATCGGTTCTAAGTAGCCTGAAAATCAGTATATTAATAAATGTGCGACAAAAAAGTGGATACTATAATAATTGTTTCCTTCAGAAAAGTATAAAACAGAATTTTTCAAGATGAGATTATAACCGGAGCAAATATAGGAAAAAATGAGAGTTTCAGTTTGGAAGTTTGGGGATTTGAAACGACCAAACCCCAAACTCCAATCTATTTAAAATTATCCAACAACGATGTTTATCATTCGCTTTGGCACCACAATTACTTTTCTTACAGTCTTTCCGTCTATCCATTTCTGAATATCTTCCAATGCCAAAGCTGCCTTTTCCATTTCTTCTTTTGAAGAATCAGCTGGAAAATCAGCTACTGCTCTCTTTTTCCCATTAATACAAACAGGATAGGTAATTGAATCTTCAACTAAATGTTTGGCTTCAAATACAGGATAGATGGAGACATTAACAGAAGTGTCATTGCCCAATTGATGCCACAATTCTTCAGCAACATGAGGAGCAAAAGGTGCTACCAAGACTACCAATTCTTGCAAAACATCCTTTTTATGGCATTTCAATGATCGCAATTCATTGGCGCAAACCATAAAAGCACTTACACAAGTATTGAATGAAAAACGTTCAATATCCTCTGTTACCTTCTTTATACAGGTATGCAAAACTTTCAATTCATCCTTACTTGGAGCTGCCTCCGTCACTACAAATTCTCCATTTTCATTGTAAAACAAACCCCACAAACGCCTCAAAAATTTGCTGACACCATCTATTCCCTTAGTATCCCAGGGTTTTGATTGCTCTATTGGTCCCAAAAACATTTCATACATGCGAAAAGTATCTGCACCATACTTTTCAACTACATCATCAGGGTTGATGACATTGTATTTAGATTTGGACATTTTGCCAACTTCGGACACAGTGAACAATTGACTATCAGTTTTATCTCCAAAAGATTCAAATTTTCCGTTTTGGTAGATTCCATATCCACATTCAAAAATGGCATTCGCGTACTCTGGTCGCCAATCAATGAATTTTTTGATAGAGTCAATATTCATATATGAATCTTGAGAGCCATAGTTTTGCACATAATCTACATGAACGGGAATTTTGGTGACATTATCTTGAGGATACTTTCCTTTTTTAACTAATCCTGCACAAACAAATTTTGACTGACCATTTTCCTTTTCCTTCAACAAATACATGCTTTCAATGACTCCCTGAATCATTCCCTGGTTGATCAACTTCCGAAAAGGTTCCTTGGTAGGTACCAAGCCTTTGTCGTACAAGAATTTATGCCAAAAACGGGAATACATCAAATGCCCAACTGCGTGCTCTGTTCCTCCAATGTACAAATCAACATCTTTCCAATAATTGATGGCTTTCTGACTCGCAAACTCTGCATCATTATTTGCATCCATGTATCTTAAAAAATACCAGGAAGAACCTGCAAAACCAGGCATGGTATCTGTTTCACGTGTCCAACCATTGGGTAAATTAACCCAGTCTTCTGCTCTAGCCAAGGGTGATTTTGTACCTGAAGCAGGTTTGTATTCTTCCAATTCTGGCAACTCCAATGGCAAATCTTTTTCATCCATGGCATGAGCAACTCCATCTTGATCGAACATTATTGGAAATGGTTCTCCCCAATATCTTTGGCGGCTGTAGATGGCATCCCTTAATTTGTAGTTGATTTTTGCCATTCCTATGCCCATCATTTCAATTTTTTCATTAATTGAGTCAATGGCATCCAAAACCTCCATACCATTCAAAAAGTCGGAATTGATCATCTTTCCTACCTTGTCTTCAATGGTTGCCCCCGCATACATACTCTTATCAATTATTTCAATAATCTCCAAGCCAAATTTTTCAGCAAAACGATGATCGCGTTCATCATCTGCAGGTACTGCCATAATGGCTCCGGTTCCATAATCTTTCAATACATAATCACTTATCCATATTGGAATTTTGGCGCCATTAAATGGATTTTTTGCATAAGCCCCGGTAAAGGCACCAGTGACGGATTTTGTTTCCGACATACGCTCCCTTTCAGATCTGGCTCCAGCATATTTAAGATATTCATTTATTTGAGATTTTTGGTCTTCTGTAGTAATCTTTTCAACCAAATCATGCTCTGGAGCCAAAACCATAAATGTGGCCCCAAAAATGGTATCAGGCCTTGTTGTATATATTTCAATCTGCCCTTCGTGACTTTCCAAATCGAAAAACATTTGGGCACCTGTTGAACGACCGATCCAATTTCCCTGCATTTTTTTCATGGATTCTGACCATTCAATGTCATTTAAATCATTCAACAATCTTTCTGCATAAGCTGTAATCCTCAAAGACCATTGCAACATTGGTTTGCGTTCTACTGGATAACCACCCCGTTCGCTTACTCCGTCTTTTACTTCATCATTTGCCAAGACGGTTCCTAAAGCTTCGCACCAATTTACATAAGTCACCTTTCGATATGCCAAACGATAATTCATTAATACATCATCTTTTTCCTTGGCTGACATAGCTGTCCAATCTTCAGCTGAAAAAACCTCTTCTTGATTGGAGGCTGCATTAATGTTTGAATTCCCTTCTTTTTCAAAACTGTTGATCAATTCAGCAATGGGCTGTGCCTTTTGGGAATTATTACAGTAATAGTGTTCGAATAATTGCAAGAATATCCATTGTGTCCATTTGTAATAGGAGGGATCACAAGTTTGAACCTCTCTGTCCCAATCAAAACTGAATCCCAAGTTTTCCAATTGTTCTCTATAGCGTCTGATGTTTTTAGCGGTAGAGACAGCCGGGTGAACACCAGTTTGGATGGCATATTGTTCAGCGGGTAATCCAAATGCGTCGTAACCCATAGGATGCAAGACATTAAATCCTTTTAATCTTTTGTATCTGGAAAAAATATCCGAGGCGATATAACCTAAGGGATGTCCTACGTGCAAACCTGATCCTGACGGATAAGGAAACATATCCAAGACATAATATTTTGGCTTATCTGATTGATTATCAATTTTGTAGATATGGTTGTCTTCCCACCATTTTTTCCACTTTTTTTCAATATCTCTGGGTTTATATTCCATGATTTTTTATTGATTTAAATTTTGAACCGCGAAGAAAAAGATTTTTTAGAAAAGGAGGGACACAGAATGACACTGAATTGAAAGTTTTTCAAATTGCTCATTTAAAGAGCTGGTCTAAAAATCAATCCGCTTTTGCCCCTTATTACTTAAAAATCATAGCAATATAGAAAGGTGCGCAAAGGACGTTGCGACTTGGAATTGGTTATTGAAAAAGAAAAATGTAAATATCATTTAGGTCATTCTTTACTTGATTGAGTAGAAAACCCTTTTTTTTCAAAATAGTTCCTTTCTTTGAACTTTAAATTATTGAATACTTTTTCAAAACATGCCCAACATAACCCTGACCGTTCCTACTATTGTTCAAACAGCTCTGATTGATGATCATCTGCATTATCATCTTCGCCCACTATTCTTTAATCACCCAGTGGCTACCCATAGGAGATACGATAGGGCTGTTGCAATTTTTAAAAGAGAGTTGAAGCATTATTTCAGAGGTTATGTTTTGAATAGGGAAAATTCTCATCACCTGTTTTGGTATTTATTTAATCCAAAGGTTACTTATACCACTTTTCCACTTTCTCTTATAGTAAAAAAGCAAAATATAAGTGGACGATTTGGTGCCGCCTCTTTTCAAGTTCAGGAAAAAACATTTGTTGCTTTACCCGCATTTCACAATTTTGTTTTTCTAGCCGAAGGGAAATTAAAAGGTAAAGGTGCTCTGCAGTCGCAAGCAGAGAATGTTATCAAAAATTTACTAAAGTTATACAAAGAAGAAGATGGGAGCGATTTTGATGAAGAAAGATATTTTTCAGATAAAAGAACTTTTGTTTCAACGATTGAGCAAACTGTAAACGTTGGTTTCGATAAATATAAATTTGAGCAAGTTGAATATCAATGGTTTTTTTCAGCTGTAGGAGGAACTCAAGAATTTGATGGTTCAATGGAACTTGAAAAAACCGGAATTGACTTAAATGCTAAGTATCCTGAAGAACTTCAAAGAGCATATTATCAGGATGATTTGGTGAGTCAATTGTATCAAATCATTTACAAAAAAGAAAATACTCCCATTGTACTAATTGGAGGGGAAGGGTATGGAAAACATACGGTTATTGAGGAGGTAGTATTTAGGTACCTGAGTGATTTTTATGGAAAAATAAAAGGCAGAAAACAACATCTCTGGCATTTAAATCCTAATCGCGTTATTTCGGGAATGAGCATAGTTGGAATGTGGGAAAAGAGATTCGAATCTATTCTAAAATTTGTGATGAAACCTCTGACCAAAGCATCAAATTCCGATATTTTGTTGGTAGATAACCCGGTAGCACTATTCCGAATAGGAAAATCAGCTTCTAACAGTCTAACACTGGGAAATGTCCTTAAACCCTATTTGGAAAAAAGGCAATTGCAACTGGTTTTACTAGCAAGCCCAGAAGAATGGAAAGTTGTACAGGAGCAAGACCGGGGTTTTTCAGATTTATTTCAGATAATTCGACTAAAGGAACCCAATCGGGAAAAAGCCGTGAAGATAGCCTTGCATTTAAGGAAACAACTCGAAGTGGAAAATGATTGCAGAATTAACATTCAGGCTATTAATCAAATGTTTGCCATCCATCGTAACTATTTGAAAAATAAAGCTTTGCCTGGTGCGGTTGTTAAAATGATGTCCCAGCTAGCAACAAAATATCGATACAAAACCATAGATGCAACTGAAGTACGTGAAGAGTTTCAATTTTACAGTGGTCTAAAAGAAAAGATATTTGACGAAAGTTCGGTATTTGAAAAAGGAGAGGTTAAAAAAATGATGGAAAGTGAATTGGTTGGACAACCTAAAGTAATCGATTCATTAGTGGAAGTCGTCCATTCCATCAAATCAAAGCTGAATGATAAAACAAAACCAATAGCCTCATTTATGTTTATTGGTCCAACTGGAGTGGGAAAAACGCAGGCTGCAAAAGTGCTTTGTAAATATCTAATGGGAAGTGAAAAACCTTTGATGCGGTTTGACATGAACGAATACATAGATATTGGGGGTTTGGAGCGATTAATTGGAGATTATTACAATCCTGAGGGTCAACTGACTGGAAAAGTAAGATATCAACCTTTTGGAGTATTATTGTTTGACGAAATAGAAAAAGCACATCCCAAAATTCATGATTTATTATTGCAGGTTTTAGATGATGGTAGATTGACTGATAGCCTTGGAAGAACAGTTGATTTTTCCAATACTATTGTAATCATGACTTCTAATGTTGGTGCCAGGGAAGCTTCAACACAACTTGGCTTTGGTACAGCTAAAAGAGATGAGGGTGCTGTGTATAGAAAAGCTGTTGAAAAGAAATTCAGGCCAGAGTTTATTAATAGAATTGACCGAATCGTCATTTTTAATCCACTAGCAATAGAACATATTCTTGGAATAGCAAGATTGCAAATTAAGGAATTACTAAAACGCGATGGTTTCGTACGCAGGACAACCATCCTTAATATCAGCCAGGAAGCTTTGGAATGGGTTGCAAAAAGAGGCTATGATGAAAGAATGGGGGGACGGGCTTTAAAGAGGCAGATTGAGCGGGACCTCACCACCCTGTCAGCCCAACAACTAATATCAACTTATAGTGAGAGTCCTATTTTCTTTGATATTCTTTTGGAGGATAATAGGTTGGTTCCTAAAATCACACCTTTGAGGTTTGTAGACCCATTGGAGAACAATTGGATTCCTGAATTGCCAGATGAAACAAAGGGTAAATCATTTTATTCCAGATTGTTGAATGAACTGGAATCTTTGGAAAGAAAAATAGTGCAATTAGAAGATTACGAGGAAGAAGAGGAGTCTGGAATGATTGTCATCGGCAATGATCAGGGGGAGAATTTAAATTGGCAACATTATGATTTTAAAAACAAAGTTGCGGAAGCAAAGGAGAAATTAAATACCATACGGTTAGGGTTTAGAGATCGATATTTTAGAGAAGGACCTGCGATTCCATTAAGATTGAAAGGAGGAAATTTGGTCGGTAGTAATGATTTGTCAGTAAAAGGAATTCGCGAAAATTATAAAGACAGATTATTTCAAGAAGAAGCGTTAAAAGAAATAAGAGAAACTTATCAATATGCTCCGGCGCAATTTGATAGTTTGAAAACAGAATTTATCAAAAATTTTCTTGATGTTGCTTTTTTAAAAGTATTTTCCAAAGGCTTTTTAAAGGGCAATTCAGAAAAAATCTCGATCCAGTTTAAATCATTTATTACCTCACAGGGAGAAGAGCAAATTCAATTTTTGATTGAACTTTACTGTTCATTGCTAGAGAAACTTGAAATACAATATGAAGTTTTGAAAGACCAGCAAATCATAAATTCAGAAGGTTATTCACTTTATGAATTATTAGGAGGAGAAGAAGGTCTGCATTTGTTTTATTTAGCTCATCAGAATCCACTACCTATACAATTAAAATTGATTCAAAATAACCGTGAATTAGACCCTGTTTTTGAGGTTATACGTATTTATGATGGAACGAATACACTTACAGATTTGAGGACCGGCTTTTCCAATGATGTAAATATTACGCCTGAGGAGTTCAAACTATTATTATTTGCAGGGATCCAAAGTAAAACTTTGGCTTGAATGCTTACTAAAAAGAAGAAAGCATCAAAACCGAGCGGAAATGATGCCCTCTACATTAACCAACAGAGTTGTTCTGGAAAGTTGGAGAGAGCAAAAAAGCGAGAGCGCAAGAAAGCGTGTTTTTAGAGTTAGCATGACTTTGGTCGTTCTCTGGGACTAAACTTTAAAGGTTCATGCGGTTTTGTTCAAACCTGAAAAAATGGTCTTTCAAAATGGTCCAGATACTTCTTTCCGAAAGATTAAATTTTGATGCAAGTGTTTGTACTGTTTTTGTTTTGTGTTTCCCTTTTTTAGGGTAAAGTGTGTCAAATTCTTTCAAGATGGTGTAACGTTTTATCGTTGAATCTTCTATCAAATTGTGATCAATTAAATAAGTAATAAAATTGCCGATGTTACCTTGGGAGTGATGTTGATCACAATAATGAGTAAAACTAGATTCTAAACTTGACTGAAAATTGTCAAGCATATTTTTTCTTAGGGACATGGTGATTTCTGAATGTTAAACGGTTAAGGAAAATTTCGCGACTGAAGTACTTCCGATGACGATGTAAAGATGATTTAGCCTTTTTGTTATCACAACCACATTTTTTTAATTTTTTAGATTTATTTTAATTCTTTTTTTTTGATAAAAATCTGTAAATTAACTATTTATAGTATATTTTTTTAGGTTAAAAAATAGGATTATTGTCAATGATAAGAAGTAAATTATTTTCAATTTTAAGTTCTTTTTCCATTGAAGAACTGAAAGACTTCCGAAAATACTTAACTGGTCTTTATGGTGGAAAAAAAGAATTAGGCAAGATTTTTCGGTATGTTCAGAAATATTATCCAGAATTCAATTCACCTAAATTGGATAAGAAAATTGCTTTTCATAAGATTTTTGGAGCTGATAAGGACTATAATTATCATAAATTAATGGAGGGGCTTTCTGAGTTGAATAAAATTGCAAAAGAATTTATCATATGGAGGAAAATGAAAAAGGATTCTTTTGAAAGAAATTGGGTTTTGTTGAATTATTATAGAGAAAGAAACCTTGAACGACTGCATGGATTAACCTATAAGAAACTAGAAGAAACTCAAATAAAAAAAGGATTTTGGGGGTATTTTGAAAAATTTAAACTTCATTATGCAGCTTACTTTTCTGCGTTTGGTAATGACATTGTAGGATTAGGAGGGGAGTTAACCCGTTCCATTAAGTTTTTAGATTTATTTATTGTTGGAGCAAAACTAAAGTTGGGTAATGAAGCAAAGGCTAGAGAATTGGTACTTCGAGAAAGCCACCAACACCGGTTTATTGATGTTATTCAACAACAAATACCTGAATTTCAGGAATACGAATATTTAAAGCTTCAGCATTTAGCTTTCTTATTAAAAGTTAATCCTTCGAAGGAATCGTTCAATAATTTGAAATCATTTTTCTATGGAAATTGGAAGGCCCTCCCCTATTTGGAAAGTTATACAATACTAACAGCTTTAATGAATTTTACAATTAGAGAAAAAAACAAGGGGGATAAAAAAATAGAATTAATAACATTTGAATTAATGAAATTCGGAGATTTCAATAATTTATTTCTCGAATTGGGAAATATTAGTTCCTATAAATTTCATAATATCATTAATACTGGTTGTAATTTAAATGAATTTAGGTGGGTTGAAGCCTTCATAAAAAAATGGAATGATTTCCTACCACAAAAAGAAAGGGTTGATGGTACAAATTTGGGTTATGGTTACTTATTTTTTGCACAGAAAGAATATAACCAGGTTATTTCAACCCTTGGGGAGGTAGAATTTTCTAATCCAATAATAGCCATAAGGGCCAAGCCACTATTATTAATGTCTTACTATGAAACTAATGCTGGCTTTGAATTTATTTTTTCTAATTGTAGGGCATTCGAACATTTTTTAAGAAGAAATAAGAGATATTTCAGTGAAGGAAATCATCAAAGTCACTTAAATTATTTACTTTTCTTAAAGAGAATAGTCCAAAAAAATTACTCTTATTCAAAGATCCTATTTGAAATTAAAAACCAAAAAAAATGTATTTATAAGCAATGGTTAATTGAAAAGGTTGAAAAGTAAATGCCCCAACTATTTAAGTTGAGGCATCTAAACACAAATTATCCATTAGTCATCTCATCAATAATGATTTGAATAATATCCTCTCCTCCCTTAATCTTCTTTAAAGCTTTTTTGTCAAGCTTTAAATTTTCTCTTTCTAATTTGTTTAATTTTTTTGTGTTAGCGGACTTTTGAAATTTGGATTTCATAACTGAGTGATTTTAAATTAGAGAATATTTCAGGCATAAAATGCCCTTAGCTGTATCACATACAGCATTAGTGACTTTATTGTTACAATTAACCTAAATAGATATACCTATCTGCATCGAATAAGAAAGGAAAAGCAATAGAAATGCAGTATTTTATTGAAGCGCTTAACCTTACTTAATAACCCTAAGGCATACCAGCTACGGTACCAAGAAAAATGATGGAAATTGTAAATGAGAATTCTTGAAAATGAATGGAATTAAAAAAGCGGTGTGAATTAGAGATTTTGGTGACATACTTTTTCGATTTTGTTTTTAGAGTGACTTTTAAATATGGCGTAAAACATAAAAACGTATATCTTGCTTTAAATAGTTCATCACATTACAATTATTTCATTTTTTTTATGACCAATCATAAAATTTGTTAAAAAACAATTTTGTGGAACCAAATCATGTAAACGATAAACTTCTAAATCTTACTGTTTGTTATCCTACACAAGAAAAACTACATTTGCGGCGATTTTTTCAAGATAACTCTAGAGAAGTTCATTTTGAAAAAATTAAACAGAAAACTATACTTCATAAATGGCGACAGTTCATTTTACATTTGAAGACAAAAAAATTCCTTCCAAAACAGTTGAGAATGTTGAGGAAGGCTTTTCTATTTTGGAAATTGCTGAAGACAATGATGTTCATTTAAATCATAACTGTGGTGGTGTTTGCGCATGTAGCACTTGTCATGTATATATTGAGCGTGGAGAAGACTTTTTAGAGGAAATATCTGATAAGGAAGAAGATTTCATTGATAGAGCAATAAATCCACGCCTTGAATCCAGATTGGGGTGCCAATGCGTAATTTTGGAGAAAGATGCTGTCATAGAAGTTCAAATTCCGGATCAATCTAGGATAATTGGACACGAGCATTGATACTTCTAAGTATATCTATTATAGTTACCCTAAAATCCCAAGCAATAATTTAAATTTTTACATTATGCCTTTTGAAGATTTCGATGATTTGCCTATTAGCTGGAATGATCATGAGGATGTAGCTATGAAGTTATATGAAAAGTTTGGAGATGATTTCTCTGAAAGTAAAATTTATAGAATTCGCTTTACAGAATTGATCGAATGGGTACTTGAAATTCCAAATTTTGAAGGGAAAAGAGAGGATTGCAGTGAGGGACATCTGGAGCAAATTCAGGCCAAATGGGTTTATGAATGGCGCGATAATCAATAAACTTAGCTCCTGAGTATTAATGAGACATCACGATCGTAATAAAAAGCAGGAACGGGATACCAAAAGCTACTACCTGGAAGATTTTAGACAAATCAATACCTTTATTTTGGATGTGGATGGTGTCTTAACCAATAGTGAATTGATCGTTTTGGAAAATGGACATTTATTAAGAAAAATGAGTACCCGGGATGGTTTTGCCATAAAAGAAGCTGTTTTTCATGGTTTCGATGTTTTTGTAATTACCGGCGGCAAGTCAACAGGAGTAATCCAACGACTTCGAAATTTAGGTGTCAAGGAGGTGTTTTCCGGAGTTGATAATAAAATCGATGCTTTTGACGAATTGATATATACTTATAATTTAAACGAGGAAGAAATCCTTTACATGGGAGATGATATGCCTGATTATGAGGTGATGAGAAAAGTATTTATGCCTACCTGTCCAAAAGATGCAGCTCCAGAGATTAAATATCTTTGCAAATATATTTCCCCTTTCAAAGGCGGTGAGGGATGTGTTAGAGATGTAATTGAGAAAGTCCTAAAACTTAACGGGAAATGGATAGACCCCAGCATGTTTGACCCTCCTGGTTTAGAAAGCTTGTAGTTTTGTAAAATATCCAAAATCCACTCTCCAATATCTGCTAAATGTGGTTTTTAAAATTCATAAGAATTCCCAACCTTTTAATTGTCGCCCTGACCCAATTTTTGCTTTATTATCTGGTTTTTCTTCCCTATTTTAACAGTTCTGGTATTTCCCCTACCCTAGCCTCTTTTCAGTTTATATTATTTGTCTTGGTAACAGTTTTGATAGCAGCAGGCGGATATGTGATCAATGATGTTATTGATTATAAAATTGATGTTGTAAATAAACCTCATAAAACTTTCATTAACAATCAGTTAAGTAAGGAAGCTGCTTTGAAGATCTACCAAATTATTGTAGGAGTTGGAGCTGTGATATCAATTTATCTTGCCTTTTATGTTGAACAGTTTCCACTTTTTTTTATTTATCCATTTGCAGTCATATTGCTTTATTTTTATTCAAAATTTTTTAAACAACGGGTTTTAATTGGCAATGTTGTAGTGGCTATTTTTTGCGCTTTTGTAGCAGGAATAGTTTGGTTTGCAGAGAGAAATACAGTTGCAGAACTTGGAATTCAAAACCCTCCAAATGCCAAAAGCTTAAAAGGCCTACTAGTTGCTTATCTTTTCTTTGCTTTCTTTTCAACTATCTACCGGGAAATCATAAAAGACATCGAAGATCGGAAGGGGGATGAAGAAAATGGATGTAAAACATTACCTATAGTTTTTGGTGTAAAGACAGCAAAGAATGTTGCTTTCATTTTCGGTTTCATTTTGTTTTTGAATGTTTTGTTCTTTGCTTTCTGGTTAAATTTTAATGCAGCCAATTATTCATCGATTTTTTCAATAATAGGAGTATTGATGCCAATCACATTATCATTTAGAATATTGAAAAATGCAAATACCGAAAAACAATTCAATTTATTAAGTCGACTGGCAAAGTTTATCATGCTTTCAGGACTTATTTTGTTGATTTTTGCAAGTTTAGAAATATGAATATCTTTGAAAAGAAAATCATTTTAGCTTCAAAATCTCCTCGCAGGAGTCAGATTCTTAGAGAGGCTGGTCTTAATTTTGAAATAAAAGTAAGAGATGTAGAAGAGACTTACCCTAAAGATTTACCATCAAGAAAAGTGGCAGCTTTTCTTGCCGAGAAAAAAGCTTTAGCTTCCAAGGAATTTATTGAAAAGGATGAAATTTTATTGGCAGCAGACTGTATCGTGATTTTGGATGATGTCATTTATGGAAAACCTAAAAATTATGAGGAGGCAGTAAACATTTTAAATAAACTATCAGGTAAAGTACATGAAGTAATCACAGGGGTTTGCCTACTTTCCAGGAATAAAAAATCTGTTTTTTCTGCAAGCTCAAGAGTTCATTTGGAACCACTTTCCAATGAGGAAATCGAATACTATATTCGAAAATTTCAACCCTATGACAAGGCAGGTGCATATGCCATACAGGAATGGATTGGATTGTGTAAAATTTCAAAAATTGAAGGTACCTATTCCAATATTATGGGATTGCCGATGGAAATGGTTTATAGGCAGTTACAAGCGTTTTAAGATCTAAATTGAGCACAAATAATCCCAGTTGCAATTGCAGCATTCAGGGATTCAGCCCCTTTATTTTTGGAATGTGAGGGAATTGAGATTTGAAAATCTGATTTCTCCAATAAAGCTTTTGAAATTCCATTACCTTCATTACCAATTATAATAATTCCCTTTTTGGGCAATGCCTGCTCAAATATATCTTCACCATCCATAGTGGTGGCAATTATGGGTAGTGCCGAAAACCTATTTGAAAGGTCATCAAAATTAATGTAGATAACTTTCACGCTTAGAAAGGCACTCATCGAAGCTTGTATGACTTTGGAATTGTATACATCTACACAATCTTGTGAACAGAAAATGTATGGAATTCCAAACCAATCTGCAATTCTGATAATGGTGCCTAGATTCCCGGGATTTTGAATATTCTCCAAATAGAGGGTAAGGTCATTTTGAATTACTTCTTCATTGATTTGAAACCTTGGTTGTTTTATTACTGTAAAAACCTGATTGGGGGATTTAAGTGTAGATATTTTTTTTAATTCTTTTTCTGAAACAATACAAGGCTCTACACCGCTTTTTTGGATCAATTCAATATGCTTTTGTACCCAATATTCAAGTGCCCACAAACCTTCTATGCTAAATGATCCGTCTTTTAAAAGGTCTTTAACCATTTTATCACCCTCAACTATAAAATTCTCATATTTTTGCCTGAACTTCTTGAGCTGCAAAGACCTGAGATATTTAGTTTGATTGATGGAAAGGGACACAATTATTTGGTTTTGATGCTTGGAAAAATACTACCTATTCGCTCTTTTTAAAAGAAACATTCTGAAATGAAATTTTCGTATTTTCAAAATAAGTTGTTCTTCCTTTTAGGTATTTTGTTTTTATTGAGTTGCAATACTGTTAAATATCTTGAAGAAGGGGAATCTCTTCTGTCAAGCAACAACATTAAATTTGCAAAGGGCAGCAAGATAAAAAACAAATCCAATCTCGAATATCAACTGACTCAATATTACAAACAGAAACCCAATAGATATTTTTTCTGGGTGCCTAGACAATATTTCTATTACAACGTTCGAGATTCCATAGAACGCAGCAAATTTTGGAAAAAATGGGCACCTTGGGCTAAGAAACGATTGGGTGAACCGCCAGCAATCTTTAAGGAAAGTTATGCAGAGAGGTCTACTCAGGAAATGAAATATTTTCTTCAGCATAAAGGATACTTCTGGGCAGATGTTAGCTATTATTTTGAAACCAAAAGAAAAGGAAAGAAAACTGATGTCACTTATGTGGTGTCACCTAAAGGTCAATACGTGATTGATAGTCTGATTTTTGAAAGTGAGGATAAAAAAATAGAAAACATCCTTAAGGATATAAGTGATAAGTCCTTTTTAAAAAAAGGGCGCCCAATTGATATAGAGCTATATAAACAGGAGGTTGCCCGAATTCAAAACCATCTTCGAAATGAGGGCTATGCCTTCTTTTTACCCCAATATGTTAGCAATCTTGAAAGTCTGGATAGCGCAGACTTTAAAATAAAAGCAAAAATTAAAATCTTTACTCCTAATGATCAAACAGAGCATCAGGTTTACAAAATAGGGAAGGTAACCATATTTCCAAATTATGGTGAAGAATTGGATGTCAATCAAGAGCCAGATACCTTGATAAATGGCTACTATTTTGTTACGGATGGAAAGAAATTTCGGGTTAAACCAAAAACATTGATTAACTCTATTTCTCTAAGGACAGGGGACCTTTATAAAGAAGAAAATGAGGACAACACCAGCTCTCAGTTGCGATCCCTTGGGGTCTTCAGTTTTGTAACTGTCAAACCTGAAAAAGACCCTGAACAACCAGGGGTCTTAAATTTTAAATTGCTTTTGACTCAAAATAAAAAGCTCGAATTAGGTGCAGACTTTGATATTAATAATACGGATAGAAAAGGACTGGTGTCGAATAGGAATTTAATCGGGTTGTCCGTTAGCCCATCTGTAAAGATTCGAAACCTTTTTAAAGGAGGAGAGTTACTGGTCATGAATGCAGATTTGGGAATGGAACTGGCTCTTTTCCAGGATACGCTATTAAATACTTTGGATTTCAAGGTTCAGTCAGATTTGTACTATCCAAGATTTGTAGATTATTTTGGTATTTGGAAAGGATTGGGAAATATAGGACTCCTAAGTAAAAAATATCAAAATGCGTTGAAGAGCAGAGCGAACAGTCGTTTTTCATTGAGTTATAATCGCTATTCTTTGGTAAATTTTTACAGCTATGACTTGTTCAACTTTTCTTTTGGGTACGATGTACAACGTGCCTCCTGGAGTAGATTTATTGTAAATAATTTGGGAATTGATTTTTTGGCACCCACGAATTTTGGAGAAACTTTTACAGAATTATTAGCAGAGAATCCCTTTTTGGATAGAAGTTTTGATACGCAATTGTTGACGGGATTTCTTTTCAGAGACTTCACTTATATTTATAGTCAACCATTAGGACGGACAGGCGGTGCGTGGTTTTTTCAAGGGGCTTTGGATATGTCGGGGTTTGAAGTTTGGGCAGTCAATAAGTTATACAATAAAATAGCTGGAGAAAACAAAGTTTTTGACATTGCAGGTGTTGAGTTCTCTCAATATTTTAGAGCTGATATTGATGTTCGGCGGTATTGGAAACCACATGAAAAAAGAACCTTTGTCCTAAGGATAAATTCAGGGATAGTCGTCCCATTTGGTAGTTCCTCAGAAGCACCCTATGTGAAACAGTTTTATGTGGGTGGACCACAAAGCATACGTGGTTGGTATGCAAGAGGAATTGGTCCTGGAAGCTATCTTGATGATGCAACCCTTTTAAAAAGAAACAGAAATTTATTTTACCAGACCGGAGATTTTAAATTGGAGTGGAATGCGGAATATCGCTTGCATTTGTTGCGTCCTTTCAACTTGTTTGATTTAAACGCAGCACTTTTTGTGGATGGAGGGAATGTATGGACCTTAACAGATGAATCTGACCCAGACGGAGGAAGACCTGGTGCAAAACTTGAGTTTAATAATCTTTTAAATGATATGGCTGTTGGCGGAGGTATTGGGATAAGAATGGACTACACTTATTTTATTATAAGACTTGATTTGGGAACCCTCCTCCGAAATAATTATTCAACCAATGGAACCCATTGGGTGGATTTTTCTAATTGGAACTTCAAGGATAGAGTTGCCTGGCACTTTGGACTTGGATACCCATTTTAAAATACAAGAAAATTGGTTACTGCTCGATTAAAACAATTGTTTAATTTTTTGGAAACCAGTCCAGGAGATTCCTTTATTTTATTTGCAATTGCTAAAGAATATGAGAAAGTTGATATGTTTGATAAAGCGCTCATTTACTATTTAGACTTAACTAAAAATGATCCTGATTATGTGGGCACATATTATCATTTAGGGAAATTATACGAGGCAATAGATCAGTCAGCAAAAGCTTATTTGACATACAAGACCGGGATGGAAATTGCAAAAAGAATAGGCGATCAACATGCCTTTAATGAATTGGCAGGAGCCAAACTGGAATTAGAAGATGATGATGATTTCTAAAGAGGGTAAACCCCTTCAAAAACTAATTCAGCTTTTCCACATAGCCATATATTTTTGAATTGGTTTTGCCTGATTTTTTCAAATCTCACCTTCAAGTTGCCACCTTTGGCTTTTACATCAACTTGAATTTCAGCGATTTGTCCATTAAATGTTGAAGCAGCAATGGCGGCAGCTGTAACTCCGGTACCACAAGATAAGGTTTCTCCTTCTACCCCTCTTTCATAGGTGGCGATTGCCAAACCAGAATCAGACTTTTCTACAAAATTCACATTGATTCCTTCCTTGCGAAATCTTTTGGAATAACGAATCATTTGCGCGTTTTCAACGACCTTGATATCATCCAAGTCTTCCACAAAAATGACATAATGTGGAGAGCCGGTATCTAAAATAAAATGGCCATCGCCAATTTCTATTTTAGATACATCTGACATTTTTAACTCCACCCAATCGTTTTTTTCTGTTTTTGCTTCATGTTCACCATCAATTGCCCAAAAACGGCAGGCATTTTCAATTATTCCCAGTTTTTTAGCAAATGCAACTATACACCTTCCTCCATTGCCGCACATGGAACTTTGACGACCATCAGCATTGAAGTAAATCATTTCAAAATCATATCCCTCCTTATTTTTCAAAATGATGAGTCCATCTGCCCCTATTCCAAATCTGCGATCACAAATCTTTTCAATTAATGAAAAATTTTCTTCCTCAAAATAGAAATGATTGCGAGAATCTATCAAAACGAAATCATTCCCTGTCCCTTGGTATTTAAAAAATGGAATTTTCATCTGTTCTCGCTTTTAGACGTATCAATTTGAGTCGGTGTATTTCGATCTTCTAGTTTGAATGGATCATTTCCCTGCTTATAACTATACCAGGTTAAAGCAGCCATAGAGAGAATGAGAATTAATGAAATAATAGAAAACTTCCAACCAAACATATTTCCCTGTTCAGGACTCGGAAAAAATTGAAGAAAATGTTTTTCTTTATTATCAGACATAAATTCTTGAATTTGAATTTCTTTGGAATGGCAAAGGTATCTTTTTTAAAAAACTCTTTGAATGAACGATTGAAAAATTAAACTACATTTGGCATTAGAAAAGTTAACCCAATATGAAATATCGAAAACTAGGAAAAACGGACTTTAAGGTTTCTGAAATTTCCTTAGGGACCTGGCAAGCTGGGGGTACCCCATCATATTCTTCAAATTACTGATAATCAGTAATTTATGATATAGGTTTTTTTTTATCAAAATCATGAATACTCTTACCTTTGACCTCTTCTTTACGCAATTATGATATGTATTTACTAGGTTACGATATAGGAAGTTCTACAATTAAAACTGCACTCGTCAATGCAGAAACTCATGACGTAGTTGGATTAATTCAATATCCCAACAAAGAAATGGAAATGATTTCACATCAAATTGGGTGGGCTGAACAGCATCCTGAGGTATGGTGGGAAAACGTTTGCCAGGCTACAAAAGCTATATTGAAGGAATCAGATGTTGATCCAAAACAAATCAAAGGGATTGGAATTGCATATCAGATGCATGGGCTAGTACTCGTAGACAAAAATCAAAAAGTACTAAGACCATCAATTATTTGGTGTGACAGTCGAGCAGTTGAAATAGGAAATGAAGCATTTACTGCCCTGGGCGAAAACTATTGTTTAAGCCACTTTTTAAACGCTCCAGGTAATTTCACTGCCTCCAAATTGAAATGGGTAAAAGAAAATGAACCTGATGTTTATGATAATATCGATAATGTTCTGCTTCCTGGAGATTACATCGCAATGAAGATGACTGGAGAAGTAAAGACAACTATTTCAGGGCTTTCTGAAGGTATTTTTTGGGATTTTAAAGAAAATTCCCTCGCAAAAAGACTATTGTCTCATTACGAAATTAGTCCAGAATTAATACCAGAAATATCCGGAACTTTTGAAATTCAAGGAAGATTGACATCTGAAGCTGCAATGTCTACAGGGTTAGTTGCCAATATTCCGGTTACCTATCGTGCAGGAGATCAACCAAATAATGCACTTTCTCTTGGAGTATACCATCCAAACGAAGTAGCAGCTACTGGTGGTACTTCCGGGGTTGTTTATGGAATTGTGGATAATCCTAAGTTTGATCCACTTTCCCGAGTGAATGGTTTTGCGCATGTTAACCACACTCTGGAAAACCCTCGATTAGGTCTGTTATTATGTATTAATGGAGCAGGAATTCAATATACATGGCTTAAAAATCAAATGTCACAAGCTGGAACCTCTTATAATGATATGGAAAAAATGTTGAGCTCAATCCCTGTGGGTTCAGATGGCTTGAGGATAATTCCTTTTGGGAATGGAGCTGAGCGAATGTTATCCAATAGAAACATAGGGGCACAGGTGAATAACTTGCAATTTAATCGGCACACAAGGGCCCACTTTTATCGTGCAGCTCTGGAAGGAATTGCATTTTCCTTCATTTATGGTTTTAATGTTTTGAAGGAATTGGGATTAAACCCAAAGGTCATAAAAGTTGGAAATGATAATCTGTTTCAGTCTCATGTGTTCTCTACCACCATTGCAAATTTATTGGATTGTTGTATTGAAGTGATCAAAACGACAGGTGCCGTTGGGGCAGCCAAGGCAAGTGGCTTAGGTACAGGAGTTTATATGAATTTAGATGAAGCGATGAAATCCGGGGAGGTTGAAAAAAGATATTTTCCAGAGCGTTCTAATGGTACTTTCCACCAGGCTTATCAGGTGTGGACTGAGGATTTGAATAAATTGATTTCAGATTAAGAAGACGAAAACGCGAAAGTTATATATTTTTTTATAATAATTATAATATCTTGACTATCATAACATTGATTGAAATTCAAAAACTATAATAGTAATAATGACTGACTTAAACATTAAAGATTTAAATCCAACAATTACACTTGGTGAAACAGAATACTTTACAGGAATTCCCAAAATTGAATATGAAGGCCGAGAATCTCAAAATCCCTTTGCATTTAAATGGTACAATGAGCAACAAGAGGTAGCTGGAAAAACGATGAAAGAACATTTTCGTTTTGCTGTAGCTTATTGGCATTCATTCTGTGGAACAGGTGGAGACCCATTTGGAATAGGGACAAAACGATTTCCATGGTTGACCTCTTCAGATCCCTACCAAAGGGCTAAAGATAAAATGGATGCTGCCTTTGAGTTTATAACAAAAATGGGAATCCCCTATTATTGTTTTCACGATTTTGACTTGATTGATGAGGGAGAAAATTTGAAGGAATCCCAGAAGAGATTAGAATATATTTCTGACTATGCAAGGGAAAAACAAGCAGCATCAGGAGTAAAGTTATTATGGGGTACAGCAAATCTGTTTTCTAACCCTAGATATATGAATGGTGCTGCAACTAATCCCGATTTTGATATTGTAGCCTATGCTGGAGCTCAAGTCAAAAATGCCCTGGATGCCACCATAAAATTAGACGGTGAGAATTATGTTTTTTGGGGAGGAAGAGAAGGCTATATGAGTCTTCTTAATACGGATATGAAAAAGGAAATTGACCACATGGCCCGATTTCTTCATATGGCGAAGGATTATGCTAGAAGTAAAGGATTTAAAGGTACATTTTTCATAGAACCGAAACCGATGGAACCAAGTAAGCATCAATATGATTTTGATGCTGCCACTGTTATTGGCTTTCTAAAGGAATATGAACTTGATGATGATTTTAAATTGAATTTGGAAGTTAATCATGCTACTTTGGCTCAGCATACTTTTCAACACGAGTTGCAAGTGGCTGTGGATGCAGGCCTGTTAGGAAGTATGGATGCCAATAGAGGGGATTATCAAAATGGATGGGATACTGATCAATTTCCAAACAATATTTATGAATTGGTGGAGTCCTTTTTGGTCATTTTACCAGCAGGAGGATTTCATGGAGGCGGAATTAATTTTGACGCAAAAACCAGAAGAAATTCCACTGATTTGGAAGATCTTTTTTATGCACATATTGGTGGGATGGATGCTTTTGCAAGGGCTTTAATTATCAGTAATGAAATCCTTGAAAATTCAGATTATCTGAAATTACGAAAGGATAGATATAGCTCATTTAATACAAAGAGTGGAAGTGATTTTAAAAATGGCAATTTAAAATTAGAAGATTTGTCTGATTTTGCCTTAAAAAATGGGGAGCCTTCGTTAAGAAGTGGCAGACAGGAATTATTTGAAAACATCATTAATCAATACATATAAGCCTGAGAAAATAGACCTCAAAGATAATTAAGCTGTGAGTTACTGTACAGCCCAATTACGCTTTCGGTTGCTCTCCTTTTTCTTTGAGCCCATCTTTGTCCGTTTCAAAAAGCCATTCTTTAGCAAATTCTGGTAAGATTTCAGAAACTTTCTTATCGGCTGCATATACGATTCCAGCTAATAAAGCCAAATGGAATGTAAATGCAAAAAGAGCAGCTTTTAAACGTCGGTTTCTGGCGGCGATTTGCCATTTTTTGTTTGTGTACATGACCTGCTGTTTTTGATGATAGCTAAGAAACGAATTGTTAATTTATAATATTTTGTAATGTGTTATTATTTGAAAAAGATTAACAAAACAAAACATGCATCATCCCCCCAAAGGCAGGGGTGATTGGTTCTAAAAATATACTCTGTGATTTTTTTTAAGTTCAAGGTCAAGACCAAGTTCAAGTTCAATTCTTGGACTTGAACTTGGTCTTGACCTTGAACTTTCAGGGGTTTAGAAGAAAAAAACCTAGGATAATCCTTTAGCACATTATGAAAATAATAGAACCAATCACCCCTGCCCCAAAGGGGCAAGCTGAATTTTGGTAATAAAACCCCTTTTGTTTATTTTCTTTGCTTAATCTATTGATATTCAATTTGTTGCGGGGTGTGAGTTGCGGGTTTGACCACCTCGCAACTCGCACCCCGCAACAAAAGCACATTACATAGTGAGTTGAAATTCAATGATTTAAGATACAATCGGAAAATTCAGCTTGCCCCTTTGAGGGAATTTTTACAATTGCAGGATATGAAAATTATGGGAATATTCCCATCGCCTGGTAATCACTTCCAATTTTTTGAATTGCATTCACAAATGCAGCAGTTCTTAAATCTTTTACTTCTTCTTTTTCTAACATAATATTTCTAATAGAATGATAGGCTGTTATCATGGTTTCCTCTAATCCGGATCGAACCAAATCAATCTCATCTGCCCCTTTGGATAGAAGGTGGATTTGATGATCTCCTATAGTTTTTCCGGTTAGTTCTTCTACTTTTTTAATCAGATTTACCAATGTATTTTGATTAAATCTTTTTTGCATCCTGCCAAACCGCATATGAGAAAGGTTTTTCAACCATTCAAAATAGGAAACAGTTACTCCTCCAGCATTTAGATAAACATCGGGCAAAATCATTACATTGTTGTCCAAAAGAATTTGCTCACCTGCAGAGGTAATTGGACCATTCGCTGCTTCAGCAATAATTTTGGCTTTAACCTTTGCTGCATTTTCTAAAGTAATCTGGTTTTCTAAAGCAGCTGGTACCAAAATATCACATTCAAATTCGAGGACTTTTGTTCTTTCTTCTTTAGGGTAATTTGTAGCACCAGGAAAATTTAGTATCGACCCGGTTTCTTTTCGGAATTTCACTAATTCATCAATATCAATCCCGTCCTTTTTATAAATAGCACCTTCTACCTCTCCAAATCCAACTAAAATAGCTCCACCCTCTTTCTGAGAAATACTTGCAGTCCAGGAACCAACATTTCCTAAACCTTGAATTGCCATGGTTTTACCTTTCAATCCAGGTGTTAATCCTATTTTTTTCATGTCCCCTTCAAAGGTACAGGCTTCTCTAATTCCATAAAACACGCCCCTTCCAGTTGCTTCTTCTCTACCTCTAATTCCATTTTGATTAACGGGCTTGCCGGTTACACATCCTGCAGCATCTATATCCCCTTCATTAAGAGCCCGATAAGTATCATAAATCCAAGCCATTTCTCTAGCTCCAGTACCATAATCTGGGGCTGGTACATCTATGGCTGGACCTATAAAATTTCTTTTAACAAGTTCTGAGGTATATCGTCTTGTTATTTTCTCCAATTGGTAAGGAGTAAATTCCCTTGAATTAATTTTCACCCCACCCTTGGCACCACCAAATGGTACATCTACAATTGCACATTTGTAAGACATCAAGGTTGCCAAAGCCATTACTTCTTCTTGATTCACATGATTGCTATATCGAATTCCTCCTTTTGTCGGAGAGCGATGGTGACTATGCTGTACCCGATAGGCTTCTACTACCTGCACATTTTCATCTATTTTTACAGGAAATTGCATTTGGTAAACAGAGTTGCAGACACGAATTTGCTCCAAAAGCCCTTTATCAAGTCCTGTATGAGGGGCAGCTTTTTCAAAGTAATTTTGAACACTTTGATAAAAACTCACTTTAGATTTAGGTTCACTCATGTTCTTTAATTTGATTTTCCAATTTGGTTAATTTATTATCCAATAAAATTAGGAAAAATACAACACCTAAAAACATCGCAACGATTACGGTAACTACTATATAAATTTTACCAATTCCTCTTGCAAAATCAGGGTTCTCTGATTGAAAAAAGAGATATGGTAAACCAAAAAATAAAATAGCCAATAAAATCAGAATTGCATTTTTCATAATTTAAAAATTGGTGCGCAAAAGTCGGAGAAAAATTATTTTTGACAAAGTTTTTATCAAGGTATCAGTAATCAGCATTCATTGTTTTATCAAAAAGCCTTTCGTAACGTAGTACAAGTTGAGCCATCCATACGCCCAAAAGGGTCCATCCAATTATTGCAGGATAAAAAATTAATCGCATGGTACTGTCCAAATCGAGACTTCCAATAGGCATATTTCCACCAGAACCAGGGTGCAAACTATCGGCTAATTTAGGAATGACATATAGTAAAGGTATTAGTGTTGCAAATGCAAAAATGTTGTAAACTGCTCCAATCCTGGCTTTTTTTTCGAAATCCTCAAAAGAACCCCTTAGGACAAAGTAAGCTAAGTAAATTAATAGGGCGATTGCTGTGGTATTTTGTTTTACATCAAAACTCCAATAAGCTCCCCAGGTGTGTTTTGCCCAAAAAGCACCAGTGACCACACCCAATATTCCAAATAGGATCCCCACGCTGGTAAGTGCCATTGCTTTCCGGTCATAATCAGGTTCAAGTTTACTTAAATACAATACACTCATGACAACCGCAGAAATCAAAATAATAAACATAGCAAACCAAAGTGGTACATGGTAATAGGTGTTCCGAATGGTTTCCAATAGAATATTTAAGAAGGGAAAGGAAGTTTTTGTCTTACCAGTTAGATTGGAAATAGGAGTATTTACCCATGCCGTTTTTCCTCTTTCCAAATCAATACTGTCTTGGGTGACGAAAACCGCGCTTGGCAAAAGAGAACTTCCATCAAGTGGATTGTCCAATATTAAGGTTAAATCAACTACTTTCTTTTTTGCAGGAAGGTATTCTGGAATATCAAAATCTATGGTAAGGTTTCTTGAGTCCTGAACCTCAATATTGTTTCCTCCCAATGTATATACAGAATCTAATTTCAACCAGGCCCTGATTTTCCCTTCAACCTCATCAAAATTGGAATTGTATCCCTTTAATTTTAGTTGGAGATTATCTCCGGTTTTACAACTATCTGGAGTGACATCGACAATTCCTGGTTTTAATGGAATGAGCATTCCGGCAATAAGGGAATAAATAATCAATAATACACCCAATATTTTCCACCAATGTTTTTTCATAATTTTTTCTGAGATGAATATGATCAAAAATTAATCACGCCACAAAAAGGGAAATAAAACTAGTCCAAGTCCAAGCAAAATCAAATCAATTGCTAATAATATCAGGATATCATTATCAATGCTAGTATCATTTATCATCCCTAAGGCATTCGCCGATAGCTTTAGTAGCAGGAGTAAAATAGGTATGACCAATGGGAAACTCAAAATAGCCATCATGGTGCTGCTATTATCTGTCTGCCCTGCAATTGCTGAAACAAAAGTAAATGTAACTGCAAATCCTAGACTGCCTAGCCACAAGACCAAAAAAAACATTTCAACATCTCTTACTTGGTTACCTGCAACAAAACTAAAGACTAGGAAGGACAAGATACTTAAAGTGAATAGCAGTATGGAATTGTAAATAACTTTTGACAAAAGTATGGCAGTAGGGTTAGCGATCTGATAATAATATAGCTGGCGATTTCCACTTTCCTGAGTAAAGCTCTTCACAATTGCATTTACGGATGCAAAAAGAACAATGATCCAAAATAGAATATTCCAAACTGGCTTCTCAACTTTAATAGAGGCAGTATACACTATAAAAATTGTAGAAAACACATATAAAAATATACCACTAATAGCATATTTCTGACGCCATTCCAGGGTAAATTCTTTTTGTAATAAATAGCCTAATTCTTTTGTGAAGTTCATTAAAAGCAAAAATAGGAGGAGGGGTTAATTTTCCAAAATCAAGTAGCAATATTGTTGAAATAAGGAAAAGGTATTCAGGAAATTAAATCTTGTAAGATTAATTTATGGCGAAAAAATATTAGGTCTTTTAATTGATTTCATTAACTTAACGGCAATATTCTTCAAAGGTTCCTAACATATTCAACTTTTAAAATTTGGCAAAACAACAAGACAAAACTACCTCTCCATGTAATTACTTTTTCTAAACTATTAATAATCTAACACAAATAATGCTTTTAATCAGCTAATTGCAAAGCTACTTTTGGAAACAAAACAATATTTATATTTCTTAACTAAATCACATCAAGTTATGAACGAAAAATTCAACTCTTTTAAAAACGGCTTACTGTTGTTTTTAATGTTTTCTATCCCTTTAATTACATATGCACAACAAGGTACCGTTAGTGGAACTGTTCAGGATGCAGATGGGCCATTAATTGGTGCAGCTGTTCAGGTTGCCGGCACTTCATCAGGCACAACAACAGATGTAAACGGTCAATATTCTTTATCTCTGGCTGCAGGAGAATATACTTTAGAGGCCACCTATTTGGGTTATGGATCACAAAGAGCCACAGTAACCATTACAGGAGGAGGATCTGCTTCAATAGATTTCACCTTATCAGAGGGGGTAATCTTCGACGAAATCGTTGTGACAGGAACGCGTTCCAAACCAAGATCTGTAATTAGCTCACCTGTGCCAATTGACAACTTTACAAGTAAAACTATCGAACGTCAGGGAAATGGAGACTTAACAGAAACATTGAAAAATTTAGTTCCTTCATTTACAGCAACCCCATTAACAGGAGATGGATCAGCTTTTGTTAGACCTACCTCCTTGAGAGGGTTGCCACCAGATGAAACCTTAATATTGGTAAATTCCAAACGTCGCCACCGTTCTGCATTGATTGCTCACTTTGGAGCTGCAATGAATGTTGGGGCACACGCAGTAGATATTGGACAGATTCCAAGTATTGCCTTAAAAAACATAGAGGTTTTGAGGGATGGAGCAGCTGCTCAATATGGTTCTGACGCGATTGCAGGGGTTATGAATTTCATTTTGAAAGATGCCAATGAAGGTGTTGAAGTACAAGCAAGAGTAGGAAAATGGTATGGAAGAAATTATGGAAGTGAAACAGATTATCAGGTTGGGATCAATTTCGGATTACCCCTGACTGAGAAAGGGTTTATAAATGTAAGTGGGGAATATGTTTTCAATGAAGAACTTTCAAGAGGAGATCAACACCAATCTGCCATAGGAGTTGAAGGTGCTCAAGATCCAGCGATGAATTGGGGGCGTCCCGAAAGTAGTGGTTTCCGTTCTACCTGGAATGCGGGTATCGAGATTGCGGATAACGCTGAGTTTTATTCTTTTGGAAACTTTGCAGATACTTATGGAAACTACAGTTTCTTCTACAGGCCTCCGGGTCGATCTGGAGTATTGGAACCTATGCCAATAAACCCAAACGATCCTTCTGAAGGCAATTTCTGTTGGTGTGACCAATATCCTGCTGGATTTACACCAGAATTTGAAGGATTCCAAACAGACTTTAGCACTATTTCAGGATTTAGAGGAACTTTTGGTGATGGCTTTAATTACGATATCAGTGCTACTTATGGTATGAATAGAATCGACTATGTATTAAACGGTTCTTTGAACCCATCCTGGGGGCCCTTCTCTCAGACCATTTTCAGACCTGGTGATTTACAACAAGAAGACTTGAATTTTAATTTAGATGTCTCAAAAGCTGTTTCTGACAAAATAAATGTAGCTGTTGGATTAGAAAGACGCTTAGAAACCTATACCATGTATGCAGGAGAACAACAAGCATGGGCTGCTGGACCTTGGTCTGGCATTTCAAGACTGATCAATCCAGAAACAGGTGAAAATTACGCTGAACCAAGTGTTGGTGCCAATGGATTTTCTGGTACTAGTGAAGATGCAGCTGGTATTTTTGAAAGTTCCAACTGGGCTGGATACATCGATGTTGAATTTGATATCACAGATGCATGGTTGCTCCAAGCTGCTTTCCGCTATGAAGATTTTAAAAACTTTGGATCTACTGATAACTTTAAAGTAGCCTCAAGATACAAAGTTGGGGATTTCTTAACATTAAGAGCTGCCTATTCTACTGGTTTCAGAGCTCCAACTCCTGGTCAGGCTAATGTAACAACCATTACTACTTCATTTGACGGTGTTTCAGGAATGCAGGTACAGGAAGGAACAGTCCGACCAACTGATCCGATCGCTGTTGCATTAGGAGGAAAAGCCTTGGTTCCTGAAGAATCAGAAAACCTGAGTGTAGGAATTGCTTCTAGGTTGACTAGTAATTTGAGTTTAACGGTTGATTATTATCAGGTAAATGTGGACAAAAGAATAATCAAGTCAAGAAGTCTTCCAATTGTTGGAAATCCCGAATTTGCTGAAGTGGCTTTTTATTCCAATTCCTTGAATACGGAAACTTTTGGCATTGATGCGGTATTGGTTTGGAGATCAGGGAATACCAATGTCAGTGTTGCCTATAACTACAATGAATCTGATGTTGTAAGCCAGGAACAAGTAAATGGAGAAGATCCTGTTTCAGAAAGCACCATATTTAATATTGAAAATAACTTGCCTAAACATCGTGCAAGTATTTCATTAAATCATAGTTTTGGTGATTTGGATGCGATGGTACGTGCGAACTATTACGGTGAGACCATTGACGAAAGAGGTCAAAGAGAAGTTGTTGAACCTGCAACGCTTGTTGATATAGAATTGAGTTATCCGGTTACTGATAATATGAGGTTTATATTAGGATCCAATAATGTTTTAGATAAATATCCTAATGAAATTGAAACTAGAAAATCTCAGGGAATGCCTTTCCCAAGACGTACCCCAATTGGATATCATGGAGGAATGGTTTATTTTAAGGCAGTATATAAGCTATAGAACTATTAATTTGAGTTATTTAACGAAAGTTTAGATTTCAATAAGCTTCAGTGCCATCATTTTTGATTTGAAAAATGGTGGCACTTTCTTATGCTTGAATGTGAAGAAATTTTCAAATCAATAATACTTGATTTGATTGAAAAATTGATTTAAAAAAAATTATTAGTGTCGTTTCAATAGATGTAGAAAAAGGAAATAATTTGTCTATGAAAAAAATGGATTGTCAAATTCCAACAAAACGAGTAATTTCGCCATTGATTTATTTGAGAAAACTTAATAGGTCAATTGTTCTTTTTAGAACACCCCGATTGGCTACAAATGAAATACCCCGCGATGTTTAGGCTGTTTTCAATTATTGCAATTTTTTTGTTTCTTTCTTCCTACACTGTGGAGTATCCCAGATACCATAAGGTGCCTGCCTTACCTGGCGATGGTGTGTTTTCAATTTTAAGACGATATCAATTAGACCAATATTCCTGTAATCATAAAGCCTTTTACAAATTAAATAATATTAAAAAAGGGACAGGACTTAAAGTTGGAAGATATTATACCATCCCTTTGTTTTTGTATAAATTTAATGGTAAAACGATACGATCTTCAATTGGAATAAATGATTGGAATCTGGCAAAGACGATTGAGTCCTATAATGAAAGAATGTTAAAAGATGGTTTTAGGGAATTGTCATTTAAGAAAAATAATGTGCTTTGGGTTCCTAATCACTTGTTGAATTGTCCAAAGGAAGATATCCCAGCCGCTGTTTCAAATTCAAGTAATGCCAATGGAGAGACTCCATTAACAACTACCTCTAACAGTTCAAGAATTTTCCCCATTTTCGGTAAAGATTATCAACATGTTCCCTTGAAGAGTAATAAACTAAGAGGAAAAGTATATTATATTGTAGGTGGGCATGGAGGTCCTGATCCTGGTGCTTTAGGAAAAAAAGGTAGGCATCAGTTATGTGAAGATGAATATGCCTATGATGTTTCACTACGATTGTGTCGAAATTTAGTAGCTCATGGTGCAACTGCTTACATGATTACAAGAGATCCAAATGATGGAATTAGAAATGGAAAATATTTGGACTGCGACAAAGATGAAGTTGTTTGGGGGAACCAAAAGATTCCTCTTTGGCAAAAACCTCGTTTATTTCAAAGAAGTAACGCTATTAATACGCTCTACGAAAAACACAAAAAGCAAGGAGTCCTTGAACAAAAAGTAATTGTAATTCATGTGGATTCAAGGAATCGAAGAGAACAAACAGATTTGTTTTTCTATTACCATCCTGATAGCCCAAAAAGTAAAAAAATAGCTCAAAGATTACATGAAACTTTTAGAAAAAAGTATAAAATCCATAGAGCTGATGGAAATTATCACGGAACAGTGACTGCTCGAGATTTACATATGTTGAGAGAAACATCTCCCCCTTCTGTATACATTGAATTAGGAAATATTAGTCATCCACGCGATCAGCAAAGAATAATGTTAGAAGGTAATCGCCGAGCTTTGGCAAACTGGATTTTTGAAGGTCTTCAATGACAGAATTCCTATTAGGCTAGCTTTTAATTCAATTTATTTTTGACATTTTTTTCTAACAACATAATTTCTTTTTTTATAAAAATTTAAATTTGTTTTCTAAAAAACTTGGCAACATTGTTGTCGCAAGCTATTTTTGGGTCTTTAAAGCAAATTATAATCCAGATTGAAATATTTTAAATTTAACCTAACCAAAGGAAACTCACCTTTTTCCCATTAGTCCGATTGCGATAAGATTTTAACACATCTTTTACTTTTTTCTTCTAAAAATCTGGTTTCATATTTCGCTTTATACCTTTTTGGTTATTTTACCTTGTTATTGTGAATAACGAAAAATACACTGTAACTACTTGAAAGACAACAAATTATAATCTCATGGAAAAAACGAATTTTACACAATTCTTTAATTGCGTTTCTGCAAGCTTACCAATTAAAAAGGCGGGTGTTATGCTCCTGGTTTTTTCAATAGGATGGGCACAATTTAGTGTTGCTCAATGTCCTCCCTTTGACCCAAACGTCAATTTGATGATTGCGGAACCAGGATTGGCTTGTGGTGAATTAGGCCCAAATGTCCTTACCAACCCTGGTTTTGAGGAGGGATCTACTGGGCCTACAATAGATTGGCTTGGTGGTACTTGGCCTCCAGGTTGGGGCACATTTGGTGGTTATGCAGGCTTTCCAAATATTTTTGTGGAGGCATTGGATGCAAGAAGTGGAGATCAGCACATTAAAATGTTTGGCGCTTTTAATGCACCTTTTAATGTGAGCGGATTCTGGCAAGATGCACCAATGAATGCAAACGCTGGTGAAATTTGGGTAGGAAGTATTTATTGCATGACTCCAATTGGAGATGCGATTTTCACTACTGAAAATTTCTCTGAGGTTCATTTGGAGTTTTTAGATGCGAATGATTGCTTGTTAGCCGGTGAAACTTTCTCATCTTCAGAGCAATTTACAGGAACCACTCCTGAGGGAAATTATATAAAATTTACAACTATTGCTGTGGCTCCCCCAGGTACCGTCACTGTTCGTTTGGTAACGCTCTTTTTCAATGTCAATTGGAATGGTGGTGCCATTTTCTACGATGATGCTAGTCTACAAAGGCAAATTGGGCCGAGTCAAGATGTTAAAGTAGTTGTTTGTCCAGGTATAACTGAAGCAGACGTACAAGTTCCCGAGCCACTATATGCCGATTTTGACGGAATTGCTTCTACATTTAACAATGTTACCGGAGGAACTACTGTTTCCGGTCAATATGATCTTGGAGTTTGGCCAGTAACCTTTACTGTCGAAGACAATACTGGTTTAACGAATTCCTGTGTGGTAAACATCACGGTCGAAGAGATGCCTACTCCACTACCCTATTTGAATTGTAACGATTTAACCCATGTTTCTTTGGACCCAAATGGGCAGGCTGAAATTCTCCCAGATATGGTTCTGGAAGGTGGACCCTATGATTGTAATGATAAATATGAAATTGTAATCGAAGATCATTTGGGGAATGAGTTGTCAAGTAACGTAGTAAACTGTAGTAACATTGATGATGATTTAACGGTCACCATAACATACCTCGTTAATGGTAATTCTTGTTGGGGAGAAATTACTGTTGAAGATAAATTGAAACCAAACATTACTTGTAGTAATCCTACCATTCCATGTACAGTTGATATACAAAATGCTCCCAGACCTTCCTCCAATGATAATTGTGACAATAATCCGGATGAAAAATTATTGGAACTTATTTTAATTGATGATAATGGTTGTGACGATGACATCGTCAGATATCAAAGAACCTGGATTGCCATTGATGATTATGGAAATGAATCTGATCCATGTACTGATACCGTGAGTGTTCAAAGACCAACCTCAATAAATTTTCCAGGAGATAGAGAATGGACCTGTCAACAATACAATAATAATTCTAATGTAGTTGCACCGACCAATTCAGGTTCTGGAACAATCAATGGAATTACAGGAACTTGGTGTTTGTATGAGTTTACACATAGTGATGTTACTGTACCAGGTTGTGGAGAAACATTTACCATCGTTCGGACCTGGTCTGTTTTAGACTGGTGTACCGGAGATATTACAACAGATGGACAAATTATTAAAGTGAAGGATTTGGAAGCTCCGGTAATCGCTCAGGATCCTTTTGATGTAGGGACTAATATTCCTGGTTCACATCCAGTACCATGTAAGTCAACAGAGTTTTTAAGTCCTGCAGATATCAAAGATAATTGCCATGATTTCACGGTACAAATATTTACCCCTATAGGAGAGGCTATTTATGTAAATGGGACTGATGGGGCGAATGGAGGTTACATTCCTGAACCTGGTCTTCCTGTTGGAGTCCATAGTATTACTTACCAGGCAACTGATGAATGTGGAAATACTAGTGAATTTTCTGTTGATATTACAGTTTATGACGATGATGCTCCTGTGGCAATTTGTGATGAAATTACAGACGTCACTTTGTCTTCTGATGGTCTCGCTGAAATCAGTGCAGATGTTTTAGATGATGGAAGCCATGACAATTGCTGTTTGTCTCACTTTGAAATAGGAAGAATGGAAGAGGGATGTGGCTATGGAACCGAGTTTGGACCTACCGCTACCTTATGCTGTGATGATGCTGCAAATAGTCCTGTAATAATGGTATTCAGGGTTTATGATTGTGATGATAACTATAATGAATGTATGGTTCAAGTATATGTTGAAGACAAACTCAAACCTGTATTGGTAAGTTGTCCTGGACCTCAAACTATTACTTGTGACTATTATTGGGAAAATATAGAAACTGGATTATCATTAGGAGATAACTCTGTACTTGATCAATTTGGTACACCTGAATATCAGGATAATTGTGAATTGGAAGTCACACCCACTCTACAAGTAAATATTGACCAATGTGGTATTGGTACAATTGTTAGAACTTGGAATGCCATAGACCCCAGTGGCAATCAGGCAAATACATGTACTCAAGTAATCAATACCATCCATGTTTCTGATTGGGTAGTCGAATTTCCGGCTGATTTAACTGCGGTATGTACAGATGAAGAGCCAGAATTTGGTGAACCAATTTTGACGGATGAAACCTGTGAATTGTTGGCAGTCTCTTACGAAGACACATACTTCAATGTAGTTACGGACGCTTGTTATAAAATTTCGCGACAATGGACAGTAATTAACTGGTGTGTAGTTGGTGATAATGTAGATGATGAGGTGATCGAAGTACCTGAAAGTCAAATCGGATTGCTTTTCCCAGCATGTGACTTGGATGGAGATGGCGATTGTGATACCAGAACTTTTAGGGATAGCTGGAATGGAACTGATTATCCAGGTGCAGCTGATGCTGGAGTCAATGGAGCACCAGATACAGATATTGATCCAGATCCATGGGATGGATATATTACTTACCAACAAACCATTAAAGTAATAGATAATGTGGCTCCGGTGTTTGATGCTGGTTGTGAAGTTGAAGATGTATGTATAGAAGATAATACCTGCGGAGTAACTGTTTCTTTCCCCGTTCCTTCCATTGCGGACTGTAGTCCTGATGTAGTAGTCAGTGCTGATAGTGATTTGGGTAGCGGATTTGGACCATTTGATGGTGTACCCCCAGGAGTTTATACTGTTACCTTTTCTGCAATGGACAATTGCGGTAACTCCAACGCATGTGAGACTACTTTTGAGGTATTGGATTGTAAAAAGCCGACACCTTATTGTAAGAATGGCTTAATCGTCGAGTTAATGGTAATCGATACCCCTATGGTAGAAGTTTGGGCCGAAGATTTTGATGATGGGAGTTTTGATAATTGTTCAGATGTAGAACTTAGTTTTTCTGATGATGTCAATGATAAAAGTATCATATTTAATTGCGACCATGTTGGGCAACAAAATATTGAACTTTGGGTGACAGACGCCTCCGGAAATCAAGATTTCTGTAGCACCTTTGTTTTTATTCAAGCCAATATGGATCAATGTCCTACTATAGATGACCCACTTATTGCTGGGCTTATTGAAACAGAACAGGAAGATGCTATTGAAAATGTAGAAGTAAATATCAATAGTGCAAGTGGATTTTCTTTCAACACCTTGACTTCTACGCTAGGTGAATTTGAAGCACAGGTTCCTACTGGAGGTGATTACACAATTAGCCCCTTAAAAGACGATGATTACCTTAATGGTGTATCAACTTTTGACTTGGTATTGATGAGTAAGCACATTTTAGGAGTTCAACCACTAAATTCACCCTATAAAATCATTGCTGCGGATGCCAATAAATCAGAATCTGTTACCACATTTGATTTGGTATTGATTAGAAAGTTGATATTGTTTATTGAAAATGATTTGCCAAATAATACCTCCTGGAGGTTTATTCCTAAATCACATGATTTCGAGAATCCTTCCAATCCTTGGTCTTCACCATTCCCTGAAGTCATTAATTTGAATAATTTGGCAGATAATGCAGTGGATTCAGATTTTATCGCTGTTAAGGTTGGAGATGTTAATGGCTCTGCTAATTTCGCTGGCAATTCAGATGACAGAAATGCGATCGAATCGCTTGTTTTCAAGACTCGGGATATTCAATTAAAAACAGGTGAAAATTATCAAGTAGACTTTTCTTCAAACAATATCCAATTGTACGGATTTCAGTTCTCAATTGAATTCGACCAATCTGCATTGGAATTTATCGATGTTTTACCAAAAGTTGCAAATCGTGAGAATTTTGGATTATCTCTTTTGGAAGAGGGAGTCATTACTTCTAGTTGGCATTCTGACAAATCAGTACTATTAAAACAAGACGTTGTATTTAGTTTGAATTTTGTAGCCAAATCAGATGTACTTCTTAGCAGTGTACTTGGATTAAATTCTAATTACACAAAAGTAGAAGCTTACAATTCCAATTCTCAAATTCTTGATATTGAACTCAATTATGAGTCAGTAGATAATTCCAGATTTGAATTATTCCAAAATACGCCAAATCCTTTTTCTGAAACAACGAATATTAGTTTTAACCTACCGGAAGCAACAAGTGTAACGCTAACCATTTCAGATATTAATGGAAAAGTGATAAAAATTGTTGAAGGTGAGTTTGATAAAGGATTTAATGAAATAATGTTACAAGATATCGAGAAGGCTGGAGTGCTATATTATCAATTGGATACGCCAACCAATTCAGCAAGTAGAAAAATGATTTTGATTAAATAATCATTGGTTAAAATCCAAAATAAAAAAGCCTTCTCCTTTCTGGAGAGGGCTTTTTTATTTTATACTAAGTCATTATAAATTATTATGAAAAATATATTTAAATACTCAACAAAAAATAGGCATGAAACATGATATATTTTAAGAAAATTAATATTTTTGTTGCGAAACGTTTCATATACAAATTATAATCCGTTACTTCCTATGACAACACCTTTACCAGTACCTCATTTCCTTTCCTTTTCAAATTTTCCTGGAATTTATCAAGTCTGATAATTATTCATTCGTCATCCTGACGAATAGTTATAGGTATTACGGAGATTTTTAGTTGATTTCTTTTGTGTTGAATTATTTTGCTGTTTGTCGATCAGTTAAACTATATAATTCAATCAAAAGAATATTTGTTCATGCATGATTTTATGGAAATCCTTTACTGGTTTTCTATAAAAATGGTTTTCAATAGCCATTAACGGTTAACTGTACAATTAGTAATCTCATGAAAAAAAGGAATGAATTCATTCGAATTTGCCTACCTGTACTCTTATTTATTGTAATCACTATATTCCCTTTTCAGGGTTTTAGTCAAACGGTGATAGCTTCTGAGACTTCTTCGATTAACGATTCCCCTTATAGCACAAGTATTGATATTACTGCAATGCAGTTGCAATTATTTAGTGCTCCTCGGGAATTTACGGAAGAGGCAATAGAACAAAAATTATTGTTGGAAATCCCCTGGCATGATGGGAAATTCAAATCTTTTGAAGTTGTAGAATCTCCCATGTTGGCTCCTGAATTTGCAAAAGCGTATCCCGATTTCAAAACTTATGCCATTCGAGCCATTGATAACCAACTTATTTCAGGAAGGATATTCATTTCTCAATTTGGGCTGTTCGCTTCTGTTTTTACCCCCACTGGAACCGTAGGTATTCGACCTATAGATTTGCACAACCCTTTAATTCATGAGATTTATCAGGGACGACATCCAGAAGATATGGATTTGGAACAATTTGGATGTAGTTTTGATGAAGATATCATTCCCTTTTTACCACCTGACAAGAAAGATGATATTCAAGGTAGTGCCGAATCAAGTTTAAGCAACGGTGGAACCCTGAAAACATATAATCTCGCTATTGTAACAACTGGAGAATTTCATGATGGAAACGGAGGAACTGTTGCAGCAGCAACCGCTGTAGTAACATCTAGCGTGAATGCAATACAAGCTATATATGATAAAGATATAGCAGTTCGATTTTCCCTTTTGACACCGATGGTTTATACGGATCCTAATACAGATCCCTTTGACCCGGCTGGTCCAAGTAGAACCGTTCAGGCAGCTGAAGCAGTTGATGATAATTTTGCTTTAAACACATATGATATCGGTCACTGTTTTCACGATTCAAATGAACCTCCAGGAGGTTTTGCTGGAGGAGGTGTCGCAGGATTAGGAGTTGTTTGTAATGATAACTCAAGTGGTATCTCAGGAAGTGGCTATAATAAGGCAGCGGGATGGAGTGGTTCTGGCGATAATACAACCAATGGCTGGCATCAATTAGCTTCTCATGAGTTTGGACATATGTTTGATGCAACTCATACATGGAATGGCTCTGGTGGTTCTTGTTCAAATTGCATGGGTGGAAATCAAAGCGCAAATACTGCTTATGAAATTGGTAGCGGAACCACAATCATGTCCTACCAAGGTATTTGTGGAGCTGGTCAAAACATCCCTGCAAGCGGAGCTTTGGACAACTATTTTCATGCGGCTAGCTTGGAGCAGATGGTTGATTACATTAATGATACAAGTCCAAATAATGGGGGGTCTTGTCCTGTAACTTCATCAACTGGAAATATTCCTCCTGTTGCGAATTCAAATCCTTGTAGTGCTACTTTGACGATTCCTACTGATACACCATTTTGGTTGGATGGAACCGCGACTGATGCAGATGGAGATAATTTGAGTATTTGTTGGGAGCAATTTGACGAAGATGGTGCAGGTGTTTGCCCTACTCATGGATTTATTGGAGCAACAGCAGCCTCAAGCAGTATTGCGCCGCTGTTTAGAAGTTTTCCTCCAAATTCTTCAACATCAAGAACTTTTCCAGCGATTGACGATATCGTAACTGGAACCAATAGTGATTTTGATGTTCTACCTACTGTGGGTAGAACTTTGACTTTTAGAATGACAGTAAGAGACAATAATGCTTCTGGCGGAGGAATGAGTTGTTCTGAAGTTACCGTCACTGTAGATGGAACAGCTGGCCCTTTTGAGGTAGATTTGCCCAACGGTGGTGAGACCTACTCTGCTGGTGGTAGTATTACCGTTGATTGGGATCAGGCAAATACGAGTTCCTTCTGTACTGATGTTGCAATTTTATTGTCAATTGATGGTGGATATACCTATCCATATACATTGGCCACAGGGGTAACAAATACAACAGAAACCTGGACTGGGACTTTACCAGCAGGTGTACCTAATGTATCAACCGCAAGAATAAAAGTCCAATGTGACGATTATTCATGTGCTACCTTTTTTGATATTTCTGATGCAGATTTTACTGTTACATCCAATTGTTTAACTGAGTCAAACTATATCTGTCCAGATGCTGCATGTACATTCCCACAAGGTGATTCAGGATTGAATTTGAGTATTGACAATTTCTTTGGTTCAGGAATTTCCAGTTTTGCTGTTGATTTGGATTCGGGGGATCCTAGTATGGATGTGGTTACACATGATGTTGGAGGTACTGGTTGTTTCAACTGGGGATTTCAGTCTGAATATGAATTTGTTCAATTTACGGTTGACGCCACAGGCGACTATACTTTCACTCATAACTCAGGCTTATTCTCTATCAATAGTATTTTTGATGATGCTACTTTTGACCCAAATGATCCTTGTCCATCATTTATAGGCTCAAATGCAGAAAATTTGGGAGGAGGCATGGCTACTTCCTCAAGTTCCTTTACTGTTACATTAACTGAATGTACCACATATAGACTTTGTGCTTACACATTTGGTACTTTCCAGACTTATACTATTTCAATGTCCGGAGCTGGATCTATTAGTTCAAGTGGAGCTGGACCCGGTACAGATTATGCGTATACATATGTTGCAGTTGATACTTCAAATGATTTAATTGATGAAGAGGATTCTGGTTCTGATTTCACTTCTTTGGCTGCTGGTTCCTATGAAATTTTTGGAGCAGTTTATAAGTCTTCTGGTCCTACTCCTCCTAATAATGTCAATCCAGCAACATGGATTGGGCAAACCATGAGTGCGGTATTAAATTCCGGCGACTGTGCTTTATTTAGTACCAATTTCAAACCACTAACCATTACAGGAGGATCTTGTACAATAAATAGTTCAGGTTTAGCAAATGTTGCTTGTAATAATAATGGCACTGATTGTGATGCTACTGATGACTATATCACCTTTGACTTGGATCCAATGGGAACAGGAATTGGCTCATCCTATGATGTAACTGTCAGTTCAGGAACCATTTCTCCAACAAGTGGTAATTATGGTGCTCCAACAACTTTCCAATTGCAAAATGGTTCTGCGGGAGCTGGAAATGTAACTGTGACTATCACAGATGCAAATGATAGCAATTGCACATTTATGGACACAGTTACAGACCCAGGTACTTGTTCAAGTGCTTGCGGAATTCCTGGAATACCTACCACGTGTACAAACCCTTTGGAAAACTTTGCTGGTTTTACGGGTAGTGGTTTTACAACTAACCCTGCTGCAGGAGAGTTATGTTCCAATAGCTGGACTCCAAATGGATTTAGTGACAATAGCTACGTTCCATGTGGGAATAATACGTCTGGTGATTATGCAAGAGGTACTACAGATGGAATGGGAGAAACTACAGGTGGTATTTATGGTTTTGATGATGGAGGCGGAGATATGGCAATCTGGATTCAACCTACTGGTGGTGATTTCACTCCTGGTGATTTAACCTATCAGCTTCAAAATACAACTGGAGCTACCATCACTGACTTGGATATTTCCTATGACATCCTTGTACTAAATGATCAGAATAGATCCAATGCATTCAATTTCTCTTATTCTACAGATGGTACAAACTTCACAAGTGTACCTGCTTTGGATTTTAGTTCTGATGGTACAGCTACTGGTCTTTTACAAACATTTCCTCAATCTACTACAATCAGTGGACTAAGTATTTTAAACAATGACTTCCTCTGGATTAGATGGGAAGGTGATGATGTTTCAGGAAGTGGTTCCAGAGACGAATTTGGTTTGGACAATATCACACTTTGCCCAAGCCCTTGTCAATTACTTACCTCAGGATTAAATAATATACAATGTAATAATAACGGTACCCCATCAGACCCAAGCGATGATTACATCACTTTTGAATTGAACCCAACGGGAATCAATTTAGGCACAAGTTATACCGTAACAGGTGCCACATTGACCCCAACGGGTGGTAATTATGGTAGTCCCACCACTTTCCAAACTGACCCAGGTACAGCCGGCGCAGGAGATTTAAACTTGACTATAACCGACGACACGGATGCCGGTTGCACCTTGGGTGAAACGGTTACTGACCCTGGTACATGCTCCCCTGATTGTGAAATAACAGCTTCAGGATTGGCGAATGTTCAATGTAATGATAATGGAACTCCAGGTGATCCTACTGATGATTACATCACTTTTGATTTAGATCCTTCGGGAAACAATCTTGGTACAAGCTATACCGTCACAGGAGCTACTTTAACGCCAAGCGGCGGTAATTATGGAAGTGCGACTTCATTTCAAACCGACCCTGGCACGGCTGGAGCCGGAGACCTGAATCTTACCATTACTGATGACTCAGATGGAAGTTGTACCTTCTCTGAGACAGTAACTGATCCAGGTAGCTGTTCACCAAATTGTAATATTACAGATGCAGGATTGACAAATGTTCAATGTAATGATAACGGGACTACAGATGATCCTACTGATGACTATATTACATTTGACCTTAATCCAACTGGATTTAATTTAGGTACTAGTTATACAGTAACAGGTGCTACATTGACACCTGGAGGAGGAAATTATGGAGGTATTACATCATTCCAAACGGACCCAGGAACAGCCGGAGCCGGAGACTTGAATTTGACAATTGATGATGACACACATGGTAGTTGTTCCTTCTCTTTCACAGTAATTGATCCAGGTACTTGTTCACCAGATTGTAACATCTTGAGCGCTGGATTGAGTAATGTCCAATGCAATGACAATGGAACGCCAACTGATGATTCTGATGACTATATCACTTTTGATTTAAATCCAACTGGTAATAATTTAGGAACAACATATACTGTTTTAGGAGCAACATTGACTCCAACAGGAGGTAATTATGGAGGTGTAACTTCCTACCAAACTGATCCAGGAACAGCAGGAGCCGGAGATTTAAATTTAACGATTAGAGATGATAATGACCATGCATGTACTTTCCCATTCACTGTAACTGATCCAGGTCCTTGTTCTAGCACTTGTAATTTGTCAGGAACTGGCTTTTCCAATTTGATGTGTAACAACAACGGAACGCAATACGATCCCAGTGACGATTATTTCACATTTGATTTAAATCCAACAGGTGTAAACCTCAGTCCAAACGGATATAATGTTTCAAGTTCGGTAGCGATAACACCCTCAAGTGGGAATTATGGAAGTGCAACTTCTTTCCAGACCCCAGCGGGTTCAGCTGGTGGAGGAAATTTGACGATAACCGTAACTGACATGGATGACGCTAATTGTACAGCTTCATCTACATTGGTCGATCCTACACCTAATCCAAATATAGTTGCTTCCTCTGATCCTACTACTTGTGGAGGTACAGATGGAACTATTACTATTGGTGGACTTAATTCAGGTGATAGTTATAATGTGATTTATGACTTAGGTGGGACATCAGACATCTTCGCTGGACCATTTACTGCAAATGGTAGTGGTGAAATCACCTTAAATAATCTTTCTGAAGGATCATATACTAATATTCGTGTACAAGATAATGGCACCGGATGTATTGGTGGGTCATTATCAGCTACATTGAATGATCCAATGACACCAACCTACACGGTTGCAGGAACCAATCCAACAACTTGTAATGGTACAGATGGTTCATTCTTGATTTCTGGCTTAACACCAAATACCACATACGATGTAACTTATGATGACGACGGGACTGGAATAGGACCACTAAATTTAACTTCAAATGGCAGTGGCGAAATAGATATTACAGGATTGGACTCAGGGAGTTACACAAATATTGTCGTCACTTTTGCTACTAATTGTTCTGGAGCACCAGCAAGTGTGACACTTTCCGATCCTGCAGATCCTACTCCCAATATTGCAGGAAGTACAGACCCCACAACTTGTGGTGGCTCAGATGGGACAATCACCCTTGGAGGTTTAACATCTGGTAATTCTTATACTGCCAATTATGATTATAATGGAAATGGAACCTCTCAAGGACCACTTACTGCAAATGGAAGTGGAGAGATAACCCTGACTGGCTTGGCTGCAGGAAATTATACAAATATTTCTGTTACAGATAATGGGACCAATTGTTCTGGAGGTTCTTTAAGTCAAACATTGTCAGATCCTTCTGCTCCCACATATGCACTAGGAACCCTTACAGATCCGAGTTTCTGTGGGGGCTCTGATGGTAGCATTCAACTTACAGGTTTAGCAAACAATACGACTTATGATGTGAGCTATGATTTTAATGGAAATGGAGTTGGTCCATTAAGTTTGACTTCTGATGGTTCAGGGAATTTATTGATAACTGGCTTGGCAGCAGGTAGTTACACAAATATCATTGTGAGCCTGGCTGGTTGTTCAGGTACTCCTTTGTCCGCTACTTTGAATGATCCCAATAGTCCATCCCTAAGTGAAACTCATAATGATGTTACCTGTCCGGGAGGTTCGGACGGTTCAATTGATTTAACGGTAACCGGAGGTACACCTGGTTTTACCTACGATTGGGACAATGATGGAACCGGGGATAATGATGATAATGAGGATTTAGCAGGCTTAAGTGCTGGAACTTACAATTGTACGGTAACAGATGCTCTGGGATGCACAGCCACAATTAGTGTTACCATTAATGATGGAACAGACAATACTCCTCCTACCGCAATATGTCAGGATTTTACAGTGTCCCTTGATTCAAATGGAGATGCAAGTATAGCAACGGCTGATATTGATAATGGTAGCTCAGATAATTGTGGAACAGTAATTCTAAGTCTTGATAATGATACATTCGATTGTACGAATATCGGAGGCAATACAGTAACCTTGACTGTGGATGATGGAAATGGAAATTCAGATAGCTGTACTGCCACGGTCACAGTAGAAGACAATGAAAACCCAAACGCTGTTTGTCAGAATATTATGGTAAGCTTAGACGCAACAGGAGATGCAATGATTATCCCACAGGATGTAGACGGTGGAAGCAATGATAATTGTGGAATCATATCATTAAGCATAGATGATGATGCCTTTGACTGTAATGACATTGGAGACCAACCTGTAGTGTTAACTGTTGACGACGGCAATGGGAATACGGACCAATGTACCGCGACAGTAACTGTAAAAGACAATATGGTCCCAATGGCTGTTTGCCAAGACATTACAGTCCAATTAGATGCAGTAGGAATAGCAACTATTGGAACCGGAGATATTGATAATGGAAGTTCGGATAATTGTGGAGGAATCACACTGGGATTAAGTCAAACTTTATTTGATTGTTTCCATTTGGGAAGTAATGCGGTTACACTTACTGTTGACGATGATAATGGAAATTCCAGTTCTTGTACTGGAACAGTAACTGTGGAGGACAATATGGCTCCAATGGCTGCTTGCCAAGACATTACAGTCCAATTGGATGGAAGTGGAAATTCCACAATCACTACAGCTGATATAGACAATGGAAGTTCAGATAACTGTCCTCCAACACTGGCTTTAGATATCCAATCTTTTGATTGTAGCAATATTGGAGCAAATACAGTGACTTTGACTGTTTCTGATGCGGCAGGTAATTCAAGTCAATGTACAGCCACAGTTACAGTAGAAGATAATATAGCACCTGTGTTGATATGCCAAAATATTGGGGTATCACTTGATATAACAGGTAATGTTACAATCACACCTCAAATGGTGGCTAGTGCATTTGGAGATAACTGTGGGGTTCCAACTTTATCCTTAGATATCAGCACGTTTGATTGTTCAAATGTTGGTGCAAATCCAGTAACTGTAACTGGAACTGATGGAAGTGGAAATAGCAATACTTGTTCAGCAACAGTTACCATTATTGATGACTCTCCACCAATTGCGATGTGCCAAGACGTTACAGTACAATTAGATGGATTAGGAATAGCTACAATCACCCAAGCTGATATTGAAAACGGAAGCACAGATGCGTGCGGTATCGCAAGCTATTCTGTTTCGCCAAATCTTTTCACTTGTAGTGAATTAGGTGCCAACACAGTTACACTTTCAGTTACGGATGTAAATGGTAATGTAGGAACCTGTACCGCGACGGTAACTGTAAGAGATGATAATAACCCATGTTGTGATGCTCCAGTTGCTGTTTGTCAAAACTTTTCAATTGATCTAGATTTATTTGGAATTGGTGTCATTACCCCAAGTGATATTGATGGTGGAAGTATGGCTGATTGTGGATTGCAATCTCTAACAGCTTCTCAAACGACATTTACATGTCTTGATGTTGGAGCCAACACTGTAACCCTTACGGTTACTGATGTTTTTGGAAATTCTGCAAATTGTGATGCAACTGTTTTTGTAGGTGATGTGATTCCACCTGTAGCTTTATGTCAAGATGTTTCAGTCACATTGGATGATATAGGATTGGGAATTGTTCTTCCCACAGAGATTGATAATGGAAGTAATGATGAATGCGGTATTGCTTCCCTAACTTTGAATCAAAATTCATTTAACTGTTTTGATGTAGGCTTAAATCCAGTCATTCTAACCGTGCAAGATAATTCTGGAAATATTTCAACTTGTGTTGCAACCGTTGGAGTTATAGCCTCCTCTGCATGCCTTCCTCCAGATATCTCAAATGAAGATGGACCTTCTATTGATGACCCATGTACATGTCGCGGAAATGGTCAATTTGACGAAGAAGTAGTCATCAATTCAGGATCAAATCAGACCTGGTTTGTAGTAAGCACTACCCTACTCGATCCAAATACCTTAACTCCCTTTGCTGCTGGAACTCCATTTACGGAAGTTCCACAAGGAGCAGGAATGAGCCAATATGTATTGGCAGGGGTACATTTATCGGGAGTTGGTTATACATTAGAAGCCGAAAGCCCATTCTGGCCAAATCAGAATTTGACTATTTCCAATACTTGTAGTTACCCTGAGCCCCAAATTGAAGGCTTGGATGTAGTTATATGTTTGGAGACCATGCCAATAACGCTTCAAGGAGGTGGAGGTGTCGGAGTTGAAGGGTCTGGAAGCTTTACAATCAATGGAGACCCAGCAACAGAGTTTGATCCAGCGGCCTTAGGCGTAGGTACTCATTTGGTTTCATTTACCTTTGATGCTGGAGATCCCGCAGGTTTATTGAATCCATCTGATATTGGTTGTACAGAATCAATATTCCAATTTGTAACTGTAGTTGAAACTCCAGATAATCCTGTTTGTAATGATTTAGAACATGTAGCCCTTGATCCGGATTGTTTGGCATTCATAACACCAGATATGGTTTTGGAAGGAGATGTCCCATGTGATGATGATTTTGGTGTAAGTATTGAAGACCATCAAGGAAATGCTGTTCCAAATCCAATCTCAGGAGGATGGATCGGCGAGTTATTAACTGTGACTGTAACACATCTACCTACTGGAAATTCATGTTGGGGTCAAATAATAGTTGAGGATAAATTAAAACCAGAATTGACCTGTAACAACCCTACCATTCCTTGTACTGTAGATATTCAAAATGCTCCAAGACCTTCTGGTACTGACAACTGCGATAATAATCCAGATGAAAAATTACTTGAATTAATATTGATTGATGACGATGGTTGTGATGATGATATTGTCAGATATCAAAGAACCTGGATTGCAATTGACGATTATGGAAATGAATCAGATCCTTGTACTGATACGGTAATGGTTCAAAGACCAACTTCAATCAACTTCCCAGGTGATAGAGAGTGGACATGTCAACAATACAATAGTAATTCAAATGTTGTTGCACCTACCAACTCTGGTTCAGGAACAATTAATGGAATTACTGGCACCTGGTGTTTGTATGAGTTTACACATAGTGATGTTACTGTACCTGGTTGTGGAGAAACATTTACCATTGTTAGAACCTGGTCAGTATTAGACTGGTGTACTGGTGATATAACAACGGATGAACAAATCATTAAAGTTAAAGACTTGGAAGCACCAAGTATTTCTATGGACGCTTTTGCCGTTGGGATTACTGATCCAGGTTCACATCCAGAACCTTGTTCCTCCCAAGGGTTCCTTGAAGCTGCAAATGTTACTGATAATTGTCATGATTTTACAGTGAAAATATATACGCCAATTGGAGAAGCTATTTACGTTAATGGTTCTGATGGATCAAATGGAGGCTATATTCCTGCTCCAGGTTTAGCTGTGGGAACCTACAGTATTACCTACCAGGCAACAGATGAATGTGGCAATACTTCAGAATTCTCAGTAGACATTACAGTGGTTGATGATGTAGCACCAGTAGCCATTTGCGATGAAATTACAGACGTTACATTATCCTCTGATGGTCTGGCTGAAATAAGTGCAGATGTTTTAGATGATGGAAGCCATGATAATTGCTGTTTGTCTCATTTTGAAATTGGAAGAATGGAAGAAGGATGTGACTATGGAACCGAGTTCGGATCAACGGCTACCTTATGCTGTGAAGATGCTGCAAATAGCCCTGTAATTATGGTTTTCAGAGTTTATGATTGCGATAATAATTACAATGACTGTATGGTTCAAGTTATCGTTGAAGATAAATTAAAACCAGTTTTGGTTAGTTGTCCAGGTCCTGAAACCATAACCTGTGATTATTATTGGGAAAATATTGAAATTGGATTATCTCTTGGAGACAATTCCGTTTTAGATCAATTTGGTTCACCTGAATACCAGGACAATTGCGAATTAGTGGTCACTCCTACCCTCCAGGTTAATATCGACCAATGTGGAATTGGAACTATCGTTCGGACATGGAATGCAATAGATCCAAGTGGTAATCAGGCAAATACTTGTACACAAGTGATTTCTACAATTCATGTTTCTGACTGGGTCGTAGAATTTCCAGCTGATTTAACCGCTGTTTGTACAGATGAAGAACCAGAATTTGGAGAACCTACTTTGACAAACGAAACCTGTGAATTAATTGCAGTTTCATATGAAGACACTTACTTCAATGTAGTTACAGACGCCTGTTACAAAATTTCCAGACAATGGACAGTTATTAATTGGTGTGTTGTAGGTGACAATGTCGACGAAGAAGTCATTGAAGTACCTGAAAGTCAAATTGGGTTATTATTTCCAGCCTGTGATTTGGATGGAGATGGTGATTGCGATACCAGAACATTTAGAGATAGTTGGAACGGTTCCGATTATCCTGATGCAGGTGACGCAGGTGTAAATGGTGCTCCTGATACAGACATTGACCCAGATCCATGGGATGGTTTTATTACTTACCAGCAAACCATTAAAGTGATTGATAATGTAGCTCCTGTATTCCCTGATGGTTGCGAAGTGGCCAATGTTTGTATTGAAGACAATACTTGCAGTGCTATTATCACCTTACCCGAACCAGGTATTCAGGACTGTAGTATTGATGCCCAAGTTTCAGTAGACAGTGATTTGGGAAGTGGTTTTGGACCATTTACGAACATAGCACTTGGTACCTATACAGTTACCTACACAGCAATGGATCAATGTGGCAATTCAAATGCTTGTCAAACGACTTTTGAAGTTTTGGATTGTAAAAAGCCAACGCCATATTGTAAAAATGGCTTGATAGTAGAATTAATGGTTATTGATACTCCAATGGTTGAAGTTTGGGCTGAAGATTTCAATGATGGTAGCTTCGATAATTGCCCTGGCGATTTAGCCTTGAGTTTCTCTTCAGATACAACTCATAAAAGCCTGATTTTCAATTGTGATCATGTTGGACAACAAAATATTGAACTATGGGTAACTGATGCCTCAGGCAATCAGGATTTCTGTTCGACCTTTGTCTTCATTCAAGCAAATATGGGACAATGTCCAAGTATCGATGATCCCATTATTCAAGGTTTAATCACAACTGAAGAAGCAGAACCTATCAAGGATGTCGAAGTCAATTTGAACAGTAATAGTGGATTTGATGATGATTTTGTTACAGAGAATGATGGGATTTTTACATTCAATAATGTTCCTGCAGGAGGAGATTATTCTATTACTCCTATTAAGGACATCAATCCATTAAATGGCGTTTCTACATTTGACTTAGTATTGATCACTAAGCATATTTTAGGGGTACAATATTTAGATTCTCCATACAAAATCATTGCTGCTGACGCAAATAACTCAAGTACAGTAACTACATTTGATTTGGTCATTTTGAGAAAATTGATATTGTTTATTGATGATGATTTTGCCAATAACACATCCTGGAGATTCATTCCAAAAGTTTACGAATTTCCAAATCCTCAAAACCCGTTTGAGGAAAGCTTCCCAGAAATTATCAACTTGAATAATTTAAGTACAGATATTGATAATCCTGATTTTATCGGAATAAAAACTGGAGATGTAAATGGCAATGCAGACCCAATACTGTTTACAAAAGTAGAGGACAGAAATTTTGAAGATGCTTTGGTATTTACTACAAATGATAGGTCTTTGAAATCAGGAGAGCTTTACAAAATTGATTTCAATAGCAAGGACTTTGATGTGCTTGGTTATCAATTCACCTTAAATTTTGATGTTGAATCATTAGAACTTTATGAAATTAATGACGCTCTGGCTACATTGGAAAACTATGGTTTGACAATGATTGATGAAGGAGTGATTACTACCAGTTGGAATGGCGATATCGAAGAACATTCTTCTATAGTATTCTCAATTTCATTTAAAGCAAAAACAGATTGTAAATTAAGTAAAGTACTCAATATCAATTCAAGATATACTATGGCAGAGGCTTATGGTACAAATGGTAATTTGTTAGATGTCGATTTAGCCTTTTCTGGTAACGAATCTGTAAGTGCTTTCGAATTATATCAAAACCGTCCAAACCCATTTACGGAATCCACAACAATTGGATTTGAATTACCACAAGCTGCAAAAGCTAATTTGACTATAACAGATATTTCTGGAAAAATTTTAAAAGTAGTTGAAGGTGAATTTGTAGGCGGATACAATGAAATAATTGTTAAGCACAATGAGATAAATGGTAGCGGCGTACTTTATTATCAGTTAGAGACCCCGACTCACATTGCCACTCGAAAAATGATTTTGTTAAATCGAAAGAAATAGAATTCCATAAATAATCATTTTTACTACGCCTCGTTTCAATTATTGGAACGAGGCGTTTTTTTTTGTTGGTAAGTGGTTACCGATTTTAAAATAATACTTTAAAGACCATAACCGACCAAAAGAAAACAATCTACATTTGCGGTTGGCGATTCCTGATTGATGATTTAACTCCTTTGAAATTAGAAATCAGGAATCAAAAACTTATCAATCAACAATCGAAAACAATCCCGGTTATGCCCGTTAAAACAATGCTCACTGATTGGGAAATTGCCAAAGGCATACTTGACAACAACCCGCGAATTCAAAAGCAGGTGTATGCTGATTTTAAAAGAAGAGGATTCTCTTTTTTGCTTAGTATGGGTGCTGATGAACAAACATCCGAGGAAATCGCTCATGAAGCAATCAAGATATTGTTCTTCGAAATGAATCGGCTTGATTTGGACAAGGGGAAATTGTCCACGTATTATTTGTCTATATGTCGCAACAAATATTTCAGTTTTAGAAAAAAATCATCTAAAACCTATTTGGTGGAAGACAGCCGCCCTTTTCAAAATCTCACCGCTCAAGATATGGAAGAGCAAGATGAAGAATGGAGTATGAGGGTATTAAGAGAGGAAATCTTGTTGTTATTGGGACGAGAGAAAGAAAATACTTTGAAGGAAGATTGTAGAGAATTTCTGAATTATCAATATGGAGAACGGAAGTCATTGGCAGAAATTGCTGAAATCTTTGATTACACTGAAAAATATGCTAAAAAGAAGGCAAAAAACAGTCGAGATTACCTTAGAAAAATAATAATTAAAGCTATCCAAAACCGACCTGAATTGAGTGAACGGTTTCATTGGATTGCGTAATATAACCAACAGATTCCTTATTCCATCCCTTTGGGAAATAAATTTAAAAACATGAAAACTTCAGACATTAAAGTATTCGAAAGCTATATAACAGGCAACCTTTCTGGAGAGTCCCTGAAAAAGTTTGAAGAAAAACTAACCAATTCCAAAACATTTCGAATGTCCTTTCAGGCATATAAGTCAGGTTATACTGCCTTAAGCGAAGAACCAAAATGGAAAAATATTGATGCTAATATCGACCAATTGAGAGATGAAATAATTGCCGAAAAAGAAAATTATTTTCAAGCTTATCAAAAAGGACAGTTATCATCTGGTGAAAAAGAAATTTTTGAACAGGATTTAAAAGAAGATGAATTGTTGAATTATGAATTTGAGCGATTTAAAAAACCTTCAAAAAAATCTTCCTCACTTCAAGTAGTCCAAAAAAGAGAAACAAAAGTTATTTCCTTTTCGACCAAAAGAATTCAACAAGTCATATCTATAGCAGCAATGATGGTGTTTATTTTTGGTGCCTTGTGGTTGTTCAATAATTCTTCTTCCATAAATACCCATAAGCTTTATTCAAGCAATTTTGACCTGCCAAGCACAACTACGGTAAAAAGTGATCTGGTAGTAATGGGTGAGGAAATTGGACTTTCAAATTCTAAGCTTTTAGAATTAAAGGAAAAAGGATTGAATGATTATGAGAATGGAAATTACCACGAAGCCATCAGCAAATTAGAAGAATTTGTTAAAAATAGCTCAAAAACCGACGATACCTATTACATGTACCTGTATGTGGGCGTTAGTTACATGCAATTAGAATTATACGATAAAGCAATCCAGGTTTTGACACTTAGTCAAGAAAATATAAAAGACGAAGTCAATAATAGTAGAAGAAAAGATCGTGTAAAATGGTACCTGGCGCTTGCTTATTTGAAGACAGGTGATGTGGAAAAATATAAAACGATTGCTCATTCTTTACTAGAAGCAAGCAATTCCAAAATAAAAGTAAAAGCAGAGAAAATTCTTTGTGAAACTGATTCAACAAACTGTAACATTCAATAGAAAAAAGTTATGAAGAATTTATTTCTTTCTTTTATTACAGTCTTGATTTTCAATTCTTTACAAGCAAATATCTTTCATGGTATCATCATGTCAGATGTAGATGACCCTTCAATAGGAAGTGCCTGCCTTCAAAATGCAGAAAAAATGTTGAAGGAATTTAAAGAGTTTTCTGTCCACAATGATTCCAAGCTATTTGTTCACGAATTTAAAGGAAAACATTTTACCAAAAAGGATATTCTAAAACATCTGAAAAACCTAAAGCCAGGATCGGAGGATGTAATTTTCTTTTATTATTCAGGACATGGTTTTTACGAAGAAGGTTTAGGAAAAGTATTGAAGTTGAAAGATGAAAAATTGGCATTAAAGGATATTGAGAATATTTTGGATCGGAAATTAGCTGATCTCAAATTTATTGTCACAGATTGTTGTAGCCAAAGAATACCTTTTGGAATTAATGAACCACCGAGAGTGGATAAAATAGAATTCAGTGAAAAATCTGCTGAAAATATTCGAATTCGTTCCAATAATTATAAAAGATTACTAGCCTACCAGGGTTTACTGATCGTTGAAAGTAGTAAACCTGGACAATTCTCCTATGCTAATGATCAGGGAGGAGTATTTACAAATTATTTTATTTCTGCCATCCATCACCACGTTGAAATTGGAAGTGCCAATTGGAGTAAAATTCTAAAAGAAACCAAAGTAAATGTAGAGAAATTTATCGGGGATGAAATGGAAAAGAATCAAGTACCAGTAAGTGACGAAACCAATTTATATCAAAAAGTGAATCCTGGGAATGTTCCTGAATTTCATTTTTACGATACCATCCAACAAAGAAAAAATTAGGTCTTTTTCTATCTAATTTCCCATTTCATCAAAAAAATCATGCAATCAATGGTTCAAAAGTTTTCTTTTGGATCTTGATTCTATTCATTTTAAAATCATTTCATCATAAGCCAATTATACTAAACGCTTTTTGATTAGTTGATTGAAATATCTTTTGGGCTGTTCTCTTCTCGAAGAGACAGCCCCTTTTTTATTTACTATCACTATTCGAATCCTGTTTCAACTCTTATTTTGTCTTTGAATACTTTTGCTCACACTATAAATTCCCGTTTTCTTTGATTGGATTTGTTTATTTTTGAGGTAAAATTTTTAATGGCTTCAATTCTCTTTTTCTGTTTTTTGGCAGTTGCTTCTCCATCTGATATTTATTTCTCTCACGATTTTCATTTCAGTAAATGTTTAATTGAACTCAATCCTGAGCAGAATACACTTCAAATCAGTTGGCATATTTTTCTCGACGACCTGGAACAAGCCCTTGAGAATCAGGGTACTGGAAAGTTATTTTTATGTACAGCTAAAGAAAGTGAAAAAGGAGAAACCTATCTTTTTAAATACCTGACTGAAAACTTGAACATAAAGATTGACAATGAGCCCTTTTCTCCACAGTGGGTAGGTAAAGAACTATCAGATGATTTGGCAGCGGTTTGGTGTTACTTTGAGATAAAGAATATTGAAGGAATAAATAAAATAGAGATTACAAATACACTCTTGACCGAATTATTTGATGATCAAAAAAATATTGTTCATTTATTAGGGCCTAAAAATAGAAACGGCTATTTTATGTTTGATAATGCAAAAATTAAAGAAATGATAGTGTTTTAATTCCTGGTACCTAAATTTAATAAAGAGGATGTTAGCCTTCTATTAAAATTAAACCTAAATTAGCTTTCTCAACCTTATAAAATCAAAACAAAACGATTATGAATTTATGAAAAACCTAGGATGGATTCTTCCGATTACCTTCCTTTTTGGCTCCATTAGCTGGCGATTTATTATTGGTACGATTTTTCTCCCACAATTTAAATCCTGGACCACGCAACAATTACTAAAACCTTTGGTTTCTGTACATCTGTTCAGATACGTTTCCCTTTCCCTATTGATTCCCGGATTGACAACAGCAAATGATATTTTACCAAAATCTCACATTATTCGATTGGCTTCCTGGGATGTAATTTGTGCAATCCTTGCCATGTTGGTATTAGTGAGCATTCACAAAGCTTGGAAAAGTACCCGGATTTTGCTGCTGTTGTTAAGTGTAGTCGGATTGGGACATTTATTGATGGCAACCATATTTGATATACCCTTGTTTATTAAAAGCATAGGAGATGTGGATGCCAGATTATTTGGAGTATTAACTACCTTTATTCCTTTGGTGTTTGTTTCACATATTTTTATTATAAAAATATTGTGGTTAAATTGGAATGATTTAAAAAATCATAAATAATTATATAAATTTGCAAGTAGCATAGACGAAAACCAATTCTAAAATAAAATTGAATTAGTATGAAGTTGAAAAGCCTGCACCTCCTGGTGGGGCTTTTCTCTTTTAAGAATTGGAAAACCCTTTGGGAATTGCGTCAAGTAGTTTTTTAGTATAGGCTGTTTTTGGATTATTATAGATTTCTTCAGCATCTCCAATTTCCTCAATTATCCCATTGTTCATCACCATTATTCTATCACTCATAAATTTTACAACAGAAAGATCATGCGAAATAAAAATATAGGTCAATTTTTTCTCCTCCTGCAAATCTTTCAGCAAATTCAATATGTGGGCCTGGATGGATACATCCAAAGCTGAAACACATTCATCACAAATAATAAATTTTGGGTTTGTGCTCAAAGCTCTTGCAATAGAAACTCTTTGGCGTTCCCCACCAGATAGTTCATGAGGCATTCTTAAAAAAAAGCTTTCGGCTAAGCCTACTCTTTCCAACAACTCTATAACCATTTTGTAAGATTGATTTCGGTTTGTAGTTTTTCTAAATTGAAGGATTGGTTCAAGAATTGCATTGCCAACCGTTTTTCTCGGATTCAAGGACGAATAGGGATCCTGGAAAATCATTTGTATATCCTTTCGAATCTGACGCAATTGTTTTTTGGGAGCACTTACAACATTAATTCCATTATAAAATATATTTCCGGATTTAGGATTTTCTAATTTCAGAAGGGACCTGCCCAAGGTGGTTTTTCCTGACCCTGATTCTCCCACCAAGCCTAATGATTCGCCTGGGAAAACTTCAAATGAAACACCATCTACTGCTTTAATATACGCTTTTCTTAAATTGAGATTATTCTTCTTTTTGGAAAACCATGTTTTTAAATCTGCCACCTGAAGAATTGAATTTTTGGAATACAGGGATTGGTTTCTTTTCTCGATATCAACTTTACTAAGTTCTTGTTTTTGAATGATTCGTGAAATAGAATCGTCATATGTTTCTGTGGGTAATCGTTTCAACTTTTTATCTAAGGGTGGCTTGCAGGAAATTAGCCGTTTGGTATAGTTTTGTTTTGGATTATTAAATATGGATTGAACAGAACCTGACTCTACAATTTTGCCTTGATTCATTACTAAAACCCTATCTGCAATTTCATATATCACAGCTAAATCATGGGAAATAAAAATAACAGACATTTCATATTCAGTTTTCAACTCCAGAATTAAGTTTAATATCGATTTTTGTACGGTTACATCTAAAGCTGTTGTTGGCTCATCCGCAATTAATATTTTGGGATTACAAGAAAGCGCCATTGCAATCATGACTCTTTGTTTTTGTCCACCAGAAAGTTGGTGAGGAAAAGATTCAAAAATTCTTTTGGGTTCAGGTAACTTTACTTTAGAAAACAAGGCTAAACAAGCATCCACTGCTTCTTCTTTTGAAAGCTTTTGGTGATATTGTATGGTTTCTACAATTTGTTGTCCACATTTAATTACTGGATTGAGCGAAGTCATGGGCTCCTGAAAAATCATAGCGATTTCCCTTCCTCTTATTGATTTCATCTCTTCCAATGAGGACTCAAATAGGTCAAAGTTTGAATTTTCACCTGGAGTATAAATTACCTTACCATGCATAATGGAATTTTTAGGATTTAATCTTAAAATCGATAAAGCCGTCATTGACTTTCCAGATCCGGATTCCCCTACTATTCCTAGAACTTCTCCTTTAAATAGCTGAAAATCAATTAAATCAACAGCTTTAATCAATCCTTTTACAGAGCTGAAATGAGCAGAAAGATTAGTAATATTCAGAATTGGATCATTAAGCATAAAAGAATGAGAAAATTTTAAGCATAATAATTGCGGCAAACTAAAAAGCCTCAGTTTCAAAAGCAAGAATAAATAATATTATCTTATCCAATTAAAAGTGATTTCTATTTTTGTGATCAAATAAACCGACAAAAGTCATTTCCATGAAACAATTTTCCTTTACATTTCTATTTTTAGTCGTTTTCTCCCTCCTCTTTTCACAACAATCAAAAGATATAAGCCTCTTAGCAAATTGGGATCAGGATACTTTGCCAAAAAGTGGAGGGATTCATTATAATGATGTTTGGGGCTATGTAGATTGCTTCGGTGCAGAATATGCACTTTTAGGCTCAGCAGGGTATGTTCATTTTTTTAATTTAACTGACCTTTCAAACATTCAGGAAGTAGAGGCTTTCCCTGGAGGAGAGGTGACAACTTGGAGAGATATAAAAACTTATAAGAATAGAGCTTATTCTGTATGTGATGGTTGCAACGAAGGGATGATGATATTTGATTTGAGCAATTTGCCAGATTCTGTATCCAAGGTTCTTCAAACATCGGAATTTTTTAGTAAATCTCACAATATTTTTATCGATGAAGCCAATGGAAAGTTATATGCAGTGGGGACAGATACTCAGGGGGATGGTGTAATCATTCTGGATCTTACACAAAACCCTGATGCTCCTACACTTTGGGCGAGACATGACGTACCTGGAGGATATATGCATGACATATACGTACGAGATAATATTGGGTATGGATTTTCAGGCCATGATGGGTTATGGATTTATGATTTTTCTGATCCAGATACAGCATTAGTTTTAGGCTCATTAGATGGGTATCCTCAGGAGGGGTATAACCATTCTGGTTGGCTTTCTGAAGACGGAGATTATTTGGTTTTTGCAGATGAATCATTTAATAGAAGCCTGAAATTAACTGATGTTTCAGAATTTAGTGATATTCAGGTAACTGATTTATTCAGATCAAAACTTTTAGCACCAGCAGATACTGGAAGCATTGCTCATAACCCAATGATTAGAGATAATTATATCATTTCCTCTTATTATCACGATGGAGTTAGCATTTTTGATTACTCTGATCCTTATAATGTTGAACAAATAGCCTGGTACGACACCTGGTTGGATAATACAAATTATAATGGGTTTATTGGATGTTGGGGTATTTATCCCTTTTTACCTTCTGGCAGAATATTGGCATCCGATATTAGAAACGGATTGTATGTATTGGGTCTTGATAGCATTGTATTTAATCCAATTGTCCCCACTTTAGCTCCTGACGCCATAATTACTTTGTCAAGTGATCCAGATCTGTGCGAAGGAGATTCTTTAACTTTTAATGTTGCCGCTGCTGCCCAAAAATACCAATGGTTTAAAGGTGATACATTGGTTCAGGACGGTGGATTATCATTTACTACTTATGAAGATGGAACCTATTACCTCAAGGCCACCAATGATTACTGTGCTGCCAATTCTGAGCAAGTGAAAGCGGTGTTCAATAATTATCCCAATACCGCATTAGAGATTTTAGGTGAAACTGAATTTTGCGAGGGAGATAGTGTTCAAATATTAATATTGGAAAATGCTGAAACAATAGATTGGTTTCAATCGGATGATTTAATTGCGACTGATACTAATTCAATACACATTTTTGGCTCAGGATTCTATCATGTTGCTTTAGCAAATGGTACCTGTATTTCCTTATCCGAAAATGTTGAAATTGAGTCCATCCCCTACCCTTCTCCAAACCTAAATCTTAGTGGTATCAATGAGCTATGTGCCGGAGATACCCTTTCATTAATTACACAAACACAAGCGGAATCATATGCATGGTATTTGGACAGTTTGTTAATTCAAAATTTTGGGGCTGAATTAGAAATTACTGTAGGAGGTAATTATTCCATAACTTTTGCCAATCAATTCTGTGAATCTAATTCTGAAATTGTTGAAATCCAGGAAATATCGATTCCAGATGCCATCTTGTCTTCCAATTCCAATCCCTGGTTTTGTGAAGATGACCCCCCTGGGATTATTATAAGCTTGCCTCCAGGAGCAGATCAATATCAATGGTACGAATCAGATTCTCTAATTGCCGAAGGCACAAATACCTTGATTGTTACAGCAGGGGGTAATTATTATGCGATTGCCATCAATGGAAATGATTGTTTTGAACAATCTGATAACCTGGTGATAAGTCAATTTTCATATCCTCAAATTGAAATAATTCCCTCTTCAGATATTTATTGCGAAGGAGAAGCTGCTTTTTTAACTGCCACCTCAGATTATAATCTTTATCAATGGTATTACAATGGCAATTTAATAACTGATATTATTGGAAACGAATTGGTTACTGTCGATTCTGGCGTTTATGAAGTGGAAGTATCTAATGGTTTTTGTACAAGCCTCTCAGAAGAACTGGAAATTGAGTTCCAGAAACCTGTGATTCCAGAAATTCAATTTGATGGTGCATTAGTAATGGCTACAGAAGCTTCCGAATATCAATGGTTTCTGAATGGCAATGAATTGCTTGGGGAAACTGCTCAATCGGTAGATGCATTGCTATATGGCAATGGTGATTATTTAGTTGAAACGATTGACGAAAATGGATGTGAAGCCGTATCTGAAGTACTTTTTGTTTTGGTTTCTGGTAACCATGAAATGTTTAATCATGATGAGCTAAAAGTCTTCCCAAATCCATTTACCAGCTCAATCAATGTTCAATTTGATTTTAAGAACCCTACTGATATCTCCATTGAATTATTTTCTCAAATTGGGCAAACTGTGAAAACCTATAATTATATAGGTATTCAATATGAGATTAAACAAATTGAAGTTTCAATTTTAGCTCCCGGAAATTATATTCTTAAAATTGCGGGTCATGAAAAAGTTTTTTTTAAGAGGGTTGTTAAACATTAAACCCCAATTTTTACTCAAAAGAAAAAAAACCGGGTAGTACACACTACCCGGCATCAAAGGATCTCACATTCAATCCTATCTGATTTTTACCATTAGTTTTGTTCTTTGCTGACCATTTGCTTGCAAATGATAATAGTAGTTTCCAGCAGGTAAATTGGAACCATCAAATTGAACTTTGTGGGTTCCTTGATCCAATGTTTTATTAACTAAAGTTGCTACCTGTTGTCCTCTTCCATCAAAAACACTAAGTTTAATGTGTTCTCTACCACATTGAAATTCTATGGTAGTCAAATTAGAAAATGGATTAGGAAAATTTTTGTGAATTTTCAGACTGGATTCTTCTAATTCAGCTTCGTTGGTATTTACAATTTCACAAGGGTCAAGTACAGGTATGTATTGGAATCCCTGGTACAAAATGTTTTTCACGTCGCCTTCCTCAACGTCAAACCAATCCATCAAGACTGATCCGTATACATCTCTGAAGTCATACTGCATAGCAACGCCATCTTGAACCCCAACATTAGCTGGTATTTCGGGATTCGTTCCAATAAAACCCGGATTGTTTAAACAACTTCCAAACAACATCAACGGAGCAGCATCACCGTGATCAGTTCCTAAACTTGCATTGGATCTTATCCGGCGGCCAAATTCAGAAAAAGTCATTCCCAGAACACGATTATCCAATCCCAACAATTTTAGATCGTTTTGGAATGCATTAACTGCGTCAGAAACGGTTAATAATAAATCTGCATGAGCTCCTTCAGTAGGGCTGTCAGTTGTTTGATTGGCATGAGTATCAAAGCCACCAAGGCTAACAATGTAAATTTTGGTTTTTAATCCACCGGCAATCAAAAGGGCAACGTTCTTTAGCTGTTGAGCCAATCTGTTGTCTTCAGGATATGCCCCCATGTTATTACCCATATTTGCTGCATCTGTGATGATTTCTGAATATGCGTTGGTTTGCTCTATTGTTTGGCGCAAAAAAGTCAATTCTTCTCCATAATAATTGTCAGGCACATCGTCTTCACTTCCGGTTGCAAGTGGATTCAAATTGAAAGGATCGTTGATGGCAAGACTAAAATTTCCTCCTGTACCCTGACAGGTTTCGGAAACTACTGAGCCTATGGTCAGTGCAAAGGGATCTGGGAACGAATCATTTGGATAATCTTCTGGGAATGAAGGATGATCCTTTTCCAAAAACCTTCCCAACCAACCAGTTGTTAAAAACTCATCAGGCTCAGAGGCAGTTTGCCAAATATCGGTTGATCTAAAATGGGAACGGTTTTGATTCGCATATCCTACACTGTGAACAACAGACATTAATCCTTCATCGAAGAGAGATTTCATACCTGTCATACTAGGATGGAAGCCCACATTATTATTGATATCAAGAATGCTGTTTTCTGGAATTACGATATTACTTCTGGCATTGGCTAAGTTGTCATATTGGTCAAGTGGAATGATTGAATTTAATCCATCATTTCCTCCATTCAATTGGATCAAAATTAAAACTCGATCAGATTCATCACTCAAACCAGAAAATAAAGCGGATTTTGTTATTGCCTGAACGCCCATACCATTTAACAAAACTGGTAAGGAAACGGCGGTCGAAGTGGCTTTTAAAAATTTTCTTCTTTTCATTTTTGGTTGTTTTGTTGTGTTCAATTTTTCAAGTGCTTATGTGTTCAAATCCTACCTGGACATAAACCCTTAAACTTTCAAACACATTGACACAATAATTAACTCAAATAAAATTCTGGCATACTAAGCATAGCATTCACAAGACTGCGTAGCTTATTTTCAACCGCCATTTTTAAATCATCATTGGTTGGATCATTCAAATAATCTCCATATTCTACAGTCCATTCAAAATCTGGAAGACCTGGAATAAGTATTTCTTTTAAAGCTTCTTTTTGATTATCTGTGATTGGTTGAGGAAACAGAATTGCAGCAAACTCCTCAATCAGTAGATTTGGATCAAGTGGATTATCAATGGATTCAGTAAATTTTAATACATCTGTTTGTATCCTTGCTCCAGCGACCTGTATTCCTTGCATTACTAAGCGAGTGGTAATTTCCTGACGCAATGGCATGGTTACCGAATTAATCCACATCCTATAGAATTGTGGTTCCTGGTAGTAGGCTTTCCAGCCAGCAACACTTGGAGGGTTGTAGTATTCCATTTGCATTAGAGGAAGTACTCTGACGATTTGGAACCACATTCTATATTCCTGCTCAATATTTCCGGTGGGGAATTGAGTTTCAAAATTTTTCAAAGCGGAAATGACAAAATCGACAGGATTTTTAATCATAGGACCTACATTCAACATGTCAAAGAAATGTTCGCTTCCCAATAAGGCTTCCAGAGCAGGTCTGATTTCATAATCATTGTCAATAAGAATTTGCGCCATTGGCTCAATGACATTCAATTCTGCTTCATCTGTGATTACATAATAGATAAACCATCGGTACAATTTTCGGCTAATAAATCTTGCTACTTCATCTTTATTAAATATTACATCTATTAGGTGAGCATACTCATTTTCTCCCATATTGCTGATTACCAAATCATCAAACCGATGTGACAATTGTTTGTCTCCATTGTCGTGACGATTTGGAATAAAAACGGATTGAACTTCAGTGTCTGGATTTAAAGTGTTGAACCCTATATCTCTCCAGCCAGTCAGCACCCTTGCCATTTGTACCACATCATCTTCTGTATAATTGGTATAATCTCCTTGGCCAACAGCCGGACCTTTTCCAATTGTGAATAATTCGAGCAATTCTCTTGCATAGTTTTCATTCGGTGCCTGTGAGGTGTTCTGATTTCCATTTAGATATCGAAGCATAGTTGGATCAACGGTGATATTCTTTGTCAATTCTCTAAAGTTTCCCCAAGCATTTTCTCTTAAAAGGGTTATGTATTTATAAATGAATTTTGGGTCGTTGATTTCAGCAGTCACAAAATGATTGTGCCAGAAAAGCACCATTTTCTCACGGATAGAAACACCTTCATTGATAATATTGCCAAAAGTCCAGGCACGCAAAGACTGATTTCTATATCCTCTTAAGTTTACATCTTGAAGATAAGGGGCATCAATCCATGTTTCTCCAACAGCAACAAAGGGATCTTCAGTGAAGTTAAAGTTGACAGGTGGATTAGGAAGCGGCAAATCAGCAAACAATTTTGCCAATGTAATTTCAAGGCCATCATTGATGGATTCTTTTATCTGGGCATTTGAAGGACCAAACATAGTTCGGCGAAGCAGGTGGGCTGCCTGTGGGTATCCATAATTTCCGGTATAAGGGTTCAACCCTGAACTGACTGTAAGTAGTGCAAAGCTTTCTTGAGCTTTGGTTTTTTCAGCCTTTAAGGAAGACCCATTTTTTGTGTGCCCAAAAAAATGGGCTAGGGTTGCTCTTCTATCCATAATAAATTGATGATTTAATCATTTGATTTTCAGTTTACGAAAACTAATAATCCAGTGATTACATGAATTGTGATTTCACCTTTTTCTAATAACCTGAATGGAAGGAAAACTTTGAAGTGTTGGCTAATAGACTTCCTTTTTTTTGAAAAGTTTAAGAAGGGCATAAAAAAAATTATTGAAATCTAAAGTGATGGTGATTTATCGATGAAAAAGGTTGCCTCGTAAGATTTTGTTCTAATTAAAATGTGGAAAAATCTTTAATCACAATGCATTTGATTAATTTAATTTCTCCCATCTTTGTGGCAACTTCACCAGGAATTACCCATCATCAAAAATTTTTGATAAAAATGACTCAAGAGCAAATACTTATGGATAACTCTGTTTCAGTTAAGGCTGCAGATAATATTCGAATTTTGGCTGCAGCAATGGTTGAAAAAGCAAACTCCGGGCATCCTGGAGGACCAATGGGCGGCGCAGACTTTGTTCAGGTTCTTTATTCTGAGTTTTTAAACTTTGATCCTGATGATATGACCTGGGCGCACCGAGATAGATTTTATCTGGATGCTGGTCACATGTCAGCTATGCTTTATGCTACGCAGACTTTGTTGGGTAATTACTCGATGGATGACATCAAAAATTTCCGCCAATGGGGAAGTCCAACACCTGGCCACCCCGAATTAGATGTGGATAGAGGAATTGAAAATACCTCAGGTCCATTGGGCTTGGGACATACTTTTGGAGTAGGATCTGCAATTGCTGAGCGGTTTTATGCAGCGAGATTTGGCGAAACCATTGCCCATAAAACCTATATCTATATTTCAGATGGTGGCGTACAGGAAGAAATTTCTCAAGGTGCGGGAAGGATTGCAGGATATTTGGGTTTGGGAAATATCATTATGTTTTACGATGCAAATGACATTCAATTATCCACAAGAGTTGATGAAGTAATGTTTGAAGATACCGCCAAAAAATATGAAGCATGGGACTGGCATGTATTGACCATAGACGGTAATGATCACGACCAAATCCGTCATGCTATTCAAGCTGGAATTGATGAAATGGAAAAACCTACATTGATTATTGGGAAGACCACAATGGGTAAAGGACTAGTAATGGATGATGGTAGTTCTTATGAAGGGCAGGTAGAGTCACATGGAAAACCAGTTGGAAAGTCTAAAGCTTCTTTTGACAAATCAATTGAAAATTTGGGAGGAGATCCTGAACATACTTTTCAGATTTTTCCAGAAGTTGAGGAATTGATGGAAAATGTGTTGAATCGAAAACGGAATATTGCTAGACTTAAAAAAGATACCTACCGAGCCTGGGCTAACAATAATCCAGAATTGGCCAAAAAACTTGAAGCCCAACTCAAAGGTAAATTACCCAATATTGATTGGGCTGCAATTCAACAAAAACCTGATGCTGCGACAAGAAATTCATCTGCTACTGTGCTTGATTTTTTCGGAGAGCATTTGGATAATATGATAGTTGCATCTGCTGATTTGTGCAACAGTGATAAGACGGAAGCATTTTTAAAGAAAACAGGTGCATTTAAAAGAGGAGACTTTAGTGGAGCCTTTCTCCAGGCTGGGGTATCAGAGTTGACAATGGCAGCTTTGGCTACCGGAATGGCATTGCATGGAGGAATCATCCCGGTTTGTGGGACATTTTTTGCATTTTCCGATTATATGAAACCTGCCATCCGAGTTGCAGCTTTGATGGAACAACAAGTCATTTTTGTCTGGACGCACGATGCTTTTCGAGTAGGAGAAGATGGACCCACCCACCAACCAATTGAGCAGGAGGCTCAAATTCGATTGATGGAGAAACTCAGAAATCATTCAGGTAATCGCAGTTTTTTAGCACTTCGCCCGGCTGACGCAGATGAAACCACAATTGCCTGGAAAATGGTTCTTGAAAACAAGAATAGCCCAAGTGGGTTGATACTCTCTCGTCAAAATGTACCATCAATCCCTGCTACTAACAGTTCAAGGTTTAAAGAAGCAATTGCTGCTGAAAAAGGGGGCTATATTGTACAAAGTTCTAATGGAAAACCCGATATCATTTTAGTGGGTAATGGTTCTGAAGTATCCACTCTGATTGCAGGCGCTGAAAAATTGAGAAGTGAGAAAGGATTAAAAGTTCAAGTGGTTTCTGTTCCTTCAGAGGGTAGATTTAGAGATCAATCAGCAGATTACCAGGAAAGTGTGTTGCCAACAGATGTGCCAAAATTTGGTTTGACCGCAGGGCTTCCTGTTGCCTTAGAAGGACTGGTCGGACAGAATGGAATCGTTGCTGGATTGGATCATTTCGGTCATTCTGCTCCATATACAGTTTTGGACGAAAAATTTGGTTTTACAGGGGATGCTGTCTTTGAAAAAGTAATTGCTTTTCTAGGCAAACATTTGATTAAGCTTTAATCAATACCCATACTTCCCTTTCCACCAATTTTTCAATCTTTTTAAAATATTTTCCTCTGCTGGATTTCTTCCAGGCTCATAAAATTTGTTTCCTACAACTTCTTTTGGCAAATATTCCTGTTCCTTAAAATTGCCAGGATGATCGTGTCCATAAGTGTAGTTTTTGCCGTAATCGAGTTTTTTCATCAATTTGGTTGGCGCATTTCTAATGTGTAGAGGAACAGAAAGACTGCCAGTTTCTCTTACTTTTTTTTGAGCTTTTTTTATTGCCATATATGCCGAGTTGCTTTTCGGAGAAGTCGCCAGGTAAATAGCAGCTTGGGACAAGATGATGCGAGCCTCTGGAAGTCCAATCATTTGTACCGCTTTAAAAGCAGTTGTAGCCATCAATAGTGCATTTGGATTTGCCAAACCAATGTCTTCAGATGCAGCAATAACCATTCTTCTAGCAATAAATTTTATGTCTTCTCCACCTTCAATCATCCTTGCCAGCCAATAAATGGCGGCATTGGGGTCGCTTCCCCTGATTGACTTAATAAAAGCGGAAGCAATATCATAATGCTGTTCACCTCCTTTGTCATAGATGGCAATGTTTTGTTGAATTTTTTTAGTAACCAATTCATTATCAAGGACTAAAGTTTTTTCTTCAGAAGAAAAATTAGTAACTAATTCCAACACATTGTACAATTTCCTTGCATCTCCACCAGAAAACTGGAGGAGTGCATCATATTCTTTGATCTTGATTTTTTTCTCTTTGAGATATTCATCTTTTTTCACTGAATTGTCCACCAAAAAAATCAAATCCTCTTTTTCAAGTGGTTGAAGGACATAAACCTGGGCACGAGACAGCAATGCAGAAATAACCTCAAAGGAAGGATTCTCTGTTGTCGCTCCGATTAGCGTAATGATACCCTTTTCAACAGCACCAAGTAAAGAATCCTGTTGAGATTTGGAAAAGCGATGTATTTCGTCAATGAAAAGAATTGGATTTGGTCGTCCAAAAAATTGATTTTTTTTTGCTTTATCTATGGTTTCGCGAATATCTTTTACCCCAGAATTGATAGCACTTAAGGCATAAAATGGTCTTTCTAATTGGTTGGCAATAATACTTGCTAAAGTAGTTTTTCCAACTCCTGGAGGTCCCCAAAGAATAAAAGAGGGAATTTTTCCTGATTCTATAGCTTGTCGAAGGACAGCGCCTTCTCCGACCAGGTGTTTTTGTCCAATATATTCATCCAAAATTTTAGGACGCATTCTTTCTGCTAGTGGTTGCATAGGATTTGTTAAAATCAATAGTTCAATCTGAAACTATTTACAAAGAAAATTTTCCATGCTAGGACTGTCATATTTTTCACTTATTCTTTCAATGTAGCTAGATATAAAAACAGAAGGAATAAATTTATATTGAGATGTTAAAGGAGTCCAAATGAAAGAATAAAGGAAGAAATATAAGAGCGTTTTCATATGATGACGAGTAAATTAGGTTTCGTCAATTTTCATTTCCAAGGCTTTTTGAACTATAGCATCTTCAGCGAAATTAGGTAATGTAATTATCAACCCTTCAGTCCTGTCCATTTCTCGCTTAGCAGCAAATATCGCTTCTTTATTTCTAGCCCAACTTCTTCTGGCAATGCCATTATTGACATCCCAAAAAAGCATGGACTTCAATCTTCTTTCAGAATCTTCTGAACCATCGAGCACCATTCCAAATCCTCCATTGATTACTTCCCCCCATCCTACTCCACCGCCATTATGTAAGCTAACCCAGGTTGCCCCTCTAAAACTATCTCCAATAACATTTTGGACAGCCATATCAGCAGTGAATCTGGAACCATCGTAAATGTTGGAGGTTTCTCTAAAAGGTGAATCTGTACCAGAAACATCATGGTGGTCTCTTCCCAAAACAATTGGCGCAGAAATTTTACCTTTTTTGATAGCATCATTGAACGCTTGCGCAATTTTTATCCGCCCTTCAGCATCAGCATAAAGAATTCTGGATTTGGATCCTACAACCGGGATATTTTTGCCTGCATTTCTTATCCAAAGGATATTGTCTGTTAGTTGCCCCTTTATTTCTTTCGGAGCTGTGGCATAAATTTCCTCTAAAATTTGAGTTGCTATCGCATCTGAATTATCCAAATCCTCTTTACTTCCGGATGTACAAACCCAGCGAAATGGTCCAAATCCGAAATCAAAACACATAGGTCCCATGATGTCCTCTACATAACTTGGATATTTATAAATGCCTTCTTCTTTATTTTTCCAGATATCAGCTCCTGCATTACCAGATTCAAGTAAAAATGCATTTCCATAATCCCAAAAATACATTCCTTTCTCGCACATAGCATTTATCGCATTGACATGTCTTTTCAAGGTTGCCCTTATTTCAGTCATGAATCTCAATTTATCTTTGGACAATAAATTTTTGGCTTCCTCAAATGTATATCCAACAGGGCAATATCCTAAGTCATCAATATTGTGTAGACTTGTTTGGTCAGACCCTAACTCAATCTGCACATTATCTTCTACAAATTTTTCCCATAAATCAACTATGTTCCCAGCATAAACCAAAGTAATTCCCTTTTGATTTCTTCTGGCAGCTTCCAATCTAATTACCAAGTCGTTCAAATCTGAAAATACATTCTCTCTTTGTATGTAACCATCTGTAATCCTTTGTTCAATTGCATCTGGGTCAACTTCAGCCAAAACCCCCACTGCGCCTGTGATGACAGCTGCAAGAGATTGTGCACCGCTCATACCACCCAAACCAGATGTGACAAATACCTTTCCTCTCAAATCATCATTTCCCAAATTCATTTTTCTTCCAGCGTTTAGCAGCGTAATGGTCGTACCATGAACGATTCCTTGGGGACCTATGTACATAAAGGAGCCAGCAGTCATCTGCCCGTATTGAGTCACCCCAAGGGCGTTGTATTTATTCCAATCATCCTTGGAACTATAATTTGGTATCATCATTCCATTCGTAACAACTACTCTGGGTGCATCATTATGGCTTGGAAAGAGTCCCAGCGGATGACCTGAATACATTACCAATGTTTGCTCATTCGTCATCTCGGCCAGGTATTTCATGGTCAAGAGGTATTGCGCCCAATTTTGAAATACTGCTCCATTTCCGCCATAGGTAATCAATTCATGTGGATGCTTTGCTACCACCGGATCCAAATTATTTTGAATCATTAGCATAATAGCAGCAGCTTGTTTTGAGCGGTGAGGATATTTATTTATAGGTCTTGCATACATTTTATAATCGGGACGAAAACGATACATGTATATACGACCAAAGGTCTCCAACTCTTCTGCAAATTCGGGGGCAAGAATTTTATGATGTTTAGGGTCAAAATATCTGAGGGCATTTTTTAAGGCTAATTGTTTTTCCTTATGAGTTAAAATGCTATTTATGACTCTTCTAGGTGCATGGGAAACTGAAAGGTCAATGGGTTTTAGTGGTGGTAACTCATCAGGGATGCCTTGTAAAATGGATTTTTCAAATTTCTTCAATTCGCTCATTTGGGTTTAATTTGAATTTTTGCGAAAATACAAAAAGCGATTTTTGGGAAGTATTTTCAGTTAAGCAAAAGCAAATTTTCTTGAAAATAATTTTGTTGACCGTTCCCTTTTTAAAAAAATCCTAATTTGCTGGCTCAATTAAATCAACTCAATTTGAAAACTTCATTAAAAAGAGGACTCCTATTATTTCTAGGTTTATTGGTTTTGGGATCTGGCTATTACTTATTTTATCTTTTTCAAAACGAACAGCTATGGGGCCATATTCCACTTTTATTTTTATCATCTCTGTGGGCTTTTGTAATTCTGGTTTTTGAAAAAAGCTATACTAAAACTGGCTGGAAATGGCTTGGTCTTTCTACTCTGAGTGGGGTGATTTTAGCCCTCAGTTTCCCTCCCGTCCCATTGACGATCTTTATATTTACCGGTTTTGTTCCTTTATTATTTATTGAACAAGAAATTGCTGAAGGAGGAAAAGAAGTTTCCAAAAATGAATTATTCAAATTTGCCTATAACACCTTTGTGGTTTGGAATATTTTGGCCACCTGGTGGGTTGCCAATACTGCCTTTTTTGCTGCTTTTGTTGCCATTTGGCTCAATTCATTTTTCATGGCAATTCCCTTTATGTTATTTCATAAAACCAAAAAGATTTTACCCAAATTTGGATACATCTCTCTAATCGCATTCTGGTTGGCTTTTGAATTTTTGCATTTGCGTTGGGAAATTTCCTGGCCCTGGTTGACAATAGGCAATGCTTTTGCAGAATTCCCCAGTTGGGTGCAATGGTATGAATTTACGGGAGTGCCTGGTGGTACTTTTTGGGTTTTGGCTGTCAATATCTTGATTTTTAAGCTATTGGAAAGTGGAAAGTGGAGTTTCCAGCCCAAGGATTATTTGGGTCATTTAAAATATAATTTGTTAAGAATAAAGGTTTTGGTACTTATTCCTATAATTGCAAGTATTATATGGTATTTCAATTATGAAGATAAAGGTAGAGATGTTGAAATTGTAGTTGTTCAACCCAACTATGAACCCCATTATGAAAAGTTCAAAGCACCTGCTTCAGAACGAAGATCAAGATTTGTAAGACTTTCGAAAGAATCCCTTACGGATTCTACTGCCTATCTTGTTTTTCCTGAAACCAGCTTTTGGCAATACGATGATCGCTTTCTGAACAGAGAACAGGATATTCGGACATTACTCGACTTAACTATAGAATTTCCAAACCTAAAAATTGTTACTGGAATAATTGCCTATCACCTATTGACATCTGGAGAGCCCCACAGCAAAGCTACACGTTCTGATATTCGACATGGAGAGCAAATTTTTTGGGAAGCAAAAAATGCTGCGATACAATTAGATGGTAAAAGCTCGGAAATCCCAATTTACACAAAATCAAAATTGGTGCCTGGAGCAGAAATAATGCCCTACAGGCAGATTTTTGGATTTCTGAAACCGTTATTCGATCATTTGGGAGGATCTATTGAAGGTCATGCTATTCAAGAAAAACGTTCTGTATTTAGTAGTGAAAGTGGAAAAGTAGCACCCGTTATTTGTTACGAAAGTATTTATGGTGAATATGTAACCGAGTATATCCAAAACGGAGCAGAAGCTATTTTCATCCTAACGAATGATGGATGGTGGGACGACAGTCCAGGGCATAGACAACATTTGAAATATGCCACTTTGAGAGCAATAGAAACACGAAGAAGCATTGCACGCTCGGCGAATACAGGAACCTCCTGTTTTATAAATCAAAGGGGTGATATTGCTCAAGCAACTGAATATGAAGTAGAGGCGAGTATAAAGGGAATAATAAAATTTAACAATGAAACGACTTTTTATGTCAAATATGGAGATATACTAAGTCGCATCTCGGTTTTCGCAACCGCTTTATTTTTGCTTAATTTGCTTGTGAAAAGATTTTTACCTGTAAAATCATAACTCCACCCAACAGCATTAAATTATAAAACAACAATTCAAAAAAATGAAAATCCAACTTATCTCATTGGTTTCACTAATCATCTTTTTTTGTTCCTGCCAACCTGGTGAAACTGCCGATACCATATACTTAAACGGAAATATTTATTCTGTTAATGAGCAGAAAGAAAGCTTTGAAGCAATAGCGATAAAGGGGGATAGAATATTAGATATTGGAGATAATGCCTCTATAGAAAAGCTGAAATCAGAATCTACAACTGTGGTAGACCTGGAAGGGAATTTCATGATGCCTGGTTTTATCGAAGGTCATGGTCATTTTTCAGGCTTGGGGAGTAGCCTAATGAATTTAAACTTCTTAAGGTCAAAAAGTTGGGATGAAATTGTTTCTATGGTGGAAGCTAAGGTGAAAGAAACAGAACCAGGAGAATGGATAACCGGCCGGGGTTGGCATCAGGAGAAATGGTCAGCACCATTAGATCGACAGGTTTTAGGTTATCCCTATCATCATAAATTAAGTGAAATCTCTCCTGACAATCCAGTCGTGCTTAGGCACGCCAGTGGTCATGGACTTTTTGCCAATAAGGCTGCTATGGATGCAGCAGGAGTAAATATTGAAACACCAAATCCATCAGGGGGTGAAATAGTTAGAGATGAAACAGGGGAAGCCATTGGGGTTTTTGAAGAAAGGGCAATGAGTGTAATTAATAATGTATATCAAGAGTATTTGGCCACCCTGACCGAGGAAGAAAAAACAGCCAGATGGTATAAGGGTATTGAATTGGCTGAGGAGGAATGTTTATCAAAGGGTGTTACTTCCTTTCAGGATGCAGGTTCATCTTTTACAGAAGTAGAACGATATACTCAAATGGCTGAAGCTGGAGAACTTGATGTACGATTATGGGCAATGATTCGAAGACCTTATGATGAAATGAAAGATAATCTTGGTGGATTTCCAATTATTGATGCAGGAGATAATTTTTTCACCTGCAGAGCAATCAAAGGAGCAATTGATGGAGCACTGGGTGCTTTTGGAGCGTGGATGCTAAAGCCCTATCATGATAAATCAGATTTTGAGGGCCAAAATGTTACGCCAGTTTCAGAATTGAAAAATATTGCTGCGTTATGCATGGAGCATGATTTGCAATTTTGTGTACATGCCATAGGAGACCGAGGCAACCGAGTGGTTTTGGATTTATATGAGGAAGCCTTTGAAACAGCACCTGAAAAAAACAATTTAAGATGGAGAATAGAGCACGCTCAACATCTGGATACCAATGATATTCCGAGGTTCAAAGATTTAGGCGTAATTGCTTCTATGCAAGGTATTCATTGTACTTCTGATGCTCCTTTTGTAGTTAAAAGGTTAGGTGAAGAAAGAGCAAAATATGGAGCATACCCCTGGCGGTCACTTATCGATGCAGGCGTTTTGGTTACAAATGGAACAGATGCTCCTGTTGAAGATGTAGATCCCATTGAGAGTTTTTATGCTTCTGTAACTCGAAAACGCGTTGACACAGGAATGGAATTTTTCACAGAACAAAAAATGACCAGGGCTGAAGCCATCTATTCCTACACATTGGGAAATGCATATGCTGGATTTGAAGAAAAAGACAAAGGATCACTGGAGGTTGGAAAACTTGCGGATATGGTTGTTTTATCCAAAGACCTGATCAATTGTCCAGATGAAGAAATAATGGATACAGAGATTTTAATGTCAATTGTAGGAGGAGAAGTTAAGTTTGAAGGAAAATAAATTATCTAGAATAGTTCTGAAAGCATCGCCAAACCTAGACCACCCACCACAACAATCATTTTTTTCCAGGAAATTCTATGATGGCTTGTGGTATCCAATTCAAAAAGGATGGTGGTAGATATATGAAGAAAAGAACCCAATACAATTGCAATAATAACAGAATGTAAATGACTATCCATTGTGATCCATTCAGCTAGACCTGCACCTAATGGAGACATCATTGCAAATATCAGTAAACAGAAACCCACTAATTTTTGAGAATAGTTTGAAATTAAAAGCAATAAAGTCAAGGCAAATGCAGCAGGTGCTTTATGTAATATTATTCCATACAATAGATGATTGTGGTGATGATGGTTTGTTGAAAACTCGGTGAAATGACTTAAAGGGATGCCTTCCAGAAAGGCATGGACACATAAGCCTATCATAACCGATAATGCAAATTTACCAGTTGCCTTGTGCGTAGGATGTATATGACCATGCTCAACTCCACCTGAAAGTTGTTCCAATAAAAGTTGGATAAAAAAACCAACCAAAACCCAATATCCCATGCACGATTGGGGAGTAGTATATACTTCTGGCATTAAATGAAGTACCGTTATCCCTAACAAGTAAGCACCGCTAAAGGACAATACCATTTGAAGAATAGAAGGGTTGTTTCTTTTGAAATAAAATGCAAGACCACCCCCTAAGATTACAGAAGAAAATAAAAGAATGTATTCCAATAACGACATGAATACGGTTAATACAATTAAAACAAAAGAGTTTTGAATTTGGATAATTAAGGCATCAAATTTTCAGAACTCAATTGCTCTTCTAATTTTAAATTTTTAAACAAAAAATATCCACATAAACTTCCAATAAAACTTCCTAAAATAGCACCTCCAAAAATGTCTGTAGGAAAATGAACTCCGACATATACTTGTGCATAAGCGATAGATGCTGCCCAAAAAAGCAAAGGTAGTTTTATCCTTTTTAAAATTCTTCCTAGCGAAAATATTAAAAAAAATGCCATAGAAAAGTGATTGGCTGCGTGAGAAGAGGTAAAACTATAACCACTACCACATCTAACTAAAATACGGACATCATTGCTAATAGTAACATCATTACAGGGCCTCACTCTTTTTACACTTTTTTTAACAATATGACTACTGATAACATCTGAAATACTCAAACTAAATAGCAAACCGACAACTATATACAATCCGGCTTTTTTAAAATTTATTACCAAAAAACTCAATAAAAAAACATAAAATGGAAACCAAAAATATTTGCTTCTCCAATAAGGTAAAAGGTAATCAAATAATGGGAAATGCCATTTTCCATTGATTAGCTCAAAGAGATAAAAATCCAATGTTAGAATTTCAGACATTATAAATTTAAAGGTTAGTGCATGAGGAATTAAGATATGGATAGGATATGGGAGCGTATTTTGTGCCTAACCGAGGCACGAGAAGTAAAGATAGCCAAAGCTACCTAAACGAAGAGTAACGAAGGGTAGGTGCAAAAGAAGCCTCATTACCTGTTCAAAATTTAGTTCCTTATGCACTAGGATTTTGACGGCAGCAAATATATATTAATCTATCTGGTTCTTTTCAAAGAAGTTACCCTGCAAACAATTCTAAATTCCTATTTTTGCCTTTACCAACTTTATTTCCTTAACCAAGTCAACATAACTACACCATGAGAGTATATTTAGACAATGCAGCTACCACCCCGATAAGCGAGGACGTAATCAATGTAATGGTTACTTGTATGAGAGAACATTATGGAAATCCTTCTTCAATTCATGCCCAAGGTAGAGTTGTAAGAGCAGCGATTGAAGAGTCTCGAAAAAAGGTAGCTAATTATTTGGGAGCATCTATAGGTGAAATCTTTTTCACATCCGGAGGTACGGAATCAAATAATATGGCACTTAAGTGTGCTGTAAGAGATTTGGGTGTTAAGAGAATCATTAGCTCACCCACTGAACATCATTGTGTTTTGCATACGCTTGAGCTTTTGGAGAAACACAATGTAATTATTGAATTGCTTGATGTAGATTCCAAAGGAAGAATTAATTATGAGCAATTGGAAGATTTCCTTCAAAATAGTAAGCATAAAACACTGGTTTCATTAATGCATGCAAATAATGAAATTGGAACAATCCAGGATATGGTTAGAATCTCAAATATTTGTGAAAAGTATGGTGCACTATATCATTCAGATACTGTTCAGACCATTGCCCATTTTCCAATTATTGTTTCAGATATCAATATTCATTTCTTATCTGGTTCTGCACACAAATTCCATGGACCAAAGGGCGTCGGTTTTATTTACATTAAAGGGGACAATCAAATAAAACCAATGATAGATGGTGGATCACAAGAGCGAAATATGCGTGCTGGAACTGAAAATGTTTACGGTATCGTAGGAATGTCAAAAGCTTTGGAATTAGCCTATGAAAACATGGAGGCTAGAAAGGATCATATTGAGTCAATTAGGGGATATTTAAAACTTCAATTGCTTGAAAATTTTGAAGACATTCAATTCAATGGAGACCATGATGGTGATTATTTATATACCGTATTGTCGGTCTCATTCCCACCTTCTCCAAAGTCTGAATTGTTACTTTTGAGTTTGGATATTGCAGGGATCAGCGCTTCTGGAGGATCTGCCTGCAGCTCAGGAGCAGAAAAAAGCTCACACGTAATGTCTGCAATAAATGCGGCCCCTGGCAGAAAATCCATACGATTTTCTTTTTCTCATTACAACACAAAAGCGGAAATTGATTTTTTGATTGAAAAGTTGAAAACAATGGTTGCTGTGAAAGAAGCGGTAGCTGTTTAAATCAATATTTATTTTAAAAAATACCCATATGGCAATTAGATCGAAAATAGGTGGAATTGGCTATTATGTTCCTGAGTCAGTGGTTACAAATGAAGATTTGAGTGAAGTAATGGACACTTCTGATGATTGGATTCAGGAGCGAACTGGAATAAAAGAAAGACGATACGGGATAAAACATAAAGAAACCACCACAACCATGGGGGCGAAGGCTTCTGAAATTGCAATAGATAGAGCTGGAATAAACAAAGAAGATATTGATTTTATCATCTTCGCAACACTCAGCCCTGATTACTATTTCCCTGGTTGTGGTGTACTATTACAGCGTGAATTAGGAATAACAAAAACTGAAGTTGGGGCTTTAGATATTAGAAACCAGTGTTCAGGATTCGTTTATGGTTTATCAATTGCCGATCAGTTTGTAAAATCTGGAATGTATAAGAATATATTGTTGGTAGGGTCAGAAATGCATTCCATGGGATTGGATTTTAGTACCAGGGGCAGGAATGTAACAGTAATATTTGGTGATGGTGCCGGAGCAGCTGTAATTCAACCAACAGAGAAGGAAAACCAGGGCGTTTTAACTACCAAATTACACTCTGATGGTACTTATGCTGAAAAATTGGCATTTATTAACCCAGGGGCTCATGGTGGAGTTCATTTTGATAAATTGGGAATCGATTATGATTTTGGTTACGACAGGGATTTGAAATATGGAGAGATATTTATCAGAAAACATATGCTTGAAAATGGCCAATATTACCCAAATATGGAGGGAAAATTTGTCTTCAAATTAGCAGTACAAAAATTTCCCGAAGTCATCAAAGAAGCCTTAGATGAAGTAAATTTGGAGACAAGCGATATTGATATGCTAATACCCCATCAGGCTAATTTGAGAATTAGCCAATTTGTCCAAAAGCGTTTAGGATTGGGAGATCATCAAGTTTGGAACAATATTCAAAAGTTTGGGAATACAACTGCAGCTTCCGTTCCCATCGCACTTTGTGAAGCATGGGAGTCTGGTGCAGTAAAGGAGGGTGATTTGGTTTGTCTTGCAGCATTTGGTAGCGGATTTACATGGGGTTCTGCTTTGATTCGATGGTAAAATTAAAGATGTGTTATTCTCAAAAAAAGCAGGCTGAAAACAAACAGCCTGCTTTTTTTATTGGATTAATAATTAGCCTTCTGATTTAAGAACATTTATTGAATTTGATATTTCGGTTCTCAAAGAAATTAATTTGCTTTGAATTTCCAGGTTCAAACTTTTAAATTTTTTAGCTAGGACAACCTCCTCCCAAAAATCTCTATAAATTAGTGCAAATCTCCCTAGAAGGAGAATAATTATCAAAGCACCTATCAGCCACCAATTTCCAATAATTATTAAAGAAATAATCCAAACCAATAAATACAGAAAATAAAGGACCATACCAACACCAATTTTTACAGATGCGTGAAACTCTATCTTTTTTACTTTTTTGTCTGCAAAGTATTTGGCAAACAAAAGTGGAGGGCAGTGAAAAATGTAGGCAATTAAAAAGGGCACATAACCTAGGATTAAATAAATATAATTAACAAAACAAGCCTTACTTGGTTTCGCTACTGCAACATCTTCTATGCTATTTTCTGATAGCAACTTCAAGTATTTTAAAGTTTTTGATTTTAAATCAGTTTTTTCATCAGCATCCAAATTGTTCACTTCTTGTGCAATTTTTATTTCCTCATGTGCCATGGTTGAAGTCTTTCTATCTACAACTGGAAAGATTGGAATGTCCATATTGTTACGATTTACCTCCAGCAATCCATTTACAAAATCGTCATCCTCCGATTTATCAATATGAATGACCAATTTCTTCATTTCTTCTTTAATCCGTTGCGTAATCAAACGGATTGCTTTTCGATCGTTTTCCTTGTAAGCATCCAAATAATCTTTTAAATAAAAAGGCTTTCCAAATTCAATCATCGCATAACTTCGGAACTTGTGAGAATCGGTGTAATTGACACAAACCGGGACAAAAGCCAGGTTTTCATTTTTGTATTTCTCATAAAAGTTCAAAGCCATTCTGGCTGGTCCTTTTTGTATGGTTCTTAGTCTTTTTACATGTTTGACTTCTCCTTCAACCAAAATGATGATATTCCGGTTTTTATTCCAAAGCGTATTGACATACTCAAAAATAGCCTGATTTTTTCTCATTCCTTCAAAACCATCACGAGATCTAAATATTGGAATGGTTCTAATTGACCTCAATGCCCATCTGACAATCGCTGAAGCCTTGAACATGTCCCCTCTTAAAATAAAATGAAATTGGGGAATTGAATTTCCTGCAATAAAGATTGGATCCAAAAAGGAGGTTGGATGATTCAAAGCAACCAATGTCGGTATTTTCTCCTTTGGAAAGTTTTTCCAACCTAAAAAATAAACCTTTTTGAAATTGACCCTAAATGCAAAATGAATGATGGGTCTTAAAATTTGGTATAAAATATACATGTAGTCTCTTGAAAATTTTGGGGCTTAAATTAGAACAATTTAATGAATCAACCCAAATCATTTTCTCCTTCAAAGTCGAATTTTAATTGAATACCTTCTCCATATTTATCTTTAGTCAAATTTGAAACTGATACTCCCAACAATCTACATTTTTCAAAAGCATGAATATTACTTTCGAGTAATTCATAAATGGTGGTCTTCAATAATTCAGGGTTGTTTACTTCACTCAAAAAAGTTTTACTTCTGCTTAAGACTTTAAAATCGTGTGTTTTTATTTTAAGGGAAACTGTTCTTCCAAAATTGTTTTTTTGTTTCATATACTTGAAGACAGTGGCACAAATTGGATCTAATTTTTCTTTCATGGCATTTATGTCTTGCAAATCTTCAAAAAAAGTACGTTCTGCACCAATCGATTTTCGAATGCGGTTGGGCTTAACTTTCCGCCTATCTAATGCACGTACAATTGTGAAATAATGCCTCCCTGCTTTTCCAAATCTTTGAACCAATTCAATCTCAGAATATTTTTTCAAATCCCCACCTGTATGTATTCCCATTCCATGCATTTTTTTGGCAGTTACCTTCCCAATTCCCATGAATTTTTCAATCTTCAATTGTTCCAGAAAAACCAATGCTTCTTCTGGAGTTATGACTTTTATTCCATTGGGTTTGTTGATATCTGATGCCACTTTTGCAAGAAATTTATTAAAAGAGACACCTGCTGAAGCGGTCAACTGTGTTTCATCAAAAATGCGTTTTCGTATTTGGTTGGCGAGAATGGTTCCAGAATTAATTCCCATTTTATTTTCAGTAACGTCCAGATAGGCTTCATCTAAAGAAAGTGGTTCTACTAAGTCAGTAAACTCGAAGAATATCTCTCGAATTTGTTTTGACACCTCCGCATATAAATGATGATGTCGACTAGTAAAAATTAAATCTGGGCAAAGTCTTTTTGCTGTAACCCCTGGCATTGCTGAACGTACCCCAAATTTCCTGGCTTCATAGCTAGCGGAGGCAACAACACCTCTTCTTCCGGAACCTCCCACAGCAACAGGTTTCCCACGCAGTTCAGGATTTTCCCTTTGCTCAATTGAAGCGTAAAAGGCATCCATGTCAATATGTATTATTTTTCGGAATGGAGGACTGAGCATACATTCAACATTTTTGGAGAAAATATTCCGAATGTTTTTGTTACTGTAGACGGTGAAGGTAGGAATTAATTAAATGGAAATTAGATTTAGCAATAGGTGAACCTTCAGGAAAAGTTGCTCAATCAAAATATCTTGGAGATTCTATTTTGTCAATGTTGAACCCAAAATCATACCCCAACATTACTTCAAATGAGCCATGAGTATAGGAACCAAAACCATTGATAGGATAATCATAGGCTAAACCAATCCGCATCCCATTTTCCAAATAAAATGCGATCCATGCATCGATAGAATCATGAGAACTTCTTAAATCGATTTCATTGTTTTTGAAGAAAGCTGGAAATGCTGAACGAAAAGAAGTACCCAACCAAAAACGTTGGTTAAAAAACAAGGACAGATCTATATCAAATGAGGTAGGTGCACCTGTACTTTTTATTTTATCTCCCTGAGCAAAAAACTCGCTAAATAGTCCAACACTTTTAATTAAAATTGATGGCTTGAAAATTAAATCCTCTCCTTTTATTGGAAATGCATTTCCCAATGTGATGTATAAATGCTGGGAGGTTTGCGCCCATTTCCTCAACTGTTCTTCTTCCAAATCAGTGAGTTGACGAAGATTGAAATTGACCAGGTGAGGGATAGAAATACCTGCATAAAACCTCGAAGTGTAAAAAAATATACCCGCACCAAAATTTGGTCTCCAAAGACTAGGGTCAGGTCCATCAAAAGCATTATCCGTCACCCTTGGATCTTTAAAGTTAAGACTTTCCCAATCTGCCCGCCAATTCATAACTCCTCCCTGTAATCCCAGGGAAAGTGTCCCTTCACCAAAATCAATTCGATAAGCATAACTACCTTCGATAGACGTCACACCCCTTGCTCCAGTTCTGTCATTTACCAAACTCAGGCCTACTCCTACTCTATTCAATATTGGGGTGTGAATAGAGAAAGTTTGGGTTACTGGTCTTCCATCATAACCACTTACTGACGGAATATCGTCTCCCCAACCGTGCCATTGATCACGATATAGTGCAACAACTGACAAATGCTCTCTACTTCCAGCATAGGCAGGATTGAAAACCAAGGTATTGAACATGTATTTTGTAAACTGAGCTTCCTGTTGTGCAGAAATTTTTGTGGCAGGCAGCAAAATTGCAATGGAGAGCATCATTACACAAAATATATTCCCCAAATGAACGACATGTTTATTGAAAGCCCTTTTCATGGGAGAAAGTTTAATTTTAAAAGGATGAATCAAATAAATCGGGGAGGATGAGGATATAGTGTGGGATTCAAATGCGAAAATAACATAAATTATTTTCAAATATATCTTGACTCAAAAATAAAGAATCCTTTTATATAAAAAAGTCAAAAATTATGCCTTGTGGAATGAAAGATCCTAATTGATGATTTTAGAAGCAAAACTATCAACATTACACTACAAGAATCCATTATATTCTCTTCAAAATCAAACACTTATTAATCTAAAGACCTAAATATTTAAAAACAAACTTATTTAATTGTTCTAGCATCCTGAAAAATAAATTTTGACCTTTGAAAACCAAATTATAGCTAAAACTTCCAAAAACGATTACAAATGAATTTAGAGCGAGCCATGAACATGCTTCCCAATTTCCCATTATTTCAGGATTTGACACCATTGGAAATTGGACGATTAAACTCAATAATTGAGTATCAAGTCAAACCAAAATTTAGTTTCCTTTATCTTGTTGATGAACCTTCGGTAAATATTCATTTTCTGGCAAAGGGAATGGTAAAAACAGGAACCCACTCTGATGATGGAAGAGAAGTTATTAAATCTATCTTACATCCTTTTTCTGTTTTTGGAGAACTAGGATTGGCTGGGGAAAAAACCAGAAATGAATTTGCCAGGGCACTGAATGAAGAAGTCCACTTTTTTACCATAAAAACTGCTGATTTTCAATCATTAATGCGTTCAAATTACAAGATCAGCCTAAGTGTTTTGGAGTTGATAGGTGGACGCCTTAGACGAGCAGAAAGCAAACTTGAAAACCTGATATTTAAAGATGCTCGAGCAAGAATCATTGAATTTTTAAAGGAAAGTGCTGAAAAACAAGGTAGAAAAGTAGGATTTGAGCATTTGCTAAAACATAGCCTTACACAACAAGATATTGCAAATATTACAGGGACCTCCAGACAAACTGTAACTTCCGTTCTAAACAATTTGAAAAAGGAAAACCTAATCCATTTTAACAGAAAAACTATTCTAATTCGGGATTTGGAAAATCTAGAGTAGACTTTATTTCAAGGTGGTTTATATGAGAAAAAATTAGTTTTTGCCATACAAATTATTTTGGAATTAAGTCTGGTAGGCTTTGCAAATATGCTATAAGAATGATAGTGGGAAATTATTTTCCTGGCTTCATTCTTATAGCCCTTCCAGAACCGCCCTGCCCGTATGGGTGGCCAGACGGTTGTAGTCAACACGACTTAATTAATAAGAGTACAAAGAGAATTGTAACATGACTTGAATGTTACAAAAAACAAGCAATTCAAACATCCTACAATTTAACCATCCAATCTTTCTTTCCTATTTTTGGCACTTCAAAAACGAAATGCCATGCCTGAATCTAAAAAAACAGATATTGTATTATTATTTCTAAGGCTAACAGTCGGAGGGTTAATGATAGTTAACCATGGTTGGAGCAAGCTTATGAAATTCTTTTCAGAAGAACCCATCAAATTTCCAGATCCTTTAGGAATTGGGGAAACTGCTTCACTTTCTCTAACCGTATTTGCTGAAGTCTTCTGTGCTTTATTACTGGTGATTGGTTTATTTACAAGGCAAGTTGTTATTCCTCTTATTATAACCATGTTGGTTGCGATTTTCATCATTCATTGGGAGGATCCATTTGGAAGAAAAGAGAAAGCAATTCTTTTTTTGATTCCATATATCTGTTTGTTAATTAAAGGAGCAGGATGGTATTCACTAGATGCTCAGGTAAGAAAAATTTAATACTAATCTTCAAGCAATCAATATTGAAATTTTCAAACAAAATTGCAGGTTTATTCCTGGCAACACTTTGTCTATTTTTGGGATGTAAGGATCCTGCAAAGTCGGATAGATTATCTTATTTCGAGGTGGTTGGCCAAACCATGGGAACTACCTATTCGGTTATTCTTGGTAGTAAGGAAGAAGTAAGCTTGAAACTGGAAATTGATTCCTTGTTGGTTGAAATTAATGATGAAGTATCAACTTATATCCCAACTTCTACCATTTCTGAATTTAATAAAGCAAATGATACATTTGATTTAAACATTAGTTTTCGTGCCTATTCAAAAAACCTAATTTCAGGAAACAAACACTTTTTGAAAAATTATCTTCAGGCCAATGTAGTCCATCAAAGAACTGAAACTTATTTTGACCCTACCATAATGCCACTTGTCAATTATTGGGGCTTTGGTTATTCAGGAAAAAAACCAGTAGAAGAAATTGATAGTATTTTGATAGATTCTTTAAAGCAATTGGTTGGATTTGAAAAGGTGAAAATGATAACCAGAGCGGATAAAGATGAAGTCCTGATAGTAAAATCGAACCCAAATTCGCAATTGGATTTTAGTGGGATTGCCAAGGGATATGCAGTTGATGAAATTGCTTCCTTGTTGAAAAATAAAGGAATAAATAATTACCTGGTGGAAATTGGTGGTGAGACCGTTTCCAGTGGATTAAATTCAAAAAATCAAATTTGGTCTATAGGAATAAACACTCCATCGCCGGATGCCTTAACAACTGATTATCAAATTATTGTGGAATTGGATAATAAAGCGATAGCCACTTCAGGTGACTATAGACAATTCTATGAAATAAATGGCAGAAAATACAGCCATATTATCAACCCTAAAACAGGTTTTTCTGAAAAAAGCGATTTATTAAGCGTATCAGTTATTGCTGAAAACTGTTTAATTGCTGACGGATATGCCACTGCATTTTTTGTAATGGGTCGTGAAAAAGGTTTGAAATTAGCAAATCAATTAGATGGTATTAATGCTTTGTTTATATATGGAAATGAAGAGGGAACTATGGAAACTGTCACGACTAATGGATTCGAAAAAATGTTAAAGAAATCCCATTGAGAAAGCCAAAATACGAACGAAATTGTTTTTATAACACTCATACTATAACTTACCAGTAATGGAATTTAATCTTGATAGAGATATTTGTTTTTTTGATTTAGAAGCCACCGGTTTGAACGTAATTCGCGATCGAATTATGCAAATTGCCATCATCAAATTTTTTAAAAATGGTAAAGATCCGGAAGAATTAGACATGTTAATCAACCCCGGAATCCCTATTGGAATCGAAGCAATGGGCGTTCATGGGATTACCCCAAAGGATGTAGCCAACAAACCAACTTTCCCTCAGGTAGCGCAAAAATTATATGACTTTATAGGCAATTCTGATTTAGGTGGATACAACATTAGTCGTTTTGATGTGCCCCTTCTGATGGAAGAGTTTTCAAGAGCGGGCTTTGAGTTCAATATTGACAGACGAAAAATTGTTGATATGCAACGCATTTTTTACAAAATGGAACCAAGGACTTTGAGTGCAGCTGTTAAATATTATTGCGGTAAAAAGATGGAAGATGCGCATGATGCTTTAGCTGATGTAAGGGCCACCATTGATGTTTTTAAAGGGCAATTGAAAATGTATGAGCATACAGATTATGAAGACAATGATGGAAATATTATTGAAAAACCTATCAGGAATGATATGAAAGCAATTCATGATTTTACACAGGATCCAAAAGCCATTGATGTAACCAACCGACTTAAATATAATGATAAAGGAGTGATCGTGTTTAACTTTGGAAAATATACTGGGCAATCCGTAAAGGAGGTGCTGAGTAAGGATAAACAATATTATCACTGGATTTTGAACAAAGAGTTTTCAGCACAAGTCAAATCAATTGTTGTCAAAATTATGAAAGAGGATGTCAACTAATTTGCTCAAAAGACTAAAAATCCTATTATTTGCTTTTTGCTTTCTTTATTCATGTGCATCCAAAAAGGATGGTTGTTTGGATATTAATGCCACAAACTTTGATGTAAGTGCAGATCAATCCTGCGGAGACTGCTGCACCTACCCTACCCTCAAATTAACTTTTTCTCATAAAATTGTACCTGCGGTAAATCCAGATTCAACTGCAAATTTTAAATATAATACTGCTTATCAAATACCCTTTGATACTAGTGAAGTATTTGACATTGAAAGAATTAGATTTCATGTCTCAAATTTCAAACTAATCGATTTGCAAGGCAATAAAATTGGAGTCTTAGACACCATACAATTAGAAAATGACTTTGGGCCCTTTACAGTGGAAGACAATTTTGCCAAAGTTGACAGGGATATTTTTACAGCTAGTTCAATTGGAACTTTTATTGGTGGAGGTCAATATGTTGGTGCAGAGTTTGAGATCGGGCTGGATTCTGAAATTCAAAATGCAAAGCCGGCATCAACTCCTTCCAACCATCCCTTAAATATAAATAATGATAGCTTGCTTTATGATTCTATACAAAACACTTATTTGACCTCTTTGATTATTTTAAATCGAGATACCTTATCTAGCACAGATTCAACTGAAATAAAATTATACGAGAGCGTTTCCATTCCCATCAATTTTGGACTGCCAGTTACTATTTATGAAGGCTTTAATTTAAATATTCAAATTCAAATAGATTATTTAAAGTGGTTTGAAAACATCGACATCCAATTAGCCAATATTGAGGAAATTGAATTGCAAATACTCGAAAATTTGCCAAATGCATTTGAAATTATGGAAATTAAGTTGGAATAGATGTAAATTTGCCTACTGATTAGTTCCCCCATTCAAAATCTATTTTTCTTCAAAATATTGTAAACATGAGAAAACTAGCAATTTTGCTGGGACTTGCCACTATTTTTTACTCCTCTTCCTGTTCAAAACAAGTTATAATTGGTGAAACCGCAAATCTGGATCTGGATTTTAAATTATTGTATGATGGAGAACCCTTAATTTTTGGTAATTTTTATGATTATAGCCCGGAAACGCAGATTAGCATAGATCGTTTTAGTTATTTTATTTCAGATTTGGTGCTAATTGGGGAGTCTGGGAGTGATGAGTTAGAATTAAAAGAAATAGACTTTCTGGATTATAATAAAATAGATGATCCTTTTCCGGTTACATCTCCAGTTATTAATTCAAGAATAAACAATATACCTTCTGGTGAATATAGCGCAATAAAGATGGGAATTGGGGTTAATTCTGAATTAAATGCAACACTTACCTCTGAATATTCAAGTAGCCACCCTTTAGGCCAGGCTGATTTGTATTGGGATGAGTTGAATACCTTTATATTTACAATGATTAAAGGAGGCTTTGATACTGATGGAAATGGAGATCTAGACAGGATTATTTTTTTCAGAGCAGGAACTACTAATTTATATACGGAAGTGACAATTCCAGTACAATTAATTCTTAGAAATAGTGAAACTGGTACCCTATCTTTCACCGTTGATTTGAAAAAGCTTTTAACTCAAAACAATTCAGAAATGTTAGGTGTTGATGAATTGGCCAATAACGTAGATACTCCGGATTTGGTAACCATGCAAAAAGTAATGAATAGTTTCCCTGAGGCTATTCAATTGGAATAAAAGCCAATCAAAAAGTTATGAAAATAAATTATCTCCTACTTGTTTTGTTTTCTCTAAGTATCCTTGCCTGTAACAAAGAAAGTAAACCAGGTATTCCACCAGTTTCGGATTCACTTACCCACATTTTATACAATCCTAGCCCTTACGATTTAGTTGTGTATGACTCTTTTCCTGAAATCACTATTCCTGCCGACAATCCTATGACTGTGGACGGGGTTATGTTGGGTAGACATTTGTTTTACGACCCAATTCTTTCTTCAGACAATTCAATGTCTTGTTCAAGTTGTCATGGTACAAGTGGTAACTTTACTGACAACCAAGCTACCAGCCAAGGCGTCACTGGGGAATTTGGCAATAGAAGTTCTATGCCTTTATTGGACATTGCATTTAACAAAAACGGATTTTTCTGGGATGGTCGGGCAGTAACTTTGGAAGATCAAGCATTGGGACCAGTTGAAAATCCAATTGAGCTACATGATGATTGGGAAAATGTAGAAGAAAAATTAAGAAATCATGATGATTATCCCACCCTTTTCCGTAAAGCTTTTGGGATTGAAAGTAAAAGTGAAATCACAAAAGAATTAGCTGCCAAGGCAATCGCCCAATTTGAAAGAACAATGATTAGCCCGGGCAATACCAAATTTGATAAATGGTGGCGAGGAGAGGTGGAGCTTACGGATCAAGAGTTTGATGGTTTTTTAATGTGGATTGATTATGACGGAGATTTTCTTCCGGATGCAGAATGTGGACATTGTCATACCATTCCATTATTTACAACAAATGAATATCATAACAATGGATTAGATGAAGCTCCAACTATGAACGAGTTTCCTGATTTGGGATTAGGGGAAGTAACAGGTGTCCTTACTGACAATGGAAAATTTAGGACGCCGTCTCTAAGGAATATTGAATTATCAGCTCCATATATGCATGACGGTCGATTTCAAACCTTGGAAGAAGTAATGGATCATTACAATTCCGGCGGTCACTACGCACCAAATGCAAATGAATTGATCCTGCCACTCGGATTAACTGAAGAAATGAAAGCCAGCATAATTGCCTTTATGAAAACACTGACAGATGAAGATATATTACAAGATCCAAAATTCAGCAGTCCCTTTTAAATCACTTAAGGCAAGTTAACTAATCTTCTAATCCAATTTTTTATATGATGAATAGGCTCATTCTATTTTTAATGCTATTTTTATTTTTCTCTTGTAAAAAAGAGGAGGTCGATAGAAATGGTTCAGACCTGAGCCACATTCCCCATAACCCAACTTACTATTCTATTGAAAAACCGGAATTCTTTCCAGAATTAGAATCTCCATCTAATAACCCTCTAACTGTTGAAGGCATTCGTCTGGGTAGGTTTTTATTTTATGACCCTATTTTATCGGTTGATAGTACCATTTCCTGTTCAAGTTGTCATATCCAGGAAAAGAGTTTTACGGATGGGAAGTCGGTCAGTGAAGGTATTAATAACTTAACTGGCTCAAGAAGCTCCATGTCCCTTATCAATATTGGGTATGCACATAATGGTTTGTTTTGGGATGGAAGTTCTCCCTCGCTTGAGGATCAGGCGATTCACCCAATTGAGAACCCTGTTGAATTGGGAGATTCCTGGGAAAACGTTGAGGAGAAATTGCGAAGGCATCCGACATACCCTAAGATGTTCAGGAATGCATTTCCTATCCAAAAAAAAGAAGAAATTACCAGAACCTTGGCGGCAAAAGCGCTTGCTCAATTCGAACGAACCTTGATAAGTGCAAATTCCAAATATGATCAGGCTGTCAGTTTTGATAATCCAACTGTTGAGCTTAGCGATTTAGAGTTTGATGGTTACTTGTTGTTCTTCCAGGAATTGTTGGCTGCCAATCACCCTGGTTGTCATCATTGCCATGCACCACCAAATTTTGGAGGGCAGGATTTTTTCAACAATGGACTTGATGAGGCACCTAACATGACTGAATTTCCGGATTTGGGACTTGGGGGGTTCACAGGTATTTTAACTGATAATGGAAAATTTAAAGCCCCAAGTCTCAGAAATATAGAATTTACGGCTCCCTATATGCATGATGGACGTTTTGAATCACTGGAAGAAGTGATAGATCATTATGCTTCAGGTGGTCATTATGCTCCAAACGTTTCTTCTGATATCACTGGTTTTGAGTTGACTACCTATCAAAAAGAGGCTTTGATTGCATTCTTGAAATCTCTTTCAGATCCTGACTTCCTAAATAATTCAGATTTTTCCAGCCCATTTGAATAATATTTAATCAAGGTATATTCAACCATTTGTGGGTTTGAAGACTTAACTTCCATTTGGGGTTTTTGAGGCAATATTCAAGGGAAAGTTTGGTGTTTAGTACAGTTTCCTCATTATCCATTGGTTGTAAGTAAAAATGTTCAAAATCTAAATCAACATATAAATCAGGCTCTGCCCCTTGTTGCGGATAAATTAGCTTTAGTTCATCACCGCTTCTTAATTTCAACTCAGTACCAGCTTTGGGACTAACACAAATCCAATCTAAGTTTGGCGGTGCTTTCTGAGTCCCATTTGTTTCAACAGCTACTTCAAAACCTTTTTGATGAAAAGCATCTACCAGTACCGAATCAAGTTGTAATAAGGGCTCCCCACCAGTACATACTACATAAGGAATTCCAATTATTTTTGTTTTGGGCCACAACTCTTTTACAATGGAAGACAGTTTATTAGCATCATATTTTCCTCCATTTTCGCCATCCATACCCCAAAAGTCTGTATCGCAAAATTGGCATATTGCCTTTGGCCTGTCTGCCTCTCTCCCAGTCCATAAATTACATCCTGTGAACCTGCAAAATACAGCAGGTCTGCCGGAGTGAGCCCCTTCTCCTTGAAGGGTAAAATATATTTCTTTGATTTTGTACATTGTCATGGCCAGTTCTTAATTAATGCTACCTCATTTGAAAAAAGATTTTAACTTAAATGTTGTCGGAATCAACCAATTATAGCACTAACCTCAATTTCAACCAGCATATCTGGATTTACAAGACCACTCACTTCAACCATTGTGGAAGCAGGCTTGATATTTTTAAAATATTCTCCATGTGCCTTTCCTACTTCTTCCCATCTTGAAATATCAGTAACATAAATTTTTGTTCTTACTACATTTTCCATAGTGGCTCCTGCCTCCTTCAAAGCACCTTCAATTATTGTTAATATTTGCTTTGCCTGAGCATACATGTCTCCTTTTCCATAAACCTCACCATCTTTAATCGAGGTTGTACCTGCCACTTCGATGGTATTTCCAATTTTTACTGCTCTGGAATACCCTACAATGTCTTCCCATTTTGCACCTGATGATATGTTTTGTCGTTTCATTTTTTTTCAGCTATTATAATGTTATAATTAAAAAAAAACTCCTTTTTGTATAGAATTGTTTTTAAGAGGGTAAAACCATTTGCCACAATCATGTCCTGATATTCATTTAAATCATGCTGCTGCGGATGAAGGGCATCTCCTGGAACTAGCCTGAATAAATATTTAAAAAAAATAAAATTATGGGTGTCTATCGATATGATTAATTGCCCTCCTTGTTTTGTAACTTTTGCCAGAATCATTAAACAAGTTTTCAAATCTGAAACGTGATTTATGGCATTAATGCAAAAAACTTTGTCGTATTTATCAATAGCACCTTTTCCTTTTTGGAATTCCTCAAAAGCCAGGGAATGAAAATGTATATTGGGATACTCTGATTTATTAAAATGTTCAATTTCTGAATCATATTTTTTTACCAAGGGATCTACAGCATCAACATGATTATCAGGAAACATCATGAAAACTCCAGCAGGTCCACACCCAACATCCAAGATAAAATCTTCAGGATCAACCGAAACTGCGGTCTTTTCTAAAAAAACCTTCCAATATTTTTGTTTCCATTCGAGGTATTCTTCTTTCGTTTTTTCTTTCAAATACTGCTTCCACCATTTTAGTTCTAACCATTGTGCCAGTTTCCACCTTAGATTCATGATAGCAAAGGTAGATTTTTCGATAGGTTTTTATACTCATTTTAATACTTTTGTGAAACTGGTTGTATTGGTTGTACTACCTAATTAAGTAGTAAGTATTTAAATCAACAACTAGATTGGAAAACACCTAAATTACGAATGCTATTTTCTGTTGGAACTAAAGTAAAATTTCTACATACTGGTGATCTGGGTGAAGTTACGGCACTACTGGACAATGGAATGCTAAATGTTTATATCCCTTCATCAGATATGGAAATTCCTGTTTTCCCAGAGGATTTAATTCGTTCTGAGGTCTTTATTACTAAGTCACAAGTAAAGGCAAAAATAGTCCAGGGTAAGCAAGACAAAAAAACGGAAGAACCTGAAAGACCTGAAATTGAATCGCAATATCAGATATTGAAAAGTTATGGTATTCAATTAGCTTTTGACCCTGTTGGTAAGGAAGATGGGACGACTGAGAAATACACCATGTTTTTGATTAATGATACTCATTTTGATGTTGTTTACAACCTGAGCCTGAATTTTGGAGGGGAAGAGGAACAAAGATGGAATGGAAAATTAACAGCCACCTCCATCCTAAAATTGGGAACTTTACTTTTTGATGATTTAAATGATGCGCCAGGATTTGATTTAGAATGTTGGCAGGATACGACTGCTGGAAAAGGAAAAATCTTCAATAAATCTTTAAAAATCAAAGCAAAACAATTCTTTAAAAATGTGAGAACTGCTCCTTTCCTAAACAAAAAAGTTCACATTTACAGACTAGTGGAAAAGTTTGAAACATCATCTGACAAACCAATTGAAGATCTAAAAACTTATACAAAAAAGAAGGTTAAACCTTCAAAGTATCGATATACCAACATTGCCGAGTTTTCAACTTTTGACACGAAGGACCTCGCGAATTTTGAACCTGAACTCGATCTTCACATAGAAAATCTTTCAGAAGATTATAGAAAAATGAGCAATGCAGAAATTGTCAGACTTCAATTGTCCCGTTTTGATTCTTATATCCAAAATGCGATTCGCCTGGGTGTTCCTAGAGTATTTATTATTCACGGGGTTGGCAAAGGAAGATTAAAGGATGAAATAGCTAGTAAATTATTTAAGAACCCAGATGTAAAAACTTTCAAAAACGAATTTCATCCAAGGTATGGCTGGGGAGCCACCGAAGTAATATTCTAAAAAAAAACAAAATGAAGTCACAAGAAAAAAAATATTTCGTTGTAATTAACATCTCAATTTAGAAATTCTCCGTTTTATATTGTCACAAATTTGGCAGTTCAATTTTTTTCCTAAAACTGGTACAGAGTTTGCAAAATTGATGATACGTGACACAGTAAATCTTCTCCCCAATAAATACCCAATTAAAAGTCACAGTTATTTTCCACCCTCTTCAACTTTTACTCCCTTTTTAATTCCCCTTATAGATTAATTTAAAAATTCCAACATTTAACATATTGAAAATTATTGCTATTTGTATCTTTTTGAAATTGAATACTTATATAAAAGAAGCAACATAATCATGAGTTAAAACTCATAATGTCGGAGTTGTTTACTGGTTTGTCAATGACTCCGACCTTTCAAAAACTTTGAACAAACATCGTCCTGTATGCTTTCAAAAAAACTAAACAAACAGCTGTGAACAAATATTGAAAAACAAAAACAACTATAGTGTGACAAATCTGTGAACAAACACCCAAAACTTAAACCTTTTGAAAGCAATCTACAGTATATGATAAGTTATGGAATGGCATTGATTGGTGCCATTCCTTTTTTAATTAAGAGTTTAATTTGGCAGGCACATAAATATAATTTTAATATATATAATTAAGGGATTGATTTAAAGCCCATTACGCTAAAATAGCATTCAATTCAACATTTTTTCTAAGGGAGCTTATTTTGTTTATGGCATTCAGGTATCCTTTTACAGAAGCGGTAATAATATCAGTATCCACCCCAAATCCTACATATGATTTGTTATTGTGACAAATTCTGACATGAACCTTGGCGGTATCGTAGCTTCTATTGATATTTGATTGAACGAGATATTCTTCCAAATCGACTTGTTCTCCAATAATTGTATCTACAGCTCTTAAAGCTGCATTGACTGGGCCATTACCTATTTCGCTTGCTCTTTTTATTTCTTCTCCTAATTTAAGCTCTACAGTTGCTGTTGGAGATATAGATTCTCCGCAAACAACCTGTAAACGATGCAATTCAATTTCTGCGGTTTGAACCTTGTCATCCATCATTATAATTAAGTCTTCATCACAAACATCTTTTTTCCCGTCTGCTAAATCCAGGAATTTTTCATATGCTTCAACTAATTCTTCTTTAGATAATTTGTAACCCAATCGTTCAAGGTGGTATTTTAAAGCATGCTTTCCACTTCTTGCAGTAAGGATAATGGAGTTTTGAGGAACACCAACGTCTTCGGGAGCAATAATCTCATAATTCTCTCTATGTTTTAATACTCCATCCTGGTGAATTCCTGAAGAATGAGCAAATGCATTTCTTCCAACGATAGCTTTATTTGGTTGAACTGGCATCCGCATCATTTTTGAAATCAATAAACTCAAAGGATAAATTTTACGAGTTTTAATATTGGAGTGCAGGTTCAACGTATTATGAGTCTTTAAAATCATAGCTACTTCTTCAAGGGAGGTATTTCCAGCTCTTTCCCCTATTCCATTTATCGTAACCTCTACTTGCCTTGCCCCGTTTATTATTCCGGCTATCGTATTGGCAGTAGCCATTCCCAAATCATTGTGGCAATGGCAAGAAATAATTGCTTGTTCAATATTGGAGACATTTTCTTTTAAAAAGCGAATTTTCCTTCCATATTCTTCCGGCAAACAATAACCAGTTGTATCTGGAATATTCACCACTGTTGCACCTGCCGCGATGACAGCTTCAATCATTTGAGCAAGAAACACATTATCTGCACGACCTGCATCTTCAGCATAAAACTCCACATCCTGTACATACTTTTTAGCATGTTTAACAGCTGCTACTCCTCTCTCAATGACCTGCTCTCTGGTACTTTTAAATTTATGTTTGATATGATAATCTGAAGACCCTATCCCTGTATGGATTCTTGGTCTTTTGGCATATTTGAGAGACTCGGCAGCCACATCAATATCTTTCTCTACTGCTCTCGTCAAAGCACATATGGTTGGATTTTTAACAACTTTGGAAATTGCTACCACTGATTGAAAATCACCTGGGCTGGAAATGGGAAAACCTGCCTCGATAATATCAACTCCCAATGCCTCCAGCTGTTTAGCTATCTCAATTTTTTCATTCGTATTTAACTGACAACCAGGGACTTGTTCGCCATCTCGCAAAGTAGTATCGAAGAAATAAATTTTTTCAGACATAATGTGATATTTGAGTGTTTAAAGAAGTTTTGATTGTATTAAGGTCAATTTAAAACAGTTGTTTTCGTTTGAATAAAAGTTAAAATTTTAGCGCCTATTTGATCTGTACCCAATATTTTTTCTGCTTTGGTATTTGCATCTGCAATGTCTATAGTTCTATAACCTGCTTTCAATATTTCGTCAATTGCTCCAATCACTGTATCACTTTCTTCTTTTAGACCAAATGCTATATCAAGCATTAATGCCACAGATAGAATAGTAGCTATTGGATTTGCAATTCCCTTACCAGCAATATCTGGAGCGGAGCCATGCACAGGTTCGTACATGCCCACCAAATCTCCAATAGATGCAGATGGTAATAGTCCTAGAGAACCTGAAATTTGGGAAGCTTCATCTGTCAATATATCTCCAAACATATTGCCAGTCAAAACAACATCAAATTGCCTGGGGTCTCGTATCAACTGCATTGCAGCATTGTCGATAAACATGTAATTTACTGCTACATCAGGAAATTTGTTTTCCATTTCCTGGATAACTTCGCGCCATAATCTGGATACTTCTAGCACATTGGCTTTATCAACAGAGTGAAGTATTTTCCTACGGTTTTGAGCAGCTTTAAATGCTTTTTCAGCAATTCTACGCACCTCCAATTTGGAATAAATCATTGTACTAATTGCAACCTCACCATCATTAGTGCGCTCACTTGGTTGTCCAAAATAAATTCCACCTGTCAACTCCCTGAAAAATAAAATATCTGCCCCTCTAATGACCTCAGCTTTCAAGCTAGAAGCATGTATGAGTTCATCAAAAATCTTGATGGGACGCAAATTGGCGTACAAGCCCAATTCTTTTCTCAATCTCAATAATCCCTGCTCGGGTCTTATTTTTAGAGTAGGATTATTATCATACATTGGATGTCCTACTGCTCCAAGTAGGACCGCATCAGCATTTTTGCAGATTTGTAATGTGTCATCAGGTAATGGATTCCCCGTCTTTTCAATCCCGGAATGACCTATTAAACCATCCTCAAACGTAAAAGAATGACCAAAACAAGAACCGATTTCTTCCAGGACTCTCTTACCCCATTGAGTTACTTCTTTACCAATGCCATCTCCAGCTAATATTGCAATTTTCTTTTGCATATATTTTTATGATTATCAAATAGTTAAGGCGATCAAAAGCAAAAAGAAAATCAGTGTTTCCTTTTTGCTTTTTTTGTTTGATCACCAAACGTTTGAGATAGGTTTAATTTAAAAAAAAAAAATGCCCATTCTCAAAAGATTCTATTGCCGATCTTTTTGATAAGATATATTCCAAATCACTATAACCGTTCAACAGACATTCTTTTTTGTAGGGATTTATTTCAAAATTTGTAAACAGTTCCGCTTCCTTACATATTAATGTTTGATTGGCTAAGTCTACTTCAAAAATCGAATTTGGGTTGGCCTCTATTTGTAAGAATATTTTTTCCAGGGTCGATTCTGAAACCTGTATTGGGAGTATTCCATTATTCAAAGCATTGCCTTTAAATATATCTGCGAAAAAACTGGATATCACCACTTTAAAACCGTAGTCCCCAATTGCCCAGGCTGCATGTTCCCTACTTGATCCACAACCGAAGTTTTTACCTGCAACCAATATATCACCCTTGTAAATAGGATTATTGAGTACAAAATTTTTGTTTTCAATTGTACCTTCTTTATATCTCCAGTCTCGAAATAAATTATCTCCAAAACCTTCTCGGGAAGTTGCTTTTAAAAACCTTGCTGGAATGATTTGATCCGTATCAACATTTTCAATAGGCAAGGGTACACAGCTTGATGATATTTGTTTAAATGACATTTTATTTTATGGATTAAAAAGTGGTAAAAATGAGATTATAGTAACTCCCGAACATCTGTTATCTTGCCAGTTACTGCCGCTGCTGCCGCCATTAAAGGGCTAGCCAAAAAGGTCCTGGATCCTGGACCTTGTCTTCCTTCAAAATTTCGATTGGAAGTGGATACACAATACTTCCCAACGGGAATTTTATCTTCATTCATAGCTAAACAAGCTGAACATCCAGGCTGCCTTAATTCAAACCCTGCTTCATTAAAGATTTTGTCGAGTCCTTCAATTTTGGCCTGCTTTTCAACCTGTTTTGACCCGGGTACAATCCAGACTTTCACATCTTTGGCTTTTTGTTTTCCTTTAACAAATTCAGCTACTGTCCTTAAATCTTCAATTCTTGAATTTGTACAACTTCCGATAAATACGTAATCAATCTTTTTTCCGGTCAAAGCCTGCCTTTCTTCCAACCCCATATAACCCAAGGCTTTTTCCATTTCCGTTTTACTTCCATTTACTGCTGTTTCGGGAATATTTTCAGAAATTTTGATACCCATTCCAGGATTGGTGCCATATGTTATCATGGGTTCAATGTTGACCGCATCAAAAATGTATTGCTTATTATATTTTGCACCTTCGTCAGTTGGTAGGTCTTTCCAATAAGAAATTGCATTTTCCCATGCTTCTCCATATGGTGCATGGGCTTTGCCTTTTAGATACTCAAAGGTAGTTTCATCAGGAGCTATCATTCCTCCTCTGGCACCCATTTCAATGCTCATGTTACAAATAGTCATCCTCGCCTCCATGGACAAACTTCGAATTGCAGTTCCACAATATTCAACAAAGTAACCCGTACCTCCAGAAGCAGAAATTTGAGAAATGATATAAAGTATGATGTCTTTGGAAAGCACTCCTTGCCCCAATTCACCATTCACCTCAATTTTCATTGTTTTGGGCTTGTATTGCAAAAGGCACTGAGTCGCTAAAACTTGTTCAACCTGGCTGGTTCCAATTCCAAATGCAATGCTTCCAAAAGCTCCATGCGTAGAGGTATGGCTATCACCACATACAATCGTCATTCCTGGCATTGTTAAACCCAGTTCAGGTCCTATGACATGAACAATACCTTGCCTTTCATGACCCAAATTGTACAATTCCACTCCAAATTCATCGCAGTTTTTTTCTAAAGCTTCAACTTGAAATCTGGATAATTCATCCACAATTGGTAAGTGTTGATTCACCGTTGGGACATTGTGGTCGGCGGTTGCAATCGTTTGATTCGGCCTAAATACAGGAAGACTATTTTTCCTTAAACCATCAAAAGCCTGCGGAGAGGTTACCTCATGAATGAATTGTCGATCGATGTATAATAAGTCAGGGTAATCCTTTTTTGATTCTACTACATGGGCATCCCATATTTTATCGAATAAAGTTTTCGGTTCCTTTTTTTTCATAGAAAATATTTAATATTGGCGCTTTAAGTCCTTACCTGATATTTTCTTAGCGATATGTAAAACTACAGCCCGATTACTTAATCTCAGAATAAAAAGAAAATACCCTTACGATAGCCAAATAGAAATTTAATTTTTACAAACAATTGATTTCCAATTACTTAAAATTTGCATTTCTACAATGCCCAGTACTCAAACAGACAATTTATTCAAACTTATCAAGACCTTATCCAAGTCTGAAAAAAGAAGCTTTAAACTTTATGTCAATCGTATTGGAGGAGGTGAGACTGCCAAGTTTATCCAATTATTCGATGTTTTGGACAAACAAAATAAATATGAAGAAGAATCAATTTTTTCCAAAATACCTTCGATAAAGAGGAGTCAGCTTTCCAATTTAAAAAGGCACCTTTATAAGCAAATTTTAATCAGCCTCCGGCTTATACATATTTCAAAAAACATTGATATTGAAATTCGTGAACAAATAGACTTTGCAAGGATCCTTTATGGTAAAGGATTGTTTCTTCAGAGTTTGAAAATATTGGATCGAATAAAAATTATTGCCAAAGATGCCCATCAGGATTTATTGCATTTGGAAATAATTGAGTTTGAAAAATTAATAGAATCCCGCCACATCACTCGTAGTTTGGAAAATCGTTCTGACGAGTTAGCCGTAAGCTCTTCCAAAAGAGGTCAAGTTATTCTGAATGCTGGAAAATTGTCAAATTTGGCCTTGAAACTGTATGGATATTACGTCAAAATAGGGCATATAAAAACGGAAAAGGGAGCATATGTAGTGCAAGAATTATTCAAATCCCATTTCGCAGGAGTAAAAGTACAAGGCTTGACTTTTTATGAAAAAATCTACTTATTTCAAGCTTATGTCTGGTATTACTATATTCTCCAAAATTTCCCAATGCATTACCGTTACACCCAAAAGTGGGTCGATTTATTCGAGTCCTTTCCTGAAATGAAAATTAAGGATATGGATTTGTATATGAGGGGCTTGCATAATTTACTTGGCTCCATGTTTTATACTTCCTACTATGAAAAATTTAATAGTACCTTAAATCAATTAGAGGAATTTTGCACCAAAAATTCGAAAGACTTTAATACGAATTCAGAAGTGTTGGCCTTCCTATATCTATATACAGCAAAAATTAACAAACATTTCATGGAAGGTACTTTTTCGGATGGGTTAATAATGATCCCAGGTTTTGAAAAATCATTGAAAAAATATGAAATGCATCTGGATAGTCACCGAATTCTTGTATTCTATTATAAAGTAGCATGCCTTTATTTTAGCAGTGGTGATAATGGTGCTGCTTTGGATTATTTGAATAAAATAATCAACTATAAAGCTGGAAATTTAAGGACGGATATTCAGTGTTATGCAAGAATTCTTCACTTGATAGCCCATTATGAAATGAAACATTACAATCTACTTGATTATTTGGTGAAATCTGTTTATCGGTTTCTTGGCAAAATGGAAGACTTAAACATCGTTCAACGAGAAATACTTCGATTTTTAAAAAGAGAATTGTACAGTGATCCCAAAAGGTTGAGAAATGCCTTTATTAAACTAAAAGAATTGTTGGCTCCATATGAAACTCATCCATTTGAGCGTAGGTCATTTTTATATTTAGACATTATATCGTGGTTGGAAAGTAAAATTGATAATCTTCCTGTTCAGGAAGTTATTCGCAGGAAATTTTTAAATGCAAAAAAAAGGAATCTGAATTCAAATTCATGATGCATTAATCCTGTGGCCCATAATAGGATTAATTTTTTACATTATAAATTTTTGGCATGGGTTTGTAATCTCTCTGATAAGCCGACCAAGGCTTCTTTTTGTGCATATCTTTAGCAAAATAGGTCACAATTTGTTCAAATACCAATGGGTCTTTATAACCAGGAATGGATTGAATAACATTCAACTCTTCATTTAAGAATACCAATGTTGGAAAGCTAAGTCTTCCATTTGTGATTTCTGCAGCAAGTTCATGATACCCCCTTCTACCACTTTTTACATATTTGTAAGTCTTTCCTTTAAATACAATATCCTCTTTGTATTCGGCATCAAACTTTATAGCATAATAATTATCATTTAAATATTGGGCTAAATGATCTTTTTGAAAAGTAGCTGTATCCATTTTTTTACACCAACCACACCATTGTGTAAAAACATCAATGACAACTTTTCTAGGTTCTTTTTCCATTTGTGCCTGAACCTCTTCCCAACTTATCCATTTGATTGAAGCCTGATTTTCTTTAAAGGAATCATCAGTGTTTGTAAATGAGAACATGAATAGGGTAAAAACCCCCAGACTAAAAGCAACTCCTATTTTTCTCATTGTTATAATAATTTTCGTTTCAGTTAGCAAAAGTAATAACAAGTCAACAATAATTGAAAACCTCATGTGGTACTACTTAGCGATTTTAATGAAAGATTAACTTAACTCAGTGTGATTTTGAATAACTGTTAATTTGTCATTTCCTATTTTTTGATTTATCACAACTTTTCCAATTAAATCTGGTTTCTTTATCCCTTCATAAATCAAGGTACTTCCAGTTAATATTCTCGCTTCATCCCATAAATTTTTATCAATAAACTTTTGAAGTGTAAAGGCTCCGCCTTCAATTATCATCGAAGTTATTTTCCTGTCATATAATGATTGAAGGAGATTTGTTAATAATTGATCATCAAAAGGTAGGTTCAAGTTTTCAAGATCCATATGTTTTAAATCTTCTTTTTGTTTTTCAGAGACCAATATTGTTTCAACCTTTTTGTCGAAAAGGTATAATGAGGAGGATAGTTTTAGTTCTTTATCTATGAATATTCTAAGTGGATTATTTCCATAAAAAAGTCGATTGGTCAATTTTGGATTATCCACAATTGCAGTTTTGGTTCCTACCAAAATTGCGTCTATTTCAGAACGCCATTTATGTACCAGCCGTTTTGTTAATGAATTCGTCAACCAGATTTGTTCGTTTTGTTTGGCAAACAATCCATCTTTTGACAATGCATACTTTAAAATTATATAAGGCCGCTTTTTAGAAACATAGGTATTTCGAAAACGAACTAACCACCTACCTTCACTTTCCAAAATTCCGGCTTTCACCTCTACATTTCCCTTTTTTAAAATTTCCAATCCTTTTCCAGCTACGCCAGGGCTTTCATCTAAACAAGAAATTACGACTCTTGGAACTTTGTTTTCCAAAATTAGATTGGTACATGGCGGAGTATTTCCAAAAACACAACAAGGTTCAAGTGATACATATAATGTTGACAATTTAATAAGATGCTGATCGGACTCTCTTACACTACTCAAAGCATTTACTTCCGCATGAGCTCCTCCATAAACCTGATGCCAGCCCTCTCCTATTACTTTGCCATTGTAGACCAAAACTGCTCCAACCATTGGGTTTGGAGAAACCTTTCCACTTCCTAATCTAGCTAACTGAAAACAACGCTTCATAAATAATTCGTCCATAAAATTCCGCTTAATCATTTTTGCAAATGTGCAAAAACCCAAAATCAAAATGATAGATAAGGCAAAAAAATATAGTAATAGCAACTTTTCTACCCTTTTTGCGTCTTTAATGGGTCTACCTTTGTTAATCGAGGCAAAAAACACCCACCAAAAATTTTATGTTTTTAAAAGTGGTAATACCTAGAAGGTACAAGGTCAAATATCAATTATTTTTTTGGGCAATCACTTTTGAATATTTTGAACAATTCTCCAGAAGGATTTGTCTAACGAATTACACTAATTCATCCAATTATCAACTTGCTTTATCAAAAAAAGCAGAAATTCGCGTGCCTAATTTAAAATCAAAAATTTTTTTATTTATGAAGCAGAAAATCCTGACTTTATCTATTCTTTTATCAGGTATTTTTTCCATGAACGCACAAATGAATAACATCGAGTTTGTGGAATACGACCTGGATAATGGATTACATGTTATTTTACATGAAGACAATTCCACCCCGATTGTTGCAGTATCTGTTTTGTACCATGTTGGATCAAAAAATGAAAAACCAGATAGAACAGGTTTTGCCCATTTTTTTGAACATTTATTGTTTGAAGGATCAGAAAATATCGAAAGAGGACAGTTTGACAAGTATATACAAAATGCGGGAGGTATGCTCAATGCAAATACTTCCTGGGATCGAACCTTTTATTTTGAAGTTTTGCCTTCCAATCAATTAGAATTAGGACTCTGGCTGGAATCTGAAAGAATGTTGCATGCCAAAGTTGATCAGAAAGGAGTTGAAACTCAACGCGAAGTAGTAAAAGAAGAAAGAAGACAAAGAGTTGATAATCAGCCTTATGGTAGTCTTCTTGAAGAAACTTTCAAAAGAGCTTACACGGAGCACCCCTATCAATGGCCTATCATAGGGTATATGGATCATTTGGATGCTGCTCAAGAGGAAGACTATATTCAATTTTATAAAGATTTTTATGTTCCAAACAATGCAGTTCTGTCTATTGCTGGTGATATCGATATTGACCAGGCCAAAGAATGGATAGAAAAATATTTCAGTGGCATTCCAAGAGGTAAAGATCCCTATCGACCCAATATTGTAGAACCTGCCCTTGGAGGGGAAATTAGAGACACTGTTCCTGATAATATTCAGTTACCAGCTGTAGTCCAGGCTTATCGTATTCCAGCTCAAGGAACTGAGGATTTTTATGCCGTCAGTATGTTTGCTCAATTGCTTTCACAGGGTCAAAGCTCTAGACTTTATAAAAAATTGGTAGATGAAGAGCAAAAAGCTTTATTTGCGGGCAACTTTCCTTTATCAATGGAGGATCCAGGTTTAGCGTTGGCTTTTGCAATTACAAGTATGGGCAGTGATCCCAAAGACGTAGAAGCTTTGATGGATGCAGAGATTATGAGAGCCCAAACAGAGTTGATTTCTGAAGATGAATTTCAAAAATTACGCAATCAGGTTGAAAATGATTTTATCTCTGGCAATTCCAGTGTAAGAGGAATTGCTGAAAGCTTGGCTAATTATCATACTTACTTTGGAGATGCAAACCTGATTAATACAGAAATAGATCGATACCTGGCTGTCACCCGCGAAGATATTCGAAATGTTGCCAGGAAGTATTTTACCCCAGATAATCGAGTGGTTTTGTATTATGTTCCAAAAGCCCAACCTTAATTTGTTTCAATGTTTTTGAGATTAAAGTCTATGCTAATTGTCAAGCAAAAATCTTAAATCTTTATTAGCTATTGAAAATGTTTTGAAAGAAATTTATAACAATGAAAAAACACATCATTTTATTTATATTCGGTTGTTTTATTTTTTCACTTCAATCAATTGCCCAGGATGATTTTAGGAGTAAGGCTCCAGATGCTGGTCCAGCCCCAAAAATTGAATTGGGAAAAGCAGAACAGTTTACATTAGATAATGGACTAAAATTGATTGTAGTTGAAAACCACAAATTACCCAGAGTTTCTTTTTCAATTTTTGTGGATGTCCCGCCATTTTTAGAAGAGGATAAAGCAGGAGCAGCAAATATCGCTGGTCAGCTTTTGAGAACAGGAACCTCTTCTCGTTCTAAAGGAGAAATTGACATTGCTGTTGATTTCCTGGGAGCTTCATTTACAACCAGCTCGACAGGAATGTTTGGTTCTTGTTTGAGTAAACACTCCCCTGCGTTACTGGAAATCATGCAAGATGTTTTAATGAATCCAAGCTTTAGTAAGGAAGAGTTTGAAAAAATCCAAAAACAAACCCTATCTGCATTGGTACAACAAAAAGAAGACCCAAATGCAATTGCTTCAAATGTTGCTCAGGTGCTTCGTTATGGGAAGGATCATCCTTATGGAGAAGTAGAAACAGAAGCTACTGTACAAAATATTTCTGTTGAAGACTGTAAAGCCTATTATTCAAAGTATTTTAAGCCAAATATTTCGTACTTAACAATCGTTGGTGACATTACATCAAAAGAAGCAAAATTGCTTGCAGATCAATATTTTGGAAAGTGGGAAAGAGGAGCTGTTTTAGCTTCAGATTTCCCAACACCAAAAAAACCAGGGGAAGCTTCTGTTGATTTTGTCAACAAAACTGGTGCAGTTCAATCTGTTATTAATATTACCTACCCAGTTGAATTAATGCCTGGTCACCCTGATGTAATCAAGTCCAGTGTAATGAATACAATGCTTGGAGGATTTTTTAGCAGTCGATTGAATGCCAATTTGAGGGAAGATAAAGGGTTCACATATGGGGCCAGATCTTCACTTGAAAGTGACAAAGTGATTGGTTCTTTTACCGCTGTTGCGAGTGTTAGAAATGAAGTCACAGATAGTTCATTGGTTGAATTTTTGGGAGAAATGAATAAAATGCTTCAAGATGCGACAACTGACAAAGAGTTAACATTGGTGAAAAATGTCATGACTGGAAGTTTTGCTCGTTCTCTTGAAAGCCCTCAAACAATAGCGAGGTTTGCAAGAAATATAGCCAGATACAATCTTCCTGCAGATTATTATGCGACCTATTTGGAAAAATTGAATCAGGTATCTAAGGAGGATATAAAAGAGATGGCAAAAAAATATATTTCACCTGATAATTGCCGTATTATCGTTGTTGGCAATAAGGATGAAGTAGCTGAAAAAATTGCCACCTTTGCCAGCAGTGGAAAAGTTAACTTTTTTGATACCAATGGTGAACCTATCACAGATGATGGCGTAAAAATTCCAGCCGGAGTTACTGCAGAAACCATAATTAGTGATTATATTAATGCAATAGGTGGAGAGGAAAAGTTAAGGTCTGTTGAAACATTGGCTTTTTCTATGGAAGCTTCGACACCTATGGGAGCTATTCAGATGTCTTATTATCAAAAGAGTCCTAATATGATGAATATGGAAGTGTCAATGGGTGGCAATGTCATGCAAACTATGACTTTTGATGGTGAAAAAGGACAAATGAGTGCAATGGGGCAAAGTCAGGCATTGCCTGAAAAAATGGTACAGGATTTAAAAGCTTCCGGACAAATTTTTCCTGAATTATTTTATCGTGATAATGGAGTAAAAGCAGAGTTGACAGGAATTGAAAAAGTTGGAAACGAAAATGCATATGTGATTTCAATTGAGTATCCAAACGGATCAAAAAGAACTCATTATTTTGATATGAAAACCAGCTTTAAGGTTCGAGAAGTAAAAAGTCAGGAAGGCGCAACTGAAACTTCAGATATTTCAAATTACCAGATGGTTGAAGGAATTAATTATCCACATACAGTTAAAATATCTGGTGCTATGCCTATGCCTTTAGAGATGAATGTGAAAAGTATTGAAATTAACGGTGAAATTGAACCTAATAAATTTATGATAAAATAAACGCGATAATCTTCATATTGCAAGCGGATGGTGAAAATCATCCGCTTTTTTTATTTTCTAAAGTTCGTAAAACCTAATTTGAGTAAATTTGTTCCCCGAATACAAATAAAACATCTAACTTAATAAAAATCAATTAGTTACAGGAAATGGCAAAAATTTCAATCAACATAAAAAAAGGAGATTTAGCAAAAGATGAAGATCTCATAATTGGAATCGATTTAGGGACCACAAATAGCCTTGTTGCCTATATTAAGGAAGGAAAACCAGAAGCTGTAAAAGGAACCGATGGAAAAAATACATTGGTTCCTTCCATTGTCCATTTTAGTGCTGAAAATCAGGTGATGGTTGGTGAAGCGGCAAAAGAGAAACTGATATCTGATCCTGAAAACACTATATATTCAGTAAAACGATTAATGGGGAAATCATATAATGACGTTCAAAAACATGAAGGATATTTTGGTTACAAAATTATTGATGAGGATACGGATAGCCTTGTCAAGGTAAGAGTGAAAGATAAGTTTTATACCCCAATTGAACTGTCGGCAGAAATTTTGAAATACCTGAAAAATAGAATCGAAAAAGTATTGGGAAAATCTGTTTCCAAAGCAGTAATTACTGTTCCTGCATATTTCAATGATGCACAGAGACAAGCCACTCGAGATGCGGGAAAATTATCAGGATTGGATGTTTTGAGGATTGTAAATGAGCCTACAGCTGCAAGTCTTGCATATGGTTTAGGCAATCCCATTCCAGAATCTCAAACTATTGCTGTTTACGATTTGGGTGGGGGAACATTTGATATTTCGATTCTTGAGATTCAGGATGGAATTTTTGAAGTATTATCTACTAATGGAGATACTTTTTTAGGCGGTGATGATTTTGACAGAGCCATATTTGAGTATTGGATTAAAGAATTAAACATGGATAGGGAAAAAATTATCCGGAACAAAGGATTCAGCCAATCCCTGCGCTTGTTGGCAGAAGAAGCCAAAAAAGCATTATCGAGGTCCAAAAGCTTTGGGTCAAAAATTCAAAGCTTCAATTTAAAAATTTCCAGAGAGCAATTTAATGAACTCATTGAACCATTGGTAAGCAAAACTTTGGATTGTTGCAAAAATGCCTTAAGGGATGCCAAACTCGATGCAAAAAATATTGATCATGTGGTATTGGTTGGTGGTTCCACGAGGATTCCCTTTGTGAAGGAAAATATTTCCAAGTTCTTTGGTAAAGAGATTTATGATAAATTAAATCCAGATGAAGTAGTAGCATTGGGGGCAGCGATTCAGGCAGATATTTTGGCTGGTAATCAAAAAGATATTCTTCTTTTAGACGTAACACCCCTCTCTTTGGGAATTGAAACGGTTGGTGGTTTAATGGATACTATCATCCCCCGAAATTCAAAAGTCCCATCAAAAGCAGGTCGGCAATATACGACTTCCATTGATGGTCAAAAAAACCTAAAAATTGCTATTTACCAGGGGGAAAGAGATTTGGTTGAAAACAATCGGAAATTAGGTGAATTTATTTTAGGTGGGATCCCTCCCATGCCAGCTGGTTTGCCAAAAATTGAAATCCAGTTTTTGCTTAATGCAGATGGTATATTAAAAGTTAAAGCAAAAGAATTGCGTTCGGGAATTGAGCAAACCATTGACATAAGACCAACTTATGGTATAACAGAAGAGGAGATGGCAAAAATGTTGATGGACTCTATTCAGAATGCAAAAGGTGATATGGAGATTCGAGGCTTGTTGGAAGCTAGAAATGAAGCAAACAATATTTTGCTGTCTACCAACAAGTTCTTACAACAAAATAAAAATTGGTTGAGCGATATTGAAAAACAAGAAATCAATTCCCATTCGAATTTATTAAAAGAAGCCGTTGGAGGAAAGGATAAGGATTTAATAAATAAACGAATGGATGACTTAAATGAATTTACAGCTCCCCTTGCACACAAGGCTATGGATATAAATATTAAAGAAGCAATGTCAGGAAAAAAAATCTGATTGTATCAAAATAAATGAAATACCTCTTTACAATAATTAATTGGCTCTTTCTATTCAGTGTTAATGCACAGGAATACTTCATTCCGCTAGAAGATAGAATTCCTTCTTCTGCATTTAAAATTTCCCTTGTTGATCTAATTGATCCTATTACTCCTTCTTTTCAAATTGCCTTTGAGCGGAAGTTTCGACCGAATGAGACTTTATTGTTTGAATGTGGCGTACCAGAAGGTGCTGAATTGTCAATTGACCTGGATAATATATTCAGCTTAAATAGTGAAACCGAATCAATCCTACCTAGCCTGGGGTTTATTTTAAGGCTTGGCTTCAGAACACAAAAAAAGCGATGACAAGCACCGCTTTTAAACCTAGCATTTGATTTCAAGTTTCTATTTTTTCAGTTCTGCATAATATTTAAAGTAATGAGGAATGGTTTCAATTCCCTTATAAAAATTAAATAACCCATAGTGCTCATTTGGTGAATGTATATCATCACTATCCAAACCGAAGCCCAATAAAACAGATTTTACACCTAAAACATCCTCAAACAAGGCTACAATAGGAATACTACCACCACTTCTTTGCGGAATTGGAGCTTTTCCAAAGGTAGTCTCCAAGGCTTTATGAGCAGCTTGGTATTCAGGAGTATTCGTTGGGGTGACAGCAGGTTCTCCTCCATGCATATTGGTCACCTTTACTTTTACAGAAGGAGGAGCTATAGACTTGAAGTGTTTTTCAAAGATTTCTGCAATCTTCTCTGAATTTTGATTTGGGACCAGGCGCATACTAATTTTGGCTGTTGCTTTTGATGGTAAAACTGTTTTAGCACCTTCTCCTGTATAACCACCCCAAATGCCATTTACATCTAAAGTAGGTCGAATTGAAGTTCTTTCTAAAGTTGTATATCCCTTTTCACCATGCACCTGAAAAATGTCCAAATTATCTTTATACTCATTGATATCAAAAGGAGCCTCATTCATTGCTGCTCGTTCCTCCTTTGAAACCACTTCTACATCGTCATAAAACCCTTCTATGGTAATGTGATTGTTTTCATCATGCATGGAAGCAATCATTTTACTCAAAATGTTGATAGGATTGGCAACAGCCCCCCCATAAACCCCAGAGTGCAAATCTTTATTTGGTCCCGTTACTTCAACTTCCAGATAAGCCAAACCGCGGAGTCCTGTAGTTATAGAGGGGACATCATTGGCAATGATGGAAGTATCTGAAATCAGCACAACATCACAGGCCAATCTCTGTTTATTCTCTCTGCAAAAACCCTCTAAATTTGCTGAACCAACTTCTTCCTCCCCTTCTATCATAAATTTTACATTACAAGGAAGGTAATCATTTGCCAGCATTGCTTCAAATGCCTTGACATGCATAAATGCCTGCCCTTTGTCATCGCAAGATCCTCGAGCGTAAATTGCTCCGTCAGGATGCCTTTTTGTTTTGCGGATGGTCGGTTCAAAAGGAGGGGTTTCCCACAAATCCATAGGATCAGGGGGTTGGACATCATAATGACCATAAACCAAAATAGTCGGAGCATTGAAATCAATTATTTTCTCTCCATATACGATTGGATGACCAGATGTTTCACAAATTTCCACAGTATCGGCACCCGCTTTTGTTAAACTCTGAGCAACAAATTCAGCTGTTTTTCTTACATCTCCTGCAAATGCTGGATCTGCGCTTACCGAAGGAATTCGCAGCAAATCGAATAATTCATCCAGGTATCTTTGTTTGTTTTGTGAAATGTATTCTTGAACTTTTTGCATAAAAATTTTGGAAAAGGCTTGAAACCAATAATTATTAAAGAATAACAATTAAAAGTTGGGAAATTATTGAATAGCCGCCAAATATAGGAATTGAATGCTTATTGTAGTATTAATTTTTTGAAAAGGGTTTTATCACCAATTACAATTTCAATAAATTAATTTCCTGCTGGTAATTTTCTTTTTTGTCGGATTTGGGAAAACCACAACATCAAAATCTTGATTTTTTTCTTCCATAGATTCCGTGTCATAATCAATTTTTAAGTGAGCGTTTTTCATATAAAATTATTTTATCTGTTTAAGATATTCAATATTAAAATTGTATACATTTTAATTGAAATTATTCAGGAAGGCGCAATTTTTAAAACCTGAATTATGAGTAAAATTTAAAATGTCTGGCACTTTTTTAGCTAATATTATAACCAAATCAACTTGCCGACGACTATTGTTTTTTTTTATTTTTCAAGTAACAAAAGAACAATTTCCCGCATAAATAAACATCATTTTGCGTTAAAGAACCATTCTGTAATAACATTGGTTATATTATACATTGCAAAATATTTATTGAGCAGATTTTTTAAAAAATCAAAATTATATGTTTTGAATCCAAATAAAACGAATAGGAGAAAAATCTGAACAAAAAGAAAAACCCAACCTAAATCAAATGAATCGTATCCCATGCTACGCAGAAACACAGTGTATAGAGCTTTCCTGATATTGGCAGTCTTCTTTTTGATGACTTCTTGTTTCAGACGAGTTGATACACAAACCTTTACCGAAAATCCATTTAACGATATCAATACAGAGCAAATTGATGATCTTTTGCTAGAAATGCCTTTGGAAGAAAAAATCGGTCAACTTATCATTGGTAAAACTTCAATCAATTATTCCTGGGACGAAGAGACCATTTTAGGCTGGGTAAGAGATGGAATGGTAGGAGGATTAATATTGGAAAATTTGACGATAGAAAATTATTCCAGTGTAGTATGGAAATGTAAAAACACCTCTCAGATTCCACTTTTCTTTGGAACAAATCAGCAGGTCTCCCTGCATAACCAATTTAGTGAACTGGTTCGTTTTCCCAATCCTTCAACAATCGGTTCGATAGATTCAATTGAAATCCAACAAACCATTTCAAGACATTTTCTTCAACAATGCAAGGGATTGGGAATTAATTTGACTTTCTCTCCTTCATTAACTCAAAACAATATTGAGGAGCATGATTATAATTTAAATGGTTTTGAAAATGACCCATTCGAATCGATGGCAAGGTCAATTAGGAAAATTCAAGGGCTCAGAAAAAACAAAATATTATCAATTGGGAATGACCTTGCCAAATATGCGGAGATAAGTATTGATTCACTTACCTCCCAAAATGAATATGAGCGATATGAAGCCTTAATTCAATCAGGAATAAGTGGATTCTTAATTAGTAAAAGAATTTTTCAATCAGATACTTTTCATCATCACCCTCAATTTTTTCTTTCAGAATTCTTTAATAAAAGGTTGAAATACAACGGTTTATTTATTGCAAATTTAAGTAAAACTGTCTCTCTAGAAAAAGCTTTTCATGCAGGAACTGATTTGTTTGTGACTTCAGATGTCCCAAAAACTTTTAAGGAATTAATGAAATTAAAAGAATCAGGAAGGTTGACAGAGACCATGATAAATGAAAAGGTTAGGAAAATCCTTTCCTCAAAATCCTGGTCAAACAGAGGAAAATTAAAAATTATTAAAAAACACGTTCAAGACTCTGAAACAAACAATCCCAAAGCTCATTTTACTTCCGAAAAAACCCTACATAAAACATATGGTAGTTCTTCGATCAAGAAAATTACTCAATCTTTAAAAATGTATTTTGAAGATAGCGCTTGGGAAATATTTACAAAAAGATTGTTTGAACAGTCAGTTATTTTGGCAAGCAACCCAGAAGAACTTATTCCGTATCAGGATTTGTATGCCAAGGATTTTAGAATTATTCAATTTGGAGCAGAGCAAAATGAGGTATTTAAACATTTTTTTGGAAAGTATGCTCCCTTTAAAAGTTCTTTGCATAAACCAAATTATCAAGGTCAATTCTCAGCAAAAAAAATTGACGAAGCCAGGTGGGCTGTTCCTGTAATTATTTTGGACAATATTGATTTTAATAATTCTCATAATCAGTCTCTTATCAGCGAAATAAATAAAATAAATACCAAAACAAGGACTGTTTTAATCAATTTTGGAGATCCAAGAAACCTGATTCCATTTGACTCTTCTTTAGTCAAAATTCAAATTTTTGAAAAAAATGATTTCACCGAAGCATTTGCGGCAAAATTACTGTTTGGAGGCGTTTCTTCAAATGGTAGATTACCCATTAATTTAAATGTAGAACTACCTTTTGGAACAAAAACATCAACCACTGTATCAAGGCTTAACTATTTTGAATCAGAAGCTGTTGGAATTGATTCTGATAGACTTGATTACATTGATTCAATTGCCGAAGAAGGAATAAAAAATCGTGCTACACCAGGTTGTCAGGTATTAATTGCCAAAAAAGGTAATGTTATCTATTCTAAATCATTTGGACATCATACTTACAAACAAATTCAAAAAGTAAAAACCAGTGACTTGTATGATGTCGCTTCAGTTACAAAAATTGCAGCTACCACCTTGTCAACAATGAAAATGGTGGATTCGAAAAAACTATTTGTTGAAGATACCATAGGCAAGTACATTGCTGAAATAGATAGCCATTTAATAAAAAGTATTTCTGTAAAAGAATTGTTGATTCACCAATCGGGATTGCAACCAAATATGCCGATTTCCAGATTTATATGGAATAATAATATTGCTCAAAATGGATGCAATCAATATTTCTGCGGCGAAGAAAAAGAAAATTATTCCATTAAAATTTTGCCAGGTCTTTTTTTCAACGCCGAGGCTCAAGACCAAATCTGGGAAAACGTTTTTCAACTAGAAGTAGGTGATAAATTTAAGTTTAAATATAGTGATGTTAATTTCAATATGCTCCAAAAAATAATTGAATCAAAAGACCAATTACCCCTGGATGATTATGTCTTTCAAAACTTTTATAAGCCTTTGGGGATGCAAAGAACTGCTTTTAATCCTTTGAAAATTTTTCATAAAACTGAGATAGTTCCTACAGAACGAGATACCATTTGGCGAAACCAATTATTAAGGGGTACTGTCCACGACCCTACTGCTGCATTATTAGGCGGAGTTTGTGGTAGTGCTGGTCTGTTTGCAAATGCAGAAGATTTAGTAATATTATTTCAGATGCTATTAAACGAGGGTACCTATGGTGGTCAGCGCTACCTTGATAATGAAACAGTTAATAAATTTACCTCTGCTACTGAACTCAACCAAAGAGGACTTGGATTTAATAAACCTGGATTAAAATTAGCCTCTGGATGTTCTGGAAGTGCATCTTCAGCTACTTATGGACACAGTGGTTTTACAGGTACTTGTGTTTGGGTAGATCCTACACATGATTTAATTTATATTTTCCTATCCAATCGAGTTCATCCTTATAGTGGAAATCGAAAATTATTAACAGAACAAATTCGGAAAAGAATCCACCAGGTTGTGTACGATGCATTTGATACCTATGAATTGAAATTACCAAAATTGGATTTTGTACTTACCCAAAGCTAAATATCTGGATTTTTAATAAAAAGGCTTGTCGAATGCATTCGACAAGCCTTTTTATTATAGCAGTAAAAAAAAACTGCCTCAATCCCATTTAGGAATTAAGTGCTTGAACACAAATAACTTACACATTTAATTTAGACCTTTTAGCACAATTGGAATCAAAAAAGCGCTGAGTGGATATACCACCCAGCCACCTTAAACTGGTTTAGGGACAATTGTAGTCATCCCTAGCTAATAAATAGCAAGCGATTAACAAATAATAATCTGGTATTTTAGGATGGCGGTTTTTGAGGAAAAGACTCCATGAATCTTAAGAAAGGCAATAGGCAATTTGAACAAGCAGTATTTGGAAAATCAATGTGTAGTTTCATAAATGTAAGGGAAACGCTTCTGCTTCCTTCTGCCATTTAGCAAATTGCCTTGCCTCCCCATATCTTTAATTAGAATAAAAATTATTTCAAAAACTACCCCACATACCTATGAGGGGCCAGTAGCGAGGTAGTTAACATTCTAAGAGCAATCTATAACACTCTTTTGATTTAGAGTTGAAAAAAGCTTTCAAATATTCTATTCTGTATCGATAAAATATTAAAACCCTACATCAGGAAGTGTTCATAGTTTTTGCTTTTGTTTTGTAAAAAATGTGGAAAATACTACCCCGCAGCCTTTCGGCTTTGGGGTAGTCCCACACACTATTAGAACACCCACTATTTTGTCAAATTAAGGCGGTTTCTCATTTGCTTCTAAAAAAATAAACTAGCCTTACTCCCCATAGGTTTCAGGCTAGTCCCACACACTATGAGAACACCCAAAATTTTTCAGTAAAAAAATCCTGACCTGGATTTCAAACTGATATATTTTTTACAATCAACTTTAGGATTGTTTATTTTTAATGAATTGAGTTATAAAAGTTGAAGAAAAAACTACCCCGTACCCATCATTCTGGGACGGGGCAGCCCACACACTATGAGAACACCCAATTATATCTTGACTCAAAAATGAGTTGATTTACTTTAAAAAGGTAATCAGAAAAAATATGTAGTTTTCTCTTTTTAGTCATGTTTAGGTCTCCTTTTTTACTTTTTGCGAATTTTCGCTCGCAAATACACCAATAAGACGCAAGCAATTTGAAAAGTTCACAAAAGAAATATGTTATTATATGTTAAGAGACGTTAAACGCTTATTAATTAAGCGAATCCAGTTAAAATTAATTTTCGTAATGCGTTGATTATCAATGGGTAAGTTCTGTGGTGTGAGATTCGTATTATTCTAATGAGGTTATAAAAATAAATTAATAATCGCTCAATTTTTGATAAATTTGTGTGGAAGGAGAGCAGTTTTCCCTATTAATTCTTTACAAAAATAATGATTATGAAACGAAAACACGTACTTTTTAGTTGCCTTATCATTACATTATTATGTAATTTTTCTTCTGCTGGTCAAGATGTTGCTCCATTTCAATTAGAGGAAGAGCATATTTTGGAGCTGGATGAATCTGTTTTAGATGGTTTAATTGATAAATCCTGGTATTGCACCATGCGAAAATATGTTGAGCGCGAAGTATGGTATAATAATAAAAGTGCCTGGGGTTATTTAAAACTTGAAAAGGAAGGAATTGCCTTACATAATAATCATGAAGGTACCTGGTTTATTGATGATGATAAGATATTGTATCTGGATTTTGAATCTGACGACTATAATAAATACAAAGTTTGGTTTGCTGGAGGCTATGTTATTTTGAAAGCAAACGAAGATGAATTAATCATCAGGAAGTCTCTCACAAGCTCTTTCGATAATGATTTTACTTATTTTTTTGAATCAGAAAAAAGATTAAAAGCAAGGATTGCAGCGCAAAAAGCTGAATGGAAAGAACGAAAGAAGCATAATCCTCAAAAAGAAAGGAAACCTTTCTCACAAATGTCCCGACAAGAATTGGTTCAAGAACTATATGCCGAATTATTCATAAGAAAAGTGAAACTTGAAGTAGACCCTTCAGAATTGTCGAAGTTTGAATTACTAAAAGAATTAGAGAAAATCCAAAAAGGGAAATAATAGTTAGATATTCTTTCATACAACAAACCCTACAATCTAATAAAAATTGAGAATTCCACAGAAAACTGTAATGGAAATTCTGGAAGCTGCAAAAGTTGAAGACGTCATCCAGGATTTTGTAAGTCTAAAAAGAAGGGGAGTCAATATGATTGGCTTGTGTCCGTTCCACAATGAGAAAACTCCGTCCTTCACCGTTTCACCTTCCAAAAACATATTTAAGTGCTTTGGTTGCGGTGTAGCTGGAGATGCCGCAAAATTTTTGATGGAGCACGAAAATTTCACTTATCCAGAAGCTTTGCGTGCTCTTGCAAAGAAATATGGAATTGAAGTTCAGGAAATTCAATTGACTCCTGAAATGTTAGCTGAACAGCAATTGGAAGACAGTTTATACATAATTAATGATTATGCCAAAAAATACTTTGAGGATACACTATTTAAGACTGACCTTGGGAAAAGTGTAGGATTGAATTATTTTAAAGAGAGGGGTTTTCGCGAAGAAACCATTCAAAAGTTTGGATTGGGTTTTACCACTGTTCAAAAAGATGAGTTTACACAAAAGGCTCAAAAAGCTGGCTATAAACTGGATTATTTAAAAAAGTTAGGTCTTACAACCCAATACGATAGAGATTTCTTTAGGAATAGAGTAATGTTCACAATTCACAACCTTTCCGGTAAGGTAGTTGCTTTTGCGGGCAGGATCATGTCCAAGGATACCAAAGCCCCAAAATATATCAACTCCCCTGAGACGGAGATCTACCATAAAAGTAAAATTCTCTATGGGGCTTATTTTGCAAAAAGATCAATTAGGCAGGAGGATGAATGTATTTTGGTAGAAGGTTATACGGATGTAATTTCCCTCCATCAGGCGGGTATTGAAAATGTGGTCGCCTCATCTGGGACTTCTCTTACAGAAGGACAGATAGGTTTAATTAAACGGCTTACTCCAAACATCAAAATTCTTTACGATGGAGATCCCGCAGGAATAAAAGCAGCACTTAGGGGTATGGATATGATTTTGGAAAGGGATATGAATGTTAAAGTGGTATTGCTTCCTGAAGGAGAAGATCCTGATTCTTATTTGCAAAATATTGGAACTACTGCTTTCAAAGAATATATCGACCGTGAAGCTAAAGATTTCATTCTTTTCAAGACGGACTTGTTGCTTGCAGATATTGGAAATGATCCTGTAAAAAAGGCTGGATTGGTGAAAGATATCGTTTCTAGCATTGCATTGGTGCCCGATCCAATAAAAAGATCCTATTATTTAAAAGAGTGTGCGCGATTGATGGATTTGAGTGAAGAAATTCTTGTTTCTGAAACCAACAAGGAAGTAACTCAAAACCTTAAGAAAAAAAGACAAGAACGGGAACGAAAAATTCGTCAAGGGGAAGCCAGTTTTCCAAGTGAAGCACCCCCTTTTGACGGGATAGGAATGCCTCCGCCTGATTTGGATTTTACAATTCCTGATTCTAAAGTTCAGAAAGTAGGTGACGAATTTCAAGAAAAAGATATCGCCAGGATTTTAGTTGCTGCAGGAGGTGAATTTTTTGATAAAGCAGAAAATATCACCATAGCAGAATATATTTTGAGCAATATCGAGGAAGTTTTGGATGATTTTGAAAATGAAAATTATGCTGTTATTGCAAAGGAGACCTTAAAAATGGTGGTAAAGAAAAATAAGTTTTCTCCCAAATATTTTATTAGCCATAAAAATGAAAAGATAAGCGCACTTGCTGTAGATTTACTTCATTCTCCTTTTGAATTTAGTCCTGGTTGGGCAGAGCGGGATATTTTTCTGACGACCCAGAAAATGCCTGAAGACAACTTTAGTAAGGATAGCCTGAGCGCTATTCTAAGATTTAAACTAAAAAAAGTGATTAAGATGTGTGAGAAAAATCAGGAAAGGCTAAAAGAATTAAAATCTGGGAGCGATTATCAAAAAATAGTCAAGATCATGAAGGTTCAGAAAAAGCTGACCAGCATGCGAGACGAATTGGCCGAACAACTTGGAACAGTTGTGTTAAAATAAATCTTTTACACCTTTAAGGATAATGGCAAACTAATCCGCAGCTCATTTACCTTTTGCTTTTTGCCTTAATATTATTTGCTACTGTTTCTGAATCAGTGTAAATCGTTCCCAATATTCCGCCCAATTTATAATTGTCAAACCCAACAAAATACAACCCATCATTTTCTCCTTTGCAAACGACTTGATTAGGTACATTATACTTATCCAAAAGCCCATCAACTTTTTCAATTAAATCCTGAACATTGGCACGGAACCCTGTTGCTAATATTACAGCATCAACCTCTAGTTTTTCCTGATTGGTAAAAACAACTCCTGATTCATAAAAATGATCAATATCTGGTTTAACCCTTATTTTGCCAGTCTTAATCGCCTCCACAGTTCCTATATCAATAACAGGTGTTTTTCCAGTCTCTCTCAAGACTTTTACTGGTGGTCGTTTTTCCATTGGTACTCCGTATTTTGATAAATCTCCAATGACGATTTTTCGTATTTGAGTACCTAACCAATCCCCTAATCCAAAAGGCAATTTAGCTAACTTTTTGGCTGTAACCTGAACAGGGCGTCCATTTACATCCCTTGGTACAACAGAAACAGGACTTCTTACTGAGATGTACGTTTCAATTCCATACTCACATAAGTCAAATGCCAATTCTGCACCAGTATTTCCCATGCCGATGACCAAAACCTTTTTTCCGCGATACGACAAAGCGTTTTTGTATTCTCTGGAATGAGAAATGTTCCCTTGAAATTTTTCTTGTCCATTCCAGCTAGGACAATTAGGAATTCTATTTATTCCAGTAGCTATGATTACATTATTTGCTTTAAAAGTTTTACCATCGTTCATGACAACATTCCAAAGATCCTGGTTTTTTTTCACTGAAAACACATCAGAATTAAAATGAGGTTTGATTTCGAATCGTTTTGCATACTCCTCAAAATATTTAACCAAATCCAATCGGGGAACATACAAAGGATAATCTTTAGGGAGAGGTAGGTGAGGCAAAGCAGAAAATTGCTTAACTGTATGGAGGCACAATCGGTCATAATGATGATGCCATGCCCAGGCAATTTTATCAGTTTTTTCAAAAACTTTAAACGGAATATCCATTTTTGAAAGCCTTCCAGCTGTTGCCAATCCTGCTGGACCAGCTCCTATGATTAAATTGGGAATAATATCCATTTTTGTGTTTTTGCCTATGGTTTTACCTTTTTTTCATCTTTCATGCTTTTGTCTGTCCTACCATTATCATACATACCAAGTATTCCAGTTACACGATCATCCTGCTTCATCATTTTGATTCTGAAATAAGGAATTTCTTCAATCATAAACATATCTTTTGTCATAGGAATGAGTTTATATTGTGAGTTTCCCGTACGTTGGTAAAATAAATCTCCCTCTTTAAAAGTAATGGTTCTCGGACCGTATTCACCGACGTAGGTTTTCAACAAATCTTCTCCCAATACGGTTGGATTTTGTTCAACTTGAAGCCCAGCCAATGCCCATTCATATTGGTATTTGTTTACTTCCCCATTTTTTTCCATCAATTTTTCAATAGCTGTAATTTTTGCTTGTAATAGTGCATCCTCAGCTGGAACTTCAATATGTGGTGTTACACCTTTTCCCTCCCAATTGGTTTTGGTAATGGGATTAATCGCTCGCCCTGATGGTACCCAAACCGTATACCGTTCTGTTGCAATTCTGGTTCCTCCAGGGTGAGCTCCACCACCAGTCAGCTCTCCAATCAGTGTAGCTCTTTCCAAATTGCGTAAATTGTAACTGAACTCTTCAGCTGCAGAGAAGGTGCGACTGCTCGTCAAAACGTAAACATCCACATCTGGTCTTCTTTTTCCTGGAACATAGGGTAAAGTCCAGGTTTGGGTTTTTTCATCTTGTGGACGGTAATAAAAGGTATTCAAATGAACCCGATCGGAGCCATACAAATAACTGGTGATTAATTGAATCATAGCTGGGCTACCACCACCATTGGAACGGAGATCGATTATTAAAGCATCCGTATTACTTAAAAAATTCATAGCTGCTTCTGCTATTGAACCAGATTTTTCAGATACGCCATAAAAAGCGGTTAGGTTCAAATATCCAATATTGCCATCCAATATTTTTACTTCTTTGAATCCATAATTATTTGCATGTGCAACTCTTCGTTCTCGTTCAACAACAGCCATGCTATCTTCAGGGGAAAGATCAATGCTCCACTCCGCTATTCTTTCTGGAGCAAAGCTCACGCGAAGATGCTTATCATTATTGATGGCTCGAACATCTTCTGTTAGAATTTGGGCAAACTTTATTGGGTCACTAATTTCAGAATATGCTCCGCTAGATCCTTTGTCTTTAAGGTGTTTACTAATTTTTTCTCCTACATCTGGGAAGACATAGGAATTTGCCAAAATATTACTAATAGAATCTACCACTTCACTCTTTTCTGCTGTAGACAAAGGTAGCGGTGCTTCTTGAGCATTGCAAAGAGTTGAAAAAGCAAAAAAACCAAAAATTAACAATCGGGTAATCATAAAAAATTCTTTTTTGGGCTTGCTCATTTGTGTCTAATTATGTCGTGATATAGAGGGAAATCAGGCAATGATTCATTTGATTATTAACAAAGGACAAGAACAAATAAATCATTATTAAAAAAATAGAACACAAGAAAATATAGAAACAAACCTTCGGGTGAAAAATTACGAGTATGGTTAAAAATTTTACGAACCTACCCGAATGACTTCGGTCGGTTGGACTGAAAATCAAGAGTTTATGGTTCTCAGTTATGTAAAAGTTAAACATACTTTAAGTTGGGTGATTTCTTACACAATTTAAAGTCATCTTTTCTAGTAATTGATAGAGCGTGGTCACCTCTTCTTCAGAAAATCCTTTGAGGGCAGTTTGCCGGTTGGAATAAACGATAGGTACCAATTGTTCATAAACTTCCTCTCCGCTTTTGGTCAATTTCAAATTGTACCTTCTTCTGTCCACGTTGTGAAAAGAACGAATAATAAATTCTCTTTTGACTAATAATTCTATAATTCTTGTAATGGAAGCATAGTCTTTGAACACTTTTACAGAAATTTCCTTTTGAATCAAATCCGGATGATCCCTAATGGTTTTGAGCACCAGCCATTGATCAATTGTAATGTCTAATCCACTTTTTTTAATGTTCCTTTGAGCAAACTGCCTATAGGATTTAATGGCTTTATCGAGGGCATAAAAAACAGTACGTTCTAGTTTTGATAACTCTATTGTTAGATTCATTGATGCAAATATATTTGATATATCAATTAAATCAACGATTTCATTGATATTTTTTACTTTTTTTAAAAAATAACCGAGGAATTAGCAAAAAGAATCTATTAGGAAAGTGATTTTAAGTTACAGATGAAAAGTTTAAGAATCTACGTCTATTCAGGCTTCCACTCTTTTACCAAATTTCCAAACTACACCAAGCAACAAAACCACACTGATGATAAGCAGAATAAAACTAATCAACCAACCACCCCCAAAAAATGTAGACAATCCCCCGGCGACCAAACTTATTGCTCCTACTGTTAGAGCATAAGGCAATTGAGTCCTGACATGGTCTATATGATTACATTCGGATGCTAGTGAACTCAGTATAGTTGTATCAGAAATTGGGGATATGTGATCTCCCAAAACGGATGCTGCCAAAGTTACAGCTATCACATTTAACAAAATCTCAAGTGAAATTCCAGCATCTAAACCACTTGCCTGACAAATCGCCCATGTCGTTGGAATGGCAATAGGATATAAAATAGCCATAGTACTCCAACTAGAACCTGTTGAAAATGCAATTGAAGCTGCCAAAATGAAAATCAACATTGGCATCACATAAGGATTGATACTATCCTGAAGCGAAACGGTCAAATAATTTGCTGTGTATAATTCATCTGTAGTTGCAGCCAAAGCCCATGCGAGTGTCAAAATCATCAGAGCCGCAAACATGGTCTTGAAACCTTTGATAATTGTTTCTATCGTTTCTTGTAATTGCATAATTTTAGCTCCCAAAGTCATCACTACGGCGACTAATAAACCTGAAAGAGAAGACCAAAGCAGAGCAGTATAGGAATCAGAAGCACCTATTAAAGTTCCAATTTTCATAAAAAATCCCTGGGGTTCATTTGATAACAAATTCATGGCTGCCCAGGTATCTCCCCATCCTGATGAATTAACAGCAATTCCATTATCTATGGCTTGGGCATATATCGAAGCAATCCCTGTATCTACCAAACCGAATATGGTCATAAAAATCACCACAAATACTGGAATCGCTGCGTTATACCATTTCAATGGTGCACCAGGTACAGGACTTAGGTCTTCAACAGATTCTTCCTCCTTTTCTGTCATTTTTATCCTCGATAGTTGGCCTGTAGTTCGAGCTCTATATTCTGCATGCCACATGGGACCATAGTCCTTTTTGGTATAGATTAAGATAAATATGAAAATCAATGCTAAAATCGGATAGAATGAATATTTCAAAGAGGCTACAAAAATGGAATAAGGTGTTAAATTATAAGTGAAATCAGCTAGTCTTCCAACAGCATCATCGATATAACTTAATTCCGCTCCAATCCAGGTGGTAATAAATGCAATTGCTGCAACTGGAGCAGCGGTCGAATCGACTATATAAGCCAGCTTTTCCCTTGAAACTCTGAATTTATCCGTTATTGGACGCATCGTGTTTCCTACAATCAAGGTATTGGCATAATCATCAAAAAATATAGCAACCCCTAGCAACCAGGTAATAAACTGAGAACTACGTGGAGACCTTGCATATTTTGAAAAAGCCAAAACAACTCCTGCCATACCCCCATTTCTGGAAATAATTGCAACCATTCCTCCAATGAGGAGGGAGAAAATGACAATGGACAAGTGTCCACCATCATTCAAAGCATTCATTACATATTTTGCAACAGTTTCCCAAATACTAACGAATATGTAATACAAAGAATCGATTCTAAGTCCGCCTATGATAAAAGACCCTACCCACACCCCCATAAAAAGAGAAACATAAACTTCCTTAAAAATCAGTGCCAAACCTATGGCAATGAGTGGTGGAAAAATTGAAAGCCATAGCGGAATTTTTCTGATTCTATATTCTCCTTCCCTGGCTTGGGAAAAATGATAAAGTTTTAATCCTGATTCTTCAGTTTGGAATAAAACCAACTCCCCTTTTGCATCTGTTTCAAAAACAAAAGGTGCCTCACCATTAATAAATTTAATATTAGCTTCATCACCGTCAATGGAAATAGTTCGTAGGGTATCTTGATTGTCAATGACAAAAATTAATCTTCCATCTTTATTTTGAATGTCGAAGTCTTGTCCCTGGAAAATGAAAGGCATCCAACAAAAAATCAGAAAAGAAAAAAGGCTGCGGGTATTCATATTCGTTTTGTCTAAATTTGAGCTTTTAGCAATGTTCCTATTTAGAACTAAATCAAAATTAATTGTTTAATTGAACATTCAACTATTTACTCGCTTGGTTTTGCCAAGAAACGAATAATTGAGAAATCATCCAAACTTGATTGCCAACATGCTGATAATGAGCCGAATCACTTTTTTATTCTGTTTGCTTTGCTTACAGACTTCCCTTTGCTTTTCCCAAAATTTTGAAAGAATAGATGTGCCTGTTGAAATGAATGAGGTATTTCTTCCAAATGGCACTATAGGAGGATTAAATGCCCCTCAGCCCGCAAAAGTTGATTTGAACAATGATCAAATCGAGGATTTATACATTTTCGACAGAGCAGGAAATGTTCATTTGACTTTTATTAATATTGGAAGTCCCCAAAACCCAGAATACAAACTGGATGCAGATTATTCAAGGAATTTTCCTGGTGATTTGGGCAATTTTGTGTTATTAAGAGATTTCGATCAGGATGGTATTATGGATCTATTTGCCCATGCAAATAACAAAGACGAGCCTTTAGTTGCAAAAGCTTATAGAGGTAGGTATCAAAATGGAAAGCTAGCTTTTGACCGCATTTTTTTTGACGAGTCAGATTTTCTAAACTACACAAATGGTTCCAATGAGTCAAAGAATATTGAATTTGCTGCCTCAGATTATCCCGAAATGATCGATATAGACGATGATGGGGATTTGGATATTTTGACATTTGATTTTGAAGGTAGCCATATTATTTTCTTCAAGAATATGTCTCAGGAACAAGGATTTGGGAATGAAAAATTGATTTTTGAATTAGCAGACGATTGCTGGGGTAGGTTTTTGGAGGACATGACTTCACCAGAACTAATCTTAAGTGACGATATTTCTGAATGTGCAACTGGATTCGCAAGTGAGCAAATTGATGATCGAGATATATTGCATCCAGGTTCTACACTTTTAATTTTTGATGCGAATAATGATGGAAGAAAGGATTTGGCACTTGGAGATATTTCCAGTCCAAATATCAGTCTACTCTTCAATACAGGATCCAATCAAACTGCATGGATGACCGAACAAAATGGAGCATATCCTTTCCCTGATACTGATTCCGTCTTTATTAGAGATTTTCCCTCTACTTTTTTACTCGACCTTGATGGAGATGGGATTAAGGATTTTGTAGCTGCTCCCACAAAAATAACGCAAACCCCAGATGTTGAAGTTTTATGGTTTTTCAAAAACCAGGGAACAAACGATATACCCAATTTCCAATTGATTCAGAAAAATTTCCTGGCAGACGGAGTTTTGGATTTGGGCACTGAAACCTATCCCACTTTTGCAGATGTGAACGCAGATGGATTAATTGATTTAGTAATAGGTAACAGTACATTTTTTATTGGAACTGGAGTAGAGAAAGACTCGAGATTATTCCTTTTTGAGAATATTGGTACTTCAACCGAACCAATATTTAAATTAACAGATGATAACTGGTTGAATTTCAGGCAATTTAGTCAAATCCCTCAGCCGAATGGATCATTTGGCTTTGCACCCACATTTGGTGATTTAGATAACGATGGGGACGAAGATTTGTTGGTTGGAGAAAAGGATGGAAAACTATTTTTTGTTAGAAATAATGCAGGAGCAGGCAATCACATGACTTTTGATTTTCCTCAATTTGGATGGCAGGGAATTGATGGTGGTCAATTTGCCAAACCACAAATTGTTGATATGAACAGAGATGGTCTGGCTGATATCGTTATTGGTAGAAATCAGCAAAGAATCCGGTATTATCAAAATCAGGGTTCTTTAGGTCAACCTTCTTTCGACTCAGATGTAAATAACCCGCCCAACAATTTCAATTTTGGGCAGATGATTGCTCCATCACTTAACCCAGATGCGGTAAATGCAATAGGTGATGGAAGTCCGGCAGTTCTGGATTTTGGTAGTTCATTTAAAATTGTGTTGGGCTCTGAAAGTGGAGTCATTCGCTTGTATGATGATATAGAGGGAAATTTGGATGGGGCTTTCAATTTGGTTTCCGAAAACCTTGGCAATACAAAAGAAGGATTTCAAACCAGCCCAGCCTTGGCTGATATTAATAGTGATGGTCTGTTTGAAATGGTAGTAGGTAACCTTCGAGGAGGCATTTCCTTTTTTGCAACCAATTTAACTGTTGATGGAGCCACCAGCACACAAATAACTGATAATGAATATTCTATAAACATTCATCCCAATCCTTTTGATTCCAATATTAAAGTGGAAATTGAAATTAATAAAGACCACGAAATTAAATACAAACTTAACAACGCAATAGGACAATTAATCAAAAAAGGTTCTTTGGAAAGTAGTCCAAGCACTTTACAATTCAATCAAATAGATTCGGGAATATATTTTCTAACAGTTTTTATCAATGAAAAAGCAATTGTGAGAAAAATCACCAAACTATAATGAATTGATGTATAGTTTCACGGTAAATTTCGCAAAACCAAATATTCATGAATTTCAAAACACATTTCTTTTTCCTTTTTCTTCTCCAGTGTTCTTTTGGTACCTCCCAAAATATAACCAGGATATTCATCGATGTCATTGTAAACGATAAAACATTAATAAACCCAACTACCGGAGGATTAAATGCCCCCCAATTTTCTGAGCCAGACTTAAATAATGATGGTATCAAAGATCTTTATATTTTTGACCGTGTCGGCAATGTCCATCTTACTTTTTTGAATGATGGAACTCCCAATCAAAGCAATTATTCCTTTGCTCCTGAATACATTCTAAATTTCCCTTTTTGTGTGAACTGGGCGGTATTGAAAGATTTTAACGGGGACGGGGCTTACGATCTATTTACTCATGCTGGCAATGAAGGGATCCAGGGAATTCGCGTATTTATGGGGAAATTCACTGACGACAAGTTAGATTTTGAAAGAATTGAATTGGACAATGACTTTTCTTTCAATGTGCTCACCTTTCCCACCGCTGGAGGAAGTCCAACTCAAATCTATACAGCAAATACGGACATTTCTGACTTTAATGATATTGACAACGACGGAGATATGGACATTCTGGCTTTTAACTCAAATGGAGGACATATCCACTTCTATCAAAACATTTCAATAGAATTGGGCTTTGGTACAGATTCATTGCATTTTAAATTAATAGATGATTGTTGGGGTAGACTTTTTGAGGCAGATATGTCGGAAATGATAACCCTCGGCGCTGACCCCGGTGATTGTCCGAATGGATTTGACACACCTTCTGATCGTCATCAGGGTTCTACATTATTGTCCTTTGATGAAGATGGAGATGGCGATAGGGAAATTGTAATAGGAGATGTAGCCAATGAGTATTTATTCAAACTAACAAATGGTGGGGATGAGGATATTGCCTTTATGATAGACCAGGACAACGAGTGGCCAGGGTATGATTCTTCGGTATTTATCCCTTCTTTTCCTGCGTGTTATTATCTGGATCTGAATAATGATGGTTTAGAAGATTTTATCGCCAGTCCCAACCTTCAGGGAGCAACACCTGATCAAGAGGTAGTTCGGTTTTACAAAAATGTAGGTACTTCAGACGAAGCGGTATTCAATTTTCAACAAAGTGACTTTCTCGTAAATGAAATGCTTGATCTCGGTACCAATGCTTATCCTGTATTTGAAGATGTTAATGCAGATAGTTTGTTAGATCTCGTAGTTGGCAACTTCACGATTTTCAGAATGGATGGCAATTTTGATCCCTTTTTGTTCCTTTTTTTAAATGTAGGGACAGCAACTGAACCTAAGTTTGAATTAACTGATGCCAATTGGTTGGAAATCAACCCTCTAGCAAGTGATCCAATTAATGGTTCTTGGGGATTTGCCCCAACGTTTGGCGACCTGGATAATGATGGAGATAATGATTTATTAGTGGGAGAGCGAAATGGAAGACTGATTTATCTGGAGAACAATGCCGGGAAGGGAAATCCAATGACATTTGAACCACCTATTACATTTTGGCAGGGCATTGATATAGGACAAAATGCCACTCCACAAATAAAAGACATGAATAGGGATGGATTGAAAGATTTGGTTCTCGGAGAACGCCGTGGACACATGGTTTTTTTCCCAAATATTGGTACTGCGAGTGAACCCCTATTCAAATCTGATCATTTTGAGGCTCCCAATATCAATCCATTTGGAATGGTTGATATTGATAATTCAGCAGGGGTTGGAAATATTACACCGATCGTTTTGGATTATGGAGATGAATTTACCATTATAATGGGTTGGGAAAACAATCGCTTACATATTTTTGACGGAATAGAAGGAAATCTGGAAGGAGAATTTGTCCTCACCGATAACAATTATGGTGAAATAAGAGAAGGCAATAATACAGCACCTGCTCTAGGCGATATTGATAATGACGGGCTTTTGGAAATGGTTGTTGGCAACAAAAGAGGAGGATTGGGCTTCTTTGAAACAGAATTACCAAATGAAACAGTAATTTCTTCAATTGGAAAAGTTTTAACGCCAAGTCTCAATGTTTTTCCAAACCCAAGTACAGGGAGTTTAACAGTCCAGGTAAAAAATATCTCAATCAATTCTTCCAAATGCTTTATTTTTAATGCTTTGGGACAATTGGTTTTTGAACAACCCATCTCAGATATGATATCTACATTAAACTTAAACCATTTGACAAATGGAATTTACTTTTGTCAGGTAAAAACAATTCATGGTTCATCCATCCAAAAATTCGTCAAAAAATAAGCATTCTAAACTCCCTTGTTAATGAAAGTAAATGCTTCTACTATCCTTGAATTAAATAGTTCTATTAAGCAAAGTCATTTGAGAGAATTCAATTTCTTAGCCGAAAAAATAGATAAACAAGGCAGTGATGTAGATTCATTGTTAAATAAATTACAAGAATTTCAGGTAGCTATACCTAGTTGGGCCTTGGGAGCTGGAGGTACACGATTTGGAAGATTTTCGATTGCTGGAGAACCTGGTAACTTATCTCAAAAAATAGATGATGTAGGTATTATTCATGCGCTCACCAAGTCCGCAGGAGCGATTTCTCTACATATTCCGTGGGACATACCAAAAAATGTAATAGCAATTAAAGAAAAGGCATCATCATTGGGAATTGTATTTGATGCAGTCAATTCCAATACATTTCAAGACCAACCTGATTCAAAATACTCATACAAGTTTGGCTCTCTATGTCACGTAGATAAACAAGTTAGACAACAAGCGATTGAACACAATCTAAAAGTAATTGAATATGGAAAGGCTCTTGGGTCAAATTCAATTACTGTATGGCTGGCAGATGGCTCCAGCTTTCCTGGGCAATTAAACTTCAGAAAAGCTTTTCAAAATACTCAAGAATCACTAAATGAGATTTATAAACATTTGCCCAACAATTGGCAAATGTTTATTGAGTATAAACCATATGAACCCAATTTTTACAGTATGGTTGTTTCTGATTGGGGGACTTCACTACTATTGGCCGAAGGCTGTGGAGAGAAGGCATTTACACTTGTGGATCTGGGGCATCACCTTCCAAATACAAATATCGAGCAAATCGTTGCTATTTTGTTGGCTAAAGGAAAGTTAGGAGGTTTTCATTTCAATGACAGTAAATATGGGGATGATGATCTGACTTGTGGAAGTATCAAACCCTATCAGTTGTTTTTAATTTTTAATGAATTGGTGTACGGAATGGAAAATAATAAAGCCAATAATCCGAAATTAGCCTGGATGATAGACGCCAGTCACAATTTGAAAGATCCTATGGTGGATTTGATCCAAAGTTTGGAAGCTATACGAGAAGCTTATGCAAAAGCATTATTAGTGGATAGCAAAGCTTTGGAGGAAGCTCAAAGTGAAAATGATGTGGTTAGATGTCAAGAAATTTTGCAGGAAGCTTTTAGGACAGATGTTCGACCATTATTAAGAGAAGCGAGGAGATTGGAAGGTGGGGCGATTTATCCAATAGATTGTTTTAGAGAATTGAAAGTCAGGCAGCAATTGATTATAGAAAGAGGGGAGAAAACGGTGGCAACAGGGCTTTAGCGTTTTTCTGGTTACCTTTTTTTCTTTTCACTCTGCCCAAAAAATTGGGCGAATAGGGTATGCAATGCACATTGATCTTCGACATTGGAAAAACCAATAAAAAATGCTTTGTCTTTGACGAACACTTTAATGTCATTCACCAGGATTCTGTTCAATTTGATGAAAAAAAAGATGAGGACGGTTTTCCATGTGAAGATTTACAAGGTGTGATGAGTTGGGTTCGTAATACTCTCAAAAAACTCATCAGAAATGGACGATTTAAAATCCAAAAAATCAATTTTTCTACTTACGGTGCTAGCCTGGTGCATTTAACAAGAGATAGAATTCCAACGACTCCTTTTTATAATTATTTAAAACCCTATCCTTCAGAAATTTCGGATTTGTTTTATGATAAATTTGGAAGTGAATGGACAATCGCTGCTGAAACAGGTTCCACTTCTTCAGGGATGCTAAATTCTGGCTTTCAACTTTTTTGGTTGAAGTATTCAAAAAAGGCCTTATTTGAAAAAATTAGTTATTCGCTTCATTTTCCCCAATATGTAGCCTACCAATTCACCCACAATTTGGTTAGCGACTATACAAGTATTGGCTGTCACACCAGTTTATGGAATTACAAAAAAAAAGATTATCACCATTGGGTATATGCAGAACAAATAGATAAATTATTACCGCCGATTATCCCCTCAAGCCATTTAACAGATGTAGTTTTTAGTGAAAATAAATTGAAAATTGGGGTTGGGATTCATGATAGCTCAGCTGCACTTCTACCCTATCTACAGCTAAATAATGAACCATTTTTACTAATTTCAACGGGTACCTGGTGCATTTCACTAAATCCATTCAGCCATGAAATATTGACAAAAGAAGATTTGAAGAATGATTGTTTGAATTATATGCGTATCGATGGATCTCCGGTAAAGGCTTCCAGGCTGTTTCTTGGAAATGAACACAAAATTCAAGTGGAGATACTTCAAGATCATTTTTGTAAAAGCAAGGATTCTCATAGAAAACTTAAATTGAATTTTGAACTGTATGCTAATTTGAAAATTAAACCAAAACAGTTTTTCCGTTTTGAAAGCCTACCTAAAAAAAATGATCTTCCTTCAAAAACTGACCTTAGCCATTTCCAGACTTTTGAGGAAGCATATCACCAATTAATGATAGAATTAGTTGCATATCAAATTGAATCAGCTGAGAGAGCGATTGGCAATACCCCTATTAAAAAAGTGTATATTGACGGCGGTTTCTCAGAGAATGATTTATATGTAAAGATGTTGTCTAGATATTTTTTTAATTATGAAATTTATAAATCCAGATCACCAATCGGTAGTGCTCTGGGAGCTGCTATAGTGATCTCAGAAGAACACACCAGGGCTAATTTACCAAAACAATTTTTCTCCTTTGAAAAAATAAAATGAACCAAGCATTCGATCCTAGATTTCCCACTATTGAAGACCTACGTAAAAAGGCCAAAAGGCGTATGCCGGGATTTGCCTATGATTACTTGACTGGTGGCTGCAATTCGGAAGTTAATTTGAAGAGAAACACTGTGGAAATAAGAGAAATACAATTAAAGCCTTATTATCTAAAAAACTATAGGGATTCCTCCATAAAAACCGAATTGTTCGGAAAAGAATACGATGCCCCTTTTGGCGTTTCCCCGATAGGTTTACAAGGTTTGATTTGGCCAGGTGCATCAGAAATATTGGCAAAAGCTGCTTTTGAACACAACATTCCCTATATTCTGAGCACTGTGGGCACTGCAAGCATTGAAAAAATTGGAGAAATCACCGAAGGCAATGCCTGGTTCCAATTGTATCATCCCACCGACGATACTTTGCGCGATGATTTGATAAAACGTGCTGCAGCTGCTCAATATCCTGTTTTGGTCATTCTCTCTGATGTTCCTACTTTCAGCTATCGACCCAAAGAAATAAAAAATGGCTTGGCGATGCCGCCGAGACTAAATCCAAAAAATATTTTACAAATCCTGGGCAACCCTACCTGGACTATTGGTACCCTTAGGGCAGGTATTCCAGAGTTTAAAACCATCAAACCATATTTTCCCAAAGGAATGAATTTGAGACATCTAGGTCTTTTTATGAATCAGACCTTTACAGGCAGACTCAATGAAGATAAAATCAAACCCATTCGAGATATGTGGAAGGGTAAATTAGTATTAAAAGGCCTTGCAACGGAAGAGGATACAGAAAAAGCAATTGAATTGGGATTGGATGGAATAATCGTTTCCAATCACGGAGGCAGGCAACTGGATGCTGGTGAATCTACGATCAAACCATTGAAAAGGATTGCAAAAAAATATAAAGGTCAAATCAAAATTATGATGGATAGTGGAATTCGAACGGGACCTGATATTGCATGTTCATTGGCATGTGGAGCAGAATTTACATTTCTTGGGAGGTCTTTTATGTATGGTGTGGGTGCCCTGGGAAAAAAAGGAGGAGATCATACAATGACCATTTTAAAAAGGCAATTGCAACAAGTTTTGGAACAAGTTTGTTGCGAAAAGATTGAAGATTTGACCGATCATTTAGCCCAATGACACTAAATAAATAGAATTTTTAATTTTTGATATTTTGTTCATGAACCAAATTGTATTCCTTCAACTGATTATACTTTTTTTGATGGGCTGTTCACAATCAGAAAGTGATAATAATAGCCCGAAAGCACCTAAAGGGAACCAAATTTCTATGTGTTTTTCCCCCTCTAAAGGCAGCAATTATCTCAATCAAAGAGCAATGAATGAGATTTCAGCTATCAAGACGGATCCTGAAATGGAAAAAGATTTTACAGGCATGAAGAAAATTGCCGGTGGGAAATTTTTGATGGGAGGCAATATGCGTGAAGCTATTGGAACACCTCTTTCTGGAATGCAGCCTCGGCAAGATGAATTTCCACAGAACAATATTATTGTCAAGGATTTTTGGCTGGATGAAACCGAGGTAACCAATGCCCAATTTCGGAAATTTGTAGAAGCAACCGACTATATCACTACGGCTGAGCGAAAAATCCCGCTTGAAGAAATAATGGCACAATTGCCAGAAGGCACTCCCCCACCCGATCTCGAAATGTTGGAACCTTCTGCATTAGTTTTTAATCAACCTGCTGAGGAAAATCTAAATGGTTATGACGTTTACGATTGGTGGAAATTTGCAAAAGGAGCTAATTGGAAGCATCCTCATGGACCAGAAAGTTCTATTGAAGGAAAAGACGATCATCCAGTTATTCAAATTTCTTGGTACGATGCAATGGCTTATGCCAAATGGGCAGGTAAACGCCTTCCCACTGAAGCTGAGTGGGAATATGCAGCCCGTGGAGGGCAGGATCAATCTGTATTTCCCTGGGGTAATGATTTTTCAGAAAAAGAGAACCTAAAGGCAAATTTCTGGCAGGGTAATTTTCCAGTGAGCAATTTGAAAACAGATGGTTATGAAAAATTGGCACCCGTAAAATCTTTTGAGGCAAACGACTATGGCTTGTATGACATGGCTGGAAATGTCTGGGAATGGTGTAGCGATTGGTTCCATGCCGAATATTACCAATGTATCAAAGAAAATAATTTGATTGAAAATCCAAGTGGACCTGGTGTAAGTTTTGACCCTTATATGCCAAATGCAGCCCAAAAGGTAATGCGTGGAGGGTCGTTTCTTTGTAATGACAGTTACTGTTCGGGATATCGGGTTGCCGCAAGGATGAAATCGAGTCCAGATACCGGTTTGGAGCACACCGGATTCAGATGTGTAAGGGATATAACAGAGCCAACAGGTGAATAGACAGCTTTTAATTCGTTATTTGATTCCATACCATTTTTATTAGGAACTATCGTTCTTGAAATTTTTGACTTATAAAAACCGTTTTTCCAAAATAATTCATCTTTAAACTAGAAATCACCTCCAAAAGACTAATTTTGTGGCCACCCAAATGTTAAAATTGAAAATTAAATTGGTTACCAATCCAATCAAAAACCGATTTATGGAAAACCCACTTTTGAGCACTCCTAAAGGCGATTTGCCAAATTACAATTAATCCATTTTGAACATATCAGCCCAAAAACTGAAGTTGACTTAACAGTTTTAGGATTTTTGAACTCCTGTCTTTTTTGAAGCATATACAGTTTCCAAATAAAAGTCAAATTTCATAAGTCCTTAAAAACCAATTCTTTATGAAAAAATTTTCTGCATTACTGCTTTTTAATGTTTTTTCATTTGTCTTTATCCTACCTGCTCAACAAGGGTTATTATCTGGAACCTTGACTGATTCCAATTCTGGGGAGCCTTTAATTTCTGCTACAGTTAAAGTGGGTTCGACCGGTGCAATTACAGACTTTAATGGCATTTATTCGATCAGTTTAGAGGCAGGAGAATATGAAGTTGAAATTAGTTATGTGGGATATGAATCTGTAAGAAAGCAGGTTAGCATTGTTGATGGAGGAAATGTAGTCTTGAATGTAGCGCTTTCTGAAACTGCCAATCTCCTTAAAACAGCTACTGTTACAAGTGGGAAATTTGAAAAAGCATTAGGAGAGGTAACTGTTTCCCTGGATGTATTAAAACCAAATCTGATAGAAAATACCAATAAGACAGATGTTGCAGCAGTTTTGGATAAAGTACCTGGTGTAAATATGGTTGGTGGACAAGCAAATATAAGAGGTGGATCTGGATTTTCCTATGGAGCTGGGAGCAGGGTGTTACTATTGGTGGATGATATGCCCATCCTTCAGGCAGATGCTGGATTTCCCCAATGGAATGATGTACCAATTGAAAATATTGAACAAATTGAAGTTGTAAAAGGAGCAGCATCTGCTCTATATGGTTCTTCAGCATTGAATGGAATAATAAATGTGAGAACTGCCTATGCTAAATCAGACCCAGTCACTAAAATTTCTCCCTTTTACACCTATTTCATGAAGCCTGCTGATAAATACAAAGCCTGGTGGGAGGAGACTGGAGAACAACCTTACACTACGGGATTGGGTGTTTCTCACAAGAGAAAAATAGGGAAACTAGATTTGGTTACCGGAGGTTATGGTTTAAAAAGCAAAAGTGTTCAAGACAGCTCAGGTTCGGAAAGAGGTCGATTTAATATCAATTTGAGATATCGGCTAACGGATCGATTATCTTTGGGAGTAAACACCAATTTCAACAAAAGTAAAGGCTCTTCATTCTTTTTCTGGGCAGATCCAGATTCTTCAATTTACCGTCCAGGAGTTGCAATTTCCAATTCCAGCAACACCAGGTACAATATTGATCCCTTTATTAGTTACTTCGACAATGCCGGAAATCGCCACAAATTTCAAGGGAGGTTTTTCAACGTAAAAAATAATACTGGTACCAGAGAGGCTGATCAATCTAACCGTTCCGAGGTTTATTATGGGGAATATCAATTTCAAAAGAGATTTGAGCGTTGGAATCTAGTCTCTACCACTGGTTTGGTTTATCAAAAATCTTTAGTCAGTGCACCACTTTATGGCGATACAACATTGACTTCAAAAAATTTGGCCGCTTTTATCCAACTTGACAAAAAAGTATGGGATAAATTGAATCTTTCATTAGGGTTCAGATACGAGAGAAATACGATAGAAGCTCCTGAAGAAATGGTTTATGAAACTACAATCAATGGATTTGTATATAGGCAAGAAGTCTTTACACCAAATGGGAAAGTGGAAGATTCAAAGCCAGTATTTAGAATCGGGGCAAATTATCAAGCTGGTCAGGCTACATTTATCAGAGCATCATGGGGTCAGGGATACCGCTTTCCTACCATTGCGGAGAAATATATTTTTACGCTTTTTGGAGGTGTACCCATCAATCCAAATCCTGACTTGGAACCAGAAACTGGCTGGTCAGCCGAATTGGGAATTAAACAGGGATTCAAGGTTTCCGAATTTCAGGGTTTTCTTGATGTAGCGGCATTTTGGTCGGAATATCAAAATATGATGGAATTCAATTTCCTTGGTTTCAACTTTTTAGATATTGCAGGCTTTCAATCTCAAAACGTTGGAAATACCCGAATTAAGGGTTTAGAATTTACCATTGGTGGTCAGGGAAATATCCGAGGATTTCAGACTACCGTAATGGCAGGATACACATTTTTGGATCCTAAGTTTAAGAGTTTTGATATTAATGCTGAGGATCAAGAATCAGAAGCTTATTTGAATGCAGCAAATTCTTCCATTTGTAATGATCCCGATGATCCAAACAATGAAAATTGTGAAAACATTTTAAAATATAGATATAAGCATACCGCAAAGGTGGATATAGAAAGCAGGAAAAATAATTTTTCCCTGGGCCTTGCTTTTTTATACAATAGCCACATGTTAAATATTGACCAGGTTTTTGAAACTGTTATCGTTCCTGGTCTTCAGGATTATCGCAAACTGAATAATAACGGAGAACTCATTGTAAATGCACGGTTGGCGTATTATTTAAACGATCCGCTTAAATTTTCTCTCATCGCCGGAAATATTTTAAATTCGGAGACATCCAGTCGACCAGGTCAGCTGCGATCTACCAGACATTTTACTTTGCGAGCTGATTTTACATTTTAATTGTAGGATCTCTCCCCATTAGACTAAAAAGCCTGGAGCTTCTGATTAGCTCCAGGCTTTTTTATTTCAAAAATCTGTCTACTACTTATTGTCAACTGAATCTCCTGTCATTTTGTCACATCTGTTTCCTTTTTTCTTATCTTTGCATACTTTTTTAAAAAAGGCACCTTTCAAGTGTCTTATTTGACAAAAATTGAAATTGAATAATGTACAATGACAATCCTACCCTCGTCGGAATTAAGGAGATAGATGAACAAAAGCAAGGCGAGGTATTTTTTAGTGAAAAAGCAATTGATGTAGCCCAAGAAGGCAAAAAATTCTATATCGAAAGTTATGGTTGCCAGATGAACTTTAGCGATAGTGAAATCGTAGCTTCTATTCTTTCAGATGCAGGATATAGCTCTACCAAAAACCTGGAAGAGTCGGATCTGATATTGATCAATACTTGTTCTATTCGTGAAAAAGCGGAAGATACTGTACGTAGAAGGCTAAGGATTTTTGACAAAATTAAATTATCCAAACCAGGCACCATGGTTGGTGTGCTTGGTTGTATGGCAGAAAGGTTGAAAAAGAAATTTCTGGAACAGGAAAAATTGGTTGATTTGGTTGTAGGTCCAGATGCTTATCGAGACTTACCAAAATTAGTGGTTACAGCTGAAGATGGTGAGAAAGGTGTCAATGTTTTGCTTTCCCGTGAAGAAACATATGCAGACATTAGCCCGATGAGGCTGGATTCCAACGGTGTTACTGGGTTTATTTCGATTATGAGAGGATGTGATAACATGTGTTCTTTTTGTGTTGTTCCTTTTACAAGGGGGCGAGAGCGAAGCAGAGAGCCTTTTAGCATCGTCGCTGAGGCTACAGATATGTTTAACAAGGGGTACAAAGAAGTTACGCTTTTGGGACAAAACGTCGACTCATATAAATGGGAAAATCCAGAGACCAAGGAAAAAGTCACCTTTGCAAAATTATTGGAAATGGTAGCTTTGGTAAATCCAGACTTGAGAGTACGATTTTCCACCTCCCACCCCAAAGACATAACAGATGAGGTGCTATTCACAATGGCTAAGTTTGAAAATATTTGCAAATACATCCATTTGCCAGTACAATCAGGAAATAGCCGGGTTTTGAAATTAATGAATAGAACCTATGACCGGGAATGGTACATCAAAAAAGTAAAAAGGATATATGAAATCATGCCTGATTGCGCGATTTCATCTGACATAATTTCAGGTTTTTGTTCAGAAACAGAGGAAGAACACCTTGATACGCTGAGTATGGTTGAGTGGGCAAATTACAGCATGTCTTATATGTTCTTCTATTCGGAACGTCCGGGTACACTTGCTGCAAGAAAATACGAAGATGATATTCCTCTTGAGGTTAAGAAAAGAAGATTACAAGAAGTCATACGTTTACAAAACCAAATCTCATTTAAGCACAATCAAGCTGATATAGGAAAAACCTATAAAGTTCTCATAGAAGGAAATTCCAAGAAATCTGAAAATGATTTCAAAGGAAGAAATAGCCAAAACAAGATGATTGTATTTGGGAAAAAGGGGAATTTCAAACCTGGAGATTATGTAAATGTAAAAGTTCTGGATGCCACAAGCGCTACATTAAAAGGAGAATTGATTTTAAATTAATCTCAAACCGAAAACTACATGAATTTACAAAGCATAAAACAACGCTTCGGTATCATTGGTCGTTCAGATCTTTTGGACAGGGCTTTGGGCACAGCTGCCAGAGTCGCCAATACAGATTTAACCGTTTTAATTACCGGTGAAAGTGGGGTTGGAAAGGAAGCATTTTCAAAGATTATCCATTCCCTCAGTGCCAGAAAACACAATCAATTTATTGCAGTAAATTGTGGAGCCATTCCCTCTGGTACCATCAACTCAGAATTATTCGGCCATGAAAAAGGTGCGTTTACTGGGGCTACAGCAGAACGAAAAGGTTACTTCGAGACTGTAAATGGAGGAACTATATTTTTAGATGAAATTGCTGAAATGCCTTTGGATACTCAATCTTTCTTATTGAGGGTTTTGGAGAATGGTGAATTTATTAGGGTAGGATCTTCAAAAGTTCAAAAGACTGACATTCGAATTATCGCCGCAACAAATGTAGATTTGGAAGAAAGGGTTCATAAAGGAAAATTTAGAGAAGATTTATTTTATCGCCTGAAGACTGTTCCTATTAAAGTTCCGGCACTCAAAGATCGACCAGAAGATATTTATATGCTCTTCCGGAAATTTGCTGTTGATTTTGGAGAAAAATATAGGACACAAGCTATTCAACTAGATGAAAGAGCCCAATTGCTCATTGAAAATTACACTTGGCCGGGAAATGTTAGAGAGTTAAAAAATATAGTAGAACAAATTTCTGTCCTTTCTGAAGAAAGACTAATTACTGCGGAAGTATTAATCGAATTCATCCCGAATGTACTCAAAAGAAACTTGCCAGTTCCAACGACTTCCAATGGAAAAACGGAACCAGGATTTGAAACATTTCAGGAAAGAGAAATATTGTACAAGTTTTTGTATGATATGAAAAACGACCTGAATGATTTAAAGTCACTTGTTTTTGAACTGATTAGAAATAACAATTTACAAGTTCCAGCAGATACAAAAAGCCTGAGACCTCTACAGACTCCGGGATTCCCATCTTACCAGGACAGGTCAGAGTCTACTTATCAAGCGCCTTCAAGAGAAGAATATCCAGAAGGGCTCACCAATGTTCCACCTACGCCTTCCAGACCAATCATTTTGGATTCAAATAATCCCAATTTCCAAAAAGCCGAAATAGTGGAGGAAAGCCTGAATCTTGAAGAAATGGAAAAAGATCTCATAAAAAAGGCGCTAAAAAAACACAAAGGGCGAAGAAAGGATGCCGCTGTTGATTTAGGCATATCAGAGCGAACGCTTTACAGAAAAATCAAAGAATACGATTTGTAAGCATTTAATATTGTTCTTCTTTTGTACCAGGTTCCTTGTTAAAAAAAAGAAAATTCGGATAGACCTTAGCTTCCAGTTTCGTTTTCATTTAAGAGTATGTCTAAATTTTTCCTTCCTGAAAACCAATGCTTTATGAACCTGTCTTCTCCGAAGGAGTCCTTCGGACAAGTCATTAAGCTCATTTGCCTCGGCAAACTCCCTTAAAGGCTTCTCGTCAGAACCATAAATCCTTGATTTTCAGTTTGTAAAATTTTTAGACAAACTCTAAAAGTGTCAATTTTTTAAGCCGTAATGAAAAACATACTACCCAAATATATTCTTTTTTCATTCTTCACTATATCATTATTCATTTCCCAAAGTTGTATGATAGGTAATGTAGGCTATTCTTTTAAAGGAACGAGTATTCCGGCAAATGTCTATACTTTTTACCTGGATGATTTTGAAAATCAAACCAATACTGCTCCCCCTACCCTGGCTCAAACATTTAAAGATGGGTTAAATGATAGAATTCGGAATGAAACCAGATTGAAAAATGAAGATGAAAACCCACATGTTGAATTTACCGGATCAATTACAAATTATTCGGTCAGGGCTGAAGCTCCCCAACCAGGTCAAACCGCTGCAATTAATCGTTTAACCATTTCATTTCAAATTGAATACATCAATAATCTTAATCCGGATGAAAAGCCCATGAGAAAAAACTTTTCTCAATTCGCTGATTTTGATACAAGCCAGAATCTGATTGATGTTCAGGATGATTTGATTGATCAAATTCTCACAGAGATCATCGACGAAGTTTTCAACTGGGCATTTACAAATTGGTAGAAAAATTGTTAAAATTTCTAAGGAGGTCAATAAAAATGAAAAGCAAAATGAAAGATTCCCAGAATTCATCGTTTATTAATATTCTTTCTATTTTAATTTTCATTTAAATTTAAACATACTCTTAATTGAACCCTATTCCCGTCTTCCTCTCTCACCATTTATCCACTGGTTCCAAACATTAAACATTCTCATTGGAAATTCAATCGAAGTGCGTTCAATCATTTCTGATACTTCTGTTCGATTGTATCGTTTAAAATTTATTTTTTCATCTGGAAGATTTGCATAACCAAGTGTAATTGCAGCCACAATTGCTGAATTTCTTTTAAGAGATTTTAAGTCTACTTTATCAAAAGTATCAGATTCTGCATGATAATTAGGACCATAATTATAAGGTTTGTGATTTCCTACCAAATTAGGAACTCCTTCCATCATAAAGTCAAAATTATCAGTACCAACGATTCCATTAGTGATGTTTAAAAATGGCCCCAGACCTGCTACCGGGGTTAACAATTCATCATTAAGTGCGACTAATTCATCCCGTCCATTGGTAAAAAACCCAATGATGGGTCCGCTTCCAATATCAATGGACATTGCCATGATATGCTTATCCAATTCCAATGAATGTGTTTTGGTATAGCCCCATGAGCCAAAAAAACCTTGTTCTTCCCCATTCCACAAAGCAAACCTGATCGTTCGTTTGGGTTGTATGCCTAGTTTTTTCATTTGCCTGGCAATATCGATCATAATCGCTACATTGCAGGCATTGTCATTGGCACCAGTACCCAAACCCCAGGAATCAAGGTGAGAACCAATTATTACAAATTCATCAGGTTTTTCCTTTCCTTTAATTTCAGCTATCACATTGTGGCTTTCAAAAGCTCCTCCGGTGTTGGCATTGATGGTAACCGTGGTTTTTAAGTTTTTTCCATTTCTAAGACTCCTAAAACAACGATTGGCATCTTCACGACCCATTACCAAAATGACTTGATCATTCTCTACCCCTGCAGAAGCGATAAAACGATACAAAAGTTTTCTTGGGCGTGAAGACATAAAAATGACTCCTGCAGCATCATGCTTTTTGGCAAGTTGTTCCGTATTAAAAGCATTTGTGTATTCCTGAAATAAGCCATTTACATCCAGACAAATATCCGACTCGGCTAAAACAAATTTACCATTGACTTGATCTCCCAATTTTTCAAAATCCGCTTCTTGTCCGTACCCAACATCAATTAATTCTGCTGTTAATCCATTTGAAGGAGTAGTGGCAGAATAGGATTTGGCTACGACCCTCGCATCAAAGTTTAAATCTCCGGAAATTTTAGCCTTAGTAACGTTTTCTATCCAAAGGGAAGGCATTTGGAATGCTTCTTTTTGAACATCCACCCTGGCTTCCTGAAATTTCTTCAGTCCCCAATCAACAGATTGTTGATTTGCTTCCGTACCAGTCACTCGCCCACCGTATTGATCACATAATTCCTGAACGTCTTCTTCCAAAGGAGTATCTGCAAGAAGTGTTGAGATCAGCAAGGCAATGTCATAATCAGTTTGAGAGAAAAGAGGAAGGGCAAAAAGTAGCGAAAAAAGAAAAACGGGTAATCTATTCATGTTTTTCGAATAAAAGTAAAAAGAGCTTTTTATTTCCTCAATTAATTAGACTTTAATCCCAAATAATATCTAATTAATGCAAATTGTTCACCTTATTTTTTTAATAGCACAATTTGCCCTAAGTGATAGATATCATGCTGGAGGATTCCCTGGAATAAAACGTAAAAGTTGTAACTCCTGGGAGATACTATTTTTTCTAAAACAGAATCTTCATTTTCTTTAAATAATTCTAAAAGTCTGTTTTGGCTTTTTTCCAAATTCTGTTTTAAGACCTCCCATCCTTCCTTATCCAAATTGTCAATTTTTACAAAATTTTCTTCAGGGCTAACATCATATGTTTCATCCCCTTCAAGTTTTTTTATTCCAAAAATTCGCCAGGCGGTCATATGGTGTACCAATTCAGCAATATTGTGACTACCATTGAAAGATTTTAAAGCCATTTTTTCGTCTATATCTTCCAATACTTTTTTGATGGTTGGTCCATGCCAGGCTTGGATCCCATAAATGTATTTGAACTGGTTGTAGATTCTTTTTATGCTTAAAACTGACATAGCAACTTTGGTTAATTAACTCAATGCGAAGGAGGTTCACCACTCGCCTTAATTATTTATCAACAATTGAAGTATATTCAAACAATTTCTTTCCCCAAATATTAAATTTGCCCGGCAAAAAAGGGATAATTAATCCACTATTTTTATTCATTAAATGGTTGAATTTTATTCATATCCCTTCTGGCAAAAGCTAAACTATATTTACTTATTCTATGACACAAACCTACATTTCTCTGATTTCAAGCGCATTAAACATTAAGCCTCATCAAATCAAAAACACAGTTGCCCTTCTGGAAGAGGGTGCTACCATACCTTTTATTTCAAGATATCGAAAAGAGGCAACTGGATCTTTAGATGAGGTACAAGTAACTGAAATCCAACAAGAACTCAAACGTTTGAAAGAAATTGACAAGCGAAGGGAAACCATTCTAAATACTATTGAAGAACAGGGAAAGTTGACGGAGGATCTGCGCAAAAGAATTGAATCATGTTGGAATTTAACTGAATTGGAAGATATTTATTTACCCTATAAGCCAAAAAGAAAAACAAGAGCCACCAAGGCCAGAGAACAAGGATTGGAACCGCTTGCCCAAGTCCTTTTCATGCAAAAGAACAATGATGTTGAAGGCTTGGCAGGACAATTCCTGACCAATGATGTTCCAGATATAGAGGGGGCGCTTCAAGGAGCCAGAGATATAATAGCAGAATGGATCAATGAAGATGAAAAAGCAAGAAATAAGGTCAGGCAATCTTTTAAACGCAATGCTTCAGTGACTTCAAAAGTTGCTCGAAATAAAGAAGAAGAAGGGGTTAAATTCAGAGATTATTTCGAATTTTCGGAGTCTTTAAGGAATTGTCCATCTCATCGATTTTTGGCAATAATGAGGGGAGAAGCAGAAGGGTTCTTGAGAGTAAGCCTTGCTCCAGACGAAGAGCAGACCCTTGATCAACTTGATAGAATTTATTTAAAAGGTTATGGAGAAGCGAGTGATCAAGTCGCTGAAGCCATCAAGGATTCCTATAAAAGATTGTTGTCTTCTTCTATTGAAACGGAATTCAGGAATGCTGCCAAAGAAAAAGCAGATTCCGAAGCAATTGAGGTTTTTGCAAAAAATTTGAGACAATTGTTATTGGCAGCACCTCTTGGACAAAAACGAATATTGGGAATTGATCCAGGGTATCGAACTGGATGCAAGGTTGTTGTAGTAGACGAAAGTGGAAACTTAAAATACAATACCACTATCTATCCACATCCTCCACAATCTGATGAGTTTATCGCCACCCGAACAATACAGGATCTTGCAGATAAATACAAAATTGATGCAATTAGTATTGGAAATGGAACTGCCGGGAGGGAAACTCTTTCCTTATGTCAAAAAATCAATTTTCCGCGACCGGTAGAAATATTTATGGTCAATGAAAGTGGAGCCTCCATTTATTCAGCTTCCGCAATTGCAAGAGAAGAATTCCCAAATCAGGACGTAACAGTTCGAGGGGCTGTTTCCATAGCCAGAAGGCTAATGGACCCACTGGCAGAGTTGGTCAAAATAGACGCAAAGAGTATTGGAGTTGGTCAATATCAGCACGATGTGAATCAAACCAAACTTAAAGAAAGTTTGGATCGAGTTGTAGAATCTGCAGTTAATTCTGTGGGCATTAATTTGAATACCGCCAGCAAACATTTGTTAACTTATGTTTCAGGATTAGGTCCTACCCTTGCTCAAAATATTGTAAATTATCGTTCTGAACAAGGTACTTTCTCATCACGCAAAGAGCTAAAGAAAGTTCCTCGAATGGGAGAAAAAGCATTTGAACAATGTGCTGGATTTTTAAGAATTCGAGATGGGAAAAATCCATTAGACAACACTGCCGTTCATCCCGAAAGTTATGTTGTTGTAGAAAGGATGGCAAAAAATCTGGGGGTGAGAATTCCGGAACTACTTGAAAATAAAGAGCTTAGAAAGCAAATTGACCTTCAAAGTTATGTTTCAGATAATGTCGGACTTCCAACGCTAAGAGACATTATGAATGAACTAGACAAACCTGGACTTGATCCCCGTGGAGAAGCAAAAGCTTTTGAATTTGACCGAAATATTAAGTCAATAGAGGATTTAAAAATAGGAATGGTGGTCCCGGGGATAGTTACCAACGTCACCAATTTTGGGGCATTTGTTGATATTGGTGTCAAACAAGATGGATTGGTACATATTTCTCAGTTAGCTAATCGATTTGTAAAAAACCCAGCAGATATAGTTTCAGTTTCACAAGAAGTGGAAGTTAAAATAGTAGACGTAGATCTGGCCAGGAAAAGGGTTCAATTATCTATGAAGGATGTTTAATCCTCTTTCTCTACACCATATTTAGAACAAATAAGACAAGAATCAGCATTATGTCCTCTGGCTGGACAATACTCCCTTCCAAAGAAGATAATTTGCAAATGAAGCTTATTCCAGGAATCTTTTGGGAAAAGGGCTTTTAAGTCTTTTTCTGTCTGTACCACATTTTTTCCATTGCTCAATCCCCATCTTTTTGCTAATCGGTGAATATGAGTATCCACTGGAAATGCAGGAAAACCAAAAGCTTGAGACATAACCACAGAAGCAGTTTTATGTCCTACTCCTGGCAATGCTTCCAAATCTTCAAAAGTTTGAGGCACCTTTCCACTGTGCTTATCAATAAGAATACTTGATAGTTTTGAAATTGCCTTTGATTTTCTGGGTGCCAATCCGCAGGGGCGAATAATATTTTCAATGTCTTCAACGGGTACTTCAGACATATCATAAGGATTATCCGCCAATGCAAATAAGTGAGGTGTCACCTGGTTCACTCGAACATCTGTACATTGTGCTGATAATAAAACGGCGACAAGTAAAGTAAAAGGATCCTGGTGATCTAAAGGAATAGGCGTTTTGGGATAGAGCTCCTCTAATTTTTCTGCTATCTTTTTTGCCTTCTGCTTTTTCGTCATTTTTTTCACTTAGAATTTTCGCCAAAAATAGCAGCTTCTACCAATTCACATATGATATGACCTATCATAATATGTGCTTCCTGAATTCGTGGCGTATTACCAGAAGGAATTTTCATTAAGATATCGCATAAATCATTCATTCTTCCTCCGGATTCTCCTGTCATACCAATTGTGGTTAATTCTAACTTTTTAGCAGTTCTCAAGGCATTTTCAATGTTTTCAGAATTTCCTGATGTGGATAAGGCAAGTAGAATATCTCCTTTCCTTCCTTTTGCTTCTACAGCTCTGGAAAATATTGCTTGATATCCATAATCATTTGCTACCGCAGTCACAAAAGATGCATTGGTGTGGAGGGCTTCTGCAAAAAGAGGTGCTCGATCTAAATAAAACCTTCCCGATAGCTCTGCCGCTAAATGTTGGGCATCTGATGCACTTCCACCGTTTCCACAAAAGAGTATTTTCCCACCTTGCTTCAAAACTTGAGTGATGCGGTTTGAAGATTTTTCAATTGATCTTAATAAATGATCATCATTCAGAATACTGTTTTTGACATCAATACTTTTTGAAATTATTCGTTTGATTTGGATCATCAAAAAAAGAAGTTAATAAATAGAACCAATGAGAAATAACTAAGAAATTGTTTGAGTTTAGTTTTTTCTTAAAATGATGGAAAGTTAAAAATTCAAACAGCTTCTAAAAAAGAGAAAGAATAACAATATAGACCACTCTTGCAGGCGTGTAATTTTCTCTTTTATGAGCGATTTAAAGGTAGAAAATAATTTGAACTTGTATTTATTTACTTTTGTGGCATCCACACAAATGCACTCGTTCAAAACTAAGAACTAATTTAAACTTATTGTGATAATTTGAATACAAAGCTTGACTCCTAATACTACAGCTATTTTTCGTTTTGTACTTTTTCCCAAAGGGATCCAAGTACGAAACGAAAAATGGGCTTTGTCTTGAGAATCCATTATTTGCCTTCAATTTCATCCCTAATGTCTAAAAGAGTTCTTATTAGGTTCCAATATATAAATCCTAAGAATAGAAAAAACAACCAATAAAAAATGCCAGGAAACTCATTTGGAAAAGTATTCAAAATCACCACTTTCGGCGAATCTCATGGAAAAGCAATTGGAGTCATCCTGGATGGTTGTCCGGCAGGATTGGAAATAAATGTGCCTTTTATTCAGGCAGAATTGGACAGACGGCGTCCGGGACAATCCAATATTGTGACTCAAAGAAAAGAGAGCGATACCGTTCAAATTCTCTCTGGCATTTTTGAAGGTAAAAGCACTGGTACCCCTATTTCAATGGTGATTTTAAACGCAGATGCCCGGTCAAAAGATTACAGTCATATTGCAGATAAGTTTCGACCTTCTCATGCAGATTTTACCTACCAAATAAAATATGGACATCGTGATTATCGAGGTGGAGGACGGTCTTCCGCCAGAGAAACAGCCGCCAGGGTTGCTGCTGGTGCGATTGCAAAAATTCTTTTGGAAGAAGCAGGAGTCACTATAAACGCCTTTGTTAGTCAGGTTGGTGAAGTAGCTGTTAACAAGGATTACCATGATTTAGATTTTGCAAAAATAGAGGAAACTCCCATCCGTTGTCCTGACCTGACGGTTGCGGAAACTATGATTAAGCTGATAAAAGAGGTGAGAAAAGCTGGAGACACGATTGGTGGAAAGGTAAGATGTATTATTAAGGGTTGTCCCCCTGGGCTTGGTGAGCCTGCTTTTGATAAATTACATGCAGACCTGGGAAAAGCAATGTTAAGTATCAATGCTTGTAAAGGATTTGAATATGGGTCGGGGTTTGATGGAATAAAAATGAGGGGTTCTGAGCACAATGACCTTTTCTACAATGAAGGAGGCGTAATTAGGACAAAAACCAACCACTCTGGAGGGGTACAGGGAGGTATATCAAATGGAATGGACATTTACTTTAGTTGTGCATTCAAACCAGTTGCAACCATCGTTTCAGCTCAGTATTCGGTAAATGAAAAAGGTGAAAAAGTCGAAATTACTGGAAAAGGAAGACATGATCCATGCGTAGTTCCAAGAGCTGTTCCAATTGTTGAAGCAATGGCTGCTTTGGTTGTTGCAGATCACCTGCTTCGAGCCAAAACTTCAAAAATAGAGGATTAAATCAAAATTTTTCTCAGCGTGTTTTTAATTGGAATACATTAATTATTTCGGGAATCCCAGCAACGCTACATAGCCGTGCAACATGAACATTTGAAAGGGGATAGCACAGGAGAGTCGAGCTACGGTCTGTTATGGTTTCATTTATTGATTCCATTTATCTACAATCTAATATAGACACTGCTTTTAGAATTTCATTTCCATTCGATTTTTCCGAAATTTGCAGCAAAATTGAACTAAAAACGATTTGAAGAATTTATTGATGAATAATTTCATCACAATTAATTATAGATTTAAATGAGTAAGCACGGAAAAGTTTTAGTAGCCATGAGTGGCGGAATAGATAGCACTGTAACAGCCATGATGTTGCATGAACAAGGTTATGAAGTTATCGGTATCACCATGAAAACCTGGGATTATGCCAACTCCGGGGGCAATAAAAAAGAAACTGGCTGTTGTAGTTTGGATTCCATAAATGATGCAAGAATGGTTGCAGTTGACCAGGGTTTTCATCATTTTATCTTTGACATTCGATCAGAATTCGGGGACTACGTAATCGATAATTTTGTTGAAGAATACATAGCTGGGCGAACCCCGAATCCATGTATCTTGTGCAATACACATATAAAATGGAGTGCATTGCTAAAAAGAGCAGACCTGCTGGATTGTGAATTCATCGCTACCGGTCATTATGCAAAAATGAATGAGTCTGGCGGAAGAAAATATGTCTCGGTGGCAAAAGATCTGAATAAGGATCAATCCTATGTTTTGTGGGGATTGAGCCAGGAATGTCTTGAAAGAACCAAATTCCCTTTAGGAGAATACACCAAACCCGAAGTTCGCCAAATGGCATTTGACTGGGGATATACTGATTTGTCCAAAAAAGGTGAGAGCTATGAAATCTGTTTTGTCCCTGATAATGATTATCGAGGATTCCTTAAGAGAAGAATTGAGGGTTTGGAAGAAAAAGTAGCTGGAGGTGATTTTCTCAATACCAATGGAGAGTTTTTGGGCAAACACGACGGTTATCCATTTTATACTATAGGACAAAGAAGAGGTTTAGGTATTGCTTTTGGAGAACCTATGTATGTCACAGAAATTCGCCCGGAAACAAATACCGTGGTTCTTGGAAGAGAGGAAGAATTAATACGAAATGGAATGCTGGTTGCCCAGGTAAATGCTATGAAATATGATGAATTGTCAACTGGTATGGAAGTATTAACCAAAATCAGGTACAAAGACCGAGGGGCAATGAGTCAATTAACCAACCTCGGCGATAAAATAAATGTATCCTTTTATGCCAATGTGAAAGGCGTCGCACCAGGTCAATCTGCCGTCTTTTACGAGGGTGATGATGTTGTGGGTGGAGGAATTATTTATAGCAGTTTGGCCAATTCGAATTAAACTCAACAAAGTGAGAGGTATGTTTATCTTTTACTTTTCATCAAAGTATGGTCAAATTTGTACAATGGTTGTTCAAAATTGTTTAAAAACGTTTTGATTACTGGTATTATTACAAGATGTATTTTGAACAATTTTCAACTATTTGAACAAAATTGAACCATTTTTCCATCCGCTCTATGCTTAGAAACATCTCCATATTTACACTAATAATTTTCATTGTTATAACGGCTTGCAAAAAAGTTTCCGATCCTTTCCAGGTTGAAAAAGAGTTAGACTATTATCCCCTGGAAGTGGGCAACTATATTGTTTATGAAGTAGATTCAATTATTTATAACCCAACTGGGATAAAGGTTGTAGATACTACTAAAACATTTTTTAGGGAAGAAATTGTTGATACACTGCAAGATAACGAGGGAAATACACTTTTCAAGATTGAAAAATTTGAAAAAAAAGACTGGAATAGTGAATGGGCAGTCAGCAAAGTGCTTAGTGCCTCTGTTATTGACAATCAGGCATTTAGAACTGAGGACAATTTAAAATTTATGCCGCTGGTTTTTCCGCTTCGGGAAAACAAATCCTGGAATGGGAATGTGTTTTTTGACCCGCTTCAAACAGTAGTGATAGCAGGCGAAACTTTGGAGATGTTTAAAGATTGGTCTTCACACCGAATGCGGGATATTGGGGAACCCGAAAGCATTGGAAATTTGAATTTTGATGAGGTTTTGACGGTTAATGCATCCAATAGTACTTCTAATAAAATTGAGTTTCGTAGTTGGCAGGAAAAATATGCAAAAGGTATTGGATTGGTTTACAAGGAGGTTTGGGTGCTTGATACGCAGTGTGAAGGCTGCTGTAATGGAGACTTTATCACCTGTGATCTTTTGCCCTGGGAAGAAAAAGCTGAAAAAGGATTTATTCTTAGACAGTGGATTTTGGAACACAATTAGGAATATTTAAATATCCACATGAGAAAACCAACCAACAGAACTCCATTCGAAAAATACCTTCAAAAACGAAAATTTGATTTATTGCTTTCGGAAGATTTTGAGGATCGTGAAGTGCTTGAGGTGGGGGTTAAAGACGGTGAAAATCTCAAAAGATTGATAGGAAAAAGAGCAAAAGCATTGTTCGGCTTGGTTAACTCCTCCAAACAATTGCCATATGTAAAAAAAAATATTGAAGGTTTGCCAATTGACTTATCTTCCATCAGAGGTAAATTTTTACCCTTTCCCCGGCAAGCGTTTGATTTAACTTATACCCTTTGTTTTCTTCAAAGAATAACAGATAAAAGGAAATTTGATACCCTATTAAGGGAGATTTGTAGATCATCTGATAATATTCTAATCCTGATTGAAAGCACTGAATTGGAAATAGAAAAAGGAGAAAATTATATTGGTCGTCCAATCCAGGAATATGTTGAATTTTGTCAAAGAAACAAGTTTGTCTTTCTAAGAAAGGAATTTATCAATATAGAAATCAGTCAAAAAGTATGTGATTTAATTTCCAATCTATTCGATTCACATAATGGCCAATTTAAAACTCCCTCTTCCTTGACAATATTCCTTCAAAATCTAACTTTGCCCTTAACCACTGCTTTAGACAGTTTTTTTCCTGCCAATAGAAATATCACCAAAATGGTTTTTAAAAGGCAGCATGATGAATTTTATTAATATGAAGTGGACAACAGGAAATGCTTCCTGGTTTCTACGACAAAGCCTATGATTTCTTGAAGGGACAAAAATCAACAGAACTGGCACAGCTTTTTTATAAAGAATTGCTCAAGATCCACCAACTGGATTTATTACCCCTGCCCACAAAAATAAAAAAGCTGTTTGAGCTGCTCCAACTATCTTTTTTTGAAGTCACAAAGAAAGAAAAGATCCAGTTCACTACCCTATTCTCAAGGATTGCCTTTGTTACCCACAAATTTGATTTTGATAAAAAACTACAATATCTAATCCATCTATTCAGAAAGCAATATCGGGAAGCGGATGATTTGAATACTTATCAACTGGGGCAGTATGTTTTGGCTAATACAATTCATAATTTATTTGGTCAGGAAATTTTGGATGAGTTAAAAACAATTTTGGAAAAAGATTTCTCTTTCAATTTTCCACAAGATGAAATAGCCGGCTTTAGGAAAAAAATTAAAGTGGTTGCCTTAGCCGATGATTTTGATAATTTCCAATTGTTGGTAAAGGATGCCCACAAGCCTACTGATACCAAAAGGGTTCAGTATAATATTGCACATCGAAATGAAAACTTCAATAAAACTATTGAAGAAATCAGGGAAGTTTTTGGATTCCCTTTAAATCTAAATCTATTAGATGTAGAAATTGACAAAGATGGGGTTTATCGACCCCAGGCGATTGTGGTTGAACCCGATTATTTAGTGGATGTTTCAGCTATCTCAGAATGTTTTAAAGAATTTGGAACCATACCTGTTTTTTATTTGCTCAAAAAGTACCTTCCTTTTGAAGCCTCAAAGTATCTGATGATTGGGAATATTGCCAATTATTTTTTGGACGAATTAATGACCAATCCGCAAGTCACTTTTAAAGAAACCTTTCCTAAAGTGTTTAGATTGAACCCACTCACCTTTGCGCTTTTCAACAATCAAACCTTAAGTGAAATCATGAAAAATTCACAAAAACATTTTGTGAATTTAAAACGACTTATTCTCCAGGAATTGGAAAAATTTGAGATTGAAAAAGAGGGATGTTATCTGGAACCTTCCTTTTTTTCAGAAACTTATGGAATTCAGGGCAGACTGGATGTATTCTACCCAAAAGGCAAAAAATCGGCAATCATTGAATTAAAAAGTGGTAAAGCCTATATGCCCAATCGATATGGGATCAGTCAAAACCATTATACGCAAACGCTTCTGTACGATTTAATTGTTAAGTCCGTTTTTGGGAATGAAATGGAACCAACCAATTATATCCTCTATTCTGGATTGGATATGAGAAATATGCGCTTTGCCCCAGTTATAAAAGCGCAACAGTATGAGGCTATCCGATTGAGGAATTCATTGGTAGCGATTGAATACAAATTATTGTCAAATCCCGAGCTACTCCTTTCCAGGATTCAAAGTAGCAGGTATCCTCATCTAAAAGGATTTTTAAAATCCGATATAGGCTCTTTTGAAAAAGTGTATTCGGAGCTTTCACCAACAGAGCAAGACTATTTTAAAGCTTTTTCCAGCTTTATTGCCAGAGAACACTTGTTGGCGAAAACAGGTATTCAAGGTTCAGATAGGGTAAATGGACTTGCCAACCTTTGGCTAAATCACCATTCAGAAAAGGAAGAGAATTTTGAGATATTGGCAAATTTAAAAATTGAATTGAATCGTGCTGCCAAAGAGGACCCTATTATCATTTTTAATAAAACTGAATCCACCAACCCGCTTGCCAATTTTCGAAAAGGAGATATCGCAGTACTTTACCCTAAAATTGGCTCTAACAATACCGTATTAAACAGTCAAATTTTTAAAGGTATCATTCAGGAAATTAGCCATAATCAAGTCATTTTAAGATTGCGGTATAAGCAATTTCATAGCAATATTTTTGATGAATATTCAATATGGAACATCGAACATGACATGATGGATATGGGCTTTATAGGCATGTATAGAGGCTTATTTGAATTCGCAAAGGCTCCAAAAAACAAGAGAGATTTATTGTTGACGAATATTCCGCCTGGTGAACCATATTCAATCGAAATAGAACCGGTGGAGGAATTGACAAAAGAACAAAATCTGGTATTGAAAAAAGCATTGTCTGCAAAGGACTATTTTCTACTTTGGGGTCCTCCGGGAACAGGTAAGACCAGTAAAATGTTGAAACACCTGGTAAAATTTCTAATGTCTGAAACTCAGGAAAATCTATTGGTTTTGGCATATACAAATCGGGCAGTTGATGAGCTTTGTGAAGCCATACTTGCTGGTTTTGGAGAACATTTTTTAAGAATTGGCTCCCCCTACTCTACTGCTTCAGCATTTCATCAAAATTTATTGTCAACCCAATTAAAAACGATCAATACTAGAACAGCTTTAAGAGCAATTTTGGAAAAGCACCGGATTTTTGTGAGTACTGTTGCTTCATTTTCAAACAGAAGAGAATTGATAAAACTGAAAAAGTTTGATACCGTAATTATAGACGAAGCTTCCCAGATTCTTGAACCTCACCTGGTAGGTTTATTGCCTCACTTTAAACGTTTTATCCTCATTGGAGACCATTTGCAATTGCCGGCTGTAGTCGTTCAAAAAGAAGAAGAATCAAGAGTAGAAAATGAGGACTTGAATGAATTGGGCTTATTGAACAGAAGAAACTCTTTGTTTGAAAGACTTTTCAAAAGAAGTGTGGCTGAAGATTGGACCTGGGCTTTTGATAAATTGAGCCATCAGGGACGGATGCATCGGGAAATCATGGCTTTTCCAAACAAGCATTTTTATGGCGGTTTTTTGAATATTCTTCCAAAGCATATTGAACATTCAAAAAATCAAAAATCCAGTCTAAGAAAAATAAAACAGGAATATGATGATGTCTATCAAATGCTTTTATCGAATCAGCGATTAATCTTTATTCCTACCAAAGTTGATCCCAATAGCATTACAGGAAAAACCAATAGAAATGAGGCTGAATTGGTAGCAAAATTGGTTGAAAGTTCCATCAAACTCCTAAAATTAAATGATTCCAGTTTTTCAAAAAATTCAATTGGGATTATCACTCCCTATCGCGCCCAAATTGCACAAATAAGAGAAGTCTTGATTTCAAAAAATATTGATCTGGAAAAGTTGACCATAGATACAGTTGAAAGATACCAAGGGGGTGCAAGAGATATCATCATCCTTTCCCTCTGTACCAATTCCACAAGACAATTGGAATCATTAATTTCCACATCAACAGAAGGTGTGGACAGAAAATTAAATGTAGCTTTGACCAGAGCCAAAGAACAAGTAATTATTCTGGGAAATGAAGATATTCTGAATAACAATCCAGTATACAAAGCCTTAATCCAGTTCTGTCACAATGAAAAAATCCAATGAGCATCATTTTGAAAAAATTAGAGGTAGAAAAAAAGAAGAAAGTGTTTTTCCATCTTGAAAAATAGCATAACAAATATAAATTTGCACCAACATGGCCCCGTAGTTCAAGGGATAGAATAGGAGTTTCCTAAACTCTAGATCCAGGTTCGAGTCCTGGCGGGGCTACTCATAATACCTTGTACACACTTCTAATTTCCTTTAAATCAATAAATCAGAGCAACCAAAATCGATTTTTTTTCACTAATTATGACTTGGTGCTTATTAAATGGAAAGAATTACCAATAATTAGAAATTATTTAAATTCAATATTGAATTGATTAGCTGATTTCGTTGAACAGTCAATTCTTTTGATTCTTTCAACCCTCCAATTTCGTCTTTTTTTAAGGCTTGCAACTGGGCTTTAAGAGAAATTACTTGACTGCTGAAATCCTTATCTTTTTTCCTATCAGCAATTTTATTTAATTCGTCAAGTGCATTTACCAACTTTCCATTAGCTACTTGTGATTGGACCAATTCCTTACTTATTTGTTCTTGCTTTTTTTGAAGTTTATTACGTATAAATGAATTTTGATTTTTAGGGGATAATTCGAATATTTCCATTAGGTCATTGTTGATTCCACTGAGGAAATCCATCTTTTTCTGATTCCTTTTTTTAGCATATTTCTTTATATGAGAAATTACCAGATTTCCTATCTGGATGCAAATATCATCTGTTTCTAATTCAAATTCTTCATACTTTGCCTTAATTAATACCTTTCGACATTCGTATTTTTCGATTTCACTTAATTCCTCAGTAGATTCAAAATAAGCTTTTTCGAATTCTTCAATTAACTTAAGAATCTTTCCATCAAATTGACGATCGATTTCTTTCCTCAAATAAAAAATAATAGCTAAGAAAGCCTTATCCTCCTTAGGAATGTCCACAAACTTTGTATCAATAAATTGATCAATAGATTCATCAGGAATACTAGTCCTTGGTATTCTCGCGATCAGCTCAATTGTTTGTTGATATAACTCAATTTTGGACATACTCCTTAGTTTAGTACAACAATTCTATGCTTTGAATTAATTTTAATTCAATCATTGTTAAATAAATCCATTTCTTCCCTTGCAATTTTCACCAAATAATAAAAATCTTCTAACAAAGTGTCTAGTTCATTTTGTTCTTTAAAAGAGAGATCATCTCTCTGTGATAATTCTGAGATTCTATTTTTGATATGATCCCGTTTTGGTATTAATTCTTTATAATGAACAAATGTGTCATTGGTTTCCTTTAATTGGAAAACCTCTTTTAGAATGTCGTCCATCTCCTCACCAATAAAATCCTTAGAATATTTTTCAACGAAAAAGCCTTCTTCATCAATTCTTTTTTTGAGAACAGCCACCTCATCCTCTCTACACCCAAGAACAACCATGGGACTATGCGCCGTAATTATGAATTGTACATTTGGGAATTTTTTTCGTAGCAAGTCGATGATTTTTTTTTGCCAGGCTGGATGGAGATGAGCGTCAATTTCATCAATAATAACTATTCCTGATTGATATCGAATATCTTTTTCTGAAACCTCAGTTTTTATTGCCTTAAGGAAATTGAAAATAAGACCAAAAATAGATAAGACGGAAAGAGTCCCCTGGGAAGCATATTGGATTGGGAGTGGATTTGGATTGCCTTCTGTGATAACTTCCATTGCAAACTCTGCATTACCAATTGCTTCAATTCGATGAAAGGTGAATTGATTATCTGTAAGTTCTTTAACCACACTTTCAATAAGTTGAAATATTTCCAGATCAAAGCTTTTTTTATTATCTAAATATTCAATGCATAGTTCATATAGGAAAGTTTGAATCAAGCCTTCGTATGGTATCTGTTGCAAGAAGTGAAAAGCACCATTTTCCCGGAAATTACTCAATGAAGGTTCGCCCAAGCGAATACTCGTTTTATTTCTATCCACGAAACGAAGATCTGGGATAGCTAAAATTGGTATTTTTCCTGATTTTTCCTGAAACATTGTTTTTGTTCGAAGGATACGTGGAGTTTTGGACTCCTGTCCTAATTGAAGCAATACGAAAGGATTATTGTCTGATTTGCGAAAATAAATAGAAGTTATATCCTGGTCATGTTCCAACAATGCTGTGATTAACCGTAATAAATGGCTTTTCCCAAAACCATTTTTCCCCAATAAAATATTGATTTTAGGGTTTAATTCCCAAGTGAAATCACCAAAATTAGCTATTGATTTGACTTGAAGATATTCAACAATTGTATTATTTCGAACATTTTTTTCAAATGCTATGGTATCCTGAATTAAGCTACACTTTTCAGCTGCATGAAGTCGATTCTCTTCTTGATTAAGATTCCTATAAATTCTCTCCAATCCCTCCCAAGCAGGTAAATAATATTCAAAAATATCAATACTTGATTCATACAGCTTTTTGGCTTGTTCCAATCGACCTGCTTGTTCATTTTTATAGGCCTTATCACATATTATTGACACTTCTGAAGCTAATGGATGATTTGAGGGATCCTTATGGATATCTAAAATAGACTTCTTGTCTCTAAGTTCGGAAAATTGTTTTTTTCTTGCGGCTGAAGCCTCCAGCACGTTTCGTTCTTCTTTTTTTTCTTTTTCAAATTCCAGCTGATCAATTTTTTGACTTAGCTGATTATTTTTCAATTTGAGTTTTTCCAACTCAGATAATCCAAATTGCTTCTTCCTTATGTTATCAGTTAAATTATCGAAATATGGATCTATTGTGTCAATAAGTGATAATACCTTTTCTACAAGTTGATTATTTTCTACTGCAAAATCTCTCATATCAATAGTTCCCTGGAATTCTCTTTGTTTCAATAATTTGAACCTATTGTTAAGGACTATTACATCATTGGAAAAAGATTTATCATTTGTTAATTTACTAAACTCCTTGAGAGCCTCTAATGTAGTTTCCATTTTTCCTGCCGCTATTAGTTCTACTAACCGGTTTTTTGCTTCAGAGCGGCCCTGATTAAAAAAAGATCTAAATTCATCTGGTATTAGAATTGAATCTTCAACAGGATTAGAAAGACCTGCATCTTGGCACTTATCATAGAGCTGACGCAGAAAATCATATTGATCGTAAGGAATAAATTCAATATTAAACTCTGATTCTACCCTGCCAACTAGTAAAGTTTTCTCTTGCCTTGAGATATCAATCCTTTCAATTTCCTGTAGTTTATCCCTATGAAGGTTAAGAACCCGTAATAATATCCTGGTAAACCAGTCTTCGTATCGAAAGCCCAAAAAGATGAATATTTCAGAACTTTCGAGTTTGAAACGAATCTCCTCAGACATACTTCTTCCCTTAAAAATAGATTCCAAGTACTCAAAACGATCCCCTTCAGTTAGTACTAAGGATTCGGGCTCTGTAATTGTGCCAAGAAGGTAATAGATAATTGGGCGATCAGGAGATAAATTTAAATTTTCACTGGCTTTTCGATTTCGAAAATAAAAATCAAATGAATATGGAATTCTTTCTTTATCAAATGATTCCATAAGTTTAGTATCAGGATTTAAAGAAAGAATTACTGAAAAAGGAATTTTGGAAATCATTTCATAAACCTGCTCTAACCAAGGAAAATTCATTTTTTGATAAAATTCCTCTAATAGTCTAGTCGTTTTTCTCCGAAACCTACTTTTCTTAAAAAGAAACACTCCATCGTCAACATCAAAATGATGAATATAAGGCTCAGCGTTTTTTACAAAGTTATTTGCTATTATGTGATGAAGATTTTCATCTGTAGTAGGGTTGGCAAAGACACCCGGTCCAATAGCTAAAACGCATTTTCGGTTTCCAATAACGTCAATTAAATTATCCCAATCGAAATCTGAATTACTTGACACAAATTTATTTTTTATGATTTCAATAATAAAAGTCCTTGTTCACAATTAGCAAATATAATGGCTACTTTCTAAAGCAGGCAAAATGTTGTCCAAACCTTAAGAAGGTGATCCAACAAACAGACTTCAAAACGTTACCGTCTTCTTCCCTCTTTCCCCTGACTCAAAAGCCTTAATCAAGCTCCCAAGCTCTTTCTGCTGCTCCAGCCTATGATCTTCCACCAGGATTTTTAAATTCTTCAAGAGCATGTAGTTAGGTGAACCTATGTTGAGGTCTTTGGTCTCAATGTATTGATAGTCGTAGCCATAGCTGTTCAGAATTGCCATCAGGATGATGTGGAAGATGTGCAGGCGATACCAGCGTAGTCGATTTTCAGATGGTTTCATCCCATCAATGAAAAGGTAAACAGGTTCAGCTGGATTAAGGTGTGCTTCCAGATTTTCAAGAAAGGCAGAGTAGGAAATGACCAAGCCTTCCTGGATGATGGTAGAATAGCAGGTTTCTAACTGATTTCGAAAGAAATGATCTGTAGCAAATCCAGCTTCATATCTGTCACCATTAGGTAGGGTAAAATCTTTAAATAATTTGACATCCGTCATTAGGCCTTCTGCCAGATTGAGAAATTTGATCAATTCGAGTTCGTTGGTATGTGCGATAGTGGTATCTAAATAGATCAAATTGTCCTGGATGACTCTTTTCCAGGCAAAAACGGCAAGAAATCTATAGACAAATGAATGCATATAATGCCTTTCTTTATTTTCAAAATCCCCATCAACATTATGCATCCCCTTTTTATGATGTCTGGATAAATTCCGTATCCGATGATTCAGGTCATCGATGCTTTTTAGTAGTGGTACTTTGTATTTGCCCAATACCTCTTTTATTTTTCTTCGCTGATCGGCTTCAAAGTCAGCTTTCAACTTGAAGTCATAATATCTCCGATCAAGGTATAATTTGGTGATGATAGTTGTTATGACGGATGTGATGGCAGCGACGATGGCAGCTACCTCTCTAGGATCTAGTTCCATAATAAAGGAAGTGTTGGTTTTTCTATTCCTGGCTAAATTAACTTGACAAAGTCATGTTAGCGTTTTTTAAATTTATTGTTTTTTCGTTTTCGCTGTTTTCGCCTCCTTGAGGCAGTAGATTGAGTCCGATTAAACAAGGTCTGAATGATTTTATCCCTTGTCTGTTCTTTAGAAAGTTGAGGTAAAGGCATAACAGACCTCATTAGTTCTTTGACATTAGCCAATGATAAATCAGGTAAACGTTCAATACCTAATTCTTTATGGACAATTTTTGGCTTGGTAAATTCTTTTCGTTGACGCAATTTTACTCTTGCCAAAAACATAAGTGCTACTGCACAAATTGCTAAAGAATGCATGTAAGCTGGATACTTACGAGCTTGAAGTTCATCCCATCCTAACTCACTTTTACAGTCTTGGATGGTTCTTTCTACAAAATATCGCTCTGCTCTTTGCACAGCCATTTCCTGTTTAGAAACTTCGTCTAATTTAGCATTTGTCAAAGCATAGGAGTAGGACTTATCTGGTTCTTTACGAATAATCAGCAATTCTTGCCTGGGCTGTCTTTGACCTACTGGTGCACTCTTATTAACTGTCCAAACCGGAATGAAAGCATGTTCATAAATCAATTCGCCTCTTTCGG
>JBGTQJ010000013.1:0-39250 GCA_041941305.1 Saprospiraceae bacterium
CTTTTCTTAATTTTTTGATAATCAACATGTTGCGGGGTGCGGGGTGATCAAACCCTCAACTCGCACCCCGCAACAAATTGATGTCAAAAGATTAAGTAAAGAAAATAAACGAAAGAGATTTTGTTGGCATAATTAGAGATGATGCATGTCCTACAAAACCAAGAAAAAATCCATTCTTTCTCCCATTTTGTATAAAGAATTGTACTTATAGAATATTTCTCCTTAAATCGCAGATAAATGGTAGCATAAAAACCATTTTAATCACTCTGCTAATTCAACCTAAACCCTTATGAGAAGTATTCTTTACAATTTATTCAAAATTGTTACGCTTTTAATTCTTCCCTTTATCATCCTCATTCGGGGAGCTGTTTATTTACATGAAGAACATTATTTTTTACCATGGTTTGCCATCATTTGTGGGGTTTTGATGAGCGCATTGGTCCTTTGCATTTATATCTTCTTTATTCACGGAAAATTCAACGGCCAGGTAGGTGGTTTACAGACCATGAAGTTTAGTTATTGGATAGGATTAATTTTGGTAGCAGTTTACTGTACTCCAGCCATTTTGTTGCTGTCTAAATCCAACAGCAAACATGCGGAAGTCCAAAAAGAGTTTACAAGTTTACATCCCATCTTAAGATTAGGGATAAGCACGGTGATTCATTTGGATAAAAGCTTGATCCTAACCGATGCAAACAGGATCCCGGAAGATTATCGAAAAATGGGTTTGAAAACCAAAATCCATTCACTGCACTACAAGCAGAGCAATGGATTTGCCCATGCAGTAGATATTCGGGTAAAAGGTAGAAGCGAAATAAGGAATTGGCTTTTAGAAAAATATTTTCAAATGATGGGGTTCAATACCCTAAGACATGTCGGGACCGATGACCATTTGCATGTTTCATTGATGAGTCATGACCGTCCACTGGGGATTTAGAAATAAAATAATTTCAGATGGTATGAAAATATTAATTACCTGCTTTCTCTTTTCTTCTTTTCTAGTCACCATTAGTTCGGCGCAAACGCCATATTGGAATCCACCAAATTGTTTTAATCCTGCAAGCTATTTCTTACCAGGCTTTGATTAACATGATTTACCTGATACACTTTATCACTACAATGAAGCGGAATTGGAATTATTAGTAAAGGAGTTCAAATTATTTGAGCAATTTGATTTTTAAAGATACTCCCCTTTTCCTTCTAATTTCTTCCGACAGAATGCTACATTTGCGGCGTTTTTCAAACCTAGAATAAAACTCATATAGAATATGAATCTTCACGAATATCAAGGAAAAGAATTATTGAAAAGCTATGGTGTTGCTATCCAGGAAGGCCTGGTAGCAAATACGGTTGAAGAAGCAGTTGCAGCTTACAAAACACTTCAAGCTGAAACAGGTACCGAAATGGCTGTTGTTAAGGCTCAAATACATGCAGGAGGACGAGGAAAAGGTGGAGGAGTAAAAATTGCAAAGAACGAAGCTGATTTGAAAGAACATGCTGGCAATATATTGGGAATGATGCTCAAAACACCTCAGACTCCAGGAGGTCTACATGGACCTGGTAAATTGGTACGAAAAATTTTAATAGCTGAAGATGCTTATCGACCAGATTTCGACGCTTGCAAAGAATTCTATATTTCTATCTTAATGGATCGTGAGCGAAAATGCAATGTCATCATTCACTCCACCGAGGGGGGAATGGACATTGAAACAGTGGCGGAAGAAACACCTCATTTGGTTCATAAAGAATATATCGATCCAACACTAGGTCTGCAACCATTTCAGGCCAGAAAGGTTGCTTTCAACTTAGAGCTAAGTGGAAAAGCTTTTAAGGAAATGAGCAAGTTTATTACCAAATTGTACAATGCATTTCTTGGTGCTGATGCTTCACTATTTGAAATTAACCCTTGTATTAAAACAGCTGATGATAGAATCGTTGCAGTGGATTGTAAAGTTACATTGGATGATAATGCGCTATTTCGTCATCCAGATTTAGCAGAATTAAGAGATACAGATGAAGAGGATCCAACAGAGGTCGAAGCCAAAAGTCATGGTTTGAACTATGTCAATCTCGATGGAAATGTAGGATGCATGGTCAACGGAGCTGGATTGGCAATGGCAACTATGGATATCATCAAATTGTCAGGTGGAGAACCCGCAAATTTCCTCGACGTAGGAGGAACTGCTGATGCTGCAAGAGTTGAACAAGCATTTAGAATCATCTTACGCGATCCTAATGTAAAGGCAATTTTAATCAATATTTTTGGGGGTATCGTTCGCTGTGATCGGGTGGCGCAAGGAGTTGTAGATGCATATAAGAACATGGGGAATATTCAGGTCCCAATTATCGTCCGTCTGCAAGGTACGAATGCTGATATTGCCAAGAAAATTATTGATGAATCAGGTTTAGCTGTACATTCAGCAATACTTTTACAAGAGGCAGCTGATATTGTGAAAAAGGTTTTGAGTTAATTTTTCAATAGTAAAACTTAATTGAAGCCTATCTATTAACTAGCTTTAAATTTATAACGACTATCCAGAATTTAATCGACGTTCCCAATTTTCTGAATACACCATTCTTGGTTGCCTAATGAGTTCGTTGTTGTCCAGACTCTAGTTTTTAAAGCTCTTGGACATAAATAGGAATTAAATTCCTCTATTACATCATAGGCTATTGTAAAGTTCATTCTCCATTTAACTAGATATGACCAGTGATATCAGGATCTGTTGACAAATTAAATTGCAAGAGATCCTGATATCGGAGAGCCATTCGATTTGAAAATGGTTATTGAGGTGCGGCATATATAGAGACGAAGTACGTCGCTTTCAAACAAATTGGTGTATGGGCGTTTTTGCCAAAACTGGCAAAAACATACATTAAGAGCGTTCAAGGTTTTCCTTCGAGAAAAACAGGGGGTTCAATTCTCTAATTAGCGCCGAACAGATGACACGCAACTGTATTGAAATCATATTTGAAGTAGATAATAGTTTTTTCAACAGAGCTGAGGAGACCCAGTACTGATCTTTGTGTAACTCAATGTCAAAGTTTACAGTGGCAATTCTATAATGACTCTCATGTTTAATAAAACGTCCGCCTTCTTCTGAATGTAAAAATTCAACATAAGTTTCTCCTTGGGCAAAAACCTCTGGCTTTGTACCCAATTTTTCGCCTGGATAGAGGGTGTAAGTTGGTCCAATAATAACTTGCCCGTCTATACCCATTTCGTTCACTATTGATAACAGGTAATCTACCTTGCCATTTTTCACCCGCCTCAATAGCAATACCCATCCAAGTGTATGAGCCTCCATAAGCGGTTGTTCCCACCTTGCTACCTCCCGAGAATAAGATGTAGTTCTATACATATTTAAGGAAACTCCCGTTCCGTTCAAGCTGGAGATTCCATACTTGTCCTTCTTCCATTGTTTCAACTGCTCAAGTGGACAAAACTTCCAAATATTGGACTTGACTGTCTTGAACTGTAAGTATCTCTTTAGGATTTCAATCTCAGTATCCAAAAAAACATCCTGCTGTTTGTAGTAAAGGGCATTCCAATCAAAGACAGCAAGCAAAGATCGTAGATCAGTATTTAAGAGGAAATCTTCATCTAGGGCTTTTACCAGGGTTTTCAGATCAACCCAGATCGTATACTGCTCTGTGGGTAATAGCCGTGGCACTTCTACGAAATTGTGCGTCTTGCTTTTTTGATAGTATCTTTTTCCCAAATCTGTTTGCATGCTGAAGCTAATTAGATTAGCTTCCTTTGAAAAGGTATAAAACAGATCTAGATAATTGGTAGGTTTACCCCCGTGGAGTCTGGTGAAGTTTGCTGACGTTGATTGAATGGTTGGGCCATACTGGCAGATCTTTGTATTTCCCGGCTCAACACGCGCCTGTAGAAGCAAATAGACTGAATTTTGGTTTTTGTGTAGTGCCAGTCCTGTGAGAGCGCTTTGCGGTTGATAGTATATTAAGTGCTCTTTCTCTTCTTCAATGGATGTCAATCCAACAACATGAAAAAAACCACCAGAAACATGAGAAATGGAGCCCTGAAAATACCGCCATTGATTTTGAGTTGAAAACTCAATTCTCTCCAATTCATAATTGGACTCATTGATGGTTTCATTGACAAAATCAATTAGATCCTCAAAATGTTCAGCAACACGCATTATGCTAGATATTTTTAGTCAATTTTAAAATAACTTTTTGTGGTTCAAGATGATCCCGAAAGTACTGTGTTGCATTTTTTTGAAGTTTAATTCGCAACGATGTATTATGGAGCAGAAGCTTGATCTTCTCTTCAAGATCACCTTGGGAGCCATCTGTTTCCAAGTAATGTTCGCCTCTAATAAAAGGTGGAGGTAATAAACGTTTTAATGGCGTTGTTAATATCGCCTTCCCCATAGATAAATATTCAGCCAAACGCCATCCATTGCAATCTCTGACAGAGGGCGTATGAAACACTATACAACTCTTACGCATATTGGCCATATACACATCAATCGGAAGTCTTTTGGGCATCGTATTCTTTTCATAACCTTCCACATCATTCTTAGATCTTGGAGAGAAACCGCCCTCAAATTTCAATCCTTCAATCGATTTGCAGGTAGTTATAAAATTCGATCTCATCCTGTTGTAAGTATGTTCTTTTTTCCAAAGGCTAGAAGAGAAAAATATATAAGCCGGTTCTGCATTTTCATATTTGTAATCATCATACCATTGTCTTACTCGGTACTGTGCCTTATACATAGCAAAAAATGCTCTGGGCTTGTCTATTTTTTTGTAAGCTTTGAGATAATTACCAATCGAAAAGAAAAAAGTATTCCAGAAACCATAGATCCTGATGGCCATTGACGGACCAATAGGGACCACCTTTTCGATATTTTGATCTTCTTTGGCGAGGTTTATTTTACCATATACATGACACCAAAGTAAAGCTTTTGGATAAATGTCCCTAGAGTTTCCAAAATCTATAATGATGTTATTTTTTGTCGACCCTTTAATGATCTGAATAGCTAGGAATTGGCCTTTATGATCTAAATTGGCAAAGGGTCTGTATGCAAATTTCACTCTGGCCCCAAAGAGATCATGTAGACCCTTGATATAGTAAGAAGCGTACAATATATTACAAGAAGCATCCATATAAACTTTCATCTTTAATCATTTAAAGTAGAATATTATGTTTCGAGGATGACAGAGCTTTCAAATTCAATAACCTTCTTACAGAAGTTCTACATATCTCTAATTTTCTTGCAATTATGGAGATTTTCAATTTGCTTTTCTTTAGTGCTGCCGTTTTTTGTCTACCATGAGGTTTGCCCTTTGACCAGGCAAGTTCAATACCCACCTTCACCTGTTCTCTCAACATATCTCTTTCAAATTCTACAAATACGGACAGCATTCCTGCCATTGCCTTACCTGAAGGAGTTGTAAAATCCAAGGCTCCAGTCATGGAAACAAAACTAACTCCAAGTGCATTAAAGTCATGAAGGCCATTTATTAAATCCACCAAGGAACGTTCCCATCGATCCAACTTCCAAACCACGAGTCGTTGAGCTGCTTGAATGATTTCATCCCGATTCTTACGCTCTTTAATCCCAGATGAAGTTACTTCAATTTCTTTTTTATCTGCCACCCCTGATTTGGACATATTCACTCATGGCTTTCATTTGCCTGGAAAGTGTCTGCTGGTCACGTGTGGAAACCCTGGCAAAAAGAGCTACTCTCATCATTTTCCTATTCAATTCGTGGTGGACAAAAACCCTTCTGAAAAATAAGTTTCAGGAGTACTGTTTTTCGAGCAGTTATGTACGTTTTTTTTCTTGACAAAAATACTTGTTTTTTCCACCTCAAATATAGAAATCCTGGCAGCAATTCATGAAACAGCTTATCCCCGTTTGAATTTGATCTGTACCTGGAAGAGCTTATCAGTTCTCGTAGGCGAAGGTGCAACACGTCTTTATAAAAAGATATTTTGCAAGAACAGTAATATCCCGGGGCATTTTGACAAAAAATAGCGAATCAAATTTTTCTTCTATATATTTTTACATCCCCCAAAAAGGTTTCATAGTTTCCTAACCATTTCTTAAAAAGCAGCCTTTCTGGAAAAATGTCAAATGGATGATTTTCAAAAATCATTTCATATTCTTTTCCATTTTGAAATAAATTTTGGAAAAATTTGCATTCATCTTCTGAGTGGCAATGATAAACGCCTTCACAACATTTTGGTACATGAAAGGGAGTCGTAAAACATTTCCAATATCTACTGTAATAGGATTCATGTAATACCAAATATTCAGCTTCTTTTAAAGGAACTTGTCTACCAGGAAGGTTTTTTATCTTAGAATAAGGACAATAGTAAACATCAGAGTTATCGGTAAGCTCTTTTTTTAGAAATTCCCTGGCTTCATAGCGATTGTCAAAAATAAAATTGCTTTGGGATATAATTGCAAAAGATAAAAAATACAAAATAGTAAATCCGGAAAGTATTCGCTTAAACCTGGAATTCAAGTTTTGGTTTTGAAGAATTAATGTCTGAAAACCCAAAGCCAGAAGTATCGCTAAAAAAGGCAGAAATATATTGCATCTTCTGACAAAAGTCGCATTCATTTTCCACCGAATCATGAACTCTAAAATTACAAATCCCAAGAGGATTAAAAAAAAATGCCAAAAAGTAGTATTTCGATTAAACTGTTCCCTGATATTTCGTATTCCTGAAATAATAAATGGAAGGGCAATAAACCCAAGCCCAGCAATTATTCCAATCAAATACAGAATTGGATTCATGAAAAGATGCCTGTTTCCAGCAATTAAATTTTGATTTTCATCTGAAAGCCAAAAGACTGATTCGACTAATTTTTCATGCTGGAATCCAATCCCAGCTTCAAAAAAAAATAGGGCAAATAGCATGGTAATAAACAAATATTTCCAGCTTAAAAAAATTGCTTTTGTAGAAAATTTTAGAAAATAGAAAATTGAAATAACAAAAACTAAAATTGGGACAAAGTCCAACCTAACTGCCATCGTAATCCCAAGACCCAAGCTTAGAATTAGCAGGGATCTAATTTTATGATTCTCTGTTGGAAAGGCAAAATCATCCTTGCCTACATCATAAATTTCCCAGAATTTCATTGTAAAAAAAATACTTAAATATGCCCAAAACACGTAAGAAATATCGGGTACTCCATAATGGCTATAGGTGATGTTAAGATCAAACAAGGAAAGAAAAAAAGCAGCCCAAAGCCCTGTGTTTTTATTTTGAAAAAGCCACCACCCTATTTTATAAATTAACCAAATGAGTAGCAGGGAATAAAATAGGGAGAGCAATCTGGCACAAACGGCCAAATATTTGTAATTGGAGTCAGTAATTTTCATAATTGGATAGGCCAAAACAGCAAGCTGAACACCAAAACCTGGGACATTCAATCTTTTTGGGTGGTATTCCTCAAAAATTGAAGCATCCCATTTTTGCATAAGTTCAATCGCTATGGCCATATGAACATGCTCGTCTGGTTCTAAAATATCATAATTTTCACTTCCTAACTGTCCCCAAAACAAACCTGGAAATCTCAATAGAAAGGCAAGGAGTAAAATTAGACAGAAATAAAAATTGTATTTCGTTTTAAAAATCAAGTTTTGATTAAAGTATGGTTAAATTTCTAATGAGGGAATACATCAACTGACATACCCATTACTTTTTGGAAATCTTCAAATGATACTCCGGTTTCTATACTTCTACTCTTGAAATAATGAACCATATTTTCAGTTGGCATATTTCCCGTCAAATCATCTTTTGCCATAGGACAACCACCAAATCCTTTTATAGCTCCGTCAAACCTGGTACAACCGCTTTCATAGGCAGCTTCTACTTTTTCTTTCCAGGTATCCGGAGTGGTATGCAAATGAGCTCCAATTTCAACATTTCTGGAATTATAAGTTGGAATTAGGTTGGAAAAAAGATAGGAAATACTTTCTGAAGAAGAAACGCCAATGGTATCTGACAATTGCAATATCTTAATGTCAAGATCTACTAATTTATCAACCCATTTTTGTACGATTTCAACATTCCAGGGGTCTCCATAAGGATTACCAAAGCCCATAGAAATATATACTACCATTTTTTTGTTGTGGTTGATGCATAGCTCTTGTATTTGTTCCACACGGCTAAGTGATTCCTCGATGGTAGCATTGGTATTTCTCATCTGAAAAGTCTCCGAAATTGAAAAAGGATAGCCCAGGTAAGTTATTTTTTCAAACTGAACTGCATCATTGGCTCCTCTTCTATTCGCAACAATAGCTAATAATTTTGTAGAAGTATGGCTTAAATCCAACTCATTGACAACCAAGGAGGTATCTCTCATTTGAGGGATAGCTTTGGGAGATACAAAGCTACCAAAGTCAATAGTATCAAAACCAACTTTTAAAAGTTCAGTTATATATTTGATTTTGGTTTCTGTAGGAATGAACTCTTTTAGTCCCTGCATTGCATCGCGAGGACATTCAATTAATTTTATCATCTGGTTGACTTTCGATTTTGAGCTTCGCAAATATAGCCTTAATGCATAACTTCGCTCCCCGAAAGTCTAAAGTTTAATTATAATATTAATAAGGATGTTTCAAATCTCAATTTAGAGTTTGTTTAAAATTCTTTTCAAACTGAGAATCAATAGGTTATAGTTCTGGTGAAGAATTAATGAATGAATTTATCGCGGGAAAAACGAGTGAATTAATTCAAAGTCAGAGCTTGTCCCGAAGCATTTCGGGATTCATAAGACATTGATTCTCATGAAGGAAAATTTTGAATACTAACTTAATATTAAATGATAATGAAGAAAGAAATTTGGTTAATCATTGGTTTTTTAATGTTTATTATTGGTTTTGTGGCTCTGGTTTTGAGCATCATCGGAGCACAACTATCTTTTTTGACCTGGTTGGACTCCCCTAGCCGATTGTTTGGGTTGATTATGAAATTAATTATGATTTTAAGTGGCGTGGTCATTGTGGTTTTGGCAAGAACAAATTGGAAAGCGGAGAATGAAATGGAATAAATAGGATAATTTAATTTTTGAGAAAACTTTAACTGAGTAAAATAATATTCCAAAAAAAAGCCGCCAAAATTGGCGACTCATCGTTCAGCTTGATTCAAAAAAAATTTGAACTCTTTATTGCATAGTTCCAAGTGCACAGTTGTGCACTTCGCATCATTATCTATTGTTTGATTTGATTAGGAAACTGCACTTACAGTCTCAATAATTGCAGACGCAACTTTATAAGGATCAGCGTTCGAAGCAGGTCGACGATCTTCCAACCAGCCTTTCCATCCTTTCTCAACTGTCAAAATAGGAATTCGAATAGAAGCACCTCTATCAGAAATTCCATAACTAAATTGGTCGATGGATTGGGTTTCATGCTTTCCTGTCAATCTGAGATGGTTATCTGCCCCGTACACATCAATGTGAGCCTTAATTCGATCAGGCGCGCCAAAAGCATCACAGATTTCATTGTATTTGTCCTGTGAACCACAAGTTCTTAATACAGAATTGGAAAAATTACAATGCATTCCAGATCCATTCCAGTCTGTATCTCCAAGTGGTTTGGGATGCCAGTTAATTGCCAAACCGTACCCTTCGCCTATTCTTTCCAATAAATACCGAGCTACCCAAATCTGGTCTCCGGCACTTCTTGCTCCTTTTGCAAAAATTTGAAATTCCCACTGTCCTGCAGCAACTTCTGCATTAATTCCTTCAATGTTCAATCCTGCTTCAATGCAGGCGTCCATGTGTTCTTCAATGATATTTCGTCCAAAGGCATTTTTTGCACCTACTCCACAGTAATAAGGACCCTGTGGATCAGGCCATCCTTGTTCAGGAAAACCATATGGGGCGTCTATTTCAGGATCCCAAAGAAAATATTCCTGTTCAAATCCAAACCAGAAATCTTCATCATCTGCAGCAATCGTAGCACGAGCATTAGTTGGATGTGGAGTACCATCCGCCTTTAAAACCTCCGTCATTACCAAATAAGCATTGTTTCGTTGAGGATCAGGATAAATTGCTACAGGCTTTAACAAACAATCGGAAGATCCACCTTTAGCCTGTTGTGTGGAACTGCCATCGAAAGCCCAAATTGGGCATTCCTCTAATTTGCCAGTAAACTCAGAACCATCTACGATTTTAGTTTTGCTTCGTAGTGCTTGAGTAGGAGAATTGCCATCGAGCCAGATATACTCTAACTTGAATTTTGCCATTGTGTCGCTATTTTAGGATTTTGAAAAAAATAGAATTTGAAAAATTGATTTACAGGTTTCGTATAAAGAGAGAAGCGGTCAGATGGCATTTTGCCAACAGACCGCTTCTCAATTTTTACGAATTTATCTTAAGAGAACGGGATATATAATATCGCCATTTACGTTTTACCAATATTAAAAACTTTCCGCAAAACTATAGCTTTTTGAGTTATTTGCAAACACTTATTGTATTTTTTACTCTAAGTTTTCCACATTATTTTTTCTTTGGAATTAGTAATTTTGAAAATAGTCAAATCCAAGAATAATATTTCCTTTTCTGCTAGTTCAAAAACTATTATTTGGAAATAATATTAAAGTATTTTCTTTTGGTAAAAAAATAAATCCCAAATTGCATTTTATTGAGCTAAAACCAAGATGCAAAAACTAATATTTTTATTCCCTTTTTTAGTTCCATTCAATGTTTTGAGTCAAATTGATTCAATCGCTCTGAATAATAAACTTTCAGAATCGGTTATTGAATATTTTTTAGAGAATGAGGAATCAGAAACTTTTGACTACAACACTTTAACTACTCACCTTGAATCCTATTTAGAAAAACCGCTTAATTTAAATAAGAGTACAGAGACTGAATTAAACGATCTTGGATTACTTACAGACGCCCAAATTCTCAATTTCATAAACTATAGGAAGCTAACAGGCAATTTAATCTCAATATATGAACTGCAAGCAATTCCGGGTTTTGATTTAAATACAATTCAAAACTTATTGCCTTTTGTACACTGCAAAAAAACTGAAGATTTACAAGTTTCATTAAGCAACCTATTTAAAGGAGGTAATAATCAACTCTTTTTAAGATGGTCCAGGATTCTGCAAACTGCAAAGGGATATCGAAATGATGGTGGCAATTCTTCTTTTGCGGGTGATCCCAATCGATTTTACCTAAGATATAGGCATTCCAATGGAACCAAATTAAGCTATGGCTTCACAGCTGAAAAAGATCCTGGGGAAGATTTTTTCAGGGGTAGCAATAAGAGCGGATTTGATTTTTATTCCGCGCATTTATTTTTAAAAGATCTCACTGAAAATATTAAGGCTTTAGCTGTTGGTGATTATAATATCAATTTTGGACAAGGATTAATCTTAAGAACAGGCTTTAGCCCGGGGAAAAGTGCTTTAACTATGAATATCAAAAGGTCAAATAGACCAGTTCGATCCTTTTCCTCGGCAAATGAGATTGATTTTATGCGGGGACTGGCGATTCAATATAGGTTATCGAAAAATTGGGAACTTGTTGCATTTGGTTCATATAGAAATTTGGATGCAAATATTTTGATCGAAGATGATTCTGAAACAGAATTGGTTAATATAGAATTTACTTCTTTCCAAACTTCAGGTTTGCACCGAACAGTTTCAGAAATTGCAGATGAAAAGTCATTGGGGCAATGGTCATTCGGGGGCAGCTTGAAAAAAGACTATAATTTTGGACATATCGCTTTTAATTCCATCTTTTTCAAATTAAATAAAACCCTCAATCGCACAACTCAATTGTACAACCAGTTTTATTATGCAGGAGATCAACTTTTAAATCTGAGCATTGATTACTCCTTTTTAATTCGAAATATTAATTTTTTCGGCGAAACAGCATATAGTGACAATACAAGCATTGCTACCATTAATGGTATGTTGGTATCATTAGATCGAAAAATGAGTCTTTCTCTACTATTCAGACATTTTCCCAGAAATTTTCACACCCTGAAAGCTCAACCTTTTGCGGAAAAACGTGGCGCAAGAAATGAAACAGGATTATATATTGGGACAGAAATCCTCCCAAACAATAATTGGAGAGTAAATGCTTATTTTGATCTCTGGAAACATCCTTGGTTGAATTTTTCAGTTGATTATCCATCCTATGGTTATGAGTGGCTTGCAAGAATTACATTCCGAAAGAGAAAACTATTTGAGACTTACCTACAAGTGAGGAATGAAATAAAAGGAAAAAATTTGGCTGATAATGATTCCAAAATAGATCTCCCAGAATTACGTGAAAGATTTCAAACCAGACTGCATTTCTCGTATATTTTATCAAATTCTATAGAATTGAGAAGTAGGATTGACGCTGGCTTTTTCAAAGAAGGAGAAAACCAAACCCAGAAGGGATTTTCCATGTACCAGGACCTTATTTTCAGACCCAAAGGAATTCCTTTTTCCATCAAAACACGATTTGCAATATTCGACACTGAAAGTTATGACGTCAGATATTACAACTATGAAAATGACGTATTATATGCTTTTTCAATTCCCGCTTATTATCACGAAGGCACCAGGTACTATGTAAACCTTCGATACACGGGAATTCGAGATTTGCTTTTTGAAATTCGCTATGCGCAAACTTATTGGAACAACCAGGAATCTTTCGGTACCGGCAATGATGAAATATCAGGGAAAAGAAGATCTGAAATTAAAATGCAACTGAGGTATTCATTTTGAATAATTTAGGGATATAATTTCAATAATTTATTCTGCTCTTCTATCGCTTTATGGAATTCTTTTTTTAAGCGATCAACTAGGGTTGCAACTGGAAGAACGTCGTGTATAGTCGTCACACCTTGTCCAGCTGACCAAATCGTTTTCCATGCTTTAGCCTCAGCTTGAGCAGCATCTAATTCCTTACCAAAATCAATTTTTGCTTTTGCTCCCCATAATTCTTTGGTAATGCCCATTGCCTCCAAACTAGGCCTTAAAAAATTGGCATTAACCCCAGAAACTGCAGCTGTATATACAATATCACTTGCTCCACTATCAATAATCATTTTTTGGTAAGCTTCATCAGCCCTACTCTCTTTAGTATTAATGAAACGAGTACCCAAATAAGCCAAATCAGCGCCCATTTGCATAGCCGTGGCTATATCTCTTCCAGTACTGATGCATCCCGATAACAAAATTGTTTTGTCAAAAAATGATTTAATTTCGGCGACAAGGGACATTGGATTAATAGTTCCTGCATGCCCACCAGCACCAGCTGCCACTAAAATCAATCCATCTACCCCAGCTGAAGCCGCCTTTTCCGCATGTCGACGCATAATCACATCGTGAAAAACAAGCCCTCCGTAATTATGAATTTCATCAATCAATGTGGAAACTGCTCCCAAGGAAGTAATGATGAGTGGAACTTTGTGCTTGACACATAATTTTAGGTCTGCCTCCAGTCGTGGATTGGTATGATGTACGATGAGGTTGACACCAAAAGGAGCGGCCTTTTTACCTGTTTCCGCTTCAAATTTGTCAAGTTCATTTTTGATTTCTATTAACCATTCTTCAAATCCTTGAGAAGTTCTTTGGTTCAGAGCAGGAAAGGTTCCTACAATTCCATTTTTACAACATTCAATCACCATTTGAGGTCCTGATATCAAAAACATGGGAGCTGCAACAGCGGGAATGGTAAGGCTTTCTATAAAGCTTGCTTTGGACATAATTATTCAGCAATTTTCTTTTTAAAATTTTTTAGCGTATCGATTTTGTCGGTTAAGTTGGTTTGGTAATCCCGCTCAAAGTCTAACCCTTCTTTTAATGAGTGCATATTTCCATATTGGTACATTTCCTTCATTGCAGCAATTGTTTGAGCACTATTTCCAAGAATTTGGCTGACCAAACTTTCAATCGTATCTTTTAAGGATGTTAAGGGGACAGATTTATTCACCAAACCAATAGTTTCGGCTTCTTTTCCTGAAATCGTTTTTGCCGTAAATGATAATTCTTTTGCTTTACGAATACCAACCTGGTTCAACAATCTTTGGGTCATGCCCCATTTGGGTGGTATTCCCCATTTCGCATGGGTATCTCCTATTTTTGCCTCATCAGCAGCCACAATAATATCAAAAGCCATCAACAATTCTAAAGCACCTGTAAAACAATACCCATTCAGCATAGCAATAGTAACTTGGGAACAAGTTTCCAAAATATTCATAATCTCTATGCCATCGTCATACATTTTATAGCCAGGTTCAATTTTTATATTTTGAAATACGCTTAAATCTACTCCAGCAGACCAAGACTTTCCTGCCCCAGTTACAATAATAATTCTACAGGAGTCATCATTTTTCAAAGTCTCTAAAACAGCTCTCCATTCTTGCAACATAGTCTGGGTAAAAGCATTTAGTTTTTCGGGTCTATTCAGGGTTATCCATACTACAGATTCCCTCCTATCTACAATTATTTGAGTTGTTTTCATTTTTGTATACGAATTACTATTTTTTAATTCCTTCCCGCATGCAAGATGCAAAAAATTATAAGTTCCACTCCCAAAAGAAATGCTTTGAAGTTATTTTAACATATAACAAGCAAATAAAGATTTTTTCAAAAGATTGATTTTTCATTAAATTGTGCATTTTTGCGTGTTCCTTGAAAATATGGCAGGACAAAATGATTGTTAAAACCAGGATATTTATTTGCCACCTCCTAACCTGGCGAAGCCAATACTCTTCAGGAATCAAGCTCAAATTCAAATATTTGAACTTGAGCTTGATTCCTGAACTTGAACTTAAATCCTTTGGCTTTATTGAGTCCCATAAATTTCTTGCCAGCTTTGCGCAAAAAATAACTTGGAAGGAACTAAATCATTCCCGAAATCATCCGTATTAGAACAAAACAATATTATATTAGCTCAAATTTTAATCTAATAATAATACTTTAATCCAATTTTTCATTTTTTCTAACACGATTTAAGGTAAGTCAATGAATCTATTTGAAATAAACTGTTGCAGTGTCATATGGGTTTTAACCCATTGATTTTCAACACAATCGGTTAAAATTCCCGGAAGAAAAAAATTAGATTTTCTTAAACTTACTTAAATCTAAAAACTCGACAAATATGAAAAACTTAAACTTAAACAGATTCCTGATTTTTGGATTCGCTTTTCTGTTTGCAATTTCCATCCAGGCTCAAACCAGAGTGGGTGGAACTGTTACAGATGAAAGCGGCGAACCGCTAATAGGAGCCAACGTTTTAATTCGAGGAACGGCTGTTGGAACCTCAACTGACCTAAGCGGTAAATTTGATTTCAGCACAGATCAAGCCCCTCCTTTTACAATTGAAGTTTCCTATACAGGATTTACAACTCAATCAATTGATATTTCAGGTAATAGCCCAAATTTAACTATTGCGCTTTCTGAAGGAATTACATTGGGTGCAGATGTTGTTGTTTCAGCTTCGAGGAAACGAGAAAAAGTACAAGAAGCTCCTGCTTCTGTTTCTGTCATTACTGCAAGAAAATTGGAAACCAGTGCTAATGCCACTGATCCAACAAGAAACTTAGTGAATTTAGCAGGTGTTCAGGTTCAACAACAATCAGCCAATAGAATCAATATTTCTATGAGAGGTGGAGCTGGTCTGTTTGGTACCTCTGTATTTCCAATTATGGATTACAGAAGTTTGGTTGGTCCTGGTATTGGAACTTTCCAAACTGACCAGGCAGGAATTAGTAATATAGATCTTGACAGAATTGAAGTGGTTAGAGGACCTGGTTCTGCTTTATATGGTCCTGGTGTGACCCAAGGTGTTGTTCATTTTATTACCAAAAGCCCTATTGATTATCCTGGTACTACCATTGATGTAATGGGTGGAGAACTTTCCACATTTGGTGTAGCTGCGCGACATGCAACCAAAGTGAGTGACAAATTTGGATTTAAAATCAATGCACAATATTACCGTGGTGACGAATTTACGCTGGATCCCAATTCCAGTGACTCTACCCACATGATGCAATTTAAAAATCAGGTATTACAACCTGCAGTAAAAGGTGACATCGTTGATGTAACCGGAACACCGGAAGTTTTGATTGAAAATCTGGACGATGATGGTGATGGCAATCCAATGACTCCTGATTGGTTCAATACAGCCGTTAATGCAACTTTGGAATTCCGACCAAGTGATGATTTAAATGTAAATATTGCCGGAGGTTATAACCAGGCTTCAGCTGTTTTTTACAATGAACAAGGTGAGGGATTGGCACAAAGTAAAGAACTTTGGGGACAAGCCAGAATGCAATGGAAAGGCCTATTTGCCCAAATTTTTGCCGTTGATAATGATGGTGGAGATAAAGACAATCCTTCATTTCTATATCAAACAGGCTTAAGAACACCCGTTGCCAGAACCCAATTTGAAGGTCAATTGCAATACAATTTTGAAACACCTTCAGTACTTAATGCTGATTGGACAGTTGGTTTTGACTATCGTTTTGCCGGTCAGGATACTGAAAACCTGGTCTATGGAAGAAACGAAGAGGACGATGATTTCTCTGTAGTGGGAGGTTACGTACAAGGTAAGTTCGAATTGGCTAGCAAATTGGATTTGGTCCTGGCGGGTCGTTACGATCGATTTAACTTTATTGATGACGGTGCTTTTGCTCCAAGAGCAGCATTGGTATATAAGGCGAATCCAAAACACACTTTTAGAGCATCTTTTAACCGTGCCAATACAACCGTTTCCAATCTTCAGTTGAATATTGATTTCCCATTGGCGGTTGTTATTCCAGGCGCCATGGATCTTTGGTTATATGGCAACAAAACAACTCAAACTTTTGGCGACGGGCCTCATAGCATTGCCTGGTTCAATCCATTGATTCCAAATACTCCTGTCAACGAAGATGGGACTCCTGTTTATCAGGGATTGCCACTGGGAGTACCTTTTGCCTTAGTCCAGGAGGCAACATTGGCAGGGATTACTGCTGGCTTGGTGGGAACGCCATTGGAGCCATTGACGCCAGTTATCATTGGAGGCTTAATGGCTGTAGATCCTGCTGGGTTGGGAACTACAGGTACAACTACGGGAGGTTACAATCTATTTGACAGATCTCCACTAGGCCTGGTAGATGCCCCAATTTCAAAAATCAGTACTCATGATAACTTTGAAATAGGATATAAAGGATTAATTGCAGATAAATTGGGTGTAACAATTGATATATACCATGTCATTCAAAAGAATAATTCTCAGTTTACTGCAATCTCTCCAGGTTATCTTATTGAAGGTTTGGAAGGTTTACCTGCTGATTTGGGAGCTGCTGTAATCGCACAGGGAGGTCCAAATATCGAAGCTGGATTAGCGAGTATTGGATTTACTCCTGATCAAATTGCAGCCACTATGGCAGCATTGACTCCTATTTTGCAAGGAGCATATACACAAGCTGGAGATCTGGCAATTAACACCCCTAGCCCTGATTTTGGAGGAGCAACTTTACTTCAGGTTTTCCAGGGACTGGCTGCTCAAGCTGGATTCCACGGAACAATTCCTACTCAGGAAGTTCCAGGTGGTGTAGGAGCACGTATGGCAGCAGGCTACAGAACATTTGATGAAAGAAGTTTTACTGGTATGGACTTAGGTTTGGAATATTATTTCGATAATGACTTGTCTGCATTCTTCAATTATTCATGGGTCAGTGATAATGAATTTATGCAAAAAGTTGTTGGTTTTGAAGAAGGACCATCTTTGCCAAGTTATTTGAATATTCCTAAAAATAAATTCCGTCTGGGTGTAAACTACAATCCAGAAACTGGATTTAATGGAAGTATTGCTTTCCAACACGACGATTCTTACTTTGCAAGTGCTGGAGATTTTGCTGGTGACACAGAAGCTAGAAACCTGGTTGATTTGGGCTTGGGCTACAACTTTGATTTTGGTTTAGGACTTTCATTGGCAGTAACAAACGCACTAAATAACGAATATCGCTATTTGCCAAATATGCCTAAAATTGGGCGAAGAGCATTGTTAAGAGCCAGATATACATTTGGAGGAGGAAAATAAATTATTGTTTCTTCAATAAGAAAGGCTTCCCACTCAGGGAAGCCTTTTTTTGGTTTAAAATGACTTCAACCCCAAAACACTGTAAATGAGAACCTTATCCCAATAATGTACAGCAAAGATTTATTTAAAGATAAAATAGCCTTAGTAACTGGTGGCAGAAGTGGAATCGGATTTGGAATTGCAAAACTATTTCTTCAATTAGGAGCCAAGGTCATCATAGCCTCTAGAAAAGAAACTCCATTGAAAATAGCTGCTAGTGCATTATCTGAATTTGGAGATTGTGATAATAAAGCTTGCGACATCCGCAAAACTGATGAAATAAAAGCCCTGGCAGAACACATTAAAAATCGTCATTCCAGACTGGATATTCTTGTCAACAATGCGGGTGGGCAATTTCCTGCACCTGCAGAATTAATGTCTGAAAATGGTTGGGCAGCAGTTATTAACAATAATTTGAATGGCACCTTTTTCATGTGCCAACTAATGGCTACCAATTTTTTCATCCCCCAAAAGAGTGGAGTAATTGTCAATATCATTGCAAATATGTGGCGAGGTTTTCCAGGAATGGCACACACTGGCGCTGCAAGAGCGGGAGTAGATAATTTGACCAAATCACTCGGGCAGGAATGGGCTGAATACAACATACGAGTAAATGCTGTAGCTCCTGGCATTATTGAAACCTCAGGCTTAGATACTTATCCAGAACAAATGAAAGTGTTTTTTGAAAAAATAAAAGAGGATAATTTGATGAAACGTTTTGGAACAGTAGAAGACGTAGCCAATGCGGTGGCGTTTTTCTCAAGCGCTCTATCTTCCTACATTAGTGGCACTACACTCTATGTCGATGGTCTGGAACATTTAGCTAATGATAGAATGAGCCTTTACAATAATCTCAAAGAATTATTGAAATAATTAACTCAAGTTAGGAAGTATTCACCTCGCCAGTGTACCTGGCTCGCCAACGGGGGATGTTGTTCCCAACTTAAATTAATACCAATGATTTACCAGTTTACTGAAGAACATGAATTGTTCCGTCAAAGCTTGCGAGACTTCATCGACAAGGAAGTTCAACCAAATTTGGATAAATGGGAAGAGGAAAGGCAAATTCCCAGATACATCTGGAAAAAGATGGGGGCAATGGGTTTCCTGGGGCTTGGATATCCGGAAAAATTTGGAGGAGCCAACCTGGACTTTTCTTACGATGTGGTTTTTAATGAAGAATTGGGTCGCATCAACTCTGGTGGTTTTGTCATTACACAGCAGGTGGTTCAATATATGTCAGGTCCCTATATACTAAGGTACGGGTCTGAAAGATTGAAGGAAAAATATTTACCCGGAATCATATCAGGGGATAAAATTTCTGCGATAGGAATTACGGAACCTGGGGCCGGTTCTGATGCTCAAAATATTCAAACCAGGGCAATTCGAAATGGGAATCACTATGTTGTCAACGGAGCAAAAACATTTATTACAAATGGAGTTTATGGCGATTTCATAGTGACGGTAGTAAAAACCGACCCCTCCGAAGGGGCAGCCGGCGTGAGTCTTTTGGTAATTGACAGAAACTCGGAAGGTGTTTCTGCAAGGAAGCTTAAAAAATTGGGTTGGCATGCTTCGGATACTGCCGAATTGAATTTTGACAATGTAAAAGTTCCCCTTGAAAATCTGATAGGTCAAGAAGGCCGAGGCTTTCATTATTTGATGAACGGATTACAACTCGAAAGAATTTGTTTCTTGCCTTGTACCGTTGTAGCCATAGACACAGCAATCCTAAAATCCTTACAATACATGTCTGAAAGAGAAGCTTTTGGACAACCAATCAACAGATTTCAAGTATTAAGACACAGGATTGCTCAATTGGCAGCCGAAAATGAAGCATTGAGGGCTTTTAGCTATTATTGTTGTCAATTATATGGAGCCGGAATTTATGATGTCAAATTATGCTCCATGGCAAAATTGATAGCTACCGAATTACAGGAAAAAGTTGCAACCCAATGCCTTCAATTTTACGGAGGTTATGGATTTATGGAAGAATATCCTATGGCAAGAATGTATAGGGATGTTCGGGTTGGAACCATTGGCGGTGGCTCTTCTGAAATAATGCGAGAGATTATTTCAAAAATCCTCATAGACAGTACTCAATACCCAAAAGCCAAAACCAATTTCTCCAGAAATGGGGAAGAAGAAATGTCAAAATTTTCTTATTTCAGCGAGCAACATCAATTATTCCGCATCACTCTGCGCGAATTCCTCGATATAGAAGTTCGTCCTTTCATTGATCAATGGGAAAAGAACGGAGAAGTTCCTCGAAGCATCTATCAAAAATTTGGCAAGATGGGCTATTTCGGATTAGCAATACCTGAAACTTATGGAGGTTCTGATTTAGATATTTGGTATCATGTCGTCTTACATGAAGAATTGGCAAAGGTTAATTCCGGTGGCTTTGCAGCAGCTATGGGAGCTCATTCCTTTTTGGCTATGACCCACATCAATGGTCAAGGCAATCACAGGCAAAAAGATCAATATCTCATTGCCGGTTGTAAAGGGATATTGATTGGATGTATGGCTGTAACCGAGCCATTTGCAGGATCTGATGTTCAATCTATTAGAACAACTGCTATCCGGGAAGGAGATTATTATGTCATCAATGGCTCGAAAACATTTATCACAAATGGCGTAAATAGCGATTATATTGTAGCTGCTTGTAAAACCAATCCCAATGAAAAGGCAAAAGGAATTAGTATGATTATCATTCCCAGAGATGCTCCTGGAGTCAGTGCAAGCAAATTAAACAAATTAGGATGGCGGGCATCTGATACAGGGGAGATTGCATTTGATAACGTAAAAGTCCCGGTTGACAATCTTTTGGGGGAAGAAAATAGAGGTTTTTTCTATATCATGCAGCATTTTGTTTCTGAAAGATTGTCCATGGCGGTAGCTGCGGTAGCTGCTTCAGAATATGCAATTGAATTGACCCTTCAATACATGAGTGAGCGAAAGGCATTTGGTAAGACCATCAACCAATTTCAGGTATTGAGACATCGGGTAGCTCAAATGGCTTCAGAAATTGAGAAAAACAAGCAATTTGTCTACGATCTGTACAAGCGATTTGAAGACGGTAATTACCTTGTGAAAGAAGCATCGATGGCAAAATTACTATGTACGCAATTGGCTGATAAGGTAACCTTTGAATGTTTACAAATGTATGGAGGATATGGGTTTATGGAAGACTATCCATTAGCGAGAATGTGGAGAGATTCCAGGTTAGGACAAATTGGTGGTGGTACTTCGGAAATTCTATGCGAAATAATTGCCAAAGCATTAATTGATGGAAAAGGCTACCAAGAACCCATGGTTTCAACAATGCCTAAACCTGCTAATGCTACTTAAATGAAAGCCTAAAAAAGAACAGCATGAAATCTATACTTAAGGTCCTTCTATCCATTTTATTAATAATTATTCTCTACTTTTCTTTTTGGCCAATTGATTTGGAACCACTGGCTTTTAAGGCTCCAGAAAACCCTGGCTTTACAGGCGTTTTTTCTCACAATAATGATTTGACTAAAGTTAATAATCTACTCAAAGATATTGGAGTTGGCCCTGAGGACATCGCATTTCGGTCTGATAGTCTGCTCTTCACAGGTTTAGAGGATGGAAGAATTGTACAGTTCTCAATGGACGGTTTAAATTTTTCTGAATTTGCCAACACTGGTGGTCGTCCCTTGGGGATGAAATTTGATTCAGCCTGGAATTTAATCGTAGCAGATGAAAAAAAAGGATTATTGTCTATTGATTCAACTGGTCAAGTATCCGTTCTTACCGATCAAGTCAATGGTTCGGTTATCTATTTTGCAGACGACCTTGACATTACAAAAGAGGGCATCATCTATTTTACAGATGCTACTCAAAGGAATCACGATATCATTCACGAAGCATTTGAATTACAACCTAGTGGAAGATTATTGAGTTATCATCCCTCTTCAAAAGAGACAAAATTAGAATTGGATAGCCTGATGTTTGCAAATGGTGTTACATTGGGACCTAATGAAGAATATCTTTTGGTCAATGAAACCTTTGCTTTTTCGATCACGAAATATTGGTTAAAAGGTCCCAAAAAAGGACAAACAGAAATATTTACAAATAACCTTCCTGGTTTCCCCGATAATATTAATTATGATGGACAAGCGACTTTTTGGTTGGCAATTCCAAATATGCGTCCTCCAAAGGAATTTGAAGCATTATACGATAAACCATTCTGGAGAAAAGTACTTTTGCGTATGCCGGAAGCTGTTTATCGGGGAGTGGAGCCCGATCCTTTTGGGATGGTTTTGGGCTATGACCTTGAAGGAAATGTAAGTCACAATTACCAGGATACAACAGGAGGGTTTTATTATATTACCAGTGTTTCAGAATTCAATGGTAGCTTATGGTTGGGAAGTTTGAAAATGGAAGGGATTGGGAAATATGAATTAAATAATGAATAATGATCAAATAGGGTTTTTATTTTTTTAGCATTTCCATATTTTATTATAAGCTATTGATTTACAGCTACTTGGAATATGGAAATTAAATAAATGACTAACCTAAATAAACAAATTTGTACTTAGAAAATGATCAAACTAGACGGACAATTAGCAATTATTACTGGTGGTGCAAGAGGCATCGGAGAAGGCATTTGTAAAGTTTTTTGTAATGCAGGGGCAACAGTTGCGCTTTGGGACATTCTGGATTCCGGGCAGGCCACAGCAGAGAGTATCTCGGCAAGTGGTGGAAATATTTTTTTCCAAAAAGTAGACATAACAAATGCTGAATCTGTTCAAAAAGCTGTCGATGAAATTATAGCTAAACATGGAAGAATTGACATTTTAATAAATAATGCCGGCATCATTCGGGATCGCTCTTTTGCAAAAATGCAACAGGCAGAATGGGATGCAGTTGTTAATGTCAATCTAAATGGTTTGTTTACAACTTGTAAAGCAGTTGTTCCCTATATGAGAGAAGCAGGATATGGTAGAATTGTTTCGGCATCCTCCGTTAATGCTTTTGCCGGAGCATTTGGACAAACCAACTATTCTGCTACTAAAGCTGCAATTGTAGGTTTTACAAAATCATTGTGCAAAGAAGTTGGAAAATATGGGATCACAGTAAATGCTGTTGCACCTGGTTTTATTGAAACAGAAATGACTGCAAGTATGCCAGAAGAAGTAATAAAAGCTGGAATTGCTCAAATTCCGGTGAGAAGAATTGGAACACCTGAAGATATGGGTTATGCCTATTTATTTCTGGCTTCCAAAGAGGCAGGCTTCATTAGTGGTACCTGTTTACATGCAAATGGCGGAGCCTTGGCAGTTTAACTTTTAAATCAATTCAAAATGACAGACAAAGCTTATCATACTTCATTTTCACATCTTTCAGATATGAAAAGCCATGTAGGAAAAGAGTTGGGAGTATCAGATTGGGTGACCATTACACAGGATCGTATCAACATATTTGCAGACGCAACAGACGATCCCCAATGGATTCACATTGATCCGGAACGATCTGCAAAAGAATCGCCCTATAAAACCACTATTGCTCATGGTTTTTTGGTTTTGTCATTGGCTTCTTCTTTTTGTATGAAAACCTATAAAATTGGTGACATTGCCATGGGCATTAATTACGGACTTGACAAAGTTCGGTTCCCAAATGCAACTCCAGTCAATTCAAAACTTAGAGGGCGGGTTTCCTTAATGGAATTTTTGGATATTCCAGGAGGAGCAAAATATAAGGTAAAAGTAGTTTTTGAATTACAAGGTCAGGAAAGACCAGCCTGTGTAGCTGAGTTTGTTGCTTTAGCATATACAAATTGAGTACTGAATATGATAGATTCTGCCATTAGTACAAATAAAATAGTTTCGGGAGATGATTATATCCAATCCCTTAGGAATAGAAAACTAAGTGTTTGGCTATTTGGGGAATCAGTCGATGAACCGGTAGATCATCCGATGATTCGCCCTTCCATAAATGCACTTGCAAAAACGTATGATTTAGCTGTTGCAGTTCCAGAATTAGCATCAGTAATCTCTCCATTTACTGGAAAACCGGTGAGTCGTTTTTTACACGTCTGTACCAATGCCGAGGATTTGGTATTACAAAATAAGATGCAACGAAAACTAGGACAATTGACAGGTACCTGTTTCCAAAGATGTGTCGGAATGGATGCTTTTAATGCATTGTATTCAGTGACTTTTGAGATGGATGAAAAGAATAAAACAGCATATCATGACAGATTGAAGCTCTTTTTAACCAAAATGCATCTATACAATTATGTAGTGGGTGGAGCGATGACTGACGTTAAAGGAGATAGGAGTTTGCCACCACATTTACAGGAAGACCAAGATATGTTTGTGCACATCACTAATAGAACTCCTGATGGCATTTATATAAGCGGTGCCAAGGCCCATCAAACCGGTTGTATCAATTCTCACTGGATGGTTGTCATGCCAACGATGAGATTGGGTGAAAAGGATAAGCAATTTGCCATAGTTGGTGCCGTTCCAGTTGAAGCAGAGGGCATAACTTACATTTATGGAAGACAATCCTGTGATACGAGGAGTATGGAGGGAAGCAATATTGACACTGGTAATACTCAATATGGTGGACAGGAAGCAATGGTCATTTTTGAAAATGTTTTCATCCCAAATGAATTAGTTTTCATGGATGGAGAATATGATTTCGCTGCAATGTTGGTTGAACGATTCACCACCTATCACCGGAGGAGTTATGTCTGTAAAAGTGGTGTAGGGGATGTCTTGATAGGTGCAGCTGCCTCAATAGTTGAAATGAATGGAGTTCCCAAAGCTTCACATATAAAAGACAAACTGGTACAAATGACCCATTTAAATGAAACCATTTATGGAACTGGCATTGCCTCCTCTTATCAGGGATATGCTACCAAATCAGGTGCCTTTCTATGTGATGAAATGCTATCCAATGTTTGCAAACACCACGTCACCAAAATGCCTTATGAAATAGGCAGGCTTGCACAGGATTTAGCAGGCGGCCTGGTGGCCACCCTGCCTTCAGAAAAAGATTTGAATCATCCACAAATAGGTAATTTGCTTAAAAAATACCTTCAGGGAAAAGCAGATGTCAAAACTGAAGACAGAATGCGGATTCTAAGGCTAATCGAAAACATGACCCTTGGGAGAAATGCAGTAGGTTATTTAACAGAAAGTATGCATGGAGCCGGTTCTCCTCAGGCACAGAGAATCCAAATTGGTAGAATGATGCAATTGGAATACAAAAAGCGATTGGCACAAATTATTGCTGGTATAGAAATCGAGCAAGATAGAGACCTATTGATTGAAGAGTTGAGTGGCTATTTTGGACGGGTCTTTAAAATTTGAATTTTATCTATGCCTCATTTTATCCAAGTTTTCTCTCAAACGAAGCAGGTACCTCTTTTTTAAGTAATATTCTTTCACCTTCATCAAATCGCTTTTTGAATTTTGAGAATCCTCATAATTATCAAAAATAGAATTTACACGCTGTAACAGTTCTCTTTCCTGATTTTCAATCATTTGCACAACCTGCAACGATAGTTCTTCATCATAATCAAATTCCAATTCCATGAGGGCTTCATTCAAATCCATCATTTCCATTAAAAAAGACTGTGGTAGTTTATTTTGTCCCTCTTCTTCTAAAACACCTTTTAAATCAAGAATATACTTCAAACGGTTGTCAAAATCATTTAATGTTTGGTACGCTTTGTTATTAAGTGTAGACAGTTCCAGAATTTCCGATTGTTTTTCTTCTGATTCAAGCGTAAAAAAATCGGGATGATACTTTTTGCTATTTTGATAATAGATCTTTTTTAAGGCAGGTTTATCTACTTTGAAAGAGATAGGAATTTGATAAAATTCAAAGTAGTTCATTGTGAGTATTTAAAATTAATACAAATGAGATGGGTTACTTCCCCATCTCATTTGTAAAGTAAAATGGTCTAAAATAAACCTCTAAAGAATTCAACAATATTTTGCACCCATTCCAATCTGGACAAATCCAAACCTATTGCATAAACCATTAATAAAATCAGAATCACAAATCCCACCATGGTAGATATTTCCATGAACTTGTCACTTGGCTTTCTACCAGAAACCACCTCGTACAGTAAAAACATAACATGTCCTCCGTCTAATGCCGGAATTGGTAATAAATTAATAAAAGCCAGAATGAGAGAAAGCGCCGCAGTCATCAACCAGAATCGTTCCCAATCCCAGGTTGTCCCAAACATTTTGCCAATGGAAATGAAACTTCCAAGGCTATCATTGGGGTTCAGACCTCCAGTAAACATTTGTCCAAATGCTTTGATTTGATTGCCCAGGAAAGTCGCCCCTTCATTATAACCAGCAGGGATTGACTGCAAAAAGTTGTATTCAATTCTCTTGGTATCATAAAAGTATCTGGCATCAAAAGGTCTGGCTCCAATTATTCCATTTTCATTGGTAACAACTTTTATTCCCAAGGTATCAGTCTTGTTGGTGACGGTATCTTTGCGAAGGATCTGAAGTGTCAATGCTGTATTGGGTTGGGAAGGAGGATCAACGGTATTAAAAAATACATCAAAAAAGGGTGTAGGGATACTATCTATTCCGATGATTTGATCTTCAACTTTCAATCCTGCTTCCTCAGCTGGGCTCTTTTTTGAAAACGCGCCCACAACAAATGGAACCCTGGCACGATACAAGTAGAAATTTCTATAGTCATAGCTGGAAAGTTTTTTAGCCATGTCATCACTTACAGAAATTGTTTTTAGTTCCCCATTGCGTTCCACTGTAACTGTTCTTGCTCCATCAATTGAAATGTGGGTTTTCAAAATGCCAGCATTCAATTTATCCAATTTGTAATCCCCTGCTGCCAAAACTTTATCCCCTGGTAATAATCCCAATTCCAAACCAAGGGAATCAACTGCTATTCCATTAAGTGCATTTTCAGTGGGTAAATACTCTTTTCCCCAGACCCACAATATCATACTGTATAAAACAAATCCCAAAATGAAATTGACCGTGACTCCACCAACCATGATGATCAATCTTTGCCAGGCAGGTTTGGATCTAAATTCCCAGGGCTGGGGAGGTTGCTGCATTTGTTCTGTGTCAAAACTTTCGTCTATCATCCCTGCAATCTTTACATAACCACCTAATGGCAGCCAGCCAATGCCATACTCTGTTTCTCCTTTTTGGATTTTAAATAGTTCAAACCAAGGGTCAAAAAAGAGGTAAAACTTTTCAACTTTTGTTCGGAAAAATTTTGCCGGGAAGAAATGTCCCATTTCGTGAAGCACAATCAAAATAGACAAACTCAAAATTAATTGCCCCACCGTGATAAGAGTATCCATATATTTTGTTTTCGAAAATTTTCAATTTGAATCAATTAACTCAAATTGCGAACAAAAGTCTCGCCGCCCTTCCGGGCGGCTCGGGAGGGGTTTTAAGGGGTGAAAGCTGGCAAATATTTGCCAGCCTTCACCCCTTAAAACCCCTTTCGACGAGCCAGCACAGCTGGCGAGGCGAATACTTCGAAACTTAGGTTAATTAGTTAAAAACTCCTTAGTTTATTCAACTTTAAAAAAAGACGCGCAAAAGTACATTTAATTGTAAGGAATTGAAAAAAAATTCTACCGATGACCAAGCAGGCACAACTGATAAGCTATTTTACTACTTTTGTCGCCCAATGAATTTATTTTTCACAAATCAAATCGAAGGAAATTATGCCTCCTTACCAGAACAAGAGGCAAGGCATTGTGTTCAGGTTTTGAGGAAAAAAGAAGGCGATTTACTTCAATTTGTAAATGGGAAGGGAAGCCTATATGAAGGAACCATCGTAGCGGTAGGGAAAAAAAAATGTGTAATTGAAATAAATAGTGAAACCCAAGAATTTAATAAACGGAATCACTATTTACACATTGCTATAGCACCAACCAAAAATATAGATCGATTGGAATGGTTTCTGGAGAAAGCGACCGAAATTGGCATAGATGAAATCACACCGATTCTTTGTGAACATTCAGAGAGACGAAGAATTAGATTGGATCGGCTTGAAAAGGTAATGATTTCTGCTATGAAACAGTCATTGAAAGCTTATTTACCCAAACTGAATGATTTGACAAAATTTTCAGAGTTTATTAGATCGGGAGTAGAAACTAAATTGAGTTTTATAGCCCATTGTGAAGATTCAGAAAAAAAACATTTAGGACCTGAACTGAAAGCTAAAAAACCTGTACTTATATTAATTGGTCCAGAGGGTGATTTTTCAAAAAAAGAAATACAATTGGCGAATGAGCATGGTTTTAGAAGCGTAAGTCTTGGAAAATCTCGTTTGAGGACAGAAACAGCTGGTATTGTTGCTTGTCAAATTGTCAATTTTTTGAACGAGGAATGAATACCAAACAAAAATTTAGGCAATCGTTTTAAAACAAAAAATAATGAAGTATTTAGGATTAATTGCACTGATAGCTACAACCCTTTCATTTTCAATCGCTTACAACCCGCCATCTTTAAAGCTAGCCTTGTTAAAATACAATGGTGGAGGCGATTGGTATGCCAATCCTACTGCTCTACCAAATCTAGCCAAATTTTGTAACGACAATTTGGGAACCAATTTTGATATCGACTATGCCACAGTTGAAGTAGGCAGTGCCGATCTTTTCAATTATTCCTTCATTCACATGACAGGGCATGGTAATGTTGTCTTTTCAGATGCAGAAGCAGAAAATTTGAGGAATTATTTGATTGGTGGTGGATTTATTCATATTGATGACAATTATGGGATGGATCAATATATCCGACCTACTTTGAAAAAAGTCTTTCCAGAATTGCAGCTTATAGAACTGCCATTTGAGCACGAAATTTATCGTCAAAAATTTCAATTCAAAAATGGATTGCCCAAAATCCACAAACACGATGATAAGCCTCCACAAGGGCTGGGACTCTTCTGGGAAGGTAGACTTGTTTGTTTTTATTCTTATGAAAGCGACTTGGGAGATGGTTGGGAAGATCCGGATGTTCACAAAGATCCGGAAGCAATAAGGCAGAAGGCACTTCAAATGGGAGCGAATATTATTCAGTTCGCCTATCAACAATAGAATTATCGCACACCTTCTAAAACTGAGGTATGCTCCATATCTGTAAAATCAACCTGAGTTACAGCGCTGACTCCCTGTTCTTGCATATAAACTCCATAAATAGTATCTACTGCCGCCATGGTTTGCTTGTTGTGAGTCACTATGATAAACTGGGAGTTTTCTGAAAATTTCTTGATGATTTTATTGAATTTCTCAATGTTGGCATCATCAAGAGGGGCATCTACCTCATCAAAGATGCAGAAGGGAGCAGGTTTTAGCAGGTACAGCGCGAAAAGCAATGCAGTAGCTGTCAACGTTTTTTCTCCTCCAGAAAGTTGGCTAATCGTTTGAGGTCTTTTGCCCTTGGGTTTTGCAACGATTTCGATTTTTGATTCCAGCGGATCTTCGGGATTCAGTAATATCAGGTCCGCGTTATCGTCCTCAGAAAAAAGACTGCGGAACACATCAATAAAATAGAGCCTTGTTTTATCAAATGCTTCTAAAAATTGTACAGTAGCTGTTTCCTCAATTTCTTTGATGGTCTCTATTAAATCCTCTTTGGCTTTAATAACATCATCTCTTTGAGCTGTGATGGTATCGAACCTTTCCTTCATTTCATCATAAGCCTCTACAGCCATTGGATTGATTTCACCATAATTATCCAATCGACTTTTTAACCTTTCCACTTTCATTTGCAATTCGGTTTCATTCCATTCTTCCTCCTTTTTTTTGCCCTCAGCTTTTATTTCAGCCATAACAACATCCAGTTCATTGATATTAACCGAAAATTCAATTTTTATTCTTTCCGATACAGATTGCAACTGAAATCTAACATCTGTTAATTTATCTTTTAAACTATTAATCAAAACCTGAGCATCTGTTCGACTCTTGTTTATCTTTCGGATATTATCTTCAATTTCATTAATTCCCCCTCTGGCTTTAAAGTATATTTGTTCAGCTTCTGTCAAATGACTCTCTTTGCCTTTTCTTTGATTATACGCTTCTAATAGTTCCTTTTCTATCCTATCCAAATCATTTTGAACTTCTTTCACCTCTTCCTTATTGCGTACAATGGTTTGTTCATTTTGAACCAAGGAAGCCTCTGTTTCAGTCAATTGTCGCTCTCGAAAAGACAATTCCCTTTGAAAACTGCTTACCTTATTTTGCTGCCGAATAAATTCGATGTTTTTTTCATTAAAAGCTGTGGAAGCCTGGCTCAACTGCTCTGCAATCTTTCGATAAGAGCCATCGGTATTGCTGATATTTTTTTTCGCTTGGGTAGCCTCGTCCATTTTATCAGTTAACTCTTTCTCTATTTCGAGGTTTTTCTTTTCCAAATCCTTTACTCGTACTTCAGATTCATTCTTCTGCTTTTGCCAGTTTTCCAAATTCCCTTCAATGGATTCCAAACGAGCTACCAAACCCGCTTTTTCATGTAACAGGCGATTAAAAGCTTCTTTCTCAATCTGGATTTCTTTTCGATTTTGTTGGGATTTGAGCTTTTCAATCTCAGCCTGAAGATTATATAATTCGGTTGCCAGTTTATCTTCTTTTCTTTCCAGTTTTTTGATAGCCGTTTCTAAAATTTCCAGATTCTTCTTGCGACCAATTTTTTTTCCTTCAAATAAACCAACAGAACCTCCACCCAAGCTGTATTTTTTTCTAACAAATCGACCACTTTTACTTAACAAAACAACTTCTTCACCTACCTCCTGCCTTGCGAGTTCCTCATTTTCAGTCACCAAAACATTTTCAAGAAGATATGCTATTAATCTGCGATAAGCTGGGTCGCATTGTATCAAATCCATTGCCTGTTGCGTATCGGAAAGCATTTGCATTGGAGGCGTGTAATCCATAAAAGCATCTAGCAGAAAGAAGTTTGCCTTTCCTTTTTGGGCTTGATTCAACAATTGAACTGCCTCAAAGGCTTCGTCCAGATTTTGAACGACATAGTGGTTCAAAAAAGGTTCTAAGTAATTTTCTACCGCTACACGGAAGTCTTCCTCCACATATATCAAATCTGACAACAATGGCGCATCCTTTTTCCAATTTTTCTTATTGCTCAAAAACCGAATACTTTCCGGGAAGCCTTCCAGATTCTCGACCATGCTTTGAGTCAATTGAAACTCATTCCGTTTGGCATCTATCTGACGGTTGACCTTTTGAATTTCTTTATTTAGCGCTTCAAATTTGCTCTCTGTGTTTTCCAAATTACTCCTTCTCGCTTCTTCAGCTTTCTCCAGGCTTTCAACTAATTTCTTTTTTTCTTTCTCCTCTTTCTCCAAAGCCTTCACCCGTTCAGCCAGTGCCTTCTGATCTACTTTCCTTCGTTCAACATCTCCCTCATTTCGCTCCATATCTACTTGTAAGGTCTTGATCTGATTGATATTAATAGCTTTTTGCTTTTCCAATTCAAATAAAGCCCGTTCAACCTTTTGCTGGCTTTGCATTATCAGATCTAAATCGGTTTTTAACGCTCCATGGCTTTTTTTTATTTCTGCCATCGCCGCTTCAGCCTCCTCCAGTTGTTTTTCCAAAGTTGCCTCTAAATGCTTTTCTTCATTCAGGTTACTGCGATAATTCTCTATTTCTCTTTGCAATTGCCCTACTCTATCTTTTTCCAATTTTATCTGACCTTCCATTTTAGTCCGGTTCTGCTCAATAAATTGAAGTCTTTGAGCCCCCATCCGTTTATCATTTTCCATTCCCCTTATCCTGCCAACCAAAGCATTCAAGTCCCTTTGACGGTCTGACAAAGCTTTTTCCTTATCCAGATTTGCTTTCCGTTCCTGTTCCAATGCCGCTTCTAATTTTCTGGTTTCTACATCAAATTGTCTGAATTTATCTTCCTCAATCTGTAACTGGCTTTTAATGTTTTTGTGTTTCTCCTTCAAGCCTGCAACTTTCAGATCCGCTAAAGTCAAGCTCAATTGCTTGTATTGAGCTTTTAATTCAAAAAATCGCTTGGTGCGTTTTGCCTGTTTTTCAAGTGTTTTTAGATTTTGATCGATTTCAAAAAGCAAATCTTCTATTCGCTCAAGATCAGCAGAAGTATTTTTCAATTTGTTTAAGGTCTCCCTTTTTCTTCTTTTGTATTTTGAAATTCCTGCTGCCTGCTCAAACATCCTTCTTCTCGCATTTTCCTTATCTGAAAGAATATCATCTACCATTCCCAGTGCAATGATGGCGTAGGAGTTGGAGCCAATTCCTGTATCCATGAAGAGATTTGTAATATCCTTTAAACGGCATGGAACACCATTTAAACGATATTCACTTTCTCCACTTCTGTATAACATTCTTGTAATCTTAACCTGTTGATATTCAGTAGGAAGGACATTTTTTGTATTATCAAAAGTAAGGGCAACAGATGCTAAACCACCTGGTTTTCGTTTTTTGGTACCGTTAAAAATAACGCTGGACATCTGGTCTAGTCGAAGTTCTCTTGATTTTTGTTCCCCAAGTACCCAACGAACCGCGTCTACGATATTCGATTTGCCGCTACCATTTGGTCCAACAATTCCTATCACGTCTTTGCCAAAATGAATAGCGGTATCATTCGCAAAGGATTTAAAACCTTTTATTTCTAAACTCCTTAATCTCATGGCCGGCGAAAATAGAAAGAATGTAGGAATGCAGGAAACTGTATGCTCAGGAATATTTCCACAACTTTTCCACCCTAAATGGCTATTGATTCACATATATAATCAGGAATAATCCCATAATTTTTAATATTTGCTTTTGCTCTCGATTTCAAAGTATTTCCCGTGAGGACAAGACAGGTATCCAATCCAAATTTATTCCCCCCCATTATGTCAGTGGTCAATGTATCTCCCACCATCAAAATGTCTTTTTTTTCAATAGAAACACGTTGTCTAATTTGCTCAAAAGCATATACAAACATCTGAGTATCAGGCTTGCCAAACCTCAAAAAGCGTTTTCTTACCACTTTTTCCAACAAATGGGCTATACCACCAATCGCGATTCCTACTTCATCCCTCGACACTGGATAACGTTTATCTGTATTCGCAATTACTGTAGGAATATTTCTTTTCCTCAACAAATTGACTGCCTTATTTAAATCATGAAACCAATCAAAGCCCTCATCATCCAGTAAAACCAAAGCATTAATGTCATCAATGTCATCCAGATTAATCTCAGCTACGGCAATCGTTTCCAAACCTGCGTCCTCAATATAATGTGCTGAATCTTCCGTACCCAAATAAGCAACCTGTCCATATTGTACTTTGGATCTCAAAAACTCCCTTGCCATCATTCCAGAAGAAATCATTCGGTCAGGGGCAATTTGGCTTAAACCGGCATTTTTGAGTTTTTCTGATAATTCAATAGGACTTCGAGAGGCATCGTTGGTAAGCACCAACCAATCCATGTTTTTATCATTCAAATAGTCTAATGTTGTACTTACACCATCAATTAAACCATTGTAAGTTTTGAGGACACCATATGAATCAAAGAAAATGGCTTTGTAATTTGGTAAAATGGAGTGAAAAGGTTTGATCTTCATGCATTCAAATTTTTAATGCTTTTAATATTTTTTCAGGTTTGAAATGGTCAATATTAGGAAAATATATTTCATAGGCTTCCTTTTGGAGTTTGGTTGCATAGATTTCATGGAAAAAGTAGCGCCCATCTTTAATTACATAATTTAATATAAAAAATCGATAGGCTTCTTTTAACAAACGGATCTCAATTTCATTGAGGGGATAATGATTGTGGTATTCTTTCAAAAACATCAAAAATCTATCCTCCATTAATGGTCCGACCAAATAACTAAAAACAGTCCTATCTCCAATATCAGAAACTATCCGGCTAAAAAAGTAAAAGTCCAGTATCCTGGAACTCACGCGAAACCAATCATAATCCCATCGGGAAAAAAGTCTACAATTTGGAGTAATTGAAAAATTACCGATATTCCAATCCACAAAAACAGGAATTTTATCAAGCTTTTCTACTTCCAGTTTTTGAAGATTTTCTATCATAATATCACATTGCTTCCTGATATCATCTGTATGAGTTCTATGTTCATATTTGCCCAAATCCGTTTCAATTATTTCGAGCAGATGCAATAAGTCAATTTTTAAGGTTTTAGAAGATTTTGGAAGGGTATTTCTAATTTGGTAGCAGGTTTTATGAAATTTGGCAAATTGTTGCCCCAGGCTCTTGATATGAAACGCTTCCAGGCGTCTCGGTAATCGCTTCTGAATTCGGATAGGTTTATAGAAAACAACCCAAGCATCAATCAGGTTATTTTGGAAGCGATGCACAAACAATTGATTTTGTTGAACCAATGATCTGGCTAAAAAATTTGCAAAGGGGTCAGGCAGGTTGTTAGCCAATACATTGATTATACGATGATCCTCAACAAAATGTTCATACTTTCCAAAATATGACAATTTAGCTATCACAAAATTTTTGGTATCCAAATCAATTTTATAGACGTGATTGGTAGAAACCATCGCACTAATATCTTTAATGGAAACGATGTTTCGGGAAGAATCATAAGCCATCCAGGCGTATTTGACAATAGTAAGGAAGTCAATGTGCATTTTGGAATTACTTGGTAAGGACTTGGTGAAAAAATTTCTTATTACCGGCCAATTTAAGTAGAAATCATCCCATCACAAAGCAGTAATAAATGTCTGCTGATAAAAAGGCTAAATCATATTTAAGCATCTTTTCCTGACAATTAATTTACAAGCTTTTACTTTTTGAATTTTCCTTAAAAATAATTCAACAATTGAGTGAACATCAAAACCTATAAGTAACATTTTCATATATAAAAGGACATCATTTAAAACAAACTTTAAAAAAGATCACTTGAAACTGGAAAATGCCAAAAGGATAATCGCAAGCAGAAAGACCTGCATACATGGTTTTTTCTGATTAGCTTTTGGTTAAAACTCCAACAATATCATACCTTATGAAAAAGAACATCCAATTGCTAATCCTTAGCATAATTTTGTTTTGGCAGAATGGGAATTCACAAAACTTTCCATTTCCACAACACGTGTCCTACACCAATGGTACGATTCAACCCAATAACTTTAATCAAAATCAACTGGACGATCATGTAAAGACCCAATACGACAACTGGAAGAGTACCTATCTGAAGTCCAATTGCGGTGCTAACCAAACATATGTTGAAGCATGGGCAAACAATAATGTTTCGGAAGGATTGGGGTATGGATTGATGATTTCAGCTTATATGGCAGGATATGATGCAAATGCCCAAAACCAGTTTGATGAATTGTTTAATTTTTTCAAAGCCCACCCAAGTACCATCAATTCCAATTTGATGGCCTGGAATCAAAATAATTGCGTCTCTGTCAATGGACCAAATTCAGCTACAGATGGTGATTTGGACATTGCATTTGGTTTATTGCTGGCAGATGCTCAATGGGGAAGTAATGGTTCAATAGATTATTTTACAGGAGCGACAAATATGATAAACGCCATTATGGCAGATGATATCAATCAGGATGAATGGATCACCAAATTGGGGGATTGGGCGAACCCTAACAATGCACTTCACTACAATGCCACAAGACCCTCTGACTTTATTATTGATCACTTCAGAGCTTTTGAGAAAGCTGTTTCAGATCCAAATTGGATCAATGTTGTCAATAAATGTTACGACCTGGTAGATGATATGCAAACCAACCACAGTTCCAATGCCTATTTGGTTCCAGATTTTATTTTAGATGTAAATACGACTCCAGTACCGGCTTACCCTTATTTTTTGGAAGGACAATACGATGGAGATTATTATTACAATGCTTGCAGGGTTCCCTGGCGATTAGGAACAGATTACCTATTGAATGGAGATCAAAGGGCAAAAGATGCCCTAAACCCAATGACAAATTGGCTAAAATCATCTACAGGAAATAATCCATCAAACCTTTCAAATGGCTACCTTCTGGATGGAACCAAAATTTTCAATTGGAGCGATCCTGCTTATTTAGCCCCCTGGGCAGTTTCTGCCATGTTGGATCCAGCTCATCAGGCTTGGCTAAACGATTTGTATTCAGATGTTTACAATACCAGCTTCGGAAGTGAAGGATATTATGAGAATTCGATTAAACTGATATGTATGCTTGTTATTTCAGGAAATTATTGGCAGCCAAACAGTACTCCTACAGCAACACCAGTTCCAGATCCCGCATTGGTTGGATATTGGCACAATTGGAACGATGCTCAGGCACCATACATCCATCTGGATCAAATTGATTCAAGGTACAATGTTGTAAATATAGCTTTTGCTTTACCGAAAGCAGGGACTACCTATGATATGGAATTCAGTCCTTTACAAGTTTCTCAAGCTACTTTAATCAACCAAATTCAAACCCTCCAATCCCAGGGTAAAAAGGTCAATATTTCTGTTGGAGGGGCGACTGCCCTTGTCGAACTGAATACCATCTCCGAACGGGATATATTCATTAGTTCTATGAAAAATATCATCAATACCTATGGTTTTGACGGAATAGATATTGATTTGGAAGGTAATTCAGTTTCAATTACCGGGGGAACCATATCAAATCCAATTGATGCAAAAATCATCAATTTAATAGACGCCATAAAAACCATTATGACTGATTATTATACTCAAAATGGTCATCAACTTATGCTTTCGATGGCTCCTGAAACCGCTTTTGTTCAAGGAGGAATGTCAGCATATGGGGGCATTTGGGGTGCTTATTTACCTATTATTGATGCTTTAAGGGATTCCATTGAAATCCTTCATGTTCAATTGTATAATAGTGGATCTATGTATGGCATAGATGGGAATATATATACGCAGGGAAATGCTGATTTTATTGTTTCACAAACTGAAGCAGTCCTCCAGGGATTCAACACAGCCGGTGGTTATTTTGCCCCCTTAACGATAAATCAAGTTGCAGTTGGTTTACCAGCCTGCCCAAATGCCGCAGGTGGAGGATTTGTGAACACAGCTGAAGTTGAAAATGCAATTAAATACCTTTTTGGAACTGGTAGCCAACCAGGGAGCTATGTTACCGTCAGCACCTACCCCAATTTGAGGGGGATGATGGATTGGTCCATTAACTGGGATGCTGTAAATTCTTGTAGTGGGACTTATGAATATGCTGCCAATTTTGAAACCATATTCACCGGAGGAGGAAACCCAAATCCTATTCCACCAACCGTAACTATTACAGCTCCTTCCAATGGGGCTATTCTGCAATTTGGCAATGTCGCCCTGAATGCAACTGCCTCGGATTCCGATGGTAACGTTTCCAGTGTGGTGTTTGATGTCAATGGAACAATATATACAGCTTCCAATTCAGGCGGAAACAATTGGAATGCTAACTGGAATGTCAACGCTCCAGGCAGCTATCAAATCATCGCAAAAGCTACTGATAATGACAATTTAATTGATTCAGACACTATTTCAATTACCGTAGAAGCACCTCCTTGTACAGAACCAAGCAATTATTGGGTCTCCAACATAGGTTCAGCATCTGCTGATGTAAACTGGGATCCAATTTATGGAGCTATACAATACAGAATTCGATATAGAGTAAAAAACTCAGGTGATACCTGGAATGCAAGCAATATTAATCCCCCATCAACTATTGCCAATTTATCAGGTTTAAATGCCGAAACCGAGTACGAGTATCAGTTGAGAACTGAATGCCAGGGAGGATGGACAAATTGGACTTCATTATCCTTTTTTACCACCCCTTCCAATAATGTTACAGCCAATTTTGTAGTAACTAATGATTGGGGAACAGGCTATTGTGCAGATATTACCATTACGAACAATAATACTTCAGCAGTCAATGGTTGGACCTTGGTTTTTAATTTGGACGCATCAATTACCAATCTTTGGAATGGGAATTGGTCGAATAATGGAAATATCAATACCGTTAGTGATGTTGGCTGGAATGCAAATATTCCATCCGGAGGAAGTGTAACATTTGGCTTTTGTGCAAATTATGCAGCTCCTCTATTCCCTCCAAACAATGCAACATTTAATGGTGCCCCGATAATAATCACAAATTCGATTCCCATACCTCCAACAATATCAATTACTTCTCCCAATGACGGTGATTCATTTGTTGAAGGAAGCGTCATTAGCCTAATTGCCGATGCGGATGATTCTGATGGGAGTATTGCCTCTGTGGATTTTAATATAAACGGAAGCATTTATCCTGCAACAAATACAGGAGGAACAATTTGGGAAGCCAGTTGGACTGCCAATTTAGCTGGAAGCTATGTAGTTACTGCCACTGCTACTGATGATGGGGGAAACACAACTAATGATATCATCAATCTAACGATTACTTCCAGCGGTGGAGGCGGTGGCTCTTCGGTTTCGGGAGAATTTCATGTTAACAGTGATTGGGGTACCGGTTACTGTGCAAATGTGAAGTTAATCAATGATGGATCAACCCCTATCAATGGTTGGACCTTAATTTTTGACCTCGATGCAAGCATCAATAATCTATGGAACGGTGCCTGGACAAATAATGGCAATAACAATTATACTGTTGATGATGTAGGTTGGAATGCAAATATTCCAGCCGGAGGTAGCCGCAATTTCGGATTTTGTGCCAGTTATTCAGGAGCCCTCAATCCGCCCTATAATGCAACATTAAATGGAATGAACATTAATTTTACTGTGACTTCCAGCATTATCGGAATTTCAAATAATCCAGTTTACCCCTTGATGCCTGGTTCTTTTAAAATTGGTCCCAACATTACAGATTCCAGTACAAGAATATTTTTTACTGTAAAAGAAGCAACTGATTTAAAAATTGCACTTTATGATAGTTCAGGGAGAGAAAGGGATATTATTTATAAAGGTAGGCAGGAGCCAGGAAATCATAGCCTGGAATACGCATTATCCTATTTTCCACCTGGCATGTATTTCGTAAAAATATTTGGTAATCAATTATTTGGAGTAGAGAGATTATTAATTACTCATTAAAGATTGCCAGTATGAAAAACATGTGTCAGCCCCACAAAGTGGCAGGCTGAATTTTGGCAATAAAATTCCTTTTGTATATTTTCTTTACCTAATCTTTTGATATTCTATGTGTTGCGGGTTGGGGGTTGGGGGTTTGTGAAA
>JBGTQJ010000013.1:39260-184739 GCA_041941305.1 Saprospiraceae bacterium
AGCGCATCCAGCGAGAACCAAAGCGCACCCGGCGAGACCGAAAGCGTATTAAGCGAGCTTGCACGCGCACCCAGCGAATGTAGAGAAGCTTTCTCTATTAACATGGAAAATACATTACTCTGCGAAAATTTCGCGGCATTTCCCGCCAAGGTTGCTGGTGGGCGCGTTGCTCGCCCTAAACCCCCCACCCCCCAACCCGCAACAAAGGTAAATTGCATAGTGAGTTGAAATTCAATGATTTTTGGTGCCATCGAAAAATTCGTGATTCTTTAGGTTTTTCATACTGGTTCCCCAAACAAATCATATTCCCGTGCGTCCGTAATTTTAACGTTCGCAAAATCACCAATTCGAACGTAATGTTTGGAAGCGTCCACCAAAACTTCATTATCTACTTCAGGTGAGTCTGCTTCTGTCCTCCCTAAAAAGTGTTGACCCTCTTTTCTGTCGAATAATACTTTTAAGGTCTTACCTATCTTATTTTGATTTTTTTGGAAGGAAATTTCCTGTTGAATCTCCATTATCCGATTTGCTCTTTCTGCTTTCACCTCGGAGGGTACATCATCTTCCAATTCATAAGCTCTGGTATCCTCTTCATGAGAATATTGAAAAACCCCTACCCTTTCAAATTTCATTTCCCCAACAAAATCACATAATTCATCAAATTCTTCATCAGTCTCACCAGGGAAGCCAACCAATAAAGTGGTTCGCAGATTGATTCCCGGAACTTTTTTTCTAGCTAAATTCACCAAGGCAGTCGTTTCTCTTCGTGTGATCTGTCGCCTCATCCGTTTCAATACAGCATCATTTGCATGTTGCAAAGGCATATCCAAATAATTGCACACTTCTTTCCTGTTGGCCATCACATCAAATATTTCTGTTGGGAATTTGCTTGGGTAAGCATAATGCAATCTTATCCAATCAATACCATCCACATCTGACAGGGCATATAACAACTCAGGTAAGGCTCTTTTTTTATAGATATCCAGCCCATAATAAGTCAATTCCTGAGCAATCAACATCAATTCCTTTACACCTGTTTTTGCCAAATTTTTGGCTTGAGTAACCAATGCTTCTATGGGTTGAGACACATGCCCACCTCGCATGAGCGGTATTGCACAAAATGAACAAGTTCGATTACAGCCTTCAGATATTTTCAAATAGGCGTAATGCTGAGGAGTTGTAATAATCCTTTCTCCAATCAAATCATGTTTGTAATCTGCATTCAACTTCGCTAGCAGCCCCGGTAATTCCAAAGTCCCAAAATAAGCATCGACTTCTGGAATTTCCTGCTCCAGGTCATCTTTATAACGCTGTGACAAGCAACCAGTTACAAAAAGTTTATCTATTCTACCATTAGATTTGTGATCAGCATATTCCAAAATGGTATTGACACTTTCCTCTTTCGCCAGGTCAATAAATCCACAAGTATTTACAATCACAATATTGGCATCTTCTTCATTACTGTCATGTACCACACTGTAATCATTTCCCCTGAGTTGGGTGATGATATTCTCCGAATCCACAAGATTTTTGGAACAACCTAGTGTGATGACATTTACTTTATCCTTTTTTAATGTTTTGGTCTTCATATTCAATTACCTCAAAATTTGCGCGAAGATAGGATAATCTTGGAGTAGTAGGTATGTAGACAAACTCCCAATTCTATTCGACAATCCCAACTCCATCCCTTCGGTCATCACCCACAGCTTTTATAGACCCATTTGTTAAATGAATCGTGTGGACTCCTCCAAAAAACAAAGATTGTTCTTCCCATTCTTTCAATTGAACTATGTTTGGCAAAGTTTCAAATCCTGGTTCTATATGAAAATGATGCTCATCGAGAAACACTCGTGGAGCCTGAACAGCCACATTCAATTTATGATTTTTTTCAAGTACCAATTGAATCACCTGCGCAATAACAGCCGGAATTCTTCCTGCTCCTCCAGAGCCCAAGACCAATTCCAAATCAGAATTTTCATCCAAAACGATCGTTGGAGACATCATTGAGGAAAGACGGGTATTGGGTGTCCAACTATGGAAACCATCTGGAAGCAAAGCTGCTTCTCCCAACATATTATTTAACTGAATATCCGTGCCTTCAATAAAATAGCCACTGCCTTCTCCATTTGAGACTGTCAAACTAACTGCCTTTCCATCTTTATCTACTATATTGAAATGAGTAGTGCTTCCTCGTTTTAAGTTTTCCTTCCTCAAATCATTAGGTCTGTCTTGCAATAGCTTCAAACGATGGTACCAATCGCTAATAAAATCCCCTTCCTTTTTGGGATATTCAGAGCCAGAAATACCCTTTTGAGAAAGTAGAAACTGAATAATATCCCCGCCTATACCCGGATAATCATTGGTGTAAATACTCTTGTTTTGGAATCTAAATTTTAAGGGATTCCTGGTAAAAACTTCATAATTATTAAAATCTTCCTTTACAAGATAGCCTCCTTTATCAGCACAATCCTGGATGATTCTTTGAGCGATTTCTCCTTTATAAAATAGATCTGCACCCTCTTTGGCCAGTATTTCCAGAAAGTCTGCTAATTGAACCATGTATTTGGTTGCTCCAACCTTGACTATTTCACCATTTTTAAAAAATATTGGTTCAGCTTGAGGGTTTAATCTCAAAATAGATTCCAACAACTTAAAATCCAGAAATTGAAAATCTGAAACAAGCACCCCATTTTTTGCTATGTGTATTGCCGGCTGAAATAACTCCTCAATTGGGATAGACCCAAATCTCTTGTGTAGCTCAAAGACTCCGGCAATTGCTCCTGGAGTTCCAATTGAGCCATTACCGACATGAAAAATTTCAGTGGTATCTCCAAAATTTACTTCTATAGGAAAAAAATCAACCTCATTTACAGGTCGTTTAATTTTAGGGGTTTGACAAAAGAAATCAAACATTTGGCAGCCTTTGCCTGGAATAAAAATATTGGCAAAACCTCCACCCCCTGGTGAGGACATACAAGGTTCAGCAACCCAAGAGGCTGCAAATGCAGCAATTCCAGCATCAACGGCATTCCCGCCTTCTTTAAGGATTTCTTGTGCAGCCTTTGCAGTTTCTTTATGGCCAGCAGCGATAGCAAATTTCATGTGGCAAACTTACAGTTCCAATTTGTAAAAATTATCTAAAAAGCCCTCCTCATTTGGAATTTTACCAATAAACTCAAACTTTGACTTTTCCATGATGCGATTTGACCCATCATTCCTGGGATCTACGTAAGAAACCAAACTCGTCAATTTCATTTTTTGAAGGCAGTATTCAATCAAAGCTTCTGTCGCTTCCCAACCATATCCTTTTCCCCAATGCTTTTCCGAAAATCGATAACCAATTTCATTTTCCTGCTTATCATTGACGATGATTGCTACCGTTCCCAAAAAGACTTCATCCTCTTTTCGAACCACTGCCCACACCCAAAAGTCATTATGGGGATCCTTGTACCTTTCTAACAATCCATTGAGTTGTTTGCGATTTTCTACCTCGTCATAACCTCGGCCACCTATGTACTTCAAAACATTAGGATTGACTTGCATTTCATGAAAGGCAGAAAAATCTGTACTGGTCAGTTCCCGAATATAGAGTCGTTGTGTTTCAAAAATCATAAGTGAATTAAAAATATTTACGCGAAAGTACTTCTGCTTTTCTCATTTTCAAAAACTGAAATATTGACTTTGGTTAATTATAAAAGTGCTAAAAGAATTCATTTGGGTAAATTCTTTATCAAAAAGTGGGTATGCGAGTAGTCGGGGAAACGGGAAACCTTACTCCACGTTTCCCCGACTACTCGCAACAAAGAAACAATACAGGAATTATTCAAAACACCCTGAAATGTTGACCAAATGAAATCACTTAGACCCATTAAAAAAGGGATACCGTGAAAAAACAGTATCCCTTTTTTAAAAAGTCCAATATGTTTACCTAAATAACTCAATAAATCCTCGTTGTATTTTTAAATCACCGTCATCATACCATTCAAGGATATAATAATAAGTCCCATCAGGTAAATCTTTTTCATTCGTCCAGGTGCCCGGCCAGGCAACTTCTTCATTGTCGTATTTTTTTCTGTCAAAAACCAAATTCCCCCATCTGTTGAATATGCGAAGTTGATTATCGGGAAAATCTTTAATTTTTGAAATGAAGAAAATGTCATTTACGCCATCATCATTTGGGGAAACAGCGTTGAAAACAGTAAGTTCCACACAATTGATATATATTTCTACAGTAGCAGTATCACATCCATTTTCATTACACACCACGTAAGTAAAAGAATCCAGCCTTTCACAATATTCTTCGAAGGGGGTGTATCCAGCAGAACAATCCAAAAATATCTGGGCAGTCCCAAAATCAGGTTCATCTAGGATATAAACATCCTGAATATTTCCGTAGATAGTATCATTGGATTTGATATCAATAACAATCGGGGTGTTCTTAAAGGTAGAATCAATGTCATCTACTAAAATAGGTGGATCAAAATACTCCTCAACTTCAATACAGAAAAAAGTGGTGTCACATACACCATAATCATCACATATTTCAAAACAGGCAGTATCCCTCCCAAGCTCTTGTCCAATATAGAAGACACAATTGGGATCATCCTCATCTATTGAAAAATCTACATTTTCTGTACCTTCTCCTTCACAAAATTCAGTAACCATCTCAGGAGTTCCAGGCAATTCTGAAACATCCAAACAGAAAACATCGCTTTGATTGATAAACAAAGTATCACAGAAGGTTTCAGATGAAGTTTCAAAAACAGAAATGACAATATTTGTCAACCAAACATTGCCCAAATCGTCTTCCAACCTGAAACAAGCAGTATCCACACCCACCGAGATTCCCCAATACATAATGCAATATGTTTGGGTATCCAATAAAAAGTGAACACTTTCACCATTTAATTCAGGGCAGATATCTTCTACGTTAATAATGCTTCCTGGCAAAGTATCGACGTTCAAACAAATAACTGAAGTATCAATTATTAAAGGAATGGTATCAGTCAGTGTTTCCCCTGGGACGACAGTAACATAAAAATTGATTTCATCGCAATTTCCATCTACATCACAGAATTGAACACAGGCGGTATCTGTGCCTACTCCAATTCCTTCATAAATTACACAATATGCGGAATCTATGAATTCAAAACCTACAAAGGTTCCACTAAAATCAGGACATAGATTTTCCATGGAGGTAATGGGACCTTGTAAATAATTCAAATCAGAGGTATCAAAACAGACTTCCACAATTTGGGTCAAAAGGATAGTATCAACGATATCTCCATTAGGTAAGACAGTAATATTTACAAAAGTAGTATCGCAAAAATTTAAGCTGTCGCAGACTAGGATACAGGCAGTTTCAAAACCAGGTTCAATGCCTGTGATGATGATACAGCTATCATTCCAAACTTCGTATTCTACAAAAGAGCCATCCTCACAAACATTGAGAATAGTGTCAATAGGTCCCAATAATTCTGATCCATTAAAACACAAAGTATCGATGTCTTCTACTTCAATCACCAGATCTAAGATACTGGTTTCTGTACAATGAACAGTTGCATGGATGGTATCTTGACAACCAGTGATTGTATCGGTAGTAATAATTTCATGGAAGCCCTGGCCTAATTCAATAGCAAATGCTTTTGGTGTAAATTGGGCATTGAATCCAAGGGTCACTGTTATACCCCCTGTCAATACTTTTACCTGCATGGGAAAATAGTCGACTCCCTGAACTCCTCCAATAATAAAAGGTCCACCATTTGGGTCAAAATTCCAATCTCCCAAAGGATCCCAAACATTCATAGAATCAACCAGGTCTTGAAGGGTCATAAACTGCCCTGAAAATATTGTATTGCCAACTTGCCAGGAGGTGACTTCATAAGGTCCAAATTGACCTTGCCCAGGTAAAGTAGCATAAGTGTATACTCCAAAAAAGTCAAAATCACAGTGGATAAAGGGTCCGGTATAAACTTGACCATTATTCTTTATGGTATAATTTGGAAAGTCATCATTATGAATTTGCAAACATAGTTCTGCCAGAGAATCACAATGGACTGTTTGAATGAATACTGAATCTGAAGGATATACATCGCAAGTAATACAAGTATCAACTTTTAATGAGTCCATTGTTAATTGGCAACCATTTGCGTCCTGCAATACCAAATTGTAAAAACCAGCTGGCAGATTGTATTGATCTTCATTATTGGGGTTACCTGTGACATTTTCCCAAAAGTATTGGAATGGGGCGACTCCACCTTCAACAGATAAATCTATAAACCCATTGTCATCGCAACCCTGTCCTGTTAAATAGTTTACATGTAAGGGATCTGGCTCTTGAATTTCAAAGCAAGCACTTCCCGCAACACAGTCATTCGCATCATAAACCAGTAGGCAATAATTACCAGCAGATAAACTATTATTTTCAAATTCTCCCAAACCATTTGAAATAATGGTATCCAATGGTAACGCCACTCCAGATTCAAGTACAAGTGAAAAATCAATAGCTCCGTCTGAAGCCCCAAAACAACTTACATCTATAGTATCTACTAAACTAACACCTACACCAGGAACTTGATCGTCTAAAACAAAAATGACAGGAAGTTCACAACCAGTCGAACTCAAATCAGTAAGGGTAACCGTATAAATTCCTGATGATAAGCCAGTTTGTGTATCTGTTCCACTTGGCCAACTATAGGAAAAAGGTCCTACACCACCTGAAACATTTATGGTTACTGAACCATTACTTAATCCACAATCTGGCTCCTGATTAACGATAACTTCTGCCAACAATGGGTTATTTTGTTCAATTACAACTTGAAGGACATTGAAACAATCATCATTTTCAGGTTCAGAAAAAGTGACAAAATAGGTTCCAGTTCCCAAGTCATCGCGAGAAAATCCGGAAAATCCATCACTCCAAATATAATCCAGTGTATCTGGTGAAAGTATTGCTGAACCATCTAAGGCATTGCAGGTTGCTGGATTAGTTTCAATTATTTCTGCCATTGGACCATCCTCATTTGTTATCAATACAAAAGCTGTTGTATGGCAATCCGAATTAGCATTGTTTATTATTTCGACGGTATAACCCCCAGCAGGTAATTGTTCTCTATGATTACCCACACCTAAGGGAATTCCACTATCGGGTAGCCAATTAAAATAAAAATCAGATGGATCATCAATTGTGTTTATTACTGCTGTACCATTGGAAATCCCACATTTGGCTTGTGTAGTACCAATTGAGCCTACTTGAGGGGGATCACAATCACATGGAGCTATAGTCAGATTTACCTCAGTTTGGCAACCTAAGGCATCCATAACCCTTAATTCATAAACTCCCGCCTCCAGTCCCATTCTATTCTGGGGGTCATCATTACCAATCAAATCGTCCCAATCAAACGAATAAGGTGGGACTCCTCCATCCACCTCGATTTCAACATTTCCACCATCACCACAATCTGCACTAGTTGAAATATATACTAGCAAAGGGGATTTTTCAGGAATAGAAAAGCAACTTCCTCCAGCGACACAAAGATTTCCATCAATTATCATAATACAGTAATCCCCGGGTGGAATGGAACCATTTTCAAAGGTTTGAAAGCCATCGGAAATGAGGGTATCTGCAGGAAATACAAAGTCATTTTCAAAGTTCACCTCAAAAACTACACCTCCATCATTTACACCAAAACAACTTGATTCAATGGTATCCAGAATAGATACTTCTGCCATTTCAACTGAATCAGTCAAGACAAAAAGTAAAGTTGTATCACATCCTGCTGCATCAGCATCTGAAATTGTAATACTATAAATTCCTCCTGAAAGGCTATCTTGGACATTTGAGTTGCTTGGCCAGCTATAATTGTAATTTCCACTTCCTCCTGAAACATTTATCTGAACTTCTCCATTTGATTCTCCACAATCGGGATGTTTAATAATCTCATAATCTGCTGATATTGAATTTGATTCTCCAATTTTGATCTCAATAACATTTGAACAATCAGTAATATTAGGGTCTGAAAATGTCACAAAATAAATTCCTGGATTTAAATCATCTTTTTCACTTCCTGAGCTGCCATCTGGCCAGTTATAGATAAAATCAGAAGGGTTTAATGAGGCACTTCCGGTAGCTGTTTGACAATTAGCATTGGAAACGCTTGCTGTAGATTGAGGACCATCTTCATTTTCAATAATTATTGGAAGGATGGTTTCACAGCTTGGATCATCAATATTTTGGATTGTCAATAAATACCCTCCAAATGGCAAATTGATTCGCTCATTTCCTAATCCCAGTGGAATTCCAATATCAGGTGACCAGGTATATAAATAATCACTTTCATTCCCATCCACTTCGACAAGTCCAGTACCCACTGAAAGTCCACAAAATGAAGGACTGGTATTGATATTGGTTACGATGGCATTCTCGCAAGAACAATCTTCAACAGTAATTAATGCAGAATCTGAACTTGAACAACCATTCAGGTCTGTTATAGTTAATGTGTATTCGGTGGTTTGTCCGGGATTAACGATAGGATTTGGTGTACCTTGACCAAAAAGCACCTGAGGAGACCATTCATATATGTAATCTATAGACGTATTGCCACCTGATCCTGAACCATTTATATGAATTTGCTCACCTAGACATAATATGAGGTCAGATCCAGCGTCAGCAATAGGATTGTCGAAAACAACAATGGTCACTTGAGCAGTATCTGGGAAGTTTGGAAAATCAGTGTCCCATACGACTACTTCATAGTTGTAGATTTCATTAGGTTCACCGTTTGAGAAAACAGGATTTGAAATATCATTGCTGTTTAAATTACCAGTACCTGGATTATTTGGATCCTCCAACCACAAATAATTTTCTCCTCCGCTGGCAAACAACTGTACCGTTTCTCCTGTACACAAAGTGGTATCTACTGGATTTACTGAAGCAGAAACTGGAGAAACGACTATGACTTCTATTGTTCCAAAGCCCTCACAACCATTTGAATCTGAGATGTTTACAAAATAAGTAATATCATTCAATGGACTCGCAACAGGATTGGAAATATTAGGTAAATTAAGGTCTTCTGTGGGTGACCAATTGAAAGTATAAGGTGGAGTACCTCCAACAAAATCTGGACTTAAGACCGTATCCTGTCCAGCTATCAAAAAGATGGGATCCTGGTCAAAAATGACAATTTCAGGGGCAGTTATTATCTGAACCGTATCATAGGTGGACAAACCACAATTGGGTCTTTGGGTTTCTAAAATGTAAATAAGGGTATCTGTGGAATTACCTGAAAAACTTAGGGATAATTCGGGGGTTGGGGTTTTAAAATTGCTTAAATCCAATGTAGAGGCAGGTGAGATTGCAGTCCATGTGAAGTCATAATTACTTAACAGGGCACAATTTTCATCACCTAGATTAAGCGTAAGGGTAGTATCCTGGGCAAGACATAAGATTTGGTCAAACCCGGCATTTTGAAGTTGCGGAAAAGGAAGGGTATTTACCACCGAACCGCATAATTGTGTGTTATCTGCACTTAAATGCGCAATTAAACTACAGACCTGGTTAAATGCTACTGAAAAAGAGAAATTGAAGGACAGCGGATTATTGGGATCGATACTTCCAACTAAATCAAATGCTTCAATCTCCAATTCCAGAGAGTCAATTATTCCATTTCCATTTTCATCGAAATAAAATTCAATTGTAAAGTTATCTGTGGATATGCTCTGAGCGCTAAATAGATTTCCTGAAAGAGTTAATTCTTCTTCGTCTGCATTTAAACAGGTACTTATTAAAGACTGAAAATCAATCATTACTGCCCCGCCTACTGGCAAGTTGGTCAACAAATTCCCACCTAGTGAAGTTATTGTTTCAACCTCACAATTTACATTTGCTGCCTCACAAAATAGTTCGGATATGGTGGTGGTCACCAATTCAACATCAAAACCAGTTTGATCACAGTTAAAATCAGGGCTTTCTACCTGGAAAGAAAAACTGGCTGTTTCATTTTCCAATAATCCAGGGATCATTCGCCAGGTTAATTTTTGAAAGTTTCCAATGGTTTCTACGAAAGGTTCATCTAAATTCCAGGCACCAGGGAAGTTAGCAGCAGAGCTACCAGGGACATACATTACATTTGGTGGCAATGACAAACTAATTCTATCATCAAGAGTACTGGGCGTGTCTGTAAGATTTGTGAATGTGATATTTAAAGTAGAAGAGGAATTCGGAATCAAATAACTGGAACTTGCAATGTCGACCAAAAAAACTTTTGTCAGATCTGGTTCAGCTCCGTTGATGTCAAGAGGAAAGGATTCCCCGGATTCAAAATTAGTTGGAGCTCCACAGCCTTTTACCCCCTGAAAATTATAAAAAGCTAAATCCCCACTTCTAAAATCACAATCTGTCACAAAAGAAAATCTGATTTTCAATTCATTGGAATCTGTTGGATTGGTAGGAATAAAGCCTGGCAAACCATTTGCTTCCAAAAAGGGATTCAATTGGGAAAAATCATCGTATTGAAATACTTGTCCCTGAATGGTGTTTCCAATAAACGTGGGATCCAAAAGCACAGGTTCGAAATCATTCCCGGATGGGTAAGCAATTTCAATACTCCCTGGAATTAATGTTGCACCTTCCAGAGGCAAGATTATTTGGGTTTGCACATCATAAGCTGTCCCTCTATCTGCATTTCTCAATAAAACTGTAATAGAAGAAGTATCACAAATATTAGGATTTTGAGAAGGCTGATCGGTTACATTAGCATCGAGGAAGGGATCTAAAACCGTTAAGGACAAATCAGTTGGGGTAATATCACATGGAGGATATAATTCTGGTGTCCAATCAACCACATCATAAGGTGTACAATTCCAGCCAGTAGTTACCAAAAAATTGGCGTTTAAGCATTGATTGATAGTGGCTTTTATTCTGATGAAATTACATATATCTTCCAATGGATTTAGTCCATCTGCTTTTAATAATTCTGGAGTAAAAGCAAAAGTATGGGTACCTTGATCTCCATAATTTTGAATATTCAACTGAATTGGATTCCCTGGATCTGTAATGTCTTCAATTGAAACTATTTCAAGAGTACCAGAAGTATCTTCTACTGCTAACCAGGTCAAGCCGGCATCCGCCACAAAGGAAGTATTACAGTGCTGAACGATCCAAATAGCAGTATCTCCCTCCAGGATAAAATTGTCGCTTGTAATGGAATTTAGTGAAAAGGAAGGTGGATTGGAATAAGCAATATTGCTATTTACATTATCAACTTCAGCAACCATACACTCACCATCTCCTATAAAAGAGGCATAATACCGGTCTTTATAAAAAATGGTGGCATCAAAATCATATTGGTTATCATTTTGACTACTTCCTAATGTCGATCGGCAATTAGGCAATAGGTGAATCCGTAGATTAAATGTATAGGATTGTACTTCATTTAATGTGGGGACACTCAATAAGGTATCAAAGGCTGCTATATAGCGACCATCTGGGAAGTCATTTAAAGGAGCAATTTGGAAAAAGTCATTCCCAAAAACCGGATGACCTGGAATTGAAACATCGACCGCTGCCTTATCGAATGCCTCCAAAATATTTGGGTCAAAATCAAAAATGATGGAATCTACCTTAGAGGCTGGCCTCATTTCTGCTCCAAAATAGTCGCTAAAGCCATTGTTTACAATAATCAGCCGATATTGTAAAACGGCTTCATCACAACCTTCAGGAAAGTTATTGCTATTTGGAAAATCAAAAGCGATTCTGTTTTTAGCAATGGTAAATATTTCACCAAAATTATCACAAGCCTGATCAATACCATCAATGGTTGCAAATCCAAATGCCCTGAAATCAGGTATTTTAGCGAATTGAACAGAATAGGGCCCTTCCGGGTTAATTCCAAAGTTGCCGATAAATTCAAAAGTGTCACCTTCAACCAAAGTCAAGTTTAACTCTTCCAAACAATAAGATAAATTAAAAATAAGCTTTTTAAAACTGGAATCTGTCTCTATTGTCAGTAAATCATTGGAGATCGGGCACAAAAATTCATCTCCATTATTGGTAAATCTTACAAGACCACTCCCAAACAGGAAAACTTCTTCAGGATCATTAGACTTATCCGGATTTGAATAGGTAATGCTGATCCCTAAACTATCTGATATCGGTACTTCTCCAACAACATTGATCAACTTCATTTCTACAGAATCACAGGCAATTGCTACCTTTTTATTGGCAAGATTTGGGTCAAAAGAAACCTGAAACAGGTCGTCCTCAAAGCCAAATGTGGTTCTGTTTACCTGAAAGGAAGTCGTTTGAATCCCTTTATCACAATTCAAAATATCAGGAGGACATGGAGGACTTTTAGCATGTAATTGTGGTCCCATTAATTCACCACAATACCAAATGTGTTCACAATCACAAGGAGGGCATTTAAAAGTAAATAATATGGGGAAAGAGCTGAGCCCTAATTCAGCGGAACAATCAGCTTCAAATGCCAATCTCAGATCATAATCCCCATTCAAAAAGGGAGAAAAACTAGCATCAAAAACTAATGTGAGTGTGTCATTTTCAATAATATCTGAGACCAGAGGGATTGGTGTTAAGCCATTTTTTAATAATTCGGATAATTCAACTATTGGAAAAATACCCTGAGGCAGCGCAATTTTTACTTCAATTATTTGTTCATCGTTACAATTGTGTTCAAAAAATCGAATACTTCTGGTTTGAAGATGACTAATAAAAAAGGTGTCTTCCTCTACAAATGCATCTGGATCAGTAGAATGAATTATGGATGCACTTGTATTGGCTGGTCGGAAAAAGTTATTTTGAACTCTGGAAATCCTCTCATCACAAGCATTTGTATAATCCAACCTGGTATGAAAACTGGTAGAAAAATTATTGGTACAATTTTCATCTGCAATCATTGAATTGGCTCCAAGACAACTAAAATCATAAAATGCAGTAATTTCAAAAAAATCACCTAAAGCTAAATCATCGTAATAGCCATCGCCATCTAAATCTTCAAGTCCCCCTAATCCATCAGGATCATTCATAAATTGAACATGTCCATTAAGCATATTTAATGAATCAAACGCAGCAATATCTATTCCTGCAATTCGAATGCCTGTTATCTCAAAATTGTTATTCAATAATTCAAAGGCGTTGCCCAAACCAATACCTACCTCAACATCGTACATTGTCGCAAATCCTGGGTCAAATTCAACTCCATTATTGGTAAATGTCACCGTTGTCTGACCCACCTCGCAATAACCTGCAAATTCATTAGGTATGCTTCCAAAAGTTTTGATATCAACGTTAGCTGCACCCTCCCCGATTATTACAAAGTCAGTCAAGGTCGTTTCTGTACATATTTCTCCATCACACCCCCATCCGATGGAATGATCACTTGATGTCGAGGCATCACAATTAATTAAGCAGAAACTTTCAATTATTGTCAAACCCTCATTTGGATCAAAAAAATCATCGCCATCTCCAAAGTTATTCTGCTGGAAAATAAGAGCGTCAAAAACAGCTGTAATGATTGTGTCTCCCGCAGGGTTTGGCGTTTTAGAAATATTTATAGGCAAGCCATTTACCTCGATATTTTGAATGTACACTCCTGAACCCTGAACATTTCTGTAAAATAAAGTATCCACAAACCCATCCAGCGCACTATTACTAACATTGATTTGCCTTGTGAAACAATCTCCAACTTTTGCGGGAGGATTATTATTTTCAATATCAACTGTGAATATTGGGACCGCAAATGCATCTCTGTATTCGGATGTTTGATCAAATTCAATTAAACCAGATGAATTCCCCAAATTATATTGAAACTCCCAGGTGTCAAAAACCTGTATCTGGTCATTTTGCAACAAGGTATCAATGTACCCACAATTAGCTTTTATTGTACACCAGATCTCAACTGAAGTGGTTCCAAATGGGCTTAAGTCTGGGATACTGAATACAGGGTTAGAAGGGTCTGTATCATCAGTCAAAATAATACCTGCTGAAGATTGACCAGAGTCAAAGTTGACTAATTCGACACCTTTGAAAAAATGAATTATGGAAGAGATATTAGTTCTGGAATCGACTGATTGTCCATCCAGGCTAATGGTGATTGCAATCTCATCTTCCTCACCACAAATATTTAGAAAATCGGGAACAGTATTCAGATTGGAGTAGGCGGCGTTGAGGTTGTTTTGAGCAAAAGCCGATTGCGTAACACTCAAAAATAAAAATAAGAAAATGAGGAGGATATGTCCAGGTTTATTCATTCCACGTGTTTGTTTCTACCGCTATTTATAACTTACCAGTTTGCTTGTTCAAGTTTGGAATTTAGTAACCCAAGTATGCGGCTAAAACCATACCAAATTATTGGAATTTCTTATACGAATTATTTTTAAATGGAAACCATAATTACCCAGGAAGACTACAAAAAAAAAAAAGGACGATTTTTCGCACGAAAAATCGTCCCTTTTTTTTTGTAGTCCTTAAATAAAGTTTTGTAATTTCCTTACAGAATTAGTTACCTGTTTTTACAACTTTAATGGACTCTCCTACTCTACCATCTACCTCTAATCGAATGAAATAAATACCACTATTGTTTTCAGATAACAATACTAAAGTTCCACTCAGAGACAGTATTTCTTTGGACTCCAATTCCTGTCCTAAAACGTTGAAAACCACTAACCTGGAATTATCAAACGAATTTTCAATTTGATAATTTACAAATAACTGTTCCTTAAAAGGATTGGGAGCAGCAGTTAGTTGATAGGAATTGGAATTCAACTCGTCGACAGAAGTAATTGAAGAGATATTGATAATGGTTGTAAATCCAACTGAACCACAATCATTTGTTACGGTTAAAGTCACTTCGTATGCACCATTTGAAGTATAAGTATTGATAGGTGAAATTTCATTACTCGTATTTCCATCTCCAAAAATCCACTCATAAGTTACACCATATTCAGAAAGGTTTGTAAAGGTTACAACCCCAGTCTCTTCATTATAGTCAAAATTAGCAGTTGGCGTAACACCGACTTCAATAGATTGTCCTTGAATCACTTCACTTTCACCTGCCGAATTAGATACTTCGAGGGTAACACTATACAATCCTGGATCTTCATAAACGACTACTGGATTTTGGTCAGTTGAAGTCTCAGGATTACCTCCTGGGAATGACCAATTCCAGGAAGTTGGAGCCCCCAAAGATTCATCAGTGAATTGGACAGTAAAAGGAGTACAGCCTGAGCTTCCACTATTGGAGAAATTTGCTGTAGGAGGAACCGCGTCAACTTCCACGTCAATTGTAATAACATGGCTGGCACAGGGATTAGTTGAGATTAACATAACCTGGTAAGTTCCCGCATCTGTGTAGGTATGCACGGGGTTTTCTTCATTACTTCCATTTCCATCTCCAAAATCCCAGTCCCAAGTATCTGAATCTGTCGAAGTATTGGTAAAGGTCACAGTCCCTGAATTCACATCATAATCAAAGGAAGCTAAAGGCAGGCCTCTGACATTGATCAAATCAGATTGGTCAACGACAAACGTTGCTCCACTTTGGGTGGTTACTTCTAATGTAATATCATAAGATCCAGCATCAGACCATGTAACTGATGGATTTGGGATATCAGAAGTAGCTGGATTACCATTTTCAAATGTCCATAAATAAGTAGAAGTCGAATCAGAGAAGTCATTAAATTGAACCGTTAATGGCAAACATCCTTCTGTCACATCTACAGAGAAAACAGGGTAAGCTGAACCTTCTTCCACTCTAAACCAATCAAGCGCCGCCTCAACCAGGTGACCTGAGCCTTGCATATCAGATGTTTCAAAAATGACCCGCATTTCATCTGTTACAGCGATATAGTCTTTGATTAAAAATTTTGATTCAGGTCGCCATTCTCCCAAAGATTCTGTGATGGTCTCCAAAGTCACTTCATCTGTACCATTATTAATTTTAATTTGGAAAGCATCGTTTGGATTCCCTTGACCACCATCATTTACGAACCATGCAAAATATTTTAAAATAGGAACATTGTAGGTTGTCAAATTCATAGGTGGAGAAGTCAAAATTACTACTCCATTATCGACATCATCATTTCCAACATTTCCACCGTTATTACCGGTTACATAGCATTGATCTCCTAAATCTCCATCAATATCAAATTCAGGATTAACCGTTAAGCTACCTTGGTTAAATGAGGTACCTATCGGTTCGCCTCTAGTCCAATCTCCTGATGAGGCTGTTGATTGAGTTTCCCAGCCCAGATCAACAATGAATTCATCCTGATACCCGTCATCCAGTTCTATGGTGAGCATTCCTGTATTGGAATCAATAATTAATTCTTCTATCAGAACTGAATGGAAACCCCATTTACCTACCGTAATGGTATATTCTCCAAGGTTTACTCCAAAAAGAGTAAAAGTACCATCTGCTGCTGTATTGGAATTATAAGAAATTGGATTCGTATTTGATACGGCTTCAATACGTGCGTTCGCAATTGGGGAACCATCTGCACTCCTTACTACTATACCTTGTACTTCGAGACTAGGAAGCGGATCCAATTCAACATTTAAAGTAGTCAATTCCCCATTCTCCAAAACTGCATCAACTGTTTTGGAAATAAAGCCATTAGCCTCAAATAATACCTCAAATGTTCCTGGAATCGCTTGTCCGGTCTGATAGTTACCTGAAAGATCTGTTGTACCCAAATTAGCTTGCGACGAATTAATGGTAACTGAAGCACCAAAAATTGGAGCTCCATTAGAAGAATTTGTAACCTGGCCCTCTAACCAACAGGCTCTAACATAATCTGCATCCAAAACATACAAGCCATTTCCAATATCACTTACCAGCACAATTCCCGAGGGTAAAAAGGGATAAGCTCCCCAGGCTCCTGAAAAACCACCACCACCTCCAAAAAAGGTATCAAAGTTTCCTACTTCAATCAGGTTGTCAGGCTTGGAGGCATCTACGATTATTCCTCCGTCTGTATAATAGGAAATAATCAGCCAGTCTTGCCAAACATGCACATTGTGTGGAATCACCCCCTCTCCCAACGTTTCAATTGGTACATATTGATCCAATTCTTGAATATCGCTTAAATCTGAAATATCATATGCTGCCACTGGGGCATTGGGACGTTCGTCTGTTGTAAAGACAACATCACTTGCGTCATTCAACCATGCATTATGGGTAAATGCAAAAGGAGTGGTTTGAGAAGCCAACTGTTGTACATTACCCTTATCACTTACATCATAAATAGCCAAATCTCCATTGCCAATTTGGGAAGCATAAAAAATATTATCACGTGTATAAGCATCATGTGCATATACTGGAGCCCCATAATCCACAAATATGGGATTTCCAGGGTCGGAAAACACATCCACAAACATTGCTCCTCCATTATTGAAGTTACACCCAACCAAATAACACCAACCAAATTCATCAATATATAGGTTATGACAGGATTCCAAGGTTTTTGTTTGGCCATCTATATCCTGCAATTGCGGTTGCCATTCATACCATGTAATGTTGTCAGGGTGGTTGGTCATATCGATTACCAAAAGCCCATTTGAAGTTTCGTTGGTGACATAAACGTGATTTCCCCATGCTTTTATATCTCTCCAGGTGGACTGAGGTCCAGGAATAAACTGGACTTCAAATGCATCTTCTGGATCAACTACACTTACAATAGAAGTACCTGTTTGTGTTCCAACTATTGCGTATTCTTCCCCTGTTACTGGATCTACCCAGCCCCAAACATCATTTAACCCCTGAGTGTACTGCACCTGGTCCATAAGGGTCATATTCAATTGTCCAAAACAAAGGCAGTTGACAAACAGTGTCAAAAGGATAATAATTGTCTTTTTCATATTCAGGTTAGTTATTGAAATTTTGATATGTGGATTTAAAACCGGTAGAGGCGTGTAAATGCTTTTTAGAATCAGGGTAATGCTTTTGTTAAAAAGCACGCAAATATAAAATTTATTAATTCGTATACGGGCTGGATATTTGCCTTAGTGAAGTTTTGTGTTTTTAATGACAAGAGTTATTTTGACTGGTCTTGGTAAAAATTTATCTCCCTTTGATTAATTTAATAGCTTTAGTTATTTCATTATCTATCCTAAACACCAAAAAATAAGTACTTGGCACTATTTCAGCATCAAATTGAATTGTACCATGAGTATTCTGTAATTGTATTTCTTCAACTTTTTGCCCTAAAGCATTGAAAATCAAGGCATCTAACTTAATATACCCTTCTTCGACTTTGTAATCAATAAATAGATTATTATAGAAAGGATTTGGGTATACCCTAAATTTTGCCAAGTCATCAATTACTTCAAAATCTGAGTTATTAAGTCCTTCCTTCACTTCAAACAAATCAATGCCTGCCTCAACTGAATGTCCAAATTCAACATCATCTGCGACTTCTAATATTAACTGCATTTCATCAGTGATTTCCAACAATTTCGCCAAGTCAAATGAGTAAAAAACCCAATCCCCTGTAGATTCAGATAAACTTTCAATTAGGATGGTCTCCAAACCATTGCTTAAAAAAACCTTTAATGTGTCATTTGGAAGGTCACCAGTAGGACTTGCACCCCCAAAAAACCATAAATGAAAGCTGAGAATTGGTCTGTTATAATTACTAATTTTAAAAACTGGAGAAGTTAGTATCGTGGTACCATTATCTACATCTTTATCAAACTTTGAGGTACTCAATACACCAGTTACGTAACAGTTACCATCAAAATCCTCTTCAACATCATTGCCTGGATTTACAGGAAATCCTTCATGTTTGGTACCCGTTGGTATGCCTCTTTCCCAATGCCCTGAAGTTGCGTCGCCTGATACCTTCCAGCCAAAGTCGATATTGAAATTGTCTTGATAAAATCTTTCTAGTTCATATTGTTGACTTTCAACTTGATCAATATTTTGATTTTCAAATCCCAGGTTTTCCCAACCCCAGGCTCCAACATAGACAGTATATTCTCCAGTAACAACTGGCAATTCAAAATTGCCTTCAATATCTGTATTGGTCGTAAAACTCAAATTTTCATTTTCTATCAAAATAATGGCATTTTCAATAGGGTTTCCAGAGCCCTTTTCGATTACATTTCCGTTTATTGAGTAAACTGGTAATGGTTCCATTTCAATGTTTAATATAGTTACCTCCCCGTTTTTCAACTCTACTTCAACTACAGCATCAAAATATCTTGGTTCTGTCACTTTGATTTCAAAATTCCCTGATAAACCATGACCTGTGGCATAATCTCCTGAAAACCCGGTAAAAGCTCCATTTTTTTCATCAGATTGAATCTTCAAATCAGCACCAATTATTGGTGCTCCTGTTTGTGCGTCTGTAACTTTTCCTTCCAACCAACAAGCATTATTATAATTTGGTTGGAGGACAAAAAGTCCACTTTCAATGTCACTTACAAGCGTTAAACCTGAAGGCAAAAAAGGATATGCCCCCCAGGCCCCATGAAATTTATTATTGTGCTGCATGTGCGTGTCATAATTCCCTACTTCAATCAAATTATCTGGAAAAGTAGCATCCACGATAACTAAGCCATCTGTATAATGAGAAATAACTAAAAACTCCTCCTTAACATGAACATTGTGAGGGATTACTCCTCTTCCAATTGTTTTTTGAGGTCTGAATTCATCTAATAATTGAATATCACTTAAATCAGAAATATCATACGCAGCAGTAGAAGCATTGGCTTTTTCATCTGTAGTAAACAAATATTTTTCATCGTCTGATAGCCAGGTATTATGGGTAAAATTGAATGGAGTTTTTTGCAATGCAAGTAATATTGGATTGGCTTTATCAGAAACATCATAAACACCAAAATGCCCCTCCCCTATTTCGGAAGTATACATTTTATCATTTCTTGCATATACATCATGGGAATAGGTCGGACTTCCAAAACCTTCAAATAAAGGATTTCCTGGTTCAGAAAAAACATCCAGGAAAATGATTCCACCTTCATTGACATTACATCCTGATAAATAACACCAACCTTTTTCATCTATGAATAAATTGTGGCAAGTCTTTAGGGTATCTTCCCCAAATACAGGCTTCCAATTGAAATAATTTGCATCATTAGGTAGTTCAGACAGATCAATTACAGTCAATCCATCATCTCCATCTCCAACATCTGTTGTAACGAAAGCATAATTTCCCCAGGTTTTTAAATCTCTCCAGGTTGAAGTGGCTCCATCGATTCTTGCTACTTCTGAGGGATTACTCGCGTCTGAAAGAGAAACAATAGAAATTCCAGTACGAAGTCCCACCAATGCATATTCTGTTCCATCCGGAGCTACATATCCCCAAACATCATTTGTTCGAAGAGAATCGTAAGAGAGTTGTCCAACCAAATTCACATTCAATTGTCCAAAAGCGATGAATGATAAAAAGGAAAAGGTAAACGAGAAAATAATTTTTTCGAAGGACAACAATTTGAAAATCATCATAGCTTATACATTTTAAGCAAAGCTAACAGGTCAACAGCAAGAATTCATTTTTTGATTAAAAAAGATGAGATATTGGTATGATGTCCAACAAAAAGGAAAAAATTCAACCATTAAAATTCAATATGCCAAAACGCCAATTTATTGTGGCATTTTTGATTTAACCCAATCCACCAGACTATTGATATCCTGGTCAATCAGTTTTGCTTTTGGATGTAAAAAAGTGTAACTCTTCATAGGCATGTGTCTGGATGAAACTTCTTCCACAGTTTCTTCAAGTTTATGGGATCTCTTTTTACCATCATAAGTTCCCCATTCTGAGAAATTGAGATTTTGCCTTCCTCCCTTGATATGCCCTTTTATCCACCAACTCACAGGTGCAATATTGGTATACCAGGGATATTTGGTTTCAAAGGAATGACAGTCATAGCAGGCATTTTTAAAAATTTCTGCTACTTGTTGAGGAGCTTGTTCTATTACCAAAAAATCATTTTGAGGAGGATATTCAGGTTTCGACTTATCAATTCTAAAAAATTGAATAATCACTAAGACCACTAATAAGCCCCAAAGAATCTTTTTTCGTTTGCTCATTTTCTTTTTTGGAATAAAAATGAAAATGAAAATGAAAAATTAGGTGCCAGAACCATTTTCATTTTCATTTAACAAGAACATTAATTCATTTTGTTTACTATATATTTAATCATCTCCATTTACGTACTTAAATGTCACTGCTGCCAAAGCGGCGGCGGGCGGCGTACTTAAATATCCTGCAATTAGTGCAACAATTATCCCTCCTAATAATTGTTAAAGAAAATATCCTGTCAAATCAGAAGCAGCCATCTTTCCCCTCATCCAAACACCAAGCCTTACCGCCGGATTATATTGTGCCCCAGAAATATGTCCTCCTGCGTAAACCATAATCATAAGAGAACTACCAATAGCTATTGCACCCAAAGGGTGTGACCCAGCCATACATAAAGTGAGTATTAAAAAGAATGTACCAATGAATTCAACGGTGTATTTTTTCATTGATCTTCGTTTTGTTAGTTAAAAATTAAGTCGGTTATTTACGTTCGAGTCAAATTTACTAAAAATTTGGAGATCAGATAGTTAGGTTGCATTTCACAAAAAAAGCCCCTTTGCTTGGCAAAGAGGCTGTAAGGTGCTTATTTGTTTGTTGTACAAAGTGTCAGCCAGAGATAGGAAAGAAAAGTACAACAAACATGATTTAGGACTAGGAAAAAATTATTTGGTCACTTTTTTCAGATAATATTTTTAATTTTTCAACACAGACAATTTTGGTGGTCTTTTGGCAGGAGGTAAATGCTTTAATCAGAATACCGTCAAAATTTTAAAGAATTATTTTTTTTGATGAAAATTGCCATCATTGGTTATGGAAAAATGGGAAGGGTAATCGAGTCGCTGGCGACTCAAAAGGGTCATGAAATTGTTTTGAAGATAAATAGTAAAAATTTACATGATTTTAACCCTAAAAATCTAATTAAAGCAGAGGTGGCAATTGAGTTTAGTCGACCTGAAAGCGCCTTTCAAAATATTACAAAATGTCTGGAAGTTGGACTTCCCGTCGTTACAGGCACTACGGCTTGGTTAGGTCAATTGGAGGAAGCAAAGGCCATTTGTACCAAGAATAATGGAGCGCTTTTATTTGCCTCCAATTTTAGTATTGGTGTCAATATCTTTTTTGAAATCAATAAGCAATTGGCGAGGATGATGGATGGACATAGTCAATATAATATTTCAATGGAGGAGATTCATCATACCCAAAAGCTTGATGCCCCTAGTGGGACAGCCATTACCCTTGCCGAAGGAATCATTTCTGAAATACAACGGAAATTAAACTGGTCCAAGGAACAAGAAACTACCCCCTCAGAATTAGCAATTAAGTCAAAAAGGATTGAAAATGTGCCTGGCACACATATAATTAATTATGATTCTGAAGTAGATAGTATAGAAATCAAGCATACTGCTCATTCACGAGAGGGCTTTGCCAGCGGTGCAATATTGGCTGCAGAATGGATAATTGGTAAAGTGGGTTATTTCGAGATGAAACATATGCTTGGTTTTTAAAAAGTTTGATTGCCTTACCATCCTTTCCTTAATTTTAGCTGGTTAACATGTTCAAAATGATGTTCACAATGCCAGGCATAAAGCGGCAACATTTCTCTTAAACTAATCTCCTTTCCATTTTCGGGATGAATGAATGTTCTTTTCCAATCTTCATCTGATAAATTATTTAACAAAATAATCCATCTTTTATGAAGACTTTCTAACAAATCAAGTGAAACCTCAATTGGTGTATTTTCATAATCCATCATTTCGGCAAACTTACCTTCAAGATAAGCTTTAATTACCGGCTTTTCTTCAGTCATCGCCCATCTAAAACGTAGATAACTATTGAGATGACTATCTGGCATATGGTGAATGACCTGTCGAACAGTCCAACCTCCCGGTCGATATTTGCTGTCTAACTGTTTTTCATTAAAAGTGGAAACCAGCTTTCGAAATTTTCCAGGAAATTCCTCAATCGTCAAAAGATAGTTATTCTGTTCTGTGCCTGAATAATTTGGATCATATTGAAAGTCACCAATGGGGTATTTTAGTTTTTCTAGATTTTGGACATCGTTGGACATAAATAAAGTATATTTTATGAAGAAATTGGTGTAAAGAACTGAAAAAGGGCGGAAAAGACCGCCCATAAAAAGAGTTAAAAAAACACTTACTGATTTGCGAATTTTTTAATTTCAGGTGAATTCTTACAAGCAAACCTTTTTTAAATAAGAGAGCGATAATAGCATTGGGAGACGAAAATAGTCGATTAAATCCTATTAAAAAAATGAAAATATTTTGAAATAAACGTGAAAAAAATTCATGAAACTTTTCTTTACTTTGAGTGTGTTCTTAGAGTTTGTATTTCAAATACGATACACCTAACTAAAAATTCAACCTTATGGAAATCAGACACTTACGATTGGTCAAAACGGTAGCAGAAACAAAAAACCTCACAAAAGCATCCCAGCAATTGTTCCTTTCTCAATCTGCATTAAGTCACCAATTAAGAGAAATAGAATCCAGATACAGTACCCAAATTTTTGTGCGTGCAAAAAAGCAGATGCATTTGACCCAGGCAGGAGAAAGGCTTTTGAAAACAGCCCACATCGTATTGGATGAGTTGGAAAAGACAGATTGTGAGATCAATACGATGTTGGCCAAGGATGAGGGTTCATTAAGAGTAAGTACGATGTGTTATACCTGTTATCACTGGTTATCACCTACATTAAAGATTTATAAAAAGAAATTCCCAAATGTGAGTATTGAGGTACTGCCAGAAGCAACCTATGCTACTATTGAAGCGCTACTCAATGGCAGGCTTGATATTGCACTATCCAGTGAAAAAATAAAAGATCCCAATCTCATTTATCGCCCCCTTTTTGAAGATCAATTACTTGCAGTTGTGAGCCCCAATCACCCCCTGGCTCAACGGAAGAGGCTACATCCCAAAGATTTTGAATTGGAACCGTTTATTAAGTACGACATCCCAGAAGCACATTCGGATATCATCAATAATTTCTTCAAGCCAAACAGTGTGAAGCTGCCCAGAATTATTCATATGCGATTAACAGAAGCTATAATTGAATTAGTGAAAGCAGATATGGGAATATCGATTCTAGCAAAATGGTCAGTACAGCAATATTTAGATCGCGGTGAACTGGCCGGGATTCCTATTTCAAAGTTGGGGAATAGGATATGGTATGCAGTAACACTAAAAAACCTTGTTGAGCCAAGATATTTGACTGAATTCATCGAATGTTTGAAATCGGAAATCAATTGAATTTTAGGAGTAAAAAAAAATACTGTAGAATTAGCCCTTCAAAATACTACAACATTGCTACGTCAAAATAGTAAAAACCCGATTTGAAAATACATCACCGTTCATAAAATACATCTCCTATTCGTCAAAGTCTAGAAGGTATAGTTTCCTTATACCAAAGACAAAAGCATTTCTTAATTTTAGTCTCCATTTGTAAATCATTCCTATCAAATTTATAATAAATCTCACTTGTCACTATGAGTTTTTTTTCGAAAATTGGTTTCGGAGTTCTTATAATATCTACAGGAATTTGGCTCAATTCTTCTGTTGATTTTACTTTCTCAAATATATTTCCCTTACTCAACCATTCCAATACTGTTGTAGTAGAAGAGTCCATACAAAGTATGCCATTATCCTGTTCATCAAATAGTCCATCTATTCGATTTACCCACTGCTTTGATGAAACAGATGCTACACCAGATACCGATAGAAATGATTACTTCGTTTGCTGTGCTCCACCAACATGGATGCCAAGTGAAGCATATGAATTCGATGCCCCCTCAGTTGAGGAGGATTGGCCTTGTACAGCTGGAGCAAATATTGACAGCGTAAAATTGACCATCACAATACAAAGTGTCACCTTGGACTGGAGCAATTTTCCTTGTTGCGCTGATTATTTAGAAGGTTTATATGCAAACCTTTACGATAACTGCACCGCACCTACATGTACAGTCCTCGGAGACGGATTAGTGAATAATACACCAGGAGAAGGAGACTGTGCTGCATCTGGAGATCACCTGGTTTTTGATACTCCAACTCAAACTTTTCCATTAGGCTTACCCTATACTTCTGAAACATTTTGTCTTGGTAATTATTTCGATACTTTTGAAAGTCTTGGAGTAGATATTGTGCCTTCATTTCGTTTTGATGAAGCAAACAATAATGGTTGTAATTGTCCAACTGATGCGATTAGCCAGGGTGTCGTTCAAGTAGAGTATGATATTAAAATTGAGTATGTATTTTGTGAAGATGACCTGCCCCCCAATTGTGCTCAGGTTAGTTTTGGTTCAATTGGCCCACTTTGTGAAAACGATGGACCATTTACACTGCCTATAAGCTCAAATGAGGGATATACAGGAACTTGGACTCCAGCTACAATCAATCCTAGTGGATTGGGTGGAACTACCGTTTCTGCGAAATTTACACCTGATGCTAACCAAGGTTGTCTCCCAGAAGTATTCATCGATGTAGATATAGATAGTTACGTAAATCCACCTACATTTAATCAATTAGGTCCATTTTGTGAAACGGAATCTTTGATTGCTCTTCCAACGACATCCAATGAGGGAGTTAATGGAACCTGGGATGTCGGTCCATTTTTTGATCCCTCCCTTTATGGAGGGCAAAGTGTTACGATCTCCTTCACGCCTGATTTTGGAGAATGTAGCAATACCACAACTATGACCATTTCGGTTTTGGAAGAAACCACACCAACTTTTATTTCATTTAGTCCAATTTGCGAAAATGAACCCCCTGTATCTCTTTCTTCTGTCTCATTGGAAGGTATAACCGGGAATTGGGATATCGGATCATCATTTAATCCTTTTGGACTAGGAGGACAAACTGTAACCATAAATTTCTTTGCAGACCCAGGGCAGTGTGCCCCAATGGTAACTGCATTAGATATAGAGGTTCTTGATGAAGTTACTCCAACTTTTGTTCAAATTGCGGACTTATGTGAAAATGATCCTATTGTATTTTTCCCAACTACCTCAGTGGAAGGAATTCAGGGTAACTGGGATCCATCATCAATAAATCCTTCTGGACAAGGTGGAAATTCCATTACCGCAACATTTACTCCAAATTTTGGAGAATGCGCTGCATCCACCACAATGACAGTCAATATAAATGAGGCCGATGTGCCTGCATTCTCTGGTTTGACTCCCATTTGTGAGAATGACGGTTTGCTCATTTTGCCTACTATTTCTGATAATGGTATTCAGGGTAGCTGGGATCCTCCTTCAGTAGATCCTAATGGTCAGGGTGGGAATAGTATTCTGGCGACTTTCACTCCAAATTCAAATGAATGTGCTATTAGTCATACATTAAATATCAATATCAATTCTGCCACTGATCCCACCTTTTTCCAGATTGGACCTCTTTGTGAATCCGATGGATTGGTGTTTTTTCCTAATATTTCAAATGAGGGGATCATGGGAAGTTGGAACCCATCAAGTATCAATCCTATGGGAAATGGGGGAAATACAATTACAGCAACATTTACTCCTAATGCAACCGAATGTGCCAATCAAACAACGATGGACGTACAAATAAACGCAGAAACACTTCCTACATTTAATCAGATAGGACCTTTGTGTGAATTAGATGCACCAGTTTCTCTGGAAGATTTATCGTTAGAAGGAATTACAGGTTCATGGGATGTAGGAAATACTTTTGATCCAAATGGACAAGGCGGTCAGTCTGTTACCATCTTCTTTACTTCTGATGGCGGACAATGTGCTCAAAATACTTCCATGACGATTATTGTTGATGCTACATCTACACCAATTTTTGACCCCCTAGGCCCTTTATGCGAAGATGACCCTTCAATTACCCTACCAGGCACTTCCAACAATGGAATTACAGGAGTCTGGGATATTGGAAATACTTTTGATCCAACCGGACTTGGAGGAACCACTACAACCATAAATTTCACACCTGATAATGGTCAATGTGCGGAAAATACCTCTGAAAACATTATTGTAAACACAATCCCTTTGATGACTGAATCTGAAAAAGCATGTAATGGTAGCCTCATGGATTATTTTGTAACCATTGAAACCGATGGTACCAATGTGACCAGTACCGATGGAACTGTCACCTTTAATCCAGATGGCACGTTTACTATTGATGGGATTCCAGAGGGCACAAATCCAACTTTAACAATTACAAATTTATCTACAGGATGTGATGAAAGTTTCACTATTGATTCACCTGTTTGTAGCTGTCCACCCATTAATCCTCCAATAGGTTCAAATGCTACAATTTGCGAAAATGAGATTATTCCTATGCTGGCTGCAACTCCACAAGGTAACTTTGAAATAGATTGGTATGACCAACCCACCGGAGGTAATTTATTACAGCAAAACAATTTTTTCTATACGCCATCAGGAGCCGGTACTTTTTATGCAGAAGCCATAGACACTTCCAGCAATTGTGTAAGTATTGAAAGGACTGAAATTACCTTGACAATTATTCAACTGGATACCTGCTTTGAAACAGCGATGACATGTGACCCAATGTTGGTTGGAATTGACACCGTTTTTTACAGCACCGCTGAATGTGATAGTGTTGTCATTACAACCACTAGTCTAGCACCAAATAATGAGGAGTTTTTCTCAAACACCTCTTGTGACCCTAATGATGCTGGTACAGACACCTTATTTCTGACAAATCAATTTGGTTGTGATAGTTTAATCATTACAGAGACCTTGTTCTCAGCAGCTGACACAACCATTAATCCCATTCAGAATACCTGTAATCCTATAGAGGCTGGTATTGACACAACTATATTTCAAACTGCACTTTGTGACAGTGTGGTAATTACGGAAACTGTATTGTTGCAAAGCAACGAGATTTTCCTATCAGATTTTACTTGTGACCCTAATATGGCTGGCACAGATACTTTGGTTTTCACCAATCAATTTGGTTGTGACAGTACGGTAATCACCACCTTGGATCTTGCTCCTTCAGAAAGCTTTCTTTTCCAAACTACATCCTGTGATATTTTAGATGTTGGAACCGATACTTCTTTTTTTAATAATCAATTTGGGTGTGACAGTCTGGTTATTTTGGAAACCACCTTTGCTGAAGCTGATACCACCTATTTTGCAGATTTTACCTGCGATATCAATCAAGTGGGAAGTGATACTACAATATTTACAACAAGTGATTGCGATAGTCTGGTAATCACCACACTAACACTGGCACCTGAAAGTGAAACTTTCTTCAATGAGGCATCTTGTAACATGAATGAAGTCGGTATGGATACAGTATTTTTGAACAATCAATTTGGTTGCGATAGTTTGGTCATTACATCAACTACATTTTCTCCCCCTGATACCACTTTTGCCACAGATATGACCTGTGATTTGAACCAAGTTGGAATAGACACGCTGTATTTTCCCGGACCAGATTGTGATAGCATTGTTGTTTTAACGACTTCACTTTCACCACCTGAGGAAACGATAGTGAATGATATGACTTGTGATTTGAATCAAGTGGGAATAGATACCCTGGTTTTAAGTAATCAAAGTGGTTGTGATAGTTTGGTCATTACAGTAACTAGTTTGGCTCCAAGTGACCAGGAATTTGTAAATGCTTCTTCCTGTAATCCCAATGATGTCGGTGTAGATACCTTATTTTTGAGCAACCAGTTTGGATGTGATAGTTTAATCATTACTGCTACTTCCCTGTTACCAGCAGATGAAACTTTTGACAACGCCCTTACATGCGATCCAAACGAGGTAGGTATTGATACAACCTATTTGGTCAACCAAAATGGATGTGATAGTTTAATCATTACAAGCACTACCCTTGCTCCAGGTGATATGGATTTTCAAAACGCAACCACCTGTGATCCAAATCAAGTTGGACAAGATACACTGGTTTTAAACAATCAATTCGGATGTGACAGTTTAATCATTACAACTACTATCCTGGTACCAGAAAATGAAACATTTCTAACAGATACCTCCTGCGACCCTGGTCAAATTGGACAGGATACCACATTTTTGAGTAATCAATTTGGATGTGATAGTTTGGTGATCACCACTACGACATTATTACCATCTGATGAGACACTACTGAATGCAATTACCTGCGAAGTATCCGAAGTGGGGATGGATACCATTATCCTATTTAATATGAATGGATGTGATAGTTTGGTCATTACAGAAACCACTCTGGCTCCAGAAATATCATCAATCGATATTTCTTTCGAAGCCCCCACATGTATTGGAGGTCTTGGAATGATTGAAATATTGGCGATTAATGGAGGTTCTGCTCCTTTTCTTTATTCAATTGACGGAGGAAACACATTTGGTACAGTTGCTTTATTTAATGAGTTGGAAGAAGGGGTTTATGACATAGTGATACAAGATTTGGAAGGTTGTAATTATTCTGAAGCGATTGAATTACCTGCTCCTATTCAACCAGTAGTCGCATTGGATTCTGAAGTAACGATTCAGCTTGGAGAATTTCAAATATTGAATGCCTTGACCAATATTCCAGAAAATGATTTGGCAAGCATCCAATGGACTCCGGCTCTAGGCTTAAGCTGTACAGATTGTCTTACACCTACTGCTACCCCTACTGAGACGACCACTTACACCATTATCATCGCAGATTCAAGTGGTTGCACAGCGATGGCAAGCATTGAAATTTTTGTCCAATTTAATGAGACGGTTTATATACCAAATGTATTTTCTCCTAATGGAGATGGCGTTAATGATTCTTTTTATGTGTATGGAGATGAAAAACAAATTGGATTAATTCGAGTTTTCCAGGTCTATTCCAGGTGGGGTGAATTGATGTTTGAAGCAGAGAATTTAGAACCAAACAGCCCAACAACGGGTTGGAAAGGGTTTTTCAATGGTGAAAAGATGAATGCAGGGGTATACATGTATAAAGCTCAAGTAGTATTTACGAACGGAAGAATAGAAGAGTATATTGGAGATGTTACTTTAGTAAGATAGATTTACCAATCTCTTACTAGCCTGAATCCCAATCTTGCACCCAAGTATAGTTGAGTAATCGTAGATTCGGTTGGTTCAAATGTACCAAACTGAACCTGGGTTGAAGCATTGGGAAAATACCTAATTCTGGCAATTGGTGTAATTGTCAATATATCAGATACACCTAAATCGAATCCTGCCCCAATACCTATACTAAAATTGGAAAAATTGTTTTTTTCAGTTGTTAAAAATGTGGAGGTATTGCCTTCTATAATTGTATGATTATGGGCAGTGTTGATGAAACTATATCCAGGTGAGATTTGAAGAAAAAACCCTTTTGCCAAGAAATTACTTTGTTTTGAAAAGGTCGGGCAGTTGCAATCATTGTTTATATCCAATAAATAGATATTGGTATTGAACTGAAGATTAAACATTTTCACTTCGAAGTCTCCATTCGTAAATGACTTTTCAAAATTTGCAGTACTCAATTCAGGCATAAATTCAATCCTGATATTCTTCAACCTAAACCAATAATCAATTCCTATTTTATAAGAAGATTGAGTGCCAACATTTTCTTGTTGAATGTCTGAAAGCCCTGAAAACCAGTCATCAGCCTTGAATGATTGGTATCCAGCAGAAATACCAAATTGCGCTTTGCTCAAAAATGCTGTCCCTAAAAAGCATAAAAACAGAATGGTCTTTTTCATAATTCTTTTTCTTATAAACGTAACATCCTACACTGCAATATTATCAAAAAGAATTTTAGGATTTGCAAATAGATTTAAAACATGTGTCATCCCGCCAAAGGCAGGGTGATTGGTTCTAAAAATATGCTCTGTGATTTTTTTCAAATTCAAGTTCAAGACCAAGTTCAAGCCCAAGAATTGAAATTGAACTTGGTCTTGAACTTGAACTTTCAGGAATTTAGAAGAAAAAAACCTGCATAATCCTTTAGCACATCATGAAAATAATAGAACCAATCACCCCTGCCCCAAAGGGTAGGCTGCTCAAAAGAAATAAAAAAGACCTTCTAACTTTAGGGTAGCAACACCCAGTTATAAATGAAGGTCTCAAAAAGTTCTAAAAAAGAACCTAGCTGTAAGGTAAGGAAATTAGAAGAAAAGCTGAAAGCATTGCAGCATAAGATAATGGAATTGAGGAGTGAGAATCGCGCATTACGCAAAAAGAACAAGCTTGTTCGTGCAAGCCGAGATAATTGGAAGCGGAAGAATCGCACAAAAGCCAATAGTCTCAAGGGTTTACGCAAGCGTTTGTTACGGAAGGATAAACCTAAGCGTCATCACTATGAATTATATTTAATTCAGTTTTGTGTACTCTTACGCGTAATATGCAATAGTAGCTATCGGAGCATTGTAAAAATTATTGAGATATTGAATTTATGTTTTAAGCTGGAAATCTGCCGGATTCCCTGTGCCAATACGATAGAAAATTGGGTATCAAAAATGGGGCTATATCACATAGAGCATGCCTTGAATAGCAAGGCATTAAGCGGCAAAACACTCAGTCTAATAATAGATGAAAGTTTAAATACGAGCAATGAACGAATTTTGTTGATTTTAATCTTGCCCAGCGAGCGCACCAAGGGACAAGGAGCCTTAAACTATGAAGCAGTGTCGGTGCTCTATTTAGGTGCTGCCAAAAGTTGGACTGGAGAAAAAATCCAGACACAAATAGAAGCGCTGCTTGAGCATGAAGTGGTGGAATTAAGCTATGTATTGAGTGATGAAGACAGTAAGCTACTCAAGAGCGCTCGACTATTAGGCTTAAAGCATCTGCCTGATATTAATCATGCAGTGGCTAATTGTTTACGCAAAATCTACAAGGAAGATGAAACTTATCAGGCTTTCATCAAATTAGTGGGCAGCTATGCTGCTAAATCAGTTAACCAGGATTTGACTTATTTACGTCCTCCTAAACAGCGTATCAAAGCTCGATTTATGAATCAAAAGCCAATTATTTGCTGGGCATTGACTTTATTGAAGCGATTTGGACAATTAAATGAAAAAGAACAATTGTTCTTTGAGGAATTGAAAAAATATGAGTCATGGCTAAATATTTTAAATACTTGTATTGAAGTGAGTGAACAAATCGTTCAACATTTGAAGCAACAGGGTTTATCCAAAGCTACTTTAAAGACTTTTAAGCAGCAGCTCGAACAGTTAAAGCTACAGGGCAATCAAGCAGCTTTAGTCTTGGATTTTGTTACACTATTAGAAGTATATGCACAGAAATATCAAGGCTTTTTGAAAGACAAAACCGGAAGTTATCATGTAAGCTCAGATGTTATTGAAAGTCTCTTTGGAAAACACAAAGGCATTAGGAGTCCCAACCCATTGGTAGGGCTTTCATTGGCAGATTTGGAGCTACCACTTCATTGTTGGAAGCCAAACGAGATAGTAGCGCAAGTTCAACCAGCTCTTGAAGAAACTTTTATGACCAATTTATGGCAATGGAAAGAAACGCATTCAGCTAGTAATCAGGCAGTTAAAAGAGCAAAATTCTTCAAAAAAAGAGCTTGATTTTTTAACTTTTGAGCAGCCTACCCAAAGGGGCAAGCTGAATTTGTAGATTGTTTCTTAAATCATTGAATTTCAACTCACTATGTAATGTGCTTTTGTTGCGGGGTGCGAGTTGCGGGTTTGACCAACCCGCAACAAGTTGAATATCAACGGATTAAGGAAAATAAAAAAACAAAGGGGTTTAATTCCAAAATTTGGGATGACTCATGTTTTTGGAAGGAAAACAGAAAACCGATTCTTATTGCATGGCTTCCAAAACCTCATTTACTCGTTCGAATAGTCGTGTATAAACCCCGGTTGAATCACTTGCAAAATATGCTTCTTCATTTTGGGAGGAATGAATGACAAATGGCTTTTCTCTGGAGGTGTCTGCATAACAGTGAATGACTATTGGTTCTATCAAGTTATTGGCATTAACCGTCAAACTTTTTTGCAATAGATTTTGGGATTGTACAGGATCAAAGTCATCAATAAATTCTGAACCGCTTACATTTTGAATATTATTTAACAAATTATACATCAGAGCAGAATCTAATGGAATATTTATATCATTATTCATTACCCAATCTTTACCTGATTTATTGAATGAAAACATATAATCCTCTAATCTGAAATCAAGACCTGTAAAGTCAGCTTGTGCTACATTGAGGATTTCTTTGTTTCTGTACGCATCAAATCCCTGCCCAAGTGACATACTTAAAAATCCATCTACCGCATATACTTCATCTTCTCCTGTCAAACGAACAAAAGAGGTAGCCTGACGGGTTTGTTGATTGAAACTAAATCTCCCAATCATAAAATCCCGGAGCAATTTTGTTCCAGCATAAACTTGAAGCCGGGTAGCTTTATCATCTTCCACTTCATAATCAACCCATTTTTCTGAATTCTTTGCAGCAATTCTTTTAGTTTTGATTAGTGACAATTGACCAAGCAGAGAATTTACATTATTGCTGGTGGCAATTGTTGTTAGATCCCCTTTTGTGATAATCCAATTACTACCTTCCCTGGTCAAGGTTACTTCTGCAAAATCATCTGCTTTTGGAAATACAACCACTTTTGTAACAGTAGAAGTATCTATCTTCACTAAGTCCGTATCAAAACTTCGATCCTTCTTTCCGGAAAACAGCTGGGTCAAGCCATAAACTACAACCAGCCCAACCAAAATTATTAGTAGTGTTTTATTGTTCATTATTATTGTATGTTCTGAATAATTGTTTTACAAAAATATGATTATGAATAGTCCTCCTGCATCCGCTTAATTCTCGTATTTCTCTGACGCTGGAATCTCAAGAAGCCGTAAATGATAATTAAAAGGATAGGCAATCCAAAGTTCAAATACTTCATAGTATTCCGTTTCCCCGAATTATCATCTCCCAAATACTCCTCTGAAATTGGTCTGGTTACTACGCCTTTGGTTCTCAGTTCAATTAAACCAGTATCATCAGAAAGCCAATCTATGCTATTGGTTAACAAACTTGCATTGTCAGGATTTTGCCCACCTCCTTGCATAGGAAAATCAGCGTCTCCAAAAACAACCATTTTTGAAGGCATGTTACCTCCAAAATTACCCTCGATAATTCCACCCAAAACCAATTGATTTAATGGGAAATCTGCTTCCGTCCATTTTTTTTCTACGTTAAATTGGGTAGGGGCATTGATAACACCAGCCTGACCAGATGTGTATGCAAATGGGGTAAAAACTTTTGTACTGTCTCCAGCCGAGCGAAGGTGGCTTGCAAAAATCATGGCTACTTGTTCCAAGCCTTTTGTAATAGGATGGTCAGCAAAATTGGAAACCAAAGGGAAAAAAGGAAATTGTACTCTACTGGGAATGGTAAGTGGTCCCATCCGACGTTGGACGGTGACAGAGCCACAATTTGCATCTACGACAAATGCAGGATCAACAACAATGCCTTTGCTTTGTAACCAGGTTTCCAAACCTGTGGTAAACACACTTCCTGCCGCTGTTTGAAAATCTCCTTCAACGGCATTTATACCAACCACCATTTTTCCACCTCTACCCAAATAATCGTCTAAGATCGCAAAATGATTTGGTGGAATTGAGTCTTTAGGTCCCAATAATACTACGGTTCTGAATCGATCAGCGATGCTGGTTTGAGTACCTAAGTCAATTGGTTCGACATTATATAAAATGGACAATTGGAGCATAACCTGTTCCAAGTCTTGTAAGTTTGGTTCACCATGTCCCTGAATCAATCCAATAGAAGGCTTATCAACCACTGACATTTTTTTAATCGCTGTCGCTAGGGAATATTCCATTCCACTTGAAGAAACAATGGCAGGTAATACCTCTTGTTGTTCTCCCATTTTAAAAGTTGCCCCCATAAAAATATTTTGAGTTTTCACCTGGTCGCTTTCTCTTACCTGAACAGGGAAAGGTCCAATTCCATCCTGGGCGGCGGTTTGTTTCAATTCTTCATCGTCATCAGGATTAATAAATTCATAATCGACCATTCCTTTGGACAAAGTGCTAAATTCTACCAACATTTCCTGGAAATCTCTTTTTACCTTTTGAAGTTGAGTGGGAATATCTTCACTGAAGTAAGCAGTGACAGTTATTGGGTCTTCCAGGCTTTTTAAAATATTTTTGGTGGCATTGCTTAGTGTGTATTGTTTCTCCGCAGTTAAATCCCACCGGAAAAACAGTTGTTTTGAAACCACATTAAGCATTATAATAATTCCCAAAACCAATAAAACGGAAGTTGTGTTTTTCATTCTTCAATACGAATGGTTCAAAAATCAATGTTGAAGGATAAAATCACCTGAACATTGACCTTCAAACATTAAAACTTTAATTGCGTTTCGATAATCTGATTTCTGATAATAACAGAAACAACAATATGAATGAAATAAAATAAATCAAATCTTTGCTATCCAGGACACCTCTTGAAATGGAATCAAAATGATTTCTGGAACTCAAGTCTGCAACCAATTCACTCAAAAACCCTGAACCTGAGCTACCAAAAAACCAAAACAGCAAGTGTATAACCAGATTTATTGCCAAGGCTAACAAAAAGGCAACAATTTGATTATCTGTCAAGCTGGAGGCAAATATCCCAGAGCTTACGAATGCTGCACTCAGCAGGAGTAAGCCAAAATACCCTGAGATGGTCGCTCCGTGATCAATTTCACCCAAGCTGGCAACAGAAAAATAATAAGGCAGTGTAAACAGCAAAGTGATACAAACCATGAGGAAACAAGCCAAAAACTTAGCTAAGATTAATTGGCGATTGTTTAAATCCTTAGTTAGCAATAATTCAAGTGTACCACTTCTCCTTTCTTCTGCGATTTGTCTCATTGTAATTGCCGGAATGAACACAGCTAAAAACCATTGTGCCCAGGCAAAAAACACCTGAAGGTCTGCCTGCTGCCGCATGAAAATATCATCACCAACAATCCAGGTAAACAAACCTGTAAAAAACAGGAATAGTACTAAAATAAAATACCCAATGAGGGAATCAAAAAAGGAGCTTAGTTCTCGTTTTGCTAATATCCAAACTGGATTCATTTTCTCACTTATTTGAAGAAATTGGGAAGCCAAGAATAGGAGGTCAATCGAACTGATCGATCTAAATGGCTACTATTCTCAAAATCCCCTAATCTAATTCATTGTCAAATCTCTAAAGATATCTTCCAACCTTGTCTCATAAGGCACCATTTCAGTAAGTGCCCATTTCTTTTTGACACATAATTTGAAAATATCTCGATTAGAAGTCATGTCTTGATTGCTTTGAACTTCAAAGCGATTGCTTGCTCTATCCATAAAATCTACCAGAGCAACGGATTTCAGTTTACTCAAAGCTTCAAATATTTCATCAGCCTCTCCATCTTCAATTCTAACTTGCACCACCTGTTGACCCTGAGCCTGTTTTCTCAAGGTTGCTGCGGTACCATCTGCCACAATTTTTCCTCTGTTAATAATTAGAATTCTATCACAAGTTGCTTCTACCTCTGGAAGAATATGGGTACTGAGGATCACCGTTTTTTCCCTACCTAACTGTTTTATTAACTCCCGAATTTCAACAATCTGATTTGGATCCAAACCTGTAGTAGGTTCATCGAGAATTAATATTTCAGGATCGTGTATCATTGCTTGAGCCAATCCAACCCTTTGGCGGTATCCCTTCGATAGTTCGCCAATTTTTTTGTGTTTTTCCACATTTAAGCCACAAACCCTTACCATTTCCCGCACTCTTTCCGGTATGGCATTTTTATGAACTCCCTGTAGGGCAGCACAAAAGGCTAAATAATCCATGATCGGCATATCATGATACAGCGGGTTGTGTTCTGGTAAGTAACCAATTCTTTTCTTCACAGACCCAGTTTTGACAGAAGTTCCATCAAAAAGGACGTCTCCTTCATCTGCTTGCAGATAATTAGTAATCATCTTCATGGTAGTCGTTTTCCCCGCCCCGTTTGGACCAAGGAATCCCAGGATTTCTCCTGTTCTTACTTCAAAAGAAATGTTGTCAACGGCTTTTTGAAAGCCATAGGATTTCGTTAGGTTTTGAATCTTTATATCCATAAGAATGTAATGATGTAAAAAGAATTAACCTCAATGTTGTCAAAAGAGCAATTCAAAATAGAAAAATCGGATATGCTTTTATGGGAAGGAGTTTCTTTGTTTTCTCTTAACTCCAAAAAACATCAATCCCTATTTGAATTAACAGCTTTTGAAGCAGTGCGCAAAATTAAAAATTGATATAATTCTGCAAAAAATACTGTTGTTAATTTTTTCCAAAGGGTTTTTATTCATTTTTTCATTTATTCTATTTTTGCCGAAAATTTCGGGATTTAGAAATTTATTTTTCGTTTACCGATTCAATAACAAATAAATCTTAACTAATATGAAAAATGGTTTATTACTTTGCTTATTATGCATCCTAATTTATTCTTGTGGCGATAATAGAAGTTCAGGAACACCTGTTCAAGGTGTATCTATCGATTTATCAGGTTTTGAAATCACAAATATACCTGGCTCAAATTCTCAAAGAGCTGTCAAACGGGAAGCAAATGGGATCATGCTTGAAGAAGGCATAATAACCAATGGACAGAGAAATGGAATATGGACAACCTATTACCCAGAAAATGGAATCGTTCAAAAAATTGAAAGTTTTGTTGATGATGTATATTCTGGTCCGTTTTACAAGTTCAATAATCGGGGGCAACTGGAGGAAATAGGTAGTTATATCAATAATCAGTTGGATGGTAGATATGCAAAAATTAAGTTTGGAAGAACAACAGAGGAAATCCATTACAAAATGAACCAATATCACGGTCCATATCGTACCTATTTCAACAATTCGGACAAAATCCAAAAGGAACAAAACTTTAAAGACAATCAACTTCATGGTATCTATAGGGTATATAATGAAGAAGGTAAGATCACACTTGAAGCGGAATACAGTAATGGGGAGAAAGTCAGTGGAGGGATTTTAGACACGCCCAAAGATCCAGATCCACTTCAGTAGAAAGACGGCATGTATTTAGCGGCACAGGATTATGTTCAAAGTTCAAAATACCCTTATTTATTGGACGAACCTGGGTACATTCTTCCAAAAACTATTTTGAACTTTGAACATGTTTCATTAAAAAATCCCCAAAAAGAATTCTTACCTTTATTAGTGATACCCCTCGATTACTGGGAAAACTATTTCAAAATTTGGTTCTTTTGTTGGCAAATATTATTGTTGCAATGCTAGACGGAAAACTACACGAAACAAACACACTATGAGGAATAGTCAATCTCCTTCTGTTCAATCCATTTATCAAAATGCATTGCATTATTATCTTGATCGAGCTGACTTGTTTTCACTCGACCAGAGGGGTGAGTCGTTTGCCGAAAAATTAATCAATGATTTACTTGGAGGCTACTTAAATATCCAAACCAATGCTTCTTCATTGGCAACGGATAAACTCCGACATCTTTATTTTGAATCTAAAAATATTGAACGAACTCAAGGTCCCAAAACATTTGGATTAGGATATCCTCTGTTTATAGAAACATTTGAAAATGATTTAATAATTGCACCCTTATTTATTTGGCATTTACACATAGAACCAAGCCAAAACCTTGTAAATTCCTGGATTTTTAAACACGAAGAAAAAAACATCATTACACCAAACTATCGGTTAATTCAGCATTTGGAGACCAACCATCAACTGGATTTAACTGAAAGGTTTGAAGAACTCGGATTAGGGAAAAAAATAACACTTAAAAATTTACAGTCCTTCTGCCAGGAACTTGCTTCAAAAACAGGGGTTGAGAATAAACTTATTCCTGGAAACATTGCTCCCTCACCAGGAATTGATGAGATTGGTGTTTTGTCAGCAAGAGGAACCATTTTATGGAGCGGAATTTTGGGATTGTTTCCACCTCAGCTTTATAAGAACAATATTGTTCCTCCCAAACCTGAAGATGCTTTTCTTAGTAGTCCCTTGCCTTCTCCTGAAGAACATTATGGCTTTAATTTTCTTGCCACAGATCCACATCAGGCAAGCGCCTTAAACGAAATAGACGATTATAAAATCACCGTTGTAGAGGGAAATCCTACTTCCGGAAAATCGCATACCTTGGTAAACCTATTGATCAATGCCCTTTCAAATGGAGAAAAATGTTTGGTTGTTTCCGAAAGAATACCAACCCTGAAAAAAGCCCAAAGTTTACTTTCAAAAGCCAACATACATCAATTCAACTTTCTGCTTAAGGATGCTTTAAATGATAAGGTTTTACTACTGGAGATGTTAAGAATAGCTGCTGAAGGTACAGGAAAATATATCGAACATTCCACATCGGAGTTTGATTTAAAACTCCAGCGGTACCTAAGAGAGAAATCTAAATTAACGGCGAATTATCAAACGGCAAAAGAAAAGGTATTTGGCGAACACAACTGGACGGAAACAGTTGGCTTATTTTTGAGTAGCAATAGAATTGAAGGAAAGGAACTTTTAAGCAGCCAACTCAATCCCGGAGAATTTGATTTTACTCATAGGGAATATGAAATATTCAAGCATGCAATCTTGACAAGCCGCCCACTTTATCTAAAAGTAAATACCCTCAAACATCCATTGACCAATATTAACGAAGAATTAATTCTTCAAAAGAAAAAAGAAGAGGGATTTCATTACATCATGAAAAACCTGAAAAAATTTTTAAACAAAGCTGCCAGGCTCCAACATCGGTATATCAATAAAACAGATGCTTATTCCCTAAAATTGGGAGAACATTATGAAAGACATTTTGAGCGGCTGTCAAACAGGTTAACAAAATTAAATGAAAAAATAACTGACTATACTCACCAATATGGTACTGATTTTAGCCAGTCAGGTGTTGGTGCCTTGAAGTTTTTGGGCATCTTTTCAACTCAAAAAAAGAAAGTTGCCAAAGCAAAAGAGGATGTAAATCATGATTATCTTTCTCTGGTCAAATTATTTGAGCAGGGGCAATATTTTGATTTTCAATTTCCCGGGGAAGGGCAACATATTTCAAAGATGGTTGAAAATCTCCAACATTTTAAAATCAAATTATTTGAATGGCAAAATAAAATTGAAAGCATTACTCAGGAAGAAGTCATTCGTTTAAATAGTAGAAATGTTCACCCGGATCTGGATTATCACGAGCAAATCTCAGAATTGGAATATGCGCTTGATTTGCTAATTGAGGAAATCAATGAGACTTCTATTTATCAAAGACCAATTCAAAATAAAACCCTCACTATCCCCCAACGTCAAAAGTATTTGGAGACTATTATTGAGCAGTTGGAAAACACGGAATTGAATCTTCGGGATTTTGATTCATTTTTTCAATGGCAATACAATTGGCTAAACCTGAGTATCGTTGCTCAAAAAGTAATTAGGGCCCTTATCAAGGTTAAACCTAAGGACTGGATGGCTGCTTTTGAAAGTTGGTATTTTAGTAATATTTTGACAAAAAAACACAGTCCGAATTTACCAACGGAGGCAGAGGGTTTAAATCAATATGCAAATGCCTATCACTCACTTAAGCCACTAATAATCAACCAGATAAGGCATTTGTGGGAAGAAAAACAGTATGAGGAAATAAGAAAAATAAAACGTCGAAAAAAGAAAGCCTGGCAGTTGATATTTGATAAAAACAATCAAAAATATGCCAATGAGAAATTATTGGATGAGATAATGGAAGAGGGATTTGATGCCATTACTTCATTTTTGCCTGTCCTCTTTGTAACTCCCTATATCGCGAGGCATATTTTACCACAAAGCACGGGTTATTTTGATTATTTAATTTTTGATGAAGGGAGCCGAATCTCCGTAGAAACAGCAACTCCAATTGCTCCTTTTGGCAAGAGAATCGTTGTTTTTGGAAGTAATGAAACATATGGGAGTGAAACTTCTCTCATTCAATATGTAAAGGAAAATGGGGCACCAACAAATGCGCTAATTAATAAGTATGCACAAAGTATTAATGAAGATGAGGAGGAAAATAATGGAAAAAAAGATTCTTTAGCCGATATAAAGTTATTCCCTCAGGAGTTTCAGGTTGACAATGTGGAGGGTAGATTCATTGACAGGGAAGGAACGAATGACATAGAAGCACAACAGATTATTAGATTAATTAATCAGGTAAAAAGAACCAAGCATCGAACCTATCCCTCAGTAGGAATCATATGTTTTACCGTTGAGCAAAGAGATTTAATATCCTCTTATCTTTTAAAAGTAAAACAGCAAAACGCCTCCGGTAGTGATAAAATACGTCAGCTGGAAAGAAACGGTTTGGGCGTTTTTCATATTGACGAATTGTATGGACAGCATTTTGATATTTTAATGGTTTCTTTCACCATCGGCACCATTAATTTAAAAGGTAACCTATCGAAAAAATCTGTCTTTTTTAACACTCCTGAAGGGGTTAGCCATATTCGTTTAATCATAAATAAAGTTCCCAAAAAAATATTTATCGTCCATTCTATTCCCAAATCCTATTTAACGAAATTTATTAAAAAGCCACAGGACATAGGTACCTACATACTTTCTCATTTCATTCTTTATGGTAAAGCTGCACAAAAAGGAGATATAGAAAAGCAAAAGGCTTTGGTTCCAGTTTTTAGTGAAATGGAAAGTAAGAAAAAACCAAAGTCTATTTTCACACAAGAAGTAGCAAATGCTTTACGACCATATATTGATGGCAAGAGATTCCATCAAAACATTCCTCTTGACAGGATAAACCTTCCATTAAACATTAAACCGATTTCTAACGATGGCTCCCCTGTTGTTATCCATCCCGATGGATTTTTTGCCAATACACCCTCTACTTCTTTCATGTGGGAGTTTCAACAACGAATAAAAATCCAAAACTTAGGACTAAAATACCTCCCAGTTTGGTCTGTAAAATGGTGGAAAAATCCTAAACAGGAGGCCAGAAAATTTGCAAGCATTATTATTAAACAGGATAGTATCTTTGGGCAAATCCAACCGCTGGTAAAAGAAGAATTGGATCAGCCGGAAATTGAAAGCAGTGTGGATAATGATGAAGATTGATGGTATTTCAATTAGTACTCTAGTATTATTCCAGTAACATTATGAAGGATTCTCCCAATTATTGGTTATTCCAGTTTAATCCAAAGGTGTTTAATTTAAAAGAAGCATTGCAAGCTGATGCACTGCATAGTGCCCCTGTTAAGGCTCACAGAGAAACAATCAGACCTGGAGATAAAATAATTTTGTGGCAGTCAGGAAAAAACAAAGGTTGTTATGCTCTTGGAATTGTTACCAGTGATGTAAGCAACTTATCCGTTTCAAAAAAAGAGTCCTCATTTTACCTTACCACTATCGACCCAATACCAAGAATAACTATCAGCATAGAATACAATCTTTGGAACAAACCCATTACCAAAGAAATTTTACCAGAGAGTGAAGCTTTTCAAAAATTTTATGCTGGAGCTCCAGGAACTAATTTTAGGGCAACGGAAACTCAGTATAAAGAATTGGTCCAATTGATTACCCAATTAGACTTATTACAAGAGTCTCAAGCTGAGTATTTCCCAAGAAAATCCATCAATCACCCTTTAAATCTAATTTTATTTGGTCCTCCAGGTACCGGTAAAACTTTTCAAACAGTCAATTATGCACTGTCGATTATCGAAAATAGGAGTTTGAATGAATTAATCATAGAAGAAAGAGTATCATTGCGAAAGCGGTTTGATAAATATCTAAAAATAGGTCAAATTGCTTTTGTCACCTTTCATCAATCCTTTTCTTATGAAGATTTTGTAGAAGGAATTAAACCACAGTTAAAACAAAAACAAGTTATTTACAAAGTAGAGAATGGGATATTCAAAAAAATTGCAATTGAAGCCAATAAGAGTATAAAAAAGAAGGAGGACAAAAATTTCGTAATCATTATTGATGAAATTAACCGGGGCAACATATCAAGTATTTTCGGCGAATTAATAACCCTTTTGGAAAATGATAAACGTGCTGGAAACAAGGAAGCAATAAAAGCCATATTGCCTTATTCAAAAAAGCCATTCTTTATACCTCCCAATCTATACATTTTGGCAACTATGAATACTACAGACCGAAGCGTTGAATCTCTCGATGTTGCCCTGCGTCGAAGATTTAATTTTGTAGAAATGCAGCCAAGGCCTGAAATGATTGGTCAAATAGCCAAAAAGCCTGTTGCTGCTGGAATTGATTTGGAGTTATTGTTAAGGGCAATGAATCAAAGAATTGAATTATTATTAGATAAAAATTTTTGTATTGGACATTCTTATTTTTTGAATGTTGAATCACTGGCTGATCTAAAAGAAGTTTTTTCTAAAAAAATAATCCCACTTCTTCAAGAATACTTTTTTAATGATTATGGAAAAATAGGGCTTGTGCTGGGAAAGGAATTTATTGAAGAAAAACATTTTGGTAATCTCCAGGTTTTTGCAGACTTTGAGCATGACTTCGCCAATGATTTTGCAGAGAAAAATGTTTACATGCTAAAAAATATTGAGCATTTTTCAGAGGTACCATTTATCAGGATTTATGACAAGGATTATGAATCAGGAAAAACTTAGCTCCACTTTTTTGGAACCTTTGTTGTGGCAAACAGTCTTTTAATACTCCATCGACCACTACCATTAACCCAGACCATTAATAATCCACCTATTATTGCCAAATTTTTCATAAACATTATCCCTTGAATTCTTCTGTATTCTTCAGTCCAGGTCAAGCAATCGTATGCCACCTGACAGGTAGGGTCAGCATTCCAAAAATCATGTACCGTAAAAGTAATTGGGACCCAATAAGCCAACAATAAAATTACTCCTAGCCCAACCCTGTATCCTATCAATAACAGCACTCCTCCAAGCAATAAAACTAAAATCGCAATTATTAATTGAATATCCGAGTTCCAGGTTAACCCATAATCAATCATCTTTTGTTGAGTCTTGTTAAAATAGAATATTGAGTCAAAAGCTTCGTATAAAAAAATAAAGGCAAGAAACAACCTAGCTATCAGATCCACAATGTCTTTCACAAAAAGTAGAATTTGTATTTAGAAATTTGATTTTGGAGAAAACTGCTGAATTTTTTGGCACCAAAATTCAAAGCTAAAAATTTCCTTAAAGGTAGAAGATAAATAGAGTTTTTTTTAATTCTCATAAAATCGCTTAACAGCCTGGGCGACATTTTGCCCATCCATTGCGGCAGAAATAATGCCACCTGCATAGCCTGCCCCCTCTCCACAAGGAAAAAGCCCAATTACATTAGGGTGCATATATGTTTCCCTATTTCTCGGTATTCTAATTGGTGAGCTGGTTCTGCTTTCAGTTGCAATTACATTTGCCTCTTCTGTAAAATATCCTTTCATTTTTTTACCAAACTGAATGATTCCTTTCCTCAATTTCTCATAAATTTCTTTAGGCAATAATTTATCAACAGGGGCAGAATAAATTCCTGGAATATAGGAAGTTCCTGGTAATGATTGAGATAGATTTCCTTTCACAAAATCAGTTAATCTTTGTCCTGGTGCTTGCTGGCTTCCATCTCCATATTGAAAAACATTTTGTTCAACAGATTTTTGAAATTCCAAACCAGCAAAAATTCCGTGTGATTCAAAACCGATGGCATCATTCACCTCAACTCCAACCACAGTACCAGAGTTAGCATACGCAGAATCCCGACGAGACATAGACATCCCATTAACGACAATTTCGCCAGGTGCTGTAGCAGCTGGTACGACCAATCCTCCAGGACACATACAAAAAGAAAACACACCCCGACCATCGACCTGACAAGCTAATTTATAACTTGAAGCCGGCAAATTCTCTTCTCTTGGATTCTGGTTATATTGGATATTATCTATCAATTGCTGTGGATGTTCAATCCTTACTCCCAGAGCGAAAGGTTTTGCTTCCAGGGTTATCCCCTTTTCAAAGCACAATTGATAAATATCCCTCGCCGAGTGTCCAGTTGCAAGTATGATACTTGAGCCGAAATAATTTTCTGATCCATTGATAATTACTCCCTCAACTTTGCCTTTATTAATTATAAAATCAGTCGCCAAGGATTCAAAATGAATTTCGCCTCCGTACTTTAGGATGGTTTCCCGAATATTCGCGACTACTTTAGGAAGTTTGTTGGAACCGATATGCGGATGAGCATCTATTAAAATATCTGGCTTAGCTCCATGCTCTACCAAAAGTTTTAAGGCTTTGTATACATTTCCCCGCTTATGTGATCTGGTATATAATTTTCCATCTGAATAGGTTCCTGCTCCTCCTTCTCCAAAACAATAATTTGAATGGGGGTTTACTATTCCAAATTGCTGAATTGCTCTTAAATCTCTGCGACGAGATTGTACATCTTTTCCTCTATCAAAAAGTATTGGTTTTAATCCCAACTCTATTAACTCCAAAGCAGCAAAATAACCAGCAGGACCGGCACCAATAATTAGGACTTCTTCCTTTTCACTCACATCCTGAAAGGAATCTAAAATTGCTGGCTCAGGCTCAGGTTGCTCATCGATAAAAACTTCAATTCTTAAGCGAAAAAAGGGTTTTTGTCCTCTGGCATCTATAGACCTTCGAAGGATTTTATATTCAGATATAACTTCAGGTAGTTTGCCAATTTTTTTTGCAGCTTTCGATAGGATTAGTTCTGAATTGGAAACTTCTATCGGATTGAGTTTTAATTCGAGGGTTTTACGCATTCAATAGTTGATATGGAAAATGGTGAGGAAGCAATGAGCAATTTTTATATGAGGTGGATGAATGAACAATTTTCAATCCCCATTAGAGGATTTCAATTTTCTGGTTAAAACATTTTCGCTAAGCGCCTCAAAGCTATCAGGAACAAAAATTCTAAGTTTAACTTGCTCTATACACTCTCCATGTTTGGTTCGAATCGCGTTCCTTTCCTTGTCAAAATTAAACAGGTTTACAATGCCATTTTGATTATCCAAAACCACTTCATATCTCTTTTCCTTCTCCACAAAATGCTTCAGGATAGCAGGAGAAGCGCCATAAAGATGAATTTGAGTTTCCGTCATGATATTATTGCCTGCCCACAGTTGAACTTCAACTGTGTAATCTTCAACAAAATCAAGATTTATTTTTTCGACATTTTCTATTTCGAAAGTTTGGTAAATAACCTTTTCCAGTTGAGCATAGCATTGCGGGAGGGCAATGAACCCAAATAATCCTATTAGTAACAGTCTCATAATATAAACATTAGCTGCCTCAAAAGTACGGATAAGATTTTATCTATTGGGAAATTCTCATTAAGGATTGTTGAAACTGTTTGAAATGCCTACGGAATATTGCGAACTAATATAAAGTTCTTTTCAAAACAGTTTCAAAAAAATTAGGGATAGTGCGAATTAAAGCACTATCCCTGTATTAACGTCTCTTTTTCGGTAAGGTTAGAATTGGGAAACTATTTTAACATCTTCTTTATTGGTAGATGCTTCATTTTTTAGTTTTACAGCAACTTTTGAAGGAGCAAAAATGGTGTAAGAAATATTTTCAGCCAGCTCGTTTCCTCTAACAGTAACTTTTCTTTGCAGACCAGGTGCCAACACTTTATATTCACCAGTAGAATCATCAGAATCAAGATTATAGCGACCAGCCTGTACTAAAGATTTCAACATGGCTTCTGTGCCATTTTGGAGCGCGACGGTAATTTGAACCCGCATGAGTTCATTGTTCCATTCTTTTACTTCTACATTTCCGTCGAGGTCAAGCAGAACAACTTGGTTACCTTTCAGATTGAAAGATTTGACAAGGGTCTTTTCTGCCTGTTGTCCATGGGATACAGTTGCTAGCAACAGGAATGAAATACAAAAAATCAAAGATCCAGTTGTTGTTTTCATAATGACCTCTTTTTAAAGAATTGAGCTGGATAGCCAAGAGTATTCCCTTTTATACTCCCTTCTGTGACTCGCAAACTCAAGTCTATGTTCATGTGTGGGGAAAACAAATTAATATTTCAAAATATAAGGACTAAAAAAATCTTTATTTTTATTTGTCGAATAATTCCTTCAATTTAGACTTTTTTAGTATGTGTGTCAAGTTAAAAGTCCAATTTTTTTGTGAATGGTTTATCTCATTGAGTAAAACATATATTAATTAATTCCCTGCATAGAATAAACCTTCACAGCCTTCCTCAACAAAGTAAGCATATCCAATAGCGATTCCAGACGATTTAAGGGAAGCATGTTGGCTCCGTCCGATTTTGCAGCACCTGGATTTGGATGTGTTTCAATAAACAAACCATCAGCCCCAACGGCGATTCCAGCCTTTGCTATGGTTTCTATCATTTCTGGTTTGCCACCAGTCACACCACTTTTTTGATTTGGCTGTTGCAAGGAATGTGTGCAATCCAAAATAACTGGCACTCCAAAAGATTGCATTGTTGGTATTCCTCTGAAATCAACCACTAAATCTTGATATCCAAATGATGTCCCGCGTTCTGTTAGCATCACACGACTATTGCCTGAATCTCGGACTTTCCGAACCGCATGTTCCATCGAACCGGGACTCAGAAATTGTCCTTTTTTAATATTTACGATTTTCCCTGTTTTGGCAGCTGCCACAATCAATTCTGTCTGGCGACATAAAAAAGCAGGAATTTGAAGGATATCAACATATTTGGCTGCAATTTCTGCTTCCCCAACAGAATGGATATCTGTAATAACCGGCACATCGTATTCTTTTCCAACAGCCTGAATGATTTTCAAAGCTTTTTCATCACCTATTCCTGTAAATGAATCCAATCGGGAACGGTTAGCTTTGCGATAAGAGGCTTTAAAAATGTATGGAATCTTCAATCGGTCGCAAATAGCGCTTACTTTCTCAGCAATTTCAAATGAGAGTGCCTCACTTTCGATGGCACATGGACCAGCAATCAGAAAAAAATGCTGGCTTTCAAGGTGTTTAAGTTTGTAAAGGCTGTCTAATACACTCATGTCTTAAGCTATGGGTTTTGTTGAAAAAATGAAGCATAAATTTATAATCACAATAGAAAAAATGCTATTTGAATTGAAGCATTTTTTGAACCAATTTCTATTATGAAATTAATCTTTAATACCTAAAGCTCTAATTATTAAATTAAAATGTATTAAGAAAGCCTCAAAGTAAAAAAATAGAATTAACATTTTTTTTAAGCCTTTTCCTTTCATTTATTATGTATAAGCACCTCAAACCAACACTATCTAGACTTCAAAAAAATTCTAAAGTTTAAAAGTCAAACCAATATTCATCATTGAAATTCCATAACCTAACTCAGCAAAAACTCCAATATTGTTTTGGATTGCATAAGTTCCACCGACAAAACCCGTATACAAAATTTTGCCATTTGGCTGCTGATAAGGTTTACCATTTGTTCCTACCCTATCTATTTCAATTCCGTCCCCTATTGTTACTTCCTTTACAATTGGATGATTATACCCAATCATAAAACCACCGTACAAATAAAATTTCCTGCTTTTAGAAGTATGCAATTCTCCCCTCAAACCGAATATCATAAAGTCGTTTTGATATTGAGCCAGAATACCATCATCGAAAAGGTGTGGCTTTGAAGAAGAAGCAGAATAACCAAAATAGCCACTTAGATTTAAAAGTTCATTAAGCACGTAGCCAATTCTTGCACTTAACGGGGGGATATCTACTGAACCTTCATCTGCTACAAATGTTGGGACAATTCCATAACCTACACTAAAATTTAAACTACCTTTTTTGAATATTGAATTTTGGGCATTAAGGGGCGAAAATTGAAACATAAAGAGCATAGCAAAGGCTAGAAAAAAGTTCTTTTTCATAATGGATACACTTTGGGTTTATTGATTAGAAAATTTGGTTTTTACTATTGTTGAAATATTATTTATTTGATCGGATAATTACTTAATTGAGCGACAAAAGTAAAACCAAACATTCAAAAAATCAATCTTAGGAACAAAATTATATTATAATATTATACAAAATAATAACTATTAACCAAATAATAATTTGAAATCAAAATGTATTGTACACTAAAATTTCAATAATTAAAAGAATAAAGAATTGAGCTTTCCTATAGAATTATTTTACAAACTATTCATTTTCATGCTAAAAAATGAAAAATTTTATTCTCCTAAAGGAACGGAGCCTTACCCATTGATTACAGAAAAATAATGTTGAATTAAAAAACTTAGAGTAGAATTATTTGCATAGAAAAATGCTAAGTGGAAATGTTAATTTAAGCGTTTCTAGTTGATAGACACCATAATTAACGTACCCCCCTAAAAAAGGTAACATTTTTTCAGAGAATTTTTTGTAGCGCAATTCTCTTTCTCAAAATCTAGATTAGGTTATAATTGGCTAAATTGTTCAAATTACTTTCGTATGGCTTCCACTGGATCCATTCTAGCAGCCTGAAAGGCTGGAATAAAGCCAGACAATACCCCAATTCCGAGTGATAATATTACACCAATCAAAATATTATCAATATCCAGATATATTTCGAATTCCATAACACTAGTAAGCAGATTCAAAACCAAATGAGTAACTCCTAGTCCAATTAAACCACCAATTAAGCATAAAATCATTGACTCAACTAGGAATTCCAACAAGATAATGTATTGCTTTGCCCCAATTGCCTTTTTGGTTCCAATAATTTTCGTCCTTTCTTTCACAGAAACAAACATAATATTGGCAACCGAAAACATACCTACAAAAATGGCAAAACCACCTATGATTATCCCCAACAAACTCAATGAGTCGAAAATATTGTCCAGAATTGAAGCCAAGAGTGATACACTATTTAGCGCAAAGTTATTGTCTTCTTTGGGTTTTAATTTTCTACTAGCCCTTAGAGCAGCGGTAAGGTCATCTTTTAATCTATCCACACTATAACCCTCTGCTGCCTTTACATTTACCGTCGTACCAAAGGGATGATTGGTTTTAACATTCGCTATTTTTTTCGCCAGCTCATAAGACATAATAATCACCTCATCGTAGTTCATCACATTCACAATATTATCTCCCGACTTCTCAAAAATTCCAATCACTTCAAGTTTATTGCCTCCCAAAGTCAACTTTCTTCCTATCGGATTAATGGAACCAAATAATTCTTCAGCTACTGTATTTCCTATAACCACTTTGTTCATTCCATAATGGTATTCCGTTGGGCTGTACCATCGCCCTTCGCTATAACCGGGCTTAAACAAATCATCAAATTCATGAGTTACTGCAACCGCAAAAACCCTATCAACACTACTTGATCTATATTTTAATGTTTTATTTCCAATACTTACATGATAATCAACAATACCTGCTGATTTAACTTTCTTTTTTATTGCCTCATAATCTGCAAAGCTGGGAGCCGGACGACGGAGGTACTTCCAAAAAGTATTGTGTCCACCTTCATTCCAGGGCATTTTTTGGATATAGACAACATCATCGCCCAATTTTTCAAAACTTCCTTTGATGTTGTCTTCTAAGGAATCGACCGCAGACTGAACGCCAATAATGCAAAAAATACCAATCGTAATTCCCAATAAAGAAAGAAAGCTTCTCAATTTGTTTGCAAATAAAGATTGAATAGCCTGACGGATACTTTCGTGAATAACTTTTAGGAGTGTTATCATGATATGTATTTTGGAATTTGCTTTTTGCGAACAGTGATTTTTTTTCTAAAAAATTTGAATTTAGAAATTTTTCGAAAGTAGCATTTGGTTCTTTGGATGATTAAACAAATAGATAAACGTCTCTATTTTATCTGCCAGGCTTAATTCATATCCAACCACAACAAAAATTCTTCACCATAATTTTGAACTAAGCAAACAAAATATATCTTTGAGCATTACAAATAAACTTTTGAAACTATGGCTTATATTGTTACAGATAATTGTCTTCAATGCAAGTTCACAGATTGTGTGCTTGTTTGTCCAGTCGATTGTTTTTACGAAATTGAAACTCAACTAGTTATTGACCCTGATGAATGTATTGATTGTGGTGCTTGTGCACCTGAATGCCCAGTAGAAGCCATTTATGAAGAGGATGAATTGCCTGAAGACCAGGAACACCAAATAGAAATCAATGCCAGGGCAGCTCAACGTCTTAAAGATGAAGGGGCAGAACCAATAACTGATCAAAAAGACCCGCTTCCCACAGCTGAAGCTCGAAAGGAGGAATTGGGTTTTTAAGCAGCGATTATATAAGTCAGGTCCAATTCACTTTTTTTGAATAGGACTTGACTATTAGACTTCCACGAAAACCAAGTCCTTCTAAATTTCCATTCTTTATCCAAATTCTTATCTTTGCCCCCCGTTTGAAACAGCTATTGGCTTTTGGTCTCTACTTATTCTCACAACTAACTAAAAACCAATCGCTTAGAAACCAAAATCACTTCCTACTAGATGAGGACCAAACTTTCTCAGTTTGACTACGGGTTTGACGACAAACTCATTGCTGAATACCCTTCTGAACACCGAGATGAATCTCGGTTAATGGTATTACACAAAGACACTGGAAAAATTGAACACAAAATTTTCAAAGATATCCTTGATTACTTTGATGATGGCGATGCCATGATTTTCAATAACACCAAGGTTTTTCCGGCAAGGCTTTTTGGAAAAAAAGAAAAGACTGGTGCTCAAATTGAAGTTTTTCTTCTTCGGCAATTGAATTCTGAACAACGCCTTTGGGACGTTTTAGTCGATCCTGCCAGAAAGATTCGTGTAGGGAATAAGCTCTATTTCTCTGATGATAACGGAAATGATGTTTTAGTTGCAGAAGTGGTGGATAACACGACAAGTAGAGGAAGAACAATACGCTTCTTATATGATGGAGATGACGATGAATTCCAGAAGGAACTTGGCTATTTGGGAAATACTCCTCTTCCAAAATACATCAATAGAGAAGCTGAAAAATTGGACAAGGAACGCTATCAAACTATTTATGCAAAAGAATTAGGAGCAGTTGCAGCACCAACAGCTGGTTTACACTTTAGCCGTGAAGTAATGAAGCGATTTGAGATTAAAGGCGTCAATTTTGCTGAAATTACTCTGCATATTGGTCTAGGTACCTTTAGAAGTATCGATGTTGAAGATTTGTCCAAGCATAAAATGGACGCAGAATATTTTAGAATTTCGCAACAAGCCGCTGATACGGTAAATAAATCTATAAAGGCCAACAGAAGAGTTTGTGCAGTTGGAACCACCTCTATGCGGTCAATTGAGACTGCAGTCTCTGCTGAAAACTTATTAAAACCAGCTGAAGGTTGGACCAATCTCTTTATATACCCACCGTATGAATTTAGTATTGCAGATAGCATGGTAACCAACTTCCATTTGCCAAAATCAAGTTTGATGATCATGGTAAGTGCCTTTGGTGGATATGATTTGGTCATGGAAGCCTACAATGAAGCGGTAAAGGAAAAATATAGATTTTTTAGTTATGGTGATGCTATGTTGATAGTCTAATTAACACCCAGCTAATAGTACAAAAAAAGCCAGAAGCTCATTTTTTTAAGCTTCTGGCTTTTATATTTAGTCAACTAGTAATTAATCTAATCACCCGCCAATTGGTAATCAACCAATCTTGAGTCATTGACCCTATAATTCAATACCTGTACGTATCTTTTGGCTTTTTTATTTCCAAATTGCATGTAAGCCATATCAGCCCAGTCAAGTGCCAAGTCAAGCCTATCCAACCTTTCCGCTGCTACAGCCAGGTTATAGGCTATTCTACCAGCTGTTTTGGAATCTGGGTAATCCTCTAACATTTCTTCCCAGAGTTCAGAAGCAGCATCCCAATTTCCGTTCTCGGCATATTTCGCCGCTCTCTTCATTTGCTTTTTAGTATGCCCCTTCCCCTTTTTATAAAAATCACGGACTACTGTTATCCAAACCGGTGCAATTCTCATGGCATAATCGATTCCGCTTTGGTAACCCAGATCCTGAACAATATTTTGCGGATGTGGTAAATCTCGCAAAGCAGACTCTTCGGTTTTCCCTCGACCTTCAGCATCTGCCTCCCGACGAATCGTAAATTCATCCAGGATTATTCTATTCTTTGGATCATACATCCTAAATCCAATATTCAAATGCATTCTCATATTAGATTTAAAATATGTTTCTGTGTACTCATTCCCATCCTCATCTTTTTTCTTTCTCGTTTTTTTCCTGGTATTTCTGAAATTATCAGAATCAAATTTTTCAATCACAACCAAGGCATCTACACCATATTGATCACATATTTCATCCACTCTGTCCCAGCTAAGGGGTGCAGCAAAACGATTCACTTTTTTATTACCCTTCAAAACCAACCCTGTATGTACAACTCGAAAACGAGGAGTTTGTGTAAGTGTATTAGAGAGTCCGGCAAAAGACTGACGACGGCCATTTCGGTCCTGGTTGATATCTTCACCAGTCAATAAGCCTTCAAAAAAACTTCCAGCCCCCTTTCCAGGTTTACTCCTATCAACTGTAGCAACAACTTGAATATGATCCGGGATTTTCATTTCTGCTGGTTGTAAGACTTGTAATCTCGTACTTGATTGACATGCACCAAAAAGGATAACTATAAGTGTCAATAAGCTAATCGGGAAAAATGGTAATCGTTTCATAACTGTAAGGTTTAAGGTTTTAGACACTATGGCAATTGGGAATTAGCTTTTGTACACCAAGAAGCTTCCATACCCCAAAAACCTGGAACGAATTAATAAGGAATTAAGAGACTTTAAGAAAAGATTTAGACTTTTTTGCCTGAATAAATTTGTGTCTCTATGGAAATTGTTCTTTCGGATTATCTTCGCCCCGATGCAAAATCGCCTAGCCATTTATCAATTAATTTTTGCTAATACTATTTCTGGAATTGCTCAGGGTATCAGTATGATAGCCATTCCCTGGTATTTCGCTATAAAAGAGGAAATGGTTCTATTTGGGGTGATTTATGCTATTGCTACCTTTCTGACACTGTTTTGGGTTCCCTATTGTGGAATCCTGGTTGATAAGTACGATAGAAAAAAGGTATTCCTTACCTTAAATATAATTAGCGGAATTGTCATTATAGGGATAGCTCTAATTGGATTCAGTATGGAATCCCTCCACTGGGGATTTGTAGGTTTTGTTTTTGCAATGACCTTTTTCAATTATAGTCTTCACTACCCTGCCCTTTATGCTTTTGCACAGGAAATTATGGAAGTAAAGTATTATGGGCGAATCACCTCATTACTTGAAATAGTACAACAATGCTCTGCAATATTAGCTGGAGCAGGGGCAGCACTTCTACTTGAAGGAAGTAAGGACGGTTTACTGATATTGTTTGGTTTCGTAGTTCAATTGGGTTGGAATATGAATGCCTGGAGCATTTACGAGATTTTTCTAATTGATGGTGCTACCTATCTTTTATCTTTTGGCATTATTTATTTCATTAGCTATCACCCGCTGCGTAAAAGGACACCTGAAGTCGGAAGTATCATTAGAAGAATAAAAACGGGTTTGAAGTGGCTAAAAAAGCATCCGAATATGATGGTTTTTGGTATTGCTTCTTATGCAGTTTTTGCAGTAGTCATGGTTATTGGTTTTTATTTAAGTGCCAATTACGTAAAGCAACATTTGCAGGCAAGTGGTGATGTTTTTGCAACTTCAGAAATGTTTTTTGCTTTAGGAGCAGTATTTGCTGGATTTGCTATTCAAAAAATTTTCAAAGCTTTTACCTTACCTACTTCTGTATTTATCATGACTTTTATAGTAGCAATTGTGTGTGGATTCTTATTTAGCACTCAATCCGTTGCAATATTTTATTTGTCAATGTTTTTGCTGGGAATGACGAATGCTGGCATAAGGATTCAAAGAATTACCTTCCTTTTTCAACACATTCCCAATCAAGTATATGGCAGAACAACAAGTGTTTTTAGAATTTTCAATGTAATCATGAGGAGCTTTTTTTTGGTGATATTTACGCTTTCATTTTTTCAATACGAAAATGTAAATCTGACTTTCGCAATAATGACCATATTTTTAATAATTGCAACAGGCGTTTTGGTATGGAATAAAATTAAATTGGAGGCAATTCAACCTAATCCAAAACTTTAATTCTAATATTTCTCCACCTTACCTTAATTCCTCCTCCATCGTGAATTTGTAGTGCAATTTGTCCCATTGCAGCTCCAATTTTTTCATCTTCTAAATGTATCATCTTCTGACCATTTAACCATGTAGTTACTTGATTATCAATTACTTTAATACGAAGGTGATTCCACTTTCCCATTATCAAACTCTGGTCTAGACCAGGTTTAGGTTGTATTAGCCAACCTCTACCATAAGATTCATAAATTCCTCCCGTATGTTTATTTGGAGGAGCAACTTCAGCCTGCCAACCAGATATTTTTGTTCCCTCTAAAGAAGAGCGAAAAAACACACCACTATTTCCATCCGCCTCCTGTTTAAATTCTATGCTCAGATCAAAGTTTTTGTACGATTTTTCTGTTGCCAAATAACCATATTTTTTATCGGGTCCACTTTCACAGACCAGTTCCCCATCTTCCACATACCATTTCTCAGTGCCATGAATGACCCAACCCTCCAGGTTTTTCCCATTAAATAATGAAATCTTTTTTGAGGTATCCTCAGAATTCAGCTTTGAGAAAAAACATCCTGTAAAAAATGGTGTGCAGAAAATTATTAACCACAATGCCTTCATATATAACTTACTTTGAATAAAAAACTCAAGTTCCAAAGATTCGCCACAGCAAGTTTTGTTGGCGAGCATTATCGGATGCAATTTGGCTTAGAGTATGTTTTAATTATTAAAAACTACTTCATCTATAAAAATCCAGCTTTTATTTCCATTCCCAGGATGCCATTCCGGACAAATCCCACTATTCCAGGCTTTAATTTTATAGAATTTAAAATTTTGTTTTTGATTGACATTAAAACTTATAGAATGAATTTTAACATCCTCAACTTTTTGAAGGGTTAATTCTTTCATCTGTATTTTTTCAAAATCGCTTCCATTTTGTGAGCCATAAAATAAAATACTATTGGGTAAAAAAATCCATGCCGCCTGATGCTCCAAAAAATTCATTGCAACTGATTTAATCTTTTTTATCGATTCGTTTTCAAAAACGACTTCCATTGGTACGCCATGAAATCCCTGCCATTTCCCATCTCCATAATTTTCCGACCCATTAATTCCATCCACTAAACCAAACTTTCCTCCTCCACTATACTTAGCTTCATAATTGGTAACATACTTAGGTTCTTTTTGATCTGTTTTTTCAAATGTCCGACTGACAGTCATACTTGGTTTCCCATCAGCAGAAATAGCAATTGCCCGAACAGTAGTGGTATTAGAAATTGGAATCAGGCCCTCATATAGAGTACTTTTTATACCTGGCTCACTACCATCAAGGGTATAATAAATTTTTTCTCGATTGTTTTGAGTCAGGGAAACATTAAAAGACCGATTAAAAACCTTTTCAAATGGAATCATCTGTGGTGCAGACGTAAAATCATTGGAATTGATTGCCTTCAGTACATGTTCATTCATTTTTAAAATTTTTCGATCATAAGTCAATAAGCCATTGGTTTCAGTTTCTACATCGGTTATTTGTGTATATACAGATGCACTCAATCCATTTTCCATTAAATTCCATACTCTACTGTAGAATCTTTCGTATTCAAGGGTCATTTCTTCCAGATCCTGAAATTTTTTATAGCCCCAATTTTGTTTAGTCCATAAATGATTTTCAACCGGAAAACCTAAACCACCAAATTCCCCCAAAACAATTGCCCTGTTTTCATCTTTTTGAGGCATTATTGGTTCCGGATAATTATGTATGTCGTATATATCACCGATACCTCTGTCTTGCCAACCACTTGCCAAAATTACAAGCCTCGTTGGATCCATTTTTTTGGTAAAATCCAATATTCCCTGAGAGTCATATTGCCCCCACCCCTCATTAAATGGAACCCAAATCACAATACTTGGATGATTATATAGGGTATGGATCATTTCACCCAATTCATGCTTAAAATTTTTATCATGTGCTTTACTCACTCTTATATCTGGCTGTCCGGGTCCTACATACCCGGGAGCATTTGGCATGTCTTGCCATACCAGTATCCCTAGTTTATCACACCAATAGTAAAACCTCCGCGATTCTACTTTCACATGTTTACGCAGCATATTGAATCCTAAGCGTTTGGTCATTTCAATGTCGTAATTCAATGCTTCATCTGAAGGTGGGGTATACAATCCATCTGGCCAAAAACCTTGGTCCAGCGGTCCATTTTGAAACACAAATTTATTATTTAAAAAAATTCTGGTATGACCTTCTTTATCTTTACCCAGGGCTATTTTCCTCATCCCAAAATAGCTTTTCACTTCATCCAATGTTCGACCATTTTCTTGTAACCGAATGGTTACCTCGTAAAGGTGTGGATTGTCAGGAGACCATAGAATGGGGTTTTCAAGAAATAAAGAAAATGGTGTTCCCGGATTTCCCTTGGCTATTCTAAGTTGATCGTTCCAATTCCTTATTCCAACCATAACCAATTGATTATCAGGTTTTTTGGAAGTTTCAACCTCAAAAGAAACAGATCCTTTATCAATATCTGTTTCTATTTTAAATGCGCTGATATGCATTTCGGGGACGGCTTCAATCCATACAGTCTGCCATATGCCAGAAGATGGAGTATAATAAATTCCAGAAGGATTGGAAACCTGTTTCCCTCTTGGGTTGAAGTGTCCGATATCTGTTGGATCCCATACAGCTACAGTGAGTTGATGATTTTTATCAGATTCAACAAAATCAGTTATTTCAAAAGAAAAAGGATCATAGCCTCCTTCATGAATGCCCACTGACTTACCATCAATCCAAACGGCTGTTTTCCAATCCACAGCTTCAAAATGAAGTAGTATTCTTTTACCATTCCAATCACCTGGTATGGAAATTTTCCTTTGGTACCACAAAAGCTCTTCTTGGCTGAGTCTTTTGGTGACCCCAGATAAATAAGATTCCACAGGAAAAGGAACCAGGATTTTACCCTGAACCGAATCCATGGTGGGTCGTGATTTTGGTAAAATTGCATAATCCCATAAACCATTTAAATTAATCCATTCATTGCGGGTCATTTGCGGACGAGGATACTCGGAATGGACATTGGCAGCATTCACTTCTTTTGCCCAGGAAGTTGTAAGGTGAATTGAATTGGAGGGTTCAGAAGATTTTTTTTGATGCTCTTGTGTAGAATTGCAGGAAACAATCAATAAAGTCCCAATCCAAAAGGAAATGATGAATCTCATTAAATAGAAAAGTTTTAGAATGAACCAAAGCTTAAAATTACCAAGTTCATTCTAAAACTTTTTCAAAAGTCAGAATCAATAATAGATTTACCGTTTTACAACCTTAGCAACATAGTTGGTATTCCCCTTTTGAATTCTCAAGGAATACAAACCACTTTGTAGACCCTCCAAATTTAAAGCATATTCATTTTTGCTATTAAACTTTTGTACCATCACCATTTTGCCTAAAGCATCATAGATATTTACCGTAAAAGAAGTTGAAATTTCATCTCCCAGCTCAAAATTCAATTGGTTATCAAATGGGTTAGGATATACCTTAATTTTTCCTTGCTCAAAAACCAGGTCTTCTGTACTTGTCAAATCACGAATTCCATTGGCAAACCATACTCCCCAATTGGCATCCTCCATATATAAGATTGGATTTCCAATAGATGATATTTTGTCAGCCCCTAAAGGAATGAATCCTAAGACTTCATTACCCAATAAATCCTCTGCATCAAATACCATCTGGTCATCTGCTACAGAATAACTGGGGTAGGAAAGTCGAACATTTTGGAAAATAGTATCCACGTTACCTGTTTGTATATTGGCAGCCATGAGTAAATAATTGTTGAAAAATTCATCAATAAAATCAAAGGCAATGATGAAATCAGAATTTTTGGAGAAAGTAGGATTTCCTACACTGGAGTTTTCTGGTAGTCCACTAAATAATTTTGATATGAAATTGTCCCCCCAATTATTTGAAGCATTATTCCAAACATTTACAAAACCTATATCCCAATATTCAATATCAGCACCATTGGTATTATTAATTTCGTTTAAGGCATCGTACATGACAAATTCACCTGTAAAATCGAATTCCAATACATCAGGATATTGTACATCTCCTGTAGTAGCTCCCCCATTTGCGGTCGTGGGATTGTACAAATCAAATGTTTGCCATTCATTTTTTCCAAAATCAAATACCCAAATTACAGGCTCCAAATCATCAGACAAAGCAGCTATCCTTGAACCATCTTTTGCTATTGCTACATTTCGCCAAATGGGATCGGGATGAATTTGGTTTTGCTGAAATGAACCATTAACCCAATCTATTGTAATGGCTTGCATGGTTTGGTCCTGAGCAATAAAAACGATAGCACTACCATCGTCAGTAACACTTGGTTTACTTAAGGGATCATTAAAAGTAATTGGGTCGGCTACTTCATCGCCTTCTGGAGTGAAAATGTATAAATTATTGTGATTTGCATCCGTAAATAAAATAAAATCCTCTCCTTCATTTGCATCGACATCTACCTGAGTATCTGTTCCAGAACCATCGAAAATGCCAACATCATCAAAAGCTGATTTTGCCGCGTTCACTTCAGTTGAATTAGCACCATGAAAATCTGTTGCGGCTTGAATAACGGACAATCTCAAATCAATAAACTGAGAAGACCGAAGGAGGTAGTTATCTAAAGCCCTGTAAAAAATCTTTTCTGCCTTGTCTTTCCCAATAGTTTCTGCAAAAAGGTAATACGCTTTATTTGGAATTCCACTGTTAATATGAACCCCGCCATTATCCTGACTACCCGTATATTTTTCCGACATATGTGAAGGCTGCCAGCCTGGATCACTAAGACTATTGCCACCATTATGGGGGTCTTCCATATCTCTTAAAGCACCTGTGGGGAATACAGCTGGATTTGCAATGTCTTCACCCAATTGCCAATCATCCCGATCAATCATCGTCCCAAAGATATCGGCAAAGGATTCATTCATGGCACCTGATTCACCAAAGTATTCGAGATTGGCAGTGGCTTGAATAACCCCATGTCCCATTTCATGTCCTCCTACATCCAAAGATTTAGCCAAAGGGGAAGTAAAAGCCTGATCTCCATTTCCATAAAACATGGCGGCGCCATTCCAAAAGGCATTGTCCATATCACCTCCATCTTCATCTGCTACATTAATAATTGATATGATTGTTCCACCTTGTCCATTTATGGAATTTCGATTGAAAGTATTTTTAAAATATTCGAATGCCTTTCCAGCATTGTAATGAGCAGAAACAGCATTGGGGTTATTCCAATTATTGTTAAAAGAAAAGACTTGTTGAGCTCCAAAATCATCGTTAATTGGAGACGTATTCTGCGCATCAATTGTCCATATGGCACCTACTGGCTCATTTGGAATATTTGATTGAGTTGGGTTAAACATGGAGCGGGATGCATCTATCATAAAATAAGTTCCAACTTCGAGAAAAACATCAATTGTTCTGGTAATCCCAAAAAGATCGGCAGCATCAGCCGTTGTTGGCGGCGGCGCATGGTTGCAATGCACTTTGCACAATTCGCTATTGCTTCTTAATATGTCTCCAGAATTAGCATCTACGAAATAAGACCATTTATGGGCTACATTAGGAATTACAAGCACATGCCAGGCCAGGACTGGTGTTTGAGAATATAATTCAGGGTAGAAAATAACCAATTTAGATTCCACCTGGTTGCCACTTACCAGTTGCTTCTCGAAGTCCTTTAGTTCTCTAAAATGTGTTTCATTTTCAACATTTTGACGTGCTATCTGATTGCCATGTTTCTCAGAAATAGAGGGAGTTAAATTTTCCAATTGTGGGGTTGGTGAAAATCTTCCATTTATCAAAAAAGAGTTTTCCTGATTGATGTGGATGATAATCTCCGAACCATAAATGGGAATACCTTTATACATTTGTTGCAATCGAATATGAGTTTGACCTAACTCATCGGATTGCACTTTTTTTATTTCAAATTCTTCTCGAGGTTTATCAATTTTCAGATTGTCTTCCAAAGATTCCAATATGATATAGCCCTTTTCTTCAACGTCTTCTTCTTGCAATGCCTTTAAAGATCCTTTTATAAAAATGGGGAGATTATTAACTGGGTCCTTTACAATACTTAGACTAGAAACCTTCAAATTTGAATTTTCAAATGCCGAAAGAGAAATCAATTTTTTTATTGAAGAGGATAATGGGTATTGACTATTAATAGGAACTTCAGTCTGAAAAGGTTTCACCGGTTCCAAGTCGTCAATAATAATAGATTGATTATTTTGATTTTTGTAAGATTTCAAATGTGATTTAACCTCACTTTGAGCAAATGAATCTCGGTTTCCAAAAAAAAGAATAGTCAAAAAAATAAACGTAAATAATCTCATGTAAATTGATTTTACAACTTGGTGAAATGTTTTAGGTGTCAATGAGCGGAATAAATATGGATAATCACTTTTTTATTTCGTAATTAAATAACTGACTATAAAACAACCATGCATTATGATAATTATACATATCTTATTTGTCTAAAGCATCAGGAGATTTGATGGTTTTTCGATTTTTTGTCAGGCTTTTTAATGATTTGTAAAAATCCATTATGTCTTTTCGCAAATTGTAATCCCCTGTACCCCAGGTTATGGTATGATCCAACTCCTCATTGGTAAAGCGAAGGAAGTAATACAAATTGCCCGGATGATTGATGTCGAGCTTGTGAAGACGGAGTTCATTTAATTGTTCAAAAAATACCTCAGCTTCCTTCTTCTTTATTGATTCCATTTCTGAATAGCCTTCTTTTGTACTTGTTTTATGAAAAATCTGACCATTTTCCAAAAGCAGATATTCTGTAATTATTCCAGAGAAGCCACCTCCATCTCCAAAGATGATTTGATTTACTGGAAAATTTTCAGGGGTGTATTTTGTTGTTTTGCAGTTGGACAACACTAATGAAAGGCATAAAACCAAAATCAGGTTGAAATATTTCATGGACAATATATTGAATTTGGGTAGTAATCATTTTGATTAACTATTAGACTCAAAATACATTACTAGTCACATTTTTTCATCGCTCCAAATGTAGGAAAATTCAGTCTTTCTATTAAAAAGTGTACTTCTGTGAATCTTGTTCATACAAAATGACAGATCATTTCATATTTTGAATGGAACCAGACTTTCTAAAAGACCTGTTAATTTTGTCGATGACCTCTTTATATGTTTAAAAAAAAAATCACTAAACGTCCTAACCAATAAAATTCAATACAATAATGAAAGTGCTTAAGGATGCCAAATTATTCAAAAATACCGCCTACATCAATGGGAAATGGGAGACTGCTGAATCTGGAAAAACTTATACTGTAACTAATCCGTACGACCAGTCAGATTTAGGGTCTGTTCCAGATATGGGAGCGGTTGAGACAAAAAAAGCGATTGAGGCAGCATACTTGGCTCTGCCAAATTGGAAATCCAAAACTGCTATAGAACGCTTTGAAATCCTCAAAAAATGGCATCAACTTATATTGCAAAATCAAAAAGATTTGGCTACAATCCTAACGCTAGAAATGGGAAAACCAATTGCCGAAGCGAGAGGAGAAATACAATATGGAGCCTCTTTCGTGGAATGGTTTGCTGAGGAAGCAAAAAGAGTGTATGGAGATGTTATTCCAGGACAAGGAATAGACAAGCGAATTGTTGTCATTAAACAGCCAATTGGTGTAGTAGCAGCAATCACACCTTGGAATTTTCCGAATGCTATGATAACAAGGAAAGTGGCACCTGCTCTGGCTGCTGGATGTACTGTTGTCGTAAAGCCTGCCGAAGATACGCCACTTTCTGCATTGGCATTGGCAGAACTCGCCGAAAGGGCCGGGTTTCCACCTGGAGTACTTAACATCATCACCACTAGCAAACCAATACCCGTGGGAAATGAATTGACGGCGAATCCCAAGATCCGGAAATTGTCTTTTACAGGTTCAACTCAAGTTGGTAAAATACTAATGAAACAAAGCGCTGACACGGTAAAAAAAATCTCACTTGAATTAGGAGGCAACGCACCCTTTATCGTTTTTGATGATGCAGATATTGATGCCGCAATTGAAGGTGCAATGGCTTCCAAATTTCGCAATACAGGACAAACCTGTGTTTGTGCCAATAGACTATTTGTTCAAGATACTATTTATGAGGAATTCGTTGAAAAATTGGCTCAAGCAACTTGTCGACAAAAGGTTGGTTCAGGAATGGTTGAAGGCGTTAAAATTGGACCATTAATCAATCATTCCGCTATAGAAAAAGTAAAAAGTTTGCTTAAAGAAGCTGTCAGTTCGGGAGCAGAAATAGTTACAGGTGGTAACACCCATGAACTGGGTGGTTGTTTTTTTCAACCAACTGTTCTGAAAAATGTAAATTCAAAAATGCAGATACATCGAGAAGAAATTTTTGGACCCATTGCACCAGTTTACAAATTTTCGACTGAATCCGAAGTGATAGAAATGGCAAATAACACCAAATTTGGTTTAGCAGCTTATTTTTATGGAAGGGATATTGGAAGAGTCTGGCGGGTTGCAGAGGCATTGGAATATGGAATGGTTGGCATAAATACAGGATTAATGTCTTCTGTAATGGCTCCATTTGGAGGTATCAAAGAATCCGGAATTGGGCGAGAAGGATCGAAATATGGAATTGAAGAATTCGTAGAATTGAAGTACCTGTGTTTTGGTGGAATTGAATAATTTTTTTCCTTCAAATTAAACCTTTTGGATTTGGAATCATCAAACACTCATCTTTTCTAAAACTTCGATTTTTTCACCAAAATAAAATCGGGTAATTCACAAATCCAAATTGAAAATCATGAAAGCAACTTCATTTGTAAAGTCAGCAGTTTTAAAGACAACATTCGTAATGTTTTGTTTCACATTTGTAACAAGCAATTCTTCAGCAAATGCCCTGTATTCCCCAAATCTCGACACTTCAATTTTCCCTCCTAAATGGGAAAAATTGGGTCAGCGAAAAGTAGATTACAAACTTGACAAAGATGAAATTTATGTCACGGCAAAGGAAGGTAGATTTACAGCAATCAAATTGGGCGTTCGAAAAGCTGCTGTAAACTTCCACAAAGTTACCGTCCACTATAGAAATGGTTCGACTCAAAATATTAAGATTAAAAACAGGATAGCTCCAGGAAATGCCACTCGCACAATCAACCTCGATGGAAATCGAAGGATAGTCAAAAAAGTGGTTTTTTGGTACGATACAAAGAATTCAGGCTACCAAAAAGCAGTAGTTGAATTGTGGGGCAAACATTAGATTTTGTTTAATATGAATCATCCCAAATTTTCAGATTGTATTTTAATTCATTGAATTTCTACTCACTATGTAATGTGCTTTTGTTGCGGGGTGCGAGTTGTGGGTTTGAATAACCTGAAACTCGCACCCCGCGACAAATTGAATATCAACGGATTAAGAAAAGAAAAAAACGAAGGGGATTCTATCTTCAAAATTCAGCCTGCCACTTTGGGGGGATAACTCACATTGATATTTTCTATTCAACAAAGAATTTCAAAACCTTTCCAACATTTCCACTATATAGCCTTAGAAAATAGAGGCCATAATTCAGTTCCAGATTCAATTCATTTGAGTAATGGTCGCCAGAAAAAATCAATTCATCAGAATATACCCTCCTGCCCATAATATCCACAATTTCCATATTCAGTTTGCCCATTTCTATATTTTTCAAGTCCAAAACGAATTGACCAGGATTTGGATTTGGACTTAGATTGATCTGCAATACATCCAATTGGGCTTTTTCTTTGACAAATGAAACATCTTCTACCAAATCGCTAAACCAAATGCCTCTTCCAAAAGTAGAAGCGAATAATTTACCCGTATTCGTTTGAATTTCTAATTCTGTTATGATAACATTCGGTAAGTCATCACTATATAGCTCCCACTCATTCGTATTGTCATTTGTAAAAAAGACGCCTACATCCGTTCCAATGTAAATTGTATTTGATGGAGAATTCGGATCATGAACTACACAATTTACTGGAACATTAGGTAGGTTAAAAGAAATATTTTGCCAATTGTCTCCACCATCTGAGCTCTTATATACCTTTTCTCCATCCTCAAATCCTCCTAAAGTCACCCAAACAGTTAGTGGATCATTTGCATCTGCAAAACAATAGGTATAATACAATTCATCGGGTAGACCTTCAGTCACATTTTCCATAGTAGATCCGCCATCAAAAGTCCTCCAAAAAGTTCCCTTTAAATTAACAGTTGGATATATCCTTTTGCCAAGATAAATAGTATTGGGATCACTCTCCGCGATTGCCATACAGGAAGAATGAATAGGTGAACCCGTATTTTGATAGTCGGGAAGATCGCTCAATTGAGTCCAGCTGTTACCACGATTTTCAGATTTCCAGATATTGCCAAAAGCCCCATAGATTGTATTTGGCTCAGTGGGGTGACGTAAAAATGGAGTGGTCCATTCTGCGAATTCATCACTTGTTATATCATTGGTTAAACCATAGATAAAGCTCGCTCCACCATTGTCAGATCGAACCAATCGCCCTCTCTGCGTAGATGCATAAAAAACCTCCTCATCCTGAGGATGAAACAAACATTCCATGCCATCTCCCAAAATGATATTGTACCAATTAATAGTTTTTTTGAGGAAGACTGAATTGTCCTGAGATCCAGCTATCAGAAAATTATCATTTGTAGGGGCTAAGCCAAGTCTGTAAAAAGAGGTGATTTGCATACCATCACTTATGTCCTCCCAAACAGTTTGCCATTGAAAGTTTGGGTCATCATAGATCTGGTCCCAGGTCACCGGAAAAATTTCATTGGTTCTGGAGATTCCACCATCATTGCATATGTAAATGTTTTCATCTAAAGGATTGTAAGCATAAAAATGTTGGTCGGCATGGACGGATAGTCCGTAATCTGGCAACCAAAAAGTTGCTATTTCCCAGTTGCTGCCTCCATCTTCTGATACCCACATATTGATGCCACCAGCATAAACTTTTTCAGGATTATTGTGGTCAACCAAAAGTCCCATATCGTACCATCCTTGTCCACCATTCCCAGTTCCGTCAAACCAATGCATGATATTGGGTGAATCACTTCTCAATTCCCAATTATTACCACCATCAGTACTGCGATACATCCCAAAATAGCCTCCTTGTCCATCTGCACAATGTGCATACACATAATTCGAATTTGCTGGAGAAAGCCCTATTTCAATTCTGGCGACATCATCAGAAGGAATTCCAGTATTCAATAGTGTCCAGGTATCTCCAAAATCATTGGATTTCATAACTGCCGCCATTCCGGCATCTAATGAAAAAACATGAGCGGTGCTTGCATAAATAACATTTCCATTATTGGGATCTTGCTCAAAATCCCAAATCATATCATTGAATACTTTTGTCCAATTGTCTCCACTATCATTTGAACGCCATATTCCGTGAATACCTGCAGCAACCAATCTTTGGGTATTATTTGGGTCTATCAATACCCTCCTTGTCAAAGAGCCATCCAAATCCGTTTGCTCAAAGGTTAATCCCGTTGGTGCCCAATTTTGCCCGCCATCAATAGATTTGTAAACACCTAATCCATAATGGGTATTTCTTTTTCGGGCATCTGTATCCAATGCCACTCCCAGATAGGCATAATCCCCAACTGAGATATACATGACATCTGGATTAGTTGGGTCTACCGCAATATCACTAACTCTTAATATTGGCAAATTATCGGTAAGTGGCATATAGCTATCTCCAGCATTGGTAGTTTTCCATACACCTCCTTGTGCAACACCTACCCAGAAAGTGTTTGGATCAGTAGGATGGAAGGTTACCGTATTGATACGGCCCATTCCGCGAAGCAAATCTTCATGTGGTACTTCAGGAAAAATATTGGGTCCAAAGGGCATCCAGTTGGCGGTTCTCGTACCTACATTTTCCTTCTTCATCCTGGCAATCTTTATTGCCTCTTTAAACAGTATAGTCTGGTCAGGCAGTTCACCTTTATAATTACTTCGTTTGATGTTCTCGTCTAACCACCTCATATACCATTTCCACCCTTTAGTCTTTTCCAAATCATTTACTTGAGACCATTCGAGAAAAGCTCTTTCCAAGTCCACTAATTCCAATTTTTCGCCAGTGGTTTTTGGTTCCAGGTTTAAGAACTCTTGAGCTTGTGAATATGATAATAGAAGAAAAAAGAAAGATAAGAGTATAGATGTTCGCATAACGAGCTGTTTAGGTGATGGAAAACACAAAATTACTAGATGGGCTATTGGTTTTTTGGGTCATTTATGGTTTGAATCTGACAAAGCAATCATTCTATTGCAATCATGGAAATAATTTTTTGCTTCACTTCTTCATCTAAAGCCTCTGCTCTCCTTTTTATTTTATCTAAAACGACCCATTTGGCAATCGCTTCAGAAACCACCGTCTTTGAAATCGAATGAATCATTTCATGCTTGATGGTCACTACTTTATTTCCGCAAGCCAACACACTTGTTAAAATATGTATTGGATCATCTTCCAATACTTCTTTAAGGTATTTAACGTTCATTTCTACGTAGGCGAATCCTTTTTGTCGAGCTTTTTGCTCTTGAAAATCAAAACCAAGAGCAGCCATAAATTGGGCTGAAGCTATATCATATTTTGTAGTATAGAATTGAACATTCATATGTTCATTGGAGTCTGTTTCCTGAGCCATTACCAAGCCTCGATATGTTTCTATTTTTGACATTAAATGGAATTTTATTTTGGAAATTCTGATGATACCATTGAGAAGCTATTTGAGGGATACCAAATGGTGTTATCAGATGAGTATGGGTAATAAAATATTGATGACACCATTCTCCCGATCACACTGGCTTAGCACAATGGTGTCATCAATGGAGTTATTTATTTGAGAGTTTGAACCAAATATAGGTCAGCAACAAAATTCCAAAATAGATAGCTGCAAGTTGGAAATTATAAACGGTGATAGCCAATAATGCTACACTGGCAATGACCAAAGCCAAAATTGGAGAAAGTGGAAAAAGTGGCACTTTAAAAGGTCTTTCCAATTCAGGTTCTTTTTTCCTTAGTACTAAAAGGGAAATCATGGAAATGATGTACAAGCTCAAAGCACCAAAACAAGCTATGGTTATGATTTCACCTGTTTTCCCAGTGAGCAGGGCAACAATTCCAATCAACATATTGATTACCAAAGCATTAGCTGGAGTCTTAAATTTTGAATGTACCTTTCCAAGTCCCTTGGGTGCATAACCAACTCTCCCAAATTCAAAGGTTGCTCTTCCTGCCGCCAGGATGATGCCATGAAAGGATGCTACGAGACCAAACAAACCAATAACAGCTACAATTTTATACAAAATATGTGCTTCCCCCACGGTTTGAGCCATAGCTAAAGGCAATGGAGAATCGGATGCATCCTCAGTGCCAGGAGGGAAAACGATAGTCTCCCAACCGTCTACCCCCACAGCTGAAGTGAAGGTCAAAAGGCAAAGAATAACAAGTGTCAAAATTGCAGAACCAAAACCTATCAAAATATTTCGCTGAGGGTTGACTGTTTCTTCTGCCACATTTGCAACCCCTTCAATAGCAAGGAAAAACCAGATTGCAAAAGGTAGAGCAGCAAATACTCCAGTCCAACCATTCGGTAATGCGTTTTTTTCCAAATTTGCCCATTCGAAATCTGGGATTGCGGACCCTGCAAAAATCAATAAACCCAAAATTGCAATAATGGTTATGAGTAGTTCAAAGGAGGCCGCCGCTTCAACGCCATAAATATTCAAAGCAGTAAAAATGACATAAGCTCCGATGGCGATAACCAAAATGGGAACATTTGGAATAAAAATATTGAGATATGCACCTATGGCAAAAGCAATGGCAGGGGGTGCAAAAATAAATTCAATGTTTTGGGCCATACCTCCAAGGAAGCCCCAATCTTTTCCTAAAGCCCGCAAGGAATAATCAAAGGCCCCTCCAGCCTTGGGAATTGCACATGCTAACTCTGTATAACTAAAGGTAAAACTCAGGTACATTAAAATGATAAACAAAGTAGCTATTGCAAGACCCAATGTTCCACCCTTTTCAAGACCTAAATTCCATCCGAAGTACATACCAGAGATAACATAACCAACGCCCAATCCCCATAGCATTAAGGGGCCTAATGTTCTTTTGAGTTGATTCGTTTCGTTTTGATTTGTGGTCGCCATTCAATTTGTTTTTGTGATCCTTAAAGTTAGTTTTTTATTCCAAACCGTAGTAATCTTTAACCTCTTGTACTCTTCCCTCCCAGAATTCTTTGAAGCTGCTCCTTGGTTTCTGACATAAATAAACAGAAGTACCTCGTTCTCTTGCAAGTGGATTTTGAATACTCCCGGCAATTTCAATGGATTCAAAAAGCGCTTCTACATCTTCTCCAAGTTCATCATTGATGTACACTAGATTAACGACGGTATTTGGAATTGTATCTTTTACCCAAAGTCGATAGCTGTCAGAGAAACTAACTATTTCCAAAATATCCTGGTTAAAATGATCTACTGAACCTCCTTCTCCATAATCTTCTGCATACACCAGGGTGTTTTGCGCATTCAAATCGTTTTCCAAATAGGTTTTTCTAACTATTTCAGCCAATTCTTCCCAACCCAACATATCGGCATAATCCTGTGGCAAATCGTGAATTTGACCATCTTCCCATCTCATTGGGACATCCAATCCTTTTTCTTTACTGGCATTGCAATAGGCAATCATTTTATCCTGGGGAATGACAGGAGCACTAAATGGCATAAGAACAGCACCAATAATTAAGGCTTTTATTATTAATATAAACCACAACCATCTCCATTTTTTTATCTCAAAAATTTTATCCAATTGAGTTGCCCCAGCTGCAACCAATAAAGGATAAATTCCCAAAGTGTAATATCCTTTCCCATTAAGTAATATCAGGATGGCTATAATGCTTAAAAATATCCAGCCCAAAATCGTGAAATTTCTAGCATTTGGATTTACAAAAAAGAAATAGATTCCAGATAACCATACGAAAAGGGCAGGCAAACACATGAGAATTTGGTCAAAAATAAAACTGGATAAGGAAACGTTGACCAATTGACTATTTCTCAATTCTGACATGTGGAAGAAAACAGGGAATCCATTGGAATATTGCCAGATCAAGTTTGGAAGAAAAGTGAGTAAGGTTATGCCAACAGCGATATAAAAGGTTTTAGATTGGAATAGATTACGATGTTTTGTCAATAACATGCCTACCAAAATTCCAAAAACATAAAAAATGGTAGAATATTTATTTAACAAACCGATTCCTAAAGCAAATCCCAACCATAAAAGATATTGCTTTTTTCCAGAATTCAGGTACTTAATGATGATCCAGGAATACAAGGTCCAAAAAAATATTTCGAAAATAACTGGCATAAACATCATTCCTGGTCTTAAAAACCCAGGACACATCATCATACTAATTCCTGCAATAATAATGGCTGGATTTTTTCCACTCATCTCCCTTACTAGCAATAAGACCAAAACCATTACCCCAGTGCTAAAAAGTGCAGGGAAAAATCTCAAATATGCAACAGAAATTCCATCACTTCCTCCAAATACCCATTGAGCTATAAAACTCAAAAACCCTGTAAATGGTGCATTGGACCAATATCCCCAATCCAGATTTCTGCCCAATGCCAAATAGAGAAATTCGTCACGGTGAAAGCTCCACAAATCATTGGTCATTAAATGAAATGATAATTTTAAAAAAGCAAATAACAATATCAGTAAAAGTCCCGGATTAAACTTTTTAAAAGCGTAAACCATAGATTTTGATTTGAATGTTACCAGATAATTGTCAATTCTACTAAATCCTAAAAGTAACCTGTACATTGGCAAATCCGCCAATCTTTTTACAAAGTCAAATTTTCCACATAAATAAGCATTGAATTTTACTAAAAACCTCGTACTATCGCATATCTATTTTTTTATAATATCATAGCATGTCCAAAATTTTCCTGCCTGATAACCAACACTTTAGGAATCCCGAAATGCTTCGGGACAGGCATTGGGTTTAAATCAATTCGATCATTTATCCCGATAAATTCTCTCATTGATTTTTCTCCAAAACCCTAAATTGCTGATTATCAGTTTGTAAAACTTTTAAACATACGCTTAAAACAAAACCCAGCACCATTATGAGACTAAATTTTTTACCTGTACTTCTTATCATTCTTTTTTCTTCTTTTTCAATTTTCGCCCAACAAACTGAAGAAGCCGTAGTTCCAATGACTGCTACGATTGCAGTTGATACACCATCTATCACTTTGGGATGGGAACTTGGAGCCACAGCAGCTGATTTATTGATTTTGCGAAGAGAAAAAGATTCTTTGACCTGGTTCGTTTTCATGGATTCCATTGGCGCGGTAAGCACTTCACTTGTTGACCCTTTTGTAGAAGTAGGAAAAAAATACGAGTATGTAATCCAAAGAGTTGTCAATGGTATAGTGGCATTTGGATACATGATGGTAACTGTTGAAGCCCCTGTGGTGGATAGCCGTGGAAAAGTTTTGATTTTTGTCGAGGAGGCATTGGAAAATTCATTGAATGCTGAATTGAATCGGCTTGAAGTAGACATGGAGGGAGATGGTTTTCATGTTGTCTGGCATTCTGTCACTCCTGATATGGGGGTTCAGGATGTTAAAAACTTGATAGTCACAGATTACAACGCAGATCCGGATGGGGTAAAAATGGTATTTCTGCTTGGTGAAATACCAGTGCCCTATTCTGGAAATGACAATTGGGATGGCCACAATGATCACCAGGGTGCCTGGGTAGCAGACACCTATTATGGGGATATAGATGGTGTTTGGACGGATAATATCATAAATAACACAAGTCCAGCAAGAGATGCCAATGATAATATACCGGGTGATGGAAAATTTGACAATCGAATAATTCCTACTGCAAGTGAATTACCTGTAGGAAGGGTTGATTTTTCAAATTTAATGGAGGGAACTTTTGGAGCGACCCATACTGAACTAATAAAACGCTATTTGGATAAAAATCATAAATGGAGAACCAAACAGTATACTGCAGAAAGTAAGGCTCTTGTTGATGACAATTTTGGTTATTTTAATGGTGAAGCATTTGCTGCAAATGGATATCGAAATTTTTACCCAATTGTAGGGAAAGACAATGTGGTCGATGGAGATTGGTTTTCAGATTCTGATACAGAAAACTGGTTGTTTGCCTATGGTTGTGGTGGTGGAAGTTATGTAAGTGCTGGAGGTATAGGTACAAGTAATCAATTTGCAAATGATAGCATCAATTTTGTTTTCACCATGCTTTTTGGTAGTTATTTTGGGGATTGGGACTCAGAAGATAACCCTTTTATGCCTAGCGCATTGGCATCCAAAGGAGGTATTTTGAGCTGTTCCTGGGCGGGTAGACCCCATTGGTTTTACCATCCTATGGGAGCGGGTGAGACTTTAGGTTATTGTACCAAAGAAACTCAAAATGCGATTGACAATCCGGGGTATTTTAATGAGGCCCTTGGAGGAGTTTTAGTTACTACAAGTGCTCCGCACGTTACCTTGTTAGGGGATCCTACACTTAGAGCTCACATAGTTGCCCCTGTATCAGATTTGGTAATCACCAATAATTGTAACACCATTGATATTTCCTGGACTGCATCTACTCAAGCCAATGTGATGGGATACCATGTTTATCGTTCCACCGATTTTAATGGAGGATATACCAGATTGACAACGGACCCAATTATGGAAACCAACTTCACAGATGCTACACCCCCAAATGACTTCATTTTATACAATGTAAAAGCAGTAGTTCTTGAAGAAACACCTTCTGGATCTTATTATAACACAAGTTCTGGAGTTATTGACATTACCCTATTTGAGGGAGGAACTCCCCCTTCAATCTCAGCAGATAGTGAAACAATAACCTGTTCCAACACAGAAGCTACTGTTACTCCCAGTTCTGATGCAGAAATTCCAATCTATGAATGGGCTGGACCAAATGGATTTACCAGTAACCAGGAAGTGATTTCTGTAATGGAGCCAGGAGCATACCAGGTAACTGTTACGGATATCATTACGGGCTGTACTGCAACATTGGAAATAGATGTTCCAGTAGATATGGAACTTCCTATAGCAAATGCAGGAACAGATTCAGAAATTGACTGTGCTAACCCAGAAATCACTTTGGATGGTTCTCAATCCACTTCAGGTAATAATATCACCTATAATTGGTCAACTTCTGACGGGATGATTGTTTCAGGAGGAAATACTCCGACTCCAACAGTAGGAGCTGTGGGCACTTATCAAATTGTGGTGATCAATAATGACAATGGTTGCTCTGCAACAGATGAAGTAATCGTATCAGAAGATTCTGCACTGCCTTTTGCAGAAGCTGGTTCATCAACCCAGATTGATTGTGATAACTCCATAGTTTCTCTGGATGGTTCGGGTTCATCAACCGGAGCGAATATTAGCTATTTCTGGTCTACTAATAGTGGGAATATTGTAGCAGGAGGAAATACACTCACACCAGAGGTCAATGAATGTGCAATTTATATTCTCGAAGTTTTAAATAATGAGAATGGTTGTACCAGTACCGATCATGTTGAGGTGTTCTGTGATTTAGAACAACCTAATATTTCCATTTCAGGTGAATTTGTCATTGAATGCAACAGTTTCGCCATGTTGACTGCCACTTCGACTGCTCAAAACTCAAGTTTTGAATGGTCCGGTCCAGGAATCTCAGATCCTAGCAATCCAAGTCAAACAGTAAATGCTCCTGGTCTTTACACTGTTTTAGTCACAAATAATGACAATGGTTGCACCAATTCCAATGCTGTAAGCGTAACTCAAGACACTGACTTACCACAGGCTTCTCCAACAGTTAGTAATAACATCGATTGCAATAATTCCACCACAATCATTACATCAAACCCAGATATGGATGGTTATTTGTTTGGATGGGCAGGTCCTAATAATTACACATCTTCAGAAGAAAATCCAACTGTAGATGAAGCTGGCACTTATTCATTGGTAATTACGAATTTAATAAATGGCTGTACTTCAAGTTATTTTGTTGAAGTAATCAATGATTCAACTGCTCCGATTGCAGATGCAGGAGATGATGGTGAATTGAATTGCACAACTTCTATTATATCCCTCAACGGAACAGGTTCTTCCTCAGGTCCAAATATTACCTATTCCTGGACAACTCCAGACGGGAACATCCTTTCAGGGCAAATGACTTCATCCATAAATCTAGACCAATGTGGAACTTATACCCTTACAGTTACCAATGCAGATAATGGTTGCACAAGTTCTGATGAAGCTGTTGTTTCCTGTGATCTAGAAACTCCAACTGCAGATGCAGGGCAAGATATGGTACTTGATTGTGCTGTTGTTGAATTGATGTTAAATGGTCAAAATTCTTCTACGGGGTCTGAATTTAATTATGTTTGGGGTGGTCCAGGGATTCTATCCGGAGCCAATACCCTCACACCTATCATCAACCAAGCAGGAACCTATTTCTTAAATGTCATAAATTCTGAAAATGGTTGTGAAAGTTTGGATGAAGTTGAAGTTACTTCCGATACAAACCTACCAGACTTAACAATTGCAGGGGACACCCAAATCCCATGTGAAGGAATGTCTGTTTCCCTTACAGCAGTTTCAAATACCCCAAATGTTGTTATCACATGGTCTGGTCCAGGTATAATCAATCCAACTTCACCTGTTCAGGATATTTCAGAGCCAGGAACTTTTCTGGTTACAGCCACCGCACCTAATAATTGTGTTACTACTGAAGAGATTGAAATTGGAATATTGCCAGAAATACAAATAAACTCTTTGGCAAGTATTGATTGTGATGGCTTCCATCATCTTTCGGTTTCGGCTAGTGGAGGTACACCTCCCTATAGTATTATTATTAATCCACCCTCTCCTATTCCACCAAATACTACCTATGAAATAGTCGTACAAGACGATAAAGGTTGTATGGCAGAGTTGACAGACACCACACCGGATATTGAGCCGCTGGAAGTAGATATTACCCATGTAGATGAATCTGTTTCAGGTGCCAATGACGGCATGGCTTCTGCCAATCCCATCAATGGAGTTGGTCCTTTTATCTATGAATGGAGTAATGGAGAATCTACAGAAACCATAAACAATTTAAGTCCAGGAGTTTATACCGTTACTATTACAGATGTGAATGGTTGTCAGGCGACCCAATCAGTTGAAATCATGCCTGGTGTTGGATCCACAGGAAATATCCCCGGACTTACCTTGTTTAATGTTTTTCCCAATCCAACAACCGATGTATTTATCTTGAATTTGGAAATCGACAATCCAAATAGCTTTTTAATTGAAATTTTAGATGTGAATGGAAAGAGATTACAAATTGCTTCTACAGATAAAATTTCAAGGCTAAATCAGCAATTTGATTTGAGTATTTATCCTGCTGGAATATATTGGTGCAAAATTTCAGTTGAAGGACATTGGATTTCTCAAAGGATTGTAAAACAATAGTATTTTTGGCAGGGAATAAAGGTGGTTCAAAGTGGTTCAAAATCGTTTAAACAATTTTGAACCACTTTAAACAATATTGAACCACCTTTTATTCTAAATCAATCACTGCCATTAAAAAATGAAATTCCAACTATTCGTAATTTCTCTGCTCCTACCTTTACTTTCTATTTCACAATCCAGACAATACTTTTCCGAGATTCCACTTTTTGAAAATGGGAAAAGCGGTTTTTCTTGTTTCCGTATTCCGGCTATAGTCAAAGCACCAAATGGTGACTTACTTGCTTTTGCCGAGGGAAGAGTAAATGATTGCAATGATTTTGGGAACATAGATATTGTGATGAGAAGTAGTACAGATAATGGAATGAGTTGGGGTGAAGTAAAAGTGGTTGCAGAGTATGAAAGCTTGCAAGCAGGAAATCCAGCTCCTGTGGTGGACTTAATGGACCCTCAATTCCCGGATGGTCGAATTTTCCTATTTTATAATACTGGAATAGCAACTGAAAGAGAAACCAGGGAAGGAAAAGGTTTAAGAGAAGTATTTTACATATCCAGTATAGATAATGGAATGACCTGGTCAAAACCAAACAATATCACTGCTCAGGTACATCGCCCCAATTATCCGCCAAAATATACTTTTAGCGAAGACTGGCGCAGCTACGCGAATACACCTGGCCATGCCATCCAACTTACTAAAGGAAAACACAAAGGGCGCATTTTTATCCCTGCGAATCATTCTACTGGCAATCCACAAAATGGATTTAATGATTATCGCGCTCATGCCTATTATTCAGATGATCACGGTGATTCATGGCATTTGAGCGATGATGTGGAAATCCCCAGCTCCAATGAATCTACTGCAGTTCAACTTTCAGATGGAACTGTGATGCAAAATATCCGCTACCAAAATGGAGAATCAAAGTACCGAATCGTTGCGCTTAGCAGAGATGGTGGCATGACCTGGGATACTACATATCTAGACAAAAACTTACCCGACCCAGTTTGCCAGGCGAGCATCCTGGAATATGAAAGTCCCGCTGGAAATAAAGTCTTGTTATTTTCCAATCCAAATAGTCAGGATTCTCGAAACCACATGACTGTTCGGGTAAGCTTTGACGATGGACAGACCTGGCTTTTAAGTCGGGAAATAAGGCATGGAGAATCTGCTTATTCAGATTTAGTGATTCAGTCTGATGATAAAATTGGCATACTATATGAGCACGGCAATCAAGGGGGTATTCATTACGCCCATTTTAATTGGGCATGGTTGACAAACTCAAAAAATCATACGGACAATCCATGGGTTAAAAAGCTGGTATCCAAGGACTTAGCAAAAGATTTTGATTTTCAATTAGCTCCACCAATGTTGCAATTTGAGAGTTTGTTTTTCACTGAATCATTAGAAGTTTCGGCAAAGTTAGATTATCCTGGAGTTCATTTGCATTACACCTTGGATGGAGAAAACCCCAACGAAAATGCTCCAAAAATTTCAGGACATTTATCACTTTCTGAATCAGGAAATTTAAAAATAAAAGCCTTTCACGACCATTGCAGACCTAGTGACGTTGTTGAAGCCCAATTTTTTAAAATAGGGAAATTGCCAAAGATTAAAAATGCTACTTTGACCAATCCACCAAATGAGCAATATCCTGGAGGTGGGGCAAATGCGCTATTTGACTATAAAAAAGGAACAACAAATTTCAGAGAACCTGTCTGGATGGGCTTTTCGGAATCTGATTGTGAAGTGCTTGTTGAATTCGAGAAAAAAATCTGTTTCAAGAAGATTACCATCAGCACTCTGGCAGATACACGCGCATGGATTTTCCCACCCAGCGCAATTGAAATCTTCGCATCAGAAAATGGGAGGGAATATGAAAAAATTCATGGACATCAATTTGACGAACTAAAAATAGACATCTCTTCCAGTTTACAGTTTTTTCCTCAAACATTTGAAAATCATAAAAGCAAATACCTGAAAATTATCATCAAAAATTATGGCACATTGCCAGAATGGCACCCTGGAAAGGGCTATGGGGCATGGTTGTTTTTAGATGAAATTTTGGTGGAATAAAATTGAACAAACGAATTGGACCAACTTAAAACTAAAGCGAAGCAAATTCTACTTAAAAACTGGAAAGACGGATTCACCATTCCTACATCCAAATTATATCCTTTTCAATGGAATTGGGACTCTGGGTTTGTCTGTCTAGGGCAATCTCATTTCCAACCAGAGTTTGCCATCCAGGAACTCCATTCCTTGTTCACCGGTCAATGGGAAAATGGCATGATTCCCCATATCCTATTCCATAGTGAAAAAGAGACGACCTACTTTCCCAACTATGATTTTTGGAATGCTGCTGTAAACCCAGGTGCACCCAACAATCCAAAAACCTCAGGCATTACCCAACCTCCTGTTATCGGATTTATTTTAGAGGAACTCTTGAAAAATTATCCAGATAATGAGAATATGATTGATTTCGCCAAATCAATATTTGGCAAAATCGTTAAATATCATCGGTTTTTTTATGATTATAGAGACCCTCTTAAAGAAGGACTGCTTTTCATATATCACCCTTGGGAATCAGGACGGGACAACTCACCACTTTGGGATGATGCATTGAGTAAAATTGAGATTGACTACCAAACTCTTCCAAAATACACACGAAAAGATACCAGCATTTCCGACCCCAGCGAAAGACCAACTTCAGATAAATACGACCGATATGTTTATCTTTTGGAATTGGGTAAAAAACACCAATATGACGGCATAGGAATTTTTGAAGAAAGCCCTTTCCTGGTTCAGGATACTATGATGAATGCCATACTGATAAAATCCAACCAAAGCTTGATCAATATTGGCAAAAGGTTTGGCTTTGATGTTAAAGAGATTGAAGAGTGGCATCAACAAAGCCAAGTCAGTTTCAAGGAAAAATTCTGGAACAAAAACTTAAAATTTTACAATGGATATGATTTAAGAAATCAAAAAAGCCTAGAGCACAAAGAAATTGGTGGATTAACAGCATTATTCGCAGAAATTCCAACTGAAAACATTGCCCTACAATTAGAATCCTATTTAACTCAACTCCACGATAGAAATTATTACTTATGTCCTAGTTTTGATGTTGATAGCCCTTTATTTGATTCAAAAAGGTATTGGCGTGGTCCTATATGGCCTCAAATGAATTGGATGATTTATAAGGGATTAACAGCTTATGGTCTACAACAAACCGCGGATATAGTAAGATCTGATTTAATTGAATTAGTCCAAAAATTGGGCTTTTATGAATATTTTGAAGCCCATAAACCATCTGCTAAATTGCTTTCCCATGGATATGGAGGAAATCATTTTTCCTGGACAGCCGCCTCAATTCTTGACTTAAATCATTCTAAATGAATTACATAGACTACATAGTTATTTTCTGCTACATCGCAGGCTTTCTTTTACTTGGAAGATTATTTAAGGAAAATAAAACCGGAAAAGACTATTTCCTTGGAGGCAAAAGCTTTGGTTGGTTCCCACTTTCATTAAGTACAGCTGCTACTCAATTATCTGCAATAAGTTTTATTTCGGCACCTGCATTTGTTGGTTTGAAAGAGGGAGGTGGAATGATGTGGTTGACCTATGAATTTGCTGTTCCTCTTGCTATGCTTTTTTTGATGGTTTTTCTGATTCCACCTATGTATAAATCAGGAATCGTTAGTGTTTATTCCTTTTTAGAAAAAAGGTTCAGCACTTCAACAAGAGTTTTACTTAGTGGTGTATTTCAAATTAGTCGTGCCTTCGCAACTGGCGTAATGATTTATACGGTTGCATTGATATTACAAAGTGTCATTGAAATTCCAATGTGGCAAACCATCCTGATCATTGGTGTGGTCACATTAATTTATTCCTATCAGGGAGGCATGAAAGCTGTTGTTTACGGAGATGCCATCCAAATGATCATCTTATTTATTGGAATTATTCTCTGTTTCATATTTGGATTAAATCAACTGGGGGGCTGGGAAGAATTTGTTTCTAACCTTGATAGAGAAAGGTTAACGGCAGTTAATTTTACCTCCATGGGTTTTGAAAAAGGAGATGAATTTGGGTTTTGGCCCATGTTGCTAGGAGGATTTTTCTTGTATGTTTCTTATTATGGTACTGATCAAAGTCAGGTACAGAGATTGTTTTCTGCTCAAGATATGGGAACGGTAAAAAACACATTGCTCTGTAATGGATTGATGCGTTTCCCAATTACGTTTCTGTATTGCACAATGGGTTTAATAATCGGCACTTTGGCATTTACTCAAACTGATTTTTTAAACTTAATACCATCTGACAAACCAGATATGATGGTACCTATTTTTATTAGGGAATATTTGCCAAATGGAGTCATTGGTATTTTGATGGTTGCTATTTTTTCAGCAGCTATGTCCTCTTTAAGCTCAGCAATCAATTCCTTGAGTGCCGCAAGTGTAGAGGATTTCTTCAATAGAGATAAGCAATTACCAAATGATACATACATGTCGTATTCAAAATATGCTTCCTTGTTTTGGGGAGTTGTTTGTATCATATTGGCATTCTTCGCCGGAGATATTGCAAAAACAGTAATCGAAGCGATAAATAAAGTCGGTTCTGTTTTTTACGGTCCAATATTAGCAACTTTTATTTCTGCCATTGCCATCAAACAAGTAAACGCCAAAGGTGCGAATATTGGCTTATTAACTGGAGTTTTAGTGAATGTCTATTTATGGTTATTTGTTCCCGAATTATTCTGGTTTTGGTGGAATGCAGTAGGTGCAATTGTAACTTTGGTAGTAGGAATTTTAAGTAGTCAACTATTTAAATCTTCAGAAACTTCAAAGGCAATATTATCTCTAAAATTTGATTGGGAATTTGATAAAGTCAAAGCAAGCATCCTTATTGGGTTTTTCATTTTTATTGTGGTCTTAAGTAGGTATGTTCCAAAACTTTTTTGATCAGAAGACTCTACCTTTAAAGACAGGGTTCCAGACACAGGACTCCAGAACCCAGAAACTAGCAACCAGATAACCAGCGCCTCATAAAATCAACCTTTGTGCTTCTTCATTTTTTTCAAGATTCTATTTGCTCTGGTTTTGAAAGCAACAGAACAATGTTCCATTTGCTCTTCTATGACTAATTTCAGTTCTTCTTGTAATTCGGGATACTTTAATGTCAAATCAAATAAGGCAGAAATGGCATAGACTTTTACCGCAACTTTAATTTTTGAATCTTGCAACCAATCAAACAATTGGTCTACCACCTCCCCCTCAATTTCATCTGGAATTCCAGCTTTCCACATCATTTTAGCCAGGCTTCTGTCGAAACCTGGAAATGAAAAGTCATTTCGTCTAGAAAAAAAATAGGGAATTGCTGGAAGTATCCTGCTGGGATCTTGCTCCAGTATATCTCCCAATACCCAGGAAAAACGGATGCCAATAGGATGTTCCTCCTTCAATATTGATTTCAATTCTAGTATGGATATGTTTTTGGAAATGATTTCATTTGCCCAATATTTTCTGGTAGGGTCAGAACGATCTTCTTTCAAAGATGCTTTTATTTCATCAATAAGGTTTTTGACCATTAAATAATTGTTTCAAAATTATTTTCCAGAAAAATTTGCTTTCCGCTTTTCAATAAATGCACCAGCTCCTTCTTTAAAATCTTCCGTCCCAGTTGTATTTCCAAATTCTTTAACTTCTCTTGCAAATCCATCTTCATTATATTGAAAATAGGCATTTACAGATTCAATAACTTTTTGAATCGCAATTGGTCCTTTTGTAGCTATTTTATTCATTATTTCCGTAGCCTTTGCAAGCTCTTCACCTGCAGGGACTACATGATTGGCCAATCCAAGGCGATACGCTTCTTCAGCGCCAATCATATCTCCAGTCATCAATAATTCAGTTGCCTTCCCCTTTCCGATGTATTGAATCAATCTTTGGGTTCCACCATAACCTGGTATGATTCCCAGGTTTACTTCTGGTTGTCCAAATCTGGCTTTTTCCCCTACAATGCGAATATGACAAGACATGGCTAATTCACAGCCACCACCAAGTGCGAAGCCATTTACTGCGGCAATCACTGGTTTCGGAAACCTCTCAATGAGAAAGAAAACGTCTTGACCTCGTTGAGCCATCTGAATCCCTGAAGCTGTATCTAAAGCCAAAAACTCTTTTATATCAGCACCTGCCACAAAAGCTTTTTCTCCACTTCCGGTTATGATTATGCCCTTTATATCTTTTCGATTCAAAGCTTCTTCTCCAAAAAAATGTTGGAGCTCTTTCATCGTTTGCCCATTCAGGGCATTTAAAGCTTTAGGGCGGTTAATTGTCAGGTAAAGAATCCCATTTTCTTCTTTGACTAGCAAATTCTCATAAGACATACAAAAAATTTGTTGTGTTTGATAATTGCTGCAAAAATAGTCTCTTTACCTAAATAGCCTAGTTAAATAGAAATAATTACTGTGAAGCCAAATGACTAAAATCATATCTGCCTGGGGACAAAATGTTTTCAGGGTCCAATTTCTCTTTTATGGCATGCAGCAATTCAACATAGGAAGGATCAACCATCTTTATGGCTGACATTGATTGTATGCCTAGGCGATAGGGAAACAATCCATTTTCCATAAAAACTTCATTTAATTTGTCGTGGCATTGCATTGCAAGGCAATCCTGCCCTTTTGTACTTCTATCATAAAGTATCATTGCTAAAAAATACATGGTTCTATTCTGTGGGAACAATAAAGTTATATGAGGTTCAAAACCGTATTTTGAAATGATGTCCTCAGCTTTTGCTTGTGCCCAATCAGCTGTTTTTCCTTCCATAGGCAATGCAAAGGTGGCCCAAAGCACTCCACAGCTATCTTTATCGGGATTCATGTTTTTAGGCAATTCATTCTTTCTCCAATAACAACTTTTCAAACTTTGATAGCTTGGGATTCCCTTCATAATGTTGTTGGCAACTTGCAATTTTCCAAACACCGCAAAATCTGTTACTTCTCCTTTAATTATTACACTTTCTTTTGTGTGTTCAATAAGGTCTTCTGTACAAATTAATAATCTATCAACATGTAGTGACATTTTTTCTAGTAAATAATCTTGAATCGCAATACCAATACTTTTGGATTGACTATAAACAGGGAACATTCCATTCCAACGATACAGCCCTTTAAATTCATTAGATTTTTCTAATTCCAGCCTGTTAATTGTCTCCTTATTACTGCCAATCCTCATCAGTGTTGAAAGGGACCTAAAGTCATTCCACATCCCACAATTGGATGGAATAATACCTTCCAACTTCAATTGCCTGAAAGCATTTATAAATTCAGGGAATTTATCCTGGTTTTTTAATGAATAGTGAACAAACTGCCTGAAATTACCTTTTGGATGCAGCCATAGCGTAAGTTCTGTAACTATTCCTAAATTTGATTGAATAAATGCCTGGTTGAAATTGGGACCAACACCATGATCAAAAATATTGGAAGTTTGAGCATTCCTAAATGAACCATGTCCAGTTTGAATAATATTTCCATTTGGTAAAACCACCTCCATATTACAAACAAATTTTGAGCGATCACCATGCCTGCCATTTCCATCTCCACGCTCTAAAATATTGCCAAGGACACTTGCTTCGGGAGAGCCTCCAATTACATTCAGCATCAGATTTGAGCCGTTATTTTCTAAATACAAATACAAATCCTGGAAAGTCACCCCTGGTTGTACTCTTACAAAGCCAAAATCTTCACTAAAATCGGTAATCTGTTTCATCATAGAAAGATCCAAAACAACGGACTGGTCTTCTACGGGAAGCCTTGAACCAAAGCCATAGTTTTTCCCTTTTGAGATTGGATAAATTTTAATCTTCTCACGATTGCAAATTTTTAGGATATCGGAAATTTCTGAATTTAAAGATGGTTTTAAAACCAAAGAAATTTTATTGTTAGAAGCTAATGTTGACTGTTCGTATTCCCTTATTTTCGGTCTATGAAATATAATGTTTTCCGATTCAAGAATATTTGAAAATTTGGCAGCCAGTGATTCTCCAATACCCTTGCTTTCTGTCTCTCCCTCCATAACTAATTTAAAGGTTTGGCGAATAAATTTTTCCGTTCTTAAAGAAGCCTCAAATGAGGGGCATGCTACATAAAAAACTGCCGCAAAGGTGTTTTGATCCTTTGTTTCTACAACATATTTTCCCGGTTTTGCAATTTGTTTGTGTTGAATAAAACAGTCTAGTCCCTGAATTTCCTCCAGACCTTGAATACTTTTTACCAATCCATCTCTACGGACAGGTATATAAATTAAAGAAACTGTTGCATTAATATTCACATCACGTGTTGAAATCTCTTTTTTCCCACAATACAAATCAATGATTTCTTTATAAGGGTTGAAATTTGAATACCGATTCATAAGCATGGGCAAATCAATCCCGCTTAATCGAGAGCCTACCTCAATCAGCATAGGACCTTTACCTTTTACATCCCTAATTTCGACTAAAGCAGGTCCAATATTTATTTCAACCGCCTTACAAACACCCTTCGCGTAATCACATATTGCCTTGTATTTATTACACAATTGGCTATTATCGTGAAGCCGTATGCTTGCAAATCTATCTTTCCATATGGTTCCTGGTACTTCATCATACTCCATTTCCCAAATACTGGTAATGGTTTTATTTTCCTGGTCGATAAACAATTCAACAACATATTGGGGGCCGTCCAGGTATTCCTCCAGAATTAAACTTTCTAATGTGTTCCCAAAAATATCCTGCTGGTTTATGTATTCGTTAAAAGTACTAAAAAGCTGTTCTTTATTATGGCAGACAGAAATATGATCACTTCCTGCACTTTCCAAAGCTTTTAAAACCAAAGGAAATTCATTTCTGGAAATAAAATCTTCGACATCTTTTAAGGTAGTGCAAAAAGCAAAATTTGGGCTAGGCAATCCAGCATCTTTTACTGCTTGCCGCATTACATATTTGTTCCTCCTTTTTTGGCAGGATTCCGGATTGTTTCCGGGTAATTTAAGTTCTTTAGCAAGTTCTTCGGCTAGTTGAACTCCAGGTTCACTACCAGGAATAACTGCTTCAATTTCATAATCAAACGCTTCCAGTTTTGCAATGGCTTCTTCAACAGTCTTGCTGTAAAAAGCACCCACTGTTCCTGCATTTTTTTTTGCTTCTGAAATATATTTGTCAGTCCCTTTTAATAGGTCATCAGATAAGGTGTGGACTGCAATAACATTCTTTCCTTCATCCACTGCATAATTTTTTAGAAAGCGACCCGAAGAAACTGGATCTATGATGAGTATCGCGGAATTTTGTGACATAATTTTTAAGTTTAAAAAGTTAAAAAAGCCCCTCCGCCCCAAATACGGAGGGACGTACGATTAATACCTTATTTATCAATCTAATTGTAAAAATTTAGGTTTTGGCATTAGAGGATCACAAGTCGCTCCCAAAATATTTTTCCCTCATGTTGTACCCGAATGAGGTAAGTACCACTAATCAAATTATCCGTGTTAATAATTGTCTGATTTTCGTATAGGACAGTCTCCCAAATCATTCGCCCTGAATAATCCAGTAATTGCATACTTCCATTTACCACTTCCACTTCAGGAAGATAAAGGTTGAATGCTCCATTCTTTACGGGATTGGGAAATACTTGAAACTTGGGCTGTCCATCTGAGTCAATTACCATTACACTCTTCATTTCAGAATACTCAAATGCACCATCGTAATCAATTTGTTTGAGACGATAATAATTGATCCCATTAACTGGCTGATGATGAAGAAATGAATAGTTCTGTGTTTCAAATGAAGTCCCTTGACCTGGGACAAAATCTAATGTTACCCAGTTACGAGTATCTATACTGTGTTCGATTTCAAAGCCTTTATTTTCGACTTCAGAGGCAGTTTCCCAGCTTAACTTTACACCTTCAGTGTGAGTTTTGACTCGAAAATAGCTAATTTCCACAGGCAAGGATGCACAAGTAGGTGCTGTCTGAGCAGTGACTCCGGCAGATGAACTTACCCATGTAGTGCCATTGTTTAATGTACCTGTATTACCATTACCGGAATTATCGGTTAAGCTTGTCCCCGAACCGTTGGTCATTTTATAATAGGCTTCTAAACAGGCTGCGGGTGTAGTTGGGTCTGAAAAAGAATCATTGTATATAGAACTAATTTGAGCTGATGTCAAAACAATATTCCAAATCCGAACTTCGTCTATTTCACCATTAAACCTCTGAGGATCGGGATTATTGTTAACGGCGTTATAGCCTAATTTGACCGTTATTGAGTTGCCAGTATTAATTGGTTCGGTAACAATGATACCAAGGGTTTCCTGAACACCGTTTATGTACAACTTCACATCCTCAATATCTGGAGTACCGTCATTTTCCCATGTTACGGCTACATGATGCCAGATTCCATTGCTAATGGTATTGGTACTTGCTGCATGGCCACCATTTACTTCTGTTCTAAGTGTACCCCCTGAAGACAAACTAAAGTTCCATTTTTCTCCGGGGGCATCTGTTCCATAGGAGACTATTACCTGGTTTTTGGTGGCGAAGGGCTTTACCCAAGCTTCAATTGTCCGGCTGTTTGTACCTGATATGCCACCGTAGTTGGTAGATACATCGTCATTTGAACCATCAAAATCTAGTGCATTGCCCGGTTGAGCCAAAAGGAAATTGCTTCCAAAAAAGACTAGATAAATAAAGTATAGCTTTTTCATAATTAGATATTTATAAGGTGTTTTGATGAATATTGCGTAGATGGGATTTTGAAAATTGATAGGACAAATTTGAGGAGGCAGGAACAACTATTGCGTTCCAAATCTACCATGCGAGCGTACCAGGTACCCCTTTAGTGTACTCATGTTACCCCTTTAGCGTACCAAAAGGAATTTTTTATGCAAACTGTGTTGCTAATTTGAATAGAACGCTATCCTGATTTGATAATATTTTAAAGGTAAGATGAAGGCAATTTCCCGAAATGCGCTTTAAAATTTTGAGAAAAGCTATCCACTTTTTTGTAGCCAACCGCAAAGGCAGCAGCTTTTACTGTAGTACAGGATCGAGTCTCAAGTAAACGACGAGCTTGTTGCATGCGGACTTCGCGTATATATTGGGTAAGGGTCAAACCAGTCAGTTGTTTGACTCGACGAAATAATTGCGTTCGACTGGTAAATAATTCTGAAGAGAGAAATTCAGCGGTTAAATCAAAATTGCCTACATTTTTTAGCGCCACAGCTTCTAATTCTTCCAGCCACTGACTGTCTTCGGTCGTGATAGTTATTGAAGGGATGTTTTTAGCATTTTCTGAAACATCATCTGTTTGAGATATTACACCATTTTTCTGCAACCAAAGATTTCGCTCATGCACATTTCGAATTAAATTATCAATCCGGACCAACAATTCTTCTTCAACAAAGGGTTTAAGCATATAATCATCCACGCCTATTCGGAGGGCTTTGAGTTTGTCTTGTATATCTGCCCTGGCAGTGAGCATCATGACTGGAATTTGCCTTAGACCATCTTCTGATTTTATTTTATCCAATAACTGAAAGCCATCCATGACTGGCATCATGACGTCAGAAATAATCAGTTCTGGTTTCCTCGAACTCAGAACACTTAATGCCTCCACACCATTTTCTGCGGTAATTACCTGATATTGGTCACTAAGGATTTGTTGAATAAAAAAGCTTAAATCAGGATTATCTTCTACAATTAATATGGTTGACGGTTGACGGTTGACGGTTAATGGTGAGGGAGTTGAATGATTTTTAGGGATAATGGTAAAATCAAAATCATCATTTTGTAATTTCAATTCTTCAGGATCCTTCGTTACATCTGCCATTCCCAAAACTTCTTTCTTTGGAAATTCAAAAACAAAGGTACTGCCCTTATCCAATTCGCTCTCAACATAAATCTCTCCTTCAAACAGGTTGGCATACTCTCTGCATAAGGCAAGTCCAATGCCCGTTCCTCCTTGTGTTGGGGCTTCAGGTTGTTTGGATTGATAAAATCGATTAAAAACATGAGGCAAATCATTGGGATGAATACCTGTGCCTGTGTCTTCCACTTTCAATGAAATTACATCTCCACGATCTTTAAGCATTACGGAAATTTTTCCTTCGGCTGGAGTGAATTTTATTGCGTTCGAGAGCAGGTTATTGATGACCTTTTCAAATTTTTCACTGTCCAGTAATATTTGTAGACGAGCATGTGCCTGGTATTGAAAAATGAATTGAATCCCTTTGTGCTGAGCATGTGATTCAAATTGAGCCACACACTTCTTTAAAAAAGGAAGAAGTGACAAGGGTGCCTCATTGAGTTGTAATTTCCCAGATTCCAATTTGCTCAAATCAAGAATTTCGCCGACCAATTTCAAGAGATTTTGTCCGTTTTTTTGCATCAGTTTTAAAAGGGTGAAATCTCTGTTTTCCAGGCGATTTCTTTTGAGCACTGTATTGAGAGGTCCTAAAAGCAAAGTGAGGGGAGTGCGCAGCTCATGTGAAACATTGGCAAAAAACCTGGACTTCAATTGATCCAATTGCCGCAACTCGGCTGCCTGCTCACGGAGTTCAGCCGTTTGTTTTTTCACCTCCATTTCCAATGCTTTCTGGGTTTTTTTGTATTGCCAGGTTCGCCATTTGTAAAAGCCTAATGCAGCCCCAATTATTCCCAATAGGGAAAGCAGGATAAACCAATTCTTCAAATAAAACGGTTTTACCACCACCATTTCGATATTTAACTCATTTTCAGACCATTGACCATTCGCGGCTTGTCCTTTTACTTTCAATTGATATGTTCCATAAGGCAGGCGGCTCAATCTGATGGAGCGTTCTTTTTGATGATTCCAATTTTCATCATGTCCTTCAATCTTCCACGCGTATCTGATTTTATCAACATCCTTATAAGTCAGAAGTACAAATTCAAGTAGAAAAAATCGATCATCAGGTTGAAGTACAATTTTATTATTGGTATGAATATCCCCAATTCGATTTATCAATTGGTTTTGTTTACCATCAAATTGTTGAAAAGCAGTGATTTGCAATTCGGGTTGAATAACAGTTGATTCATCATAAAAATCATCCGGGTGAAAAGCAGTGATACCATTCAATCCTCCAAAATATATCGTACCATCCTCGCCTTTCCAATGTGAAATTCGATTGAATTCATGATAAGTAATGCCATCCCGCTCTAGATAAGTATTAACCTGGGAAGTTTGCTTGTCAAATTGCATAATACCAAAGTCACTACTCATCCATAGGTTTTGATGACCATCTTCATAAACAGCATAAATGATATCATTGGACAAGCCATCAAGGCGCGTAAATTGATGCCAGTTTTTTTTGGAATTATTAATCGTAGCATTGGAATTTGAAGGCATCGGTCCTTCCCATCTGATAAGTCCGCAACCATTGGTAGCTATCCAGAAAATGCCTTGCTCATCTTCATGAAGGTGATGAATATCGTTACAAGGCAGAAAAGAATCTCCTTTTCCACCTGTCCAAAATCGTTTTTGAATTCCTAATTTAGGATTTAAAAGGTAAAGTCCAATATTGGTGCACAACCAAAGGTTTCCATTTTTTTCCGGCAAAATGTCTATTACAAAAGCTTGTGCCAATTCTTTGAAATCATTGTATCGGGTATAGGGCAAGGCTGCTTCTGTTTCTGTGCTGAATAAGCCCAAACCATGTTGACAGCCGTAAAGAATTAGTTGATCGGAAAGTTGATACATCGACCAGACAGAGTTTGGGGTTGCCTCTGTAAATTTTTGATGTTGGCCAGACTGCAGATCGCATTTAAAGAGAGTATTTAAATTTGCAGCCCAAATGGTTCCATTGTCCAAAAGGATTTCACGAAAACCCCAATTCATATAAGGATCTTTCCATAAAGTATTTATTTTTCCAGTTTTAATATTCAGTACTATAGGAGAATTGGATTGATCCTCACGATCTGCTTCGGGACATACAAATATTTTGCCTTGCTTTTCAACTATACCGCGAATGGAGATATCCGTATCAAACTCAGGATTAAATAAAAGTTTTTTAAACTTACTATTAGTCAAATCAACTACTTCAACTCCGAAATTACCGCCTAACCATCTTCTTCCCTGATTATCAAAGATCATACTCCTGGCACCAAAATTTTCATAATAATTCGGTAAGAAATTTAAGTCAAAAAGTTGTTTATCCTCAGGGATTATGATGACAGATGACCCCCATATGGTATTGGTTACAGGGTTTTGAACTAAAATCAACTCATCAGTAGTATTTGGTTTCCAGCCAGGCACCCACCTGGAAGGAAAAAATTCAAGTCTTTCTCCCTTTTGGTCGATGAAAAAGTATTTTCCAACTTCTCCATCTTTTTTCTTTTCTGACAGATAGATGACATCAGTAGGCTCAGGAAATGTAGCTGCCTGAATCCAGTCTTGCGCGTGTTGATATTCCTTTAAAATTTGACCATCATAATCTATTTCCAACAAACGAGTCGTATCTGCTGAAATCCAAATAGTTTGCCGGGAGGTGACTGAGATTAGCTCAAATTTTTTGATACCTTCTAATTTCAATACCCGGAAATCATCTTTGGGATGATAGCTTATCAGTACAGGTCTGTCATAGGTAGTCCAAAATATTCTTCCTTCATTGTCTGTAAAGCTGGTGGTGAGTTCCTGAATATTAAAACCCTTAGGATTTCCAAACTTTTCCTTAAAAGTAGTAACGGCTGCCTTTTCCGGATGAATCAGGCTGATATCCGTTATACCTCCTGACCATAAATCATCATAGGAATGAAATATCCAAAGGAAACCTTCTGCATCCTCTTCAATTTCCCGAATGTTGTTGGAAACCAATCCATCTCTCTCTTTTGTCCACCACTTAAATTCATATCCATCAAAACGATTCAATCCGTATTTGGTACCCATCCAGATAAACCCTCGACTATCCTGAAATAGCGCATTTACTTCCCTATGAGAAAGCCCATCTTCTACATTGTAGTAGGAGATTTCAGCATTGTAATTTTGACAAATAGCCATTGAACTGAATCCGAAAAGGCAGGCAATAAAGAAATAAATTTGTAGAGGATATCTCATAGCACCAATTACCGGTTTATTTTATCATCGCTTCCGGTCTGTACAAATTTAGCAAAAAGGGATTAAAAAGCGATGAGCGGTAGAAACTTGGTGATAATCGGCTATTTGCTATTCAATTCTCTTCAATGAAAATTAAAATTAAAATTAAAATTAAAATTAAAGTAGCAAGTTCCAATTTTCATTTTCATTTAGAAACCCTTAAAAATAACTTCATCGTATCGTCAAATAAGCGAAGGCAGAAAGCCTGGTAAGAAATGAAGAGGAGCTTATTTGACGAAATCAAAGTGATGAAGTTATTTTTTAATTACTACTTAAAGTGCGTTCAATTCCTTATACATTATTTCTGCAATCGTAAAATCCAATGGCCAATCGATGTCTTGCGCTTCTTCTTCTGGTATCTCAAATAAATAAGGTCGATCTCCTACTCTATTGTGTTTGTTGACCATGATTTCTTTTGAGAAAATATACATACATGAATTTTCCTCATAAACTGGTGGCATATCCTGGGAACGAAGCATAATGTTGGGATTGTGGTTAATCGCCCTGGCCAAACCATCCCACAAACGGGATTGTATTTTTGTTACCGAAAATAAAGAATCGTATATAGGAAAGTTCTTTAGAAACAATTCGACTCCTTTCTGAACTGTTTCGGCTTTAAGTAATGGATTGGTACTGTGGGTCTGCAAAAAGAAATCTGCATCCAGTTGATTTATCGAATTCAGCAAAACATCATTCATGGGAATCTCTCCTGCTCGCAAATGCTCAGGTCTTTCCAATAAAGTTACCGAAGGAAAAAATTTTGCAGCATCTTCCAAAATGGTTGGGCTATCGGTATCAATGGCTACTTCTGTGATTGCCTCACATGCCAATAAACTTTCCACAACCCGGTGATAAAGTGGTTTGCCTGCAAAATCTCTATAATTTTTCCCTGGAACCCTTTCACTTGAATGCCTCATAGGAACGAGGGCTGCTATTTTGTAATCCATATATATTCTTTTTGATTTTATTTGGCCGCGAAAGTAAGCATTGAGAGATAATTATGTTTTTTTTTGAGCAGAAAGTGGTTACTCTTTTTCCTAAAAAACTTCCTATTAAAATCAAATGTGAAAAAAATCTTAAAAAACTTTAAAAAAATGACAGCCTTTTAAATTTCTCCATGTCTTTCTTTAAAAAAGCCAAATTTCTACAGGCTTTTCATTCCTTTGATAGTTCAATCTTCTACTAGCGTTTTACAACAATTTTTCCATCTTACTGATTATCAGTGACTTAATTATTGTTTCGATAATCAAAGATTTTACGCTTTAATTCCAACTGTATGAAAAAGACCCTTTTTTTCCTCCTCTGTTTATGGGCTTTTAATCTTCATGCCCAGGAAGATTACTGTACTTGTGATGATCCCACTTCAAAATTTTATGCCTTAAGTCAAATGATGGAAGTCATGCAAGGTAAGATCACGCAGGAAACAGAAACGAACTATGATAATTTTACAACCTCACTGGATTTACTTCCAGTAGAAGAATACAAGCCTTTTAAAATTGATCTTGAAGAACTAATTAAGGAGGAACCCTCACTAAAAGAAGAAAAAGTTCAAGAGATTAAAGTAGAACTGGAAGAGGAGCCTTTCCTAGAGGAAAAAGATGAATCAATTCTAAAGGAACAGAAGAAATTGGAGCGGGAAATTGAAGAAGATGCTCAAAATCGCCATTATGCTCCCAGAAAGAAAAAGAAAAGAAATTTGTGGACTGTTCGGTTAAAGTCCCCTAAACGTTCAGGGAAATATAAGGGGAAATGTCCAAATTTTTAATTCAGAATAAATAAAATATTCCCACCAAAACATGTATCATACCGATTTTTGGTAAAAGTGATGGTATTTTTTTTCAAACAAATGTTTAAAAAGCAAATGCAAAAGCACAATATAGCATTTAAGGATTTTTGCGAAAAAATAAAATCATGAATGCTGACTTTAGAATTATTGAACAAAAAATTTCAGCAGAATCCTATCAGAAAATCAGGGCAACTACGGGATGGGAAATGTTGGAGATGGAAATAGTTGAAAAAGCATTGAAGCATGATTTATTCTCTGTTACAGTTTTTGCAGATGAAAAACTTATTGGAATAGGAAGAGTAATTGGCGATGGAGCTATTTATTTTTATATTCAGGACATCATTGTGATTCCAGAATATAAAAAACAGGGTATTGGGACCCTGATAATGAATAGGATAGAAACATTTTTGGAAAACAACGCTCCACACAATTCATTTGTTGGATTAATGTCAGCTGCAGGTGTAGAAGCATTTTATAAAAGATTTGGGTATCAAAGAAGACCAGAAAGTAGACCAGGTATGTATAAAATTATAAAGCATGAAGCATTTTAATTTTAATCCATTTCCAATTTTGAAAACTCAAAGATTGAGTTTGAGAAAACTTGAAGACAATGATGACCAAGCGGTATTTGCCTTAAGATCAGATGCTAATAACCGAAGATTTTTAGACGTTGAACTTGATCAGAATATTGAACAATCCAGAGCATTTATCAAAAAAATAAACAGTGGCGTTGTCGAAAATAAATGGATTTATTGGGGGATTTCATTATTGAATGAATCTCAATTGATTGGAACCATTTGTTTGTGGAAATTCTCAAAGAATAATACACAAGCTGAAATTGGCTACGAATTAAATTCCTCTTTTCAGGGTTTTGGTTATATGAATGAAGCACTTAAAAAAATCATTGAATTTGGATTTGATCAACTAAAATTAAGCTCAATTGAAGCCTTTACCAATGCTCAAAATACAGGTTCAATCAAGTTATTGCAAAAGCATAATTTCAAATTAATAACACAAAAAGCAAACATCCATTCTATTACGGGATTGCCTTATCATTCTTCGATTTTCATTTTGCAAAACACAATCCTTAAGTAAAAAGGACTATTTAGAAAAAGAATTACATAGGTGATTCTTGGTAATTTCATTTTTTTCAAACAAATCTATTAACCATAGTTGACCTGCTTACTTACCTTTGAACTCATCGCAATCAATTTTGCCTCCCAACATTAGCGATGCTCGGAACCCCCTTCATTCCGTGAGGTCTTTACCCACTACCCTACAAGTTTGTATGCTCGTTTACAGAACATAGAGTTTTTATTCCATTGCCGGAATATTGCCCAGGATGTTTAGTGTTTTCCCTAGCGTCGGCAAATCCCCCCTTTCCGGCTTTTAAGTTCGTTTTTTTAACTAAATCAAAATACAATGAACAAACACTACACTGTCAAATTGCTTCTTGTTTTTATGATCCTTTGGGTCGCAAATGCAAGCTTTATACATGCTCAGACCAGTTTTGCCGGTACAATAGACAATGATTGGCATAATGGTGATAATTGGACAGCTGGCCTCCCAGGACCAGGAAATAATGCAAATATTGGTGGAGGGGCTACACCAGTCATCTCTCAGAATATTACAGTGGACTATGAGGTAGAAAGCTATGGCACAATAGAAATAAATGCCCTTGTCAATAACCAGGGAGTTTTAAAAAATTTCTTTGGGACCATAAATATAAACAGTGGTGGAGGCATTACCAATCTCGCAAATTTTGATCAACGGGGAAACATCAACATAGCAGCAGGAGGTGGATTCACCAACAGTGAAACGGGCAGCCTTTCAACAGATGCAGGTAGTGTAATTGTCAATAATGGTGTAATGAACATTGGAGGTTCTTTTACCAATCTGGGAACCATCACCAATTATGGAAGCTTCGTTTCAGTAGGTAATTTCCTGAATATTCGAATAATTGAAAACCAAAATGACTTCAATATTAATAATGGCGTTTTTAATAATTCAGGGCAAGACGCTGATTTGATCAATGCTCCATCTGGAACAATAGATATCAATGCCAATGGAACAATTCAAAATACTGGAGCCATACATAATTGTGGTACACTTACCAATTTTGGAGAAATTGCAAACAATGGTGACATAGAAAATCAATTATTATTAAACAATAACAATGGCGGTACATTGACGAATAATAAAAATTTGACCAATAACGCCACCATGAACAATAATAACAATGCGACTTTAGTCAATGAGTTTGAATTTTACAATGATGGTGAATTCAACAACAACGGCTTATTTGACAATGGTGCATATATTTTTAATCTACCTGCTGGAACATTCCTTAATTCAATTGGGGGAACCATCAACAATCAAACTGGTTCCGAACTGAGTAATCAGAATATATTCAGCAATAGTGGCACGATCCAAAGCGAAGGAGACATTTTAAATGACGCAACTTTTACCAATGAAAACCTCATATACGCCAATAATAATGGCTCTATTCAAAATGATGGAAACTTTATAAATAATAACACCATTCAGAATATTGGTCAGGTAACCAATAATTCAGGGGGTACTATGACCAATAATGGAACTTTTGATATCCTTGGTGGAACAGTTACCAATATTGGAGATTTCAACAATGTTGGTCGCCTCACAAATGAATTGGAGCTCGTCAACAACCAAAATTTGTACAATAGCGGGACAATTGAAAATGGCGTTAGAATCTTCAACAATGGTTATTTTGAAAATTCCGGATACCTGTTGAATATTGGTGATTTTGATAATAACATTACAGGAAACTTCAGTAATTCAGGAGCTATTGACAATAATGATGGTGGTATTATCACCAACTATGGTGAATTCAACAATACCAATGAGATTTTTAATAATCCTTGTTCCTCTTTTATCAATGAAACTACCGGAATATTAAACAACCACTGGTTTACAAATAAATCATTGTTATGGAATTTCGGAGTTATTAATGGCAATCCAATTATGAACATGAATGGAGGGGTCCTTATTACTGGTCCAACTTCCAATGCAGTTTGCGAAAGTATTACCGCCAATTTGGATGCATCCGGTCAGGCCTTGATATTAGGTACATCGGTTTCTGTTGAAATATTTGATAATTGTAGTACCCTGGATTTTCAAATTGATGGTATGACAGAAATCATTTTTACTTGTGCAGATATTGGAGTTAATGATGTAACACTTACCATAACTGATAGAAAGGGCAATACGGTAGATTGTCATGCAAAAGTTACCATTATCGATGACAGATCTCCTGAGATTCACGACTGTCCATCAGAAATTGTAGTTTCAACAACGACTTCTTCAGCACCGGTTGATTGGATTCCACCTACTGCAACTGACAATTGCCCACCAGTCACATTGACTTCTACGCACAACCCAGGTGATATTTTTCCATTGGGTCAAACCATTGTTACCTATACAGCAATAGATACGCAAAACAATACTTCCATCTGTGATTTTCCAGTCACTGTTGTTCAGGATGGAGACTGTGTAGACATTATCAATGTAAGAAGAGTCACGAATACCCACACCAATTGTGGTAGCAGTACTGCCTATGTTATGTGGATCGAAGGTTCCCATTACACAGGAAAAGACGATTTGTATTTTGTTGAATACCGCGATGGAACTGCCTTATTGACTGGAACCACTGAATTAAATGGTATTCGAGGAGTAATATATGTGGAATTTTCAGGCTATTCCACCTCGGCACCTTCTGGTAGTCCAAAATACAATAGCTGTGTAAGTAGCGGTGGTGAAAATTGGGTGTATTATACTGATTTTAATGGCACAGTAACACTAGAAAACTGCGAAGTTTATCACATCTTTAGGAAAGGACCAGCTTTCCAAATTGGCATTGGAGCCAATATCCAGGAAGCCAATGAGTTTGGTGGAAGTGGTTGGTGGAAAACTTCAGGAGGTATAGATGGAGATTTTAATTTTAGACTGTCAGAACCAGTTGACTGTCAAAGAAGCATCATCCTTGAAGCTGAGTGTGCAACTAATATCGGAAGCAAGTGGACAGTTAACAATGACAATAATGCATCAAATGATCAATATCTTTTACCTCCAGGCGGTACCAGCTATAGTAGCCCTCCGGTAGGTTCAGAAGATATTGTTTCTTATGAGTTCGGTGTGACGGAAGCAGGACATTATAGGGTATATCTGCGATCCTTGGCCGCTGATGGTTCAAGCGATTCCTATTGGGTAAGGGTAAATGGAGGTACATGGATTAAATGGAACAGAGTCAATTCACCTAATCAAGGAAATACTTATGAATGGGATCAGGCAGGAGAATGGACTGGATGTAATGCAGACATTCCAGTGACCTTTGGTATGAACCCCGGAACAAATAAAATTGAAATATCCTGGAGAGAGCCTAATATCAGGTTAGATAAGTTACAAGTAACATTTGTAGGGAAAATTCCTGAAGGAGAGGGAGACGTAGCCAGTAATTGTGGCAGTCAACCTCCTGTGGACCCACCTTGTAATACCAATATTTTGTTTGTGGTTGGAAATACCAATTTAAATAATGGAGACCTGGCTATAAAAAATCGATTAATAGCCAATGGTTATGCAGTTCATCTGGTTGAAGATGATGCTTCTCAAACTTCTGATGCAGATGGAAAGGGTTTGGTAATAATAAGTTCAACTACAAATTCGACCAAGGTAAAAACCAAATTCCGCGATGTTCAAGTTCCAGTGCTAACATGGGAAGGATGGATATATGACGATATGAATATGACCATGGGAATAGAGGGAACAGATTATGGCATCCACCATGATAATGATTTGGATATAGCAGATCCATCACATCCCATAGCAGCAGGTTTGAGTGGAGAAATTAAGGTATATGATTACAATGATGAGCTTAATTATGGGAAACCCGCCTCATCTGCAGATGTGATTGCTTATGTGGATAATGATCCAACAAGGCCTTTAATATTTGCATATGAAAAAGGAGAAGGTATGATTGGCATGAATGCACCAGCCCGCAGGATAGGATTCTTCCTTAGAGACAATGGAGCGGATAGGATGACCTCGGATGGATGGAAATTATTTGACGCAGCAGTAGAATGGGCCTTAGATGGTTGTGATCAGGGAGGTGGAGACCCAAATCCATGTAACAAGACTGCTCTATTTGTAGTAGGAAGCACTTCATTAAATTCAGGAGACCAGCTAGTGAAAAGCAGATTAGAATCACTAGGTTTTGCAGTAACATTAGTTAACGACGATAATTGCGCCACCTCTGATGCTGATGGGATGGGGATAGTTGTAATTAGTTCCACAGTAAGTTCTTCCAAGGTAAATACAAAATATAAAGACGTTGTTGTCCCTGTAATTTCCTGGGAAGCCTGGTTATTTGACGATATGAAAATGACAAGTTCTGGAAGTGGAACCAATTATGGAAGTTTTTCTTCCACCAAAAGAATGACAATCGGGAACCCAAGTCATCCAATAGTTCAGGGATTAAGTGGTGATATTCAAATTTTCGATTCAAATGAAACTGTAAACTGGGGAAATCCTGGAAGTGGAGCTTCCAGAATTGGATATGTACCAGGTGAGCCAAATTGTGCAATGTTATTTGCATATGACAGAGGTGCAAATATGATTGGAATAAATGCACCTGATCGAAGGGTTGGAATGTTTTTAAGGAATAGCACACCAACTGATTTAAACAATACGGGTTGGTTAATTTTTGATGCGACCATCCTTTGGGCATCCAGCTGCGATGGTAGTGGTCAAAATATTGTGGTGAAGCATCAAGAAATATTGAACCTGGAAGCAATCCAGGATCAAAGAAGGGTTCATCTGATTTGGAAAAATAATACTGCTTTTAAAAATGATTTGTTTATTCTTGAGCGTTCAACAGATGGGTTCCATTATGAAGTCATCAATGAATTTTCTGGATATATTGAAGAAAACCAGTCCTTGAATATTTATCAGGATTTGGATGAAACTCCTTTGGTTGGCACCAACTTTTATAGAGTGAAAGTACAATATCTGGATGGCACATTTGGCTATTCTGATATACAAGCCATTCTTTTTGACGAACTATCTGATTTTGCACTTTACCCTAATCCTGCAGGTAATTTTGTAAAGATAAATTTAGAAAATATGCAGGGACAAGACATCTCCATCCGGTTATATGATCTTATCGGACACCGCATACAGCAAATAAATATTAACGAGGTTAGCAACTTGGATTACAAAATGGATCTAAGTGATGTAAAGGATGGTCAATACTTGGTAACAGTTTATGCAGAGGGCAGAAAACCTGAAACCAAAAAATTGTTTATTGCCAAGTAAGTAATTTTTCTACTTGGAACTTCCTGGTAGTAAAATGAGTTTAAAAGCTGCCTCTGCAAAGAGGTAGCTTTTTTTGTTTTTTCTAAATTTGAACAAAAAAATCGTTTAAAATGACTCATTCTGAAATCATACAACAATTAGCATTCAACAAAGCAGCTTTTCAAAGTTTACTTTCAAATCTGTCGAATGAACAAATCCTTTGGAAACCAAATTCCACTAAATGGTGCATATTGGAAATTATTTGCCATCTGCATGATGAGGAAATCGAAGATTTCAGAACGAGGACAAAATTTGCATTGGAAAGTTCAACTGGCTTGCCACCTGCTATCGATCCTGTAGGATGGGTGTCTGCGAGGAATTATATTAACCAAGATTTTTTAAAAAAACTAGATGCTTTTTTGCACGAAAGAGACAACTCAATCAAATGGTTGAAGGGTTTGGTAGAACCCAATTGGAAAAACGGTTTTGAGCATCCAAAAATGGGATTCCTAACAGGAGACTTCTATTTAAATAACTGGCTGGCACACGATTATTTACACATTCGTCAAATTACTCGCACGAAATATCAATATCTGCAACATCATGCCAAAATCAGTATTGATTATGCCGGAAACTGGTAAACAAGTTTCTAAAATAAGGAGGAAAAACTAAAAGTCAAATGTTAAAATAACAAATGTAAAGGTTGATGAAGGTGCATGAGCATTACATATTAAGTCCATCCAAACACAATTGCAAAATTCTGGCAACCTCCTTTCCATTTTTCTCTTCAAAAAGGGTCATATGATTCCCGTCAATCTCGTGTACGCTCACTCCTTTGTTGGCAAAATTGCTCCAACCATAATACGCTGGATCATTTAAGAAAAACATCTGCTCTTTAGCTTTAAATAAATCAATTTTCACATCCAAAGGCTCCAAAACATATTTTTCAAAAGCTGCCATGCTCTTTTCATACACCTTTTTTCCAGCCAGATTGCCTTCATTTTGGGTGGGGTCCAAATTGGTATCACCATAAGGATTGTCCACTTTTCCTTTCAAATGTAATCTTTGCATCTTCAAGACTTCAGCTTTGTATTTTGCTGTTTTTGCAGGCTCTTTTAAAAGCAAATTCAAATTAAATCCTGCTTTTTTAAATTTCTTTTTCAACTTGCCAGACATTCCATTTCCCTCCCAATTGTAACGGGCTACCGCATCCAACATTGCCAATACTTTTACTTCCTTTCCCATGGCTTGTAATTGTTTGGTCATCTCAAATGCAATCAAACCACCCAGGGAGTATCCAGCCAAACTGTAAGGACCTATTGGATTTTCTTCTAAAATTTCTGAAATATAATGCGCTGCCATTTCCTCAATTGTACCCAGGGGCTCAGATTTTCCATCCAAACCTTTTGCCTGTAAAGCATAAACAGGCTGATCAGAATCGAGATATTTTACAAGTGTCTGATAAAATAATACATGCAGCCCACCTCCATGTACCAGATAAATAGGTGGTTTGCTACCTTTTGATTTTACCGGCACCAAACTCGACCATTTGGACTTTATTTCTAGCTGGTTACCCTCAAACAGAAGGGATAATTCCTGGATAGTGGCATTTTGAAACAATGTCGTTATCGGCAATTTTTTTCCGAACTCCTTATTAATCAAACTCATCAATTCAACAGCCTTTAGCGAATGTCCCCCCAAATCAAAAAAGTCATCAGCTGTACTCACTTTGCGCAAACCCAATACCTTTTTCCAGATCTCCAATAACCGATATTCCGTATCCGTTTTGGGCAGGGAATATTTTGTTTCGCTCCTTAACTTATTCAGGTTTGGGATTGGTAGTGCATTTCTATCAATTTTTAGAGAATTTGTCAAAGGCATTTGGCTCAGTTTGACAAAAATCGATGGGATCATATATCCAGGTATGATATTTCGAAGATTATTTTTCAATTCTTGTTCAAATAAATCAGTTCCAGGTTTTAATACCAGGTATGCAACGAGCATTTCTTTTGCAGATTCTGCTTTGTGAACAATTACTGCACAGGATTCCACAAAGTCAAACTGCTCAATGGAGGCTTCAATTTCTCCTAACTCAATTCGAAATCCACGTATCTTAACTTGATTATCGATCCTTCCAATAAAATCAATGTCCCCATTTGGAAGCCATTTGGCTAAATCTCCTGTTTTATACCAAAGATCAGAACCTGCTTCAATATTCAACCTTTCCCCTTTTAAAAATACCATCGCTGTCAATTCAGGTCGATTCAAATAACCTCGCGCTACACCTGGGCCACTGATATATAATTCTCCAGGTTGCCCTATTGTAGCCAAGTCTTTTTGGTCATTTAAGATTAAAATTTCAACATTGGGGTTAGGCTTTCCAATAGGGACAAAATTTTGATTTGAAAGACCATTGATATTGCTCCATGTTACCTCTTTAAAAGTTGCATAAATTGTGGTTTCCGTAGGTCCATATCCATTCCAAACCCTAAAGCATTTTTCCAACAATTTTTCTGCTAATTCTTTTGAAAACCCTTCTCCACCAGCCACAGCCTTCAGTTTAGAGTGCCCAGTCCATTCTGCCAACAACAACATTTGCCAGGTAGTTGGTGTAGCCTGCATCATCGTAGGTCGGTATAATTCCAAATCTTCTTTGAGCAAAAAACCGTCTTTTTTGGTTTCCGAACTCGCCAAAATCAAGGTTGCTCCATTTGCCAAAGACAGGAAATAATCAGGAATTGACATATCAAAAGCCATTGAGGAAACAGAGTAGAATATATCCTCAACCGAAACTTTCAAATAACAATTGATACCATGCAAAGTATTTAGAACAGATTTATGTTGGATAGCAACACCTTTTGGTTTCCCTGTGGAACCTGAGGTGTAAATCATATAAGCTTCACTTAGTGGAGATAGCAATAGGTTTAAGTTTTCAGTATTCCTTTTTGAAATGTATTTTTCATCTTCCTCCAGCACTATGTGAATACCTGAAAAATCTACTGTTTTGCGAACCAGATGTTTTTCTGTTATCAAAAATTGACAATCTGCATCCACCAGGATGCTATTTAATCTTTGTTTTGGATTTAATGGATCCAGGGGGACATATGCAGCTCCTGCTTTTAAAACCCCGTATATTGCTACAAGAATATCAGCAGATCTTTCCAGGCAAATGCCAACATAATTGTTGGTTTTCCCCTCATTATCTACCCGCAAACCCTTATCAATTAAATATCTGGCAAGGCTATTGGCTTTTTTATTGAGTTCTAAATAAGTCAGGGAAGAATTTCCAAAAATTATCGCCTTTTTATGGGGTGTTTTTAATACCTGTGATTCTAATAATTGGTGAAGGCAACACAAATCAAAATCCACCACAAGTTCGCTCCTTCCAAATTTCAGGATTCTTTTTCTTTCCTCATTTGGTAAGATGGAAATAGTGGAAATAGACTGATTAGGTTGACGCACAATATTCTTCAAAAAGATTTCAAAGCCCGACAATTTCCTGGTGACATCTTCCCTGGTAAACAAATCTGTTTTATAAATCCATTTAAATTCATATCCTCGCTTTGAAGGTTTCATATGTACAATCAAATCAAGGGTTTTGTAATTGCCAGGAATAAATTCGGTTTCCACCATCAAATCTCCAAAATCGTATTCGCGATTCATAGTCTCCATATTGAAGACTACTGTCACCAATGGATGCCTGTTGCCATCCCTAGAAACTTTTAATTTCTTAACCAATGTACCCAGTGTATAATCCTGATGATCAAAAGCTTCGAGCAATTGTATGTTTGCTAGAGTAAGATGGGTCTGGAAGGAGGAATCTTGGTCTACAATTACTTTCAGCGGCAATAAATTTGTCCGATGGGCTATTAAATCACTGAATTGAACGATACTTTTTCCCGATACAGAAACCCCCAATACAAAAGTTTCCTGTTGAGCCAGTTTAGATAAGTAGGCCTGAAAAGCTGCCAACATGTATGTATAAAAAGTAGTTTTGTTTTGTTTGGCCTGGACTTTAAGTTTTTCAATAAAATCATTTGAAAAATGAATCGATTGCTGGTCTGCTTTAAATGAAGGTTGTTGACTTTGAATTTGCTTGGCAGGAAATCCCAAAAATGGAATTTCATTTTCATATTGATTTAACCAAAAATCCTCTGACTTTTTGAAACCTGAAGATTGGTTCCATTGCTGAAGATGAGCTACATATTGAGACAACTGTGCTGGCTTATTCAAGGAAATCTTTTTATACCCAATTATATTTTGATACAATTTCCCCAGGTCTTCAATCAAAACTCCCAGGGACCAACCATCTAATAAAATGTGATGCATCGTCAACAATAGCAAGTGTTTTTCCTCAGATAATTTCAAAATAATAAAATGAGCTAATGGAGCCTTTTTTAAATCAAAAACTTGTTCAATTTCCAGCTTTTTAAGAGCCGCAACTCTATTTACTTGTTCACTTTCTTTTAAATGACTCCAAACATAATAGGGAACCTCAATCTCTTTCGCAGGATGAATTATTTGAGTTTTCCCACCTTCATTTATGGTAGTTCTCAATGCTTCATGCCTGTTTACCAACTCTTTGATAGATTGTCTTAAGGCTTCAACATCTAAATCGCCTTCCAGAATGATTTCACTTCCTATATTGAATGATTTGGCAGCTTGTTCATGAAGATGATGACTTACCCAGATCTCTTCCTGTCCTGCAGTCAAGGGAATTGTTTTTGCAGCCTGAACTGAGGTTTCATTTTCAAATGCCGGATAAGGAGCATCCTCCTCTTTTTCGTTTTCCAACTCTGTATCAATTCTCTTTGCTATAGCTCCAATCGTTGAGTGTTCAATAAAAGTCACCAAGGGTAATTGAACACCAAATTCCTCTTCAATTTTTGCCATCATACTAACAGCCATCAGAGAATGCCCACCCAATTCATAAAAATCATCATTTGCACCCACCTCTGGTACATTTAAAAGGACTTTCCATATTTTCGAAAGTCTGACTTCTGTTGTTGAGTCTGCTTTTTGGAATGAAGCCGAAATCTTTTTCCTTGAAAATGCCGGAGCAGGCAATTTTCTGCGGTTGATCTTACCAGCAGAAGTCAGCGGAAAATCAATTAATTCTATTATTGTGGAAGGTAGCATGTAAGCAGGTAGAACCGCCGATAAATGCCTATTTAAATCAAGTACATTTAATTGATTCCCTTCTTCCATTTTAACATAAGCAACCAACTTTTTATCATCTGGTTGGTCTTCTCTTAAAACTACCACAGCTTCATTGATTCCTTTGTGCCTCCTTATTTTAGCTTCAATTTCCCCCAACTCAATTCGATGACCCCTCAATTTGACTTGGTTGTCCATGCGACTGATATAACGGATGTTCCCATCTGGTTCTAAAACAACCAAATCACCTGTTTTATAGAATAATTCATCATTTCCAAAAGGGTTTTCCAAAAATACTTCTGAGGTTTTTTGAGGGCGATTGTAATATCCTTTGGCTACCCGAAATCCTCCAATATATAACTCACCAGGAGTTCCTGGAGGTAATGGTTCAAGCTTACCATCAAGTATATAGGTTGAAGTTTTTGGCAAAGGTTTCCCAATAGAAGCCCAATGGTCAGGGTCTCCTTCTATCAAGTCAGCTTCTGATATTTGCTTGGCAGTTGCATATATCACCGTTTCTGTTGGACCATAAAAATTCCATAGTGTTTTGCCACATTTGTGAAGTTGTATTCCCAACTTTTTACTCAATGCTTCTCCGGTGCTAATAATATTTAAGCTTCGTTTTCCTTTCCAACCTGATAACAATAGCATTCTCCAGGCGGCTGGAGTAGCCACCATCCAACTGGCATCCGAAGCGTTCAGTTTATTTTTAAGTAAAAAACCATCCTTGGTTATTTCCTGACTTGCCAATATCAACTTTGCCCCGCATGACAAAGGCATGAAAAAGTCTTGAACTGATGGATCAAAAGAGGCTGAAGTGACGGAAAACACAACCTCCTTATCACTAAAATTTAAATAATCACCAACAGTGAGAATATGATGGCTAATTTGCTCATGAGAAATGGCAACCCCTTTAGGTATTCCAGTTGACCCAGAAGTGTATATGATGTAGGCATGATCCTTTTGAGAAATTTTAATTTCGGGGTTAGAAATAGATTCCTTAGTCGCTACTAACTTGTCAACCAAAACAAACTGGTGATTCCCCTTAGGTAACAGATCCAAGTTTTCTGTATCCGTGACAATAAAATCTGCGTTTACATCTTCAATAATTACTTTTAATCTCTCCGTAGGATTCAAAATATCAAGAGGCAAGTAAGCAGCTCCAGTTTTCAAGATTCCTAAAATTCCAGCAATTAAATCAGGTCCCCTTTTCAAAAAAATACCGACATAAGACCCAGCCTGGATGCCTTTTGAAATTAAATGGTGCGCAATTTGATTTGAGCGCTGATTGAGGCTTTGATAAGTAAATTTTTGATTTTCAAATTCCAATGCAACCGCATTTGGAGTGATGTCAACTTGATTTTCAAAATTTTTGTGGAGTAAATAGTCTAATTTTTCCTTTTCCTGTGCAGGAAGATCAATAGTCTGTGTAGTTTTTTGAGCACTTGGCAAATTTGAATCATCCTTAGAAGATGAGGATTCTATATTAGTTGCGGATTGTACTGAATCAGATTTTTCAACTACGTTCTCACTTTCTATCAACTTTATCTTTCCAATATTTATTTCCGAATCAATCAAAATTTCATCCAAATAGGCTTTAAACTGGTTCAGCCTAAATTTAATGTCTGCTCTTTCAAACAAATCCACATTATAAAACCACTCAAACAAAAGGCAATCTTCAAGAGGTTTGACATTAATGAAGAAATCAAAAGTTTCATATAGTTTTTGAATGGGTCTGGTGGAAACTTTTAAGTCTCCATAATTTAGGTTCTCCAAAGGGCTGTCCATATTGAAAACTACAGTAACTATTGGATTTCTGCTTGGATCCCTTACAATTTTTAATTGCCGGACCAATTCACTGAATGTAAAATTTTGATGTTCAAAGGCATCCAATAATACACCTCTAACCTTTTTCAAATGCTCCTTGAATTTGTTGTCAGCATCAACCTTCATTCGAATTGGAAGCAGGTTGGCGGAGTGTCCTACAAGTTGTTCGTTTCCAGGAAGATTTTGTCCAGCTGCAACAATACCTATAGTCAGGTCATTTTGACCTGAGATTTTAGAAAGAAAAGTTTGAAAAGCTCCAAAAAGGAAAAAGTAGAAAGTTGAAGCATTTTTACCAGCTATTTTCTGAATTTTTCGATATTCCTCTAAAGAAAACCTAATTCTTTGACATTCAGATTTATAGGTCTGTAATTCAGGTCTTTTTTTGTCCGATGGAAAATTCAAAGCTTGGATATTTCCATCAAATTTAGATAACCAAAATTGATTTGTTTTTTCAAAATCAGCAGACCTTTTGAAGGCCAATTGCTCTTTCACAAAAGTTCCAAACGGTTTGTAATCCAAAAACTCAATTGGACTTTTAGTCCTTTTAGCATAAAATTTACCCAAATCATGAGTTAGAATTCCCAATGACCAGCCATCAGCAATGATGTGGTGAACTGTCAACAATAATAAGTGGACCTTATTCTCCAGCTTTACAATTTTACATTTGAATAAAGGAGCTCGGAAAAGGTCAAATGGAGCATTGGCTTCCTCTAGATGCAAGGCGGAAAGATTTGCATCTTTTTCGTCATTTGATAAAGTACTCCAATCCAAAACTGGAATATCAAGCTTTATTTCGGACTCAATTATTTGGTAAGCGCCATCTTTGCTAAAGGATAACCTAAGCGCTTCATGGCGTTCTGCCAAATCAATTAAAGCTCCTTTGATGGCGTTCAGGTCAATTTCCCCTTCCAACCGGATTTCAGTACCTATATTATACGCTAGATTGGATTCATCGCTGAAAAGAGAACTAACAAAAACCTCCTTTTGACCTTCTGTTAGTGGAATGCTTTCAGGCTCAATTTTCCAATCCGTCCCTTTTAACAAATGTTTTGGAGGTGGCACGATAACATTAAAATCTTCTCCATGATAAGGAATGAGTAAATCTGCATTAAACATATCCAATATTGCCATTTCAATAGCTTCTACCGCTTTTTCTAAATCCGCCGAAGTGTGTGCGGTAGAAATAAAGCAGGGACGTTCACGCATATTGATTCCGCGAAACCTGAGAAAATAATGAAATAGTCGAGTTAGCGGATTCTTATCCGCTGGTTTAATCATGTAAAAAGAAGACGTATTTTGAATAAAAAGAGGAGCTTTTGTTTTCAGAAAAACCTCCCTTACTCTATTACAGAAATCATATGCTTTTTGATTTAAGTCTAATTGTAGCGCAGGTCCGTCTTCTTTCAATTTAGTCAAAGCTGCATGTGCAGAGCATACACTGATGGCATTTTTTATAAAAGTGCTTGCGAAGTAAGTCATGGTACCTTCTGGAGCAGAATCATCACCATACTGCCACCAGCCTCCGTCAAAGGCTTCCATATACTTTGCTTTACCTGCAACAGCCGAAAGTGGCAATCCACCACTTATCGATTTTCCATATGCCACCAGATCAGCTTCCACGCCATACCAGGCTTGTGCACCTTGTTGATGCAATCTGAATCCGTTAATAATTTCATCAAATATGAGTGCTACATCATGCTGCTTTGTGAGTATTCTAATTTGCTTAATCAATTCAAAATGTTGCCAGTGTGGGTTTTGAGCCTGGATAGGTTCTATCACCACAGCAGCCAAATCCTTTATTTCCTTTTCAAGCTTCAATAATACTTCTGGATCATCATAGTCCAATACAAGTGTATTTTCAACAACAAAATTAGGGATGCCTGCAGCAGCAGGGAGCACATTTGTTCTATCTTTCAAATGAACCCCACGAAGCATAAATTGACCAATCAATCCATGATAATCCGTATCAAAAACTGCAATTTTATCTTTAGCAGAGTATGTACGAGCAGCTCTTACGGCACCTAAAACAGCCTCTGTACCTGTATTTGCCAATGTGGCTCTATCCATGTCAGATAATTCACAAATCATCTCAGCAACCTCAGAGGATTGAGGAGGCAAAACATCCAAACTGTTTCCCTTAAACATCTGTTCAATCGTGGCTTTTTGAACAAAATCCGGAGCATGTCCAAATAAGGCTACCCCATAACTCATAACAAAATCGACATACTCGTTTCCATCGATGTCCCAGATTTTGGAACCCTTTGACTTTTCAGCTGCAATTTGATATACTATTTCCTTCCATAATTTACTGAAGCCAGTAACTGACCGGGGATCTGCATAATATTTACGGTGTTTTTGCGCCTGTAATTTAGATTTGGAAGTCATGGCTATATATTTTTCCATAAATTCTTCTAAACCTTTCCTTTGCTTTTGCGTCAAATCGTCTGAAGTGGAGATATTTTTGTAATTCCCCATTTTTTCAGTAACACCTTTAATGCTGCGTTTAATAGTAGTAGGCTTTTCGGTTTCATTTTTTGCATTTGTTAAGGGTATGGAAAGGAGATTAGGGATTTTGGATGCTGCTTCCGATTTTATATCAACTTTCCCACTTTTCATCTGATCCAATTGCCTTTCGATCATTTTCATTTGAGCCCTTATCATCGCTTCAAAATTTCCACTTCCTGTATTTTCATCAATCGTTTCATTATTTTCAAAACCTTGCGCCAAATCTTCTGACGGTTCAAATTTCCCTTGCGGTAAAATGTCGTCCGCATAGTTTGCCAAGGCCTGGATAGAAGATGCCTCTTCAAACAATTGTCTGAATGAAATTTTTAAATCAAGTTGTTTATTAAAATGAATGACTGCCTGACTCAAAAACAGAGAATCAAATCCCATTTCAAGAAAAGTTGCCTGGATATCCATTTCCCCTGGCTCCAAACCACTCAATTCATAAAGAATATGCTTGATTTTTGATACGAGTATAGCCTTTCTAGTTATTGGATTCCCAGTTTTCGGCTGTTGCTTTTCAATTGAAGAACCGGGGTTTGATATATTTGCCCCCTTTTCAAGAAGCAACTCATCATGAATTTCTGATACTTTTTCTTCTTTGGAACTAACATTTATTTCAGTAGAATCGATACTGCTTTCTGCCTCCTGCTTACTGCTAACTGAAGCTGCTTCTATCCAGAATCGCTTCCTTTCAAAAGGATAGCCCGGCAAAGGAAATCTGGACCTGTTCTGTCCACGATAAAATTTTTCCCAATTTACTTCAATACCTTCAACCCAAAGCTTGGCAATGGTTTTTTGCAGAAAGGTAAGGTCATTCTGATTTTCCTTGGGATGCCTAAGTGAAGCAAGGATTAATTGTTTGGGATTTTTTGAAGGATGTTGCCTGGCAAAGGTAGAAAGTGTTTGCCCCGGACCTACTTCAAGGAAAATCCTGTCTCCATGCTGAAAAAGGGTCTCCAGTCCATCCGAAAAACGAACTGTGTGGCGGATGTGTCTAATCCAATATTTTGATGAAGTGGCTTCCTTTGCTTTAATCCAGGTGCCTGTAACATTGGATATATAAGGTATCCGTGGTTTTTTAAATTTTATGTTTTCTAAAAAGTATTCAAACGATTCTAAAATTGGTTCAATCTGAGCGGAATGAGCTGCAACGGAAATATGAATTTTTTTGGTCTCGATGCCCAAATTTTGCAATTTGGTCTGTAACCGGTCGATTGATTTAATGCTCCCCGAAATCACACAATTATCCGGTTTATTGATGACCGCTACACATAAGCCATTATCCATATGACTCAGGACTTCTTTTTCAGAAACTGGTACACTTAGCATACCACCTTCAGCCGGTAGTTTTTCAAATAGTTTTCCTCGAACTGTTACTAAAGCAAGGGCATCTTTAAGGGTAATTACTCCAGAAATACACGCAGCAGTGTACTCACCCATACTATGCCCTATCATTTCGGCAGGTATCAATCCCCACTCCATCCAAGTCATTGCTAAGGCATATTCAACCGTAAAAAGTGCAGGAAGTGCTATAGAAGGTTTCTCCAAATCAAAACTTGGGTCAACTTCCCCCTTTATTACTCGATCTATTTTTACCCCATGATGTTTTTTCAACAGTTCAGCACAATTGTCTACATGTTTTCGGAAAACTGGAAGATTGTGATACAAATCCTTTCCCATGCTCAAGTACTGTGCACCTCCCCCTGGAAATAGAAAAACTACTTTATGATTTCTTTTTTGAGCATGTCCTTTTATGGTTAGAGCAGTATGCTTTTGACTACCTTCAGAATGAACCTGGTTTAGGTTATCAATAATTAATGCTTTGCGTTGATCCCAGGCCTGTTTTCCTACTGCAGTGCTAAAAGCAAGGTTGGCTAGATTATTCTTACCTGTTTTAAGATAAAGGGAAGTTTGTGCATTAAGGGCATTTTCAGTTTTCCCAGAAACAATCAATATTTCCGATGGCCAGGTTTGCTCTTTCACCTCAAGTTCTTCCCTGGGTGCTTCTTCCAACACAACATGAGCATTGGTACCCCCCAAACCAAAAGAACTCACTCCAGCTCTCCTGGGGAATTCTCCTTTTTTCCAGGGTTTTAACTTAGAAACAACTTTAAAAGGTGAATTCACAAAATCGATTTGTGGGTTGGGGCTTTCAAAGTGGAGATTTGGGGGTAACAGTTCGTTTTTCAGTGCCAGCGCCGTCTTGATAATTCCTGCGACACAGGCTCCGGCATCCAAATGACCAATATTGGTCTTAACAGAACCAATTGCGCAAAATTGCTTTTTGTTGGTTGTTTTCCTAAATGCTTTGGTAAGTCCCTGAATTTCAATAGGATCTCCCAAAATAGTTCCAGTCCCGTGTGCCTCGATATAACTGATCGATTCAGCTTTCACTTTAGCTTTTTTATGGGCTTTCAATATCGCTTCTGATTGCCCCTTTATACTTGGTGCTGTGAAACCAATTTTTTCACTTCCATCATTATTGATTGAAGTTCCCTTTATCACCGCCCAGATATGGTCTCTATCTTTAATAGCCTTTTCCAGCTTTTTCAAAACAATCATCACCATTCCATGACCTTGAACCATTCCATTTGCCTTTGCATCAAATGCTCTGCAAAAACCATCAGGAGAAAGTGGTCCTCCTTCAGTGTATTTATAACCATTGTTTAAAGGTGGTTGAATCCTTCCTCCACCAACCAGTACAATATCACTATCTCCTTCCAAAATGCTTTGACAAGCCAAATGTACAGCTACCCCTGAGGAGGAACATGCCGTTTGGACATTCACGGCCGGACCTTTCAAATTCAATTTGTAAGCAACCCTTGTTACAGAAAAGGCCTTTTCACTTCCCAGCATATCTAAATATTCCGCCGCATTAGACAACAACTGTTTATGGGATGCTATATTGTTTGAGAAATAGGAATTGCGAGCTACTCCTCCAAATACACCAATTCTACCAACATATTTTTTGGGATTATATCCTGCATTTTCTAAAGCCGTAAGTGCTACTTCCAGAAAAACCCGATGTTGAGGATCCATCATTTTGGCTTCCTTTGGATGAAAGCCAAAAAAGGAGGCATCAAAACTTTCTGCATCTGCTAAAACGTAAGATCGATTGACTTGATTTTCTATTTGGTTTTCTTCAAAATCCAGTTCCACACTTACATCTGTTCCTTCTACTAAGTTTTTCCAAAACTCATTTAGATTATTAGCACCAGCAACCCGGCAAGCCATTCCAATGATTGCAATATCATTGTTCTTTTTATTCTTCCTGGATTTCTTTTTTCCTGGAGTTTTATCTTGGGGGGCGTTTGTAAAATTAGAGGGATTGGGTTTACTAGCCAAATTATCCAATTGGATTTGAGCATCTTTCAAGTCAACCAGTTTTTCAGCGTTTTGAAATTCTGCTTCAATTTGGTTTACATTTTTAATTTTTTCTGATTTATGATTATCCTGATTGACTGGTTTTTTAAATTCTTCAACTTCAAATTCTCTGGTAGGTATCTTTGCAGTTTCTTCTATTTCAGATATAATTGTGTTTTCTTGAATATTGTCGGAAGGTTGTTTAACATTCTGGTTTTGGTCGGAATGCTTTGCTTCCATAGGAGTATCTATTTTCGGCTCTTCAACAATTTCTGATTTTGTATCTATTTTTTGATATCCAAAAAAAGTTGCCAATGACCAGGTTTCCGGACAAAGAAAATTATCTTCTATTACTCCTTTCCAGTCATTAGCCTTGGAGGAGTTGATTTTGGTTTGTTTATCAAAATTGATATCACCCATAGAACGAGAATGTTTGTATATCCCGTCAATCATTTTTGTTTCCAAATCGCTATATGGACGAAGCACATTATCGTGGAATGGAAGGCCTATTTTTTGGCAAACCTCCCACATAACTTTGGACGGATGTGAAATTAATTCTTCATATATCACCCGGATATGTCGATGACGTGGAATTTTTTCGAGAAACTCTGAAATATTCCGATGGCTTTCCAGCCAAACCAATTCTCCTAAATTCCTCGAGCTAAAGTTATGGGGTTCCAGATATAATACCTGATCCATATGGTATTGCTCAAAAGAATGAACCATCGAATAAGGGTGGCGAACCAAATGAATGTAAACGGCATTTTCAAAATCTCTTTCTGCTTTATTTAATACCGCTGAGTCCAGTGCATAACTTGGTGATTTGTCGACCAATATTTTTTCACCAGCCCATTCTTGAAGTTTGACATACATTTGTTTTGTTGAGTAACCTTGTATTTCAAGAACTCTTAATAAATCAATGGCCTGATCTGCTGAACAATTTTTCAACTCCATGACAGCACGAACTAAGCCCTCAGACCATAAAGTAAATTTTCCTCTATAGGCATCGCTTCTTTCCTCTAAATTATTGAAACCAAGCAGCTGTAGCTCATTCGCTGCAAAAATTTGAGGGTGACCTGCAAGCATTACTCTTAAGAGTGTTGTGCCCGAACGTGGTGGAGCCAAAATAAAAACTGCCGGTTTGTTCTTTTTGGGATATATTTTTTGTTCCTGGGAAATGGGTAGTTTTGGAATGATATTCTTAAAGGATTGAAGCATATCTGCATCCAGCTTTTTTGAAAACAACTTTTTCTTTTCCAATTGATTTTCTCCTTCACGTTCTTTATGTCCCAAATTTATTTTGTGACTGTTTCCAGTATTAATTATTCTGGACATATCCTTATGGGATAACTTTTGAACAGCCAGATCATTCAAAATGGATTCCTTTGTCTTCGGCCATTGAGTACCGTAGGTATCCAAATCACTCACTTCTGATTCACTTTTACCCAGCATTTTCGCTACACCTTCAGCATATTTAGCTTCCAACAGATTGGAATAAGATTCAATAGTAGGATTGTCAAAAATGGAGGTTATAAAAACAGAGGAATGCATCTGTTTTTGAACTTCGCCAATAAATCTGGCAGCAAGAATTGAAGTCCCACCCAATTCAAAAAATTTGTCTCTTTTCCCAATTGGCTCAATTTTCAACAAATCCTCCCATATTTTCGCCAGGTACTTTTCTAGATTAGTAGTAGGAGCCACATAGGCTTGAGCCAGATTTGGTCTTTTCAATGATGGTTCAGGTAAAGCTTTTCGATCTATTTTCCCATTAGTAGTCAATGGCATTTTTCCCAAAAACACAAAAGTTGTAGGAATCATATATTCTGGTAGACAAGTATCCAGGTATTCGCGTAATTCACTGACACTTAGATCAAATTTTGAACTTGGAACAACATAAGCCAATAATCTTTGCTCATTTAATTCTGTACCCTCTTTTAGTACAACCACCACTTCACGAACACCAAGGTGATTGCCGATGGCTACTTCAATTTCTCCTAATTCTATGCGAAATCCTCTAAATTTCACTTGAAAATCAGACCTGCCTAAAAATTCAATATCCCCAGTTGGCATCCATTTACCGAGGTCACCTGTTTTATACAATTTTGCTCCCCCCCGAAAAGCTCTAAAAGGGTTTTGTACAAACTTTTCTTCTGTTAATTTTGGTCTATTCCAATATCCTCTTCCAAGGACATCTTTGGCACCCCCAATAAAAATCTCTCCTACCTCCCCAGGTCCCACCTCCTTACCTTCATCATTTAATATGAACATTTCATAATTGAGAATTGGGCGGCCAATTGGAATTTTGGGTTGATTGTAACCCTTCGGAATGGTAAAATAAGTGCAATTAACCGTCGCTTCCGTTGGTCCATAAAGATTGTACAATTGAGCAGATGGAATGATTCGCTCGTGTTTTTTTGCCAAAGACAAGGGACATACTTCTCCTGAAACATTGACCAACCTCAAGGATTGTAATTTCCGGGGATCAGATTGATCCAGCAATAAAGTGTGTAGTGAAGGCAATGTCAAAATATGCGTAACCTGTTCTTTTTCAATTAATTGAGAAAGTTTTTGCATGTCTTTTTCATCTCCTTGATTAGGTATTACAAGCGGAGCACCTTGCAGTAAAGTCCAAAAAATTGTCAAAACCGAAACGTCAAAGGAAATGGAGCAAGTCAACATCATCTTTGTAATTGGTTTTGGGGCAATTGCATGTTGGCCTTCGATTTGGTTGACTACATTTTCATGGCTGATCATTACACCTTTCGGTTTTCCAGTTGAACCAGAGGTGTAGATCATATAAGCCAGATTCTGAGCAGACACATCTGAATTTGGAGCCTTCTCAGGTTGGTACTTTCTTCCTATTTCCCACCAATCTGAATCCAAACATAAAACAGCAGCATCCACATCTGGCAAGCTATCGGCAAGCTTTTCCTGTGTCAATACCACCTTGGCATTAGCGTCTTGTAACATAAATGCCAATCGGTCTGGTGGATAGTCTGAATCAATAGGTACATAGGCTCCTCCAGCCTTTAGGATTCCAAAAATGGAAACAAACATTTCAAAAGAGCGATCCATACAAATCGCCACAAAATCTTCTTTTTGAATCCCTAAGCTTTGCAGATGATGAGCCAGTTGATTGGAAAGTGCATTCAATTCCATATAAGTCATTGAATGTCCATTGTAAAATAAGGCTGGAAAATCAGGATTCCGGATAGCCTGTTGCTCAAATAATTGGTGAAGACACTTATCTGAATGAAAGGAAATGTCAGATATAGCCGTGATGCCTCTGCTCATAGTATCTGTTTTGTTACAGTAATTTGAATAGGTATTTATTTGTACTTGGGAGGTAACAAATCAGTATTCGGTGAGACTCCTGTTTCTATTTTTTATGCCAGAAATTTATTTTGAATGGGAAACTGGCAAAGCGCGCTTGTTATCAGCAAAAATAAAGAAAAAATGCTGTTTTATTAACAATTTTTTTAAATAAAATGAGTCTTAAAAGAAATCATTCAAATCCAAGATTTTATCTTTGCAAAAGTCCTATTTTTCATTTTTTTATATTAGACTTATTTTATTTGTTCCCCTGGTCTTACAATAGCTTGTCTTCTTTCTTTACTTTTCTAATATTATGGACTTACATCGTCTGTTTTTTCTGATTTACAAAATGACAGTTATTTCAAAATTTCAAATTTTAAACATGAGAAAACATTGTCCAGCTTTTACTTTCAAATATTGGCTTTATGCATGGTTGCTAACTATTATTCCGAATATTTCTGCTTCTCAGGGAATCAATTTTGACCAAATCATTCCACCTGAAGAGATAAGACCAACCAACTTTGAAGATTATCTGGTTCAACAGGCATGGATCAATAGCCAGGAAAGTCAAAAGCATAAAGTGGAGAAGCAAATTGCCGAAAAAGAAGTCGATATCGCCAGAAAAGATTGGCTCGACCAGGTACAGGTTGGCTTCAATTTGAATGAAGTAAGTCTGGAAAATGTACTCGAATCAAGGGAAAACAAAGCCGATAATATTGTTATTTACCCTTTGTATTCCTTCAATGCCAACATAAGTTTTGGTTCTCTGTATAACAATAAAAAGAAGAGACAGGTCAAGGAAATGGAGGTAGAATTGGAAGTACTGGAAATGAAACAGCAAATGTTGTCTATTCGAAGAGAAGTACTCAGTCGATACCAGAGACTGTTATTGTCAAAAGAAATTTTAACCGCCAGAGTCCTTGCTGAGGAAGATTCGAAAAATAGTAGAGACTTTGCTGCCACAAGATTTAAATCAGGGGATATTGAAGTTGAAGAATTTACCAGAACCTCAGAAGCATATTATTCTGCACTGGAAAAAAGAATAGACGCAGAAAGCCAAATCGAATTGGCGATTATTGAAATAGAAGAACTAATAGGAATAGATTGGGAAGTGGCAGAGCGTATGAAAGCGAGGTTGGAATAGTTTGCAGTTGGCATTTGGCAGTTAATTTCGGATGATTTTTTTTATTATTGTTTATGATTCAAAACTAAAAACTCTTGGGAAGAAGCTGCCTATTTTAACAAATGAATTGAGAAATGGGGATGACAATTTTCAGAAAATAACTAATTTGAATTGCCCATGTCTTTTATTGCTAAATTCAAAATTCCATTTTTGATTAGGGTGTCAATATAGATTTTACTACCATTCTTGTTTAAATGCTGATAATCCCCAAAACCTTCAACTTCATTGATAGCAAAAGCAAAATTGTGGACCTCCAAGTTGGTTTTTGATTCAACTTTTTGAATAATTTCATCAAGGTTGACAATTTTTTCGCCAAAAGGTGGATAATAAGGATTGACTACCAAGTAGACTTCCGTTCCCATACTTTTTGCATAATTCACTAGCTCTGCTAAATTTTCCAACAAATAGTCTTCCATAGTAATTGAATACTCAGGTTCATTGACGATATCAGCAATTACTTTTTCGTTTATCACCCTATCTAATAACCAATCCTCATCTTTTTTATCTAAATAATATAAGGCTCTTTGGAAGATTTCAGTGTTGTATAAATATAAATGACTGATCTTTCCACCATAGAAGCTTTTTGGAGTTTTTGTAAACAGTAAGGAATCCAACCGATTGGAAAAACTAGCATAAGGGCTAAATCCCGAAATCAACTGATTGTTGAATCGGTCCGCCAAGGTAATTTCAACGATCATCTTTTTTGGCGGCTGGTGTTTGTCCAACTGATCTTTCACCAGAACATTTGCTAGATCAACTGGCAATCCATTATAACTAATATTCAATGTACTAGCTCCCGTTAATTTTTCAATATAAGGCTGATAAAACATCAATCCTCTTGAATTGCCTACAAACAATAAATCGCATTGTGCAGCACCGCGATAAAGCCTGGAATACCTGAATTGACTTTTTTCAGTAATGTTTTTTAGCAAGTACCCACCAACTCGGTCTCCAATAAAAACAAGTGCTATTAAAGCCAATATCCAGATAGGTTTTCTCATAATTTAAAGCTATATTGTTTAAATGCTGCAAAGTTGTTAGAGCCCAACATCCAGTATTCTAAAATTGAAAATAAATAAATGAATTTGATTCGAAGGTTCCAAAAAAGGCAATCAACCAAATGATAGCTGCAAAAGAAGCCACCCTAAATACAGGGTTACGAACCAATATTTTATCAAAATCAAACCTAAAATCTGCGATTTCGACGCATAATAAAAGTCCGATTAGTAAGCAGCCTTTGAGAACAAGAAATTTATTGATAATGCTGGCAAAGGTGAAATTTTGAAAATTGGCGATGCTGTCAATGACCTGCACCGCCGTCTCAAAATCCGGGCTTCGGAAAAAAATCCAAGCCAAATTGGTGAAAAAATATACGAGTAATATATTGATTCCAGCTTTAAGAAATCGGGGAGTTTTCAGGAAGTTTAATAATGCTCCAAAATGTTTGCCAAATAAGCGTTGAACTACCAAATACATTCCATGTAAAAAGCCCCAAAAAACAAAAACCCAACTTGCTCCGTGCCACAATCCTCCTAACAGCATGGTAATCATCAAGTTACGATAAGTCATAATAGTACCATACCGATTGCCACCTAATGGAATATATAAATAATCTCTTAACCAACTTGACAATGTTATGTGCCATCTCGTCCAAAACTCGCTAAAATTTTGGGAAAAGTAGGGAGTTCGAAAATTGTCTGGAAAATCGAACCCCATAATTCTTGCCAAACCAATGGCTATATCTGAATAGCCGGAAAAATCGCAATAAATCTGGAAACTATAAAAAATAACGCCAATGACTAAATGGCTACTGGAAAAGGCATCGGGTGCTGCAAAACATTGATCAACGAAAGGTGCCAGGGAATCTGCAATTGCTACCTTTTTAAAAAAGCCCCAAAGCACCTGACCAGTTCCGGCAATTAACCTATCCCATTCAAAATGTCTATCCTTTTGAAATTGAGGCAAAAAATCCCTTGCTCTTACAATAGGACCTGCTACCAATTGAGGAAAAAAGGAAATATAGGTGGCAAATCGGATAAAATCAGGTTCGGTAGGTATTTTTCTGTTGTACACATCAATCGTATAACTCATGGATTGAAATGTGTAAAAGGAAATTCCAACTGGTAAGATAATGTAAAGCGTATTGAATCCAGGTGACCACCCAAACGAATTGGCTAATGCGTCAAAAGAGTCAATGAAAAAGTTGAAGTATTTAAAAAAGGCCAGAAAACCTAAATTGACAAGAATACTAACAATGAGCAATTGCTTTCTCCGGGATTGTTCTATAGTATTTTCCAATTTTAATCCAACGTAGTAATCCACCAAAGTTGAAGTCAGAATCAGGCCCAAAAATCGCCAATCCCACCAGCCGTAAAAAAAATAACTGCCTGCCAGGCAAAATATCAGTCTTGCCTTTCCTTTGAGCATGAAATAGATGGGCAAGAAAGTAGCAATAAAAGCCAAAAATGGTAAGCTGTTAAAAATCATAGTATGCTAGATCAGTTCAAAAATTGGGTCTGGATTCCGTGAAACTTAAGGTGGGAGGTGAGGTGGAATTCAAAAATCCAAACTTTGAACATAAACTTCAATTGCATCCCTCCAAACCAAATACGCTTCCCCGTTCAGATGGATGCCGTCCATTGTAAAGGCGGCATCCAAGTTACCTTCTTCGTCAGTAAAACGAGGATATAAGTCTAAGAAGGTCAATTGATTATTAAGAGCAATTTGATGTATTTGTTTATTAATAGCAAGAATACTTTCGTTTTTTATAGTGGTATTTTTCACTGCATTATTCACTGGCAATATACTCTGAATAAAGAGTTGAGTATGAGGGCTTTCATTTAAAATTCTAGAAATAATTTTTTCATAGGTATCCAACAATAACTGACCATTATCAAACAACAAATCATTGAAACCTATCATTAAAAAAATTTTTTCAGGTTTCCCATTCAAGATAAAGTCTAACCTTTCCAATACGCCAACAGCATGGTCTCCTGGAATTCCTCGATTAATGATATTTGGATTTTGAAATAGTTCGGCCCATTCACACTGAGCGGTAATGCTATTTCCCAAAAAAACTATCGAACTATCGGAGACCACCATATTTTCAAATAGGTTTTTGCGATGTTCATACAATTCCCCCAATCCTCTGTGTTTGATTCTGTAAACCAGATTGTTGATTCCTCCCAGTTTTCGAACCAAAACAATACCTGCGATTAAAAAAAGAACATTTAGTAGGATAGAGATATAAAAAATATATTTTCTCATTAAAATAGCGTTCAAAAGTAGATCCGGTCGCTGACCGAAAAAGCAAAAACTCCGGTCAGCGACCGGATCTATTTATCACTTTATCAATGGTCAAATGCTTATGGTGTTCTGTATGCTTGAAATTTTTATTGGGATTGCCCATTTTAAACAAAGCAAAAACCTGGTTCAGTACAAAAACTGGAATACCCCACAACGCTTTCCAAATCTGTTTAGGCACTTTACTTAAATAAAGACTTAGAAAAATATTTCCAATGAATATCAAAATTCCTAAAACCAAAATCATGGCCATTTTCGGAGACAGGAATAATCCAATAATTGCCAAAACGACTGCTAAAAATAATTGAATAAACATTGGCGGAGCCAGCGTAATCCATCCAAATAAAAATTGATTCCAACTGAAATTCACAACTCCCTTTCTGAGTATTTCAATTGAATTAGGAATATTTTGAAAATAGGAAAACAGCCATCTGCTCCTTTGGGTCTCTACTGCTTCAGAAGATGTTACTTTTTCATCGTAAACAAGGGCATTCCATGCGTAAACAATTCTTTCATTTCTCTTCAGGATGAAATTTTGTAGAATCTTATCTTCCTGCAACATTTTTTTCCACAGATGTTTTCCCTTTTCTATTTCCGGACTATCCAGATACGATTTGTACAATTCAGTTTCAACTGCCATTCCAGAGCCGGAAATAACGGCAGAGGAACCTATTAAATAGGGTACGTATCGTTCGATATAGTTTTTATAAAACTCCCCTGTTGCATCAGCGCATGCATAGATAGAATCCAGGTTTTTTGCAGTACGTTGTCCTTGAATAGTTGAATAGCCACAATTGGCATATTTATTCATTTCAGTCAAAAATTCAGGATGTGCTAAATTATCTGCATCAAAGACGACTACAAAATCGTGTCTTCTTTTGAAATGTTCAATTGCATAAATAATGGATTTTGCCTTTAAATTTAAAGGTTCCTTTGGTCTTAGAATGTCCAGCTTTTCATTTATGATATTCCATTTAGATATATCACAAGTATCCGCAATCAAATAAATTCTAAAATTTTGATGGGACTGTTTGAGCAAGGAAGAAACAAGGTTCTTTGAAATTTCTACATTACGGTAAGCAGTGATGATTAGACCGAAGTCATATACTCTGGAGGATTCCGGGAGTATCAATTTTTCTTTGTTAAAAAATGATAATAAGACATTAATAAATGGCAAGACCAAAAAGAATAATAAACCAAGAGATACCAATATGTAGATAGTTTCAAGAGCAGATAGCATTTTTTTTATTTTTTCATTATTGATTTTGCCTTCCAACTTTTTATGAAATCCGGGGGATGGTTTCGATAAGGCTACCTCTTTTCAAATAGAATTGAATCATTCGATGATAAAGCCAATCCATGAATATCAATCCTTGACAAATTTGATTTAATTTTCCTTCTTTGTTGAAAACGATCTTTCACATTCCAAAATATGGCTTTCCAGAAAGCACCAAGATTTTTGAAATCTCTTTTTACAAAAAACTGTAGGGTATTCTTGGGAATTGTGAAAAATATCAGAAACAGGCAAAAGACCGCAACTTGCAAATCTTGCCTGTTTCGTCTCATAAACAAAATCCGGTTACGCGTTAAATAGTATGTTCTCAATGTGCTGATTTTCCCTACCGAATAGGATTCTTTGTGGTATACCGTGCCATTTGGCTCGATATATATTTCGTAACCTTTTCTTTTTATTTGTTCACACCAGTCCAGTTCCTCGTAGTATAAAAAAAACTCCTCTGCCATCAATCCGACCTGCTCAATTACCTCTTTCTTTATCATCATAGCGGCTCCGTGTACATAGGCTGTAGGTTTAGCCTTGCTGTATTGTCCCTCATCCTTTTCAAATCTTCCTATTGTTTCATTTCGGGCAGTCAGGTTGTGAACTGGAGTTGAACCGGCATATTGGATAATATCAGGTTCCGGCTTATTGCCTGCTCCAGGGAAAAAACAAATTTTTGGGCTTGCGATACCCAGGTTTGGAGTTTCCTCAAATAATTGTAATAATTTTTCTATTACCCCATTGGTCAATTCTGCATCATTATTTAAACAAAAAATATACGCTCCACGACTGGCAGCTATGCCCAGATTATTTCCACCGGCAAATCCAAGGTTTTTTCCTGCTTCAATTACTATGACTTGAGGAAATTGTTCCTGTAACTGAATTTTTGGGCTTACTTCAGAACCATTGTCAACCACAATAATTTCTATATTTTGATAAGCGTTTCTATAAACAGATTCAATCATTTCAATGGTGACATCCAAAGAATTGTAATTAACTGAAATTATAGAAACTAATGGTTTGACAAGTCTACTTTGCATAAATATTGAATCAAACATTCTCTTCCTGAAACATTGCAAAAGGGGTTTTAAAAATAATTTTCAAATCGTTCCAAAAAGAATAGGTTTCTGCATACTTAATATCTAATGCTATTCTCTCTTTTGTTGACATGGTGTTTTTTCCTCGTTTGGTCACTTGCCATAGTCCAGTAATTCCAGCAGGTGCAAGAAACCTTTGAGCCCATTCATCCCTGGTCAATTGTTCAGCCTCATACAAAGGTAAAGGTCGATTTCCAACAATAGACATATCACCTCTGAGGACATTAAAAAATTGGGGTAGTTCGTCCAAGCTGGTTTTTCTGATAATTCTACCTACCCGCGTAACTCTAGGGTCATTCTTGAGTTTTAAAAACAATCCTTCAGAATTGACCAAATCTTTATTTTCTGAGTATTGATTGAGATGCTGGAATTCTTTCAACCGTTGATCAGCATCCATGTACATTGACCTAAATTTCAGGAAGTTAAAAACCTGATATCCTGTACCAACTCTTTTAGACCTGTAGAGAATAGGTCCTTTGGATTCCAAACGAATTAACAATGCCAAAATAAAATAAATAGGACTAAAAAGAAGAATAGAAAAGGATGAAAAAAGTATATCTAAAAGTCTTTTTGAAAATGGTATTTCAAGGTCATAGGATTCTTCAAAATCATCCTGCTCATGATTTAGTAAGGTTTTATATTTTTCCAAGAATTCAATTCTGGCAAGAAAGGCTTTCCAGTTGACAGGGGTAGAATAACAATCATCTATACCAGCCTGCATCGCTTCTTTTCTAACATCATTTTTAGAATTGTTAATTGCTATCAAAGGTATTTCCCTTAAAACTTGGTGCCCTTTCAAATTCCTCAACAACAGAAATTTTTCCTGCTTTAATATTTGGTAATCGCAGACAATTGCTTTCGGTAGGCGGTTTCGGTTTTGCTTTTTAGCGCAATGAACCAACCATCGGTAAGCAATAAAGGAATTCTCAAATTCCCTAATCTTAACTCCATTGTTCCAAAAAGGAAATTTGGAAAGAAATTGCTCGAATTTTTTCTGAAACCCTATTGCCAGAATTTCACTTATACTTACAATCTCAATCGAGGAAACTGTAGAACTCATAGTGTTTGTTTTCTTTGTTTGAAGGTTTTATGGTGCTCTCCTAATTAAAGATGACCGCTCGTGTATGCAATGCCAATTTTATTTTTTGTCTTAAAGTGAGTGGATTAAAAGGTTTTTTTACATAATCCATAGCCCCCATTTCAAAACATAGGTCAACATCTTTTTCTTGTTCATTCCCAGATAATACAACTACAGGAATGTCATGAAAAAATCCACTATTTCGAATATTCTTCAAAAAATCAAAACCATTCAGTCTAGGCATTTCCAAATCCAATAGGATTAGATCGGGTTTATTGCCTCTGTTTAACCAAGCCATGGCGTCCCATCCATCTCTTTTAGTCGTAACCTCATAATGTTTGCTCAAAAGGGTTCCCAACAATCTACGAATACTTTCATGATCCTCAATAATAAGGATATGCATGAGGGGTTTAGTAGCAATCACAGTATTTGTTTTTTGTATTGTCCTAAAATCGGAAGATTCCGATTGAGCTTCCACATAAAGAAAGGAGATCGGTGACAAATGAAAAATGAAATATTAATTCATTTGCAGAATTTTCTCAATTGTTTACCTACCTCAATGTTTCAAAGTGAAAACTTGAAAAGCAGACATCTTATTTGGGACACACTTTAAAGCTTTTATAGGGTAAATCTACCGCGTTAGGGGGAGGATAACGGCAAATAATATTTGAAGAGGATATAAATCAGGCTTAATTATTTGGCTAAGACATACAAAAGGGGGTAGAAAATGTCTAGCTATTCTTAGTACATTAAATAATGTTTCGATGTAAAATTAGGCAGGAATACTGTTTTTTTAAACACATTGTAAAAACAAAAATTTGTCACAAAAAAAATAACCTATATTACATTCTCTCAATCATATATTGCTCTTTTTTAAAATCAATCGAAAATAATTCAACTTTACCATGTCACAAAAAAGGCTATTACTAATTTGATCAATAATTTTAATGTTAGGCTTTATGTATAAACACTTAGCACAAACTGTTGAAAAACACGTAAAAGATTTATGCCTGTTTTGGTATTTTGAAAAAAAAGTAAAAGTTAACCGCAATAATTTAATAATTTGCGCAAAGAAAATAAGCATTCGAAAACTACAAAACTTTGAAGGGAGATGCTCATCATTACTTTAAAAATCCTTTTTTGGACCTGCCTATTTATTGTTTTTTATGCCTACCTGGGATATGGAATTTTGCTATTTTTATTAGTCAAAATAAAAAGATGCTTCAGGAGGAATTACCAACTTTCAGTACCAAAAGAATTACCAGCTGTTACTTTTATTGTTGCCGCTTATAATGAGGAAAGATGGATTGAAGACAAGATTAGGAATTGTCTGAATTTCTATTATCCAAAAGAAAAGCTGCATTATTTTTTTGTGACAGATGGTTCTAATGACCAGACCCCTAACCTTATTCATAATTACCCACTTCCAAAAGAGGCTCAGCTTCAATTATTCCACACACCTGAAAGAAAAGGAAAAATTGCAGCAGTTGAACGTGTTATGGAATTTGTCAGTACTCCTATTGTAATTTTTACGGATGCAAACACAGTGGTCAACCCCAATGCTTTATTAAATATTGTCAAACATTACCAAGACCCTAAAGTGGGAGCTGTAGCAGGTGAAAAGAGAATTTCGATTGGAAACACCGGAGATGCGACTGGTGCGGGAGAAGGGTTTTATTGGAAATACGAGTCTTTATTAAAAAAATGGGATTATGAACTGTATTCAGTAGTAGGTGCAGCAGGAGAATTATTTTCTATCAGAACAGAACTTTACGAGCCGGTTGCATTGGATTCTGTAATTGAAGATTTTATGATGACGATGACAATCGCAAAAAAAGGCTATCGGGTAGCCTATGCACCCGACGCATTTGCAGCCGAAGGACAATCAGCCTCTATTACAGAAGAATTAAAGAGAAAAATCAGAATAGCTGCCGGTGGGTTTCAGGCAATTTACCGGCTTCGAGCCCTACTCAACCCATTTAAATATGGACTTTTGAGTTTTCAATACATTTCACACAGAGTTTTGAGATGGACTGTAGCTCCACTGGCTTTACCTATTTTGTTATTTTCAAATATTGTTCTTGCCCTTTCCGGAAGTCAATTTTTTCAAATTGTTTTAATGCTTCAACTTCTCTTTTATCTCTTTGCATTTTTTGGTTACTTGCTGGAAAAACAGAAACTAAAGTTTAAAGCCTTTTTTATTCCATATTACTTTTTCATTATGAATTATGCAGTATATCGAGGATTCGGAAGGTACATTTCAGGAAAACAATCCGTAGTGTGGGAAAAAGCCAAAAGAGGTTAGCCAGAATAGATTTAAAGTTTTACCCTGAGCATTTTATCTCTATAGGCCAGGGCAAATTGTATTTTGTAATAATCCAATTCTTCATTCATCGCCTCAAAAATCTCTTTCAATTTAAAAGGTTCCTCCATATCTTTTACAATTTCCAATACGCTTCCTATATCCTTCTTTGTTATAAAATCACTTAATTTGACTTCTTCCCCCTGCATATAAAACTTAACCAAATGAGCACCAATGGTCCCTGATGCCAATTCCCGCTCCTGGGCAATTTGTTCAACAGTTTTTCCACTTTTGTACATTTGAAAGGAAATCAATGCCGAATCTCCTTTTGTTTTAATTCCCTCTTGACTTTTTTGTATAATAAATGCCTGAATTGCATCGAGGAAGGTTCTCCCAAAATCTTTTAATTTGGCTTCCCCTACCCCGCTTATCTGGTGCATTTCCTCCATTGTTTTAGGTTTTACTGCAGCCATCTCCTCTAAACTGGCATCCGAAAAAACGATATAGGGAGGAACACCTTTTTTCCTTGCTATTTCAATTCTTAACTTCCTTAAATGTTCAAATAATTCATCTCTAACACGTTGACGTTCAGCTTTCTTTTTCGTTTTCGCATCCGCTTTTTTCTGAGCTTCCTCTTTCCTTTTCCTTATGGTTTCAGCCTGTACAAATTGTACTTTTTGTCCTTCAAATAGGACTGCCTTACTGGCTTCTGTCAGTCTTACTTTGTTGTGGTCATCATATGCAATTTCAATTAAACCCTGATTGAGCATTTGTTCCATATAGCTTTGCCATAATTGCCAACTCAAATCTGCACCAGCTCCATAAGTCTTGATATTGTGGTACCCCCATTTGAATATTTCCTGTCTACGCGAGCCTCTTAAAACATCGATTAATAAGCCTTGCCCTACCCCTTCTTTTAACCTGGCGACGGCAGAAAGCGCTTTTTGAGCAATGATGGTTCCATCAATTACTTCAGGTGGGTTGTTGCATATATCGCAATTACCACAATTGAGCCGCATATCTTCACTAAAATAATTCAATAATACTTTTCTTCTGCAAGCCACCGATGTAGCATATTTATACATCCTTTCCAATTTAGCCATCTTGATTTCTCTTAGATCTCCGCCTGCATCTTCAATGAATTCGCGATATCTGACTACATCCTGAAAACTGTAAAATAGCAAAGTATCTGCCTTTACTCCATCTCGTCCTGCCCTTCCAATTTCCTGATAATAGCTTTCTATGTTTTTTGGCAAATTGTAATGTATGATCCAGCGAACGTTTGACTTGTCAATACCCATACCAAATGCGACAGTAGCGGCGATAACAGGTATCTCATCTTTGATAAAAGCCTCTTGAACCCTACTCCGGTCAGCTGCACTCATACCCGCGTGATAAAAGTCTGATTTAATGCCATGAGCCAATAATTTGGCACATACGTCTTCAGTATTTTTTCGACTAAGGCAGTAAATAATGCCAGATTGATTTGGATGAGCAGCAATAAACTCAAGAATCTGTTCGATTCTTTTGCGCCCAGGTCTTACCTCAAGGCTCAGATTTGGACGATCAAATGACGCGATGAAAGTTGCGGGCTTATCAAGCTCTAACTGTTCCACAATATCTTTTCTGGTCATTCTGTCCGCTGTTGCCGTTAAGGCCACCGTTGGCGTATTTGGAAACTCATTTTTAAGAAATTTTAATTTGGCATATTCAGGTCTAAAATCATGTCCCCAGGATGAAATACAATGTGCCTCATCAATTGCGAATAGATTCACATTGACGCTTTTAAGCAATGGAAGGAATTCCTGTGTACACATTTTTTCTGGTGAAACATACATTAAATCCAACCTACCATAAAACAGATCATCCTCTACAGCTCTTTGTTCAGCAGGATCCAAAGAACTATTCAAAAAAGCCGCTTTGATTCCGTTGGCCCGCAGTGCCTCCACCTGATCTTTCATTAAGGATATTAGCGGAGATACCACCATACAGGTTCCCTCCATGGTTACTGCTGGAATTTGATAACAAATAGATTTCCCACCACCAGTAGGCATCAAAACCAGCGCATCCTTTTTTTGAAAAATCGCCTCAATGATTTCAGCCTGATTGGGGCGAAAAGCATCATAACCAAAATATTTTTTCAGTGCCTCCTGAGCGATGTTAATATTCATATTTAAGATTGTTTTTCAGCTATTTGTGTTCATATACTACTAACCTGGGACTCAAAACTCTCTAATTTTTATACTTCTAAAAGAGACTTCATTTCCATGATCCTGTAGTAAGATGTGTCCTTCTGGAAGTTCACCAAAATTTGGCCAAACTTTGTATTTACTATATGCCACCAGGGCACGATACATTTGCGTATTTCGTTCGTATTCAATCACCTTAAAGCCATTCAACCAATGTTCGATATGATTGCCATTCACAACAATTCTGGCTTGATTCCACTTTCCAATACCTCTAAAGTCTTTGTGGCGACCTGGTACTGACAGGTTTTTCGCCGTAATCAGGTCATATAGAGAAGCACAAGTTCTATTTCCTTTAACACCCATTTTGGCATCTGGATGGGCTTGATCGTCCAGGATTTGATATTCCAAACCTATACTTGAACCAGGTCCTTTATTCAATTCCGGGTCAACAAAATATTTGATACCGCTATTGGCACCTTTTGTGATTTTGAACTCTAATTTTAATTCAAAATTGCTGAATTTGTCTTTTGTGATGATATCACCACCCGCCCTGGATTCATCTCCTCCTGTCTCCAAAACAGTTAAGATTCCATTTTCAATTACCCAGCCTTTATCCGGAAAATCCATAGATCGAGCACTCCTCCAACCATCAGTGCTTTTGCCATCCCAAAGCAATCTCCAGCCTTTTCTTTTTTCCTGCTGTGTTAAGGTGTTCGCTACAAAATTTTCTTCTACCACTAAGGGATCAGGGTTTTTTCTTGCATTTTCCAAGTCTGAAGTTTTTATCCTGATATTTCTCCATTTGACTTTTGCACCAACCAGGCTTTTATCTCCGATAGAATGAACCTGAAGCCCTATAAATCCTTTTTCAGTCCAATCATCCACTATATTGCATGTGTTAATTCCGTTTACCCATACTCGAATACTATGACCTATAGCTTCAACTCGAAAATGATTCCAGTGACCATTTACAAATGCTTTGCGTCCCCTCTCATTTTGAGCTAAAGGAGTCAACCAGCCTCTCCTACCTTCATCATAGATGCCTCCACTATAAGCTCTTTTGGAAGGATCAATTTCGACCTGATACCCATGCACTCTTCCATTATGATAGTTTTCAAGACTATTGCTTCTGATTTGAACCCCTGAATTCAATCTTGGATCCACCTGAACATCAAACTCAAGAATAAAATCAGCATAATGTTCTTTGGTACATAAAAAAGTATTTGGTGTATTCATTTGGGCTATGCCAACAATGGTTTCATCTTGGATCAGGTAATCCGCCTTACCATTCTTTACTTCCCAATTATCCAGATTTTGATTATTGAAAAGTTCGGTCCATACCTCTTCCTGACCGATTAAAATTTGAGAAAAAAACAGTAAACAAATTACAATTCTTGCCATTTTATTTAGTTGTGATTTAAGCGTTTAATTTTGCAATTCAATTTTGGCGAATATACAAATGACTCGAAAAAATAATTTTCAAATCACCGAAAAGAATTTCCTGAATAGGATCAACCTTTTTCTTATAGCTCAGAAATCATGTTTAAAAGTCTTAATTCTACTATTTGTACTTTTTGGCTGCAAAAAGTCACATTTTGAACCACAAAAAATTTTATTGTCTTCATATCAAATTGAGGAAGGCTTTCATTTAGAGGTAGTGGCATCCGAGCCAATTCTGAAAGCTCCTGTAGCAATGGACTTTGATGAACAAGGAAGAATGTGGGTAGTTGAAATGCAAGGATATATGTCAAATATTGATGGAAAAGGAGAAGAAGGACCAAGTGGTAGAATTTTAATTTTAGGAGATAAAGATAATGATGGAATAATTGATCATAGCAAGGTTTTTTTGGAAGGTTTGGTGTTACCCCGAGCTATAGCTTTGGTTTATGGAGGCGTATTATTTGCAGAACCTCCAAACTTGTGGTTTGTAAAGAGAAACGGAGATCTGCCAGGTCAATGGCAGTTAGTTGATGATAAATACGCCATCGGAGGAAATGTAGAACATCAGTCCAACGGATTGACAAGGCATATTGATAACTGGATTTATAGTGCGCGAACCACTGCCAGATATAAAAGAGTAGGTAAAAAATGGTTAAAAGAAGAAGAACCCCTGAGGTTTCGGGGACAATGGGGGCTGACTTTTGATGATTCAGGAAGGTTGTTTTACAATGACAATTCAAATCCCCTTTACTCAGATTTAACCATGCCAGGATTATTGACTCAAAACCCCAACCACATTCCAGAGAAGGGAGTTTTTGAGTGGTTGATGAAGGACAGACGATTGTGGCCACTACATGCGACATCTGTAAACAGGGGTTATATTGAAGGAAATTTAGATGAAAAAGGAATATTAAAAAAAGTCACTTCAACATGTGGACCTGTAATATATCGAGGTGCCCAATTTCCAGAGGAATACCTTGGTAACGCATTTGTCTGTGCTCCAGAAGGAAATTTAATTAAACGATATAAACTTTTAGAAGTAGGTAATGAAATCACTGCAAGTCAAGCATACACCGAAAAGGAATTCCTGGCATCAACTGATGAAGGATTTCGACCAGTCAATTTATACAATGGCCCTGACGGAGCTTTATATATTGTTGATTTTCATAGAGGCATCATTCAACATAAAGTATACCTGACCTCTTATTTGAGAGAGCAGTATTTGGAAAAAGGGCTGGATACCATCGTTCATTATGGCAGAATTTTGAAAATTACCAGCAAAGAAAATCCTGAACAAGTAAAAGTTGATTTTGGAAACTTATCATCTAGAGAGTTAGTCAAATTATTGGATCACCCAAGTGGTTATATTAGAAATGAGGCACAACAATATCTGATAGAAAGAGAAAACAAAAAGGTCATCTCAGGAATAGCGCAAGTAGCCCAAAATCCTCAAAACCCATTTGGACAAATTCACGCACTGTGGACATTAGAAGGATTCAATGCTTTGACTTTTGAACTTTTGGAAGTTGTATTGGAAAAATCCAAATTCCAGGTACAATCCCATGCAATTCGATTGATGGAGAAGTATTTTAGAACAGATAAAAAAAATCAAATTGAATCAATTATCGCAAATCTGGCCAAATCCAATAATCCTAAATTAAACATTCAATTGGCTGTAACAACAGGTCTTTATTCGAAATTGAATCCAGAATTTTCTTTCCCTGTTTTGAAAAAATTACTTGAAAACAATCCCCTTGATACCCTTCTTTGCAATGCTGTTATGAGTGGGATTTTTCAGAATGAGGCTTTTTTAAAAAATTACTTAATCGGCTGTGGATTTAAAGAAGATCACCTAACAATCAAATACTTAGACTATTCAATGAAAAAAGACGCTTCTTCTAAAAAGTCAATTGTTGCCAACAATTTTGGGAAGGATGAAAAAACCAATGGGTTGGAATTGTACAAAATACATTGCAGTAACTGTCATGGAATTAGTGGGCTAGGCATACCAAATACGGCTCCTCCATTGTATGGATCAGAATGGATTGAGGGAAACCCGAGAAAATTAATTTTAATAACCCTGCACGGCTTACAAGGTCCAATTACAGTAGACGGAAAAAAATACGAATTGGCAAATGTAATGCCTGGGTTAAAAGATAATCCAGATTTAAACGACCAGGATTTAGCCAATTTGCTCACCTTTGTAAGAAACGCATTTAGCAAAGATCCTATTGACATTCACAAAAATGAAATATTAGATGCACGCAAACTAGCTCCGCCTGAAAATCAACTATTTACAGAAGAGACGATTTTAAAACACATAATGGATTAAGCTTTAACCCTTTTATTAGGATTAAAGTTAAAATTAGTTATTACCTCCCATTCACTGTCCCAATGACGACAACTGTGTCATCATTTCTCCCTATATTTGCAAACTCTTTTATAACAAGAGGTGTTCTTGATTCATTGATAAATAATTATTCAATTGTGCGTAGGTTTTGAGGATATAAAATTGAACATAGTAACCTACTCACAATCAAATCAAAATTTGAAAATAATGGCATTCGAATTCACAGATGCGAACTTTCAAGCGGAAGCCTTAGAAAATGAAGGTTTAACTTTAATAGATTTTTGGGCAGAATGGTGTGGACCATGTCGTGCGGTCGCTCCAATCGTTGAAGAACTATCGACAGAATATGAAGGGAGGGTTAAAGTTGGTAAAATGGATGTTGATAGCAACCAAGATGTCCCATTCAAATATAAAGTCAGAAGTATTCCGACTTTATTGCTGTTGAAAAATGGAGAAGTCGTAGATAAAATGGTAGGATTTACCAATAAAGCTGGTTTGGTAGAAAAAATTGAAAAACAATTGGTTCCTGCCTGATCGTTCATTTTACTTCTATCGTAAAATGAAAAGCCCTTGAATCTGTATGATTCAAGGGCTTTTTTGTTAAGGATTTGCAAACGCTTCTTTTTTTTGACAATTCACCTACCCTTTCCGCATCCGGCTTTCATATTGTTTAACCAAAAATTAAATCAATTATGAAATTTTTCTTTAAAGTCGCGATGATTGCTCTTTTATTTTTTAGCTGTTCAAGTAGTCCGGATGCTTTTAATGCCGTACCGGATTACTCAGAAAACATGGAACAAGCCAATATTCCTCAGCCCATTGAGGAAGAATTCCATGACGATTACAATTCTAATAAGTTGGCAAAAAACAATGTAAAAGTCGCATTGGAGCCAGAGCTCAATCCATTGGAGGATTTAAAAATCATAAAAACTGCTGATTACAAATTCCAGGTAAAGGATGTCGATCTCAGTTCAAAAAAAATCCAAATGGCTGTCCGAAATAATTCTGCCTATGTTTCAGGAATGAATATGACTGTTGATGCCTATCAGAAAAACAACAATATTGTCATCAGGGTCCCCAATGTCAAATTTGAGGATTTAATGGAAATAATAGGGGAAGAGGCAGAGTTCACCAATCACAAAAGAATCAATACCCAGGATGTTTCTGAAGAATATGTAGACATTGAAACCCGACTAAAAACTAAAAAGGAAGTAAAAGCACGCTATGAGGCTATGCTCCGTAGCCAGGCAAAAACGATGGAACAGGTTTTCCATGCGGAAGAAAAAATCAGGCAATTGCAAGAAGAAATTGAGGCAAAAGAAGGTCGTTTGCGATTCTTAAAAGACAAAGTCGCCTTTAGTACAATCAACCTGGAAATCTATCAGGTAGTCGATTTGGAGGCCATGGCAAAAGCACACGAAAGAGGGTTTTCTGATGATTTTAAAGATAGCTTTATGAACGGTTGGTCCATCATTATGAATATTTTACTGGCTATGACCAAAATTTGGCCAGCTATTTTGGTGGTCCTAGGATTTTTAGTCTGGAGATGGAATTGGATCAAAAGTTTAAGGGCTTGATTCCATTTTTCTAGCTAAAACCTGTTGGGTTGTTCTAAGAAATAGGCAGGGATTGAATAAATCCAGGCAGTCCTTTCGTTTAAATTCAACCTAACAGGTTTTTTTAATACCGTGTTATTGAAATAACTTAAATCCTTTGAATTGAATGAAAATGAAAATTGAAATAAAAATTAAAGATAGTGCTTAAACCATTTTCATTTTCATTCCAAAAGGATCTTAATTTACTTTGATTACAGAATATTTATTTAAGGAACTACTGTTAATTCAAATCTCACTTTAACATTAATAGAGTAATCTCCACTAAAAAACAAATTGTTTTTATATTTGTAATTATTTTAATGTGAATGTTGTAATTACAAATTACCTTACCTATGTCCCGTTTATCAGAAATTACCGTTCAAGTACAAGCTCAGGAATTTTTAGCCAAACGATATAGAAAAAAAGCAAGAAAAGGGAAAATGTTTTCCCAATTAGAAGTACGAACTAAAAAACACTATGGAGGAAAAAGAGCTGATGGACTACTCGCCTTTAAACACTGGTTACTAGGCACTTATGTAGTAAGCATGGAAGCAAAATCCTCCAAGACCTTACCAGCAATAAGACCTAAAAGAGATGTATGGCTGTTGGTTTGGAATAGTTTTAGAGCCGGGATGATTATTAGTATACTGACAGGTGCTTTTTTCGCAATTTTTAAAATTGATGATGGTTTAATTCAAGTTTTGCTACCCTTGAATGTCCTGGGTGTTGGCGCATTGACTTATGGTTTTATCACAAAAGATCATTTTTCCCATAAAACAGTAAGTGTAGTAAAACAAATTGGTCACTATCCTGCCAATGAACAATGGTTGGCTTTTTCTCAGGATAGCCTCAATTCCATATCCTTTGAGAAGACCAAATCACTTAGAACCATTTGTAAATACCGTGGTATTGGAATATTAATCGTAAAGCCACGAGGGAAAGTTGAAATATTTTTAAATGCCAAATACAAATCGAAATGGTTTGGGCACTTTTTAAAATACTACAGTGTAGAGCAAGAGATAAAAAAGCAAATTGCCTGACCAATTGTCCATTCTACCTTACTAATATTTAGGTGAATTGTCGAAGACCTAACTTCTATCCCTTACTCAAATCCCAAATATTCGTATTCTTGCAGCAAATCAGTCAATAATCGGGTCCAAGTGATTTCATTCCCAAAGGGATGTATTCATATAGCGCCAAATAATCCCACTATGTTGAAGAAATCTTTATTTGCAGCGGTTTTAGCTTTCATTTTTCAATTTTGCATTGCTCAGGATGTATTAAACGTCGAAGTTTTCGCAAATGTTAAATTGACGGATGATCGCTATTCTGGTTCCTGGTCATATGTAGATACTACAGGTGCCGAATATGCGCTGCTTGGAGCCAAATCAGGAACCTCATTTTTTAATATTGATGACCCAAATAATGTGACCGAATTAGATTTTGTGTCTGGTCCGGTCACAAATTGGCGGGAAATCACCGTTATAGGTCATTATGCATATGTGGTGACAGATGTTTCTGATACTGGTCATGGAATGCAGGTAATAGATTTGAGTTATTTGCCAGATTCCGTTCATTTGGTAACCACATATGCAGAAACCTTCACAAAAGGACACATTATTCAGAAAGATATTGATAGTGAAGATCCCTATGTTTATATCAATGGCACTTCCACAACACAAGGAGTCCATATATTAGACGTTTCCAATCCTGCATTTCCTATAGAGGTTGGTCTTTATGTGCCAGGCTATTATATTCATGATTGTCATGTAAGAGGAAATTTACTTTTTGCTGCCGCTTTTCATATGGGACAGATGGACATTGTCGACATTTCTGATAAAACCAACCCAACCTTGATCACAGTACTCCATTATGGAGGGAGTAATACGCATAGTTCTTCTCTTTCTGAGGATGGGAAATATTTATTTATTGCCGACGAAAAAAATGGAAATCCAGCCCGGATTTGGAATATTGAAGACTTGCAGAACCCCTTTGAAGTAGCACAGTATTCTGCCAATCTTGCTGCTTTGGTTCACAATCCTTATATACTTGGTGACTTTTGCCACATTGCTCATAATACTGAAGGGTTTAGAGTATTGGATATTGCGGACCCAACCTTACCAGTTGAGGTTGGGTTTTATGATACCTACCTAGGACCAAGTGGAGGATTTTTTGGATTGTGGTCTGCCTGTCCCTACTTCCCAAGCGGAAAAATAATTGGAGGGGACAGACATAATGGATTGTATGTTTGGGAATTCAATCAAACCAGAGCTGGAAGATTTTATGGCATTACCCGAGATAGTTTTACGAAGGAAGTTTTGTTGAACGCCGAAATCATAGTTCTCGAAACTCAGGATACCCTGCCAGCTGATTTACAGGGAAATTTCAAATTTGGAGGTTTAGAAGGAGCCTATAATCTAATTTTCAATGCTTTTGGATATCAACAAAAAATGGTTCCTGTTACTCTTCTTGAAGGAGATAGCCTGCTGTTAGATATTGAAATGGTTCCCGAAAATTTGGATGCCATCATTACCGGAATAGTTCTAGACAGTTTTACATTAGAGCCCATTGCAAATGCTGAAATCGAAATCGTTGAATTGGCCCAACAAATATTTACAGATGATTTTGGAAATTTTGAAAAATTGCTCTCAGCAGGAGATTATTCTTTAATTATTACTGCAACCAACTATCTACCTAAGTCACTAAATTTCAACCTCTTACCTCTTGATAGTCTTCATTTTGAAATCGTTTTGGCTTTGGATCCAGCAAATTCAGTTTTTGAAAAAAATCGGCTTGAAACACTTGAAATTTCACCAAACCCAACATCCGATTTATTATTTATCAAATGGAATAATGAGGATGCTGCATATGAATTAGTAGTAAGAGATAATTTTGGGAAAAAAGTGAATGCTTTTCAGGTAAATGGAAGAACGGATTTTGTATTAGAAAAAAATAATTTAGCCCCTGGAATCTATTTATTGGAACTAATTGCAAATAAAAAGATTTTGAAGGTTGGTAAAGTTTTGTTTCAATAAAAACACAAAATGAAATATTCTTTAGATTGGCTCCTTAAAAAACAAGTTAAAAACGAAGTCCTTGACTTTTTATTCTTTTGGGGGCATCAACCAAGAAAAGATGGTGAGTTAGGCATTAGTTGCTTAAGCCAATGGTGGATTTCGCCATTTGATTATGAGGGACATACCTACCTCACAGCAGAACATTGGATGATGGCTGAAAAGGCGAAACTTTTTAAGGATTCTGAAATGTTTGAAAAAATATTGAAGGCTAACAATCCTAAGTCAGCAAAATCACTAGGTAGAAAAGTTCAAAATTTTGACCTAAATATTTGGGAAGAAAATTGCTATGGAATTGTAAAAGAGGGCAATCTTCACAAGTTTCAAAGTGACTCTAATTTAAAATCATTCCTGCTCTCAACAAGCAATAAAATCATTGTGGAGGCAAGTCCTTATGATAAAATTTGGGGAATCGGCTTAAAAAAAGACAATCCAAAATCGTTAAACCCTAAGACCTGGAATGGAACCAATCTTTTAGGATTTGCGCTTATGGAAGTAAGAGATGAATTGGCAAAATGATATTTTTGGGAAAAAAATAAAATATGACAACAGCGCTAGATTCGAAACAGATTTTTGATCTAAATTCTCCTAAGTCTAAAAGATACCTTAAGAACCTTAATTCACCTTGGAAAATCTGGTTCTTTTTATTATTCAAATTACCATCTGCAATTTGGTGGGGATTCCGGGTAAAAACAGTTACCAAAGAAAAAGGAGAAGTTACCCTTCCGTTTAATTGGCGTACCCAAAACCCATATAAGTCAATTTATTTTGCTGCACAGGCTGGGGCTGCAGAATTTTCAACTGCCGTTCTGGTAAATTTATTCCTGGTAGGAAGACCTGACATTTCAGTTCTAGTTTTGGATTTCCAGGCTGAATTTCTCAAAAAAGCCAATACAAAAACAACCTTCACATGTGAGGATAGTCAAATTGCCAAAGAAGCAATCCAGGAGGCAATAGAAACTGGCGAAGGAAAATCCGTGACAATGAAAAGCATCGGAAGAAATACCAATGGTGAAGTTGTATCAAAATTTTATGTGACCTGGACATTTAAAAAAAGGAAAAGTTAATTCCAGTTTTTCTGTCACCCAACACAACATCACTAAATTTTTTGAAGAAACCTACCGCTTTTTGGCAACAAATAAAGAAGGTGGTCTATATATTTTCAATAAACATGGTTTATTGATTGACCAAATACACCTTGACCAAGAATGGGTTGACCTTGGAAACATCATTTCAAGACCTGAGGGAGGATATTATATTTCAGGTAATGGTAGAAGTGATTCAATACCTGGGCCTGCTGGCTACCTTTATGCTTTAAACAAAAATTTGGAAATAGAGTCAATTCAATCATTTGTTCCTTTTGACGGGCAGGAAATAAAAGGAGATATATTTTCAATATTGACAGATGATCAACGAATAATCCTTTTTTCAGTTTACGAGCAAAGTTACAGCGAAATTGAAGACAGTTATTTTTATGTATAAAATTTTATAAAAATTAATGTTGTAGGGGTATTGTAGGGGTCAAGGAAAGCTGATGTAGTGAATGTACTTTCTTCTAAGTACTTGAAAACCAACTATAATTGCCTTGTAAATTCTTGACAAACAATACCAAGTAAAAAGTTCTTTCCCCTCACAGTAGCACTATAATCGTCATTTGGAATGAACTCAACCTCGTATTTGGGTGATATACATTTCAATAAAACAAACAGTGTGCAGTTTTCTTTTTGGAGTGCAACGAAGAAGTGGGAAGGTTCAAGGTTCAATGGTTTAGCAAAAACTAAGACCTAAGGACCTTGAACCATTTGGACACCCTGAATTAACAATACTGTAATCCCATTAACATGAATTTTGGTGATTTTTTGGCGATATAATCAAAATTTGAAGCCCTTGCAAAATATTTTGCAAGGGCAATTTTTTTAAATTCCATAGATAATCAAAAATAACTGTAAATCTGGCTCAAATCTTGTGTAAGTATTTTTACTTACTTCCCACATTTTTCCTCCCAAATTCAAAATACATCCTTACTACCAGATTAACAAACCCTTTAAACACCCCTTAGCGTGCTAAATCAGGATATTTTCTGCTATCCATTTATTAATTTTCAATTGGTTGTACATCAAAAGGCAAACACTTAAGTAATTCAGGACCTCCATCATCAGCTCCCCCTGGTCTAAAACAAAAACTTAAGCAACAAAACTCGAAAGTATGATTAGAGTATCAACCACCCTATATGTGATGATTGGATTGGTGTTTTCCTTTCAAACAATTCATGCCCAAAACTCTTCAAATTCTCCTTTTTCATTCTACCAAAAAAAGGACTTTTTGAAAGAAAATGAGAAACAACAGGTCTTTCCTAAAAAATATGCTTCCTGCATTGTGGATATTGGTCAATTGAAGTCGATTATTGAAAAGGCGCCAAAACGATTTTCCAGTTCAGAGAATGAGATTGTTCTTTCCTTACCACTGCCTGATGGTAGTTTTTCAGATTTTTCCATTAAAGAATGGTCAATGATGCATCCTGAACTGGCTACAAAATATCCCCAAATTCAAAGCTTTGTAGGCAATAGTCTTGACGATCCTACTACCCAGGCGAGATTGGATCTCACTCCACATGGATTTCACGGAATGATACGATCTGGAAATCACAATACCATTTTTATTGATCCACTTTATAAAGAGAATCTGAATCATTACGCCGTCTATTATAAAAAAGATTATTCAGTAGAATTAAAAGAGCCACTTTCCTGCCTTTTCAATGAAGTCAATAAAAATGTAGATAAACTTGAATTAGTTGATGATTACATCTCTGAACAAGGTGACTGTCAATTGAGAACCTATCGCTTGGCTCTAGCCTGTACGGGAGAGTACGCCAATTTTCATGGCGGATCCGTGAGTCAGGTATTAGGGGCAATGAATACCACAATGAATCGGGTCAATGGAATTTTTGAAAATGAATTTTCAGTATTTATGCAATTGGTACCCAATAATGACCAGTTAATTTTTCTAAATAGTAATAGTGATCCATATACAAATAGTAATGGAAGTGCAATGCTGAGTGAAAACCAAACCACCTGTGACAATGTAATTGGTTCGGCAAATTATGACATAGGTCATGTCTTTAGCACAGGCGGAGGTGGTGTGGCGTATTTAGGATGTGTTTGCAATAGTGTCATTAAAGCTGGAGGAGTAACGGGGCAATCCTCCCCTACTGGTGATCCTTTTGATGTTGATTATGTCTCACATGAAATGGGTCACCAATTTGGAGCAACCCATACTCAAAACAACAACTGTAATCGTTCAAGTGCCTCCTCAATGGAACCTGGTAGTGCTTCAACCATTATGGGCTACGCTGGCATTTGTACTCCAAATGTTCAAAACAATAGCGATGATTATTTCCATGCTATCAGCATCCAACAAATTGGCACTTTTGTAACAGGATCAGGTAATGCTTGTTCGTCAATAACCCCTACAAATAACAATCAGCCTTCAGCCAATGCAGGCTTGGACTATGTGATCCCCAAATTGACTCCTTTCATTTTGACAGGAACTGCCTCTGATATTGATGGAACCACAAGTCTCACCTATTCCTGGGAACAGATGGATGCAGCTGCAGGCAGCATGCCTCCACAATCTTCAAATACTGCGGGGCCTATGTTTAGGTCGTTAAAACCCAGTGCTAATAATTACCGGTATTTTCCAAATTTGGAGGATCTCGTCAATAATGTTTCTCCAACATGGGAAGTATTATCCAGTGTGGATAGAACTATGAACTTCAGGTTTACTGTAAGAGATAATCATGTTGACGGTGGTTGCACAGATGAAGATGATATGGTTTTAAGTGTGGACAGTAATTCAGGTCCGTTTGAGGTTTCAAGCCCAAATACTTCTATAACCTGGACCGCTTTATCAAATCAGACTGTAAGTTGGAATGTAAATGGAACAGATTTAGCTCCGGTTAACGCCTCCAAAGTAGATATTTTATTATCCATTGATGGAGGGATGACTTATCCTTTTTCTTTGGCGAAAGGTGTGGCAAATGATGGAAGCCATATCGTAAACATTCCAAATCATCAAACTGCCACCGCGCGGATTATGGTAAAGGGAAGTGAGCATGTATTTTTTGATATTTCCAATCAAAATTTCACCATTTCAGCCCCTTCAACTGATTTCATCTTAAATGTTTTGGAATCGTCCCAATCAGTTTGTGTTCCAGAAAAGGCAATTTATATTTTAGGTATTGAAGCAACAGGAGGATATTCTGGAAATGTAGCTTTTGACTTGACAGGTCTACCGGTAGGAGTATTACATAGTTTCTTACCTGCTGCCATTTCTGCCCCTGGAGCTAGCGAATTATTAATTGAAAATACTGATCAATTATCTTCAGGTTCTTATCCTTTTACCATTTCTGCATCTGGTTCTACGGGCACAAAAACCTTAGAACTTACCTTAATTGTTGCTTCAGGAACACCAGATAAAATTACGTTGTCCTACCCAACAAATGGTGAATCTGGAGTTTCCAATCCACCTACCCTTTCTTGGGAAACACTCCAAGGTGTAAATTTCTATGAAATACAACTAGCAAGTGATCCGGACTTTACCAATATTTTATCAAGCATTGACGGAATAAATAATACAAGTTATACCTTAAGTACAGCCTTAGCGGTCAATACAATTTATCATTGGAGAGTCAGAGGAACGAATAACTGCGGAAATGGTGAATTTTCAGAAGGATACTCCTTTAGAACTGCCAACCTTGTTTGTGAATCCTTTGAAAGTACAGAGCCTCCAAAAGTTATTTCTGCTGCCGGTGCGCCCACAGTCACTTCAACAATCTCAGTAACAGAATCAGGTACCATTTCCGATGTAAATATTATTAATCTGGACATTTCCCATACCTGGGTTAACGATTTAATTGTATCTGTAATCAGCCCTGATGGGACTCAAGTTCTTTTGTTTAATCAACTGTGCAGTTCCCATGATAATATCCATTTAAATTTTGATGATGATGCATCCAAAGCATATGAAGACATTCCTTGTCCTCCCACAAATAATGGAAATTTCCAGCCACTAGAGGCACTTTCTAAATTTACAGGTAAAGATATTGAGGGAACATGGATAATTAGTGTTCAGGATTTATTCAACCAGGATGGTGGCACATTAAACGGTTGGGACTTAGAATTGTGCTATCAAACTGCAAATGAACCCTTAACCGTTACTACAAGCGGAACCAATGTAAGTTGTAAAAATGGAAATAATGGAACTGTTACTGCCATACCTGGAGGTGGAACCCCTCCCTATTCTATTTTGTGGAATGTAGGTAATAATACAGAACAGCTATTTGATCTTGAAGCAGGTAGCTATTCTGTAATTGTGACAGATTCTGATGGCAATACTGCTAGTTCATCCATTTCTATATCTGAGCCCAGCGGAATGATAGTCAATACATTTGTAAGTGCCGCAAACTGCCATGGAAATACTGGGTCAGCAACAGCAATAGTCTCAGGTGGCGTTTCTCCTTATACTTATCAATGGTCAAATTCAATTGAGCAACCATTTAACAATCAATTAGCAGAAGGAACTTACCTATTGACAGTAACAGATCAAAATGGTTGTTCTCAAACAGCTTCAGCAGTTGTCCCTGGTGCTACTAGTATTTCAGCATCAGTTTCAGGACAGGATATAGACTGTTTTGGAGGCAATAATGGTTTTGCAACTGCAACAGGATCGGGTGGAAATAATTATGTTTATAATTGGAGTAATGGACTACAAACCCAGACAATAAATAATTTAACTGCCGGAACATATGCAGTCACCATAACTGAAACGACTAGTGGATGTTCGACAACCACTTCTATAGATCTTACTGAACCATCGCAAATCATCCTTACAATGGACCTGGAAAATACAGCCTGTGGATTAAACAATGGAACCATGAGTATTTCAGCTTCCGGAGGGGTTCCTCCGTATGCTTATCAATGGTCAAACGGTGAAACAGGAAATTCAATAGTTGGTTTAGTACCTGGTTCATACTCGATAATAGTAACAGATAATGAAGGATGTTCACAAAGTTCAACAGGTATCATTAGTCAGTCTTCAGGATTGAATTTAAATATCACTGCTTTTCACACTACCTGTGGTTTGAATAATGGGTTTATTAGCATAGAAGCAAATGGAGGAGAAGTGCCTTATTCCTACAGTTGGTCAAATGGTCAAACCAATCCAGAGATTGATGGATTAGAGTCAGGAGTTTATACAGTTGTAGTTTCAGACAAATCGGGGTGCTCCTCTATTGAAAATATTAACATCAACACATCAACTGGCATATCATTAAATACCAACTATATCAATACAACCTGTGGTCTGAACAATGGCTCTGCTTCGGTTTTGGCTACAGGAGGATCGGCTCCATACCTATACGCATGGTCAAATGGAGCGCAAACGAAAGATGTCAACAATTTGGCTCCAGGATTCTACTCTGTTTCAGTTTACGATGAAGAGCAGTGTTTTGCTACTGAAACAATTTTTATTGAACAGTCCAACAGTCTTTCTTTGACCACCTCATCAACAAATGCAGCCTGTGGAGAGGAAAATGGTACAGCTTCGATATCTGTTTATGGCGGAATACCTCCTTTTACTTACCAGTGGTCTAATGGAGGAAATACCTCAAGTATTGACGGCTTGGCTTCGGAAGCTTATTCGGTTGTGGTATCTGATAGTCAGCAATGTGAATCCGCAGCAGATGTTTTTGTATCAAATACTGATGGTATCACCGTAACTGCAATAGGGATAAACGTGTCCTGCAATAAAGGAAGTAATGGCTCAGCGATGGTGACTGTTGAAGAAAGTTCTGGCAATTTGTCCTATCTGTGGAGTAATGGTGAAAATACCCAAACAATTGAAGAAATTTCAGCTAACACTTACACCGTTACAGTAACAGATAATGAATCAGGCTGTTCTGCTTCTTCTTCAATTATTATTTCGGAGCCTGAGGATATATCTATCGCCATCAATTCTATTAATGCTACCTGTGATCAGCAAAATGGTACAGCCTTGGCTTCGGTTTCAGGTGGAGTTACACCATATACCTACCAATGGTCTACAGGAGACATTACTCAAGGAATCTCTAATTTGCAAGAGGGATCTTATACCCTTACAATCACAGACGCAAAGGGTTGTCAAAAAGAAACTTCCGTAAACATTCTGGGATCTGCGGCAATATTAGTTTCCATTCAAAGTACAGATGTTTCTTGTAAGGGACTAAATAACGGAACTGCAACTGCACAAGCTCTTAACGGCTTAACTTTTCAATATCAATGGAGCAATGGTCACTCAACCCAGACCATAGAAAATTTAGAACCAGGGAATTATTCTGTAACAGTTACTGAAAGTCAATCTGGTTGTTCAGAAAACTCAATTGTTACTATTGAAGAGCCAACCGAGATAATTTTAAGCACTACTTCAAGCGAAACCACCTGTGAATTAAATAATGGTTCAGCCACAATTTCGGCAATGGGCGGAACACCGCCTTACGCTTACCTATGGGCGAATGGAACTACTTCGTCCACAAATTACAATTTAGCTGCTGGTTCCTATCAGTTTGAAGTATCAGATAGTGAAGGATGTCAAAAATCAGGTTTTGTATTAGTTGAAAGTTCCAATGGAATTTCTGCAGTAGCAAATGGAATAGATGCTTCGTGCCACGATACAAATGATGGTTCAGTTTCAGTTTCTGTAAATGGAGGATCTGGGAATTTTGTTTATCAATGGAGTAATGGTGATAACGCTTCATCGATATACAGCCTGTCTCCTGGAAATTATGAAGTCAGTGTAACTGATATTGAAAATGGTTGCACTGCCTATTCCAGTACAACACTTAGTGCACCAAATTCTTTAAACCTAAGCATTGTTGGCATAAATGCCGGAATAAATTCCCTTGGTTCAGCAGACTTAACCATTTCAGGAGGTACAGCTCCATACTCCTTTTTATGGTCAAATGGAGCAACAACAGAAGATATTTCAAACTTATCTGGAGGATCCTATTTTGTTTCTGTATTTGACGCAAATGATTGTTTTGAGGAAACATCAATTACAATTGAAGAAAATCTGGACTGCCTTGATCATCCAGTTAACCTAAACATTTCACTTGATAATTATCCGAGCGAAACAACATGGGAATTAAAAAATGGTTCAGGAACTGTATTCGCAAATGGAGGCCCTTATTCAATCGCTGGAGGATCTGTAGCCGTTGAACTCTGTTTGCCCCAGGGTTGCTATGAATTTACAATTTATGACAGTTGGGGAGACGGAATCTGCTGTGAATATGGCGAAGGTGAATTTCAAATAATCGATAACATTACGGGAGAATTGCTTGGCTCTGGAGGAAATTTTGATCTTGCTGACATTAGGGAGTTTTGTATTCCAACCATATCCAATCCTTGTACTTATGAAGTAATTGATGAAGAGGGATTCGAAAATGGATGGGGCATCTGGAATGATGGGGGATCAGATGCCAGGAGAAGTATAAAAGATAAACCTTACGCCAATAATGGCAATTATTGTGTTCGATTGAGAGATAATACCAACTCTTCTGTTATGACCACTGACCTTTTGGATTTGAGCACCTACGAAGAGTTAACTATTGAATTTTCTTATTACGTAAGAAGTTTTGACAATATAAATGAAGATTTCTGGCTACAAATTTCTCAAAACGGGGGTGCTTCTTATGCTGATGTTAAGACATGGAATTTAGGAGACGAATTTCAAAATAACGAGCGAAAAATTGATACGGTGGTCATTCCTGGTCCATTCACATCTAACGCCAAATTGCGATTTAGAGCAGATGCTTCTGGCAATTCAGATTGGGTCTATATTGATGATGTTTATTTAGCTGGTTGTAATTCAGCTGAAAACAAAACACAACATCTTGTGCGAGCAGAAGAAAAAATGGAAAGCCAAGTCAACAATTCTGAACATGAAAACATATATACAATTGAGAAGGATTTGAAACCTACTGATTTTCAGATCTTTCCAAATCCGGTCAGTACAAAATTGACCATCCAGTTAGAAACTACCGAATTTGAAACCGTTCAATTCCTGATAAGCGATTTTTCAGGAAAAACTTTGAAGCAATTTCTAAAAGCTGAAAATGCCCATCAAGTAATTATTGATTTATCTGATTTTCCTAATGGCCAATATTTTGTCCATAAAATTTCCAGGAAAAACAGGATCAGCAAAAAATTGGTGATCCTTAGATAAATGCAAAATCTTGGAATACAACCATTCCGAAAAAGCGATTCTCCTAATCGTTTTTAACAACAAAGGTCTTCTCACAATGGAGAAGACCTTTTATAAACATGATTCATCCCAAATTTTGTTGATAAAAACCCTTTTGTTTTTTTCTTTTTTTTTATTCTTTGATAATCAACCTGTTGCGGGGTGCGAGTTGCGGGTT
>JBGTQJ010000014.1:0-84374 GCA_041941305.1 Saprospiraceae bacterium
ATCCTCTGTATCAGCATTTTTACACTTTAGAAAAATTTATTCCTCAGTAGAATAGTTAGGGCCTTGAAAAAATAGAATCACTAATAAATGTTCATCCATTTGCTATCCCTTAAAACACCCATACTGGTCTAATTCAATAATTTTAAAGAACTGTGCTAAATTTTTCACGAAAGGATTCGGATCATACAATTCCCAATTCCCATTTGCCCGCATCCAATAGATTTGCCAGATTTTCCTTGATTTAATATACCAAGCCTTTGCGAAAGGAATCTGAATTTTCTTTTCATAGTCATACTCCATGTCACTATTCCAGCCAGGACGAATTTCAAATAAAAAGAGTTTTTGTTTTTCAAAAGAATAACCAATGTCCAGTTTCTTTCGAATTTCTAAATTTTTTGGGCGCATGGCTTCAACAAATCGTTGAATTTCTTTTTCGGTTGCAATTTTAGTATTTAGCATAGTTCTGATAAAAGATTTATGTAACTTCTATTCATCCAAAGTTAAAATCTTTTTTACCAGTTTTTTCGAATTTGGAATCTTCGGTTATTAATCTTTAAATAAAAAAATTGTCTTCACTTGACATATCTATAGACCTATCGAATTAAATCCAATATGCTGTCTAAATCAAATCAAATAATTTAACGCAAGTTGCGAAGTATTCTCCTCGCCAGCTTTGCTGGCTCGTCGAAGGAGGTTTCAGGGGGCAAAAGATGGTGGGGAGAGAGTCTGGTTTCTTTTCACCTGAATACTTTGACAGGGAAAGTAAAAAGCATCGTGGTATCTGGTGCTGAATTCACAAATGCGAAAGAATAACAAAAAAAGTCCCGACAAAATCCTTTTTGCCGAGACTTGATATTCTGGAATTGTTATTCTTATCAGGTGATTTGTTGGGTTTGTTCCAAAATGTATGATGAGTTTCCTCGCCGCACCTGGTGGTGCGGCTCGAAAGGGTTTAAGGGGGCAAACTAGCCCAAAATTGGGCTAGTTTGCCCCCTTAAACCCACCGTGAGCGCGGCGCTAGCCCGCGCGAACTATCCCATCATACATTTTAAAACACTACTGATTCGTTTTACATTTTCAGCATTTCAGTAGAAGCGATGTGTTGCTCACCACACAATTGGATAATGTAAAATCCCTTATTCAATTCACTCACTTCAAATACTTTCTTGTTATTCCCTGAATTGATGAAAATTTGCTCATTACGAACAATTTGGCCAGAAACATCTAAAAAACGCAGGCTGTAGTTGCCTGTATTCCGGCTTGTAATTTCCAGGTTCAGTTCATTCTGTACAGGATTCGGGTAAACAGAAAGATTAGCATAATCGCGGCTGATGGAAAATGTGTTGCTAACATCTTTTTCAGTCAAACTTAACGAACTATTGGTTCCGCCATCTCCCTGGAAGTTGCCATTTCCATTGGCGAGCAGCATAGAAGCATAGATGGTAACATCGCCAGTATTCTCAGCAGGAGCAACCCAACCTATTTCAATAGTGCCATCAGCACTAGGTGTACTATGCTCTGCATAACTATTTCCAGCTAAGTTGATGGTGTGATTGTCTGCTCCAAGGTTTTCCCAGGCACCTGCCTGTAATTCGGAACCGTCTAAAGAAACAGCCTGAAACCCAAAGACACTGGGAGTTCCAGTCCCTGCTGTTGCTGCTAAGCGCAAAGTATAAGATTTACCTGGTTCATATTCGGTGACAACATTTACGCCCTCCAATAATTCAATAGTCATAGATGCATCAAAAGCACCAGTAACATGGCAACCAGCATTAGCGCATGTACCTTCATTGGGAGCACCTGTTACTCTGAGACCAGCCTGCATCGCAGGTCCACCAGATCGGCTTTGGAATACAAAAGCTAAAAGAGCAAGAAAAAATAAATTGTAAATAATTCTCAATTTCATAGGCAAAGTTTTGATGGTTATAGTTGTTTGGTCAATTTGGTAAGACTAAAAGTTTAGATGTTGTAAAAAAGTTTGTTGCCCAAAATTTCAAAAAAAGCCCGAAATCCATTTCAAATGAAAAGGATTTCAATAGTATTCGTCATGCTTCATACAAATAGCCGTTTTCAGGTATCTTTCCTTTCACCCCTCTAAAGTGATTGCCAATAAATTCAAAATCAGCTTCTTTATCATCAGTAGTATAAAAGGGTTCACTAAAATTGATTTCTTTATTCCCATAATCAAATTTGCACATAATAATAGGTGCATTTGCTCCTTTTGCGATGTAATAAAAACCTGTTTTTAATTTCTCAACTCGTTTCCTTGTACCTTCTGGTGCTACTACAATGGCAAATTTCTCTTTACTGTTAAATAGATCTACTACAGCCTGCACAAAATTATTGCTTTTACTCCTGTCCACCGGATAACCTCCAAGCCAATAGAATAAAAAACCATATGGAGGTTTAAATAAACTATCCTTTCCCAAAAATTTCACCTCCCGGGTAGGGTCCCAAACAGTCCTTACTAAAATCCCCAATGGAAAATCCCAATTGGAAGTATGTGGCATTGGTATTATGATAAATTTCTTCAAATGATGAGGATATTCACCTACTATTTTCCAACCCAAAAGTTTTAAGATAAAGGCACTAATTTTGGAAATCATTGTGTGAAAAAATTAACGAGACATTCATCGGTGTTTGATAGGGTAAAACGGTTCAACTTTCTACAGCTTAAACACCTCAACAAATTTCAATTTTCGCCAAAGTACAAATTCCTATTTAAATTATTAATATCCACTATTTTTGAGTTACATTTGGGACTATCATTGAGAAAACTATAAAAGAGCTTGTTTAAAATTCCATTGTGGCTACAAGCGGCAAACCTTATCCTGCACTTCGTTAAATCCCGATTGTTATCGGGACACCATACCTTCCAGGTATGCTTGCGGTTTTTGCCTCGTTCAGAATAAAATTGGCTCGCTTTCCCACAATCATGAAAATTTAAACAAGCCCTAAGCGATCTATTTACATCCCCATTCATTGTGTTTTAAAAGGCACTAAATAATTTGGGAAAACCGTGAAAAGCATTACCAAAACTATCACAATTCTTTTGTGGTCGAGCCTGGGGTTACTTGCGCAACAAACACCACCTTCGCAACAACAGGATGAACGACCACTTGAAGTAGAGTATGCCCCAACTGGTGGGTTTTTTGAAGATGAAATGGTTGTTGAGCTGTTCTCACCAGGGGCGGATATTTACTATACTACTGATGGCTCGGAACCCTGGCGCAAAAACGATATGCGCTATGAGGGACCAATTTTAGTAGATAGAACCACTGTGATTCGTGCTGTAGCTTATATCGGAGGAAAAAAGAGCAATATTTTTGGACATACCTACTTTATTCAAGAGCCTGATTCCAATTTTCCAACCTTATCTATTGCACTCAATTCAAGTATTTTGTTTGATCCGGAACATGGGCTTTTCATGAAAGGAACCAATGCAATTGATTCTTTGTGGAAATTGCCCGGAGCCAATTTTTGGAGTAGAAAGGAATTGCCGGTGAATGCAGAAATTTATGAGGCAAATGGGCAAAATGTATATCGAAGCTTAAGTGGTTTTCGGTTGTTTGGTGGAATGAGCCGATTATTTCCACAAAAATCTTTTTCCCTGGTAGCTCGAAAACGCTACGGGCAAAAACGCATCAAGCACCGCATATTTGGAGATGAGGGTCTGAAAAAATTTAAATTTCTGGTGCTGCGGAATTCAGGAAGTGATTTTGGGAAAACCCATTTTAGAGATGCGCTGATGACCAGCCTGGTAGATGATTGGGATATAGAAAAACAGGATTATCGACCAGCACATGTTTACATCAATGGAGACTATTGGGGTATTTACAATTTCCGGGAAAAAGTGAATCGCTATTTCATTGAGGGGCATCATGAAAATGTAGATAAGGACAGCCTGGATTTGATAGAGCATCGTCTGGTCAGAAAACGGGGCAGCAAAAAACATTACCAAAAACTTTGGGAATTCCTGGAGACCCATTCCCTAAATAATTCCACCAATTACGCATACATCAAATCGCAAATGGAGGTGGACAATTTCATGAATTATCAAATTGCCCAAATCTACTTTGACAATCAGGATGCAGGCGGCAACATCAAATTCTGGCGTCCTCACAAGCCCAATGGGAAATGGCGATGGATATTGTTTGATACCGATTGGGGATTTGGATTACACAACTCTGAGGCTTATAAAAATAACAGTTTAGCATTTCATACAGAAGCAGAAGGCCCATCTTGGCCCAATCCCCCCTGGAGCACTTTCATTTTGCGTAAGTTGTTGGAAAACAGAGACTTTGAGCGAGAATTCCTCAATCGATTTGCAGATCATTTAAATACCAATTTCGAAAGCAAAAGAGTCCTGAATAAAATTGATGAATTGTATTCCAATTTGCTTCCCGAAATTCCAAGACATTTTGACAGATGGCGTTTGAATGAAACAAAGTGGCATACTCGGGTGGAAGAGATGCGAACCTTCGCGGCTTTAAGACCTGAATATGTTCGAATGCACATAATGGAAAAATTTCCAACAGGCCCTATGAGAGACCTCTCAGTAGAATCTACAAAGGGAGGGCATGTGTTATTGAATGAAAATATCATTATCGAGGAAACTTTTTCTGGCATTTATTTCCAAAACATTCCGGTAAAATTGAAAGCAGTACCTTCCCTGGGTTATCGTTTTTCACATTGGGAAGGCATCAATATTGACAAAGACGAACACGATTTAACCTTGAAATTAAGACGAAAAGAATATGCTTTGAGGGCTGTTTTTGAAAAATTTGAGCATCCTTTGGCAGGAAAGATTATGGTCAATGAAATAAGCCCCAATAATAAAGAAAGCGGTGATTGGTTGGAAATTTATAACAACTCAGATGAAATAGTCAATTTGAAAGACTGGATTTTGACTGATTCCAAGAATGAATTTCGCTTTCCTGAATTGCAAATTTCGCCCAAGGATTATGTCGTGGTTTGCGAAGATTCGGCAGCTTTTGAAAAAACCTTTCCTCATGCCTGGAATTTTATTGGTGGCTTGGGTTTTGGATTGAATAAACGAAAAGAAATCGTAAGAATATTTACACCTGAAGGCGCTGCAGTTGATAGCATTGGCTATGACATAGAACCACAAGACTCCGTTTTTACATTAAATTTAATGCTACCCTGGCTCAACAATGGTGACTATGACAATTGGGAGCAGCTACAAGGTTATGGTACCCCGGTTTCTGCTAACCGTTACTATGTCCAAAGTACCATTCAGGCAAAACGCGACTTATGGTTGCAAATCGGTGGTGCTTTTGCGGTATTGATGATTTGTGCCATGATGCTATTTTTAAAAAGGACGGGAAAGATTTAGCGGTAGACCGCTTTGCTCTCAGAAGTCAGATGTTTTCCTGTTTCTGTCAGCAAAGCGGTCTAACAACAAACTATAAAAATTAATAAAAAGAACATGAGTCATCCCAAATATTGTGGATAAAAACACTTTTGCTTTTTTCTTTTTTTTATTCTTTGATAATCAACCTGTTGCGGGGTGCAAGTTGAAATTCAATGATTTAAGATAATATCTAAAAATTCAGCTTGCCCCTTTGGGGCAGGGTTGATTGGTTCTATTATTTTCATGATGTGCTAAAGGATTATGCAGGTTTTTTTCTTCTAAATTCCTGAAAGTTCAAGTTCAAGACCAAGTTCAATTTCAATTCTTGGGCTTGAACTTGGTCTTGAACTTGAATTTGAAAAAAATCACAGAGCATATTTTTAGAACCAATCACCCCTGCCTTTGGGGGGATGACTCATGTTTAGCTTTTACCCAGATGACGATAATTCAAGAAGTTCGCAACAAGCGGGATTTGAAGGCATTTATCAAATATCCCCTTCGTCTTTATAAAAACAATCCGTATTGGGTACCTGAGTTGGTGGGGGGAGAAATGGAGACCCTCTCCAAAAACCCTGCCTTTGAACATTGTGATAAAAAGTATTGGATTGCGAAGAAAAATGGTAAAGTAGTTGGCAGAATTGCAGGTATTATCAATAAACTTGAAAATAAAAAGACCGGTGAGGCTTTTGCCCGATTTGGCTGGCTGGACTTCGAAGATGACCCAGAAGTATTCAAAAAATTGATAGAATCTGTAGAGGGCTGGGCGAAAGAGAATGGCATGACCAAAATACATGGTCCGCTTGGTTTTACGGATTTGGACAATGAAGGATTGCTAATTGAGGGTTTTGAAGAACTGGGTACCCTCGCTGCCATTTATAATTATCCCTACTATCCAGAGCACCTCGAAGCATATGGCTATGAAAAAAGTGTAGATTGGGTTGAATTTGAAATTGATGTCCCACAAGAGGTTCCGGAAAAAGTGGAAGCATTTGCAAAAAAAATTGCTGAGCGCTATCAGCTTAGAAATCTGGAAGCCAAACGAGCCAAAGACCTTCGACCATATGTAAAACCCATTTTTGACCTAATCAACGAAACCTACAATGAACTTTACGGCGTAGTCGAACTCACCGAAAAGCAAATCGACTTTTATGCCGAACAATATTTTGGTTTCATCAATCCCAATTTCGTCTCCGTCATCTTAAACGCTGAAGATGAAGTCGTCGGTTTTGGAATCACCATGCCCTCGCTTTCTTATGCTATGCAAAAATCAAAAGGTAAACTTTTTCCCTTTGGTTTCATTCACATTTTAAGAGCCATGAAGAAAAATGACCGGGCAGATTTTTACTTGATTGGAATAAGGAAAGATTATCAACGCCGTGGGGTACATGTTTTGATGTTTGACAAAATCATCAAAGCCTTTCACAAATTTGGAATAAAAAAGGTTGAGACAAATCCAGAATTGGAAAACAATACCAAAATCCAGGCAATCTGGAAGGATTATAATCCAAGGCAGCATAAACGAAGGAGATGCTATATCAAGGAACTAACCTAATGCAATCGCCATTTTAGATGAAAAAAATACTTGTAACAGGCGCCAGTGGTTTCGTCGGGGGCTTTTTAATTGAAGAATGCTTAAAACGAAACTTAGAAGTATATGCCGGCATCCGCAAAACCAGCAAAAGAACCTACCTTCAGGATAGCAGAATAAAATTTTTTGAAGTGGACTTTCCGGATGTAGAAGGGATGAGCAAAAGGCTCGCCAAAGCACAATTCGATTACATCATCCACAATGCAGGTGTTGTGGCCGCCCCAAAAAAAGAAACCTATTTTCAAGTCAACACAGAATACACCAAACGATTTGTCGAAGCCATTGAAGCATCTAAAATTCCTGAAAAATTTACCTATATCAGCAGTATTGCAGCATCTGGTCCGGCAAGTGCAGTTGACAAAAGTGATTTCTTGAAAGTGGAGCAAGCGCCTGCTCCTATTACAACCTATGGAAGAAGCAAGTTACAATCAGAATTATTTCTGAAAGAGGAATCGAATCTGCCCTGGCTCATTTTCCGTCCAACTGTAGTATATGGTCCTCGTGAGCAAGATTTATTTACTTTTTTCAAGTTGCTCAACCGCCATTTTGAACCTGGGATTGGTTTTCAAAAACAAGATCTGACATTTGTATTCATCAAGGATCTGGCAAGACTGCTGGTAAATGCTACGCTTTCAACAGAAAGTCAAAAAACTTATTTCGTTTCCGATGGTGATTATTATGGAACAAAAGATTTAGGTCGATTGGCAAAGCAATTTTTAAATAAAAAGACATTCAAACTCACCGTTCCTACACCCCTGGCGAAAATTGTTGCTGCCGTATCAGAGATTGTTGCCAAAACAGGAGGGCGTTATCCTACTTTCAATCTCGAAAAAGTAGCTGAACTCACTGCTCAAAACTGGAAGTGCGATATCGAGCCTTTGAAGAGAGATTTTAATTTTCGAGCGGAGTATAACCTGGAACAAGGGCTTAAAGAAACAATAGGTTGGTATAAAGAAAATGGTTGGTTGTAGATCTTCCAAACATACCATTCTAATCCAAACATCTATCAAATCCCACCACCTGCATATTACATTTTCATCTACCAAATGAATCCTCCAAATTGCGCTCAAGAATTATCGTTTTTCTGTATTTCTTAGCGAATGAATATAAATGGAGGAGCCGAAGAGCCCTCCATTTTTTTTAATTTACACTTCATCGTCATCTAAAAAGGCGAAAAGATTTAATTTTTCAATTCTACCATTTCATTCCATTCATCTACCAAACTTCCCCAATTGCATATTCAAAACCAATATGCTCAACTTTCAATAAGGGATCTCCTTTTGATTAGGGTATTTCTATACGTTATGCGTATTTTCGCGCACTATTTCGAGAGAGTGAGAATTTGAGCGCATGAGCGAGTGAGAAAATTACATACACTCCTGTGTAGTTAATCAAGTTCGTACTATCGGGTTGAATAATTACTAACCTCACATTCACACACTCATACAATCATACTTTCACACAATGATAAAAGAACCTAAAGGTAAACTCGGCGTCCTTACGCCCGGAATGGGAGCGGTAGCATCTACATTCATGGCTGGCGTAATCGCTGTAAATAAAGGCATCGCTCACCCCATTGGCTCATTGACTCAAATGGGAAGCATTCGCCTGGGAAAACGCACAGAAAACAGACGTCCTAAAATCAAAGACTTTGTTCCATTGGCAGGTTTAGAAGACATTGTTTTTGGAGGCTGGGACATTTTTGAAGACAATATGTATGAATCTGCAGACACTGCAGGCGTATTGGAAAAAAGCCTACTGGAGCAGATTAAGCCAGAATTAGAGCAAATCAAACCCATGCGTGCTGTTTTTGATAGAAAATATGTCAAAAAACTAGACGGACCTTTTGTGAAGAAAGAAGAGAACAAGATGAAATTGGCAGAAGCTGTAATGGATGATATTCGTCAATTCAAGAAAGAGCATAACTGTGAGCGCTTAGTAATGGTCTGGTGTGGTTCAACAGAAGTCTACATCGCTCCAGGTGAAGTACATTCAAGTCTTGAAAAATTTGAGGAAGGATTGCGCAACAATCATCCTGACATTCCACCAAGTATGATTTATTGCTACGCAGCAGTCAAAATGGGTGTCCCTTATGCCAATGGTGCTCCAAATCTTTCCTGCGACGTGCCTGCAATTGTAGAATTGTCAAAACAAACCAAAACGCCAATCGGTGGAAAAGATTTCAAAACAGGTCAGACTTTAATGAAAACCATTTTGGCACCCGGTCTGAAATCAAGAGCTATTGGTATCAAAGGTTGGTTCTCAACTAATATCCTTGGAAATCGAGACGGTGAAGTATTGGATGATCCAGATAGCTTCAAAACCAAAGAGGTATCTAAACTCAGTGTATTGGAGCAAATTTTGGAGCCAGAGCGCTACCCTGTTCTTTATAAAGATCTTTACCACAAAGTAAGAATCAATTACTATCCTCCTCATGGTGATAACAAAGAGGGCTGGGATCAGATAGATATTGTGGGCTGGTTAGGTTATGGCATGCAGATCAAAATTGATTTCCTCTGCCGTGATTCCATTTTAGCTGCTCCCATCGTTTTGGATTTGGCCTTATTTCTGGATTTAGCTAGTCGTTCAAACCTATATGGTATTCAGGAATGGTTGTCTTTCTACTTTAAATCGCCACAAGCAGCTGAAGGGCTTGAGCCTCAACACGATATTTTCCTCCAATTGCAAAAATTGCAAAATACCCTACGCCACTTGAAAGGCGAAGAGTTGATCACACATTTGGGATTGGATTACTACTATTAGCGTTTGAGAATGTGAGAGAATGAGAGTTTGAGGAACGGTTTCTCAAACTCTCAAATTCTCAATTCTCTCAATTTCTCCTACATGACCACCTTCTGGAAAATATTTGCCACAGGTTTTGGAGCCGGGTATTCGCCTGTTGCGCCTGGAACGATGGGAGCGCTGATGGGCATGCTTATCATTCTTCCAAAAATGCTGTGGGGCTTTGCCTGTTTCAATCCTCGATATTTTGTTGATCCTGAACTCCTCATACTGATTTTAGTATTTTTTGCAATTGGTGTGAAAGCTACCAATGTTTTGGAAAAGGAATGGGGACATGATCCTCAAAAGATTGTAATAGATGAGGTTGTAGGATATTGGATAGCTTTATTAGTAGTGCCATTGAGCTGGAATACCTTAATACTTGCCTTTATTCTTTTTCGAATATTCGATATTTGGAAACCCCTGGGCATTCGCAAAATGGAAAAACTAAAGGGTGGCTGGGGAGTGATGATGGATGACGTGCTGGCTGGTGTTTATGCCAATATTGTGCTTCAAATCATCTTGTTTTTCTTTCCAGCATTGGGCTAATATTCAATTCATATGAAGGACATTCCAGATTCTCCATCTACAAATGTGGATTCCAAAACACCATTCTGGAAATCCTTCTACCGTTCTCAATTCGCTTCTATCGTAGCTACAGGAGCAGATTTTTTTATCACCATTTTTTTTACGGAAATTTTCAAAATCTGGTATGTCATTTCCAATGCTTGTGGGGCATTCACAGGAGCTGTCATCAGTTTTTTGCTGGGTAGAAATTGGGCATTCAACCGCAAGCATGACAAATGGCATTGGCAGGCTGTTCGATATGCAATTACTTCTTTTTTGAGTATGATATTGAATACAGGGGGCGTTTGGCTGATTACTGAATTTCTTGGCATTCAATATGTGATTTCAAAAGTGATGGTCGCGATTTTAGTAGGCGTCTTTTTTAATTTTCCGATGTTTCGGTACTTTGTGTTCAAATGAAAAAACACATCCGCTTTATTGCAAACCCTTTCTCGGGCACAAGTCGCAATGCTGATTTAAATAAAAAAATCAATAGATATCTTGATCTAGGTAAATATTCATACGATTTGATTTTCACTGAATATGCGGGTCATGCTATTGAATTGGCAAAAATTGCAGTAGAGGAAAACGTGAATATCGTCGTAGCAGTTGGAGGTGATGGTTCCATAAACGAAGTCGCTCATGCTTTGATCAATACAGACAAAGTTTTGGGCATTTTACCTGGAGGCTCAGGCAATGGTTTCGCAATGCATCTGGGAATTGGACGTAGTATCGATAAGGCTTTTAGATATTTGAATGAAGGACATTTTTTAAACATAGATACCTGTCTATTGAATGACCGCCCATACGTAAATCTTGCCGGTTTGGGTTTTGATGCAGAAGTCGCTGCAAGAATCAAAGGAAGTAACCTGAGGGGGTTTTTAGGTTATTTGGTGTATAGTATTCAGGAAGCTTTTGCCTATAAAATGCAGGATTTTGAAATTTCTATCGATGGACAAATCATCAAACGAAGTTGTTTTACTCTGGCAATTGCCAATGCCCCTATGTATGGTTACGGTTTTGTGGTAGCTCCCCAAGCTGTTTTACACGATGGAAAATTGGAACTGATGATCCTCAAAAAAGCGCCCAAATGGCGAATCATTTTAGAAGGCTGGCGCTACCTGACCAATTCTTTGCATAAAAGTCCTTTGGCAGAAAGATATAAAGCCAAGAAGATTTCGGTTAAATCTGTTTCAACAAAAACCGCAGTACATGTGGATGGAGAAAGTTTGGTGGTGGAATCGCCTGTTCGATTTCAAATTCATCCCAATTCCTTGAATGTGATATGTCCAAAAGCCTATTTAGAAACAACTATCCCTCACTGACACTGTTTTGTAGGGTAAAAGAGGGAAGCAAAACAGTGTTAGTGATAAATAGCCTAAAATAGTTCAAAGGTTCAAAATCTGAATTAATATCATCTCCATTAAGATCTCCGGAAAGGATTGAGATATTAGTCACCAGATCGCGCTCATCTATGGATGTCTCTGTGCCATTGAAGCCGCCATATAGGAGTACTTCCTGATAAATGTAGAAGGTATTTTTTACAGAATCGGTCCATGCACTTGGGATCTGAGGTCGGTAGGTGCCCGCCGCCACCCAGATTTCATCGGCAGGATTATAGTTCTCCAAAGCATCGTGGAGTTCTGTGTAAGCATTGGTCCAGGAAGTACCATCAGATGTTGTTTTTTATTCAATAATTCCGTTTTTGCGTGAATGATAACCTTGCCCGATTCTGGAGTAAATTTTATAGCATTTGAAATTAGATTTGTAACAATAGCTTGGATTTTTTCAGCATCATAATCCATTTCCAGTTCTTCCAATTCCTTGTAAAAAGTGAGCTGGATATGTTTTGAAGCAGCCAGTGATTGAAAAGACTCCACGAGGTATTCAATAAAGGGAATGATGTCTCCTTGTTGCAGTTCCAGTTTCAAAGCACCTGCTTCCAGCTTAGATAAATCGAGCATTTGATTGATGAGCTGCAACAATTGTTTGCTGTTGCGCTTGAGGAGTTTTTTTTCCTGCTCATTCCCTCTTAGCATTTCAGAGGTACCCATAATAACGGTTAGCGGTGTTCGAAATTCATGGGTGATGTTGTTGTACAATCTGGTCTTGGCAATGTCTAATTCCGCCAACTGTTCTGCTCGGGCTTTATCTTTTTTGAGCAGATTTACGCGGTAACCATCGGCGAGGGCAAGCGCAATTATTGTTGCAAGGATCAACGATTGAATGGTAATTATCGGACTGTCTAAAAAATGGGAAAATTGCAGAAAAGAAATAACCCCTATCGACATTGCAATTCCAGCGAAAATCATTGCTAACAAAAAATATTTAGCAGGCTTATAGCCTTTCTTTAAAACAACAATAGCAAAAAGAACAGGCATCAAAGCTCCGATTAAACTCAAAAGGTGAGTTAAGGTTGAAATGGCAGCCTCCCATCCTAGATCGAATGGTTTGGAAGGATTATACACCAAATAAAAAGAGGCAGAATGCGATATAAAGTATAGAATTAAAAAATAATAAATAGCCTTTCTTAAAAATGGGAGGAAGTGATTTACATTCAAATAGTGCTGTGCAAATTTTAATAAGGATACAAGTGTCAAGAAATTACCAAATTGTGTCAATAGAAGTCGAAGAGAGAAGGGAATATCTTTAAGTATGGAAACATTGTGAGCATCAATAAAAATTAGAAAAAAAAGAGAGGTTCCAATCATTAACAAGATATAATATAAGGTGGTTCGTTCCCTGGAGATCAAGAAAAGTAATAGACTATATAAGATTTGCACCCATAAAACCCCATGAAAAAATATATAAAACAAAGACTTATCAAAATGGGGAATTTCATAGATGTGTGCATCTCCTTGGCTTGCACTGTTATCTTCAAAAGTACAGGCTTCCAATTCATAGGCGTAGTCTGCACCTGTATAAGCAAATGCTCCTCCTTTTCCAATAGACTTATTCTCTTTAAAGCTGCAATTATAAATACTTGAAAAACTCCCTGGTCTGGATGGCGTAATATAAATAGCTCCCCCATCACCACCATTATTGGCATTGTTTTCAAACCAACAATCCTCAATTCTACTATAAGCTTTTTGACCCTCAGGTACATAATCTAAATGTATAGCACCACCCTTTGTAGCAAAGCCCCCATATAGCTCTTCGATAGAATTTCCATTAAATTGAGATTGCTTGATTAGAAGGGAATCGTTTAATCCTTTCGACATGTACATGATAGCCCCACCACAATCCGAACGGTTATACTCAAACTGACAACTATCGATCTCAATGCAATTATCGACTCCATTATTACCAGTTACAATTGCCATGGCACCTCCCCATCCAGTTGTTTTATTTTCTTTAAACTTCGAATGGCTTATAGTAGCCAAAGTACCAGTCCCCGATGGCAAAACATAAACTGCACCACCTCCAGAGGGGTTGGTGGTATAATTATGCTCAAAGTCACAGTTCTTAATCTTCAATTTGTTATTTACGCTTTTTCTTCTCGCAACCAGGCAAACCGCGCCACCTGATTTATTCACATGATTCCCTTGGAAAATTGAGTTTCTAATTATAATAGAATTGCCCTTTCCAAATGAAAGACCATAGATTCCTCCATAGGATCCTTCAGAAAAATTCTGAGAAAAATCACAAGAATCGACCACCAAAGTGGAGCTGTCTGAAGTTGTGTACAGTACTACCCCTCCACCCAAATTACTACTTGATTTTTTTTTAAAATTGCTGTTGCGAATTACAGCAGCATTCACCTTCCCATGCCCCAGCCTAATATTAACTGCCCCACCATACCTCGAATAATTATTTTCAAATTGGCAATTATCTATTATGAAATTAACCTGGTCTTTTTTCAGATTTGCATTTTCTATTCCCAGTGAATCAAAAAATAAGATGGCTCCCCCTCGACGACGTGAATAGTTTTGAGTGAAAGAACAGTTTTTTATTAAAGCTGGACTATATAAATAAATAGCTCCTCCAGTAGATTCCTGGTAAGACCTTGAGCTGCCACCTGCATGACCGTTTTGAAAAGTAAAACCATCAATGAGTGGTCTTGTATTGCTTTTATTTTTGATCAACATTATAGTTGAAACATTATCAGCGCGATTTGTCTCAAAATCATCGTCGATATCATTTTGTCCCAAGTCACCGGAAAGTATGGTGGGAGGAACATCGAGCATTCTTTCGGAGAGATCAGACTCTGTTCCAGCAAATCCACCGTATAGCTCTATTCCTTTGGTAACATGAAAAGTTGCCGAATTGGGATCACCTAAATTTCCAGGAAAATAGGTTCCTGTAGCTACCCAGATTTGATCATTTTCGGCTGCATTATCAATTCCCTCCTGAAGATTTGTAAAAGCATGCTCCCAGGAAGAACCATCATTGTATCCCCCTGCATTTTTATTCACAAAGATTTGTGCTTCACTGTGAAGGCAACAAAGCAATCCTATGAACAGAAGAAAAATATTTTTTAGGGTGATCGGGTAGTTCATATTCCTTATTGGGTATGGTATAAGCTGTCCTCACTGCTAACACCACTTTGCTCTGCTACAAGCTATTACCCAGTGGTATCAGCAGTTGGCTAGGCTAATCCTGGGAAAAAGGCATCTCTAAAATGCTGAACTTGATAATCTTTTTCACTTTTAAGTAAAATGGAAATCACATCAAAGCGAATTTCCCAATCATGCCCGATTTGTTCCATATAAACAGAGGCGGCATCCACCATCAATTGTTCTTTTTTCTCATCTACAAAAGCATCCGGCTTTCCATAATAATCATAGGATCGTGTTTTCACTTCCACAAAGACAAGCACATCAATATCTTTGGCAATAATATCTACCTCCGCCCTGCTGTAACGCCAATTGGTTTCCAAAATCTCATAGCCCTTTTGTTTCAGGAATTTTTCCGCTATTGATTCCCCTGTTTTGCCAGTTTCGAGGTGTTTTGCCAAACCTTGTTGTGTTTCCCAAAGGACTCTTTGGAGGAAGTCTTTATGAGTTAAAGTATTCATGTTTAAAAATTATAAAGATTTTACACTAACATATGAACACATTAACACATAAACACAATCGTTTTCCTAATTTTGAGGCTTTAAAATACCACCTTTCCAATAAAGCCAGGAAAACTAAATTTGAATATGAAGAAATTATCCTTCGATTATTCTTACGCAAAGGATTTTGTTAAAGATCACGAAATCGAAATTATTGCACCAAATATTCAGAAAGCTGCTGATTTGTTGGCTTCAAAAAAAGGTCCTGGAAATGATTTTCTTGGTTGGTCAGATTTGCCTGAAAAATACGATAGGACAGAATTTGAGCGAGTTCAAAAAGCAGCTCAGAAAATTCAAAATCAGTCTGAAATACTTGTGGTAATTGGAATTGGTGGTTCCTACTTAGGTGCCAAATCGGCTATCGAATTCCTAGGGCATTCCTTTTACAACCAACTTCCTTCTTCGATAAGAAAAACACCTGAAATCTATTTTGCAGGTACCAACATTTCAGGCACCTATCTGACTCATTTAATAGAAATCATAGGAGAGAGAGATTTTTCAGTTAATATTATTTCCAAATCTGGAACGACTACTGAACCTGCCATCGCATTCCGAATTTTCAAGAAAATGCTTGAAGTAAAATATGGAAAAGCTGGTGCTAAGGAGCGCATTTTTGCGACGACTGATAAAGAAAGGGGAGCGTTGAAAAAGTTGGCAAACCAGGAAGGATATGAAACCTTTGTGGTACCCAATAACGTAGGTGGTAGGTTTTCTGTTTTGACTGCAGTGGGATTGTTACCAATTGCTGTTTCAGGAGCCAATATTCAGGACTTGATGGATGGTGCAAAGGATGCGATGAATGATTTTAAAGTTTCTTTTGAGCGCAATGCTTGCTATCAATATGTCGCTTTGAGAAATTGCCTTTATCAAAAAGGCAAAGCAATTGAAATGCTCATCAACTACGAACCAAGGCTTCTATTTATCGCTGAATGGTGGAAGCAATTGTTTGGTGAATCAGAGGGCAAAGATGGCAAAGGCATTTTCCCAGCTTCTGCAAACTTCACTGCGGATTTACATTCACTTGGACAATACATTCAAGATGGAAGACGGCATTTATTTGAAACCTTGATCCAGATTGAGCAACCCGAAAAGGATAGGACCATAGAAGCAGATGAAGCCAATTTAGATGGACTGAATTATTTGGCTGGGAAGTCCTTGGATTATGTCAATAAAAAAGCTGCAGAAGGAACCCTAATGGCACATGTGGACGGAGGTGTTCCTAATTTGATTATCAAACTTCCTGAAGCAAGGGCTTACCATCTTGGATATCTATTTTACTTTTTTGAAAAGGCTTGTGCAGTGAGTGGTTATCTGCTTGGCGTGAACCCTTTTGATCAGCCAGGTGTAGAAGCTTATAAGAAAAATATGTTTCGATTACTCGGAAAACCTTCGTAGCCACCCAATTTATTAGGCTGGCTGAATAGGTAAATATTACCCAGCCAACCCAATAAATTGGGCGGCTACGGTCGCTTTATCTTTAATGAAAAACAACTCCAAAATATTTCGCCTGGAAGGGGCCATTCAAAACTACCAATGGGGCGGCACAAAATATATCCCGGATTTAATAGGTATTGAAAATAATAAAAACCTTCCTTTTGCAGAACTGTGGATTGGTGCACATGCCAAAGGACCAGCTAAAGTAATTTTAGGTGAAAATAAAATTCCTTTGGATGAATTTATCCGTAGTGATTCAGAAAGCGTTTTGGGAAAAACCGTTGCGAATCGATTTGGAAATAGATTGCCCTTTTTACTGAAAATTCTGGATGTGAATAGTATGCTTTCTATTCAGGTTCACCCTACCATTGAACAAGCCAGGATTGGTTTTCAAAATGAAAATGAGGCTGGAATTCCAATTACGGCTCCCTATCGAAATTTTAGAGATGATAACCATAAACCTGAAATCATGGTCGCCTTGACAGATTTTTGGTTATTGCATGGCTTTCGCCAGATTGAAGAAATTGATGAGGTATTGTATTCAGTTCCTGAGTTTGAAAGTTTGAAAGTTTTTTTTGAAAAGAAGAATATTGCCAGTTTGTACAATAGCATTATGACCATGCACCCTGAGCAGGTCAAAACAATATTAGAGCCTTTAAAAAACCGGTTATACAATAACTATTCAGCATTTTCTAATGATAAAGGAAATCCAGATTACTGGACTTATAAAGCATTCAAAAGAAATGAAAGCTGGGCAACTGAAGGCTACGATGTAGGAATATTTTCGATTTATTTATTGAATCTGGTTCACCTCAAAAAAGGAGAAGGCATTTTTCAGGATGCAGGAATCTTACATGCCTACCTGGAAGGAGTCAATGTAGAATTGATGGCAAATTCAGATAACGTCCTCCGTGGTGGTTTGACTTATAAGCATGTCGATGTACCCATGTTACAAAAACATTTGAATTTTAAATCGGTGGTTCCACAAATTTTAAAAGGAGAAAAGGTCTCAAATACTGAAAAAAAATACCCGGCTCCAGTACCTGATTTTAAAATAAGTGTAATTGAAGTAGATGCTCATTCATCTTTTACAAGTGTTGAAAATGCAGGGCCTGATGCATTGATAGTTTTGGAGGGAAATATCAGCGTAGATGGTAATCGTTTCCGAAAAGGAGAGATATTATTTGTGACATCAGGTGCAAAATATCAAATTAGTTCTTCTGGAAAAGCCACAATTTTCAAAGCCTCTGTTCCAAAAAACCCATAAAAATGAAGACGCTTTATTTCGGAATTATTGTCTGCCTCTTTTTTAGTTGTGCAGAAGAAAAACCTTTGCTGTTTTTGAGTTTTCTGAAAACGAAAAAGATTTAGAGATGTACCTTCAAACTTTAAAAGGAGTCTAAATTTATAGATTGGAAAATAACTTGAATCAAATAAATACCAAACCTTCTGAAAAAATCCCCCTGCTCGCCTGGTTGCTCCTTGCATTACTGGGTCTGACCTGGGGTAGTTCCTACATCCTAATCAAAAAAGGATTGATTGCTTTCAATCCGCAACAAGTTGCCGGGCTTCGTATTTCTCTTTCTGCGATTGCTTTTCTACCCGTTTTTTTATGGAAGCTTAAGGAAATGGACTGGTCAAAATGGAAAGATCTGGCAACAGTGGGTCTTGCAGGCAGTTTCATTCCTGCTTTCCTTTTTGCGACGGCGCAAACTAAATTGAGTAGCTCAATAACTGGTGTCCTGAGTACACTCACCCCTTTGTTTACTTTAGTTACTGGGTTTCTATTATTTAAAATGGCGACTTCAAAAAGCAAAATTTTGGGTGTTGTCCTGGGCTTGACGGGCGCGAGCATTTTGTTACTTTACGATCGCTCAACGGAAGAGGTGGGTAATTTGATGTATGGTTTGCTCGTCGTGATAGCTGCTTTCTTATATGGATACGTCAATAATTTAATTAAATACAAACTTCAAAATATTTCAAGCGTCCTGATCAGTGCTGCTTCTTTTGTTTTTGTCAGTATTCCTGCCTTCATCTTGCTTTTTGCTTCAGGCTTTATTTCTGTTCTAGAAACCCATGAACATGGCTGGGCTTCTTTTGGGTACATCACCATTCTTTCATTGGCAGGCACTGTGATGGCAACACTTTTCTTTTTTAAACTCATTCGATTGACGCATCCCATTTTTGCCTCTATGGTAAGTTATGTCATTCCGATGATCGCCTTGATGTGGGGCTTTTTGGATGGAGAAACCATTGTGTTGATCCAAATTGCAGGAATGATTTTGATTTTAGTGGGGGTTTATGTTTCCAGGAAGTAAACCTCTTTTAAAAGTTCAAGTGTTAAGATTAAGTTCAAAATTGCATGCATTGAACTTGATCTAACTTAGTTGTGATTAAAAAATAACTTCATCCTTTTGATTTCGTCAAATAAGCTCAACTTCATTTCTTATCAGGCTTTCAGTCTTCGCATATTTGACGAAATCGAAGATTCATGAGGCCTTATGCCGAACTAAATGATGAAGTTATTTTTTAAGGGTTCCTTAAACATGATTCTTTCACTTGCACTTATTTCTTTAATACAGGTAGTTTGATCTCAGAGAGATATCTTCCTGAATGCCATACCCGATTCTTCGCCACTACTGCCTCCTTTTCATCAAAATTATTTCCTCCTGTATTCAAATTCCTTGTGAAACGAGGAAAATTGCTGCTTGATATTTCAATTCGAATTTGATGCCCTTTTTTGAAATAATTACTAGTTGCCATTGGCGTCATCTCCAATTTATAGACTTCTCCATCCTCCATAAAAACTTCTTTATCATAGCCTTCTCGATAGCGGGCACGCTGTATTGTCTCATCTAAGTTATAAGCACGACCATCAGGATAGACATCAATTAATTTGATGGTAAAATCCGTGTCTTTGGCATCAGAACTGACATAAAGTGTCGTTTCAATAAATCCTGTCAACTCTACCCCTTCTTCCAGGGGCGGAGTGGAATAAACGAGAATATCGTGGCGGGTTTCCATTTGTTGCTGGTCAAAAGCACCGCCTTTGATCGCATTCCCAGTACAACAAACATTACCACCATAAGACATAACTGGATTCAAGGGGTTATAGGTGAATTCATCAAATGTGCCGTCATCTCCAGGTTTTTCCAATTGCAATTTTCCATCGCCATATAAACTATTTGCCCGACCATTGCTGTGGAGATAATAAGTGGTCATTGCTATATTTTCCGGAGGGAATGTTTCTGAAGTTTGCCATTTGTTACTTCCCATTGTATAATAATGAACTTTGGGCGTATTTTTCAAAAAGCCATTGTCTTCTCCTTTTAGCCAATGATCAAACCAGCCATAAATTAATTCGTCATAGTGCAATCTGGCATCTCCAACATTTCTTTCTCCAACAATGGTTTCTGCCCTTGCTCTTGTAAAACGGCAATGGAGCGTAGGTGCTATAATTAAGTATTGATTGTTCGCAACTTCAGGATCTTCCGCATTTTCTGTCACATGCTGAAATAGTGCAATATTTGGAGCCGCAGCCACATCATACCAGGAAACAAACCAATAACTTGGAACGCCAAAAGGCATATCATCGTGGTACAATCCGCCCTCATACCATGCAGGGTCATTGGGCTTCCTTCGGATCATTTTGTCATAAATACCTTTGGTGCCATTTACGTTTTTAATGATACCTGAAACCGGCAAATGTTTCAAGGACTGTGACCAATCCACTCTGGGTGCCTCTGAAGCCAAATCATAAAACCTTGAAATGCGTATCAAATCTTCCTGAGTTGCACCCTTAGGCACACGTGGGCGAAATTCATCATTCTGAACGCTATATAACCATGCCGTAAATAACATTTGCTGAGCACCGCCCCGGTACCAATTGCCCTGCTCATAATACTTGCCTATTCTTCCAACACCTGCTCCATAACCTTGAGGTACCATTGCGGCATGAGCTGGATGATCCAAAGCTGCCACAGCCATCTGCCATTCTGCCGTAGAGGAACAACCATAAGTTCCAATTTTGCCATTGGACCAGGGTTGTTCTGCCATCCATGTGAAGGCATCATAACCATCGGTGGTTGGTGTACCTAAAATATCCCACTTGCCTTCGGAAAAATAACGCCCCCGTTCGTTTTGAACAACATAGGCATAGCCCCGTTTTACCGCTTCATAGGCTCTTTGTTTTGTCCGAGTGCGTTCCTCTCCATCTCCCCAGCTATTAAAATTGTAGGGTGTTTTGGAAAAAATAATAGGAACTGGTTTATCCGTTTTTGGTCGATATACATCGGTCGCCAGCCGAATACCATCCCGCATGGGCACCATGATTTTTTGATCAATGATGGCGATGTCTTCGATGTTGGGAGAAATGTCAACTTGTGCAATGGAATTTTGAAGGTAGAATATTGAGCAAATTACAATTGCCAGAAGGTAGTGAGTGGTTTTTTTCATAATGATTTGATTAGAGTGTGTTTGGATTTTGGGTTTGAGTGAATTTGGGAGCAAATTTGCCAAAATCAAATTTCAAACACACTCTTAAGGGATTAAGGTAAGCATAGGGGTGGATTTATAGTAGAAGGCGGCTGAATTTTTCGCGAAAAATTCAGCCGCCTTCTATTTTTAATTGCTGCTGGGTACATCTTTTTTATTCAAAACACACTTAACCGAATCATTTAAAATCAAATTTTAAAAAATTATTGAAAACCATTTATTATGAAAAATTCTAAAAATTTATCCATCCTTTTTGCAGCTATGTTCTGCTTTTCTTTTTCTGTTTTTGCTCAAAATTTTGATGCGACCGGAGCTTCCAAAGCTCAAAATGCATATTTAATATTAGACGCGAATGGAAGTCCTACTGCGGATGCTAATCACGACAAGTGGATTGACGTTTTAAACATTGACTGGGGATCACACAAACCTGGAGGCGGTATGACTGGACAAAGCCGTAGAAGAGGTGGTGCAGTAGTTGAAGATGTTACTTTGACAATTGAATACGAAAAAGCATCTCCAAAATTGCAGGAAAAAATGAACATGGGTGAAGTCATTCCAAAGCTCGAAATTGAACAAACTTCAACTTATGGAGGAGCCAGAGCAGTTTATCTGAAGTACGAATTGAAAAATGTACTGATTACCAGCATCAATGTTCATCCTCGCAAACCACTTGCAAAGATTGGAATGAGACCACAAGCAATCAGAAGAATCAGGTAATTAGTTCAAATATTTCTTCATTCTTTACCCCAAAAAATGCACTTCAAAATCAAATAAAAACATTGAAAAAAGAAACGGCACCAAGGAGTCAATCCTTGTTGCCGATTTCCTTTTTTGAAAAATTCGAATCTTATTTCTTATACTTAGGCTTTAATATTTCAGCAAATACTTTCTTTACTTTCTCCACTTTTGGCTTACTGATTCTTTGGACATAAGGATTACCTGGATTGTACTCATAATAATCCTGGTGATAATCCTCCGCCACCCAAAATTCTCTGTATGCAGCGACTTCGGTTACGATGGGCTTTGTAAAAGTACCGGAATCATTTAGTTCAGAAATAGCGGCTTTCACCGCAGCTTTTTGCTTTTCGTTATGAAAATAAATAGCTGAGCGATATTCTGCCCCTATATCTGGTCCTTGACGATTGAGTTGAGTAGGATCATGTGCTACAAAGAAAACATCTAACAATGTTTGGAAGCTCACTACCGCCGGATCATAATAAATCTGGATGGCTTCAGCATGCCCTGTCTGCCCTTTTCCAACTTGTTCATAAGTAGGATTGGGTTCTACTCCGCCTGAATAGCCACTGATAACATCTACAACCCCATTGATTCGCTCGAAAGCTGCTTCAGTACACCAGAAGCAGCCACCCGCAAAAGTCGCAATATCATAATCCGCGTATTTATCGGTTCCCAAATAATCTGAAATGGATGCCGTGCCTTTAGACATTTTCTGTGCACTACTTTCACTAGGTTGACTACAGGCTGCAAGAATTAGCATAAAGACCGTGAAGAAAAAAGGAATTGATTTCATAAACTATTTTTTTACTACAAATTTAGGCTCAAAATATCACAGTAACATCACAAGAGGTTGACAATTATATCATGAAAAAGTTTTGACTTTTTAGATTTGTCTACAACCTCATCAAGCTGAACCTATAAAATTGTTAGAAGCTGTTTGAATTTGGATTTTTTCTCATGTGAGGAGAATTTTTTGTCAGACGAAGTTTCCTGAATCAAGTTCGGGACAGGCTATTTTTTGCGGAGAAAATGGATTTGCAATTATTGTTTTTTAAACTTCAAATCCATCGCCAAAGCCAAATTTATTTCATGTGTCAACCCAAAGTTAGCCCGATAAGCGTCGTCTAAAAACACCTGCGTACTATATCCGATCTTCAGCATTCGATTGAATTTAAAGTTTTCACCAACTAAAATACCCCCTTCAAACAATACAGATTTGGAGGAAGAAAAGCCAGAACCCAACCAAAAAATATTGGAATATTGAAATCGAATATTAAAATCCAGGTGGGTAGGAGCATTGGGGGTGTTTTTTACCCAAACTGAAGGTTCTACAAAAGAGTCTTCATTGAAATATTTGTAATAACCTAAAACGGCATAATAGTGTTGCTTGGTTTTGACCAATCCTTCCTGGTTGTGTGCCTCTAATCCTAAAATTTGTGGAATTGAAAAGCCCCCATAAATATTATCTCCCTTGAAGATGGATTTTCGAAATTGTTTGTAAAAAAAGACGCCAAGTCCCACATCAGGTCTGAAATCATTGAGGTCTTCTGAAGAGTTTAACGTATTGAGCAGCGGCTCTTCCTCGTGCGTATTCAAATCTTGGTATTTAAAGCGATAATTTACCCCTCCGACCATAAAACCTGCAGCAATTCCAAAGAAGTAAGGATTGTCTGTGAAAAAGACTACTGCTCTTCCATAAGTACCTGTTTTGTAAAATGGGTCGGCATCTTGTTTAAGGACATTGACTCCGGTTAAAATGGAAAAATTGCTTTTTCCTTTAAAAATATACTCCCCTCGAAGATGCTGAACTTTGGGGTGATGATCTTCAATCTCTACCCATTGAGCTCTATGGGATACACCTACATTAAAATTGTATTTGTAGGTGAAATAATCCCAACTTATCGCAGCAGGGTTGACATAACTATGATGCTCTCTGTATTGGGTAAACAGGGGCAATTGTTGGGCAGATAAGGCTTCAAAACTAAGCCAAATAATAAGTGTCAGATAGCGTGTGCTCATTCTTTGCTATTAGCTGTTGGTTATTGGCTGTTGTTGAAATTGCCAAAAGCAAATATTCAACAGCCAATGGCTCTTTATAAATAACATTCTTAGCCAAAAGTAATCAAGTACCATCACTATTCTCCTAATTTTCTAAATTTGCTGCTTGTCAGTCCTTCACCTGATAACCTTTCCAAACGACCGCAATATATGAACGAACCGCACAAAACGAACGCCGACCAAGATCTTTTAGAGGCATTAAAACGAGGGGATGCAAAGGCATTTGAACAGGTATATCGAAATTATTTCCGAATGGTTCAAAATTATGTATTGAAGAACAATGGAAATGAAGAAGATGCTCAGGACGTTTTTCAAGATACCTTAATTGCCCTAGTCAAAAGCATACAAAAGCCTGGTTTTCAACTGAATGCAAAGTTAAGTACCTTTATTTATGGTATCTCCAGTCGCGTGTGGTTATTGAAATTACGAAAGCGAAAAGAAACTATCCAATTTGAGGTAGAAGATTTTGAAAGGAATATTGCCGACATCGATGATAACATTGCAGAAAAAGAAATTTTTGAAGAAAAGCACCAATTAATGAGCACCGTGCTGAATGAGTTGAAAGAAGATTGTCGCAGTTTACTCATTAATTATTACTTCAAAAAGATACAGTTAAAACAGGTTGCCAAAATAATGGGCTATACCGAAGCATTCATCAAAGTAAAAAAGAATCGTTGCATGAATGCTTTTCGAAAAAAAATTCAAGCGCATCCTGATTACCAACAGTTTTTAGAGGAATGAATAGTTGTTCACTGTTGTATTGTAAATTGGCTGTATTGATTTCTTGTTTATGATTGATCAATGAACCAATCAACATAGTCCTCCAACGATATAACCATCATTAAAAAAATGCTACTAGAGTCAAAAAATATCGAACAAATAGAAAAATACCTCCGAGGAGATTTAGGAGGTAGTGAGCTAAATGCTTTTGAACAAAAATTAAAAACCAATGCTCAATTGGCAAAAGAAACTTCAGAAATGGAGACTTTGGTGAGGAGTGTGCGTTATGCAGGTGAAAAAGATTTGGAGCAAACCATCCAAAGCGTTCAATCAAAACTAAAAGCAGAAGGCTTTTTTGATAATTCAGAAGCGGTTGTAAAACCATTGGTTTCTAAAAGCAGAAATATTCAAAAATGGTGGGCGGTAGCAGCAACCATCCTTATTTTGGTAAGCGCATCTGTATTTATCATTCAAAAAAATGCACTACCAGATACACAATATGCTCTTGAAATATTTGAAAATGAGCAACCTGCTGAAATTGATTTTATGTATGATGATTTGGAGGCTTTTGGTTTGGCAGATGAAAATCGTCAACAAAAAGATGAACTGCTTGATATCATCATTGCATCAAATGAAGGAAGTGATTTTGAAAACCTGAAAAACTTATACACAAAACACATAGCAACATATCCAAACGATTATATAGCACAATTGCTTTTCAGCGAGGAATATTTGAATCAAAATTTGCCGGAAGAGGCAATAAAACACCTAAAACCACTTTCAATACTAAGTGATTTTAAATATCAAAATCTCGCAAAGTGGCGATTGGCACAAGCACATTTAACTGTAGGAAAAAAAGAACACTATCAGGCAGCGAAAGCACTGCTAATTGAACTCCAACAAACAGCAGATGCTGATTATTCAAAATTGGCATCCGAAGTTTTGGAAACATTTTGATTCTACTATGCTACTATACTATTATGTTATTATGCTAATTGTAAAATTTATTGTAGCATGGTAGTATTGTAGAATCAAAACATCAAAAGAGAGAATCCATGTCAAAATATATCCTAACACTTTTCGTGTTGGCTTATAGCTTAACGGCGTGGTCAACATCCCATGAGCAAATTCAAAAGACAGCGGAAACCGTTTTAGACAAACTCTATCAGACACACGGGAATACGCTAATACAAAAGCCGATTATTAAGATCACAGACAATGAGACGGATGCGGCCGTTTGGAAACGACGGTCAAATACCATCGAATTGGGAGTAAAAGCTTTTAAAGTTTGCCAGTCTTTTGGAGCTGAAAGTAATAGCGCACTTGCCTTCATTTTAGGGCATGAATTGGCGCATGCATTTCAGACGGATGCTCACCATGCCACCAGCTTTTTAGCCCATAGAAAACATCCAAATGCACGCGAAGCATTGGAGAAACAGGCAGATGTCCAGGGCGTTTTTATTGCCCATCTGGCTGGCTTCCATACCGTAAAATTATTGCCTGAAATTATTGACAGAATTTATGAGGCTTACAATTTGAAGCATAAAGCGCTGTATGGTTATCCATCTTTTCAGGAAAGGAAGGAAACAAATGACGAAGTAGCAGATCTAACCAATCAATTACTTGAAATTTTTGAATCGGGAAATTATTTGATGGCAATAGGGAAATACGATTTGGCTGCTAATTGCTTTGAGTATGTAGAGCAATATTATCAGGGTGTAGAAGTTTTCAATAATTTGGGTGTGACTTATGCCCTCAGAGCTTTGAACCTCTCTGAAAAAAACATCGATCCTTTTCTATATCCCTTTGAAATAAACTGGGAAACCAGGTTGAGAAAACCTGCTTTGGTTGATGGCACTAAAAATATGGAGCCTCATATTCGCCGTGAATGGGAAAAATACCTTCAAAAAGCGGAAGCTTATTTTGAAAAAGTAACCAAAATGGCACCGGCCCATAAAGCTAAAATTAATTGGATGGCGGTCATGATTTTAAAGGAAGATTACTGGACAGGGCCTCCTAAAAGTCAATTTGTAACATGGGGAAATCTTTCAGAAGACGGAGCGTTGAGTATTCGTTTATTAAAAGCTATCGCTCTCGCAAAAAGAGGAAACAAAAATCAGGCAGCAGCAATTTTCGAAGAGTTGAAGCATACTTCGAATAACTTGATTGCTTTTCAAGCTGAGTATAACTTGAAAATACTAAACGGGAAAAGCAAGCTTTCCTATGAAACAGCGTGTTTTTTTGAGGAACCAAGCCATCTTTCTGAAAATATTATGTGTCAAAAAGACCAAATAGACACAGAATCCGTTTTACTTTCAGAAAGAGCACAAGTTGAATTTTCAATTTTAGAAAAATCAGGTGCTACTTATTTAATTTTCTCCCAATCAAGTGAAAACCTATTAACCTTTAAAAGGGAAATTGATACTGCAATAAAATCGAAAAAGCAAAAATTAACCCTTCCAACACAACAGTTATCTCGTGCACTCCAAACTTCCAATGCATTTATTATTCCATGCTTAAAAGAAAAGGTTGTATATCGCGTTTCCAAAAAAGATTTTAAAATTTTAGAACGCGTTTATTTCTGAAAACCTTCAAAAGTCACGTTTATTAAAAAGCCCGATTCTTCTGTAGAAGAGTCGGGCTTTTATTTTCAAGGTCAAGGTCAAGGTCAAGTTAGTTACCTTTTCCTTTATTTTTGACACTTATTCACAGATTAGTTTAATGAAGATCAAACTCGGTATTCATAATTGGATTGCACTTTACTTTTAAAATACACGCTTATGACCGAAAAAAAATATGATTTAGAGGATCGCTTGGTTACATTTGCAGGAGATTGTATTCTATTTTCCAATGATTTGAGAAAAGACAAAGCAGGGACACATCTTGGTGGGCAATTAATAAGATCTTCGAGTAGTACCGCTTTAAATTTTGGAGAGTCGCAAGGTGCAGAATCCATTAAAGATGCTGTACATAAATTAGGCATTGTTTTGAAGGAATTGAAGGAATCCAGAGTTGCCTTCAAAATTTTGAAGTATATCAAGTACGGTGATTCTCTAAAAAGAGCTTATTTGTTAAAAGAATGTGGCGAATTGATAGCCATTATCTATAAAATCAGAAATAATAAACAAAATCTTTTGTAAAGTACAAGTTCAAGTATCAAGATCAAGTTCAAAGAACAATTCACATTGAACTTGATCTTAAAAATAATCATGAGCACCACCATCCGAAACCTTCAACCCCAATCACTCTGGAACCACTTTGCAGACTTAAATGCAGTACCTCGGGCTTCTAAGCAAGAAGAACGAGTCATTGAATTCGCAAAAAATTTTGGTGAGCGTCTGGGTTTAGAAACCAAAATAGATGCTACTGGCAATGTAGTCATTAAAAAACCTGCAACAGCTGGTATGGAGAATCGCCAAACTGTAATCATGCAATCTCACCTCGACATGGTGCATCAAAAAAATGCGGACACCAATTTCGATTTTGCTACAGAAGGCATTCGAATGTTTTTGGATGGTGATTGGGTCAAAGCAGAGGGAACAACTTTGGGTGCAGACAATGGCATTGGGGTAGCAGCAATCATGGCCTTACTAAGTTCTAATAATATTCCTCATCCAGCTTTAGAAGCCCTTTTTACAATAGATGAAGAAACAGGTATGACGGGGGCAAAAGGTCTGGATGGAACTTTACTCTCAGGACAAATCCTACTGAATTTAGATACAGAAGAAGACAACGAACTTTGTATTGGCTGTGCTGGAGGAGTAGATTCCAATACGAAACTGGAATATGAAGAAGAGGCAACTGATCCAACTGGAGTGGCTTATCAAATCTCTGTAACAGGTCTTAAAGGAGGGCATTCTGGAATGGATATTCATTTGGGAAGAGGCAATGCCAATAAACTGATGAACAGGCTTTTGTACCAAACAACAGATGAATTTGGAATGCGCATTGCAGAAATTGATGGAGGAAGTTTGAGAAATGCTATTCCAAGAGAGTCCTTTGGAACCATTGTCGTTCCACAATCGAAAAAAACAGATTTTGAAAAGGAGTTTTCGCGCCGTAAAACAGATATAGAACGAGAATACCAAAGCATTGAAAAAGATTTGAGCATTGAGCTTTCAGAAACGGATATGCCTGCAAAAGTGATGAATGCCAAAACTCAAAAGCAGGTCTTGAATGCGATTTATGCAGTGCCCAATGGCGTTTTCCGCATGAGCCCTGATATCCCTGATCTGGTAGAAACTTCTTCCAGTTTCGCCAAAGTCATTATCAAAGCTGGGCAATTTGCAACCCAAAGCTTGCAGAGAAGTTCCATAGAATCTGGCAAGGAAGATATTGCAAATGCTATTCGCTCAACTTTTGAAAATATTGGAGCAGAAGTAATCAATGCGAATAGTTATCCCGGATGGGCACCCAATGCTCAATCACCTATTTTGAAAGCGATGGAAGGGCTGTACGAAAAAATGTTTAATGAAAAACCACATGTTGCTGCCTGCCATGCTGGTTTGGAATGTGGAATCATAGATTCTCGGAAACCTGGTCTGGATATGATTTCTTTTGGTCCCACCATTCGTGGGGCACATTCACCAGATGAAACAGTTTCTGTGAGTTCAGTTCAGAAGTTTTGGAAATTTTTACTGGCGACATTGGAACGAGTTCCAGAACGATAATATTAAATAAAAGTGATTGTTTGGGTAAGCTCTTGTGTGATAGCGTATTTGAAAAATTCTTTAAGTCAATAAAAAAGCGGCACTCAAAATTGAGTACCGCTCCAGTTTTTGGCGATATAAGAAATAATTTTGGTGTAGGTGTTTATTGCTTATACTCGCATTATTTCTATAACCTTATGGTCTGATTATCATCAATCTTTTTGTGATTATCGTTTTGCCTTTTTCATCTACCAAACTATATAAATAGGTTCCTTTTTGGAAGTCATTCAAATCAACTTTTACCGTTTTTGAACCATTTATATTGTATTTTCTTTCCCAAACTGTCAAACCCAAAATATTGTAAATCTTTAAGTTGTAACGTCCCTTATTCAAATTAGCAAATTCAAATCGAACATCAAATATTGCCGGATTTGGGAAGGCATAAATATTTGGAGTATTAACAGAAACAATGTTGGTAGAACTCACAAAATCATTGTCTTTATAGGTGACTTGTGTGATAGCTGTTTCATCTCCATTCATTGTTACAACAGCAATCGGTTCTTTTTCTACATTGTTGAAAAAGCTATAAGAAATGGAAGTGCCATCCCCAAAGCCTGCCAGAAACGGAGCCACCAAATCAGTAACGTCGGTCCAGCCAATAAATGGAACCAGCGCATCTACTCCAATGCTTCGATTTTCTGTTCTTTTTACACGTAAAACTTCATAAGAGCCTCCAGGAATATCCATGGTACCCCAGGCGTCGACAAAATCTATTCGCTCCTGGGTGACTCTTAAACGAAGTGAATCAGGCAGCAAGGGAAGATTTAAAGAGTCTAAAATTTCAGAAGGAAGCTGGTCAGTAGCGAATGTAAAATTTAAATTAGACTCAGAAATATCCTGCTGAGGAAAAGTAAGTGTTCGGCGCTCAACAATGGGAGGCTGAAAATGCAAGGCTGAACCCAAATCTATTCCAAATCCACCTCCTCCGCTCACAGCCATCAGTTCAAATGAATTAGAAGTTACATTGTAATAAGATTCACCCGAATTGGCAACTTCAACAACCAATTTCGCGCCAGGTACTTCATCTGCCACATTTCCTTCACTGGCATCTCTGTATATAAATTCAGTTGAAAAAGGTGCAGACAGAGAGGTGAAATCCCAAATTTGATTCCCGCCAGGAGCAGTGATTTCTATATTCTCAGGGAGGTTGTCAGTGGCAATTTTCAGAGTGTCCCCAACAACTGGAAAGGTCGATTCGGATACTTGTATTTGACCAAATACGGTAGTAGCAAAACCAAGAATAATAAAAATCGCGAGTAAATTTTGCTTCATAATATTGCGGGTTTTCAATTTTAAGACCAGGAATGAACATGTAAAGGTATGTTGAAAAGTTTAAACTTGCTATTTTAACCTCAGCCTTAACAGTGATTTTAGTTCCTTCCTTGCAATAGTTTATCAGAACATCTGCAATTCTACCAACTTTTTATACTCTCCACCTTTTTCGATCAAGGCTTCATGTGTCCCTTCTTCAATAATTGTCCCTTCTTTCAAAACCACAATTTTATCAGCATGCTGAATTGTTGAAAGACGGTGTGCTATGACTATTGCAGTGCGATTTTTCATCAATTTTTCCAAGGCCTCCTGAACCAATTTTTCTGATTCAGAATCAAGTGAAGAGGTAGCTTCATCTAAAATTAAAATGGGAGGATTTTTTAAGATGGCACGTGCAATGGTGAGTCGTTGTCTTTGTCCTCCACTCAATTTAATTCCCCTATCGCCAATATTGGTTGAATATCCATTTTCGGTAGCTTCAATAAAATCGTGAGCATTGGCAACTTTTGCTGCTTGAATGACTTCTTCTTTCGTTACGTTTTCTTTCCCAAAAACGATGTTATTTAGAATGGTATCATTGAATAAAACTGCTTCCTGTGAAACCATACCAAATAAGGATCGCAGCTCCTTTAGTTTTAACTTTTTAATATTGATTCCATCTATTACTATTTCTCCTTTTTCCAAATCGTAAAATCTGGGCAATAGATCCACCAAAGTTGTTTTTCCTGCACCAGACATGCCTACCAGAGCAATGATCTTTCCATACGGTATGGTGAGATTGATATTTTTCAATACCTCTTTTTCAGCATTTTTGTATTGATAAAAAACGTTTTTAAAGCGGATTTCCGATTCAAATTTATCAATACGCTCAGGATTGCTGCTCTCTTTAATTTCAATATTCGCCAATCTGATTTTATCTACCCGTTCAACGGCAGCCATGCCCTTTTGAATATTATAAAAGGCTGTAGAGAATTTCTTTGACGGTTCTATTAAGCTGAAAAATGCATATAGGAATGCAATAAACGTAGCCACTGTCAATTGCCCGGATTGAACTTCGCTGAAGCCATACCAAATCAAAACCGCCACTGTAGAGACTCCCAAAAACTCAGTAAGCGGGGATGACAAATCCTTCCGCCAAAGCAACCTCGTCAACAATTTTCGATAAGCATTATTTTCTTCACGAAATTTTTCAGATTGAAACCCTTCTGCATTGAAAGCCTTAATGATGCGTAGACCTGATATGCCTTCTTCTACCATAGATACCAATAAGCCCAGCTTTTCCTGCACCTTGCCTGATTGGCGTTTTAGCACCTTGCCAATACCCCCGATAATCAATGCTGTAAACAAAAGCAATCCAAATACAAAGATTGTAAGTGATGGACTTATGAAAATCATAAACCCCAATGCACCAATTATCATCAAGGGTTCTCTCACAATAACCTCCAAAACATTCAAGATACTCCACTCAATTTCTTGTACATCGGCAGTAACCCTCGATAACAAATCTCCCTTCCGTTCCTCCGAAAAATAGGAAACTGGCAAAATCATTATTTTTTCAAACAATGACTGTCTTACATCTCGAACAATACCATTCCTCACTGGCGCCATAAAAAACAAGGAGGCATATCGAAAAACATTTCTAAAAAAATAAATCACCACGATGACAAGGCAGGTGTATAACAAAGCCCTCTGTTCCCCAAACTCAATAATTATTTGGCTTAATTGAAAATTAAAATGTTCCGTGAAGTTGGAAAAGCTCAAAGGAGCAGAAGGTGGGGTCTCAATCAATGGTTGCTGCCCTAGCAAAATATTCAAAAAGGGAATAATAGCTGGAATACTTACAATGGAAAAAAACACCATTAAAATATTACTTAGAATATTTCCAAGGACAAGCGATTTATATTTTTTGATATGTGAAAGAAGGTGAAGGAATGATTGCACGAAAGGATTTGAGTATAATGGATGGATGTGCGAGTGTTCGAATAACTCACTCGCACATCCATCTTATGAAGCATTTAATCCCCAAAAATTGATTTCAATTTTGCTTCCAATGCAGGACCACGAAGATTTCTCGCAATAATTTTCCCTTCTTTATCTACCAATACAGTATGTGGTATGGACGTAACTCCATACTGCTTTGCTGCAGCATTTTGCCATCCTTTCAAATCTGAAACATGTGGCCAGGTTAGACCGTCTTTTTGTATGGCCTGCTCCCAACGGTTTTTTTGTTTATCCAGACTTACACCCAAAATTTCAAAATCATGTTCTTTGTACTTGTTGTACATTTTAACCACATTGGGATTTTCTCTTCTACAGGGGCCGCACCAGCTTGCCCAAAAATCAATCAGCACATATTTACCTCGAAAGTCATTTAAGCTGATATCTTCTCCTTCCAGGGATTTCATAGTAAATTCTGGCGCCGGGCCACCTATTACCGTTGCACTTATCCGCTTGATTTCTCTACGGACGTTTACGCATCCCTCCAAGTCTTCGCGTTTATACCTTTCAATAAAGTCTTCTCCAAAATGGAGGTAATTGGGGTGATTTTTCTGTTGCATACCAGCAAGTATGCCTCCGTATGCCAATTTGTAAGTTCTGGTACCTTCAGGAATTTTTTTCAATAAACTTTCCAAAATGGCCTGGTGCTGTTCCTTTGGCATTTGAAGGGAACTTATGGTTTGTGAATATGCTTTAGTACCTTCATAAACCCAGGGCATATATCCATAGGTTTCATTATTCCAGTCAACAAATTGAAAATATTTCTCAACAAAATATTGAAGTTCATTTGGATAGTCTTTCCCAAAATTTGAATAACTCAAATAGGTATTAAAAGCAGCAACATGAGCCAAGTATGGATTGGACTTTTTTAAAGAATCAAGGAGTGCAACCCTTTCATCATCAATGGCCTTGATTTGTTTAATGATTTGACTGGATTTCACAGAATCCCTCGCAGCGAATTGCAGCTGTTTATGAAGCGAATTAAATTTACCTTTCTGTTGGTTCATCAGGGTTTTCAGCTTAAAATAGTCTTGATTCAACGTAGAGTTTCTAACTCTTGCCCCTCTAAAGTTAATGCAAGGTCCTGAAAGCGATGGTGCTTCCTCTGTTCCCAAAATTATTGGCTTTAGACTTTGTATAGAATTGCCAACATAATAAAACCTTGGGTTTTTCAGCATGGGCATCTTAAACTGGTAAGAACCATCTTCCAATCTTTCTGTAGAACCAATTTTATCAAACCTAACACCGTTGAATTCAAACATATACAATGAATCCACCTTTTCGCAGCCATCCATATTGCAAGTCAAAACATATTCTCCCCTGTCTAGTGAAAATCCAAAGGACAGCATTAATAATCCACAAAGCAGGCAGGTATAAAAAATCGTTTTCATATTTTTCTAAATTTGAAGATCCTGATTTCAATTCTCTTTTCAAATGCCCAAAATTAGGAGTATTCTAGGCGAAAACCAATTTTATGGAATTTGCGATAGTCGTATACTTTGCTGATTAGAAAATGAAATGCCTCTTTTCCAAAATCTTTAGAACAATTACTGAAAATGAAATCATTTTTAAAAATTGATAACCGCACTGCACTTCATTTGCCTCAACCGCGATTGGCACAAGCTATTTTTGATGTGGTGGATGCTCAACGAAACTATTTAGGGCAATGGCTTCCCTGGGTTGAAAGAACAAAGTCTGTGGATGACTTCAAACGATTTTTAAAGGAATCTTCCGCTTTTAATCAAGGAGGTCAAAGATTAACAACCTTTATTATTCATCAGGAAAAAATTGCCGGCTCTGTGGGATTTGTAAAATTTAATAAAGACCATCACTCAGGAGAGTTAGGGTACTGGTTAAATCAAGACTTGCAAGGTAGAGGCATCATGACTAAATCCGTAAAAAGGATTATTGATTATGCTTTTCGAACAAAGGCAATAAATCGTATTGAAATAAAAGTGGCAAGTGGAAATCATAAAAGCATTTCAATTGCTGAAAGACTAGGATTTTTCCATGAAGGAACCCTTCGGCAAGCCATATTCCTGTACAAACAGTATCACGATGTAGAGCTATTTAGTTTGTTAAAAGAAGATTGGAAAAACCAATAGCACAAAATTTTCAAACATTTTCTTCCAAATTCTTTCATTTCATATTTTAAAACAAAATTATTTAAAAACAATTTGGTTTATACCATAATTTGTTTTAATTTTACGACCAAATTATTGAAACTTGTTTTAAAAACTAAAACAGACAAACATGATTAGGGAAGATCGTTTAGAACTTAATGAAAGATTTATCAAGGTTTTTGAAATGCTAGAAGATAGAGGGGAAATTGTAAAAAATGACAGAGGGGGAAAAGGTATGGGAGATTTTGCAGAAAAAATTCTTGGTAATCGCGGATATGGCCACATTATTCGTGCTTTTTTGAATGGAAATGACAAGCGGGTTATTAGCTACTCACAAGCAAGAACTTTATGTAGGGAGTATGGCGTCAGCGAGGCTTATATGCTTGATGGAGTAGGCACTCCTTTTGGTTTTGATATTCCAAAAGTCTCGGGTGGGCAAGGCAACAATGTACTAAACGGCAATATTCTTTTCACAACCACGGAGGCTTTTGCCGGAGCTACAGTCGAAGCGGGCAGTTTTGCAAAAGAGAATCACTCCTGGTTTTCTATTCCAGGAATTTCAGGTACTGGTTTGGTTTCTTTTCCTATTAATGGAAATAGTATGGAGCCAGTAATTCATGATGGGGACATGGTGATCTGTCGCCAAATTGAAAGTGTCGATCATATTCGAGACAATGATATTTATGCTGTAAAGAACAATGGCTCTCTTTGGGTCAAATATGTTCAAAAAATTTACCACGGGGGAAGGGTAACCCATCTAAAATTGATTTCCGCCAATCATTTGGAGCATGACCCTTTTGTTGAAGAAGTGAGTATGCATACCAGATTGTATAAGGTTATAAGGAGGCTTAGTGGTTTGTAAACCATTTGCTTTCTGAGTTAACAGCTCCTATCAACCATCTAAAAAAGTTTTGTGTTAGTTTCTCAAATATTACCATGTCACTCATAACATGGTTTATTATCCTGCTGTTTAAAATCAAGGCTCCCGGATTTGTCAAGTGTTCCGGGAGTTTTTTTTGCCCCTTTTCAACGAAAATTCCTTTTTCCATTCCACTGAAGTGCTATATTCTATTAAGTCTATTTACTATTTTTGTTTGTTTTCCAAAACTGGCCTTTCTTTGCGGGATTATTGAGGGAAGCAAAAGCATCCTAGAGAAATGTAAAACTCTTCTATCTTGAAAAATTCAACCAAACTAACAATACTTGTAATTATTGTATTACTGATTGATCAAATATCCAAAATATGGATCAAAACCAATATGGGGCTGGGAGAAGAAATCAATATTTTCGGATTGGATTGGGCACGTATCCATTTTGTCGAGAATGAAGGTATGGCGTTTGGAATCACATTAGGAGGCTCAGGTTCGTGGGGAAAATTAGCACTCAGTATTTTTAGGATCATAGCCGTTACATTTCTTATTTATTATATAAGGCTACTAATTCAAGCGAAGGCTTCATTTGGCTTACTCTGCTGCTTTGCACTTATTCTTGCTGGTGCCATTGGCAATATTTTAGACAGCGCTTTTTATGGTTTGATCTTTTCTGAGACACCTTTCCACACTGGTGGGGTCGCAGAAATGTTTCCTGAAGAAGGTGGTTATGCAGGATTTCTGTATGGAAAGGTTGTCGATATGCTTTATTTCCCAATGTTCAGAGGCACTTTCCCCGAATGGTTCCCATTTTGGGCTGGAGAGCCATTTTTATTTTTTCGCCCCGTTTTTAATGTTGCGGACACTGCCATTACAATCGGAGTTTTAAGCTTGCTCATTTTCCATAGAAGTTTTTTCAGCAAAAAATCTCCATTTGAAACAGAGGAAGAGCAAGGTGAGGATGGAACAACTAAGGCTGAAGCGACTATAGCAGAAAATAATCCGGAAGCTAGCCAAAATGGGATGTTGCAACAAGAAAGCGAGACTGAGGAAATTCCTGATGGCTCAGAAGGTGAGGAAGAAAAGGAAGCCTAATTAAATTTTAGCCTTGCAAATAAACTACGTACTTGTCCTCAAAAATTGATTCTTCAAATGATTCGGAAATAGGAAATACTTCAACGTATTCTCCTTTTGGCAATTCATCGATTTCAGATTTAATATCTCCTCCTTTCAAGGTTAGCAATCCATTAGGTAAGGCATGCCGATGATTCCTTTTCAATAATCTGGCACTCCAAAGCCTCAATTTTTCGAGGCTCGCAACTGCACGGCAGACAACAAAGTCAAATTTCTGTTTTTTCAACTCTTCTGCACGCACCTGCTCCGCAGTCACATTTTTTAAATCCAAAGCTTGAATAACTTCTTTTACCACTTTGATTTTCTTTCCCGTACCATCTATCAATTTAAATTTTACATTTGGAAAAAAAATAGCCAACGGAATCCCTGGAAAACCGCCACCCGTACCGAGGTCTAATATTTCGGCACCTGTTCTAAATCTAACCACACTTACAATTGATAGGGAGTGCAGGATATGCCTATAATCTAAATTCTCAATATCCTTTCTTGAAATCACATTGATTTTTTGATTCCAATCTTCATATAGAGGTTTCAATTGAGCAAATTGATTGAATTGCTCTTCAGATAGATTTGGAAAATATTTTTGAAGGATTTGCATAAATGAATAGGGAGTTTGAATGCTAAAGAATTGAACAGTAATTTATTACAAATCGGATTCTTGTTTTTGCCGACGTCGCTTGTTTCGTTCATTTAGAATGGTGCGAATCCAATTTGGAATGATGATAGCTCCAGCCAGTAAATAAGAATAATAGGTCAACAAACGCCAAAGGGTCGAAATTACCGTCGAATTAGTGGCACTTTGGACATAATCGCTTAAAAATCCACTAAATAATATTTCTACAAAACCAGCACCACCTGGCGTTGGGCTGAAAGCAATAATTACAAACATGGTCTCCAGGCGCGCATATAATTCATATTGTGTCAAAAAGTCTCTTGGAATATTATTGACAAAAGCAATAATGAGGCAATTCAACAATAAAAAGCGACAAGACCAAGCGGTAGCGGTAGCGATAAATGCTCCAACATGAAATTTCCAATCATGTCGTTTCATTTCTTTAGAAGCAACAATCATATCATTTCCAAGCTCAATTGCCTTTGCTCTGAATTTCCTCAAAAATCTGATTTTCGTAAAACCAACTAAAAACCTCTTTAGTTGAATAGGACTTACAAATAAGCCATAATAAAAAACTCCCCCATAAGTTGCCATCAACACATAGGCAAAAATGAAATAATACCCCCAGCCATCAAAATCCGCAAAGCCATTCATATCGGGTCGAATCATGCTCGTACCAAAAAAGGCGAACATGATAGGCAGGGTCCCTACAAAGAAGATAGTATCTAAAACGATGGTATAAAGGACAATAGTGGCAGTCTTGGCAGTCGATAGTTTTTCTTGGGCAAGGACAAAAAATGCTACAGCTGAACCTCCAAGGCTAGTTGGAGAAACTGCTGAACTAAATTCCCAAATAAAGATGAGCTCAACACATTTTTTCCAACTGAATGCTCCTTCTGAAAGAATCCTCAGTCGTGTAGCATAGGCGATATGCCTAATTATCAACAAAATAACTGAAAGGGAAATCCAGAAAAGTGTATGAGTTGTCCAGGAAATCTTGTTAAACTCTTCTGGATCAAATTGATTCCAAAGCAAGTACCCCACCACTCCGATTCCAATCAGGACAGGTAAGATAATTCTGGAGGTACGGATGGATTTCAACACCTCCTGTTGTTGTTCATTGAAATCTTTGAGTTGTGCAGGACTCACTTAAAAAAATTATGGTTTTGCAAAAAGCGGCGCAAAAATAACAAAAACAGATTGAGGAGGTTAAGGAGCTAACCTATCTATCTTCCATCCACCTTCTACTTTTGAATAAAAAAAACGATCGTGCAATCTACTCTTCCTTCCTTGCCAAAATTCAAAACTATCTGGCACTACTCTATAGCCTCCCCAAAACGATGGTAGAGACACTTCTTTATCTTTAAATTTCCGTTTAAATTCTTCTACTTTGGAAAGCAACAATTGTCTTGAAGAAATAACCCCACTTTGATTTGAAGACCAGGCACCAATTTGGCTGCCACGAGGTCGACTGATGAAATATTTTAGTGATTCTGCTTGCGAAACTTTGGAGGCCAATCCTGTTATTTTTACCTGCCTTTGCAAATCCAACCACGGAAACAGCAAAGCTACTTTGGGGTTTTGACCGATTTGCGTCGCTTTTTTACTTCCATAATTCGTATAGAATACAAATCCTCTTTCGTCAAATAACTTTAGCAAAACCGTCCGCATAAATGGTTGTCCATCTTCAGAAACAGTAGCCAAACTCATAGCATTCGGCATTGTCAAATTTGCTTCATTGGCATCTTTAAACCATTTTTCAAATTGTAAAAAAGGATTTTCATTCAGTTCACTTCTTTCCAATCCAGCAAGCGTGAATTCTTCTCGCATTGTACTGATATCCATATAGATAGTTCAAGTTTGAATTAACTGATAATGAAAAGGCCTTGAATATCAGGCATTTTTATCTGCTTTGATATGCAAGTTAATTCGGGATAGCCTCATCAATAATTTAAAAAAATGATCCCTCAAAACTACTTTTAAAAATGAAATTGAGTAAAAATTGTTTACATTGCGAAAACTATTTTTTTTCAAAAATTCCTTTTCCAAATGGCACATCAAATTAGAAAAGTAGATTATTTCTACGCCACTGTAAAAGATGAACCTGGGACTTCTTATGAATTGCTGACTCAATTAGCAGAATTGGGGATTAATCAGTTGGCTTTCACGGCAGTTCCTACAGGTCCAAATTATACACAGCTTACCATATTTCCAGAAGACGCCGCCAAGCTTATACAGGAAACAAAAAATGCAAACTTAAATTTGGATGGACCGCATCCAGCCATTTTGGTACAAGGAGATGATGAATTAGGCGCATTAAAAAATATTCACAATAAATTATTCCTTGCCAATGTAAATATCTACGCATCCATGGGGGTTACAGATGGTCAAGGAAGTTTTGGCTATTTAATCTACATCCGACCCGGGGAATTTGAAAGAGCCCGCGCTGCTCTAGGATTGTAATTTTTGATATTCAAGCCTTTTTTGCTAAAATCTTTCAGTTTCGACAATTTATTTTCTAAAAAAAGCTGCAACCTGCTAGCTTTACACTCGATTTAGCAATTTGCGTTAGCGACAAAATTTTTCTTTTGTATTCATATTAAAACAATTGGATCTTATTCCAATACTGGCACATGTTTGATCTTTCTTCTATATCGGCCAATACCGAGAACCCGAATTTTATCACAATTCTGTTTACAGTTTTGTGTTCATTTGTACTGGCTTCTTTGATTGCATTTACTTATGAGAAAACCTCTCGAAAAGTAGCCCGTCCAGACCACTACATACAAGCTTTGGTTTTAGTAGCTATTGTAGCTGCTACTGTCATGCAGGCAATTGGGGACAGCCTGGCACGGGGGCTTGGAATGCTGGGCGCTTTGGCAATCATTCGATTCAGAACCACTTTGAGAGATCCCCGCCACATGGCCTTTATGTTTGCGTCTTTGGCAAGCGGTATTTCCTGTGGAGTTTATGGCTTTGTCATTGCAATTACAGGAACAGGAGGATTCTGTATAGCTGCCTTTCTATTGCGATTTACACCTTTTAGCAAAAAACAACGCCTGATTGGCTTGCTTCAACTTCAAATGCCTCATGGAGAAGATGACATAAAAACTTTGGAATCCATCCTCAAAAAACATTGTGAAGATTTTGCCTTAAAACGCTATAAAGTATATGCTAGTGAGAAGAAGCATCATATCGTAGATTATGAATACACTGTTCGGTTAGAAAAAGAACAAGCAGGATGGTTTTTGTCCAATGAATTAAAATCAATTCCTGAAATTGGTTCCGTTCGATTGGAGTTTTTAGATACTCAGGGAGAAGTTTGATTTGGTATTTGCACTTAAAAATCAAAATGGTAGACACATGAAACGATTCAATTTATTATATCTCCTGGTGCCGGTAGTGATTTTTGCGATTTTGCAAATCAATTGGAATTATGCCAAGCACTCTGTCACCTTCTTTGGCTTCGCAGAAAACAAGGAAACAGAAATTAATCGCCCCTACCCCGTTTTGATAAATAGTGTACACGTCACCCCTGGACAAGCAGTAAATCAAGGAGATTTATTGATGGTCGTAACCAGGGCCTCCCTCGGCTTAAAATTAGGTGACCTATCTTACGATGTAGAAGCTTTGAAAGTAAAACGATTGGAGCAAAAAGCTGAATTGGAGAGTTCAATCAATAAACTGCTGGCTCAACGACAATGGAAGGTAGCTGATTTTGAAGCTAAAATCCAAAACCTGAAAGCGGAGATGGAATTAAATCAATCTCTTGTAAAAAACTTGAAAAGCATTAATGTTCCCGAAAATTCCCAAACTAACTCACCTAATGCAATAAAGATCGCTTCTCTAGAGAAAGAATTGGAAGCAGTAGTTAAACCTATTGATGTAGAAATTCAACGACAGAAAGATGAATTGAATGCCGTAAACTCTCCTATTGATGTGCAAATAAGCAAGTTGAAAAACAGGATCGAGCACCATGAAAAGGAGGAAGAAAAATTCACTATTCTGGCTCCAACAGATGGTTTAATCGGAAATGTGCATTGCATTGAAGGGGAGAATATGAATTCATTCAGGACTTTGATTTCCTTTTATGAAAGAAACCCCACTTTGGTTGAGGGTTACGTTCATGAAAGTTTGATTTTACACGTGGATGTTGGAGATACCATTGATGTTTCTTCAAGCTTGCATCCAGAGCAGAATAGTTTAGGTATTGTAGTGGGCTTGGGTACCCGTATTGTTGAAATACCGGAAAGGCTACGCAAACACCCGGAAATAAAACATTATGGGCGCGAAGTTTTGATAGGTATTCCCCCAGAAAATCCTTTTTTACAAAAAGAAAAAGTAGTACTCAATTTGAGGAATGTAGAAGATATTCCTGCTCAATCTTTTTTACCGTTTTTGAATTCTTCGAAATCCAAAACCCAACAAGCAAATAATGTAGATTGATGCTTTTTCTAAAAAGGAATATTGAACTACCTATGTTTTTCCGTCCCCATAATCCTCCTTCAGTAAGGGATTTTATCCTTTATGTCCCCTCCATTTGGAACGGGAATAAGACAATTTTGGCATTTCTGTTTCTTCTTTTTTGTTCCAATCTCATTTCTCAAAACACCATTTCTTCAAGTCAACTCCTGGCAACCGCAAAAAATGAACAACCTGTTTTGTTGGAAGAAAAAAAACTGGAATTCCTTAAAAACACTAACTTCAATATGCCTGTTTCTGATGAATTGGAATATCGGACAGAAGCTGAAGAAATGAATTTCCAGGAACAGGAACATACCCTTCGGTGGAGTTTTACTGGGATAAAAGAGAGAAAGGAGCAAAAAAAATATCACCAAACTTCAATTCAATTACAAGAATCTGAAAGACAGTTGGTTTTTCAGGAAATATTGTTTGACCGATACAGGGACTTAGTAGATTATCTTTTTTTGATGAAAGAAAATGATTTTCTGCAACAGCAAAAATTGGTTTTAGATGATCAACTAAACATCATGCGGACCTTGGCTGGGCAAACAACTGATTTTGATATTGAAGATTTAATAAGAACTGAAGACGACTGGCATGAATTAGAAATTGATATTTTAAGACTGGAAAAGGATATTCAGGATTTAGAAGATCTTTTTGCTACAAAAATACGCTCAGGTACATTAATCAAAATTGATACAAGTGACATTCTTAATATCACTCAAATAAACTCCATCATTCTTCAATTGTCCGATTCATTAAATCTAAATGTAGATGTTCGTGAACAATATGCCAGAATAGCTGAAACCAACGCTGAGTACAACCTCGAAAAAGCTGAAAACCAACAAACTTTTGATTTTGTTCAATTAAGGTATAGGGATCGGGACATGGCACTTGCCGTTGAACGGGAATGGCACCTTGGGATAGGTCTACAGATTCCATTAAAAAATGCAAATCGCATACAGCTAAATGAATTGGAATTAGAACGAATCGAAGAAGAAAACCGATTAACGCTACTTCAAAATACACTCTCTGAAAGAATCCAGAATACAAAAAGAGACCTGGCTTTTTCTTTTCAACAATACAATCGAGTCAAAGAACAACTCGAAGACAGCCAGGCAAAGTATTCATTTGAAGAATATGGAAAACTTTACGGTAGCGATCCATTGAGTTTGTTGTACATGAAAGAAAGTTTATTAAAAAGGGAAAGAACACTATTGCAAATTGAGGAGGATATTTTCAGAGATTATCTACGATTGTTGGATTTAACCGGGAAGATGGTGGAAGTGCCTTTAAGAAATTATCTGTCTGGCAGTTTAGAAACCTTTTAACTAGATGTTTTTTTCAAAAAGGAAAGGCGACTTTGGTATCAAAGTCGCCTTTCCTTTTTGAAAAAAACATCTTCTTTCTAGGCAAGCTCTCCCAATTTACGCATGCCCACTTTCCGCGCCTTCCTAATGTTTACTGCAACTACTTTATATTCCGGACACAGTGCCTCCGAATCCATTATATCTGAAGTCAGATTGTTTACCATGATTTCAGGAAAATGAAATGTAGTGCTTAAAATACCTGGTTTCACCCCATCCGTAATCATCGCTTTTACGTCTGCTTTGCCTCTTGGAGATTCTATGCAGACGATATCTCCATCTTTGATGCCTTTTGATTCAGCATCTTCTGGATTTATCCAAAGCAAGTCTTCTGTGCTAATTTGGACATTATTAGTTCGACGCGTCATTGCTCCACAATTATAATGCTCCAAATTACGGTTGGTGGTGAGGATGAACGGATATTCTTTCGCGTATTGTTTGATTTCTTCTGTTTCTTCAAATGGGAAGAAAGCTACCTTGCCCAATCCACGTTTAAATGTTTCTGTATGAAGTATTTGGGTGTCTGTCCCATCTTCAGCAACTGGCCACTGCAAGCCGTTTTTACCCAATCGCTCCCATGTGATGCCCTTAAACATCGGAACAATTTGAGAAATTTCTTCCAACATGCCATCTGGTGTATAATCAGGTTGTTCATACCCCATTCGATTCATTACATCAACTATGATTTGTCCATCCGGCTTGGAGTTTCCAACTGGCTCCAAAATGGCATTAACTCTTTGCACTCTTCGTTCGCCATTTGTGAAAGTTCCACTCTTTTCGAGGAAAGAAGCACCAGGTAGGACGACATCGGCATATTTTGCAGTTTCCGTCATAAACAATTCCTGAACGACCACAAAATCAGTTGCCTCTAATGCTTTTATGACCTTTTGTGTATTTGGATCAGTTTGTACCACATCTTCACCAATTATCCAAATTGCTTTCAATTTTCCATCCAAAGCAGCTTCAAACATCTCTGGAATTTTGTATCCAATTTCAAGTGGGAGTGGCCGACGATAAAATGCTTCATAAAGCTTGTTGACTTCAGGCTTAGTTATATCTAAGTATCCCGCTCCCTGATGTGGCTGAACACCCATATCAGCAGAACCTTGAACGTTGTTTTGCCCTCTCAATGGATTTACACCGACACCTCTCCGACCAATATTTCCGGTAACAATGGCAAGATCCGCAATTAATTGTACAGTAAAGGTTCCTTGAAAATGCTCCGTTACTCCCAATCCATGGAAAGACATGGCATTACCGGCAGTTGCATAGGCAATTGCCGCCTCTCGAACCAAGTTTCTATCCAATCCAGAAACCTCCTCCATTTTTGCTACATCCAGTGCCAAAATTTCTTTTCTAAATTCATCATATCCTTCCGTTCTCTTTGAAATAAACTCTTTGTCATCCAAACCTTCTTTGAGGATATAATGAAGCATCATATTCAAAACAGCTACATTGGTGCCTGGTCTCAATGGCAAATGATAATCCGCATATTTTGCCAATTCTGTTTTCCTCGGATCTATCACAATAAGCTTGGTGCCTTTCATCGCTGCTTGTTTGAAACGAGCACCAGTTACAGGATGGCCTTCACTGGGATTCGCACCAATGACCAACATACAATCTGTGTACTTTAGATCTTCAATAGAATTGGTTGCTGCACCAGTACCAAAAGCTCTTTGCATCCCTAAAGCAGTTGGTGAGTGGCAAACTCGTGCACAACCGTCAATATTATTGGTTCCGACAACTGCCCGAATGAACTTTTGCATCAGATAATTTTCCTCATTTGTACATCTTGAGGAAGAAATACCTGCGATATAATCAGCCCCGTGCTCTTTTTTGACTGTTTCCAGTTTTGAAACAATCAAATCATAAGCTTCATCCCAGCTTACCTCTACAAATTCTCCATTCTTTTTAATCATAGGATTGCGCAATCGATCAGGGTGATCGTAAAATGAAAATGCATAACGTCCTTTCAGACAAGTATGCCCCTCATTCACCTCAGCATCGTAAGGAGCACGTATGCTGAAGATTTCCTGCTCATCATGAGAAACTTCGAGGTTACAGCCCACCCCACAATAAGTGCAAACCGTTCTTGTCTTTTCTGCTGCCACTACTGCTTTAGATTCGAAAATATCTGAAATCGCAGAAGTAGGGCAAGCCTGTGAACAAGCTCCACAACTCACACAGTCCGAATCAAAAAAGGAAGTATCCATTCCTTTGATAATCTTACTATCAAAACCTCTTCCCGCCATACTCAATACAAATTCTCCCTGTACCTCATCACAAGCCCTCACGCAACGATAGCAATTGATACACTTCGACAAATCAGAAGTCATATAAGGATGGCTCAAATCCTTTTCTCTTTCCAAATGGTTCTTTCCTTCAGGATAACGTACACCACGAATCCCTACCTTCGCTGCTACATCCTGCAATTCACAGTTACCATTTACTTCACAGGTCAGACAATCCAATGGATGATCTGTCAAAACCAGCTCGACGATATTTTTTCGAAGCTTTTTAACCGAAGCCGTATCTGTATAAATATAATTTCCTTCCATCACAGGTGTGTGACAGGAAGCCATGGTTTTGACTGGTCCACCATCTTCTCTAGCCACTTCTACACTACAAACCCGGCAAGAACCAAAAGGCTCTAGGTTGGGTGCATCGCAAAGGGTAGGCACAGGGTTTTCCCCCATATGTCGTTTAAGGAAAGAAAGAATGGTTTCTCCTTTCTCGATTGTATAGGCGCGACCATTGATATAAGCAGATTTTAGTGCTACACTGCCATTTCCACTATGGCCATTCTGACCATTTCCTTGTGTTTTATTTATTGGTGTATCGAGTATCATGGTGGTAGTATTTTTAGTTCAGAGTTTCCCAAAAAGGACTCTAAAGGATATAGTTCAGTTTTTTGGTTTTAGGAGGCTATTTTATATTGGATATTCATTTTCGAAAGTAAGGATTCTATTAATTCTTTTTCTTCAGCGTTTTTTGGGAAAACGCTTATTACTTCTTTACTTAACAGAGAATCAATTTCCTCTAATCGATTTTTAATACTATCTAAATTATCTTTCCAATCATTTCGCATTTTTTCTTTATCCTCCTCATTTAAGGATTCAATTTTTTTGGAAAACGAATTCCAAAAAACCTCCTTTTCTTCATCAGAATCTAGCTTAGAAAATTCTTGAAACTGCTGTTTAAATAATCGTCAAATTCTTGTTCTAGGTCTTTCCAAAGTTCATTTCTTGCACCATTATGAAAGTCTATCAAAAGTTTTAAATATTTTAGTTCTTCTTCAATTTTTTTCTTTTCTATTTCAGCCCTTGGTTATCAGGATTTTCATTTGCAATTGAAAAAATTAACAAAAATATTCCTGCAACTCCGCTTCAAAATGTTCCAGTGCATTTTTCACAGGAAGTGGCAAACCTCCACCTAATGCACAAAGTGATCCTTTTTCCAGAGTTTCTACCAAATCATCAAATAATTCCCTGCTTATCTTATAATCAGAATGAAATGCCTTATGCAACATCTCCTGACCACGTACTGAGCCCAAACGGCAAGGGAAACATTTCCCACAGCTTTCAGCTGCTGTAAATTCAAACAAATGTTCAAGATATTGAACCATTGGGAATTCTTCTGGAATACCTACGACAGAAGCATGACCTAGCAAGAAATTGTGCTTGTTGAAAGACTCAAAATCAACCGTTAGGTCATCAATTTTCCAAACGGGTACCAGTCCACAAAGCGGTCCTCCAATGTGCAAGGCCTTTACTTTTCTGGAAAAACCGCCTCCCAAATCATTGACAACCCTTTTCAAAGGCGTTCCCATTTCTACTTCGTAGACTCCCGGATTGTTAAATGAGCTATCCAATGACATGAGCTTGGTTCCGGAAGATCGCTCAGTTCCTATGGAACGATAATGTGCTCCTCCGTGCTCCATAACAAAAGGAATCGCAGCCAAGGTTTCTACATTGTTTACAACCGTAGGCTCATTGAATAATCCCTGCTGTGTGGGATATGGTGGGCGTATTCTAACTTCAGGTCTTTGTCCTTCTATTGAAGAAAGTAATGCCGTTTCTTCTCCACAAATGTATGCACCCTGCGCTTTGATGATTTTAAAGTTGAAGTTAAACTCACTACCCAAAATATTTTCGCCCAAAAAACCCAAGTCGGTTATTTCCTTTACAGCATTTTGAGTGATTTCTACAGACTCTGGGTACTCTCCTCTTATATATACAATACCCCACTCTGCCCCAACAACATAACCCGCAATCATCATACCCAACAAAACCAAATGAGGTCGTTCTTCCAAAAGATAGCGATCCGTATAAGCACCTGGGTCTCCTTCATCTGCATTGCAAACTATAAATTTTCTGTCTGCCTTTTCGTTTTTACAACCTTCCAATTTAAATCCCATTGGGAAACCAGCTCCACCTCGTCCCCTCACATTGGCTGTAATAATTTCACTTAGTACTTCTTCACGGGAAAGATTCAAAGCCTTTTTTAATACGGCATAAATATCGGCGGTAGATCCATAGTCTCTTGTCAACACAGGTGTACCTATGTGCTTGACATGGTAGTTGTCGGCTTTAACCCAATCTTTGTCTTTAAATAGTTGGCTCAATTCATCACCGCTCAGGTTCGAATAATTCTTCCCGTTATAATTAAAAGCGCTGTTTTCATGGCAACGCCCAAGACAGGTCATGTGACCAATTTTATCAGCGGGTACATGCTTTTCTATCTCTTCATGTAGTTTCTCTTGAGTACCCGCACAAAGGCAGGCAGTTCCATTACATACGTATACTTCCTTGCCTTTATTTTCAGGTTTTAGAAAATCGTAAAAGGTAGCTGCACCATAGGTATTCGCACTTCCAATTAAAAATTCATCCGCAAGTTCTTTGAGCGATTCCTTTGTTGGTGTCCCTTCGACCGCCGCCTGACTCATTTTTTCAAAAAGATTGTCAACCGGGCTTTTTCGACCGGTTAGGTAGCTTATATTTTTTGACATGTATAAAAATAATTTGGCTAGTAGATAATAAATTTGGAATTAACTACATAACCGAGTGTTTTTTACTGGCTCTAAATTATGCGTTAATTCTGACTAGACGCACTAAGTTTAAAGGTAAGATTTTTTTATAAAAGGAAAAATAGTTTAACCCAAGGCTGAAAGAATCACCTCAGAAGTCGGCTGTGCAACCTCAGGCAACCTTTTTCCATTACCTTGCACCAAGAAAATAGAAAAGCTGCCAGATTGAAAACCATCACTGAAGAACATATTATCAAGGGATGCCTCAAAGGGGATAGCGAATCACAAAGGGCATTATATGAGCATTTCAAGGTGCCCATGTTCAGATTGTGTTTGCGCTACGCAAAAGATCGTCCGGAAGCGGAGGACTTACTGCAGGATGGTTTCATACAGGTTTTCAATGATTTGCATCAATATAAATTCAATGGTGCTCTGGGCGGCTGGATTCGAAGAGTAATCGTCAATGTAGCCTTGCAGCATATTCGCAGAAACAAAAAAATGCAAAACACGGTTGAGATTGAAAGTATCGCAGACGATTATCAAACAGATGAAGATGTTTTTTCCAATTTGGGCGTAAAAGCTTTGACAAAAATTATTCAGCAATTGCCACCTGGTTATCGGGCAGTTTTCAATATGTATGTGATAGAAGGGTATTCCCATAAAGAGATCGCAGAGAAAATGAACTTTAGGGTGAATACCTCTAAATCACAACTCTCAAAAGCCAAGGCAATGTTGCGAAGAATGTTAGAAGATGTAATGCTGTCTTGATGCCTGGGTTAATGAACAAGACCCCAAGACAAAATCAAGTAAACACCTGAATTCAATAAAGAAGAGATGAGTAAAGAAAAACATAATGACAAATTAGAGGAGTACTTTCGAAAATCATTCGAAGGGCAAGGGGGAACACCATTTGAAGATGGTTGGGACACGCCATCTGATGGTGTCTGGGATGGCATTATTGATGAAATAAAGGGGGGGCGTAAAACTGGTTTGTTTTTTCAGGATTGGAGATTTTGGGCAATAGCCGTTGTTTTATTGACAGGAGCCCTGATTTATCAGGCTTATCAACACAAAAGCGATTTTGAAGAAATGAATCAACAGGTATTGGAAAATGTGGCGATGATTGAAGCTTTGAAAAAAGAATTAAAGGAAGAGCGAAAAAAAGACGAAGATCCAAATCCACCATCCACCCAAAACGCTGACAATCAATACATTACCAACACAATTGCAGAAAAAAACGAATCTGAATTCGCTAAATCTCAGAAGAATATTGCCATAAAGTCAACACGTAAAAAAGAACAAAATTCAATAGTTCCACCTACAAATTCCAGTCAACAAAAAGTAACGATTTCAAAAAACCTTGATAAAGTAGCATTTCCAGATAAAAAAAATGAGGAACAAGTAGCTGAGAATATTTCAATTGAAAGTTACAATGAAGTAGAAAGTACAAGCGTTCCTTCGGCGGAAAATACCTCCATCGAATTTTTTAGCCTGCCTACTAAAGCCAACCTGGTGGAATCTTCCTCCAACTCTGATTTAAAACTGAATACTTTAAAGGAATCAATTAATTTATCCTCAAGAAATGCTTATAACAAATGGTCTATTCAATCATACATAGGGATCATCTATTCCAATCGAATTTTAAGAAATAAGGAAACAAATAGGGTAAAAGATTTTGGCTTATCCCCAAAAAATCATTTTTCATATTCAACCGGCTTGGATGTGAATTTCCAATTGAATAAAAACTGGAGTGTTTTTACCGGCTTGAATTACCAAAACCTGAATATGGCGTCCAATCATAAAATTGGTTTCCGTTATTCAGAAATTGATGCTGTAATCAACCAAAACAACAACCCAGAAAGAGATTACGAAGTACAATTGTCTTCAGAATATGGCAATATTGATATCGAACTTCGTGCAGAAAATGAATTGCAAAATGATGGATTTGATTACAATGAGGGTACCCCCATTAGAGCAGAAGTAACTGTTTTGCAACATCTTGACTATTTAGGGCTTCCGGTTGGCTTGAGATACAAGTTGAATGCGGGAAAATGGTCATTTGGATTAAAAGGAGCCATTGTGCCAAGCTTTCTGATTGCGGATGAAATAAATGTTGAAGCAATCTCTTTTGCAGAAAACAGGTTGGTATTAAAAAAGGCAAACTTGAAGTCCAATAAAGTATCCAAATTATTACCTTCTTTTGTGCTTAATACCCAGGCAGGTCTGGGAATTGACTATCAAATTTCTCCAAAAATAAAACTAGCTTTCGAACCCACTTTTCAAGCCAATTTGACTCCATATTTAGAAAGGCCAAAGCGAGCCGTTCGCATTTACTCAATGGAATTTCGGGCAGGGATGGCATATGCGTTTTAAGAAAAATCCTTTTATTTTAGGCGCTCAAAATCAACTCATTGAGCGCTTATGAAATCTTTTCTATTATTTATTTCCTCCACTTTTTCATTCTTTCTCAGCCTTGCCCAGGAAAATTTATTGGAGCACTTAATTATCGAAAACAAGGCTCTTTTTGAAACCGTCCTGGCACAACCTGATCAATTTGAAATTCAAATTGTTTACACCCAAATCAATCGAGACAAAGACAATACACCCCATTTTGAAACTTATACTTACCAGGTAGATGAATCCAAATATTTTTACCCTGCCAGCACCGTAAAAATGCCAACGGCTTTTATGGCTTTGGAAAAATTGAATGAAATCAAACAAGGAAAAGAAAAGAATCCTCCACACAAATTCTCCAGAATGTTAACCAAAGCAGCAAGATATCCACAGACGGTCACCGACAAGGATACTACTACTCAAAATGGCTATCCCAACGTTGCAAATTATGTTCGAAAGATTTTTCTGGTTAGCGACAATGATGCTCAGAATCGCTTGTATGAATTTTGTGGTCAAGCCTATTTAAATAATCAATTAAGAGCCAAAGGGTTTGACAACACCCGAATCATTCACCGTCTCGGACCTGGGGGTTTTCCATTCAATTATCTGGATAATCAATACACAAATCCTATCCTTTTTGTGTCAAAACATTCAAATACTGATGGGTTGAATCCCTATTTGGCGTTGAAAGCCAAGTTCCCTTATTATCCTTATTATCAAAAAGAAGTGTTTTCAAAAATAGATTATGACTTGAACTTAAATCGCGAATTAAAGGGAGTGGCCCATATTAGAGGTGAACAAAAAATAGATGCACCTTTCGATTTTTCAAGAAAGAATTTCATCTCCATTGTTGATTTGCACGATATGCTAAAAGCAGTCATTTTTCCAGAAACCTTGCCCGCCGAAAAGAAATTTAATTTATCTGATTCTGACTATTCATTATTGTATGAAGCTATGTCTCAATTTCCGAACGAAAGCAAGTTTCCGAAATACGACAAGCCTGACAACTATTGCAAATTTTTCATTTACGGAGACAAAGCCGAAGATTTTAAAATTCCCAAAAACACCAGGATTTTCAATAAGGTAGGCTGGGCATATGGCTATTTAACGGATGTTTCTTACATCGTTGATTTTGAGAACAAAATTGAATTTTTCCTTACCGCTACCATTCACGTCAATAAAAATCAAACTTATAATGATGGGGAGTATGAGTACGAGCAGATAGGACTGCCTTTTTTTGCCAATCTCGGGCGGGTAATTTATGATTTTGAAAAAAACAGGAAAAAGAAATATTTACCTGATTTGAAGAAATTTAGAATAGAATATTAACTCAAGTTGCGAAGTATTCGCCTCGCCAGCTGCGCTGGCTCGCCGCAAGGGGTTTTAAGGGGTGAAAGCAGGCAAATTGCCTGCTTTCACCCCTTAAAACCCCTCCCGAGCCGCCCGGTAGGGCGGCGAGGCTGTTGTTCGCAACTTGCGTTAGTTAAACACTTTTCACTTTCATTTTAATCCCCACCTTTGGTTTCAAGGTCACCAGGGGATTGGTCTCTACTTTTTGATTTTTATCTAGTTCAAAATCATACTTTCTTACTAACAATGCCAGAATCATTTGCATTTCCATCATGGCAAAATTATTTCCAATACACATTCTGGGACCAGCCCCAAAAGGCATATACGAAAGCTTGGGTCGTTTTTTAGCATGTTCTGGCTCAAACCGAGATGGATCAAATTCATTGGGATTCTCCCAATATTTTGGATCCCTTTGAATGGCGTAAATGCTGATAAACAGGATAGACTTAGCGGGGATTTCATATCCCAAAATGGTATCTTTTTTTTGTGATTCTCGACCAACTGCATATGCAGGAGGATACAAGCGCATTCCCTCTTCAATGACCTTACGTGTGTACTGCAATGCGCTTAAATCTTTGAAAGCAGGGCTTTTATCACCAAGCACTTCCACTACCTCCGATCTTAATCTTTGAACAATTTGTGGATGTTGAGCTAGTAAATAAAGTGTCCAAACCAGCGCATTGGCAGAAGTTTCATGACCGGCAGAATAAAGTGTAATGGCTTCATCCCTCAATTGCTTATCGCTCATCCCTTCTCCAGTTTCTTCGTCTTTAGCCATCAAAAGCATAGACAACAAATCTGACGGAGGATTTGGGTCTTTTCTCCGCGCTTCAATCAATTCCATAACTTTATCATCAAATATTTGAATGGCTTTTTTAAACTTCCGTCTTCGACCATTAAAATAAACAAAGGGTACTAAATGGGGATTGGTAACGCGATGCATGATGTAGTCCTGTGCAATCTCCATAGTTTCATACATCTCTTTTTGGTTGGACGGGTTGTCTGAACTAAACAGGGTTTTCAATACGATATCTGCAGTGATGTTCATCATTTCCTTTGACATGTCAATTATCTCTTTTTCCTCTGCTCGCTCTTCAAATCCTTTCAAATAGTTTTCTGCCACCTCGGTCATTGACATGAATAATTCTTCCAACTGTTTTTTGTGAAAAGCTGGTTGGGACAATCGCCTTTGTTTCCTCCAAAAATCTCCTTCACTATTGACCAAGCCATTTCCAAGAGCAAGTTTAAGTTCCTTGTATGCTGGACTTTTGTGATAGTTGCGTTGATTCACTTGCAGTACGTGAGCCACCGCATCCAAATCCGTAATCACAAACATCTTCCTGTAATAAAAAGGAACTCTATAAAAACCTCCAATTTTTTGGGCGTTTTCTACTGTAAACCCTAAAGGATCTTTCAAAAATTCTTTGCCCCGAATAAAGGATTGTTTGCTTTTGAATGCTGGAATAGATGCAGTCATGACTGGTGTTATTTTTATTCCGAAAAATAAGGAGTTCACAACGTTTTTTCCAAAGTTAAAAAGATGATTGACTATTTAGAATCGGTAAAAATTGGTTATGCCGATTGCCTTTATGGCTACCAATACTTTTAGCTGGAGCATGTCTGAAAAATGCCCTTTTATTTTGCAAAAAATAATATTTGATTAGTTCTCCTCGTTCCTACCTGACGATTCTAAAACCGGGATTACTTTTTAAGTCCTTCCCACTATTTTTTTTATTGGACAAGCTAACTATTACATTTGCATGCCGTTAAATAAAACCTTTTAAAGATTAACAGAAAAAAAGATTGTTTTTCTGATTGTCTTTAAACCTCTCGAATACCCACTTAAATGGATAAAATCAAAATTCTCTGGGCAGATGACGAAATAGACCACTTGAAGCCTCAACTCATGTTTTTGGAGAAAAAAGGTTATGAAGTCGTCACTGTAACCAACGGACACGATGCACTGGAAGAATGTGAAGAAAACAATGATTTTGATGTCGTCTTCCTGGATGAAAGTATGCCCGGTTTGACAGGTCTGGAAACATTGGCTAAAATTAAGGAACAAAGTCCTCACCTTCCAATTGTGATGATCACAAAAAATGAATCTGAAACAATCATGGAGGAAGCCCTGGGTGCTCAAATTACAGACTATTTGTTGAAGCCAGTCAACCCCAACCAGATTTTACTGACCCTGAAAAAAATCATTGACAATAAAAGATTGATTCGAGAAAAAACCACATCTGATTATCAACAGGAATTCCGTCAATTGATGCTGCAGATCAATAGTGGTTTGTCTTATGAGGAATGGGTAGATGTATATCGAAAATTGATTTCCTGGGAAATTAAAATTGACGAATCTCAGTCGACAGAGATGTGGGATATTCTTTCCATGCAAAAGAGTGAGGCGAATTCAGAGTTTTCAAGATTTGTAACCAAAAACTATCTGGATTGGATAAACGACAATATTGACGCACCTGTCATGTCAAATAACTTGATGCGTCGCAAGATTTTCACACAGCTCTCGCAAGAAAAGCCTACAATCATGCTGCTATTGGACAACCTTCGCTATGACCAATGGAAAATGATTGAGCCTGTAATTACAGAATATTTCAGGATTGAAGAAGAAGACTATTTTTATAGCATTTTGCCCACAACAACACAATACAGTCGAAATTCCATTTTTGCAGGAATGATGCCTGGAGAAATAGAAAGACATTACCGCAGCTGGTGGAAAAATGATAATGAACAAGGCGGAAAAAACCTCCATGAAGCTGATTTATTGGAACAACAAATCAACCGAACCTTCAGGAAACCAATCAAATTTGATTATACCAAAGTAACCAATGTCAATCATGCAAAGGATGTGCAAGACAACATCTTAAATTATTTGAATAATGACCTTTCTGTGATTGTTTATAATTTTATAGATATGCTGTCTCACGCCAGAACCGAGATGGAAGTTTTGAAGGAATTGGCTGGAGATGAAAAAGCCTATCGCTCTTTGACGCTTTCCTGGTTTGCAAATTCACCATTATGGGCAGCCTTGCAAAGAGTTGCTGAACGGGATGTACAATTAATTGTGACTACAGATCATGGAACAATTCGAGTCAATTCCCCTTCAAAAGTAGTTGGAGACCGGGAAACAACTACCAATTTGCGATATAAAGTAGGTCGGAATCTGAATTACGATAGAAGAGATGTCTTGGAAGTCCGCGACCCCCACAAGGCTTTATTGCCACGCCCAAATGTGAGTTCAACTTTCATATTTGCTAAAGAAGACAAGTTTTTCCTATATCCAAATAATTACAACCATTATCACAATTATTACAAAAATACTTTTCAGCATGGGGGCATTTCTCTGGAAGAGATTATTTGTCCGGTGATTCGGTTGAGTTCCAAATAATAAATGCTGAAATGAACCCATTATTTTGGGTATTTGGCAGGATTGTTTCTTATGAAGGGATGAATTTTCGAAAAAATTCATCCCTTCTTTGTTTTAAGGATTATGTACTCGTGGAAATTAAGCTTCCATCATTTCGAAAAGAATTCCCTCTTTCATGGCATAATCACAGACAACAATTTCCCGAATTGAGCTGTGCCGAATCACAAAATCAATAAGTAGGAAAGCAACGACGATCAATTTGGCACGTACTGCTGGCAAGCCATCCATTTTTAACCTTTCTTCAAGGGAACTTTTTAAGATTTTTTGGTGCAGGGTTAGAAAGTCTGGGACAGAAGTAGTTTTTATAGCTTTCTTTTTTTCATCTGCTAAAATATTCTCAACTACTTCAAAAGCACCAGATGCTCCTATGAGATTGAGGTTGGGATATTTTGGAAGTTCTGAAAGCAGTGGTTCAAGATGAATTTTTAAATATTTTTCGGCTTCCCGAATTTCAGTCTCAGAAATTGGGTCATTTTTGTGAAAGTGGTGAAATAAAACAGCCACACCAACTGGAAAGCTTTGGGACCAAAAGACTTTTTCTGAATTGGCGATGATGAACTCAACACTACCACCGCCAATGTCCATAATCATTCCGGGGACTTCGCCAAAGTGTACTCCTGTTTTCACCCCCAGATGAATCAACCGAGCCTCTTCTTCACCGGAAACCAGCTCTACTTTTATTTTCGTTTTTTCAAAAACGGCTTCGATAAATGTCGAACCATTTGAAGCAATTCTCAAGGCAGCCGTTCCAATTGCCCGAAATTTTTTCACCTCAAATTTCTTCAATTCATTTTTGAAATCAATTAAAGCATCCACGCCTCTCTTAAAGGGAATTTCTCCAATTTCTTCAATGCCTTCATCAGCTAAATTGACAAATCGACGTTCTCGATATAATTCTTTAAAGGGTGCACCATCACCCCGCTGTACAATAAGCAGGTGGAAGGTATTTGTCCCCAAATCAATAACCCCATATTTTTCCATCGATATAAAAAAGGAAGATTTGTTACGCTTAAAAATCAACTACAAGTAAGCTGCGAACAACAGCCTCGTCGCCCTACCAGGCAGCTCGGGAAGGGGTTCACAACTTGTGTTACTTACTGACCCTGTTGTTGAACATTTTGATTCATCTCATTCGCCTTTTTGATGTTGTCATTTAAGTATTTTATGCCATCATCGGTCATGTAATTGGCAAAGACAGGCTTGTTGTTGTTGAGGAATTTAAAATAAGTACAGCCTTCCTGAAAGAAGATATCAGCCTCCAGGGCATTTTCTCCTTTGACCTGATAAAAGACCCTCCCTATAGGTTTGCATTCGGGATTGATGATAGCGGCATCTGCAGAAATATGGCGCAATGCATATTGAATAGCTCCTTTTTCATTCAGGCTCATACTGATGGGGAGGTAATAAAACATGTAATCAATATAATCGCAATTTTCCCACAAGTATTGGACGGATTCAACTGGAAGACTATTAAGCGTAGGTTCCGCTGCAGCTTCAGTAGTTTCTTCGGCTGCAGATTCTGAAGCATTATTACAGGAAAAGGATATTAACAATATGGCGAATAGGAATAATCGATACATTTTTTTGATAGTTGGTTGGTGATATGGCTAAATCGCTTTTGTATCAAGCGATTTAGCCATCAACAATCAGAAAGTATAATTGAGGCGGAAAGATAGAAAATATCCTCTTAACGTATTCCTGGAAGGCGAAACATCTGCATCGGATAACAAATTGAAGGAGGTATTCCAACGTCCACTCAAACTCCAGTGTTGGGTAAAGAAAAATTCTGCTCCCAGAATCAAACCAATATCATTCGAATTGAAATCAGAAGTTTTTTCTTCTACAACACCTCTTCTATCGTCGTGTTCAGCTTTGAGCAATCGACTAAAGGATAATCCGGCGGCTGCTTGTACCCTATAATAATTTTGTTCTTCCATTAACCAGTCTTTGTAATGGAAAATGAAAGGCACTTCCACATAGTTAAGGTTGATTTGAATTTCCGTCGGTTCGCTTGGGTCATTTCGGCTTCCCCTTTGGCTATACGTTAATTCTATGGTAAGATCCGTTCTATCTGTAAAAACGGTAATTGCTCTAAGTCCGGCTGCAATTCCCAATTTGTTATATCCTCCTGTTGCATCTCCTCTAATCTGAGAAGCATTCAGTCCCGCAGTAATTCCTGCCTTAAATCGTTGTTGTGAAAAAACAGGTTGAGCGAGTAAAAGTGTGAAAATCAACCAGCCTGAAAGGTGTATTACTTTTTTTAGCATAATTTCTTCTTTGATGAGTCTTTTAATGATTGTATTGGAAAAACATTAGCATCACACAGTGTGTTCAAATTCAAAGATTTAAGAAACAATCTGCGAAAATTCGAGATGACTCTTAATTCCTACGTTCAGGCGTTAAAATTATTGCGAATATACTGCCCAATTCGAATTGATTGTCAGCTTGCGATGAAAATTTCTTTCTATAAGGTTTTTGCGATATTTGCGCGATTTGAAGAATTCGTTCAAATTGATTTAAGGTTGTTTAATATAGAATTTAGGCTTTAAGTATATCGAACAATTTTGAACCTTTGAAAAATTTTGAACCATTCCAAAATGAATTTTACCAAACATACTTTAAAAAAGCTGGAATTGATTTTTGAGGAGATGGGCTACATTATTCGATATGAGAAGGGCAGTTTCAATTCTGGTTATGCCATTGTGGAGGATAAAAAAATTGTAGTTATCAATAAATTTTTCCAGGCAGAAGGAAGAGTAAGTACCTTGATGGACATTATTGAAACAATAGAAGTAACTCCTGAAATTTTAAGTGAAAAATCAGCTGAGTTTTATAAAAAGGTACAAAAATTCAAAGCCAAGCTTCAAAATCAGGATACTTCTAATGATGAATGATTAGTGATGAATGATGCATCTCTTTTAAACATAACTTTTCTTGGTACGGGTACTTCTCAAGGAGTTCCTGTAATCGGTTGTGATTGTGAAGTTTGTACTTCTACAGACCCTCGAGATAAAAAACTTCGGTGTTCTATTTGGGTCACTAAAGGTGATACTTCTATTGTGGTAGATGCTGGCCCTGATTTTCGGCAGCAAATGCTTCGGGCAGGTGTAAAAAAACTGGATGCCATTTTAATTACTCACGAACACAATGACCACATCATCGGGCTTGATGATGTTCGCCCCTTTAATTTTATGCACTGGCAAAATATGCCTGTTTATGCTACAAAGAGAGTTCAGAAAGAGTTGAAGGAGCGATTTGCTTATATTTTTGAAGAAAATCCTTACCCGGGCGCTCCAATGTTGCAATTAATAAACATTCAGGAAGGGACTGATTTTACTGTGAAAGACGTCAATATTACTCCTATAAAAGTCATGCATGGGAAGTTGCCGGTTATGGGTTTTCGTTTTGATGACTTTACTTATTTGACAGATGTAAAAACCATTTCGGAAAGCGAAAGAGAAAAAGCGAAAAATTCCGAAGTTTTGGTTATAAGTGCCCTACACTACAATAGACACCACTCTCATATGAATCTGGAAGAAGCATTGGAAATGATAGACAGACTACAGCCCAAACAAGCTTACCTCATCCATACAAGTCATAGAATGGGACGCTATGAAGATGTCTCAAAAACATTACCTGAAAATGTAGCATTGGCTTATGATGGGCTTGAATTAAAAATATAGTATTGACTTACTGTTCCTTCTTTTTCACCATCGTTAAAATCGTCGCCAACATCACTGTTTCATTTTCATTATCGTAAATTTCTACTTGCCATTTCACAATTCCCTTGGAGATATCCTCATCATCCCGTTTTTCCTGATCCACTTTTTCCTTTGCTGTCAGGCGGCATCCGATGGTAGTCCCTGGATAGACAGGTTTTGTAAACCGACATTCATCAATGCCATAATTGAGCAAAACTGGTCCTTTTTTGGCACTCACAAACAAGCCTGCGGCTTTTGACATCAAATAATACCCATGCGCCACCCGCTGCTCGAATATGGTACCTTCAAGAGAAGTTTCATCTACGTGGGCATAAAAGTGGTCCCCACTGACATTTGCAAAATTCACGATATCAGCAACTGTCACCGTATGTTTGGCTGTAACCAAAGTTTCCCCAACTTCTATTTCTTCAAAATACTTTTGGAAGGGATGGACGCGATCTTCCGGTTGAGCCGCTCCATATTGATATTGATTGGTGACTGAGGTAATCATTGTCGGATGTCCTTGAATGGCGGTTCTCTGGAGGTAGTGCATTACACCTCTCATACCTCCCATTTCCTCACCACCTCCAGCTCGCCCCGGTCCTCCATGCATCATTAAAGGCATTGGGGAACCGTGTCCAGTACTTTCTTTTGCGCAGGCTTCATTTAAGATCAAAATGCGACCATGGTAGGCCGCTGAGCCCAATACATAATTCCTGGCAATTTTGGAGTCATTTGTAGCAATAGAGCTTACTAAAGATCCTTTTCCCATGTTTGCCAATTCAATGGCTTCATCCAGATTTTTATAGGGCATGATGGTACTTACCGGACCAAAAGCCTCAATATGGTGGCTATCCTGTTTTTTGAAAGGCTCGTCATTTAAAAACAGGACTGGTGAGAAAAATGCACCTTTATTTCTATCAGCTCCCTTGACTTCAAAGTCATCTAAATTGCCAAATACCATTTCAGTGCTTTTAGCCAATTGTTCTACTCTTTTTCGCACTTCCTTCATTTGTGAACGTGCGACCAAAGCTCCCATTCGGACGCCTTCTACTTGTGGGTCACCAATGGTCGTTTTTTGAAGTGCCTTGCCCAATGCAATTTGTACGTCTTCGACTAAATTTTCGGGAACAATAATTCTCCGAATAGCTGTACATTTTTGACCTGCCTTGGAAGTCATTTCCCGACGTACTTCTTTGATAAAAAGATCAAATTCAGCTGTTCCCGGCACTGCATCTTCACCCAAAACTGTAGCGTTTAAACTGTCCGCTTCCATATTGAAAGGTACTGCATTGTCGATGATATTAGGCAGGGCTTTGAGTTTTCTTCCAGTGGAGGCAGAACCGGTGAATGTTACGACATCCTGAGAAGTTACTGGATCCAAAATCCCGATTCCTTTCCCACAAACCAATTGCAAAGCACCCTTTGGCAAGATTCCTGATTTTTCAATGTCATCAACAATTGCTTGTGTCAGGAAGGAAGTCAATTCTGAAGCTTTCACAATTGCTGGAACCCCTGCCAGCAAATTCACGGAAATCTTCTCCAACATGCCCCAAATTGGAAAATTGAAAGCATTGATATGTACAGCAACCCCATGTTTAGGTACCATAATATGATGTCCAATGAAGGTATTTTCTTTGGATAATTTTGCCGCTTCTCCATCTAGGTAATAGGGTTCATTGGGAAATTTTTTGCGCAGGCTGGCGTAAGCAAATAAGGTTCCAATGCCTCCATCTATATCTACCCAACTATCAGAGTTGGTAGCCCCTGTCAGATAACTGATTGGGTAATACTTTTTCCTAATGTCATAAAGGTGCAATGCCAAAGCCTTGATCATGCGTCCTCTCTCATGGAAGGTCATTTTTCGCAAAGTGGAACCTCCCACTTTGCGAGCATAGTCCATCATTTCGGCATAATCCAAACCTTCACTACTCGTCGTAGCAATCAATTCTCCGGTAATAGCGTTGTACTGAGGAAAGCCCTCTCCCTCATGAGGCACCCATTGTCCAAGGATAAAATTGGCAAGTTTCATAATTCAGTTAATTGATTAGAAAAGGAGCAACAAAGAAAATAATTCTGGGGTTGGTTTTGATTGTTTATTCAAATAAATCCTTTATGGAAAGGAAAGTTTTTACCTTTTAAAAGATATTTTTGATGGAATTTATTTTCTAAAATATTAGTATTCATTATTCTTATCTTTGTAAAAAACGATTATGGCAGTTCAGGTAGAAAAACAATTGTTTACAGTAGATGATTATTACAAAATGGCTGAAAGTGGCATTTTAAAGCCTGAAGATCGAGTGGAATTAATTTATGGAGAAATTTTAAAAATGAGCCCAATATATAGCCCTCACGCAAGCACAGTTAATATTTTAGCGGAACTATTGATTACAACGTTTTATAAAAAAGCAATAATTACTATTCAAAATCCATTGCGGATTGATAAATACTCAGAGCCGGAACCTGATTTGGTTATTGCCAAATGGCGGATGGACAGATATCGTTTACGTCATCCTCGTCCAAAAGATGTCTTTCTCGTTATTGAAGTTTCAGATTCCACTTTAGCCAAAGATCGAGTTATTAAACTTCCATTATATGCTGCTGCAAGTATTCCAGAGTACTGGATTGTCAATATTCCTGACAAGCAAATTGAAATATATAGAAATCCAAAAGGAGAGGCTTATGAAGAACAAGAAATAATTGGAATGGACGGAATAGCAAAATGCCAAAGTATTTCTTTTGAAGTTAAAGTAAATGAGATCTTGTAAAAACGATGAAGCGAACAATTGAATCTGCAATTTGTTAAAAAATTTCTACCTTTAAACACTTTTTTAAATCAACAACTTTCTCTTTTCAAAGAGCGTTTAGAAATAAATTTTAAAACATTGATTATCAAAAAGATACCTCTCGGTTTATTTCTAATCTCTTTATTTTAAATTCGTAATTCAAACAAAAAAATTATGGCAAGAAGAAACTTTTTAAAGTCCAACAATCCAATGATGAAGGATGAAATGTTCAGGAACAATGCAAATGTTCTGGACGCGGATATGACCATGAGCAGAGGTCAAACTATGACCGTTGAAGGCGCCATTCATAAAACATTTATCCTGTTTGGAGTGATGATGGCGGCGACCATTTTTTCTTATATGTTTCCAAGCCCCATTCTCATGTGGTCAGGTATTATAGGCGTTTTTGCATTAAGTTTTATTGCAGCTCGGAATTTGCCTAAAGCCAAAACTTTTGCTCCTCTCTTTTCCATTGCATTGGGTTTGATGGCAGGTACTGCCTCTTATATTTATTCAGGCTTGGTAGAAGGAATCATCCTACAGGCTGTTGTGCTGACTTTCTCGATCATGTTTACCATGTTGACGCTTTATCGTTCTGGTATTATTAAAGTAACAGATCGATTGCGCAATATCATTTCTGTTGCCGTTGGTGCAGTAATGATTGCATATGGTGTTTCTATAGTTGTACATCTATTTGGAGGTGATTTACCTTTCCTACACGATCAATCTCCGATTGGAATTGGAATTAGCCTTGTTATAGTTGGAATAGCCTCTTTCAAATTATTGGTTGATTTTGACAATTTCTATAAAGGGGAAGAAATGCAGGCTCCTGCATATATGGAATGGTATTTTGGAATGGGCTTGTTGTATACATTAGTGTGGTTATACCTTGAGATTTTGTGGCTCCTGGCTGCATTGTCCAGTGATTAATCCTGTCAAAATATAACATTTTTCAAGGGTATGGCAGCTGTTCATGCCCTTGTTTGTTTTTAAAGTTAATTATTACCTGAATCTGATTATTATGAAAAAGCTACTTTCCTTTTTTATTCTTTTTCTCCCTCTGTTTACCCTTCAGGCTCAAGTTGAAGTCCTGGAACAAAAACCGTCCTTTGCTCCAACTGCAGAAGAAAATGCCCTACTATGGCAAATTACAGGAAATGAACTTTCCGATACATCTTACCTATATGGAACCATTCACATGATTGGCAAAGAGGATTATTTCATGACCAAACCCACAAAAAAAGCCATCAAAAAATCGGAAATGGTCACCTTTGAAATCAACATGGAAGAAATGACGGGCCTGGCTGCCCAATTTTCCTTATTGACAAAAGCATTCATGGAGGACAACCTTTCATTGAGCGACTTATTGACCGAGGATGAATATGCTTTGGTGAAGAAACATTTCAGTGACAAGGGAATGCCACTTTTCCTTTTTGAAAGAATCAAACCCATGTTCCTTACAGTTTTAGCTGATATTGATATGTCTCCAGCTGCTATGTCTTCGGGTGAAATCGTTTCCTATGAAATGGAAATAATGCAAATGGCCAAATCTCAGGATAAAAAGATGGGAGGCTTGGAAACTGCTGAATACCAAATGAGCATGTTCGATAGCATTCCTTATAAAGCCCAGGCTCAAATGCTGATAGAGAGCATCAAAGCGGGTAATGATGGCAATGAACAGTTCGATCAGATGGTAGAATTGTACAAAAATCAGGACCTGCAAGGAATGGGGGCAATGATAAGTGAAGATGAAGAAGGGATTGGAGAATTTGAAGATTTGCTGCTCGTTCAAAGAAATAAGAACTGGATCCCTGTAATGGAGCAAATGATGCTGGAACAACCTACTTTTTTTGCGGTTGGTGCAGGTCATCTGGGTGGAGAAATGGGAGTCGTTGCATTGATGAGACGAGCGGGATATATAATGACTCCAATAAGGGAATAATTGCATAGAGAAAAAGAATGAGCCAACTCACACAAATACTACGCCCCCATGCAGAGGAATCTTATGCAGAGGAGTTAAAAGAACTTTCCAAAGCAGATGATAAACCTCGCCCTACCAATTGGAAATTGTCTCCCTGGGCAGTAGTCACGTACCTATTAGGAGGAAAATTAGATACTGGTTTTGAAATTGAAACCAAATACTTCGGCAACAGGCGATTGATAGAAGTTGCTGTGGCTACATTGGCAACTGATCGCGCTTTGATGTTAGTAGGCATTCCAGGGACTGCCAAAACCTGGGTTTCTGAGCATCTGGCTGCTGCCATTTCGGGTAGTTCTACTTTGCTGGTTCAGGGTACAGCTGGAATGAATGAAGAAGCATTGAGATATGGCTGGAATTATGCAAAACTATTGGCAGAAGGTCCTTCTCAAGATGCTTTGGTTCCAAGTCCAGTCATGCATGCCATGAAGGAAGGAAAAATCGCAAGAGTAGAAGAATTGACCCGTATTCCATCCGATGTGCAGGACACCTTGATTACCGTTTTGTCAGAAAAAATATTACCAATTCCGGAATTGAATACTGAAGTCCAGGCGCAGAGAGGATTCAATATTATCTCCACCGCGAATGACAGAGACAGGGGAGTAAATGAGCTGTCAAGTGCCCTCAGGCGCCGTTTCAATACTGTTGTTATGCCCCTTCCAAAATCTTTGGATGAAGAAGTCAAGATTGTAAAAACCAGGGTAGACAAAATTGGCAAAACACTAGAATTGCCTTCAGAAGCAGCTCCGATTAAAGAAATTCAAAGATTGGTCACCATTTTCAGAGAAATGAGAAGTGGAAAAACAGAAGATGGTCGAACCAAATTAAAATCTCCAAGCAGTACACTCAGCACCGCAGAAGCCATTTCTGTTATCAATAGTGGCCAAGCTTTGGCGACCCATTTTGGCGATGGCGAAATCAAGGCTGATGACCTCGCCGCTGGCATTACCGGTGCAATTGTCAAAGATCCTGTTCAGGACAAAAATATTTGGCTGGAATATTTGGAAACGGTCGTAAAGGAAAGAAAAGACTGGCAGGATTTGTATCGGGCTTGTCGAGAGCTAATTTAAAATTGTATAATCATCTTAACCGATAGACAATTAGACAATCTCCTTATTTCATTCATTATTTGCCAATAAATTAATTTGTAATAGCCAGAATTTAACCAATTTTAGCCATTTTCCTGGAATGTCGCATTGTCAATAAAACCCTGGGGTTTTTAACCTTCTAGCACAATGCATTTTTGAATAAAGTAACCTGTCCTAAATTAGTCAAATAGAAATAAAGAGACAACTCTGCTAATTTCTGCGTATTTTTAAAATTGTCATTTAATTCCTCTCCAGTCATGAAAAAGCTACTCTTCCCGTTCTTTTTCTTTTTGGGTTGTATACAACCTCTTCATACTCAGCAACTTAATATCGATGAAGGTAGCACTTTCGCAGTAGTAGTCGGGATCTCCAATTACCAGGATGAAGACATTCCTGACCTTCAGTTTGCGGATAGGGATGCACAAGCTTTTGCGAATTTCATGCGCTCGCCTGCTGGAGGTTCTTTGGATGAAGACCACCTCAAGGTTTTAGTTAATGAAAATGCTACAGCAGCACAACTTGCAATTGCCCTCGATTGGCTATGGGAAGTAGCACAGGAAAACGATAAAGTGATTATCTACTTTTCAGGGCACGGAGATGTGGAAAGAAAAAGTATCACACAGCCAGGTTATTTGCTTTGTTGGGACGCCCCTGCTAGAGTTTACATGGCAGGTGGTGCTTTTGATATTCGGGTTTTGAAGGACGTGGTTTCAACGCTTTCTATTCAAAATAAAGCAAAAGTAATCTTAATCACCGACGCCTGTCGTGCAGGTAAACTTTCAGGAAGCAGCATCGGCGGGACACAGGCGACAGCGGCTAAACTCGCCACCCAATTTGCCAATGAGATCAAAATCCTCTCCTGCCAACCTGACGAATACAGTCGGGAAGGTGAACAATGGGGAGGCGGGCGTGGGGCTTTCAGTTATCACCTTTTGGATGGGCTGTATGGCATGGCAGATGATAATGAGGATCTTTCCGTAAACCTTCTGGAAATAGGGCGTTATTTAGAGGATAATGTTTCGAGGGAAGTGGCACCCGAAAGCCAATTTCCGATGACTATAGGTAGTCGAGGAGAAAGATTGACCACAGTTTTCCCTCAACTATTAGAAGAATTAAAAGAAGGTCGAAAAGGACACATACAATTATTTACTGCTACAGAATCGCGGGGCATCGAAGACAATGTTTTGGCGCAAGCCGATTCGAATATTGTGGAGATGTATTTGGCCTTTAAGCAGGCTTTGAAAGACCAACAGTTTTTAGAACCTGCAACTGCTTGTGCAGAGTATTATTATGAAAAATTGAGTAGGGAGCCGCAATTGGAGCGCTTGCATTCAACTATGCGCCGCAACTATGCCGCCGCCCTTCAGGACGATGCCCAACAAGTAATGAATACTATTTTGAAGTCAGGCCTGACTGAGCAGATATTGAAAGCAGCAAAGGCGAAAGATATTTATAAAAACTATCCTGCTTATATTGAAAGGGCAGCAGATTTGCTAGGCATGCAGCATTATATGTACCCATCACTCCATGCAAGAAAACTTTTTTTTGAGGGGCAGATCGAAACATACCGAAAAGTCAAGCGCTCCTTTTATCAAAAAGCTCTGAAAATCCAGCCAGATATGGCCCACGCAATGGTTGAGATAATTAGAAATTGTGAAGCAGGGCATAGGGATTCGGCGGAACATTATTTCCATCGAGCTACCGAGTTGATCCCGTCCTGGATAGAGCCTTATATTGCGATGGCGGATTTTTATCGTAGGACTTTAAAAGAGTCGAAAGGACAGGAAGAAATGCTTAACCTTGCCGGGCAGATAGATTCCACTTCAGTTCTTGTTTGGTATAAGAAAGGAAATTTTTATAAGCGTCAAAAAAAATATGAAAAAGCAGAGTATTGGTATTTAAAAGCTATTAACTCTATTACTAAAGATATTTGCTTCCCTTGCCTCTATGCTAATTTGGGATACGTATATAAGAGTCTGGGACGATATAGAGAGGCAGAACACTTATTCAAAGAAATCATTCGGATTGATTCAACTTTTGTTGCATCTTTTCATAGGTTGGGCCTTATTAACTTTTACTTGGGTCGATTTGCCGAGGCAGAAAAGTATTTCAAAGAAGCTTTAAATAGTATCCAAAAAGCTATTGAGATTAAGCCACAGGATAGTTTTTTAAGAGCCATATTGGGTAATGCTTACACCCACCTGGATCGTCTGGATGAAGCGAAAGTAGCATTAGATAAAGCCATCGAGATAAATGCCAATTTTCCTGACACGTATTTTTACTTAGCTCAATGGCATATAAAAAAAGGGCAGCATAACCAGGCATGGATTACTTTTGAAGTAGGTCTTAAAAAAGGGCTGGGCAATGGGAGACTGGGTCGACATTTTCTAAAAACCCATGCTGATTTTGATTTAATGCGTAAAGACCCAAGGTGGAAGAAAATGATGGAGAAATACTTCCCAGGGCAGGTGAAAGAATAATGGATGTTGTGCTGAGAAAAGAGTCTAGTAGAATTATTAGAACAACCTAGTCAATTTTCTCAATTACTATAACCCAGTAACCAGCAAACCAGCAACTATACAACATGTTTTAATTGATTTCACTCAAACGCTTTCTCACCGCCTCAACAGCTTCTTTTTGAGCCTCAATAAGTTGATTCGTATTTTCCTGTTCCTGAATATTGACTTCTATATTCTCTTTAGCAGTTAAAATGGCTTGTTCAGCCTTCTCTATATCTTTGTGATAACCTTCATTTTGACGAATGAGCTTTTTCAAATCACTCTCCATCTGTTTGAGTCTTTTCTCTTCGTCTGCCAATTCCATTTTCACTTGCTCTTTTTTGACATAAGTAGCAAATCCTTCTAGCAGGTCATTACCTTCTTTTCCAGAATAAAATCCTCGCTCCTCTCCTAAATCGAACCAGACTATGTGTTCTGAACCAGCCCCTACTGACTCCGTACGAGCGTATGCGGTAACAGGTTTCGACCCATTCATCCCTGGCAGTTTACAACCCTCAGACATAACTTCCTTACTCTTTTTAACTTTTTTGGTTTTGCCTTTGTAGTCCTTTATATAGTCCTTCCAAAGTTTCTGAACCAACTTGGCTTCAGCATCTTCTAAATCAAGAATAAAGGCATGGTTGACACCCATATTCATAGAGCGATCTTCTTGAGAAATGTTTTGGGCATAAGCCTTAGAGAGCGTCATTAAAAACAGAATCGACAACAGGAATCTAAAATTTTTCATAATTGTAAAAGTGTGAATTAATTGAATGTGCGCGTATGAATGATACCATGTAAAAGAATTAGGGTTATTTACTTTTACATTCACACATTCAAATGCTCACACGGTAGGGACGTTAAAGATAGCGGAAAGTAGCGTTTTGAAGTCTAAAAAAATTATTCAAGCATCAAAAAATGTAAGGAATCGGAACATTTAACGGCCTTTAACATTTGCTTTCTTGTGAAATATCGGCAAGGGGCCTATCTTTCACGCCTTTGCAACAACCTTATTATAGGATTGTCGTTATTGAGAAAAGAAATTTTTGAATTGTTCAATGGCTTAATTGTTGAAGCAATATTTCGGTTGACGGGCTACGGTGGACAGTTGACGGAGATATTCAGATTGATTTTTATAATTCTAATAACCCCCTTCCAAAGTTTAATTTCCCATTTTCCACCGTCGACCAGTAAAAAAGAAGTCTCATGACTGAAAAAAATAATTATCAACTACTTATTGAAAAACTTGATCAGTTTATTCGAAAATTTTATGTCAATCAACTGATTCGTGGCTCGCTATATAGCATTGCCCTGATTTTGGTGCTTTTCCTTGGGTTGAATTTTCTTGAGCATTATTATTATTTCAACACTTCTACCCGGACTGTTTTGTTCTACTCCTTTGTAGGGATTAGTGCAGTTGCATTATTCTATTGGGTAGTCACTCCATTGATGCATTATTTCAATCTGGGAAAAATTATTTCTCATGAGCAAGCTGCCCAAATCATAGGAAATCATTTTGTCGATGTAAAGGATAAATTGTTGAACATCCTACAGTTAAAACACCAAGCAGATTCTGCGAGCAACAAGGAATTGATTCTGGCCAGTATCAACCAGAAATCTGAAAAAATCAAGCTCGTTCCCTTCCGTAGTGCAATTGATTTGAATCAGAATAGAAAATATTTGCGGTATGCATTGCCGCCATTGTTGTTGTTGTTAATTATGCTATTTGCAGCTCCCAGTTTGATAAAAGATAGTACTGCAAGGCTTATCAAACATCGTCAGGAGTTTGAAAAACCTGCACCTTTTAAATTTATTATTGATAAAGAGAATTTGGAGGTAGTCCAATACGAAGATTTTCCCCTCACTGTGACGGTTGATGGAGAAGTCATCCCCAATGAAGTATTCATAGATGTAGATAATTATCAATACCGGTTGACGAAAGAGGATAATAATACTTTTACCTACCGCTTTAGCAATGTTCAAAAAGAAACAGATTTCAAATTATTTTCAAGCGGAATCGAATCAACCGATTATACCCTCGCCGTTTTAAAAAAGCCCAACATTTTGGGTTTTGAAGTCGATTTAAACTATCCGAATTATACTTTACGAAAAGATGAATCTTTATCCAGCATTGGTGACTTAGTTGTACCTGTAGGAACCAATATCGATTGGGTTTTCAATTCTGAAAATACCGATGCTATTGCCATTCGCTTCGGTGACGGCTCTGAATTAACAGAAACCAAGCGATTTTCAGATGAGCTCTTTACTTTTAAAAAGAGAGCTATGAAAGATGAGCCTTATAAGCTTTACGTTTCTAATGAGGCTTTACCAAATGCAGACTCAATCAGCTACACTTTGACCATTATTCCAGATTTATACCCAACTATCAAAGCAGAAAAATTTCAAGATAGTCTCGATAGCAAATTAATTTTCTTTGTGGGTGAAGCCACTGATGATTATGGTTTGCAAAACCTGGATTTTAATTACAGAATTACAAAAGAGGATGGCACTCAAGGTGAGTTGCAAACTGTGAGCATTCAAAATCCAAAAAGCAAAACAACTCAATATACCCATACCTGGGATTTGAATGAACTGGCTTTGGATCCAGGTGACGAAGTATCCTATTACTTTGAAGTTTATGACAATGATGGCGTCAATGGCTCCAAATCTGCCCGAACCAACTTGATGATTTTCGCCATGCCTACTGTTGAGGAATACGAAGCAATGGCAGAGGAAAATGATGATGAGATAAAGGACAAATTGCAAAAGTCACTTGACGAGAGCAAGAAGTTGCAAGATGACATGAAGAAGTTGAGAGAGAAATTGTTGCAGGAGAAGGATGTAGATTGGCAGACAAAGAAGGAATTGGAAAAATTGTTGGAGCGTCAAAAAGAATTGCAAAAGCAAATAGATGATGCCAAAAAGGCTTTTGAAGAAAACATAGAGAATCAGGAGGAGTTTACAGAGATGGATGAAAACATCCTTGAAAAGCAGGAACAATTGCAAGAGCTGTTTGAAGAAGTGATGGATGAAGAAATGCAAGAATTGATGCGCCAGATAGAAGAATTGATGCAGGAATTGGAAAAAGAAGGAGCGCTGGAAATGATGGAGGACATGGAAATGAATGACGAAGAAATGGAGATGGAATTGGACAGAATGCTCGAGATGTTCAAACAAATGGAATTGGAGATGGAAATGGAGCGCTTCATGGAGAAACTCGAAGAATTGGCTGAAAAACAAGAAGAATTATCAGAGGAAACCGAAGATTTGGGAGAAGAAATGGAGCAGCATGAAGAAAATAGTGAGCAGATGAGTGAAGAAGAGAAACAACAAAAAGAAGAAGAGTTGGATCAGAAGCAAGAAGAGCTGAATCAAAAACAAGAAGAGCTCAATGAAGAATTTGACCAGCTCCAGGAAAAAATGGAAGAGATTGAACAGAAAAATGAAGAGTTGGAGAATAAAAAAGAATTAGGGGACAACGAAGAGCAAATGGAAGATATTGAGCAGGATATGGAAGACAGCCAGCAGCAAATGCAACAGCAGCAAAACAAAAATGCTTCTCAAAAGCAAAAAAGTGCTTCCGAAAAAATGAAGAACATGGCGATGCAAATGCAAATGCAGATGCAACAACAACAAATGGAGCAAATGCAGGAAGACATGGCTGCTTTAAGACAGTTGCTGGAGAATTTGGTCGGCTTATCCTTTGATCAGGAAGATTTGATGGAATCTTTTGGTGAAGCCAATGTAAATACACCTCACTATGTGGATTTAGTGCAAGACCAATTCAAACTAAAAGATGACTTCAAACTCATCGAAGATAGCCTTCAAGCTTTGAGCAAGCGCGTCACCCAAATCGAAAGCTTCGTGACTGAAAAAGTGGCTGACGTCAAAGAAAACCTAAAAGAAAGCATTGATGAGTTAGAAGAACGTCGTAAGCCACAAGCAGGGGAGCACCAACAGCGTACCATGAAAAATGTAAATGATCTGGCGCTCATGCTCAGCGAGGTCATGCAGCAAATGCAGCAGCAAATGTCTGGCATGATGGCAGGAAGTCAAATGTGTACCAATCCTGGTCAGGGAGCTAAACCAGGACAAACACCTTCCGATAAGATGTCCCAGGGACAGCAGCAGTTAAATGATCAAATGAAGAAAATGAAGGAAGGTCTGGAAAAAGGACAAAACCAGGGAATGAGTAAAGAGTTTGCTCAAATGGCGGCTCGTCAGGCAGCATTGCGACAAGCATTGAAAGAGAAACAGAAGAAACTGCAGGAGCAAGGCAAGGGTTCTCAGGAATTGCAAGATTTGATAGACCAAATGAATAAAGTAGAAACAGATTTGGTCAATAAAAATCTGACAAACGAAATGATGAAGCGTCAGCAAGATATCCTCAACCGACTATTGGAACACGAAAAAGCTGAGCGCCAAAGAGAATACGACAACAAACGCAAATCTGAAACTGCAGGAGAATACGACCGCAAAGTACCTCCTTCTCTTGAGGAATACATCAAAAAACGAGAGGCAGAAATTGAGCAATTTAGAACAGTTTCTCCTTCCTTGAAACCTTATTACAAATTTCTGGTTGAAGAATATTTTAAATCTCTCAAAACAGATTAATATTTGAAGCGATTTCAAAGTAAAATATGAATCATCCCTAATTTTTCAAGCTTGAAAAATTAGGGATGATTCATGTTGCTTTTTGCATTTACTCAGGATTCCTAGAGCATTATGTCAAAAACATATTAAAAAAAATTGGCATATTTATTGATTGTAAATAATCGTAATGTGTTTTAAAATTTCAGCGTAAATAAAATACCCCAGTAGGTGAATGTTAAACATGCGACTGAGAAGACGAACAAACATTCGCCCACTCCCGAAGCAATTTCCACCCTATAATAGCTTCGGGATTTTTTTTGCTCAAAACCAATTTCTTTTCCCAAGTAATCTAGCCCGGTTTAATTACTTCCAAAAAGAATGCGAATCTCCTGATTACGAACCATTTGATGAAACCAGTTGTGAGGTGATTTTGCTTTCTGGTTTGCCTGGAGCTGGAAAAGATACTTTTATCAAAGAACATTATTCAGACCATCCTGTTGTTTCCCTAGATAATTTAAGGCGGACGCAAAAGATTTCGCCAAAGAACAAAAAAGGTACCGGACAAATCGTACAACTAGTAAAGGAACAAGCGAAATCGCATCTCCGAAACAAGGTTGATTTTGTTTGGAACGCTACTAATATTACTCGTCAAATGCGGAAGCAGTTGATTGATTTGTTTGTGACCTATGGTGCAAGGGTAAAGCTGGTTTATATTGAAGTGCCTTATGAAAAATTGTTACAACGAAATTTAGATAGAGCACATCCTGTTCCCAATTCAATTTTGGAAAAAATGATCCGAAAGCTGGAAGTGCCATCATTGGTAGAAGCACATGAGGTGGAATTTCACATTTCTGAAGTTTGAAATCATTTGACTTTCATTTATCCGGAAGTGACTTTAAGTTGCTGCCTGATTTTTCTGACAAAGAAAATTAAAACACCTAAATTGAGCCTCCTAATATCAAATACAAACATTCATGAGCAAAACAAAGATATCCCCTTCTTATTCTTCTGGAATCCAAAGTCTGCTCCCACTTTTCTATGTCGCCTGGGCAGACCGTGTCTTAACTTCAAATGAAGTGCATCTCCTGGAAAAAAAAATAGCGGAGTTGAAGTTTTTGAAAGAAGAAGACAAACAAGTTTTGAGTAACTGGTGTAATCCCTCTCACCCTCCTTCCCGTGAATTATTCCACCATTGGAAAATCGTTTTGCGAAATGCCGCCGCTGGCTATTCAGGAGAAAAAAAGCAGTCTTTAGTAGATCTGGGGCTCGAAATGGCACAGCAAAGTGCTTTAGAAGAGAATGGAATTTACTGGTCTGCTCAGGAAACCAGGAATGCTTTGGAGGAGCTGGAAGAAGCACTGGGGATGGTGAATATTGGAACCTACGATTCCCTTTTTCCGGCTGAACAGTTATCTCAGTTTATTGCATCGAGTTTTAACATTTCGAAAATGCGCGCGCTACTGGATGGTGATTTGGGTGAAGTGAGGGATAAAATGAGAGCACTCCTTTCAGAAAAACGTTTTGAATTCAAAACACTGAGACAAAAAGAAACCTACCGGGAACAGGTACTTCAATGGTGTAGAATGCTGGCAGATCAGGGAATGGGAGCATTATCCTATCCAGAAGAATTTGGGGGTGAAAATGACATGACTTCTTACACGACGGTTTTTGAAATGCTGGGGCATCACGATTTAAGTCTTGCAGTGAAATTTGGTGTTCAATTCGGATTATTTGGAGGAAGCGTGTTATTTCTCGGAACCAAAAGAAATCACGATGCATACCTGAAAAAGATTGGTACTTTGGAATTACCTGGCTGCTTTGCCATGACAGAAACGGGTCACGGCTCTAATGTCAGAGGCTTGGAAACTACAATTACCTATGAGCCCCTCAATCAGGATTTTATCGTCAATACTCCACATAAACTGGCAGGAAAAGAATACATCGGCAATGCACTTCATGGAAAAATGGCAACAGTGTTTGGGCAGCTGCTTGTAAAAGGAGTCAATCATGGGATTCATGCCATTTTAGTGCCCCTGAGGGATGAAAATGGTGAAACCCTGGACGGAGTTCGAATAGAAGACAATGGTTATAAATTGGGTTTAAATGGTGTTGACAATGGTAGAATTTGGTTTGATGAAGTATGCGTGCCTCGCGAAAATTTACTAAATCGATTTGGAGATGTTGATGAAGGTGGAACATACTCTAGTCCCATCCAAAATCCTTCTAAACGATTTTTCACCATGCTTGGAACCCTCGTTGGAGGAAGAGTTTGTGTACCTAGAGCTGGCTTAAGTGCTACAAAAACAGGATTGACTATTGCCATCAAATATGCCCTGAAAAGAAGACAATTTGCGCCCAGTATTCAAGAACCAGAAACCATTCTACTGGACTATCCAAGTCATCAAAGAAGGTTGATGCCATTGTTGGCAAAAGCCTACGCTCTCGAATTTGGATTGACCTATTTGACAAAAAGGTATGTCAATCGGACTGAAGATGATATCCGAGAGATTGAAACTTTGGCGGCAGCCCTGAAATCCTATGCCACCTGGTATACCACAGAGACCTTACAAGAATGTCGGGAAGCTTGTGGTGGAAAGGGCTATTTGGCAGAAAATCGCTTCGCAGACTTGAAAGCAGACACCGATATTTTTACAACTTTTGAAGGTGATAACACTGTATTAATGCAGTTGGTAGCCAAAGGTCTATTGACTGAGTACAAGCAATCTTTTCACGATGAAGGCATGATGGGTGTTTTGAGGATGCTGGCAAGTCGAGTCTACGTTTCAGTAGCAGAAATGAACCCTATCACAATTCGGAATACGAGTAGCGATCATTTACTGGATTCTGAATTTCATATAAGTGCATTTGAATTTCATGAAAAACAATTGCTTTATTCAGTTGCTCAGAGATTGCGGGGTAAAATCAAAGATGGCATGCGGTCCTATGATGCCTTCTTGGAATGTCAAACGCATTTATTGGCTTTAGCAGAAGCATTTGCTGAAAGAGTCATTTTGGAGCAATTTTTAGCAGTTATAGCAAATTGTACAGACGAAAATTTGAAAACTATTTTGAAAAAATTGTGTGATTTGTTTGCCCTTTCCACTATCGAAAAACACAAAGGCTGGTTTTTGGAAAAAGATTATATGGAAAGTGCCAAAACCAAAGCAATTAGAAGAATGGTAGATAGTCTTTGCAAATCAGTTCGGGAAGAAGCAGGAGCACTGGTTGAAGCTTTTGGAATTCCAAAAACATTGCTGGCAGCACCCATTGCAGTATGAATGACTACCTCAAAATTACTTTCCCACTGCCTATCAAATAACCTTCAGTTTCTATTTTGAAAAAGTAAATACCTGAGGGCAAATCCCGGCGATCAAATTCAAACTGATGCTTGGAAGTTACGAATGCTCTTACCTGCCTGCCATTGGCATCATAAAGACTGAAGTGAATTTTTTGAAGTGTAACTCCATCTATCTCAAAAGTTGCTTTTTCGGAAAAAGGATTAGGATAGACATTCAGTTCCAGATTTTGAAGATGTGTATTGTTTACAGAAGTAGTGTCATTGGGAGGCTCCGTTACAATGATGAAGTTCCTGGCAAGATTGTGAAAAGTTTTGTTTGTAATGACTGGTTCATTAAAATCGAAATAGATCGCAGCCGAATTGTAAATGGTTGATGAGGTTGGGTTTTCAGGCGTCTGATGAACCTTGAATTTTACAAAGCCATGAGAAGCAGGTTCATTCACATTGCTGTCAGGTAGCATAATATCCGGAAAGGAAAATTTCAAAATTCCTCGTCCATATATTTCAAAATCATAAGGGTGGCTACTCGCACCAGGTCTAATGGAAGTGATATCCAAAAAGCGGGAAAGGGTATCTCGAATAACAACTTTAAATGCAGTATCGGTACCCGTATTTTGGAAACGAATGAGGTATTCAATTTCTGTATTTGGTTCTATCAAATGTTGGTCACCAAAGCCTCTGGGAAATCCCTGCTTATCGTTTGGATCCCAGGATCCTACATTTTCTCTACAATCCAAATCAATAAAAGGATTTGCATCATTCTCAGGATATTGAATGACGTATCCGAGGCTGAATGGATTGCCTCCACATCCTTCCACGGCAATACTTGGGGAGCTATTTCCAGGAAAGGTAGGGCTTTGCTCGGCTTCCATCCTTACAGTTGCACCTTGTGGGTACCAAACGATGGTGGTGTCCTCCTGTCCGTTCAATTGGAAATTACTCTGCATTCCTACGATGTGATCTTCAATAATCACAAAGTCCAGCGCCTCTTGCATGTTTCCACTTCCAATATTTTTGATCTTCAAAAGAGCAGAATCCCCCAGGCATTGAGCATCCAATTCAATACTTACCTGATCCCAGCCTGTGGTATCTATACATAATTCATCTGGAGTTATATGCCCTTCTACGCAATGCGTTTGCCCCAAAGTAGTGGAATCACAATCTACCATCACTTCTACATTAAAACTACCACTTTCAAAAACATCTACTATGCCGACATCAAAAGAGTACGTATCACCATTTTGACTTGTCCATGGAATGCTACTCGACAAGACCTCAAGGTATGGATCGAAAGTAACATCTACATGTGTATCATCACTAATGATAGTTCCCGTATTGGAATATTGAATGGTATAATTACTAGGGAAACAGCGCCTCAATAAATTAGTCGAAACGTCCACTTGCATCATTGGACAATACTCATCTGGTTGAATGGTAAAGTCTACAATTGTCGTATCAAAAGTGCCACTCAAACTTACGGCAAAACTGTCTTCACAAATAAACCAATATTCAGACATATCGCCGATATAAACCGTATAATTTCCTGCTGGGACAGGAATGGAATAATAGCCATTTGCATCTGTAGTGCCGTAAAAATTGGTAACTCCGTTGGCAACTATCAGCTGATTCTCAACATTTATCGAATTTGAATCCGGCAAGCAATCCAAGTCATAATCTGAAAAAATATTTCCTGTAATTAAGTTAGAAAGGGAAAGACCAGAACCATCGGTTTTTATCAGATAAGCATCATTCTCTCCAGCTCCAAAGCTCGTTGTAGTTCCAGCTATTGCAAAACCGCTTTGTTCCACGACTGAAAAACCCAAATCACCAAAATCTCCACCAAAGGTTCTTTCCCATTCTTCATTTCCTGAATTATCTACGTGAAGGGCAAAAACATTTCTATCAGCATTGAGGCTGCTTCTGGTTTCTCCAGCTAAAATGAATCCACCAGTAGAGGGTCTAATGGAATAGATAGCCTCAAAGCCCGTATGGAAAAAATTTCTCCAGAAAATCTGATTTCCGTCTGAATCAATTTTTAACAGAAAGGGATCGTCCTGAGAGAACGTTCCAATATTTTGAACACCAGAAATGACAAAATTGCCATCCGGTGTTGAGGAAAGTGCGTAACCTTTTTCCAGAAATGTAGTACCATAAGTTCTTTCCCAAATGGTTTCACCATCTGTATCCGTTTTGATTACATATACGTCATAATCACCAGCTCCAAAGCTTTTCGTATAACCTGCAACAAGTAAATGATTTTCGTCTGTCTCCACCACAGAAAAACCTTCTTCCCATTGGTCTCCTCCAAACTCTTTCCACCAAAGTTCATTACCATTGATGTCCGTCTTTAAAAGGAAAATATTGCGGTCTGGCTTACCATCAGAAGAGACAAAATATTTGTAACCAACAATCACGAATCCACCATCTGATACTTCAATAGCTACTCGCCCTAAAACAGAATCCTGGGAAGAAAAGTGGGTCCAAAGGGTATCCCCCAGGTCATCCATCCGAAGCATATAAGTGTGCTTCAGGCTTTCAATTGCTTTGGTACCACCTACAATGTAGCCCCCATCAGTTGTTTCTCGAATGCTGTTCCCAGATTCAACATCATATAAGTCTCCATATAATTTTTCCCAGTCAACTAATCCATCAGCGTCTGTTTTGACCATCCACACGTCCCAATCCCCCATCGTAGATACTTCCTTTTCCCCAGTAATAATGTATCCACCGTCAGCAGTAGGTGACAAATCATTGAACCTTTCACCTAGAGCACTGCCATAGGTTTTCTCCCATCCTTGTGCCGACATGCACAAACATGCAAACATTCCTAAAGCGGTGATGAAAAGTCGTTTTTTGTCGCTCACTCTCATGGGTTATCGAAACTAGGGTAGATTTTTTGGCTTCAGGGCAATTTATAGGGTATACCAAGTTTAAGCTTAAGTTTCTTTAACGAACTGATAATCAAATATTAAAAATCAATTCAAGGAGTAAAAAAATCAGATCCTTTATTTAGTTTGTCTTAGCTTTTTTTGAGGGCTAACCTGCCAGGTTTTCATTTTACAGAAGCTAGTCGTTTTCCAGTTTAGAATAATTCTATAAGCATTTTTCGCACCAAGGATAACAATTTGTGGCTCTGACAAAAAACCAATGAAGGAATTCATCGGGATAGTATAAATTGATTTTAAGTCAGCATGTTCCACTAAACCAGGGTTCACAAAATGAAATTTCGGATAGAAAAATTTTAAAATACATAGCCTGCTTTGTAAAACGAAACCTGGCAGGTCTTTTCCTGCTTCTTCATAAATCAATAACAATAACCTGAATTTTTATAGAGAGAAAATGTTAAAACGATCAGTTTCGGGAAAAAGTACATCTAGGACTTACCTAAGTTCAATGCTAAGATGACGCTGGTTAACAGACATTCGCTGCTTTTCTGATAATAATCATGCAAAGAACTTCTTTTCAAAAAAAGTGGTATCCCCGACCGGATCTGAAACCCGAGAATTTTTCGGTCAGAGATACCCTTGCTACTAAAGTCTGTTAAGTTGGAAAATATTTCTAATTCAAAAGTCTCAATTAAAACCATAGGGAACAAAAACAAAAAATTGGGATTCTCGGAAAAAATAAAGCCAAAAGCAGCAAATTATGTATAAATAATATCCTATAAATAGAAGTGTTAAAAAACCAACGCGATAAAACACCTTGTAATTAAAACGTTTTAAAAAAGCGCATCAAATTTTTCAATCTTGTTCAGTCTGATGCAATTCTCGGATTTTTTCTACGTGTATGCATCAAAATAAAGTTGTAAAAGTTTTTAAAACGCTGTCAAAAGACGAAATTAAGCTGTTAACTAAATTCGTCCAGTCTCCTATTCACAATAGGCATAAGGATGTCATTCAACTTTTTCAATATTTAAAAAAACATCATGGAGGAAAAGAGCGTGCTTATGATAAGCAGAATATATACAAAGCTGTTTTTCCAAATGAAGCCTTTGATATGCAAAGACTCCATTATGTATGCTCCTACCTGTTAAAGGTGATAGAGGAGTTTTTAGCATGGAATGAATGGAAAAAGGATAACACTGAAGGAATTTACCTGGCCAGAGCCTATTACAAACACCAATTGGGTAAATCCTTTCAAAAAAGCATTCAAAAAGTCAATTCTGAAAATGAAAAACAGCCACTTCGAGATGTCAAATTTCATCGTCGCAAATATCAAATTCAGTTAGAGGAATATGATTATTCAATGAAACTAGGGAGAAGCCGACATTTCAATCTTCAGGAAATGGCAGATTCTCAAGACATCGCTTTTATATCCGAAAAATTAAAAAATGCATGTATTCTTCTAAGTCACGAAGCTGTAACCAAGACTAAATATGACACAGGACTTTTAAATCAAGTTCTGGATTTTTTGGAATATCATTCCTTCTTGAATGTTCCTGCTATTGCAATTTATTATCATAGCTTTTTAGCATTGAGTAATCACGAAGATGAAAAGCCATTTCAAAAACTAAAAGAATTGGTTGCACTACACGAATCCAAATTCCCAAAAGAAGAACAAATTTCTTTCTATCGAATCTTGATTAATTATTGTATTAGGAGGTTAAACTTAGGTTATTCTAATTTTTATAAAGAAATATTTGAAATATATAAAAAGGGATTAGAAGTAGACGTATTTCTGGAACATGGAATATTCCATCCAGCTTCTTTTGGAAATATTGTCATGACAGGATTGCGCTTGAAAGAGTTTGACTGGACAGAGCAATTTTTATTTAAGTACAAAAATACACTACCAGAGGAACAGAAGGAAGGAATTTTCAATTACAATCTTGCCCGATTTCATTATCAGAAAAAAGACTATAATCAAGCAATGCCTTTGTTATCCCGAATGGATTCGGACGATGTACTCACTAATTGTTCAGCCAAGACGCTACTTGCCAAAATGTATTTTGAGCAAGAATCCTATGATGCCCTTGAAAGTCTTTTAAATAGTTTCAAAATCTATATTCGGAGAAAGAAAAAAGAATTAAGTTATCATTTGGAACTATATGAGCACTTTATACTGTATTCCAAGCAGTTATGGTCATTAGCTGTTCAAAATCAAAAAGATTCTGGAAATCTATTTAAGAAAATACAGACAACAAAAATTGTGGCGGAAAAGAGGTGGTTGCTAGAGCAGGTCGAACGGCAGTTTAAGGATTAAAACCCAAGGCTCAAATAATTTTGTCTTTTTGAACCTTGGGCTCTAAAATCTGAGATTTTTACTTCTTCAACAAGTCGCGAATCTCCGTCAATAGCTTCTCTTCATTGCTTGGTTCTGGTGGAGCAGCAGGCGCTTCTTCTTCCTTTTTCTTCAAAGAATTGATGCCTTTGATGATAATAAACATGACGAATGCCACTATAATAAAGTCTATTACATTCGTCAAAAAGTCTCCCCAAAGTAAGGCAATTTCAGAAACCAGTTCATTGCCTTCTGCATCCACCTCCGCTGCTTTTAATACATATTTGGAATCAGAGAGGTTGGTTTTTCCAATCATTCCGACGAGTGGAGAGACGATGCCTCCTGTAAAGCTGGTTACTACTTTACCAAATGCAGCTCCCATAACGAATGCTACAGCAATATCAACCAGATTGCCTCGCATTGCAAAATCTTTAAATTCTTTAAACATGTGTTTTTTGTTTTGTCCAGGTTGGGTTTGTTTAAAATCCAATTGGAGGGATTTAAAACAAACTCCTAGGTAATCGATTGATTTGACGAAAGTTATAAAAAATGTCACAGAAGACAATACATTTTTTTTAACAATTCTGAAACAGTATTATCACTTTCAACATTTCTATATTTGTCCCGCTCAAAACGTAGCACGGTTTTCCAAAACCGTAAAAAAGTATCACGACTTTCCAAAGTCGTGAATATGAGCTCTATTTTCGAATTCATTGTGGCTGTCTCAAAAGTGGTTCAAGGTTCAAAATTGCTCAAAAAATGATTTTATGCGTGTTTGATAGTGAGTAATTCATGCATTGAATAATTTCGATCCTTTGAACAATTTTAGTCTTTTGAGGCAGCTCCGAGAGGTACGGCTTTGGAAAGCCGTGGTACAATAAAAAACAATTCTCATGCTTCGATTTTACAAATTCTTATTGGTTGGTTTAATTGTATCATTATCATTTCAGACCAATTATGCTCAAAAACCCAAAAGGTGGACTTCATCAGATATTCATGCAGCCATCAAAAAATTGAACGTTTTGGGTTCTGCCCTTTACGTTGCTGCCCATCCTGATGATGAAAATACTAGACTGATTGCTTATCTGGCAAATGAACAAAAAATAAATGTGGCATATCTTTCCCTTACTCGGGGTGATGGAGGTCAGAACCTGATTGGTACGGAGATCCAAGACTTACTGGGTGTCTTGAGGACGCAGGAATTGCTTGCAGCCAGGAGGACAGATGGAGGCAATCAGATGTTTACCAGAGCCAATGACTTTGGCTATTCCAAACATCCCGATGAAACCTTGAAAATATGGAATAAGGATGAAGTATTGGCTGATGTAGTCTGGGCAATCCGAAAATGGCAACCAGATGTGATTATCAACCGCTTTGACCACCGGAGAGCCGGAAGAACACATGGGCATCATACCTCTTCTGCGATACTATCCATTGAAGCCTTTGATTTAGTAGGAGATAAAAATGCTTATCCGGAACAATTGAAATATGTTGACACCTGGCAGCCGCAAAGGTTATTTTACAACACTGGCTGGTGGCGTTATGGAGGTAGAGAAGCTTTTGCGAAACTGGATAAATCCAATATGGCGAGTGTTGATGTTGGCGTATACTACCCTGTACTGGGAAAATCAAATAATGAAATTGCTGCAGAAAGCAGAAGTATGCATAAATGTCAAGGCTTTGGCTCTTTGACTTCCCGTGGTTCCCAACAAGAGTATATGGAGATTGTAAAGGGAGATATGCCGGGTGACCGAGGTGATTTGTTTGATGGCATTGACGTCTCCTGGAATCGCGTGGAAGGGGGAGCATCTATTGGCAAGCTTATAAAAAATGTGGATGACAATTTTGATCATCATAACCCTGGAGCAAGTGTTTCGGAATTAATGAAGGCTTATAAGATGATTGATGCCTTGCCTGATGGCTATTGGAAAAGCGTCAAGTTATCCGAAATTCGAGAGGTTATTGTTCAATGTATGGCAATGTATTTGGAAGTAGTGGCAGATGCTTATTCCGCTATTCCAGGTGAGAAAGTAGAACTCACCATTGAAGTAGTCAATCGCTCGCCAGTAAACACTGTTTTGAGAAACCTGGAATATCTTCCAAATAACACTGATACGCTTGTGAATTTGAACCTGGATAATAATCAGGTCTATAAAATGTATAAAAGGCTTGTGATTCCTGAAGATGCACCCCTCACCAATTCCTACTGGCTGAACAAAAAGAGAAGCTTGGGGATGTATGATGTAGAGGATCAGACATTGAGGGGATTGCCCGAATCACCAAGAGTTTTAAAAGTGGCATTTGATTTTGAAATCGAAGGAGCATCCATGACTATTGTCAGGGATGTAGTTTACAAACGACGTGACAGGGTAGAGGGAGAGGTCTATCGCCCCTTTGAGATCACGCAGCCCATCTTTGCCAACCTTGAGCAAGAAGTATACATCTATGCCAATCAAGCCCCTCAAACAGTAAATGTTTTACTTAAATCCGGAGCTGAAAATGTTTCGGGAACTGTTGAACTTTGCCATCCCGAAGGCTGGAAAACCGAACCTGAGAAAGTAGACTTCAACTTAAAATTAAAAGGAGAAGAGCTTTCGGTTCCTTTTAAACTCTATCCACCTGAAAACCAGGACGAAAATTACATTGTTCCCTTAGTGAGAATTGGAGAAGAAGCATACACCAGAAAGCTTGTTCAAATTGAATACGATCACATTCAACCACAAACCTTAGCATTGGATGCCAGCTCAAAAGTTGTTAAAATTGATTTAAAAAAAGAAGGAGACAAAGTTGCTTACATCATGGGAGCTGGCGATAAGATCCCTGAGAATCTGGAGCAAATTGGTTACCAGGTAGATTTATTGGATGACAGACAGATCACAGTTGACAATTTAAAGAATTACGACGCAGTCATTATTGGCATTCGAGCTTATAACACAAACGAACGGATGCGATTTCATCAACCTAAATTATTTGATTACGTCAAACAGGGTGGTACCATGATTGTGCAATACAATACGAGTGGCTTAGCACTTCCACTGGAAGAATTAGCACCGTATCAAATTAAGATTTCAAGGGATCGGGTTTCTGTCGAAGAGGCGGAAGTGAGAGTCCTGCAAGCAGATCATCCTGTATTAAACTTCCCTAACAAAATCACCCAAAAGGATTTTGATGGCTGGGTACAGGAGCGAGGTTTGTATTTTCCAAATGAATGGGGAGAAGAATTTGTACCCATTCTCTCCAGTAATGATCCAGGAGAAACCCCTAAAGACGGTGGACTTTTAGTCGCCAAATATGGGGAGGGATATTACATTTATACCGGCTATTCCTGGTTTAGAGAGCTGCCTGCCGGTGTCCCTGGAGCATTTCGATTGTTTGCGAATTTGATTTCAATTGGGAAGGAGGAGAAACCTTAATTGATTCAATAGGAATCACCCTGAATTTTGCACAAAAAATCTCCAGGTACCGAACCCCCAGATAATTCTTTATTAATCAACATGTTACGGGGGGAGGGGTTGGGGTTGGGGTTTTGGGTTTATCCAAAACCTTATACCCAACCCCCTTCCCCTTTTTATATCCCAGAAATCTCTATAAAAACGAACGAAGTGAGTTTAATTATTTATTATTAATATTTACTTTATATT
>JBGTQJ010000014.1:84384-172028 GCA_041941305.1 Saprospiraceae bacterium
CTTGTTTGGGGGTGTGTTTTGGGGTTGTGCAACCCCTCACCGCCCACCCCGTAACATAAATACAATTGTAATTGAATAAAAATCACCGATCTGGAAGGGATATATAAAATTCAGGATGAAACCTGTTAATAATCAATCAATAGTCTGAACGGTATCTTCCAATATTCATCCGTACTCCCCCACCCATATAACTCGTCGTCAAATCTCTTGAATTCATATCGCTGTCTTTTTTCCTCCTGAAATATTCCAGTTCCAAATAGAGGTTGTGCCAGATTTGATAGCTCACATCCAATCCAATAATGGTCGTAGTTGCAGCAATGCCCTGACCAATTTCATTTCCATAGTCCTTCTCTCTGCGTGTGTGAGGTAGCAGGGGATTGCTTCCCCAGTTGGTAGCAAAATTGTCCTCATCCTCTCCAAAAGAGGCATGAATCGCCCGAAAATCAACTACAAGCTTTTTCAAAGGTTGATATCTGGCTTTGAAAATAAACTCTCTGAAATTGGAACCTAAAGGATGTGCGAGGGGCTGATTGTAGTGTGTATAACTGGAGCCCAAACTATCTCTATGAGAATAGGTGAATGGTCGAACTGTATTGAACTCGCCCTGAAGATCCAGATGATCTAACCCAAATGCATCTATGTATTTCAATCCTGCCTGAATTCCGAATTTGTTTGCCCACCAGCCATTTCGTTCCACAATGAGTTCGTTAAATTTAAATTCATCGAGCATTAACTGGCTATACAATTGTAATCTATTGAACAGGTTCCATTTAAAATCAAATCCTATTAAAACATTGTCAGGACTTCCAATAAATTGCTCGACAGTTCGGTATAAAATTATTGGGTTTAAATATTGGAATTCAAATTGACCTGTCTCCGCATCTCGATTAAATACGGTGGTTTCAAAAAATCCAATGTTCAGGTTTGGGCTTATATTGAAACTCAAATGATGAGATGCCATGTATTTTTTCGGAGTAAGGCTCCCGTCAGGAATTGAATTAGATGAAGTAGCTGCCAATTCAGCAAAGATATTTTGATAATGAAATTTCCAGACTCGCCAATTGATTTTCAAGTAGAAATAATTATTTGCAAAATCAGAAAGAATCAAGGAGCGATAACCATTTCCAATAAAATTACTGCCATGCCCTATTTGAAACCCGACGTGTCTGGTTACATTAAAGCCAACATAAGCCTGTCCATTTAGATAATCATATCCATCAGTTATATCAAAAACATTGCTCTTATAAGATTTGTATAAACCATTTCCTGGTAAAGAAAGATCTCTTTGAATTCGACCATTCACATAGTCAGGAAATCGAGCCTGGCTTTCGATAATATTGGTATGAAAATATATTCTGTCATCTATACCCCCACGAAATTCAATGCCCCTCTGATTTAAAAAGATGAGCTTAGACTCTTCTGATGAATTGGCTAATCGAAAATTGAGAATTGGATTGACCCGCAGATGGAAATATTTATGATTGACCTCCAGAAAATTGGCAGGGCTTTTATAAAACAAGTTAAAAATGGGTTTTTCTCTTTCGATGTAATAATCACTGGAAAGGCAGGCTTCAACCTGAGTTTGACCTTCAGGAGCATTATTACTTGGTACGGTTTCTTTTTTGCCTCCCAGTCTTGTAGGAAACTGAGGAGTAGCCAGCCAATCATTATTATCCTTAAAAATATAATAGAGGTCTCTTCGATCTTTCACTGTTAATGGCACTGCAGCAGTATCAATCGACAATGCATACTGAGTTGCATCTCCTCGTTGAAAATATTTCAAAGAAGAATGGTAGGGCATTGCCCTTCCGGTTTTTATTTCCAATCGATCCAATATATGATAGGCATCATTGCCAAATGGCAAGGAGGATCCTTGTGAAAAAAGAGCAGACGTGAATAATAAAAGACAGGCTGTAAATTGTAATTTCATTTTTCTAAATTATTCAGTTGTTCATGATTTTTTGCCTCGGGCAAAAGTAGGTTCAATAATTAGTATTTAAAGCAGGTATGAAGAATATTTAGTTTTTTCCTTTTGACCAATCGATTCTTTTCTTCCGTCTCCCAAACAACTTAATTGCCAGTTTGCTAAACCTTCACTTGCAAACTGAAGTTAAAAACGTAATTTTGAAGTTTGCTTTATCAATGAAAATTCTACACCCATGAAGAAAACCTTCATTCTCCTATTTTTCACTCTAATTTTCTATCATCTACCTGCCCAAATGTGGAATGGGCAAGACACACTTTATGGAAATGAATGGATTGATTATGACCGCTACTATTTCAAAATCATGCTAGCAGAGGATGGCATATACAGAGTTTCCTACCAAACACTTCAGGAAAAAATACCTGCAAACATTGAAGGAAAGCAATTGCAATTGTTTCATATGGGTGAAGAGATCCCCATGTACGTCACTAATGAAAACACTTTAGGCGCCAATGATTATCTCGAATTTTACGGTCAAAAAAATAGCGCTTCACTAGATACCCTGTTTTTTCAAAACGGAGCGTCAGATATGCTAAACCCTTATTACAGCATGTTTACTGATACTTCGGCATATTATATCACCTGGACAGACACTGGAGAACCTGCAAATCGATATTTGGAAATACCTAACAATATTTCAGGTTCTGATGTGCCAGAGCCCTATTTTATTCATAGAAGTCAAAAATATGGACAGTCCTCGTTCATAAAAAAAAGTGAAAATTTTAGTGGTTCATCTGTAAGTACTTCCAGTTTTGATATAGGAAGAGGTTATGCAATGGTTTATCCTGCTACTGGAGATCAATACAATGAACAAACAAAAATCACCTTAGAAACGCCCTATGTTTATGACCAGGGACCAGACGCAAAGGTAGTGACGAGATTTGTAGGAAGAAGGGGAGGATCTCACAGTCATGCGCTTATGTTGGGAGATACGGAATTGATTACTGCTTCCATGTATGATTATACCTATACCCGCCGAGCGAGAAACCTATCTTTGGATTTATTAAATGACGAAACGGAATTTACTTTTTTAGCTATTGCAGATAGCTCGGGAAATAAAGGGAAGCATGCAATTGGGAGTATTTATGTGGAATATCCACGACTATTCAACTTTGACAACCAGTCGTATTTTCAATTTAATATACAAGCATCCAGCCAGGTCACCTATTTGGAAATTGAGAATTTTGACGGTGGATCTTCTCCAGTTCTTTATGACATAACAAATAAACTACGGCTGGCACCTGTTATTGACGCAGGTCTTTTAAAAATTGCACTACCTCCATCAACCAAGGTTCGGGAATTGGTATTGGTAAATGCTTCCATAGCAACTCGGGAAGTAACAGAATTACAAGACACTGATTTCATTAATTACTTTGAAGAAGAAGGAAATTTTGTCCTTCTAACCCATCCTGCTCTTTTTGATGATGGCAATGGCAACAACTGGGTTCAGACCTATGCAGATCATAGAAGATCCTTTACTGGAGGCGGTTATGATCCAATCATTATTGATGTTCAACAACTCTATGATCAGTTTGCATATGGCATTCACAGGCACAGTGCAGCCATAACCAATTTTGCTCATTTTATGGTAAAAAACTGGTCAGACCCTCAATATGTATTCATTATTGGCAAGGCAAGGGAATTGCATCAAATCAGGACAGAAGGTCAGTTGACCGCTCATAATCAGAAAACTTTTTTTGTTCCAACCTATGGTTCTCCAGGGGCAGATGTACTGATGTTTGCTACTCCGAATACCCGCCCTCCTATAGTTTCTATTGGCAGGTTACCCGTTACTTCTGGAGCAGATTTAAAAACCTATTACGACAAGGTTTTAGAATTTGAAGCAAGCTTGAATTTGCCACAAACATTAACTGATAAGGGCTGGATGAAACGCGTTATACATCTGGGAGGTGGAGGACAAGATGACCATCAGATTATTCGAAACCATTTAACGGGTTTCAAAAACATTATTGAATCCAATGACTTTGGGGCTGATGTTTTTTCCTTTTTCAAAACCAGTTCAGACCCCATTCAAAGTTCCCAATCGGAAGCCTTATTCAATGCCATCAATGGCGGTGCCTCCATCGTTACTTTTTTTGGTCATTCAAGTGCCAGCGGTTTCGATTTTAGTACTGACTCTCCAGAAAATTATGGTAACCAGGGAAAATACCCTTTGATGTTTTCCTTTGGATGTCACTCCGGACAATGTCATGAAGGTTTTGAAAGTATTGGTGAGCAATTCATTTTAGCAGAACAAAGTGGTGCCATCGCTTATATCGCCTCTACTGGTTTTGGATTTATTCATTCATTAAGGTCGTTCGGCAATGAATATTACAGTCTCTTAGGAGGTGATTTGTACGGAAAGGGAGTCGGAGATATATTAAAGGAATCCATCTCTATTTTTAAGAATTCAGGTTCCAGAGGCGATCAGGTATTGGCAGAGCAAACCACCCTCCAGGGTGATCCTGCTATTCGGCTCAATGCACATCCAGGTCCAGATTTTCTGGTTGATATCAGTTCAGTTTCAAATGATCCTCCCCTAGTCAATACCCAATTGGATTTTTTCGATTTAAATTTTGACATACATAATATTGGCATCAATAACCGAGACTCCTTTTTCATTCATATTGATCAACAATATCCTACTGGAGAAATTGTGAATCTGGTTAGGGAAGAAGTAAAATCAGAAGGGTTCAAAAACAACTTTACCTTTCAGGTGCCAATGTTAAAAAGAGGAAACGAAGTCGGTCAAAACTATTTCCACATAAGAGTAGATCAGGATAAAGAGATTGAAGAATTGCCAGCTCCTGAAGCGGAACTCAATAACAATGTTCTAAACCAAAATGGCACCCAAGGATTTCCCGTATTGATCACTTCCAATGACCTGGTACCAATGTACCCTCGCCCTTTTGCCATTGTCAATGATCCGGAATTGACTTTAAAGGCTGTAACAGCAGATGTTTTTGCCAAGGAACAAGTATTTGTTTTGCAATTGGACACAACTGAAAATTTCAATAGCGCTGCTTTTCAGGAAAAAATCATGCAAGGGGTTGGAGGGGTAATGAAATGGAAACCTTCCATAGATTGGCAAAATGAACAGGTTTATTACTGGCGAGTAAGCCCCGACAGCACAGATGCGGAAGTAGGGTATCGTTGGTTCAACAGTTCTTTTGTGTTTTTGGAAGATCATGATGATGGCTGGAATCAAAGTCACTATTTTCAATACAAAAAAGATAGGCTGAACAATAAAACTTTGCCTGAGACTACACAAAAGTTGAGATATATAGAAGATTTCAAGGATCTGAAGCTTTCCAATAATATGCGTAGGGATAATTGGGGAGATCGTCCATACATTACCTTGAATCAGGAAAATATAAATTGGTGGCAACCTCCAATAGAAAATGGAGTTCTGATTGCTGTTTTGGATTCTTTATCTGTAGATCCCTGGAAGGATCAAGGCAATCAATATGGGGACGATGGAGGTTTTGGAGATCGGGCATTTCCTTTCCTGACCAGTAATGTTACCCATCGGGAAGAATTAATTAATTTCCTTCAGGACTCTATTCCCATAGGCAACTATGTGGTTTTCTTTACTTATCAAAATTTTAAAACTCAAGACTCTTTGATAGGAAGTTATTTCCCCGAACAATGGGCAATGGATTCTGTCAACAATAACCTCGGAGTCAATCTATTTCAGGTATTGGAAAATCAAGGAGCGCAGTTGGTCCGAAAGCTCGAAAATGGCTCAGTTCCCTATACTTTTGTTTTCAAAAAGGACGACCCAAGTTTTGAACCAAAGGAAGCATTGGCAAGTGATCCCTTCGAATATCTCGTTGTAGAATACGGGATAGCAGGAGTATGGGATAGCGGAATGGTAACCTCTACAGAAATTGGTCCCGTCAAAGAGTGGAATAAATTTCAGTGGAGTCTGGATGATTTTGATGACAGCACTGAGGATGTGTATTTCAATGTAAAAGGCTTTAATCCGGCAACTGAGACAGAAGAAATACTTTATGAAGGAATTACAGAGCCTGAATTAGATCTATCTGATATTGATCCCCTTCAATATCCATTTTTAAGACTAGAGTACTTTTCCTCAGATACCTTGAATCGGACGCCACCACAAATTGGTTATTGGAGGGTATTATATGAAGGCTTACCGGAAGCAGCTTTAAACCCTGCAGCTCATTTTTCTTTTTCTAAAGATACTTTGGAGCAAGGTGAAAACCTTGAATTGGAAATTGCGGTAGAAAATATTGGACAATACGACATGGACAGCATGTTGGTTGCCATAAAAATTGTAGATGTCAACAATCAGCAAGTCCGATTTGATAAGTTGTATAGACCTCTGCTTGTCGAAGACACGATTATCGCAACCTTGAATTTTGATACAAGAACTATTTCTGGTCCTCAAACCATCATTATCGAGGCCAATCCAGATGACCATCAACCCGAACTGACGCACCAAAACAATATTGGCGTCATTAATTTTCACATCCGGGAGGATGTCCGAAATCCGCTTCTGGATGTGACATTTGATGGCATCCACATCATGGATGGAGACATCGTCTCACCAAAAACAAATATTCTGATTACCCTTCAAGACGAAAACAAATATTTGGCATTGGCAGATACGAGTTTGTTTAAAGTGCTTTTAACTTACCCAGATGAACCTGAACCGATAGTTTTGCCCTTTGATGGCACCATCATGCAATTTTTTCCTGCTGATGAAAGTAACTTAGGGAAGGAAAACAAGGCATCCATCGAATTATCTCCTGATTTATACAAAGACGGAACCTATAAATTGATGATACAGGCCCAAGATGTTTCAGGAAATGTTTCTGGTTTAATTGATTATAACATTTCATTTGAAGTTATTTCTAAAGCTATGATTTCTAATGTATTGAATTATCCAAATCCATTTACCACTTCCACACAATTTGTTTATACCTTGACAGGCATAGAAACTCCTGCCTATTATAAAATTCAAATCATGACAGTTTCAGGACGAATCGTTCGTGAAATTACGCAAGATGAATTAGGTGAGCTTCGAATCGGCACACATCGCACAGATTATGCATGGGATGGAACCGACCAGTTTGGAGACCGTCTGGCAAATGGTGTATATCTCTATCGCTTTGTGGCAAAAAATGCAGATGGCTCTGATTACGAGAATTATCAAAGAGACAGTGTCGATAAATTTTTCCAAAAAGGCTTTGGTAAAATGGTATTGTTGAAATAGACTGGCACTCCGTGAAGGAAAAATCGTTAAAATATTTAAACGGTCTTTCCTTCACATTTACACATTCTTCCACTCATTGAAAAAACCTTCTTTACTCCTTTTCTTCTTATTTTTGGCACTATGCTTCTCGATATTCAATCATCCAGGAATTACCCTTAGCGATGAATACGTTTATTGTAAATATGCCTGGCAACTTACCCAAGGAGCTTTTACCCCAGTAGCCGATGTTTTTGCCAATCGTTTTGGTTTTTGGGTTCCAATGGCAGCCTTTGTCAGTTTTTTGGGAGCATCCTCCTGGGTATTTGCGATTTGGAGCTTTATTTCTTTTATTCTGCTCATTGGGATAGTTTATTATTTCCTCAGCATTTATGACCTCAAAACAGCCCTTATTTCCAGCCTATTGATAGCCTTAAATCCAGCCTTATTACAATTTAGTGCAGATGTTTCCCCGGATTTGGTCATGACTACTTTCACAACGCTTGCCATCTTTATTTTGTGGAAAACACAAACAAATCCGAATCAGCAATCCTTTGGTTATGGTTTAGCAGTTTCTTTTTGTCTTTTCTACGCTTTCCTGAATAAATTGACGGTTTTGTTTGTGGCGCCTTTTATACTTTTCTGGCTGATACAAGATTGGAAAAAGCAACAAAATTCAAGGTTTTGGATAAGCTTTTTTACCTCAGGTCTCCTCTTAATTGCAGGGTATTTTTTATTCTGTCAATATTTCACAGGAGATGCTTTTTTCAGATTTAATAGTATAGAATCAACGCATGGGATAAGCAGGTGGACTTATTTCGACAAAGGGAGTTTTGATGTAATAAAAAGGATAACGATTCTGCCTGTCGCTTTCTTTTTAAAATCTTTTGGAATTGGTGTTTTTATGGTTTTTTCCAGTCTTTGGTTATTTAAATTTGACAAGAAGCGATTGTCAGAACTCCCCAATTTTTTATTCCTATATACCGCTATTCTCATTTTCATGCATTGGTTTTGTACCACATCACTGACTTCCTATAATCCACTTCTGATTGTAGAAAGGCTTTGGTTATTGATCATTCCTCCACTGGTGATTTTGGCGGTTGTTGTATTGACAAAAGCAATTCCTGATTTTGTAATAAATTATAAAAGGCAGCTAGGTATTTTCTTTTTGGCAACCCTTCTTACGAGTTCGGCAGGATATTATTTAGTAGGTGAGGAACACCCTGGATTTTTATTTACTGCCATCATTTCTTTGTTGTTCCTGTGCTGGATAGCCTCAGAACATTATTTACTCAAAAAGTACAAAAAACTTTTCCTATATGCTTGTATTTTAGTTCCACTTTTGGGACTTCAAATTCATAAGATTGGTTACTTCAAACACAACACTTCCTATTTCTTCCAAAAAGACTTTTTAGAGACCTTAGAAAAATCGAAAACACACCTTTTGCTTACAGATCAAAGACTGGTAGAAATGCACGATGCTTTTTTCCAGTTTGAGCCACCCGAAAATATTTTTTTCAAAAAATGGGCTGGCATTTCTGAAATCCTCCCAAAGGATTACGACCAATATTTTGTGGTATTCAACAAAAAGAGAGAAGCGCATATGGAAGAAATCCCCGGCAAGATGCCAACTTATGTTCTGGATGAAAATTTTGGAGAAATAATCCTGGAAAATAATTATCTGATAATTAAAGAATTAAATAAATCAGAAATGCAAAAAATATCAATTCCCAATCATTAGCGCCACAAGGAACAAGTATGAAAATTTTGAATTTTGAAAGCTTGTAAAAAATCGCTAACTCGCGTTCCTTATCCAGCCCATGCATGCTAACATTTTTCTTTTCACATGAATAAAGAAATTCTCCGACTTGCCATTCCAAATATTCTTAGCAATATTTCAGTTCCCCTCTTAAGCACCGTGGATACTGCTTTGATGGGCAGACTTTCGGAAGCCCACATTGGTGCAGTCGGTGTAGGCGCAATGATTTTTAATTTCATTTACTGGAATTTTGGTTTTCTGAGAATGGGTACGACAGGGATCACCGCACAGGCATTTGGTCGAAAAGACAACCTGGCCATTACCAATACCATTGGTCGTGCATTGCTGGTATCCATAATTATTGCTGGCTTTATAATGATTTTTCAGGTTCCATTCGGGGAGGCCAGCTTCTTTCTAATGAATGCTTCAGGAGAACAATTGGTCTTATTGGAAGCATATTTTTACATCCGAATTTGGGCAGCACCTGCTTCCTTAGCGCTTTTCGCTTTTATGGGCTGGTTTTTTGGAATGCAAAATGCAATTTATCCACTCCTTTTGACCATTGTCATCAATGTCGTCAACATGGCTTTCAGCTATGTTTTCGTATGGGAAATGGATATGGGAGTTGCTGGAGTTGCCTGGGGAACCGTGATAGCCCAATATGTTGGACTAATCATGGCTATTTTTCTTTTCCTCAAAAAATACACTTCCTTTCTACAATACTTTAAAAGAGAAGCACTGTTGAAAGTTACTGAATTGAAGCGGTTTTTAATCATCAACAGTGATATTTTCATTAGAACGGTTTGCCTCACTGCGGCTTTTGGATTTTTCTATAGCCAATCTTCCGTAGGAGGTGAAATGATTTTAGCAGTGAATGTTATTTTAATGCAATTCCTCAATTGGATGTCCTATGCCGTAGATGGATTTGCTTATGCAGCTGAAAGCCTGGTCGGAAAATATAAAGGAGCTGAGGATGAAACCGGAACTCACAGAGCCATCAGACTTTCCTTTGTTTGGGGAATGGTTTTGGCAGTTTTATATAGCATTGCATATTGGGGTTTTGGAGAAGAGTTATTGTACATTTTCACAGATAAAACTGAGGTGGTAACTGCTACCATACCTTTCATGTTTTGGATGGTTTTGTTTCCTGTTTTTGGTACCCCCTGCTATATCTGGGATGGGGTTTTTATAGGCTTGACGGCTTCTGTTGCCATGCGGAAATGTATGATTTGGGCACTTATCGCATTCCTTGGTCTTTATTATTTACTGATGGCACCTTATGGAAATCATGGACTCTGGCTGGCACTCATGGTTTTCATGGTATTAAGGGCTATTTTCCAATGGGGAATGTTTCGGAAATACGGACTAGCATTGAAATAATTCTCCTACCTTCGCAAACTGCAAAACTAAAACCATCAAATCCTGTTTCTATTAATTTCTTACAGCTCAGCCTTAAAAAAACATGAGTTCAAAACCTTCGAACAAAATTGACTTTAAATTACTTGGAAGAGTTTTCCAACTTACCAAGCCCTATCGGCTGATTTTGATTATTGCCTCAATTTTGGCAGTTGTTTTAGCTCCTGTTGCCATTCTTCGCCCCTATTTGGTGCAGGTAATGGTAGATGATTATATTTTCGAAGGAGACATTCCAGGACTTGTTTACATCGCTATTGTTTTTGTGGGCGTCATTATACTGGGAGCTTTATTGAGATGGTTATTTATTTATTCTACTAACTGGCTTGGGCAATCTGTAATTAGAGACTTGAGAGTAAAAGTATTTCAACACATTTCAAATCTTCGACTGACCTACTTCGACAAAACCCCAATTGGAACCTCTACCACACGTACCATCAATGATATTGAAACCATCAATACCATTTTTACACAAGGTGTAATTACCATTATTGCTGATTTGCTGACTTTATTTGCAGTGTTGATTATCATGTTTATCACAAGTTGGCAATTGACATTGATTGTTTTGACGACAATGCCTTTTTTGATGGTAGCTACCTACATCTTTAAAGAAAAGGTCAAGTTTGCATATCAAAAAGTTCGAACCCAGATTCAAAACATGAATGCCTTTCTTCAGGAACGGATATCTGGCATGCGCATCGTTCAGATATTCAATGCTGAAGAAGCTCAAATGGAAGAATTCAAAAAGATAAACCGGGCTTATGCACAAGCCAATCTGGATTCCATTTTATATTATGCCGTTTTCTTCCCTGTCGTGGAAATCATTCACGCCGCAGCTTTGGGCTTGATGGTTTGGTGGGGTGCACAAAATGTAGTCAGAGATTATGTAACCTTAGGTGCATTGGTCGCTTTTCCTCTTTATGTATCCATGCTTTTTCGCCCAATGAGAATGTTGGCAGATAAATTCAATACCCTACAAATGGGTTTGGTTGCTGCAGAGCGCGTATTCAATACTTTGGATAGAACTGACCAAATAAAAAATAATGGAACTTTAAAACCAGAAAAACTTAAAGGAGATATCGCCTTTAAAAATGTTTGGTTTGCCTACATCGGAATTGATTATGTTTTAAAAAACCTCACTTTAGACATAGAAGCTGGAAAAACACTTGCCATTGTGGGAAGCACCGGCTCGGGAAAAACGACCATCATCAATATTCTAAATCGCTTTTACGAAATCCAAAAAGGTAGTATTGAAATAGATGGAATTGACATTCGAGATTATGAATTACAAGCATTGCGCAGCAAGATTGCAGTCGTATTACAAGACGTTTTTCTTTTTTCTGGTTCTGTATTGGAAAATATTACCCTTCGTGATGAGCAAATTTCAAAAGAGCAGGTCATTGAAGCCTCCAAAATGATAGGTGCCCACGAATTTATTATGAAACTTCCAGGCGACTATGATTACCAAGTCATGGAGCGCGGTGCAACACTCTCAATGGGGCAACGCCAATTGATCTCCTTTGTTCGCGCTTTGGTCTTTGATCCCGATATTTTGATTCTTGATGAAGCCACTTCCTCGATAGATCCAGAGACAGAATCTGTTATTCAATATGCGATTGAGCAATTGATCACCAGACGTACCTCCATCATTATTGCCCACCGCCTTTCCACAATTCGCCATGCAGATAATATTCTAGTACTAAATAAAGGCGAAATACAAGAGTATGGCTCTCATGAAGAATTATTGCAAATACAGAATGGGCATTACAAAGAATTGTATGAAATGCAATTTTTGCAAATGGCGGGGACAACAGAATAATTTGGTTTTAGGGTTATTTAAACCATTCTGGAGGAGAAAGGCATAAAACTCAATTGATGGATTTTCTTAGAAAGCACATCCGTTAATCGAAAAAGTCTAAATCTACATCTATTCAAAAAAAGGTTTTCAAACATCTACGTATCTTAGGGGTTTCTATTTGGCGTATCAGAAACGTATCATTATGACTCAAAGAAGTAGCTTTAATTTCAAACTTGACGGCGTCGCAGGGTTAATCTTCCTGATTTTATTTGTTGTAGGAATTTACCTTCTTATTCAAGGAATCTATACTCTTTTATACTATGCTTCCCCTGTTTTGCTAGTCCTTGCTTTGGTTTTTGACCATAAATCCGTCATCAATTATGGAAAATGGATTATCAAAATGCTGAAGAATAATATCTTGCTGGGCGCTGGAATTATTGCCCTCAATATTTTAGCGTTCCCTTTTGTAACTGCTTTCCTTTTTGCCAAAGCCTTATTTAAAAAGAAAATCAGGGATGCCAGAAAAGAGCAGGGAGCGGGACAGGCTACTGAGTTTATTGAATATGAAGAGATAAAATCAGAAACGCTTGAATTACCTCCCATTAAGAAACAAAAAGAGGAGAGCAGAGGTGACTATGAACAATTGTTTGATTAATTATTGGGTGCAGTTTCAAAAGTATTTTTTATCCGGGTCGGTCTAAAAACTAGTATTGTTCTCAATCTTAAAGAATTCTGAAAGATATTCAACGCATTGAATCAAATAAGGCCAACTGGTTTTTTGTTCTAACTAAATTGTGATCCTCGTAGCTCGTTTTATAATAAACATCTCCTTCCAAATAATCGGTTAAAAACCGAAGACCCTGCATTAATACAATCCACTTAGCGCCATCGAAAAGGTGGTTTCTTTCCAAGCTGGTCAAATCCTTCATTTCTGTCAAAAATCCCTCGTAAAGTGCAGTATAAATATTTCGTCGCATTTCAACCAAAGCAAAATCTGCTTCATCTTCAGCTACAGAAGTCGTAAAGGTCCGCACCATATCACCAAAGTCTGAAAGTACAATGCCAGGCATGACCGTATCCAAATCTATAATCGCTGATGGTTTTTGGGTGGTTTTATCAAAAAGGACATTGTTGATTTTGGTGTCATTGTGTGTCACTCTCAATGGGAAGCCCATTGAAGCTATTTTTGGGAAAATAGCTTGATGTTTTAAAATTTGTTCAATTTCCCTTTTCGATTTATCCAATCTTTTTGACACTGCATTTTTCAATATACTTTTAAATGTATCAAGGCGTCGTACTCCATTGTGAAAATTCGGAATGGTATAGTGAAGGCTCTCTACATTAAGGGTTTTTAGGGCATTTAGATATTCCCCAAAAGCACTGGCTGCCAGATAAGCTTGTTCTTCTGTTTGTACAGTTTCAATGGAGTATGAGTTTTGGATATAGGGAAAAATTCGCCAATAAAGGTTGGAATCATCTTTAAAAAAGAGCTTGCCTTCTGTTGTTGGAATTGGACTTAATACTTTTTTAGGATAGCCAGTAAAGGGATGAAAACTACTGCTTAATTTTTTACCTCCTTTTAAAAATAAAGCGATGGTTTGAATATTGTCCATCACCTTTTCAGGCTCTTTAAAAACTTCATGATTGATCCTTTGAAGTACATAAAAGTGCGCTTCCCCATTTTCTTCAATAGAAAACCTAAAAGTATCATTGATATGCCCTGAACCAAAAGGTGTGGCTGGTTCAATGAGGCGGGCTTTCAAAAATTGTTGAATAATTTGGTTTGTTTGCATCAAAAAAATTCATTTTCAAACTTCCTATTACATCTTATTTTTGCTGAACTCGTAGTATGGCTTTTTAAAGTCTTGCTTCGAGTAAAGACGAAAGATATAATTTTCATGTAGATTTTTTTTCAACAATATTTTATGGCTTTGGAAAACCGAGACACATGGATACAGCTCTGATTTAGATTCAATAAATAAATCGGTAAATGACTGTAGCACGGCTCTCCCTAGCCGTACAGCATGAGCATATGAGTGGGCACAACTAAGGAGAGTTGTGCTACGATTACCGAAATCCAATAAAAGCTGAACTCTTTTTCGCGTTTATAAAACACTTTTAATGACTGAACTTCTAAAAAAGGCCTACGACTCTGAGACTTTTCGACAACAGGGACATGAGTTAATTAACCTCCTTGCAGATTATTTAAAATCCGTTCATTCTGAAGGGGATAAAACCAAAGTTCTCAATTGGACCACGCCTGAAGACTTGTTAAAAAAATGGAAGGAGGATGATGCAGCTGCACTTGAACCCAATCCTATTCCCTTTTTTGAATCTATTTTGGAGGACACCATTCACATGCATCATCCAAAATATGTGGGGCACCAAACTTCGAATGTCCTTCCCGTCGCTGCTCTTGCTGAATTGCTTGGAGGTTTTTTAGATCCTGGAATGGGAATCTATGAGCAAGGAACTTCTGGGGTGGCTTTAGAAAGATTGTTGATCAAAAAATTGGCTGCCTCATTTGGAATGGATCCCAATGAGGCAGATGGCTTTTTCTCTTCTGGAGGCACCTTGGGCAATTTAACAGCCTTGCTTTGCGCTCGTCAGGTAATGATTGAAAAGGATGTTTGGGAATATGGACTGGAAGGAAAAAAATACGCTTTTATCGCTTCAGAGGAAGCCCATTTTTCGTGCGATCGGGCTACACGAGTGATGGGACTTGGAAAGGATGGATTGATAAAAGCACCCGTGAATGAAAAATTTCAGCTTGACATAAGTCGTTTGGAAGAATGTTATCAAAATGCACTGGAAAAGGGCATTCAAGTAATCGGAGTCATTGCAAATGCTTGTTCAACTGCAGTGGGAGCACAAGACCCAATTGATGAAATTGCTGACTTTTGTGAAGCTAAAAAATTGTGGTTACACGTAGATGCCGCCCACGGGGGTTGTGTCGTTTATTCTGAAAAATACAAGCATATGCTGGCAGGCATAGCCCGCGCAGATTCAATTATCATGGATTATCACAAAATGCTCATGGTGCCTACTTTGGTTACTGCTGTTTTATTCAAAAATGGAGATCATTCTTACCAAACTTTTGCACAAAAAGCATCCTACCTTTGGGACAATCAGGAAGGGCAAGAATGGTTTAACTTAGCTAAGCGAACCTTTGAATTGACCAAAACCTCCATGAGTTTCCGCATTTACGCCATCCTAAAAACGTATGGGCAACAAATATTTGACGAAAGTGTAACGAGGGTGTATGATATGGCAAAGGTATTTTCGAAAATGCTCGTCAGCAATGGAAATTTCCAACTACCTGTAGCAATCCCAGATTCAAATATTGTGTGTTTTAGATATTTTGAAGAAGAATTAAGTGAAGAAGAATTGGATAGCATCAATATCGCTATCCGTCAACAAATCAAAGAAGAGGGTGCGTTTTACATCGTACAAACGAGAATCCGAGGAAAGTATTTTTTGCGTGTAACCGTGATGAATCCTTTTACGACCGAAAAGATAATGGAGCAGTTAATAGACAAAATTATTTCTTCAAAACCATAAATTTCTCTAAAACATTCTTTCCTCCCTTCACAATAAGCAGGTACTGCCCTGGAGAAATTTCAGCGGTGTTTACTCTTTTTGTATAATGTCCTGATTGCTCTCCCCGAAAGTTGATGCGCTTTACTGGTTGACGATGCTCATTTAAGATAAGGATGGAAACATCAGCATAATTGGGTAGGTCATAACTAAAAACGACGTCATTGGTAGATGCATCGGGTTCCAATTTTGGATAGTCATTCCAGTCCTCCTTCTTTTGTTTAGATTCTTTCAGGTCGTAATATTTACTATAACCGGAAGGCGTTGTATGTTTCAAACGGTAGTTGACCCTGGTACCTGGATTGTTTTTTGCAAAACCTTTATCCATATAGAAATAATCATTCTCCTCCTCAGCTTTTCCGTCTACTTTGCAAATGGTTTTAAAATTAGCATCTGTGCCCACAGACCTTTGTATTTCATATTGCATGCCTGAATTTTCATTTCTGGTTTTCCATTTGATTGCTACATCGTCACCGCTTCGGAAGACCTTGAAATCAAAGATAGACATGCTGTGTCCAACCCTTGCATCTAAAACAACACTACTCGTATTCCTTTGAGGCTCCGATTCATAAGTTGATTCCATTTCATTTTCAACAATCGGATCTGGATCTTTAGTATTTTCAGCTAAAATTTCTGGCTCAGCTTCAACTGGGAGGTCCAATAATGGCTTTCGTCGTTTGCGCGTTATTCGAATTACATCATCTCCTTGTGGCTCCCATATTTTCAATCCAACAGGAGGGGTGAAAATATCATAATCAGGCACTTCTGCACAATCACCTGATTGATCCGATACAATCGTTCTTACTTCTATGCCACTATCCCCCACAAAAATCCATTTGAATTGATTGAAGCTTCCACTATGTCTCGTCCAGGCTTTATCATCATTATTTGAGCGAAGTGGTGCACCCCAACAACCTTCGCCTATGTAAACAGTCCCTTTTTCATCATCTCGAATGTATCCTTCATCACTCCCTGGTGTTCTTGGTCGACAAGGGCGGATTGGCCAGGTACTTTTTACTACATGAGCATCTGACTCTACTACCAAATTGACGCCGAATCTAAAAAAAGCAGGAGCCCAGTGAATTTGTTGGTCATGTTGCTCCGGTTTTTTTTCAGTATGTGGCCGGATGGAATGATGATATTGTGCAAATTTCCAGATAATATTTGGGTGAGCCTGCAAATCGCGAATGAGCCAATCTTTTTGGTAGCCCCCCGCAGGCATCAATGAATTCAAAGTATAAATTCGCAATAAATCTCCCCCAAGTGTCAGGGCATAGTACAAATCTTCATTCTTTACATCAAAGAGGTCAACCAGGCTTTTATTTTCGGATTCGTGATTGCCTCTCGCAACTATGATTGGAGTCATTCGCCCATCACTACCTCGAGTCAATTGCCAATCATCAAACCAGGCCTGCCATTGTTCGCCATTGTCACTCGCTGTCATATCTCCACCGAACATAACACAATGAGGACGTAATTTCCCAACCAGTCTATTTGCATTTTGACGTGCTACGCGATTATTTCTGGAATCTCCCCCAGCAATAATGGAAAGTCTTTCCTCACGGTTGTCTGGAGCTGTCTTAAAAGACATTCTTGGACTGTGCCCCTCACTATCTTTTATCAGGAAATAATAAGTAGTATTTGGTTTTAATCCCCAAAGCCGGACATAATGATTGTTCATGCCTTTGGCTTCCACAACACGGTTGGGTTTCTTTACGGTTGCATATTCCTCTACATTTTGTCCATGATCCAACACATCAATATATAGAATCGGATCGCTACCAGAGACCTGATTCCATCCGATAACCATTGTCGTGGCTGGATTTTCCCTCCACATAATGCGAAACTTGTCAGTCAAAGCATAGCTTTCTGAAACCAATGACCCAAGTAACAGGGTCAATCCGATAATGTGAAAAGCTTTTCGAAACATTAATTTCTTATTTCTAGACAAAAACCAGGAAAGGGTCTTAAAATCCTTGGCCTCTATTTGTAGGAAGAAATGCAAAACAAAGAATTTTTTGACAAAAATATCACAAAAAAATGAGGGCACATTGTCTGCATCATCCAGCACTCCTGATGTTTATTTTTTTTCAACAATTTGAGTTGAGCGTGTTGGTGAGCCTTATTTCACAATAGTCATCGAGAACTTCGACTATCTAAAAGGTTTTTTACATCGTATTTATTGTAATTTAGCCGCGTTTTTTTCAAAACATTTTTCAGTTCTATCATAAAACAAAAAATTCGCCATAATAATGAGCAGAGATACAGTTGTATTTGACTTAATCAATCAGGAATTAAAACGCCAAAGACAAGGCATCGAATTAATCGCTTCAGAAAACTTTACCAGCCAGGCAGTTTTGGACGCTATGGGAACTTGTTTAACTAACAAATATGCAGAAGGTTACCCCCGAAAAAGATATTACGGTGGTTGCGAAGTAGTCGATGAAATTGAGCAATTGGCAATTGATCGATTGAAAGAATTGTTTGGAGCCGCCTATGGCAATGTACAACCCCATGCGGGAGCACAAGCCAATGCAGCAGTGTTTTTGGCTACACTACAACCTGGCGATAAAGTTTTGGGATTGAACCTCGCTCATGGAGGACACCTTTCTCATGGTTCTCCAGTCAATTATTCTGGGAAAGTTTATCAACCCGTTTTCTATGGTGTAGAAGAAGATACCGGTTTAATAAATATGGATAAAGTAGAAGAATTGGCTAAAAAAGAGCAACCTAAGTTAATCATTTGTGGAGCCTCCGCCTATTCGAGAGATTGGGATTACGCCAGATTCAGGTCAATCGCAGATAAAGTAGGGGCACTGCTTATGGCAGATATCGCACATCCTGCAGGCCTAATTGCAGCTGGTCTTTTGAACGACCCTATGGAACATTGTCATATCGTCACTTCTACGACCCATAAAACTTTGCGTGGACCAAGAGGAGGACTCATCATGATGGGCAATAATTTTGAAAACCCCTGGGGCAGAAAAACCAGAAAAGGAAACCCAATTAAAATGTCTGCAATTTTAAATAGTGGCGTATTTCCGGGAATGCAGGGAGGTCCTCTTGAACATGTAATAGCTGCCAAAGCAGTAGCTTTTGGTGAGGCCTTACAACCAGAGTTTAAAGTTTACGGTCAAAAAGTCATCAAAAATGCACAAGCCATGGCAGCTGCTTTTGTAGAAAAAGGTTACAAAATCATTTCCGATGGCACTGACAATCACTTGATGCTCATTGACTTGCGTTCTAAAGGTGTGACTGGCAAGCAAGCTGAGGAAGCACTGGTTCGAGCAGAAATCACTGTTAATAAGAACATGGTGCCTTTCGATACTCAATCTCCTTTTGTCACTTCTGGTATGCGTATTGGGACTGCCGCCGTCACTACGAGAGGTTTTGATGAAAGTGCTTGTAGAAAAACAGTTGATTGGATTGATGCAATTATTCAGGACATTGAAAATGAAGAATTAATCAGACATACTCAAAATGAGGTAAATGCTTATATGGAGCGATTTCCGCTTTATGAGGAATTGGCATCAGTTGCTGACTAAAGGCATTGTAGAAAAAGAAGTCTTCTCCGGTCAGCGACCGGAGCTACTTTTTAAGGTTATCCAATCATTTTATTTTTGAAAATATCCCGGTACTTCTTTCCAACAGGCAGGGTAAATTTTTCAGACTTCAAATCGAATTGAAGATCCAGTTGTGTGAAATTGCGCGCGTAACCCTTCAGGTATTTTAAATTGACAATGAAGCTGTCATGAATGCGCATAAAGTCTTCGGAAGGGAGCAAGTATTCCATGTTCTTTAAAGTGTCGCGGGTCGTATATTCCTCTTGTGGAGTTTTGATTTTCACATTCACATTGGCGCCTTCCATGAAAATAATTTCCTCATGAAAAAGCTTAACCATTCGATTTTCGACCTTGATAAACAAACTATTGTTGTTTTTTGTCGAAGCGTTCATTTTTGGAGTTGGATCTGAATGATTGGACAATTCCTTGATTGCTTTATCAATTGCAATATTCAATTTCGAATTTTCGATGGGTTTTACTACATAACCACAAACGTCATATTCATAACTAGGAATTGCATAATCCTCAAATGCAGTAGTAATTATGACTTTGGGTTTTGGGTTTATTCGTTTAATCGCTTCAAGAAACTGGAGTCCATTTACCTCTGGCAATTGCATATCCAAAAACATAACATCCGGATTCTTTTTTTCTGATGAGGTCAAAAATTCATAGGCCTCTTCTGCGCTCTCAAAACTGTCTAACAATTCTAAATCCAGACGCATATTGAGGGTATCCACAAGATTGGCTAACTGCAAAGGTTCATCTTCGACAACGATATAAGTGTATTTGTTTTTCATTGCAATGGAATTTGAAGGTGAACATTGTAAATATTTCCTTCCTGGGATGTTTCCAATAAATGGTTTGTTCCGTACAACAATCTCAAATGTTCTTTCGCGCTTTTTTGTCCAACGCCACTGTCTGGATTTCTCAGGTTGTCTTCATTGCGGGCATTGGGTTTAAAGGTATTCTTTGTTTTTAATACCAAAAATTTATCCTTCTCCGCAATCCAGATTTTTATGACTTTCTCTCCGGATTCACTTTTGTTGTAATGTTTGAAGCAATTCTCTACAAAAAGCAACAAAATCATAGGCGCAATGAGGCTTTTTTGATCCAGATCTTGCGCGATTTCTAATTCAAGCCTTGTATTTTTTCGCAAAGACAATTCCTGCAAGCCTACATAGCTTTTGATAAATTCCAGCTCTTGCTCCAAAGGCACCAATTTTTCATTTGTCCGATAAATCAAATGGCGCAAAAGGTTGGACAGTTGCCCCATTAGTTCTGGCAATTTATCGGATTTTTGCTTCGCCAAAATTTGAAGATTTGCGAGGGTATTGAACAAAAAATGGGGGCGTATTTGCTTTTTTATAAAGCCCAATTGCCTTTCTGCTTCTTTCTGTCTTCGAATAGCTTCCCTTCTTTCAAATCGCTCCAAATCCCGGTATTGCTCAACTGACTCCTTTGAAAAAGAAACCCCTGTTGTACACAAAATCAAAACAAAAATTACAAATACATTTTCATACCAGGATGGTTGGATGGTTTCAAACATTGAGCTTTGAAATGCAGGTGTAAAGAGCAAACCAAACCCAATTGCTGTAAGTAAGCTAAAAAACAGAAAAAGATAAAAGCCCCAACCTTTCATCTGAGGATCTGAAAAAAATCGTTGCCCAAAAAACTCTTGCACCCTACCCTTGTAAATGAAAAACAGGTTGAAATAAACAGGTATTCCCAATAGGAGGGTATAGAGAAATGCTTCAAAAAAAATCGTCCAAAATGCTTTTCGCCGATAATCAAAGGATTCTAAAATTTCAACTTTTCCCTGATACCAGGCATTGATGGAAAAAGAACAAAACACAACAATGAATACAAATATCCCAAACCCAAAATGTTGAACGATGTCTTTTTTCAGGAAAAGAAATAATTCTGCAGATTTTCTGGAAATGGTACGCAAAGCAAAAATAATTACAATTCTAAGGGCTTGGAAAAGTCATAAAAAGAATTTTCCAGGCCATTAGAATTATCAAAACTAAAATATCTACTACAAAAAGGAGGTCGTTTACCACAAAAACTATCCTTTCACCTTCCAAACTCCCCATTTTTGCAATGCATTTAAAATAAATGCGCATCAGATTTTCTGATTTAACTTACTCCAGTTACATGAAATATTTTCCCTTAAAAGCCAAAGAACTAACTCCTGCGAAAAGGAATTTTAAAAATTTACTTCGCCGAAGTTGATACTCAGCAAAACTCGTAGAGCGGATGGCCTCCATCCGCTCTACTTTTTTATAGCTCCATTTTGATCAAAAAAAGACTATGCCTGTCCTCACTCTCAATTGAAAACGCTCCGATTTCCATTTTATCTCTAAAATGCCCAGAAAGAAATAAGTAATTTTCTTCAATTCTCCCCACTCTAATGGCTCCATCAAATTCTTTTTTGGAATAAATCACATTTAACAACTTTAATGATGAATCCAATTGAAGTAGGAGGTTTCGGCGATCATTTTCAAAATGATTCACCCTGCCAGCAATTTCACAGCTTGACTTGACAGAAGTGGTGAGATAGTAATTTTCCCTATTCCCTTTGATAAATACAGAAATAGCTCCATCTATGATGTTTTTCACAATTGACTTTTGAGAAATAAAAGAACCATTTGAATCAAAAATAGTCAAAGCCAATTCATGAATAGCCGGTTCATTTGAAAGTGAAAATATTTGCTCATTTGGAATCTCCAGAATGGTTGCAATCATAATTTGCCCCTTTTCATCAAAAACCATTTCTACCCCTGCTTCTCCGGAGCGATATCCATGTCGTAAGTTCCCAGAATTGCCAAATTGTTTTAACCAAAGTCCATTGCCTTTTGGGTCAATCTTTAATAAATAGCCATCACTGTCATAATTTCCAGAAGTTGTTATTTCCAGGTCATCATATCTCAGTGTACTATGAAAACTTCCTGTGATGTAAAAATTTCCTTCTTCATCGCTTAACATCTGATTTCCAATAACATTCGTGCTTTTAAGCCATGTGCAATTCCCATTTTCATCAAAAGACGCAATGAAGTTTTTTTGATCGTCATTCTTTTTGAGGACTTTGTCTCCAAAATTTAAATAATCGCCTCGCTCCCCACTAATGATTACCATACCCTTTGAATTTACATGACAATTCACAGAATAAGCCCTTCCATCTGCAACCATCATATCAATACAGCGGCCATCCTTATCAAATTTTGCCAAAAATGGTGTCCACTCGCCAGATCCAATTGCGCCAGGACTTACATATAGTCCGTTTACAAAACACAAGTTGCCCTGATAAATACCGGTTACCCAGATATTTTCCTCATCATCTTTAGCAATTGCTGTAGCCCGACCATGATTATCTTCATTTATTTTCCAGAGGATCTCCCCTTGCGGAGAAACTTTTGCCAAATAGATGTAATCCTTCTGGTCCTTTTTTGTTGCAAAAGAAGCAATATAGCTATTGCCCTCACTATCAAGCACAAAATCTGAATAGTGATTGCTACTAATCCGTATTGTATTTTTTATGTTTTTTAGCCAGGAGGTTTCCAGATCGGAAGTACCCCAATATTGTTTTCTATAGGTTGTTTCACGCTTGGAATGGCTTGTGACTTTGGTATTTTGGCAAAATGGGAATAAGAAAAGAAAGGCAAGGAGGAACATCAGGAATTTCATACCAAAAAGTTTATTTCCAAGGTACTTGCTTACAACAAAATAGTTGTCATGCGACAGAAAGATTGAGCCGGAAAAACCGACAGAAAGATTGACCCCACTTTTGAGAATTTCTAACAAGTCATTGAATGCCCATAGTTTAACAAGTTCTTATCATCTAAATCACACTTCAATCCACTCCACCTTTTCCTCAATGGGTTTCCTTTTTCGGATTTGTTCAGAAGCGTTGTGGTAACCCATATAAAACAGACCCAAACAACTTTCCCCTTCCTTTAAATTGAAAAATTCCTTCCCATTAATAGCTGCTTTTGAGCTGCTCCAGTAACAACCAATATCGTACGCTGTACAAGAGAGGTACATATTTTGAACGGCACATGCCACTGCTGCCAATTCTTCCCATTCAGGTACTGACTCATCTGGATCTCTTTGCATGCAAATCGCTATTACACAAGCACATTGGAGTGGCTTTTGTTTGTTTTTGTCATATTTTCTTTGCTGAAAAAATTCAGGAAGTGTATTGGCTTTATACCATTCTGCCAAATAATCAGCCAATCTCTTAAGCGCTGCTCCACGAAATACTTTAAAGCGCCAGGGCTCTGTAAATTTATGATTGGGTGCCCAATTGGCATTCTCCAAAATTTCCTCAATAATTTTTTTGGGAATTGGTTTGTCAATGTATGTCTTGGGAAAAACCGACCTCCGGGCCCTAATAAGTTCAGTTGTTTGCGTAGGTGTGATATTCATTTGATAATTTGATTCTTTGAAAATTTATGGCCAAAATAACAGTTTGCTCAATTTCATACTTTTGGAGCTGCCAATTTAGCAATACATTTGTAAAGCAAAGCAAACCTGCACCCAAACCACCACCCTTCAGAACCTAGATTCAAGTACAAACGAAAATTTCGAGTTTTGCACGGTTTTGGAAAACCGTGCTACCTCCAGCAATTCAAAATCCTGCCTAAACCCACAGATATGAAAAGCTTGACCAATACCCTGAAATTGTTTGCCTTTTTTATTGTCACTTCGACTATTCAGGCCCAACCTTGTTTAAAAATATTTCCCGCTCAAAGTCCCTCGGCACAAGTTGGCGATACCATTTCGATAGACTACCTGGTTGCCAATTTTAACGAGGTTATTTCCATGCAGTTTGAATTGAATTGGGACACTAGTTCATTGGAATTTATTGACGTACAAACTTTTAATCTGCCAGGTTTTGATCAAAATCATTTTGGAATTCAATATACATCTCAAGGGATACTTCCAGGCAGTTGGTTTGAGCCAAATGTTTCTGGTATTTCTCTGAATAATTCCACAAAAATTTTCCAACTATCTTTTGTTGTTCTTTCCAATGCTTCCTGCAATGAAACAATATTCTTCCCCGAAGGCCCGGACGCCCAATTCCCTCCAGAATTCGGAGATGCCAATGGCTTAATTCTATGCCATGAGTTGAAGCCGGTAAGTATTCTCACCCAAAACAACTCTGCCCTCATTCAATCCATTACTCCCGACACGACTCTTTGCGGCGGCGGACAATTTCAACTTCACCTCGACGCACCTAAGGCAACAAAAATCCATTGGCTTCCACAAGGTAATTTAAGCTGTTTCGATTGTCCAAATCCTTTCGCAAGTGTTGCCTTTTCACAGGAATTCTATGTTACAGTCGAAGATTCATTGGGTTGTACAGAACAGGGACAGGTATTTGTTGATGTACATTTTGGACTGGACTGGGGCTTATTGCCTTTTTCAAATAGTCCAGTTTGTGCTGGAGAAAATTTGCTGTTTTTTGAAGAATTGCATTTTGATATTGTGAGCTATGAATGGGCTGGTGCAAATGGATTCACTTCAACTGATGAAAAGCCAATAATTGCCAATAGCGATTTCAGCGATGAAGGCATTTATACAGCAGTTTTTACAGATGAATTTGGTTGCCAGGGGGTGACCGATATTTTTGTAGAGGTTCTCGATTGTCCACAAATTATCAACGCCATTGTCACTGATGTAGATTGCCCAGGTGAGGAAAATGGCAGCATTGAAATTTCCATCACCGGTGGTTCTGGTAATTTTGATATACAATGGACAGGACCAGTTCCCGGGCTTCCCTCAAGCACTTCTCTAAACAATTTACAGGTAGGAATTTATGAAGTTACCATTTTCGACAATGTAAATGGAACTACAGCATATTCAATTTTCAATGTAAATGTTTCACCAAATGCCCCAGTTGCCGATGCAGGTCCAGATTTAGCACTCAATTGCCTGGATACTGTTTTAACTTTAATGGGTAATGCAAATGTAGGTCCGAACTACAGCTATTTTTGGACAACCCTCAATGGACATATTATTGATTTGGATTTGACCCTTCACCCATTAGTTGATGCTCCTGGCACTTATACGCTCACAGTGGTAGATGCCACTAACGGCTGTTCGAGCAGTTCCAATATGATAGTCACTGAGGACACCAATATACCCAACATCCCTCCCCTCCCGGATATTTACTTCTGCGAAGGAGAAAGTTTCCAAATTGACTTAAGTTGGCTCAATGCCATGACCTATGAATGGGTACCAGCCCTTGGAATAAATGATCCCAATATCCCTAATGTAATCATTATCCCCCCTTCCAATCTGACCTACACCATTCACTTGACTTTTCCCAATCATTGCATGGATTCCACTTCATTTACCCTCTTTCATGACCTGGATTGTCCCTGGATAAATCAAGATACCATTTCCCATAATAGCGAAGGAGTTGATTTTGAACTATCACAATTTTTAAAAAAATCTACAGTAGAAAGAGAATTTTGGTCAAATGAAAAACAAAAACCAAATTTTGAAATTGAGGTTCATCCAAACCCTGCCAGCGAGATAATCATTTTGAAATATCAAAATGTTTTACTGGAAAAAATAGAATGGTTTTCACTGGAAGGTAAGTTGATAGAGACTACACAATTAACTGAAAATCAATCAATAATCAATACTCACAGGTTTAACAGAGGCATTTTTTTAATGAAAATTTGCACCAACAAGGGAGTCATTAAAAAGAGGCTTCTCATTCTTAAATGATTGACGGGTTTCTTTCCGAGATAACCTGGAAATCCTCGGAAAGAACCCAAATTCCCGTTTTCTTCTCTGTATTTTCCGTTAAATAAGAATAGCTTAACAAATATTTTTTGGTTAAAGCGAAAAACCGTTTTTAATTTGCATTCTTTTTCCAAAAGAAAAGCATTACACTAGAAAAAAGCATTTTTAAAAATCAGGACAGATATGGCTGGATTTTTGACAGGTTGCTATTCGATAACAATAAACCCATGAATGAATTATTAGAGTTGATTGTCCATACAGAGTCAGCAGTACTTGACTTGATCCGAAGCTATGGCACCCTGACCTACCTGATTTTATTCCTCATCATATTTTGTGAAACTGGATTAGTCGTGACTCCTTTCCTTCCTGGAGACGGGCTACTACTGGCTGTAGGCGTGATTGCCAATGCAGGTGGTTTTAATATTTTCCTGCTCGTACCTATTTTGATTCTAGCAGCAATTTTAGGCAATACCAGCAATTTTTGGATAGGAAAGTTGACTGGCTCCAAAATCATGCAAACCAAAAACAAACTTTTTCATAAGTACTATACAAAGTCTCACGACTTTTTCGAAAAACATGGCGACAAAGCAGTTGTAATTAGTCGCTTCTTTCCCATTGTTCGCACTTATGTTCCTTTCGTAGCGGGCATTTCAGAAATGAATTATAAAAAATATCAACGCTACAATGTTTTAGGCGCTGTAGCATGGGTATTTATTTTCACTGTAGGTGGATACTTCATTGGAGAAATTCCTTTCCTGAAAAATAATTTTACGACCATTTTTCTAATCGTAATGGGACTCACGCTGGTACCCTTCGTCTATGGCTTACTGCGTACCCCGTTTCAGTTCATTTTGGAGAAAATTCAGAGGTGAAGAGGGAAGGTTGGAGATTGAATTCTTTAGTATGTCCATTTCCGAACACTCCTTGTCCAAATCCGTACTTTCTCAATCCACCAAACGGAATTACATCCATCCATAAAGCATTAGCTATCAATCTCTTATAAAAGATGGCACAGCCCTTGACCCTTCCTTGTTTTTGAAATAAAAAGTCAAATCATGTTCAAAAACAATTTAAAAGTCGCCTTTCGAACGCTACGAAAAAATAAGATTTATACGACCATCAATATTTTAGGCTTGACCATTGGTATTGCTGCCAGTTTGCTCATTTTCAGGATGGTCAGCTATGAATTGAGTTTCAATAAAAATTTTGAGCATTATGACCGGATAGTACGAGTAGTTTCCACAGTGAAAACACCTGAAGAAGGGGAAAAAGGGAGTGTTTGTCTTCCCATCCCTGCTATGGATGTGATGGAAAGTACCGTGAGTCAATTTGAACAATTTACCCGAATTCGGGAAGTTTGGCCCACCATTACCATCCCAAATCCAAATGGAGGCGCTCCACTTAAAAAGTTCAAACTAGAATCTGGACAAACTGCCTTTTTTGCAGAAGCACCATTTGTAAAAATATTCAATCTCAGGTGGCTGGCAGGAGAAGCCGAATCCGCTTTGGCAGAACCAAATACCATCGTCTTAACTCAAAGCTGGGCAGAAAAATGTTTTGACTTTTGGGAAGATGCCATGGAGCAAACCGTTTTAATAGACAATATTTTTCCTGTCACTGTAAAAGGGGTCATTGAAGATTTACCAAAAAATTGTGATTTCCCAGCTCCTTTTTTGATTTCTTACCCTACCGTAGTAAATAATGCGGATTACTTCTTTTTAGGAGACCACTGGGGCAGTTGTAGCTCAAATGACCAGGCATTTGCCTTGATGAACGATTTAAATCAATGGGAAGCCGCCAATGAGGTTTTGGCAACTGTTGGAAAAGAAGAGTACACCGATGAGTCCGGCATTCAGAAAAAAGTTCACTTGCTACAGCCCTTATCCAATTTACACTACAATGAAGATTTGGGACATTCGGGCACCCATCGAACCAGCAAGACCAGACTAAAAGTGCTATCCTTTATTGGTATTTTGATTTTGATCATGGCTTGTTTCAACTTCATCAATTTGGCAACTGCCCAGGCTATGATGAGGGCTAAAGAAGTAGGTGTAAGGAAAACATTGGGAGGTAGAAGGGGACAATTGATTGGACAATTTATGAGTGAAACCGGAGTCATTGTGTTGATTGCAGTAGTCCTTGGGGCAAACCTTGCCGTCATGGCTTCCCCACTATTGAATCACGTTTCAGATGTTCCGGAAGAATTGCCATTCCTGTCCAATCCTCTTGTTTTAGGCTTTTTAACCATTACCAGCATTTTGGTAACTGCTTTGGCAGGACTCTATCCTTCAATTACCCTAGCCAACTTCAGACCTGTTCGCGCATTAAACAATAAAGTAGGCAACCGAACATTTGGAGGAGCATCGGTTCGCAAATCCTTAGTGGTATTGCAATTTATCATTGCACAGGCTTTAATTGTAGGGGCAATCATTACCATTCTACAGCTCGACTTTGTGCGCTCCAAAGATTTGGGATTTAAAAAGGATTTGGTGTATTATTTTAACTTCAACTCCGATAGTCTGACCATTGCCAGGCAACAAGGGTTGAAGCAAGGATTGCTGCAAATTCCATCAGTAGAGAAAGTGAGTTTCAGTAGTGACCAACCCTTTTCCGGCAATACCTGGACTTCCAATTTCCGATATGGCTCACATCCTGAAGACGAACCTTTTGGTATTAGTCTCAAATTTTGTGATGCAGATTATCAGGAAACGTATGGCATTAATTTGCTCGCTGGAAGATGGCTACAACCTTCAGATACCATGAGGGAGGCTGTGATCAACCAAACCGTTTTGAGAAAATTGGGCATACACGATCCTTCTGAAGCGATTGGTCAAAAATTACGCCTGGGAGGGCGCCCTGAAGTACCGATTGTAGGGGTCACTGAAGACTTCCACACCCATTCACTTCGTCGCCAACACGAGCCCTTAATGATGACCACTCGAAAAGTTTTTTACTGGGAAGCAGGACTAAAAATTCGCCCTGATGAAATCAATAAGTCCCTTGCCGCCATCAATAAAACTTTTGACGAAGTGCTTCCGGAACAAGTTTTTGAAGGTCAATTTTTAGATGAAAATATAGCCCAATTCTATCAGGATGACAGCCGCCTTTCTGCTACTTGCAAGGGTTTTGGCTTTTTGGCAATCTTAATTTCCTGTTTGGGATTGTTTGGATTGGCAACCCATGCCGCCGCTCAGCGAATTAAAGAAATAGGAGTGCGAAAAGTATTAGGCGCTAGTGTCACTGGAATTATCGGATTGCTATCAAAAGATTTCCTCAAACTCGTTTTAATCGCACTTGTCATAGCTTCTCCAATTGCATGGTTTTTTATGAATAACTGGCTGGACAATTTTGTATTTCGAATAGACCTGGAGTGGTGGGTATTTGGCTTGGCAGGTTTTGTGGCAATGGTAATTGCTTTTCTTACAGTGAGTTATCAATCCATTAAAGCCGCATTAGCTAATCCGATTGAATCATTGAGAAATGAGTAAAAAGGAAATAAAATCGATATGAAATGAGCCGCATTTTGAGCTTACAAAATGCGGCTCATTTCATATCCAAAAAATTCTTAATTCAAAAAACACCACAAAAAGGGTAAACAAGGTAAAAATATTCAACATATTTTTGCATCGTTATTTTTCATATATAAAAAACACTAGCACATCTTTTTTAAGGTCAAACGGCAAGAACAACAATCATTGGTCTCGTTGTTCAAAGCAAAATGAAAGCTTCCCGTTGTATCAATTCGTTTGGCGAAGAAAAATAACTTTGAGAGAGAAGGAAAGAGAAAAAGGAGAATATCCTTTCCATGAATTAATAACCTATCCTGAGATTTTTCAAAAAACACTAGCGAATCCGGTAGGCGGTTTGCAGTGAGCAGTAGATAATTGTTTCCTGTATTCACTGTCAAACAGCAATTTTGGTTGGCTACCAAAACTACACAGAAAACTGCCAGCTAAATACTGCTTTTTCCAAAGGAATCCTTTGGAACTGCCCACTGAAAATATTCTTTAATCAAAACTATAATCCCATGAGGCGACCGATTTACTGTCTCCTGGTAGCCCTGTTTGGCTATCTCACATCGCTAAATGCACAAACCGTCTGGACTGGCGCCGCTGCAGATAATGATTGGTTTAATCCAGGCAATTGGTCGTCCGGATCACCTGCAGCCGGAAATGATGCAGAAATCCCATTTGGCTCTACCGTTCAACTTTCCCTTTCGACTTCTGAAATATTCAATTTTGAAATTGACAATGATGGCATGCTCGAAATCACGTTAGATGAACATGATTTGGAGTTTCTTGGCAATGTCTTGAATGATGTCAATGGAATGATTTTTATTAATGGAGGAGAAGCAGGCATAGCCAGCAATTCCGGTGTTTTTACCAATAATGGAGCGATTACAATTCTACCCTGTACAAAATTTGTAGCAAATGATGGCAGTTCTTTGATGGGTACCGGTTCGTTTATAAATAACGGGATTGTATATGAATTGGGTACCGGAACTGTCAACATTACAGGAGGAACAGGTGTCGTACTGACCGATTTATTGGACAATCCTGTACCTACAGCTATATGCGTAACCTCCATAACTGTTCAACTAGATGGTAATGATGAAGCTACAGTCACAGGTACAGATGCTGATGGAGGAAGTACCGCTGATTATTGCACTATTGCTCGTGTTGAATTATTTCAGGAAGATTACAATTGCAATGATGTAGGAAGCAATCAAATCCTGTTGGAAATAGAGGACGCCTTGGGGAATATAGGTACTTGTTTTACCGAAGTCATTGTTCAGGATACAACTCCACCAGTCATTAATTGTCCAAGTTCCATAGAAGTGGATTTGGATCCGGGTGATTGTGATGCTATCGTAGAATTTGATTTCCTCATTTCAGCTTCTGACAATTGTGGTTCTCCATCTCTCAGTCAGGTTGACAATACTGGGCTAAGTTCTGGGGACGTTTTCCCAATCGGCAGTACCTGGCTGATTTTTGAAGCAGGTGATGGCAGCAATCAGACCCAATGTGTTTTCAAAATAGCTATTAATGAATACGAACCATCTTCAGCTGGCTTGATTTGTAATGATCAGGTCAATGTTTCCCTCAGTCCCGATTGCGATGAGATTATTACTCCGGATCACATTTTGGAGGGAGCGTATGGTTGTTGGGACGATTTTGAAGTCATCATTGAAGAAACAGGTGATAATTATATAGACATCGATTTTCTTGGTGAAAATGTAACAGTGCACGTGACTTCTCTTGAAACTGGAAATACCTGTTGGGGAAAAGCCCTGATAGAAGAAAAATTGCCACCAGAAATCAGCAATTGTGACTCCCTTTGGATTGCGTGTATGTCAGACCCACGCCCCACATATGATGGAGGAGATGCTCCTTATCCAGATTTCTGGGACTGTGCTGGTTTACAAACTTTCTATTATGTAGATGATGAAATGATAAATGGCGGTTGCGATGAAGACTTCATGATGCGTTTCACCAGAATCTGGACGGTCGTTGACAATAATGACAATGTTGCTTCCTGCGAGCAAGTCCTTACTATTGAGCGTCTTACATTATTGGACGACGACCCAATTTGTCCCCCTGATTATAGCATAGAGTGTATTATAAATTCAAGCCCCGATTTCAGCCCTGAGATCACAGGCTATCCCACATTCCCATTTAATGGACAAGACATCCCTATAAAGACTAATCCGGCTTCGGTTTGTAGCCTTACTGCCACTTTTTCGGATGATACCATTCCAAAATGTGGCGATAGCTACAGAATTATTAGAACCTGGCTCGTCGCCGACTGGTGTTTGCCTATGGATATGGTGATAAACCCGTGGACCTGTAAACAAGTCATAGACTTTAAAGACACCACGCCACCTGTCCTGCTACCCCCTGATGATTTTAAGGTCAATCCTAATGCCAATTGTAAGGCATTCCCGGTCATCCCCCCAGCGACGATAGCCGATTGCTCGGACGTCACCGTGATAACGCTGACTCCTGTGGGACCCATCGCGGGAAATGGTGGCACGGTGCCGCTTCCGGGATTAGGTTTAGGAACACACGAAATCACTTACAAGGCAACTGATGGCTGCGGAAATTTCACAGAAGAATCGATTTACATTACAGTAGAAGATGATTTACCACCTTATATGGTTTGTATTGAGCACACCGTGATAAGTTTGACAAATGATGGCAGTGGCGTATCCTTTGCCACTTCATATGACGACGGCTCTTTCGACAATTGTACGCCGGTAGACTTGAAAGTTAGACGAATGGACGACGGCTGTTTTGCCGATACGACTTTCCAGGATTACATCCGATTTTGTTGTGAAGATATAGGAAGTACCATCATGGTTATTTTAAGAGCCACTGATTATTATGGCAATTACAATGAATGCATGATTGAGGCAAAAGTTCAGGATAAAATATTACCTGATTATGAATGCCCACCAGATATCACCATTGATTGTGGAGAAGATTATGAAGACCTCTCTGTAACCGGAGATATTGTACTTGATCCAGTAGACCAGGGTCCAAATGATGGTTTCGCTACGGATAATTGCCCCAACCTCATTATCACTTACTCAGATCAAGTCGATGTAGATTGTGGGGAAGGAACCGCTAAAAGAACCTGGGAAATTACTGACATGGGAGGCAATACAGTGACCTGTATGCAAACCATTACCCTTGAAAGTGCCAATCCATATGATGGATCTGATATTATATGGCCAGGTGATACAACTATTAATGATTGTGGAGGAAATGCTGATCCAGCCATCACCGGAGAACCAATCGTTCCCGCCAATACCGTTTGCATCAATCTATTTATTGGTTATGACGATGATGAATTGCAAACTTCTCAGGATGGCTGTTTGAAAATATTGAGACATTGGGAGGTGATTGATTGGTGTCAATACGTTCCAAATTCCGGATCAGATGATGGACGTTGGGTATATACTCAGACGATAAAAGTCCTGGATGACAATGCTCCATTCTTTGAAGATTGCGACGACCTCACTTTCTGCAACTTCAAGGCAGATTGCGGCCCACTTGGTTTAGACCTTTCCGTAGAAGTCTCAGATGCTTGTTCCCCGGATTCTGAAATAACCCTCACCTGGGAAGTAGATGAAAATGATGATGGTAGTATAGATTTTACCGGAAACGGACAGCATTTGGGTGGTGAATATTATCTCGGTACACACCGCATTACTTACTACGCCAACGATGGTTGTGGCAATTTGGGCACTTGCTCTTTCTTATTCACCATCGAAGATTGTAAGAAACCCACTGTAGTATGTAAGCAATTGATTGTAGAAATCATGCAGACAGGAGAAATTACGGTTTTCCCTTATCAGTTTGAAGAAAGCGGCACAATGGACAATTGTACTGCCAATGATGATTTACAATTCTCTTTTTCTGCAGATGTCAATGACGATGAACTGACCCTGGATTGTATCAATATTGGCAATAATTTCATTGAAATTTGGGTCACTGACGAGGCAGGCAATCAGGATTTTTGTACCACGAATTTGATTCTACAAGACAACATGGGTGCTTGTAATACAGACACACTCGTCGTCAGCCTTGGTGGTCAAATCAGCAATTGGGAAAACGAAAGCGTAGAAAATGTACTCATCGAATTGAGTGGCAATCAAAATTCGACTGCCCAAACTGATATCGATGGTGTCTATCATTTCGACAATATTCCTGCTGGATATGATTATACCGTTACTCCAGTTTTCGATGAAGACCATCACAATGGTGTGACTACCTTTGACCTGGTACTCCTCAGTCGTCATATTATTGGCGTTCAAACGCTGGATTCTCCCTACAAATTAATAGCGGCAGATGTCAACAATTCCGGTACATTGACTGTAGGAGATATGATTGAAATCAGGAAAATGGTGCTGCACATTAATAATGAATTTCCAAACAATACTTCCTGGAGATTCGTAACTGCAGACTATCAATTTCCAAACCCAAATGTTCCTTTCAATCCTGCATTTCCTGAATTGACCAATCTCAATAACCTGGGAGATGATATGATGACAGGCAATTTTGTAGCAGTTAAAATAGGAGACCTCAATGGTACTGCATTGACCAATAGCTTCCAACAATCAGATGATAGAAATTATCCAGAAACATTTTTCCTTTCTACTGAAAATCAATCCTTTAGAGCAGGTGAAATCATTTCCGTGATTGCTACAGCCAAAGACCTTCAAAGCATTCTTGGATTTCAATTCACTTTGAATTTTGATGAGCAATCTCTCGAATTTCAAAATATAGAACCCAAACAACTGACGTCTTCAGAAAATTTTGGATTAACCCTTCTTGATGAAGGAGCAATCACCGCGAGCTGGGACAATTCCACGAACACACAAACAAAACAAGCTACTGAAGCTACGCTCTTCAATCTCACCTTCCTGGCAAAAGCCAATGGTTCTTTGAGTGAAGCCTTGAATATTAATTCTCGCTTCACCAAAGCAGAAGCTTATGATTTGGATGGTGACTTGATGAATGTCCGCCTACAGTTGTACGAAGAAAATGGGGCAGTTGTGGCTGAAGAGCCTTTTGCGCTCTATCAGAACATCCCGAATCCCTTCAGGAATGAAACCGTCATTGGTTTTAACCTCCCGGATGCCACAACTGCTACCCTTTCTATTTTTGATGCAAGTGGAAAAGCCATTCAGGTGATAGAAGCAGAAGGTATCAAAGGCTACAACCAAATTGCGATTAAACAAAGTGATTTCGGCAGCAATGGTATTTTCTATTATCAACTAGAAACGTCGACACACACAGCTACTATGAAAATGACGAAATTGAAGTAAGCGGTTGTCAGTTATCCCTTGTCGGTTGTAGATAAACTAGAACAGACAAGGGATAACTGACAACAGTAAGCCCCGAACCTACGATCTAGTAACTCGGTTTTTGGGATTGGTCTCCTCTCCGGCGCAAGCTGGGGAGGGGCTTTTTTTTTTGTGGAAATATTTCTGAAAAACGGCTTCTGAGACATTACTCCTCAATTCTGAAACAATAGTCCTGTAGGTATTGAGTGTTCCTCCTATATATTTGTATAAACCAAAAATGATATCATGAAATATCAAAATCCAATTCTAAAACAATTGCAGGAATACGCCTGGAATGAAATCATCCAATCAGCAAATGGTGAATCTATTTCAGCCAGTCAATTATTGATAAAAAGTGAGACCCTGGCTACCAACCTGGAATATGAAGGCGCAAAAAAGGGAGACCTGGTTTTGGCAGTTAAATCACCTGGTCTGGACTTTCTAAAAATCATTTACGCTACCACGATATTAGAAATGGAATTGGTTATTGTAGAAGCGGGAAAGGAAGATTACAAAACCAAAATAGAGGAGATCAACCCCCAATGGGTGTTTATGGATTATCGCTATTTATGGCAACTTGAAATGGGGATCATGAAGTGGCTGTTTTTTAAACTGGACGAAAAATGTCCCGATTTTCCGATTCATAAACACACCAAAGTTATCGCCACTGGGAGATGGATACCTATTTTTCAAAAACATATTTCGATTAAGAAAATGCGCTCTCTGGAAAGGGCAGTTTTCGCCAAACCAAAATCGAAATCAAAAAATGATTTGGCAAAAACCTCCAAAGGCTTAACGGCTAAACGTGAAAAAAGCATTCGTACTTCAAAGAAGCAGATCTCCTTTGGGAATTAGTGTTAGGAGCACATTTTTAGTGCCTTTTGAATTGTAACGGTGTTGCTTAAAATCAGAGTGTTTTTAAAATAAATTAGCCTGAGGTTTGAGGAAAAAGTAGGTATTTTTATTTGGAATAACCTGTTAGGTTGAAATGAGGCAAAAGAACTGCCAGGGTTTTTACATCCCCTGCTTATTTCACAGGGCAACCTAACAGGTTTTTATGATAAGTCCCTGAAAATAAATTCATTAAAATAAAATCGAACCTTACACTAATTAGGTTTCTTGAGTTCTATCCTAAGTACACACCAGGAAACTACTTGATCAGAAGAATCCACTTCAAAAGCAATATTCTTATTTCGATAAACCATGAATTGTCCTTCAGTACTTTGAATGGTTTTGGAAGGGGCACCATACGATTCAAGCACCTGATCTTTTGAGCTACCAATAGCAATGCCTCTTAAGGTCTGACCAGAATAATGAGGTTCGGTGACATGAAAAATGTTATACACAGGATCCTTTCCATAAGGCAAGAAATTGATCAAAATTTTTGAGGCTTCATGATTTTGCTGCACAAAATAGGTTTTACGATCCAATTCAATTTGTTCATCTGCCTCAAAAGAACCCATGATTAATTTATTGACCACCAGATTTAAATTAATGTCCTCAATTTTTTCCTGATTGTTTGGCAATCCTTGCCTTGTTGGGACTGACTCATGAGTGCCATTCAGAATTTCAAAATTAATTTTAGCGATGGGGTTATTCAATTCCATTCCTTTTTCAAATTGCCTGGAAGCCTCTTCATCTTTGCCCTGCAAGCCAGCAATGATGCCCATCATTGCATATACATCCCCAAGTACTTTTGAGTTGTTTTGCTCCGTGCTGAGTGACAAAGCTTTTCGAACAAAATATTCGGCATCAAAATACTCTTCTAAAAGTGCATGAGCACAGGACAAATTCAACCAGGCTGTCGCATAGTCAGGATCCAAATCTTTGGCTTGGTCAAAATACGAAATGGCATTTCTGAACAAAGCTTCACGAGCCTCTCCAGCTCCTGGAGCTCTTGTACCAAATTTTAGTCTTGAAACAGCATCCAACTCGACTGGATAGGCAAATTTCAATTCATCATTTTGAAATAGCTTTATACCTCTCAAAGTAGCCAACACACCCAGGTTGTTGTAAATTTCCCTACTTTGAAACTCCTCTTGCAAGATATATTCGTAATACAACTGAGCATGTTCAAAATCCTCAAGCAAAGCCATATAATTGGCAGTCTCAAAAACGCCAATTAGTTTCCTCAATTTTTCCAAAGAACGGTTCGCATAATCCTGCCTTTCTTCCAGAGAAGGGTAGCCTCTCATTTCAGTCGGAAAGCTATACGCATCATAGGTTTTTTTTAAAAATTGAGGCATGATGCCCAAAGTATTGTAGCCTGCTGTAAATGCTAAAAAGCCTCCCAGATAATCTGCCTGGGTTTCCAATTCCTTCTTTTGTCTGCCTTCCCAATCGTGCTTGTCGTAATAATGAATCAATTCATGTGAAAGCAAAGCAGCCAGGGCATTCAGGGAATCCTTTCCAAAGGACATACAGACATCGTAACCCTTTTCTTCCAGTCCAATCAAGCCCGCATTCAGATTGGCAAAAGCAACTTTTCTGGTACTATTGCTCATCTCAAATCGAGGTGCTTTTTGTCTTCGATCCCCTTTTGCCAGAATCAAGTCATCCAACACACCTTTCGCTACCTTATATTTGTAATCCTGTTTTTTCAATAGATAGGTCGCTCTAGCACCAGAAGTATTGTTGGCATAAGCAAACACGCCTTCTTCATCATCATGTTCGTGTTGACCATAAGCAAAAAGAGAAACCAAAAGAAAAAGGATAAGGGAAAATTGGAGTTGATATTTCATAACACAGGGTGGTTTTGTGGCAGACGGCCAACGGTAGACGGTGGACGGCTCTCCGGATATGATAACCTAAAATTATAATATTTATTTGAAACCAATTGGGCTTCCGCCCAAATTAAAATTCGTTCTATCTCTTTTCGGGTTTTCGGGGAGGCGGGTTGGTTTTATCACAACAACACCCCGCCTCCCCGACAACTCGCAAACCCGCATAATTCATTTGAGAACCGAAGAAAAGGTTACTTGAATATAAACCATCCACCAAAGTATCTCCATTATCATTCAGCATTCCACTGACTTTTTATAAATTTGAAAATCTTTTCTCATAAGCACCAGCCAATGACTCAAAAAGAACAGAACTACCTGAAAGCTATACAGACTGCAGATCGAAAGGGTATTGAGCAAATATATTCCGATTTTCTTCCTCGAATCATCAAATTAATCACCAGCAACGGCGGCAGCCATGACGACGCAGAAGACGTATTTCAGCAGGCGATGATGGTCATGTATGAAAAGTCCAAAGCACCTGATTTTTCGCTAACTAGTAATTTCTACACAATGCTCCACGGTATTTGCCGAAATCTCTGGGGAAATCGCTTGCAAAAAAAGTCATTTGGAGAGGTAACCTTGCCGGACGATCTCAAATATACAACAGGAGAATCAGTAGAAGCCGACATTCAGGAAGCAGAAGAAAAACAAGTATTCTGGGAAGCATTCCAGTACCTTGGAGAAGATTGTCGAAAGTTATTATCCCTCTTTTTTGAAAAAGTGAAAATGGAGGAAATCATGAAAATAATGGGTTTTGGAAGTATTGGTTATACTAAAAAACGGAAATTCCAATGTAAAGAGAAATTGATTGACCGGATTAAAAATGACGCTCGGTACGAAGAATTAAAGGAGGGCTTTGAAAAAAAATAACCTACCCCAACTGACTTGTCCTTTTTGCGCCTGTGAAAATTTAAAAATTCTTACATAGTTATTGACTATGCGCGGCTTTTTAAAATTCCACAATCACAAAAATTACTACGTCATTTGAAGTATTTTATTTATTCACAAAGCCCTGACAAAAAAATCAGTAATGACCAAACAACAACTATACGATAGCATTGAGCAATATTTGGAAGGCAACTTGAGCAAAACGGAAACCGCAGAATTTGAAAAGCAATTGCAAAATGATCCCAACCTTTCAGCAGAAGTGTCTCTGCATCGAAAAGTAGAGGAGGAACTGGGTGATGCAACCAAGAAGGAATTGAGGAGCATCTTGAGTGAAATGAAAGGGAAATATAGCGGTAAAGAAGAAGGAAAAGTGGTGCAAATGCAGCCTCGCCAAAACATTAGAAGAATGCTCGCCATTGCGGCTAGCGTGCTGATATTGGGAATGGCATTTTGGTACCTCTTTTTTAGAAATCCGGCGGATGAGCCTCAATTTGCTGATGATGAGCTCCCAAACCAGGAAGAGGTCATACCAAATGAAGAGACCCCCAAAGATAACCCAGATAAAGTTATCGAAAACGATCCTTCCAATCTTGCTGAAGACAAGACAAAAAATTCTCAACAACCATCTCAGGATGATCCGTCAAATACGCCTGAAGATCCCGGCGATCAGCCTGCCATCGACTTTTTCGAAGATCATCCCGGCTTTGAGGAACTATTAGCAAATAGTAATCAGGACGCTTTCGAATTTGAGATGGAAGCACCACTTGCCAATGCTGTGCTTACTTCCCGAAATGGCTCTGTACCTTTTCGAATGTTGGCTACACTCAGAACAGGGGCGTTTCCTGAAAATGACCAATTTGTTCTACGGATATTTAATAATCAGGAGGAGTCCTTTACTGGAAAACAAACTGTCTTTGAAACTCCCCTGAGTTTTGAAAAGGACGAAGAACAGGGAAATTTTGCATTTGGTGAGAAAGAGGTGTATTACTTGGAGTTTCAGCAGAATCTGGAACTAGCGCCTGGTTTGTATTATTGGTTTGTGGGTTTGGGGGATAAAAATGTGATTGGAGGGAAGATTTATTTAGATAAGAACTAATTGTATTTTTTTGAATAGAACGGCAAATAAACACTTGGTTTTATTCGGTTGACGGTAATTGGTGGACGATAGACGTCCCATTCGATTGGTCAGCCCGAGGTACGAGGGATTGCTAAGTGAATAGGTGGAATAGGCTTAGAGTATGTTTTAATCTTGAGGTTGAAACACAATTTTTGCAACATACATTTTTTTCTCCCCCGGAATAGCTAACATATACATTCCTGGAGTAGCTTCCATGAATTTTATACTAGTCCTATCAGCATTTTTATTGAAATCAACTGCTACTTCCTTACCCCATATATTGGTACACCTCAATCTCTGAAAATCCATATCCGGCTGATTGATAAAATGAATTTCTGAATTGGTGGGGTTTGGAAAAACAGCAAGCGGAACTGAGCTGAATTGTTTGTCAAAGATTGCCTCATTCACAGAATTAATCAGGGGAATCGTATCCCCACACCTCCAGCGAACATCGTAATCCAAATTCCTGAACTCAAACTCCGATATTGCACCAAAATCAGTGCAAAAATTATCCTGATCACAGAAGGCTGTTTCCAAAAGATTTCCTCCGCAATCGTAGAACAAAACATCTTCCTCAAAGAGAAACATGGGTATAAAATCGGTAACGCATACCGTTCGGGTAAACATCACTTTGATTCCGCGGACATCCACAAAGCCTGATTCAGCGAAATATTGTTTGCAAAGTGTGTCAGGGCAGGGAATCCCCTCCAAAGTATCTGTTACCCAAGGGAAGTCTTCCAAATTATCCCACTCATCTCCGGTACACTGTACATTGCAAATGTTCAGAAAACGGTCATAACTGGGATTGTTCTGCAAAATGGTATCTCCAAATGGACAGAAAAAAGCAATCTTTGCCTGAAGCGAATCAATTTGATTGTTGCTGAAATCTACTTGTCCAAATTGCAGATTCAGCAACTTAGTGAGTTCAACTGGCAATTCACCAGTAAAGTCATTGTCATTTAGTCTCAATTCTTCAGCTTCACATAAATCTCCAATGTCTGGAGGGATAAGATCTCCAATGGTGTTATGGCTAAAATCAATAACTCTTAAACCCATCCATTGTCCTATACTTTGAGGAATTGAGCCACCCAGCGTATTAACTGACAAATTAAGGTGTTCAATTAGTGGAATATTCAATTCCGGAATTGAGCCTGAAAATCCATTTTCAGATAAATCCAGGTATTTAATAAAGGGTGTTTGTAGATCAGGGATATCCCCTGTTATGGCATTGTGGGTAAGGATTAAAGTATCAAGCGTATTCAAATCCAATGCTGGAAGACTTCCATCCAGATTGTTATCAGTTAGGTCAATTTTATTCACACACCCAAAGACATCTGTCGTAATGCCATGCCAGGTTCCGATGGGCATATTGGGTTCAAACCAATTGGATGAATTGGTCCAATTATCTCCTTCTGTGGCAATGTATAATTCCTCTAATTGTAGGGAATCAGCACTGCTCTCACATACTTGCACATGTATAGGAACACTTCTCAGTGTAATCCCAAAATAATTAGGGTTGGTGATAAAAGCTCTATAAAATCCGGCATCAGAAACCTGAATATCGGGGATGATTAATTGATTGCTATTTGGGTCATTGATTGGGTCTGGTGTCCAATTACCGCCATTTTTTTTCCAGGCATAATTGTTATCAGGAATGTTTTCATCTACCCCCAGGTCAATTACAATAGTTTCACCTGGTTGAACATAAAAGGTAGAATCAAATGGGATATCATTTTGTGGCCATATGAACAGCTCTCCCGTAACAGGAATAGTCAAAACTTCATTAACAAACTGAAAGGAATAATTATTAAAGTGAAGACTTAAATCGTCAAATGAATGTGATAACAGTTCTACTGGAAGGTTGCCGTTCAATTGATTATGGGATAAATATAAATTATTCAGGTTGCTCATGTTAGCAATGGAAGAAGGGATTTCTCCAACTAAATTATTATAAGATAAATCCAAGGTAAATAAATTTGTAAGAGAATCTCCCAATATTGATGGTAATGTACCTTCCAATTCATTATTTGACAATTCTAATCTAAACAAGGAAGTTAAGTTGGCCAATTCATGAGGAATAGTACCACTTAATTGATTATTTGATAATTTTAGGCTAGTAATATTTTTGAGATCTCCTAATTCGGGTGGTATTGGACCACTCAAATCATTACTATTGAGAGACAGCGATTTAATGTTCTTCAGATCGCCCAGTTCAGGAGGAATAGGACCAGTCAAATTGTTATAGGCAAAGTCAAATGAAAATCCATATTTAATTGCATTTCCTAATTCAGGTGGGATGGGACCGCTTATATTATTTCTAGATAAAGCTATTTGACCTAAGTTGACAAGATTTCCCAATTCTGGAGGTATTTGACCACTGATTTTGTTTGATCTTAAAAATAAATTTCTCAAACTATCAATAGTTCCCAATTCAAGGGGCAGGTTCTCCAGTTGACCATGTTCCCAGGAAATGGTTCTTAAATTTGTCAGGTTCCCGATTTCTGGAGGCATTATTTTTATATTGGTATTATCAAAAACGATGGTTTCCAAACTCTTTAAATTTCCAAATTCAGGGGGAATTTCATCAATTGGATTGCCACGCATGTACAAGCGTTTTAAGCTATCTAAATTGCCAATTTCAGTAGGTAAAGCTCCGGAAACATGGCATTGGCTGAGGTTTAATTCCTGCAATTTTACAAGATTGCCGATTTGTCCTGGAAGTGGACCACTTATGTCCGTAAAACCAAGATCGAAGTAAACCAAATTGGTAAGATTTCCAATTTCAGGTGGAATAGAACCAGTCAATTTGCTTCGAAAAAGATAAAGCGTTTTTAATTTGGTCAGGTTCCCGATTTCAGAAGGAATGCCTCCTTTTAATGAATCAGAAGTAAGTGCTAAAAAAATCAACTCCGTCAAATCTCCAATCTCAGGAGGAATTGTTCCTTGTAGATTATTGCCTCCAGCATTTTCTTTTAGGCAATTATCAATTCCATCTAAATCTAAACAAGTCACACAGCCTTCCGCATCCACCTCTATCACCCCATACCATTCACTGATTGGTTGTCCCGGAACCAGCCAATTTGTATTATTTGTCCAATTTGGCCCATCGGTGCTATTATAAAGCGCAACAAGCGCCAGAGAATCCCGAGCCGGGTCGCACTGACTGATGGATGTATTTATCATGCAAAAAATGAGTAAGCAGATAGTTAGGCTGGTTTTCATAATTTGAGTGGTTTGTTTTCAGACCTATTCACAGTACAAGACTGATTAAAGATTATAGACCTGAGTACTTTGGCTTCTGGTTCGAGAAACTTTCATCAAAGGTTAAGGAGAGGTAAGTTTCTTAAACCTTTCTACCCGATTTTATAGAATTTAGCTGTAAGGAAATCTCTGTGTTCTCGCTACCTCACAACTTTCTCAAAGCCTGGATTACCCTCCCTAATTCTCTTTTACAATCTTTGCAACATATACCCTGTCTTTTCCCGGAATCATGATTACATAGATCCCAGGAATTTTGGCATCCAATTCAAGTTTTGTTTGCGTATGTAAAGATTGAACTTTTGTACCAACTGGCTGTCCCCAAATGTTTACACATCTTAATCCCTCTAAACGCATATCAGGTCTTGTCATAAAAATCACTTCAGCATTGGTGGGATTTGGGAATAATTGTAATGGTATGATTCCCTGATTCATGTGGTTAATTGTGGGATTGTCGACTTCTTCAACAGATGTAACAGGAGTGATTTCCTGTCCACAAGTCCAGCGAACATCATAAACCAAATTATTGAATTCTTCTTCAGTAATCACATTAAATCCTGAGCAGGTATTGTAAAAATCACTTGAGGGTTGACGGTCACAAGAAATGAACTCCAATAGGTTCCCCTGGCAATCGTAGAATGATATTTCCTCAATCCAATCACAGATAGAATATATAAAGATGACTTTTATCCCATGAATTTCAACAAACCCAGCTCGTCCGGATGGTTGACGGCAAGACTTATCAAAACAATGGAGGGATTCAAGCGAGTCCTGTAACCATGGATAGTCAGATAAATTGTTCCATTCATCCCCAGTACATTGATTGCTGCATATATCCAAAAAGAGGTTGTAACTGGGATTATTGAGAAGTATGTTATCACCATATGGGCAAAAGAAGGAGATTTCAGGTTGAAGGAGATTGATATTATTGGTACTAAAATCTACCCTTCCCATTTCCAGGTTTCGCAACCTGGTGAGTTCAACTGGTAGTTCTCCCTGTAATTGGTTGTTGTTAAGCCTAAGCTCAACTAAATGATTCAGATTGCCCAAATCAGGTGGAATCAAATCTGATAATTCATTGTGTTCAAGATTTAATACCTGTAAGTCCAACAAGCTGCCTATTTCTTCAGGTATTGCTCCATTTAAATTGTTGTTTGAATAATTTAAATGGTTTATCAAAGGAATATATAGTTCCGGTATATTTCCATTAAATTCATTGTGAGACAAATCCAAATGATTGATAAAAGGAATTCTAAATAAAGGTATGTTCCCGGTAAGTGCATTTTTCGACAATGTCAAAGTCTCCAGTGTATTTAAATCAAGTGCTGGAAGACTTCCCATTAAGTTATTATCACTTAGATCAATTTCCTCTATACAACCATATGAATTAGTAGTGATGCCATGCCAGGTATTGATGGGCATATTTAGCTGTAGCCAATTAGTTGACACATCCCAATCTTGTCCCTGAGTTGCCTGATATAAAGCAACTAATTGCAAAGAATCGGAGGCAATATCACAGACTTTAACATTGATGATATGGCTTTTTAAGGAAAGCTCTTCAAAGGCAGGATTCGTTACGGTAGCTTGGAAATTTCCTGCATCTGATATTTGAATATTGGGGATGGTAAGCGTATTGCTATTGGGGTCATTCCCTGGACCAGGTTGCCATGTATTGCCATTTTTTGTCCATTGATAAAGGTTATCCACTAAGTTGATGTCAATTTCAAGATCTATTTCAACCGATGCACCGTTTTGAGCAATGTAAGTGGTATCCTTGAAGAATAGTTTCTGGGGAGAGATATCCAATTCTCCGAATGTACTGATATTCAGGTCAAAAACATTGGATAAGTGTTCGAAAGTAAATTGATTGTTTTGAAGGAACAAAAGATTAAAAAAAGTAGCCTCCATTTCAGTGGGGAGATTTCCACTCAATTGGTTATCTGACAAATCAAGGATGTTAAAAAATAAAAAATTGCCAAATTCAGGTGGAATAGAACCTGTAATGTTGTTTTTTGATAAATTTAAAGATGACAAAAATTCTGCATCTGCCAATTCAATTGGTATCGTGCCTTCTAACTGATTGTTAGACAAATCCAATCCTCTTAGAAAATTTTTATTACCTATTGAAGGAGGGATAAGTCCTGTCAAATTATTGTTTTGTAGGTTTATGGTGTGAAATGCATTAAAACTTTCTTCTAGCTTGCCCATAGTCTCCAGTTCGTGTGGAATGGAACCACTGAGCTGGTTGTCATTGAGGCTTAATAGTCTTAAATAATGTAAGTTTCCCAGGTCAGGAGGAATGCTTCCACTTAGATTGTTATTTTCAAGATGAAGGATCAATAAAGTATCAAGATTACTCAGTTCTGATGGGATAGATCCCGTTAATTGATTATCATCCAGGCTAAGGTTTAACAAATTTTTGAGTGTCCCAAGTTCCGGTGGTAATTCTCCAGTCAAATAATTAGAAGAGAGATTAAGGTATTTTATACTATCCAGATTGGTTAACTCTAAAGGAATTTCTCCAGTCAAATAATTAGAAGAGAGATATAATTCTTTTAGGGTGGCAAGGTTCCCCATCTCTGGCGGTATTTCTCCTGATAGATAATTACCTGAAATTCTTAAAAGACTAATTTTTTCAAGATTTCCTAATTCAGGCGGTATTTCACCTGTTAAATAATTACCTGAAATGTTTAAATGTTCAATTTTTTCAAGGTTCCCTAATTCTGGAGGAATTTTTCCACTAAAACAATGACTTGATAACCTCATTTCATTTAAATTGCTAAGATTCCCCAATTCCGGCGGTAGTTCACCAGTTAAACCAGTTCCTGGTACATAATAGTTTGATAAATTCAAAAGCTCCAGATTCCCAAGGTTTCCTATTTCGGGAGGTAGGGTGCCTGTAAAATTCACAGCAATATAAAGCCTCTCCAAACTAGACATATTCCCCCATTCAGGAGGAAGCGTACTTTCCATATCAAAATTTCCCCATATTTCAAGCACTTTTAAATTTTCAAGATTTCCAAGTTCTGGGGGTAGTGATCCTTGAAAATCGCATTCTTTCAAGTAAAGGCTTTCCAAGGTTGAAAGATTGCCCAGTTCGGGAGGAATTTCTCCGGTCAACATTGGACTAGTCGTTCCTCTGTTAAAAGAAAGCGTCATAAATCGAATGCTTGTTAGATTTCCGATTTCGGGAGGTAGGGTGCCTTTTAAGTCATTACCTCCTCCCCATCCCACATCAAAATCGGCAAGCCCATCCAAATCGAGAGAATCTACACATCCTGTTGCCGGATTTCCTTTTACTCCATACCATAGCCATATAGGCACTCCAGGCACCAACCAATTGGAATTCGTTTTCCAATTGGGACCATCAGTAGCATTGTAAAGCGCTACCAAAGCCAGAGAGTCCTGTACAGGATCACATTGACTCAAGGCTATATTTAGAGAGCATAAACTGACTAAACAGATAGTAATGGTGGTTTTCATAATTTGAGTTTTTTATTTTTTAGACTTCCAGGTACATTTGAATTTAGCTTTAGAAATGTCCCTTTGCGCTTATCCTTCCACAACTTTCTCAAAGCCTGGACTTTCTTTATTTTTGTATGACTATTTTGGCAACATAAACCCTTCCTTTCCCCGGAATAGATAATAAATACATTCCTGATGCATCTCCTGGGATTTTCAATTTCGTCAGATCAGGTCCTTCACTGAAATCAACTGCTACTTCCTTACCCCAAATATTGGTACACCTCAATCTACTAAAATCCATATCCGGTTGGTTGATAAATTGAATTTCTGAATTAGTAGGGTTTGGAAAAACAGTAAGTGGAACTGAGCTGAATTGTTTGTCAAAGATTGCCTCATCCACAGAATTAATCAGGGGAATCGTATCCCCACATCTCCATCGAACATCGTAATCCAAATTCCTGAACTCAAACTCCGATATTGCACCAAAATCAGTGCAAAAATTATCCTGATCACAGAAGGCCGTTTCCAGAAGATTGCCACCACAATCGTAGAACAAAACATCTTCCTCAAAGAGAAACATGGGTATAAAATCGGTAACGCATACCGTCCGAGTAAACATCACTTTGATTCCGCGGACATCCACAAAGCCTGATTCAGCGAAATATTGTTTGCAAAGTGTGTCAGGGCAGGGAATCCCCTCCAAAGTATCTGTTACCCAAGGGAAGTCTTCCAAATTATCCCACTCATCTCCGGTACACTGTACATTGCAAATGTTCAGAAAACGGTCATAACTGGGATTGTTCTGCAATATGGTATCTCCAAATGGACAGAAAAAAGCAATCTTTGCCTGAAGCGAATCAATTTGATTGTTGCTGAAATCTACTTGTCCAAATTGCAGATTCAGCAACTTAGTGAGTTCAACTGGCAATTCACCAGTAAAGTCATTGTCATTTAGTCTCAATTCTTCAGCTTCACATAAATCTCCAATGTCTGGAGGGATAAGATCTCCAATGGTGTTATGGCTAAAATCAATAACTCTTAAACCCATCCATTGTCCTATACTTTGAGGAATTGAGCCACCCAGCGTATTAACTGACAAATTAAGGTGTTCAATTAATGGAATATTCAATTCCGGAATTGAGCCTGAAAATCCATTTTCAGATAAATCCAGGTATTTAATAAAGGGTGTTTGTAGATCAGGGATATCCCCTGTTATGGCATTGTGGGTAAGGATTAAAGTATCAAGCGTATTCAAATCCAATGCTGGAAGACTTCCATCCAAATTGTTATCATTCAGATCAATTTTATTCACACATCCAAATGCATCTGTAGTAATGCCATGCCAGCTTCCAATAGGCATATTGGGCTCAAACCAATTGGTTGAAATACTCCAATTATCGCCTTCTGTGGAAATGTATAATTCCTCTAACTGCATGGAATCAGCACTGCTCTCGCATACTTGCACGTGAATGGGAACACTTCTCAAGGTAATACCAAAATAATTCGGATTGGTGATAAAAGCTCTGTAAAATCCGGCATCAGAAACCTGAATATCTGGGATGATTAATTGATTGCTATTCGGGTCATTGATGGGGTCCGGCGTCCAATTACTGCCATTTTTTTTCCAGGCATAGTTATTATCCGGAATGTTTTCATCTACACCCAGATCAATGATAATCGTTTCACCCGGTTGAACGTAAAAGGTAGAATCAAATGGAATATCATTTTGTGGCCATATAAACAACTCTCCTGTAACAGGAATAGTCAAAACTTCATTAACAAACTGAAAGGAATAATTATTAAAATGAAGACTTAAATCGTCAAATTCATGGGATAGTAATTCAACTGGTAGGTTGCCGCTCAATTGATTATGAGATAAATGCAAATCATTCAGCTTGGTCATCGAAGCTATTGAGGATGGGATCGCTCCAACTAAATTGTTATGGGAAAGATCCAATCCAAATAAATTTGTCAGTGAATCTCCCAATACTGAAGGGATTGAACCTTCCAGGTTATTATTTGACATTTCCAGCCTGGACAAGGTGGTCAAATTAGCCAATTCAAGAGGAATAGCTTCACTTAACTGATTATTCGATAAATCAAGGATGACAATTTTTTCAAAATTTCCAAGTTCAGGAGGAATAGGACCACTTAAATCATTGCTCTGAAGGTTTAAAAAAAAGATGTTTTTCATATTCCCTAGTTCAGGAGGGATGGGACCCGTCAAATTGTTATAAGAAAGGTCTAATGAACCTCCAAACTCCGTAGCATTCCCTAATTCAGGTGGGATTGGACCGCTTAAATTATTTCTGTTTAGATTTAATGTCCATAACTTTTTGAGATTTCCCAATTCTGGTGGTATGTGTCCGCTTATTTTGTTGGAAGGCATAAATAAAGTACCTAGGCTGTCAATATTCCCCAATTCTGGAGGCAGATTCTCCAGTTGACCGTTTTGCCAGGTAATACTTCTCAACTTTGGCAAGTTACCGAATTCAGGAGGTATTTTTTTTATACCTGATTCCGTAAAAACAATGGTTTCCAAACTCTTTAGATTACCAAATTCTGGCGGGATTACCTCAATTGGATTTCCAAGGATATACAAGGCTCTTAAGCTATCCAGATCTCCAAATTCAGGAGGGAAAGCACCAGAGATATTATTCCTATTTAGGTTTAATTCCTGCAAATTGACAAGATTTCCAAATTCATTTGGGATGGCTCCTCCTATATCATTTGAGTGCAGGTCGAGATATACTAAATTTGTAAGATCTCCAATCTCTTTGGGAATGGGATCAGTCAATCCATTTCGATATAAATAAAGGGTTTTTAATTTGCTTAACTTTCCGATTTCAGGAGGAATGCCTCCTGTTAAAGAATCAGCAGTGAGTGCTAAAAAAATCAACTCTGTCAAATCCCCTATTTCAGGAGGAATCGTTCCTTTTAAATTATTTCCAGGGAAAAAACCTCCAAAACAATCTTCATCTCCATCCAAATCCAAACAAGTCACACAACCCTCTGCATCCACCTCTACAACTCCATACCAGGTGCTGATGGGTTGCCCTGGCACCAGCCAATTCGTATTGTCCGACCAATTCGGTCCGTCGGTTTTATTGTAAAGAGCGACTAATGTCAAAGAATCCTGAACTGGATCGCATTGACTTAATACTATGTTTAAAGAGAAAAAACTGAGTAAGCAGATAGCAATTGAGGCTCTCATATTTTGAGTTTTTTATTTTTCAATCCTATGCACAGTTATTATTATAAGTTCTCTGGTTTGAGAAACTTGCAGCTAAGCTTGGGGGTAGGGTAGTTTCTTAAACCTTTCCCCAGGATTTTTAGAATTTAGCTTTAAGAAAGTCCCTTTGCACATGCTATCCCACAACTTTCTCAAACCCTAAACATCTTTTATTTTTGTTTCAAAATCTTCGCAACATATACCCTTTTCTCTCCTGGTACTGATAACCAATACATACCCGGGATATCTGTATCTAATCTCAAATTTGTCATCACTGAATTGCTCTGAACCTGCACCGAAATTGCTTGCCCCAACAGATTGGTACATTGCAATTGTTCCAAATCCATATCCGGTTGATTGAAAAATGACACTTCGAATTGAGTAGGATTGGGAAAAACCGATAGCTGCACTAATTCTCCCTCTTGGTGTTGGTTATCAAAAGGAAAGATTTCTTCATCAGAGGAGATTATTGGAAGATCCTGCCCGCAACCCCATCGGATATCGTACAACAAATTACAAAATTCAGCCTCGCTAATAGTACCAAAACCGGTACACACATTATTGAAGTCACATACAATGGATTCTATTAAATTGCCATTACAATCGTAGAAAGAATAAGTATCCACCCAGACACAGGTGGTGCGGGTAAAAAAGAAAGTTATGCCCCGAACCTCCACAAAGCCTGCCAGTGCAAAGGAAATGTGGCATTGATCACCAAAACAGGAGATGGATGAGAGCGTATCCAATATCCAGGGATAATCGTGCAAACTGTTCCATTCATCGCCAGTGCACAGACCCTCACAGATGTTTATAAATTGAGCATGACTGGGGTTGTTTTCCAGGATGGTTGTTCCGTAGGGACAGAAATAGGCATAGGTTTCTTGAAGTGAGTTTATATTGTTGTTGCTAAAATCCACCCTTCCGATTTCGAGATTTCGCAATTCGGTCAATTCTACTGGCAATTCTCCTTGAAAATCATTGTCATTGAGTCGCAATTCCTTTAATCCTGTCAAATCACCAATTTCATTAGGAACCAATCCGGACAAGGAATTATTTCCCAGATTTAGCACTTCTAAATCGACCCATCTCCCAATTTCTTCCAGTATAGTGCCGCTTAAATTATTTCCAGAAAAATCGAGCTGTTGAACCAGGGGAGTAAACAAAGCTGGAATTTCTCCATCAAAGGAATTATCAGATAAATCCAAATGATGAAGAGAAGGCATATTAAAAACAGGTATTGCTCCACCAATCTCATTTTCTGACAAATTCAAAGTTTCCAATGTATTCAGATTAAGGGTAGGAAGCGTTCCTGTCAAATTGTTATTGGACAGATCAATTTGGTTTACACAACCATATTGATCTGTTGTAATTCCATACCAGGTGTCGAAGGGTTTATTTGCTTGAAGCCAATTTACGGATACATCCCATCCATTTCCTCCAGTAGCATTGTACAAAGCAACCAATTGAAGGGAATCAGAGGCAACATCACAAACTTTGACTTGAATAGGATGACTTTCCAATTCTAATACAACAAACTGAGGATTTGTAACCGTCGTTTGGTAAATCCCTGCATCTGACACCTGTAAGTTGGGTAATAATAGAATATTGCTATTTGGGTTATTCACCGAAAAGGAAGAACCGTTCTTTGTCCATTTATATTCATTATCTGTTAAGTCCGCATCTATTTCTAAATTTATCTCCAGAGAGTTTCCACTTTGAACATAATAAGTCGTGTCTTTAAAGAAGGGTTTTTGTGGTGAGACGATTAAGTCTCCAGAAATTTGGATATCAAAAACATTTTCCAGGTTTTGGAAAGTAAATCGATTATTTTCAAGACCTAAATTGAAAAACCATTTGCTCTCAAATTCAGTTGGTAAGTCTCCTTCAAATTGGTTATTGGATAAATACAAATTTCCAATATTATTCATGCCACCAATTTCAGAAGGAATGGAACCAGTTAATTGATTGTTTGAAAGATTTAGAGTGTTTAAATTATTAAAACTGCCATATGTTGATGGAATGGTTCCCGTTAAATGATTCTTTGATAATAGCAATTGATATAAACCATTCATATTCGCCAATTCAGGAGGAAGTTGTCCACTTAATTGATTATTGGCCAAATCGAGAATTTGTAAATTATTTAAATTGCTTAATTCTGGCGGGATGCTTCCACTGAGCTTGTTATTCTGAAAATATAAAGCGGTCAAATTCTGAAGATTACCCAGTTCAGGAGGAATTGCTCCTGTCAATTTATTGTTGTTCAATGAGAGATAGGTTAAAGCTGTCAGATTACCCAATTCTGGAGGAATGTTTCCAATAAAACTATTCTGATTAAGACCTAAAGTTTGTAGATTATTTAGATTACCTAATTCCGGAGGAATAGAGCCATCTAAATTAGCTGCTCCAAGAAATAAGGAGGTTAGATTTTCAAGATTCCCCAATTCAGGAGGGATGCCTCCGATAAAATTATTTTGACCAAGACTTAGAGTTTCTAAATTATTGAGATTACCCAATTCCGGAGGCATTCTGGTCAATTGATTTAATGATAAATCCAATTTCTTCAATTGAATTAACTGGCCCAGTTCAGGAGGTATTTCGCCTGTTAAATTGTTGCCACTAATATTCAGTTCTTCCAGCTTAGTCAGGTTGCCCAACTCGGAGGGGATATTTTCGAAATCATTGCACCATAATTTTAATACTTTCAAATTGGTCAGGTTGCCTATCTCCTGGGGTATTTCTCCGGTTAAATTTCCACAGATGGCCAGGTATTCCAAATTGGAAAGATTGCCGAGTTCCGGAGGAAGCGGACCACTTAAATAGTCACTTAGGATAAGCTTTTCCAAATTAACTAGGTTGCCCAATTCAGGGGGTATGACACTTTCAAAATACCGATTTCTGTCAATTTGGAGTTCTTTTAAATTTGTTAGATTACCAAATTCAGGTGGTATAGGACCTGTTAAAAGACAATCACCAAGGTAAAGATATTCCAGGGTGCTCAGGTTGCCCAATTCAGGTGGAAGATAACCCACCAATGAGGGGCCATTTGGTTTATAGTTAAATGAAAAGTTCAGAAATTTAATGCTCGTTAAATTTCCAAGTTCAGGCGGTAGGGTTCCATCCAAACCATTTCCTCCTGCCCATGCCCGGATACAATCAGCTTCACCGTCCAAATCGAGGCATTCGACACATCCTATTGCCGGATCCGCATCAACCCCATACCATTGCCAAATGGGCACCCCTGGAACCAACCAATTCGAATTTTTTTTCCAGTTAGGTCCGTCAGTGCTGTTGTAAAGCGCTACCAGTGCCAGGGAATCCTGGTATGGGTCGCATTGGCTCAAAGCTGTGCTTAAAGAGATAAAGCTGAGCAAACAGATAGTTAGGATGGTTTTCATAATTTGAGTTTTTTATTTCAGCAAAACAAAACCTGCCCACTTCACAGGGTCAAGCAGGTTATCTTTTAATTTCTTTTGGGTTTTATCAAATGCCTCGGGAATTGAAAGTCCTTCCTCCAGGTAGTTCCTATAAAATTCAGTCATGAAGACTTTTGTCTCTCGATCTGGCACCTGCCACAAACTCATGATGATGTACTCAGCACCAGCAATTTTGAAGGCTCTTTGCATGCCATATACGCCTTCGTATTCATAAACTTGCCCCAGTCCAGTCTCACAGGCAGAGAGGACTACCAGCTCCGTATTGGTCAAATCCAGTTCACTAATTTCAAATGCAGTGAGTAGGGCGTCCTGTTGTCTCAATTCATTGGCTTTGGCGAGTACCAATCCACTACGTGCCAGTTCAAGATTAGCTTGATTGATCTTCACTTTTGATTTTACATCCAAAAGGTCATTGGTAGCAAAAAAGCCATGAGTGGCGAAGTGAATCAGCTGATAATCCTCTGCGTATTTTAATTTTTCCCGAAGGGTGTTTTTTTGCGGTGTTACTCCCTTTAGCACATCATGTGAAAAGTTCTCTTTTTGCATCATTGCCGAAATTTCATCGACCTCCAAAGCAGTCCACCTGAGCTCCCTCCAATGTTGCCAGCCACTTCTATTTTCTGAAGCTCCTCCTCGAATTTCACCATAATGGACTCCTCCGATAAGCAAGGCTTTTTTTATCTCATCAATGTATTGGGAAGATTGACTTCTTATCAGGTTTCGAAAAGAAGTCATCTGCAAAAGACTAATGCTATCTGAGACCACCGTTTCCAGATCGGTGGGTATGGCATGTAAGGCAATGTTGTGTAAAATACCATCACAGACGTAATAAACTTTTTCTATGCCATCCAGATGAGAAGCAATAGGTTCCCAAATCAAATCGTAAAGCGATATTTCTTCGAGTGCCTCTGCTGGCTCTACTCCCCGATCTGCGTATTGATAGAGCCTCGCAATGAGTTTTTTGCTATTCGTCAATTTTCCCTTGAAATATTTGGTGATATCAGATTCCAGAAACAAACTGACAAATACCGGAGCATCCGCATCGGGCAACAAAATCATGGCAGCATAATGCTTTTCATCAGATGCAGCATTGGAATAACGCACAAAATCAATGACTGCTTCGTTTGCACTCAGCTCGTATTGCAACAAATCCCAACTCATGCGCTCGTTTTCTTGTCGAAGCCTTCCAAGATTTCTGGCAATGTCTATTTCCACAATATCAATTTGGTCTTGAATACTCGCCATTTTCTCACTGTCCTTTTGGGTTTTATCCAATTCAGCGCTTAGGTGGATTTTTAATTCGGTCAATTGCTCCGACAATTCCGTAATGACTTTGGACTGACGGATGGTTTTTTTGATGCTCAACAATGCCTCAAGTACAAAGCCTTTGTAGAAAAGAGAACAGTCAAAGGCTTTGGCAGTCAAAACCTGGTTATCCGGATTAAGACTGGTCAAGGATAGGATTTCCTGAAAGTACTCGTGATACAGGTTGGTGATTTCAATGATTTCTTGGATAGACAGGTACTTGGAAGCGTCTATGATGAAATTGGTGATGACATCATCAATCTGCTCCATTTTGGAAATAGCCCGGGTGTAATTTTGGTTTTTTTTCAAATATCGGAAATAGGCGTATTCCGATTTAAAATACTCAATGTGTTTTTTGGAATACTTCCGAGCGATAATTCGGCTTGAAGTCTTGTATAAGTCTTCCAGTCCAGCTTCTCTTCCCAAATCCAGTAGAATCTCCGCCTTTTTACGAATGGCCATTGCATAGTAAGGGTGATTGTTGCTGTGTAGCTTTTCAAATATGGTTTCAGCCTCCTTTACATATGTTAATGCTTTTTCGGATTCTGACAGGTCCAGGTAAGTAGAACTGAGGTCGAACAGAATTTTGGCATAATTGGAGCTTTTTTCAGTTTCGGAAGCTGCTCTTTCGGTTTTGATTTCTTCATATAATATTGCTGCTTCCTCTTTTTGTTCCAAACCGTGCAACAAGGTCGCTTTTATTTGCTTGTAATTTAAATTATCTCCTTTTCTATTAGAGGAAATGGCCAATGCTTCGTCAATTTGTTGAATACCATCTTCAAAGCGTCCAATGGATTGCAGCAAATCAGCATAATAAGCCTGGGTTCTTCCATAATCCCGATTTCTACCTCTTAATTTTTCTTTAATTTTTAAGGAAGTAACGATGCATTCTTCTGCCTCTTGAAATTTATTGAGTACCGTATAAGTTTTACCCAATTGATTGATAATGCGGGCATATTGCATGTCATAGACCTTGTTCTTCTCTTTGATTTTGCGGGCCTCCTCCAACACTTTTTCAGAATCTTTGTATGCTCCGGTGACCTGATGACCAAAACCCAGTGAATTCAGGGCCTTCGTATACTCGATAGCATCCTTTCCAAAACTACTTGCAAATGCTGTTGCGGCTTTTTGGTTGCTGATGGTAAAGTTCTGATAATCAGCCAGCCTCAGATAATTCCTGCCATTTTCAAAGTGGCATGCTCCAATTTCAGGATGCCCGGATGGCAAATAGGAGAGCAACTGATTGTTTGTATTGATGCTTGATTGGTACTGTCTCGTTCTGTAATAGAGATTGGCTTGCAGTTTCTGAACTTCAATGTAAATTGCAGAATCAGTCAGACTGGTCGTTTCCAGAAGACTCGATATTTTTTCCTGCCCTTCCTGGTATTTTTTCTCCTTTATCAAGTCCCGGATACTGGGTATGCCATTTTGTGCATTTATAGCTGAAATTCCTGTCAGGTTACATAAACAAAGAACCAGGAATAACGAATGAAATTGTATTGTTATTTTATTTTTTGTAATTGTTCTAAAGTTGCTTGTCATATGCTTGTTTGATTGTTCAAGAAATATGGAAATTTTCAAAAAGATTGTTTTACTCCACCAACACAAACCCCGCCCAGAAATAAGGATTCTGATAATACCGTTCCCGCATCTCCTTTTGGGCTGCCCGAAAGGCATTTGGAATCTTCATTTCCGATTCCAGCCATTTTGAATAAAATGTGGTCATCAATTCCTGGGTCTGATAATCCGGCACTTGCCATAAGCTCATGATGAGGTATTTCACGCCGGCAATTTTGAATGCTCGCTGCAAACCATAGACGCCTTCATTACCTTCAATATCTCCTAAACCGGTTTCACAAGCGGAAAGAACCACCAATTCCGTATTTGACAAATTCATCTGGCTGATTTCATAAGCTGTAAGGATACCGTCATCAAAACCTTGCAATGGATCCTCTCCCTTCCAAACTTTATTCGCTCCTGCGAGAATCAAACCCGAACGAACCATTGGATGTTCCGACAACTCAAAGGGCAAACGGTTGGATTCACTGGCAGCCACTTCATGTCGTAATTTAGGATCGGGAAAGAAGTAGCCGTGAGTTGCTAAGTGCAAAATTCGAGGAGAAGGACTTTTCGTGCCTATCATTTTGAAGGATTCTTCTGTTGCCTCATAGCCGGTTCTCTTGTTTATAATTGCACCTGCTTTTTCAATGATTATCTGAATTTTTGTTCCTTCCACTTCCGATGCTTTTAAATAGCGCCAATCCCCTCCTCGAGTGCTGCTGGTTTGGTAATCAGGATTTAATTTCGGTGATGCTGTATTCATTGCCATATCGTATTTGGCATTCGCAGCGGTGAGGGCAATGCTATCCATATCATAGTGAATGCCACTATAAATTAGCGCAGTGCTTTCGTAAGTTTCGCTTGAAGCATTTTGGTCAAAAACGAGCTGTCGGGTGCTGCCAAGGCAATTCCATTCAAATCGATCTTCAAGTGATTCTTCATTGCTAATAGGAATGGCAGGTAGGTTGATTCGATGCAATAATCCTGAAGGAGCGTAAAAAATACGTTCTACTCCTTCCAACAGCGGTTCCAGTGGCTTCCAAATCAATTCTGACAGATTCGCTCTTTCTCCTTCGGGTACGATTCCTCGTTTATCAAAACCGTATAAGTGATCTATATAATCTACTCGGCGGACATTTGTAGTTCCCAGGAGATCTATAAGTTGTTTTTCTTCGAAAAGCACTGCCATTTTTGGATGTTCGTCACCTGGTCGTACGACATATGCACAATAGTAGGTACTATCGGAATAATGAGGATTGGCGAAGTATTGGTAATGGGCAAATTCAATAGCGGCTTCATTGGGAGCTAATTGACGCTGAACTTCTTTCCAATCAATCGTTTTATGTGCTTCACGAAAAGAAGCAGAGATTTCCGCTAATTCGCTTTCCAATTCATTTACTCTGATTTCAAAGGTTTCGAATTCTGTATGCCGTTGTCCTTCTGGTAATCCATATTGTCGGGCTAAGGATTTCCTTAAGCCTTCCCATTCCCTGTATTTTTCTTTTAATGCATAATCATTAGTTTGCCGAATGCCCTCCAATAATTTTTTCCGATTGCCCAGCAATAAGCCTTTGGTTAATAACTGTCCGTTGTAAGCATATCCAAGCATCAATTCATTTTCCGGATGACGCAAGGCAAAAGATTGCTGGTCGGAGAATTGCTTTTGAATTTTTCCCCATAAGCCGGTTTGTTCTTCTTCACTGAAGGCGTCGAAGGTTTTGGAAATTCGGTTGATGGCATGGTTTATTGATAATTCATAAAACTTGGAAGCTTTTGGGTTTAGCCCTCTCAGCTCATACAAACCAGCTAGACTATTGTAAATAGGACCAAATTTGGGGAAATCCTTTTCGTAAAAAGATTCATAAAAGGTTAGCGTTTTTTCAAGGTGCAGCAATGCCTTTTCATATTGCTTTAAATGGTGATAAATGTGGGTTACCGTTGTCCCATAAAAGTGGGTTACATTTTCATTTAAACTATCCAGGAGGGTTAAACACTGTTCAGCTTTTCCAGATTTTATTAGTAGAAAAGCTGTTGCCACTTTTACTTCCTGGTAAAAAAACCTATAACCTTCGTTTTTAGGATAATTTTCAACCAAATTTTCCATGATTTCCAAGCTCTCTAATGCGTATGATAAGGCTTCTGCATATTTATCTAAATTCCTATATATTCCAGACATCCTGATTAACGCATAAGCATAATTTCTAGGTAGATTATCTCCTTTGTAGTCTTCATCTAGATATTGTTGCCATAACTCTAGACTTTTCTTCATATAGGGAAGGGCTTTTTCAGGTTGACCTAAATCTCGATAGGCATTCGCTACTCCTAACCAGGCATATGAGCGATTATATAGTCTAGCCTCTTTATTGGACTCTACCCTTTGGAGGTTTTTTAAATTATTAGAAAGGTATTTTCTGTATTGACCTGTCATCACATAAAATCTTCCCATCTCTGTCCAGGATATATTTGGTTCAACTCCACTTGATATAAGATAATCTACGATTTCAATATAATTCGATGGCTGAAACTTCCGACCCCAAAGAATTATATCAATTGTGGAGTAAGACATATTGGAAGGGTAATTAAAATAGGTTTCATTCGAAGGGATATTCAGGTCTTCAACCAAATACTTTATCATATCCAGTTTATTTTCCCCCGCAGCAATTCCTACCAGATTGACATAGTAAATACCGTTAAACCCAATTGTTGAAGGAATAAAACCCTCTTTATTGAAATTAGCTCCCTGATCTATCAAGTATTTCACGGTTAGCAGATCTCCCTTAAACGCCGCCCACATTAAAAATGGAGTTCCCCTGGTATCTGTTCCATTGAAATTGGCTTCATCTTCTACCAGCCTTTTTATTTCGGAAAGATCATTTCTTTGGATGGCTCTTAACAACAAGGAGTCTTTAGTATTGAGAGATTTCTTGGAGGCAACATGAGTATCAATCCTCTTATAAAATTCTAAAATACGCCTATACTTGTATTTCTCTATACGGGCGGTATCCTTAGTTATTAAGTAATTTAGAATGGCTTCCCGGGTATAATCAAAACCGTCGTATTTATACCACCAATTTATAATAGCCCCAACTAAAGCAGTTTCTGTGCTGGCGGAAACTGGGTTTTCTGGAATTAACTCTTTGTCATCTACTGGAATGCTAAGCTCTTCAATCAGGTATTTCAAAATATCGAGCTTCTCCTCCTTAGTCGCAGTTACCAATAAATTCCCGTACCATTCATGGTCGCTAACCATAATAATTCCTTTCTTGTAATAATCTGCTCCTTTTTCCACAAGGTATTTCACCATCGGAAGATCTCCTTTATACACTGCCCACATCAAAAAAGGCGCATCATTTGAATCAGATCCATTGACATTGGCTCCCCCTTCTAATAAGGATTTTACTTTTTGTAAATCATTTTGTTTGATAGCCTCCAGCAAGGAAGAATCAGCATGAATACTTTCCTCCTGACCTTCAAGAAATATAGGAAGGAACAAAATGATTAAAAGGATAAGTAATTGTTTCATGGTTCTGAAGTTTTGGATGAAAAATGATTTACTCAATTAATACAAACCCAGCCCAATCGTAGGGATCAAAAAAACGTTCACACATTTGCTTTTGGGTCAATCTAAATGCATCTGGAATGGTCATCTGTTCTTTAAGCCAATTCTTATAAAAGGCTTTCATAAACTCCATTGTTTGCTTATCCGGTACCTGCCAAAGACTCATTATCAAATACTTTGCTCCTGCAATTTTAAATGCTCGCTGCAAGCCATACACACCCTCATTGCCTTCAATATCACCCAAACCAGTTTCACATGCAGAAAGCACGACCAATTCTGTATTTGACAAGTCCATTTGACTGATTTCATATGCAGTGAGAATGCCATCCTCTCTTCCTTCCAGGGGTGGCTTCCCCTCCCAAACATGATTGCCACCAGCCATGATCAATCCAGAACGAATCATCGGATGCTCAGATATTTTAAATACCGGCTCTCTTTCTACTGCCACCTGCTTACTGCCTACTGACTCAGGATCGGGATAGAAATAACCATGCGTTGCAACATGTAAAATGAGTGGAGATTTCCTGGTATGCCCCAGGCTTCTAAAAGATTCTTCTGTAGCATCCACACCAATTTTGGTAGTCGTTTTATAATTTGAAGCTTGAAGCACGGTAGCAATTGAGCTTACTTCTCTTTCAGTCCAGGGAAGAAAATTCCAGCCACCACCTCGGAGTGAACGATCCGTAAAGCCGAAACTCAATTCGCCACGGCTGGCATTTGTATAGGCTTCTGAATGTATATTATCAGCTGCGAATGCAAAGCTCGTACTATCAAAGTCAAATTCAACACCACCATATAAGACCACCTCATCGCCTGTTTTTTCTCCCTTCTGTGGTATGACCAATTGCCGGGTGCTACCCACCTGAGAAAGCGAAAAATAATCACCAACCTTGGTTTCTAAGTCTATAGGAATAGCAGCCAAATTAATTCTATGAAGCAAACCAGAGGGTGAAAAATAGATGGTTTCGATTCCCTCCAATTCTTTTTCTAAAGGCTTCCAAATGAGCTCAAACAAGGTTTTTTTCGGTTTCCCAGACACCTCGACACCTCTTTGGGAATAGACATATAAATCATTTACATAATCTGCTCGTCGGGCTTGGTGTAGATTGAGCAAGGAATCGAGAGATTTTTCCTCAAATAAGGGAATGAATCGCGGCTTATTAGAATTGGGCTTTAAAAGCAGGGCGGCATACATCGTACCATCAGTAGGCTTTGGGTCCTGAACTTTGTAGTGGACAAATTCTATGGCGACTTCTTTTTCTTTTAAGCTGGCTTGTACTTCTTTCCAATTCACCTGTCGCAGGGCATCGCCATATTCAGAGACGGTTTGAGTAAGTTCTTTTTCAAGGGAGTTAACTTTTTCTTCCAGTTCGTCAATATTTCTTCGTTCTTCTTTAGGTTTTGTGTACAAGAATGCCAGACGACGTCGATTTATTTTTATCTCATCGTGGATATCTTTCGCTTGTACATTGTTTTCTGAAAGCCTGTTAATTCGGTTTACCGTATTTAGTGATAAGCCTTTATAAAACAGGGCATTATCAAATGACAATTCGGAAAGGGATCCTATAGGGATGTTATTGGCAATTCGCTGCTGAGTAAGGTTGTAAACATTGGATAAATCCTGTTCAAATACCTTGGAATAAGCTAATAATTCTGCCTCAGACAGAAAGGTCATGCCTTCCGTTAATTTTGACTTTTGTTGAGTAATTATCTCATTCAAATACTGCTCGGTTTTCTCAAAATCCTGAAGGTTTTCAGAAACCTTTGCCAATGCTCCAATAGATTCTGCATATGCCTTGTGAGCTTTTCCGTAAACACTTGCTCGAATAGCTTTACTGTCCAAAAGAAATTTGGAAGCCTTTTCATTATCACCTGTGTTTTTCAGCAAAATTGCCCAATTGTGCAAAATGGAGGCATATTGATGATCTTTGTTTCCCAAGGCTTTTTCGATAATCCCTAAACTTTGCTGATACATTTCTTCAGCCACATTGTAATCCCCCATGTCACGATAAAAATTTCCTGCACTTTCAAGAATGGTTGCATAAGCCGGGTTTTCTTTACTGAGGTTGTTTTCAATGTCATTGAGACTTTCATTTAGCAACTTTTCTGCTTTTTCTAACCGACCTGTTTTCAAATATAACACTGCCAGATTCTGGAGAGCATTTGCTATGTTAGGATGTCCTTTTTCGTAAACTTTTTCTAAAAGATTAAGCCTTCTTTCCAGTAACATTTCTACTTTGTCTAATTGTCCCAATTCCCAATACAGAAAGGCCTGTTTCTTTATGAATCCCGCTTCATTTCGTTTTCCATTCAAGTGTCCGGGTTCCTTCCAATCCTTCATATATTCTAAAAAGATTGCTTCTGCTTTTTTGTATTCTCCCATTTCATAGTATAAACTAGCAAGGCGTTTTTTATGGACAACTACCATGCCCTGAGTTGGATTGATTTTCTCATATATTCGAATACTTTGTTTGTACAATTTTTCCGCCTTTTTATATTGCCCCATAGTTCTGTACAAACTGCCCAAATTATTCACATTAGTTCCATACACACCATGGTCTTCACCATATAATTCTTTAGTAAGCGGCAGACATTCTAAAAAATAGGCTTCTGACATTTCGTATTTAAAAATTCGATGACAGGTTACTGCTAAATTTGCCAGGGAATTTTCGTAATAAATATGTTTTTTACCATATACTCTTGCACTAATCTCATGTCTTTCCAATAATACTTCCAATGCTTTTTCAAAATAAAAAAGTCGCCTATATGGAAGAGGTAGACTTGAAAGAATCCTATTATACCAATTGTGTTCCTTGCCTAGTGCATGTTCAAAAACATCTTTTGCGGTTTCCAGATATTTTATGGCCTTCTCCAACTGGACATTTGACTTTTCTTCTTCATGGGTTAAATTAGTGTAATAAAACCCCAGGGTCCAGAGTATGTTGCCATATTCCGGCTCCTCTGACCATCTTTTTTCCATGATTTCCCTTGCTCTTTCAACTGTTAGAAGCGATTCCATCCTTTTTTCTGGAAAGCGCCTTAAAACTTGCCCTTTTTGATGCAGTACTTTTGCCAGATAATAATCTCTGTCTTCTAATCTTTCATTGACAATTCGTTCAGCCTGCTCAATTATTTGAAAAGATGTGTCTACTTTTCTTTCTCTTAAAAGTTTTTTACTCAAGTCAATTAAACTATCAACTTCCTTAATCACAAGTGAATCTGTTAATTGTCCAATTACAAAAACAGGAAGACTTAAGAAGAAAAGAAAAGCTATCTTTTTCATGGTTTAAGTTTTTTGGAAAAAAATAGAGTTTATCTCATAAAACTATTTTGACATAAACTTTAATAAATACCGGAAATGTTATGGGTAAGGGTAACCTATAAGAAGCTATTTGAATTTAGATTTTTTCTCAGGTGATAAGAATTTTGCTGTCAGGCGAAGCTCATTTTTTGCCTCATAGCAGCGCTACGAGGCAAAAAATAGCTGAAGTATGACGGGAAAAGTCTCATTACATGTGGAAATAGTTAAACTCAAATAGCTTTTAAAAGAGAGAAATCAAATATCTTTGGTATTATAGATCAAAAAATCAAGTTATGGGGTTATCGCGACCAGTTATAACTCAAATTTACCTTTTTTTCTTCGTTTTTCAAATAGCCGGCTTTTCACAGGCTTCCTCCAATAAATTGGCGCTCAGCATTGCTATCAGTCAATATGCAGAAGACTCCGGTTGGTCATCCTTAAATGCATATAATGACATTCCGCTAATTCGCCATGCCTTGATCCAACAGGGTTTTAAAGCCGAAAACATTTTCAGTCTGGAAAATGAACTGGCAAGCCGGGAGGGTATTTTGAAAGCGATTGAAAGTCAATTGATTCAAAAAGCCAGGCGGGGCGACCTCGTGTATTTTCACTTTAGCGGGCATGGTCAACAAGTACAAGATAACAATGGTGATGAACTGGACGGACTGGATGAGGCGATCGTGCCTTTTGATTCTCAATTGCGCTATGAAAAAGGAGTATACGAGGGAGAAAATTTGATAAGAGACGAAGAATTAGGGAAAATACTGTTGCGACTAAGGAAAAAATTGGGAAGGAAAGGACAGGTCATCGTCATCCTGGACGCTTGCCATTCCGGAACAGGTACAAGGGGTTATCGAACCGCCAGAGGAACAGATATTGTAATGGCGGATAGTATGTTTCTGAAGGAATTTCAAAATACAAAAGAAAAGGTCCATTATGAAGAAGCCTTTGGGAAAAATCAAAAGAATTTGGCGCCTATGGTTGCTTTTTTTGGTTCCAGTGCCCATCAGTTGAATTACGAGACCATTACTGACAATGGACAATATGTAGGCTCCCTGAGCTATGCTTTTAGCCGTGCTTTTTCAGAAGCCAGGAAAGAAGACTCCTTTCAGGCTGTTTTTGAAAAAATAAAACTATTGATGACGACGCTTGTCCCCGGACAAAATCCTCAAGCAGAAGGTAATTTGAACAGAACCATTTCAGAAGGCAAATTGCTGGGCAAGGCGACCTACTTCAAATTATGTGAAAATGGGTGGATAGATGAACAACAAGTATGCATGAATGGTGGAACTTTGGCTGGCGTATTTGAAGGATCAACTGTCCATTTCCACCAACCTGATACCAGATATCCCAAAGACCATGCTCCAATTTCAACGGGAAAAGTGATTCGTGCAACTCCTTTTTCTTCAATCGTCCAATTGGAAACGGTTTTAGAAGCTTCCGTCGCTCAGGAAGCCTGGATATTTATTCACAATCGACATTTTGGGGAAATAAAAGTAGGATTGCAATTGGATATAAAGGATGTAGCGCTGAAAAATTCCCTTGTGGAAAAAATAGAAGCATTCCCAGTCATCAAACTCGTTGAAGAAAAAGCAGATTTAATCCTGAAATCACAAACCGATTCAGGCAGTCGTGGTTCCATTCAATTGATTGCCTCAACGGAGCAAATAATTTATGAAGCCACCAAGATCAAAAATAGGGTGGTTCTAGCCAATCGAATTATCAAAAAAATACTGGATCATATTCAAGCCAAATTTTTGAGAAATTTTGAAATGAAAAATGGATGGTTGGATGTGAGAATGGAACTAATCCCAATTGGCAAATCGCTTGACCGTCAAAATCATAGTGCTTTTCAGGTTTCAGATACCTTCCAAATTCGAGTCAGCAATCATGGTTTTTCTGGCGCTTATTATGCTATCCTGGATATCCAGCCTGACAATAAAATCAACTCTGTCATACCCTTGAGAGGAGATACCAGAACCCCCGAGGAATATTATTTGCCCTCTGGAGAAAGCTATGTGATTGAGACCAATTTCATTATAGCACCACCCTATGGAACTGAAGTATTAAAATTGATTGCCACCAAAAGTCCCATGAACCTGGGTGCCATCACCAGAGGTGAAAACATTGATGAAAACCCGCACCCTTTTGAACAAATATTTAAGCATTCCTATTTCTATGAAACTCGCGGCCAGGATACTCAAAATTTCAGCATTTCCCCTGTTTTAAGTATTGATACCGTGGTCTTTGAAATAGTTGAAAAATAAAAACACATCAGCGAGCCGCATTGCAATGCGGCTCGCTGATATAAAAAAACAAAACCCAACCGCTAAGCGATTGGGTTTGCGACACTGGTTTTGTCTCGATTTAGGTTCAACACACTTTGAATATTAATTATGTTCCACATCTTCATTGTCTTGAGTAGCACAAATTAGTCTTTCCGGGTTTACCCTCATCATGACATAAATCGGTGAACCTTCCAAACAACAGGCAACGCTGCCGAACTGAACTTCACAAGTTTCATTCGCGAGGATTTGCAAGCGATTGCTGTACTCCTCAATAAAACCAGCGCAGTCATTTAGTCTACATTGACCAGCTACATCAATTTTCTCAGAAAATGCTTGTTCATTGATTAGTGGAATGTCGGGTGGTGGCGCTTCGTAAATTCTAAATTGGAGGTTCTCCTTTTCAATGCCATTTAAAGTTGTTCCATTCGTTTCACGATCAAAATCTTCCAGGTGATCCAATTGTTGGATGTTCTCCTTTTCACAGGCTATCAAAAAGAATAAAGCGAAGATGGGAAGGAAAATTTGAATGTTCTTTTTCATGACTTTAAGTTTTAGAGTTTAGAAAATGATTTGGTTTTTTATGTTGTTTGCTAACTCTATTTTGTAACCATGAAAAAGGATACCCTTCAAGGCTATTTTTTCCAAAAAACCTTGATACAACCAGAACTACTTTCTTAATGATTTTGAAAAAATAACCAGATTACAGATTTGCCCATTAGCTGGTTAGATTTATAGACAAGAAACGATACTAAGAACGCTGATTTTTACATACCCATATTCATCCGAGTCTTACGAAAAACCTGTTAGGTTGAACTTAGGCAAAAGAACTGCTAGGGTTTTTACATTCCCTATTTATTTCTTTGGACAACCTAACAGGTTTTGAGGACAAGTAATGACATAAAGACTTGTGGACAAAATTCCCCCTCAGCCCTATCGGGCAGCTCCCCCAGTGGAGCACAGTTTGTTTACTTATATGCTCCACTGGGGGAGCTGTCCGCAGGACTGAGGGGGAATTTGTCTGTATTATGCTACCGGGTAACCTATTTCGAATTACTCAAATTAAATTCCTGGATACGTTATACGTAAATTGAATTAGTAATCTATAGTGGTTTACTATGATGCTTAATCAGGGATGCTTTTTGGAAATGGGGCATCCCTGTTTTTTCAAGGACAAGGTCAAGGTCAAGGTCAAGTTCTTGGGTCATTTTTAGAAAAATAATTTCTAAAGAATTAAATTTGAATAAGAACTTATCTAATAAAAACTAAAATATGAATCGCTTACCCTTTGTGCTATGTTTTTTGCTGAGCTTTCCTTTTTGCTCAATCAGTCAAAATGACATCAATCCCCTGGAAAAAGCACTCACCAGTGTGGTCACCGTAGCCATTTATGATTTGAGTGAACAAGACCAGGCTTTTGGCTTTGGAGAAGAAGAATCTATTTCGATGAGAGCTTATCAAAAGTCATTGGATTTATCTGGTTCCGCGACTTCGGGTTCTGGATTTGCGATTGAATACAATGGACAACTCTACATTGTAACCAATGCCCATGTCATCGATGGTGCAATGGATAAAGTGGGGTCGATTAAAGCTTTCAGCGTAGGAGGTAAAGACTATGTTGTTAGAATAGTTGGGGGAGATAGTTTTTACGATTTGGCAGTATTGGCTTTCGAAGGGGAGCAACCAGGGGAAGAATTGCAGCCCATCGCTTTTGCAAAAGAACCTTCCAAATTGACCGAACGGGTTTTTGCTATCGGTAATCCACTTGGAAAATACCCTTATAGCATCACTGATGGTATCGTTAGCGGCAAGAACCGCCTGTATCAAAATCCCACAACTGGGAAGTTTGGCTTTCTGCAACATACAGCTACCGTTTCCTGGGGCAATAGCGGCGGTCCATTGGTCAATCAAAATGGAGAAGTGGTGGGCGTAAATGCATGGATAGGTACTGGCGTTCGCGACAATCAGGCCTATGTCTTTTCTCAACTGAATTTTGCGATAGAAGGGGATTTGACACAAAGACTGATCAAGGAAATTATTGAAAATGAAGGACGGGTAAAACGCAATTTCCTCGGAATTGAATTCGCCACCAGATTAGACATGTATGGCGTCGAATCGCCTCCTTTCATCAATGCAATTTTAGAAGATACACCTACATTAGAAGCCCTCAAAGACAAAATAGGCTATTACATCAAATCCATCAACGAAGAGCCCGTTCGAACCTTGCAGGATATATTGAGGGTAATGGAGCAAAGCAAACCAGGCGAAACGGTTCAATTGAGTTTACAAAAGGATTTGCCAAACAATCAAGGTGGATTAAACTTTCTAAAATCTGAAAAAGTAAGCCTTTCTGGAAGTGAATTGAGTGTTCAAAAACTGGAAAGCATCGCCCATTATTTCTTCAAACATTATTCGGATTACGACCTACAGGAACAAAATCAACAAGCAACTTTAAACGCCAAAACCTCCAAACCGAAGCCTCGCCTGGAGCGCATGCAAATCGAGGATGCCAAGACCATTTTCAGCATGTCTGCCGGTAACCCCAATTATGAAGTCGTCGCATCCGGTGTACTGGACAAATGGGGTCGCGGTACCTTGTACCGTGTACAGTCAGCCAGAGACTTGGGGACCATCATTCGCATGTCTTCACTGGAAGGGCATTTAAGCGCCGGTGTTTTGTCCGAAAACAAGGAAGTAGAGAATGTCCGATTTTACTTACAGGATAACGATTTTAATGAACTACGTGTATTGTATTATTGATAACCTGGTATACACTTGTCGTTGTTTTTCAGTACATTAGTGAATTGTTTCCTGGAAAAAGGAAATTAGTTTGTACTTCTTGTCCTTGGCACATCTACTTTTTAAGGCTTTGCTTCAAAAATCTGATTATGAGAACGCTACTCCTTATTCCGTATTTCATATTTTGGAGCTTTGTTGTCCTTTCTCAGGATCTTTCTTTTGCTTCTACCACTACCAAAGCTGTTGTTATTGGCATCTCAGATTATCACAATGAAAAAATACCAGATCTGAAACATGCCCATAAGGATGCGCAGGCTTTTGCATCATGGCTGGTAAGTCCTTCAGGAAGGAGCCTTCAAAAAAATCACATTCGGATTCTTCTAAATAAACAAGCTACCACTGGTCAGATGGTCGCTTCAGTCGGTTGGCTGTTGGAAACAAGCCAGCCGGGAGATAAAGCCATAATATATTATTCTGGACATGGAGATGTTGAGCGCAAAAACAGCACACCAATTATTTAAAAACAAAAACATAACATCATGAATTCCTCAAGAATTTTCATGTTAACCCTATTCATTACCTTTTCCAATGTAATAAATGCACAAGAATGGCAAGAACATGCGAATGGTCTATTGCCTGTAAATTATGGAACTTACAGTGTTTCAATTGTAGATGAAAATGTAGTTTGGGCGGTAGCATGGGATAAGACCATTCCTTCTCCCGTCCCGGGAGATCATATAATCAAGGTCATTAAAACAACTGATGGAGGGGCTTCCTGGAACCTCATTGATGTGGAAGCGGCCATTGGGCGAATAAGTTTTGATATTCAAGCTATCGATGAACATACAGCATGGATAACAACACAGGATTATAACAGTGGAGTTGGAAGAGGTTTATTTAAAACGGAGGACGGAGGAGTTACCTGGGATCTTAAACTTCTTGATTACACCGCAGGAATATGGCTCCGGTTTTTTGACGATAATTACGGAATCTGTATCAATTCTGGCAGGTATAGGAGAACCTTTGATGGGGGAGAAAACTGGACAGACCTGGACACGATTCCGGAATTTCTAATAGGTCAGGAATTCAACATATTATCCAGTGGCACGAATACTTGTGAGGTACATGGAGACACCATTTGGTTCGGCACCAACATGGGCAGAGTATTCCGTAGCGTGGACAAGGGAGCTTCATGGGAAAATTTCAGCATTGGCTTAGGTACAGGGGCAACTATCCGAACCTTTTCTTTTAGAAATAGTCAACATGGACTCTTACTCACGCAAATTAATGGTCAAGACTATTGGATTTTATTTGAAACAATGGATGGCGGCGAAACCTGGGAACCACTTACTGATATCTTCCCCTTACAAAATCCACTAAATATCGAAAATGTACCGGGAAGAGATGGAACCTGGTTCCTTGCTGGTTTTTTTGGTGCCGCCTATACAGAAGATTTTGGCATTTCATGGACACTCGCAGACTCGACCAACGCCTTTGGTGCAATGGAATTTACATCACCGCAAGTTGGATGGGCCTGCAATTGGTTTGTCGTTGAAGATACTAGTCCCGCTATCTTTAAGTGGACAGGTGAATTTCCCGTTGCCTCCAAAGCAACACCCATTCAAAGCCAGGTCGAGATTTACCCCAATCCGGTCAGTGAACAGTTGACGATAGCTCATATCAATGATAAAGTTGATTATGTCCTTGTAACCAATATAAATGGCGCTATACTCAGACGAATTAAAGTGAGGAATCAAAAGGAATTGACGCTTGATTTATCTGATTTGGCAGCGGGCATCTATTTTATTCAATTAACTGGCGAAGCAATTTTTACTAAGAAGGTTATCAAAATTGATTAGGAGTAGATTCCGTAAAAAGCCGAGTCTCTCGCTTATGCGAGGGTATGCGTGAGGACTCGGCGGCATTGCTGTAGCCACCGAGTCTTCGAACCCGACAGTATGAATGCTGTTCTACCGCTTGTGCAAATTGTTGAAAATGAGTACTTTGTAGTTCATTGTCCAAAAAAGCTGTGTTATGAAACCAATACTTCTTTCTTTCCTGCTTTTGCTTTCCTTTTCGTTGTTTTCTCAAAAATTAAACCTTCAAGAAGGTACAATACGTGCTGTCGTCATCGGCATCTCAGACTATGAAAGAGAACAGATCACCGACCTCCGCTTTGCTCATGTCGATGCAAAGGCATTTGCCACCTATTTGAAAAGTGCGGCTGGAGGAAATCTTCCCACTGAAAATGTCCAAATATTGCTCAATGAAAGAGCAACGACTGGTCAGATAGGAGCGGCTATTGGCTGGCTAGTAGAAGAAAGTCAGCCTGGGGATAAAGCTATTATTTATTTTTCAGGTCATGGAGACGTAGAGCGCATTTCCAAATTTCAAAGGGGTTATTTATTGACGCACGACTCCCCTCCAAATAATTATTGGGCAGGTGCCATTCCCATTGTGGGAGGTCTGGAAGATATTATCATCACTTTGTCTGACAAAAATGTTCAGGTTGTCATGATTTCAGATGCTTGTAGGGCAGGGAAATTGGCGGGGAGTTCAGTCGGAGGGACTCAGGCGACTGCAGCCACTTTAGCCAAACAATTTGCCAATGAGGTGAAAATATTGTCTTGCCAACCCGATGAATTTAGCATTGAGGGAGAACAATGGGGAGGCGGTAGAGGCTGCTTTTCTTATCATTTACTCGATGGACTTTATGGCCTGGCTGATGATAATAATGATGCAAAAATCAATCTGCTGGAGCTCGAACGGTATTTGCAGGATAATGTGTCGATGGAAGCTGCTCCACATCGCCAAATACCCATGACGATTGGCAATAAAGGGTCGATGGTTTCGATGGTAAATGCAGAACTCCTGGCAGCATTGAAAAAGGACAAACAGAATCAATTAAAAAGTCTTGCACCTATTGAATCAAAAGGGATTGAAGAACTCGTTTTTGAACAAGCAGATACCACCATAAAAAAACTGTATAGTGCATTTTTGGCTGCTATTGAAAATGGAAACCTGATGAGCCCAGAGGGGCAATCTGCCAATGATTATTATGAAATTTTGAGGAAAGAAGAAAGTATAAAGCCCTTCCATGACTTCATGCGACGTAATTTTGCAGCAGCTTTACAGGACGAATCTCAGAAAATCGTAAATAAGATGTTGGATACAGATCCACAAATTGTAAATGATGCTTTTTCTCCTGTTGGAAAATATGATCATATCCCTGAATACCTTAAAAGAGCATGTGAATTATTGGGAAACAAACATTACATGTATCCTTCTTTAAAAACCAAACAGCATTTCTTTCGATCCAAAACTTATCGAAATGAGAATTATCCTAATCTCCCACCAGATTCCTTACTTGCTCTTTCACTAATAAGCCTTGACTCAGCTTTAATTATTGATACCTTGGCTGCTTATGTGTATTTGGAGAAAGGAATTTTGCATTATTGGAAAAAGAAAGAAATGAGGAAAGCTATGGAAAATTGTGACAAAGCAGTTGCACTTTCCCCAAACTGGACAGTTGCACTTTACTATGCTGGGCGGATAAGAAGTGAGGGTGGATTGCCTCAAGAAGCAATTCCGATCTTAAAAAAAGTGGTTGAACTGGACTCTGCTTTTTTTCCGATATATAGAGAGTTGGGCCATACATATACCCTCCGGTTGGGTAACCCTAAAGAAGGTATTCCCTGGTATGAAAAATATGTCTCCAAAATGGAAGCACATATTTCAGAAGGAGGTACCCAGCTCCCTTCTATCTATTGGCATTACCTTGGAAATGCACTGCTTTTTTGGCCAGGGAGATTTGAGGAAGCTGAAAAGCCTCTACTGAAAAGCCTTGAACTTGCTAAAGAACCCTTTCATGCCACTTATTACAACCTTGCTGAATTGTATATTAAAAAGAAAGACTATCATAAAGCATTGACATATTGTCTGAAAGCGAAAGAATTAGAACCATTGGATCCAAGGTCTCATCAGGTTTTAATTGATTCTTATATAGCGTTAAAACTTACCAAAGATGTTGAAGAATCTTCCCTGGAGGCATTAAAATCTTTGCCTGAAAGCTTTGATGCGAATATTTATCTTGCCTTTATTTATATTGATCAGAAAAAGTACAACAAGGCAATTGAATTCATTAAAGGAAATAAAGCCTTGTATTCGGCTTTAGCAATTCCTTATTTACGATTGGGACAACTATACGAAATGTCAGGCCAACAGGATTCAGCTTTGGTATATTATAATAAATTGTTGGCACTTGATAGAACGGTCAATAATTTTTATGGGGCTCACATTATTAATTACTATTTAGCCATTCCATACTGCAAATTAGGTATGAGGGATAAGTTTATAGAGACCCTGCAAAATTGGAAAAAAGAACGTCCTAATGATAATACTTTGGATATGTATTCAAGTGGATTATGTGCTTTTTGCGGAGAAGAAGAATTAAGCTTACAGTATTTGGAAACAGCTTTTAAAAATGGCTTTGTCCCTGATGGAAGTTTGGAACATATATGGGGAACATTTTATAATCCGGATTATCATTTTATCAAAGAAACAGACGCTTTTAAAGAACTCGTTGAGAAATATTTGCCTGGTTATTATAAAAAGTAAGTTTTATGAAAAACAGTTTGTTGATTTAACACTATTCATTGAAGAAAACCTCTCATTCGCACCCCATTGCTCTCTATTCGCAAAAACCCCAACCAAAAACAGCTGAAAAATTAGGATATTGTAAACAAATCCTATCACCGCTCTCGCCAAATTTGTGCTTTATGATAACTATCACCCTCGGCATCGCCCTTTTAGCAAGTTGCTTCCTAAATGCTCAAAACCTTGCTTTCGAAAATTCTACTACCCGCGCACTCATTGTCGGTATCAGCCAATATCAGGACGAGGAGATACCCAATCTCCAATTTGCCCACAATGACGCGGAAGCCTTCGCTACTTTTTTGAAATCCAAAGCTGGTGGAGCGCTGGCAGAGGAAAATATTCAATTGTTGACCAATGAGCAGGCGACGACCGCTCAGATTGCTGCCGGAATGGATTGGCTGATAGAAGACAGTCAGGAAGGGGATCAAGCCATCATTTATTTTTCAGGGCATGGTGATGTGGAAACCAAAACCGCCTTGCAGTTGGGATTTTTACTCACCTATGATTCACCACCGACCACCTATATCGCAGGAGCTTTCCCACTTTTTTATTTGCAATCGGTGATCACCACACTTTCTCAGAAAAATGTGCAAGTGATGATGGTATCAGATGCTTGTCGGGCAGGAAAATTGGCGGGTAGTGAAATCGGAGGCACCCAGGCGACCACTTCAAATTTGGCGAAACAATATGCCAATGAAATCAAAATCATGTCTTGTCAGGCGAATGAATTTAGCCTGGAAGCTTGGAAGCTGGATATAAACTATCCCCCCAGTTATAAGGAAGTTGGAGATTTTTATTCGGATATAGGGAGGCTGCAGGAAGCGGAATTCATTTTTGAAAAAGCCTTGGAGTTGAAACCGGATTATATCTACGCCATGGCACAACTTGCTCAACTTTATTTTCAAAAAGGGGATGTTGAAAAAGGAGATGAAATTGTTCAGCGACAATTGAAAATAGCACCCGGGCATTTGAGTTATTATTATTACCGAATGCACAGCAGGTATGATATTGTTGAAAATATTGTGAAATGGACGAGTCAACAAAACCCAGGAGATTTTTGGGATGACTGGAGTTTGGCCTGGGCATATTTCGATACTGGCAGACGACCTCGTGCTTTTCAATTATTGGAAAATGTTATCCAAACAGATCCCAATAATCCACTTTTTTATCTTTTAAAAGCTCAACTCTATTTCTTCGATGAGCAATTTGAAAAATCTAAAGTTTTGCTCCAACAAGCTGTTGAATTGGATTCCAATTATATCCATGTTTTGAATGCATTTGATTATTTTCAAAAAGGAGATTTCGATGCAGCGACTCCGGCTTTTGAAAAAGCCATTGAAGCCTTTCCCTGGCTCAACAATTTAAAATACAGCTACTGTCGTCAAAAAGTAGTAGAGGGAAAACTTGAAGAAGCCTTGGATTTATTTGAAAATCCCTGGATAAAAAGTGGAACGACCTACCATTTTATTCAAAATGATCCACTTTTGGAACCGCTTCGGTCTCAGGAACGGCACCAGCAACTGATGCGACAATATTATCCTGAGAAGTACGGTGTTGTACTGACTTATGAAGAATTGGAAAAAGGTGCCAAATATTATCCAGACAATTGCTCCCAACTGGCTGGTATTTATTTTTATGACTTAAATGAAAATGAGCATGCTGAACGGCTATATCGTAAAGCTGTCGAATTAGATCCTTCAAATGATAAAGCTCAAGAGGATTTGTTGCGATTTTACATGAGAAGTCACCAATATGAAAAAGCTGCAAGCTTTAGTCAGGAAGTTTTAAATTCAGAAAACGGTACCCTACAATGGTGGATTGCGACTACCTACCTCTATAATAAGAATCTGGAAAAGGCTGAAGAGCACTATCAAAAATCCAATTCATTAAAGGATTCTAGCGAAATCCATCTTACGGATATTGGAGCAATTTACTTGTTGCATCACCAAGTTAAATTAGCAGAAGATTATTTTAAAAAAGCCATTCAGCTAAATCCAAAAGATTTTTTTGCTAAAGAACTTTTGGCAACACTGTATTATGCGCTTCAAAAGGAAGCGGAGGCACATGAAATTTTGGATAAAATGATTGAAGCGCAACCCCGCCTTGACAGGGTCTATTATCAAAAAGCCTTTATGTATCTGCAGTCTGGACAAGAGGAAGCAGCCAAAGCCGTTTTGGAAAATTCTAAAGTCATTTGGCCGGAAAACGAACTCGTCCTTGTTTTTTTGGAACACAAAGCCAAAAAAGATTATAAAGCCGCCGATGGGTTTTATGAAGAATTTATGGACCAATTTTCCTGGTGGCCAGGTAGGGCCTACTTTGATTACCTCTATTGCGAGATGAAAATTGAGCAGGGCGAATATGGATTCGCGTTGGATGTTTTGGAAGAGATATTAAAAGGATTGATTCGGTTGCCTGTTACAAATTTCCACCTATTGCAAAATGACCCTGATTTGGAGCCTTTGCGCAATTTGGAGCGGTATGGGGAGATGATGAGGAAGTATTTTCCGAATAAATATTGATTCTACGATGCTACCATGCTACCATGCTGCGATGTTACTGATGATACCATTGAGCTGTGGAAGGCGGGTGGCGAAATGGTGTTAGCAGTCACGTTTCTCTTTCCAGCACACTGATAATGCTAACACCACTTTGCTAACGCTCATGCTCTACGCAGTGGTATCAGCATAGTTCGGCTGGCATCAAAAGCCCAATCCTCCCAATAAGCTTCCGCCCAAACCCTAAAACCAATTGCTCAAATGGTTGAAAATGAGTACCTTGTAGTTTATCTAGCCAAAAAACAGTGTTATGAAACAAATACTCCTTCCTTGCCTGCTATTGCTTTCCTTTTCGTTGTTTTCACAAGTATTAAATCTTAAAGAGGGAACCACCCGAGCTGTGGTCATAGGCATTTCAGATTATGAACATGACCTTATTCCAGATTTGAAATATGCCCATCGGGATGCTCAATTTTTTGTACAATGGTTGCAATCAGTTTCAGGAGGTTCTCTACCTCCAGAGCATATTCGATTGTATTTGAATGAAGCCGCTACCAATGCACAAATAATTTTGTCTCTGCAATGGTTGATAGATGAAAGTAAAACTGGAGATCGAGCATTTATCTATTTTTCGGGACATGGGGACGTGGAGCGGGTTACAAAATACAATAATGGCTATCTGCTCGGATATGATTCGAACGCAGCAGTTTATGGAGCAGGTGCTTTTGCAGTCAATTATTTAAAAGAAATAATAGCCAATTTATCAGACAATGGTGTTCAAGTATTTTTTATCTCAGATGCTTGTCGAGCGGGAAAATTGGCAGGAAGTACAGTGAATGGTTCTCAAGTAACTGCTGCACGCTTGAGCCAACAATTTGCAAATGAAATCAAAATTCTTTCTTGCCAACCTGATGAGTTTAGTTTGGAAGGCGAACAATGGGGAGGGGGCAGAGGCTGTTTTTCCTATCACCTGGAACATGCATTGTATGGCTTGGCAGACCAAAATGGAGATGCTCAAATAAATTTGATGGAATTGGGGCGCTATCTTCAGGATAAAGTTAGCATTGAAGCTACCCCTGAAAGCCAAATTCCTATGGTGACAGGACCACCAAGAGAAAAAATAGCAATAGTAGATGATTTCTTATTAGAGCAAAAAAAAGAAGAGTTGGCAAATGATCGACCTGCTTATTTGCATGTAGAAAATAGAGGATTTGAAGAAATGATTTTAACAGAAGTAGATTCTAATATTCGAATTATCTATGATGCCTTTTTGGCTGCCATTGATTCAAACAATCTGATGAACCCGGAAGGAAAGAGTGCAAATGATTATTATGAACAATTGATGGCTTTTTCAGAATTGGAAATTCTACGAGGAACAATCAAGCGAAAATTTGTAGTAGCACTCATGGATGAAGGACAAACTATGGTCAATTTATTTCTCAATTCAGATTCTAAAGCTGTAGAATTGGTATGGGATAATAGAGGGAATCAAAATTTACATGAATATTTTCGGAGAGCTGGAGAAATATTAGGGAAGGAACATTATATCTATAATGATTTGAAGGTAAAAGAGCTTTTCTTTTTGTCCAAAAACCTTTGGCATATTCATGCAGATAGTTCCCGAAAGTGGTTAAGTATGGAAAGAAGGCGTTTGTTGAAAGAAGCTTTACTTCTTGACAGTACGGCTGCCTTCATTCATCATGACTTGTATCTGTATTCAAGAGGGCATTCCGATGCGTTAAAACATCTTCATAAAGCAGCTGAACTAGCTCCAAACTGGACAATAATTTATTCTCTATTGGGCCTTCATTATCAAATTTTTGACCCACTTTTAGCTATCAAATACCATAAAAAAGCTATCGCTATTGACTCGACTTTCATTCGCTCTTATTTCTTGATTTCAGGGCCATATAATAGACTTGGACAAAAAGATTCATCTCAATACTGGAAACGACAATATTTAAAACGCTTTATGGAGCTTTATGAAAAAGATGCTTCCAATTTTTCAGCATATGATTATATAGATATAGGAAGAACACTGATAGGACAAAAAGAATATGACCAAGCAGAAAAATTTCTTGCCATAGGAGAACAAAAAACAAATGGTAATTTTTGGGGTATTCATTGGTGGCAAACAACAATTTACAAACAAAGGAAGGAATATGATAAGGTCATAGAAATGTACGAAAAAATGATTCGCATTTATGATATGAAGCAGTACTATGGAGATATTGGATACATTTATTATTTAATTTATAGAGATACAACAAATGCCTTTAAGGCTTTTGATAAAATGCCATTAGATAAAATTACAATAGGTCAGTTTAAGAAATATATTTATACACATAAAAGAATGGGTAATTTAGATAAGTCTTATGCCTTAAGTCAAAAATTAGTAAAAGCATACCCAAATCTCAAGCACGTTTTGATTCATCATGCTGAAATTGTGCATTCATTGGGGCTGGTGGATACTGCCAGCATTTATTTTGAACGATTGGCAGAGAATCCTTTGGGGGAAAGAGAAATTATTTCAAACTTTCCTTGGGAACCATCCTATATCTACAAAGCCATCTCCTTGCATCGCTTGAACAGGATGGACGAATTTCATAAACTATTAGATACACTTCAAGTGCTTTTGCCAGATGATAAAAAACGGATATATAATTTTGCTTTGATATATGCAAATACTCAACAAGAGACATTAGCTATTGAAACCCTTTATCAAGCAATAGCATTAGGCTGGAAACCAAGATCAATTTTTGATGTAACCGGCTCATTCCTCGATTATTTCCTTGATCCGATTCGAAAAAATAAAGCTTTCCATGAATTGATAAAAAAACATTTCCCTGAACATTTTGAATTGGCAACTCAAATACCTATGAAATAAAAAAACGGAACCCCCAAAGGAAGTTCCGTCCGAAAACCCTAAAACCGATAGCCTATTTATCTTCATTAATTTCTTTTGGTCGATCAGCTCGATTATTTTGAATCAAGATGGTGGCCGTTCCTGTTTTACGGTTTCTCAAGTCTGTTATTTCAACTTTCATTCTACCTTCGAGTATAATTTTATCTAATCGGGCTCCAGTGCCGATGTGGCGTCCACCTTTGGTCCATTCTACAAGATAAACATCTGCATCGAAGTGATAGGGGTCGGTATTTTCAGGGGAATAAGCTGTCAATTGATATCCACCTCCGCGTACCAAAGTAGCGTAGATAGCTACCTCGATTTGCTGATTGTCGGCTGGTCTATGTTCATAATATTCTTCCGCAGGTACATCAACACCACAATCCAATTCGGGTTCGGCCATCAGCATGGCGTAAACAATCGCACCGTCCATCATACATTCAACTTCTCCAAATTGTATCTCGCAAGTGCCATTGGCAAGTGCCTGCAATTCCTGGCTTAATTTTTCAATTTTTTGATCACATACAGTTGCGGGATCATCAGCAGGTATTGGAGCTGTTTCAAATCTTGGCTTTTCTTTCTCATTTTCCAATTCGGGAGACGTTTTATTCAAAATTTCAAAGTCTACCAATTGGCCATCTGCCAACAGTCCTTCGATTTTCTGCTTGGTGTCCTCTAAGTTTACGAAATCCGCTGCCTGGATATTCTCTTTTTGGCAAGCAGTTGCGAATAGTAATAGGCTTAAAACGGTAAAAAACAAATTGTAGGTTTTCATGATTTTAGAATTTAAAGTGACTACCGTATCAGGTCAACCAGGTGCAGTTGACAGCTATCGGTTTGAAAAATTTGATTTTAGAATTTTGAATTTGAAATGGTGTGTTCAGGGTTACGGTTATTCTATTTGGGGAGTGGAAAAGAGGTTACCTCAAGAGAAAGATTTTTTTTCTGCTGTGATTTTTGAGCCTCAAATACATTGGTTTGGAAGGCGTTCAAGGTTATTGAAAGTGGTTCAAAATTGTTCCATAATGTTCAAGGGTCTTACCGATATTTCGTGCCTAGCGGCACTTTTAAACAAAGAACTTAACAGCCCTGCTTTTTGAACAATTGGTAAACTATTTAAAACCTTCTCTTATAAACTCCAGACTTCATGAAAATAAGGCAGGTCATTAATAACTTTCAGCCCTTCATTCTAAGAAAGCTATCATTTCTACAATAATAATCCATATCTTGCATCTTATAGATCATAGTAACCTATTCCCATTTCTTCAAATTAAAGAAAATAGCTACCTTGTACTTTGTGTAAGATGAAAAAAACTCACATCTGTATTTCGATAATAATCGTCTTTGGATAAAATCGATTTCAGTTCACCGATCCACGTATTGCTTCAAACTATCTCAACAAAGTAATCACCTCATAAAATAATGATCATGAAACAATTTATTTTTCTTTTCTCATTGCTTTTTATTGTTTTTACTGGAAATTATGGACAAACCTTAGAATGGGAAGAAGAGACTAAGCCGGCATTCGAAGTTTGGAATGCCAATGGAAAAATAAAATACACGACAAAGGCGGGTGTAGAAGTTGACAAAGTCACTACAAATATGAGCATACCAGAGGATGCGACCATTACATTGAAGAAAGGCGCAATATTGGAATTGGTATACAATGGACAGCCTGTTCCAGTCTTAGATAAAAAGGGAACCTATGCATTAAATGATTTAAAATCAAAAGCAGATCAGTCTACCGCTTCTGGATTGATGGGGGATTTTTGGGAAATGGTAAGCATGGCTTATAAGGGACATGGGGGGGGTGGTATCGGCGGTGGAGATAAAGGTCATGGTGGTGGCGGTATTGGCGGTGGGGACAAAGGACATGGGGGGGGTGGTATTGGAGGAGGAGACAAAGGTCATGGAGGTGGTGGTATTGGTGGAGGAGATAAGGGGCATGGTGGAAAGGGCAGCATTCTTGCGCTCGCTCCATTTGGAGGTGGAATAACCTCAGGTCAAATTAATTTCAGATGGATGGATAAACAACAGGCTACCTTAGCAAAAGGGCATGGTGGCGGCGGTATTGGTGGAGGAGATAAGGGACATGGCGGTGGTGGCATTGGCGGGGGAGATAAGGGGCATGGTGGCGGTGGTATTGGTGGTGGGGACAAAGGACATGGGGGCAAAGGAAAAATGGGAGAACTTTATCAGATCAAACTAATGTCAAGTACAAATGAAGTTCCACTGTTTTCAGCAATGACCTATCAAAACAATTTTAGTATCGACTTGGGACAAATTCCTTTGGAGACTGAAGGTGAATTATTTTGGCAAGTAAGTGTAGAAGGTGGAAAAATGTCTCATGAAATTCCTTTTAGCTTGGTAAATGAAGAACAAAAAACAACTATTCTGAATAATTTAAAACAAGATCCAGCATATCAAAAGGCTTCCGACTTTCAGAAACGATTGCTTGAAGCAGTGACATTTGAGAAAAATCAAATGTCTTTCCTGGCACATAAGAAATATCAAAAGGCATTGAAAGCCAAACCTGAAAATAAAGTGACCAAATGGTTGTACGATGCCTTCTTGGAAAAAAATGGGTTGGAGGCTTTAATCAATTAAATCCTTAGTAAATGATTTAATTGATTCTATGAATGGATGAAGATGAATAAAGGAAAAGGTGTTGTCTCAAAAAAAACATACAAGATTGTTTTAAGGCAACACCTTTTCGCTTCACCCCACTAGGGCTCAAGACATCCCCCTCAAAAGAGATTTTGAGACTTCACAATGATGTAGCCAGGCTACCTACTTTACAATTTCAAAAACCTTTGTATAGACATTGAGCACAGGTGAAATCCTCAATGGTTTAGAAGTCTGTCCTCTCGATTCGTCAATATAAGTAGCGGCAAATAGCTCCTCGAATGGATGTTGGTTTTCTTTGACCTGTTCGCCTCTGGAACTGATAATCGGACTTAAATCCAATGGGCTTTTGGTGGCGATCAATTTCAGGATTTCTATTCCTGTTGGCTCGCCAATGGTTAATTTTTTTTCTAAAAGGTAGCTTTCATTGGGTTTTAAAACGTACTCCCTTGGGGATCTAGCATCGCCTCGAAATGGAATGACTGTATTGATGACATTGTCGGGTTGAATATCCAAAACTGTATAATAAGCCGTCAGCTTGCCGTGATTGGTAACTCGTAATTGAAAAGTGTCTCCTACCATAAGATGAGGAATCTCGGTATTTACCATTTCTTTCTTTGAGATCAACTCCAGGCGAACATCCAACAACTCGTTTTTCATTTCAAAATGACGCAGAAAATGTCCTTGAATGTATTTAAGGATGAAGTCTTTCATTCGGTTTGCCTGCCTGCCAGGACGCGTTCCAATAGGTTCCTTGTGTAAAATCATTTCACTTGGAGTGAGAAGTTGAATGAAACCTTCATTTGATATTTCCAAAATTAAATCTGGTTGTTCTGATTCTGTTTTTATGACTGGATATTCTTCCAAGATATCTAAAAACTTATTTCGAAAATCTCCTTTAGGTAAATCCAGCTTTAGTTTAACTTCCAGCGTTCCATAATCTTTTTCATGCATAAAAATCCAGGATTCTTTGGCGCTATTTTCACTCAAAGGAGCTTCCAATTCAACAGTTGACAAAAAAGGAGTGGAGTCAATCACTTTCCCAATGGCAATTGGGGTTTTGCTTTCTGGTTCCCTCGTATCAGGTAAATGGAAATGGACAACAGTGCCGGGAAATATACCGGCAAGCGTTCCTCCATTAAGACAAATAAGTTGTTCGTCGAGCCAACCATTATCACAGAGTTTGAAATAATCCGTTTTACCCAATAATTTCCCTCCTAATACCGTACGATCTAAATCTCCTTCAGCCTGTGGATCTTGTCCAGGGGCAAGGGAACTCATTTGTAACTTTATCTTTTCAAAAATCACTCGGTAAGAATCTTCCTTTTTGGTTTCCGAAAAGACCAGGCTAAAAGCATAGCTTAATGAACCGGCAGGTTCTCCTTCCTTGGTCCTGGTCTCATAATTTAATTGATTGGCAGCAGATCCAAATATGGAAACCATGGGAGCTAGATTGGTTTTATTGTTTTTCAATTCCTCGGATAAGCTATTTCTTTCAGAACCAGAATCAGGGATAAAGGAGGTGGTACTGCTATCCGCCATAATGATTTCCGTGCCACGTGCTGTTTGCAAAGCTCTTGTTCCAGTCCCAGAATGACAAGCATCCAGGAGAACCAATAATTGTCCATTTTTACCTAATTTTTTTCTCAATTGGAGCATCAAGGTACCGAGTTCTTCATCGCGGATTAGATTTTCTCCTTCATAAATACCTTCCTGGTAATACAATGGAGAATTATAGGGAACAATGGATTCATCGAGACCGTCCAACTCATCTCCATTGTCATCCTGTACTTGTTGTCCATGCCCGCTAAAATGGAAGACAACTGTGCTGCCCCGTTTTGCTTTTTTGATAAGCTGCGTTTCGATAGCTGCAAAAATGCCTTCTTTTGTAGCCTGTTCATTTTCTAAAACCGCTATGTTGTCCTGATGAAACCCTTGTTGAATGAGTGCCTGGCGCACCAGCGGGACATCATTGAAAGCGTTAAGGGAGGACCAGCCACTATTTTTTTCATATTCACTCACCGCGACAAGCAGTGCAATTTTGTCATCTACAGGAGACTGATTTTCCTGAAAGGTGAAGGAGGATGGTTCATGATTAAAAGAAAAATAAAAGAAAATTTGGAGGGAGATAAAATAGGTTAACATCATGATATGATTTTTTTAGGCTCCCTTAAAGATAATCATTTTCTCTCTTTCAGCTTGCCAAAGTTCAAGCATATTTACTCAATTCTTCCCTTTCAAAAAAGACTAATACCCCTCATTTTGCACTAAATTAGGGTTTGAGTCTATTTCTCTTTGAGGAATTGGTAGGCGCAATTCCGGCGCATCATATGGATAGAATATCTGCCCTTTTTGTATGCCAGTTTTCCGGCGCATCAAGTCATGAAAATAATTTCCCTCAAATGCAAGTTCAACTCGTCTTTCCAAAATTATTGCTTCCAGTAGAGCAAAAGCATTTGGAAAATCACCTATCTCAAATTCTATAAAAGAATCGCTTTCTGGCACTACCCGGTTAGCATCATCAATCACCCGCAGAGAGCGTCTGCGTATTTGGTTTAGTAACTCAATACTTTTTAAGTTAATTCCTTGAGTTTGTACGCAGGCTTCCGCCTGCATCAGAATAAATTCAGCCAGGCGGGCATTGGGTGTATCATCCTCCGTATCTATGGCGCCGCTTTCGTATTTGTAACAGAGGGTAGTATCTCCTAAAATAATGGGGTCATTTGAAAGAATACCATTTGGGTCACAGCGAAGATCGACTATTCGCCATGTAGTATCGGTTTCATAAATATCAGCAATTTGAGAAGCAGGCACTACAGAAGCATAGCCTTTTGTTTTCAAATCAGTAGTAATAGGGGCATTTTCAAATATTTCTGCTAATCCATTGACGATATGATCGTTGGCAGCGGAAGAGAAAATGACCCAAATTTCTTCTGCGGAACCTTCATTCGAATAAAACTCTTCAGGAGTTGGATTTAGGAGAAAAAGGTCTTGCCTCTCCAATATTTCACCTGCAAAGTCGGCTGCCCTTTGATATTCCTCTTTTTGAAAGGCAATACGAGCAGCATAAGCAATGGCGGCAAAACGAGTCGCTCTTCCACTTTCATTCATTTCAGGCAATTTTTCACGAGACTTCTCCAAATCCTCAGCAGCTTGCTCATAGACTTGCGCTACGGTAGCGCGGGCAGGAAATTGAATGGATTCTTTTTTCAATACCGGACTTAGCAAAATTGGGACCCCTGGACTTTGGGAAGGGTCATTCCCATATGGCAATGCAAAAAAACGAACCAACTCAAAATACAGCAGCCCTCTGATAAATAATGCTTCCCCTTCAATCTGATTGGCAAATTCTGGTTTAAAAGTGGCGTCTTTTAACGTTACCTCTGGCAATGCAGCTAAAATAGCATTAACCTGGTTGATGGCCTTATAAGCCTGAATCCATATTCTTTCCGGAATCCAATGATCAGCTTCCAATTGAAGTGCAGAAATATCTTCATTCCAGCCAAATGCATTATGCCCCATTAGATCTGCTATAGCAGTCAAATAAGAACCCATTACTTCCCCTTGCTGGATCAAATCATAGGCGCCAATTAATGCAGCTTCTAAATCATCTCCGGAATTAAAAACTTCATCTATCGGAAATTGATCAACAGGTTGGGCATCAGAGAGGAAGTCATTACATGAAGCCAGGAAAAAAGTCAAAAATACCAGCAGGATGTATTGGGTATATTTTTTCATTGAATGAGTTATTTTTTTTAAAATTCCAGATTAAAGCCTAAAGAATAGGTTCTCGCCGCCGGCTGATTGTAATGAATGGTGCCAATGGCAGCTCCTTCAACTGATCTAAATTCATTGTCAGGGTCAAGTCCCCTGAACCCAGTAAAAGTTACCAGATTTTGAACAGCAGCAAAAAGGCGAAAAGTAGCATCTTGTGAACCAAGGTTTTGGAAAGTATATCCCAGGGTCAAATGTTGTAATCGAAGGAAACTCCCATCCTCTAAATAGCGCGTAGACTGTTGGCTTCCATTCAGTTGAAATAGTCTGGGTTGGGGAACATCTGTATTTTGATTATCAGGAGTCCAATAATTCAATTGACTGCGATGCTGGTTGCCACCCCATGTCATGTTTTCTTCGAGGTTGCGATCCCGCATATATATTTTATGCCCCAGTTTGAAATGGAAAAAAGCAGATAAATCAAAGTTTTTATAGGTAAAATTATGGGAAAATCCACCTGTAAAAGAGGGGATTGATTTGCCGACTATTTTGCGGTTGGAAGCAGAAACACCATTGGCGACTCTATTACCGTTAAGATCATAAAAAAGTGCATCTCCATTGTCAGGATCAACTCCCGCATATTCCACTAAAAAAAAAGAACCGATAGCCTCTCCTGGTCGAAGGAGCATTCGACTATACAACAAAATATCGTCCTCCATCCCATCACCATCCTTATCAACCAGTCGCAGTACTTTATTTTTCAAGCTTGCTCCGTTCAATTCCATCCGCCATCCAAAATTGCCTCTAAGAACATCAACAGACAACTCGAACTCAAAGCCCTGGTTGCTGATCTCCCCTACATTGGAAGTCAAGATACTAATGCCATTTGTAGCGGGAACAGGTTTTTCCAGTAATAAATCTTTGGTATGTCTTAGGTAATATTCAGCGGTGCCAGTGATGCGATGATCCCACAAACTAAATTCCAGACCGCCATTCCATTGCAGGTTTTTTTCCCAACCCAATAATTCGTTTTGGATAGATTGGATGACGAATCCAGGTTGCCCGGAATATTCGGGGCTAAAATCTACCAGACCTTTTGCAGCAAAATCGGTAATATTAGCATTACCTGTCAGACCAATACTTGCTCGTAATTTAAGAAAATCGATATGCTGTGAGGAAAAAAAATCTTCCTCTGAAAAAATCCACCCCGCAGACAGGGCAGGAAAAAAACCATAACGGTTTTCGGCTCCAAATCTCGAAGAACCATCATATCGGGCTGACAAGCTTAACAGGTATTTATTTTGAACGTTATAATTCAGGCGAGTCAGAAATCCGAGAAATGCTGCTTCAGATTGCTCTGTTCCGACGTATTCAATTAGGGAAGCGGCGCCTAAGTAACGCAAGCGATCATTGGCAAAGCCTGAACCATCCACCGATATCCTATCGTGTTTTTCTTTGGACAGATGAAATCCTAAAGTAGCATCAAAATGATGCCCTTTTTTAAAGCTTTGAGTCCAGGTGGCAAGGCTTGCCCAGTTGTAGTTTAAAACTTGCTGATGATATTCCAAAGCCCAACCCTCGGGGCTGCCAAACCAGGTTGCAGACCCAAATTTTAAATGTTGGTTTTCATGGCTAAATTCAGACCCCCATTCCGTTCGAAAACGCAAGCCGGGAAGTGGTGTCCAGGATAAATGAGCATTCAATAAAGCGGAGGTTCGAGCAGCTTCAATCCATTGGTCTTCCAATACTGTACAGGGATTGCCTGCAAAACCACCTTCTGCTCCATTACTCGTGGTAAGTGGATCTCTGTGGCAATTTCCGTTTTCATCCAAAGCTTCCAGGTTTGGTGAATACCAGGAAGCCGCAGCCCAGGCAGAGCCTGCCCATTGGTTGCCTGTCCGATTATCCACAACCCTTGAGGGATTGATGGAAATGCCAGCCGTCACTTTGTCTCCAATCTTTTGTTCAATATTGGCTCTCATGCTAAAACGACTCAACCCAATGGTATGCAGATAATGATTTTCCTTTCTAAAAGAACCCCCGAAATAATAATTCGTCATTGCAGTACCTCCAGTAATGCTGGCTGAGGATTCCTGTACAAAACCTTTTCTTAACAATAAATTCTGCCAATCTGTATGGGGTTCTGTTTCGGGATTTGGGTAAATAGAAGAAGTTTCACCTACATTTTTAGCTGCCTCATTCCAAAGGCTGGCATACTCTCGGCCATTGAGAAGCTCCCGCTTTTTACTGATTTCAGAAAATCCGGCATAAAAGTCCAAATTTACTCTTGGACGCTGGTTGAACCCACCGCTTTTGGTGCTAATCAAAATTACCCCATTGGCACCCCTCGAACCGTATATGGATGCCGCTGCGGCATCTTTTAGCACTTCGATCGATTCAATATCATTTGGATTCAGTCCTAAAAAGGGATTCGTTGAATAACCCAAAGTTCCGCCCGGACGAGCTGCCATTATCAACCCATCAATAACGATAAGGGGTTGATTTCCTGCATTAACAGATCCTGTACCTCTGATGCGAATGATGGCTTCTGAATTCAATCCACCGGAAGAATTAGTCATAACTACCCCTGGCATTCTGCCTTGTATCGCCCTTTGGAAGTTGGAGACTGAGACATTTTTAAAAGCAGTTTCATCAAGCTTGGCAAGTGAACTTGTCAAATTTCGTTTTATCTGCTCACCAAAACCAATGACGACTACCTCTTCCAATTCCCCGGTAGACTGTTCAAGGATGATGCTTATTGGGTTGTTGTGGTTGATTTCCACCTCTTTTGATTCATAACCAAGGTGCTTGCAGATGAGTCTATAAGATCCTTTCTGAACTTCGAGCGAAAAGCTACCCATTTCATCAGTGATGGTTCCCAGTGATGTTCCTTCTAATACAATAGTCGCCCCGATGAGTGCTTCCCCGTCCTCATTCTTTACAAATCCAGAAACCTGGTGAGTTTGTGCGTTCAGGGAATACATAAATATTCCAGTTAGGAGAATAAGAATTACAATCCTTTTCATAGATAACCAACGATTTAATGATTGTAAATAAGGTTGAAAATGGCAATTATAGTTTGCCAAAAGTTACAAAAGTATTTAAGGGCTGGTTTAAGGAAATTTGACACAATCGAGGTTAATTTTGCCAAAGTTCTTGATGCTTACCTATTGTTTCAATATGTGTAAAATAGAGAGATTTTCCAAGCATCTCAATGAGCGTAGACTTTTTCTTTATTTTATTAATGGTAAATTTTAACAGCTTCTCAGGTAGGGCAATATTGGGGTAACTGCTGATAAATATATTGCAATGTAAATAAAAAAAATTAAGTACATTGTAAAATAAATAAGTTATTGTTTTTTGTTTGCTGGATTTACTTTA
>JBGTQJ010000015.1:0-43571 GCA_041941305.1 Saprospiraceae bacterium
GGTATTTTAAGTTTTGACCATCGTTTAAGTAATTCTGGGTCTTCAAACCATTTTTGCGGTAAAAATAATTCCGCTCCTGTTAGTAGCCATAAATTGTTCTTACTGTATGAACTAAGTACGCCTACTTGACCCATATCAACTTTACCTAAACGTCCAAGATATTGTCGAGCAGCACCCGCTTTATGTGAGCCACTACAAGCATCTCCACTTTCATCGAAATTGAGCGTACCACCTTGTAATTCAACATCCGTATTGATGTTTTCCATTACTTGGTCAAATACACCGTCCCAGCCCCATGGTGATTCTGACATGAACTGTTGTATATTTTGACCATCCGCATCTGAGCCATTTACCTTTTGGTCTATGTTCTTATAGTTGCGGTCAGTCTCTAGTAATAAATAACCTTTTAATACAGTCCAGCCATGAGCCGAAGAATCATTGGTTTTTGTCTTGAAATTATTGCGAAATTGGTCGAAGATCCTTTCTAAGTCTTCCTCCATTTGGATAACAGTCTTTTCTGTTATTCCCCAATAGTTTTTTTTCTCATAACTCTATATTTAAAGGTGATGAACACCTTCAATATAGCAATTTTTTAAACATGACATTGTCAAGTTAATCAATAAAAATAAAATTTTCAGATATGAAACTACATGAAAAGGTTTGGACACACTGGCAATGGTATAAATCATTGTTTAGCATTACAATATTAAGGTACTTTGTAATTTGGTTTTCAATAGTCCCAATTTTTGCTACTCTATTGCCTAAAAATAGCGACGGAAAAATCATATTGAAAAACATAAAATATGTAAGCGACTCCTCATTACTAACTGACCCAAATACTTCCGGGGAGTTTGAAACTGAATTTTTCTTCAATTTAGCTTTACCCTTTCATTGGGAACTGTTGTGGGCATCCTCATTATGTTTTGTAATAGCTTTAATTTTATATTCCTTCTTTTGCCCAGGTTTTATAAAGAAATATCCATCTTTTAAAGAATATAAATCCCATTACCATTCACCAAGATGGATTGTTTGGGAAGCTTTAAATATCGTAAAAGATAAGTCAGAGGTATCAAAATTTCTTAATAGGCTTAAGACAAAAAAATATGTAATAGAACAAAATTCTGAGTCAATGGAGAGTAATGGAGTAATCGTTAAAGAACTGTTCACAGAACTTGTTTTTGATTACAAATCAAAAGTATATTCTTTAGCTATGCCAATAATTAAAAATAGTAGAATTGATTCATCAACAACAGATGAAGCTGAAAGGGAAATTTTTTGGGAAATATTTGGTAGATATTCAACTTCAAAACCATTCTGGAGAATCTTAATTATCTTTTTTCTCATTATAAGTCTAATTCTTTTTTCTATTCCAGTGATAGAAAATATTTACAAGGGGTCTGAATTTATTTATAACAGCTTATTTCATTAACATGAAATCTACTATTTTAGGAACATTCTTATCTTTGGAATTATTTCCAACTTAAAATATGGAAAATCTGAAATGCTAGAGCCAGATTACTATTACCATAATCTTTAAAAATTAGAACTACAAACTTATTTTTGAATCGCTTTATAATTTTAAAGCTGTTGTAATAAAGAGTTAGGAAAATCCTAACTCTTCACTACCTTAACAAAATACCTCCTCCCAAACCCATCAGTCAACCGAATCACATAAACCCCATCCGAAAACCCCGATAAATCCAACCTCAAAACATCACTCCCAACCTGACTTTTCCCCTTTTCAATCAACTGCCCCGAGCAGCTAAAAATCGAATAGTCGAATTAGAATAGCAGATTCATTGATATTGACGATTCCTAATCAACCCTGTTTTTCTGCGATAGGAAGACGTCGTCTGCCAAGTATAAAATTTGGGAAGTCTCTTAAAACTTTCTAATTTTGAAAGAACGGTAACAAACAACTATGACGAAAACCATCAAAATTGAAAACTTGCCCACTCTTCGTAAAATACCCTCAAAGAATATTTGTGATTATTTGGCAGAAGGGGCGGCAATTTGTTTAAAAATTTCTAATCACCCAAAAGGGGTTGAGTTATCAGTTGAAGGTGCATTTGAGGGCAAATTAAAATTAGATTTTGAGGAGGTAAATCAGGCTGTTTTGGACAGTTGGGCAGATTTACGGGAGGCGACTGAGGCAGGTGCAACTTGTTTGGCACTTTGGATAATTGAGCAGTTTACGGATTTAAAAGTTATAAGACGGTCTTTTCAATCTACAGGATTTGATTATTGGTTGGGCAAGAAGCAAGATATTTTTCCGTTTAAAGATGCGGCACGATTAGAAGTTTCGGGATTGTTGAATGAAAGTATCGGACGAGTCAATCAAAGAATGAAAGAGAAGATTGCGCAAGTAGAAAAAAGCAGCCATACTAAACTTCCCGCTTATATTATTGTCATTGAATTCAGTCAACCGTTAGCAAAAACAACCATTGTATGATACATCAAAAAAGTCAAATTAATCAACTGCATGAGGAGGCTATGAATCTTGCGGAAACTGCTTTTTTGAAAGAGAAAAAGGAGAAAAATTTACCGGAAGCACAAGAATTATATCGCAAGGCATTCGAATTGGAACGACAATCTGCCATGCTTTTGTCAGAAGATTTTGATAATGAACCTTCGCGTTCCGTGCTCTTTCAAAGTGCCGCCAATCTTGCTTTTTGTGCTAAAATGTACCGGGAAGCAGAACAAATGGTTGGTTTTGCGCTCTCCGGAAATCCACCAAGCCAAATCCATGAAGAATTGCGGCTTTTGCTCCGAAAAATTGAAATAAATGAAGAATCTTCCAAAGATTCCAATGCCCATAATACCGCCGAATTAATTGACCAAAAAGTGGAAAAATTGCCAATTCAGTTACAAAGAGAGGCTTATGATTTTATTGAATTTTTATTGGCGAAACACTTAAAATTAGGGAATTGAAACCAAAAAAAGGGCCTGCATTTGCAGCCCCTTTTTTTGGTTGTGATTCGAGAAAAAACCTACCCCCTCACCACCTTAACAAAATACCTCCTCCCAAACCCATCAACCAACCGAATCACATAAACCCCATCCGAAAACCCAGACAAATCCAACCTCAAAATATCACTCCCAACCTGACTTTCCCCTTTTTCAATCAATTGCCCAGCACCATTAAAAATCGAATATTCAAACAATTCAGTTGAAGGCAGGGAAATTTCAAAAATGCCTTGCGTCGGGACGGGAAAGGCTTTTAAAGATTGGTAATCATAAGATTCATGCGTCGAAGTGGATTCATGATAACAGCCTTTGATTTCAAATTCGGCGGCAGAAGCCCAGGGATTTCCGCTGACTTCGGAGAGGGCAACGAGCCGCATATATTGTCCGACGACAAGGGGTTGAAAAGTGACCTTATGCGGTGTTGCCGAGCTTTCAAATTCGCCAATCATCTCGGGATCTCCCCAGTCAGCCAAATCTTCCGAAAAGTATAATTCGTAGTCTTTAATCCAGCCGTTTTGACCTTGTTGGAGCGGCAGATAAGTGAATTCATGAATGTCATAAAGGGCACCTAAATCAATTTGAATTTCGTGCGGATAACCGGGTGAACCGGTACTCCACCTGATTGGTGTAAACGAATGTTTTGTTGTGTTTGGAGTTGTCCCAATCCGGAGATTCGGCGTATCTGCCGCAACGGTTCTGCAGAACGTGGCGAGCAGAGCGGTTTTTGGAAGACATTGGGCGAGCAGAGATATTTTGTTATTTATGAAGTTTTCCCAATCGGGAGATTCGGCGTATATGCCGCGACGGTTCTGGAGAACCTGGCGAGTAAACGAGGGAAATAATACAGAAGGAAAGGAGAGGACTCATAGCCAGTAAGAACTCCATCCTAATGCTTCAAAATCTCAAAAGTTTCCGTTGCCATCCCAATTTTGACATTCACAAAATAGAGACCCATCGAAAAGGTTGAAAAATCAATTGCCCAATTATCAATTTCCGGCTTTGAAGAGTGTACTTTTTGCCCCACAGCATTAAAAATAACAACCTGCTCAATCTCCTCTTCTGCCTGAAGATGAAGTTGCTCAACCACTGGATTCGGAAAATAAGTCAATTCCATTTTTTCCAATTCTTCAGTATTCGTAAATACACCAAAATATACATCATCAAAATAATAAGTTTTCTCCCCTGCGGTCGAACCATCTGTTCCGAAATTAAAGAAAATGGAAGCCATATCAAAGTGATAATTTGGATTTAGAACAGCAGTTCCAGGTGCTTCATTATTGAAATCAAAAACCATGTATTCCCATTCATTTGCCAATGTCGTCAGGGTTTCGGTTTCTACACTTTTAGTTGGATCGGTGTGGTCTTCAATCTTTAGCCGTACCGGAATGCCTGCATCAGGAGAATAGACTCTTACCGTCATTTTAGTATCCGAAGCCGTGACCGGAATCTGATTTTTGAAGCCGATAGGCGAGCCGATTGTCGTACCTGCCCATGTCGCTGCACCCATAGTTTTAGTTGTTATCGAAACAGTATTATTGGGATCGACTGGACCAGAACCCAACACAGAACTATTTCCGCCAAAGTCAGTCACGGTATAATAAACTGTTGTATCTTCAAAGGTGACAGGTAAATCCATTTGCTCCAATCCGCCTGTCAAATCCAACTGAATGACATCATCAAAAAGAAAGGTGGAAAGTGGTGAACCATTGCCCGTATTTCCAAAGTCAAACATGAAAACAATTGTATTATAGGTGTTGGCTGGTTCGCCGGAAAAATCCCAGGTCAGGGTTTCCCATTCATTGGCGACAGTGACAGTAGCATCTCTTTCAGTATTTGCATTCCCTTCCAATTTCAATTTCATCGTAATCCCCTCAACGTGCGAAAACACTTTCATTGAAAACCCTCCTTCCGTTGAAAAATCCAAAAAATCGCTCAAAACGACTTTGCTACCTGCCCAAATCGTACCGCCATCTCTGACGATTTGTCCCACTCTTGGGCTCGTATTTGAACCCATTGGAAATGGATTTGGAATGACAGTAGCCGTTCCACCGTCAAAATCTATAAAATCACTTTGCAAGGGTACAGGCTCAAAGTCGAAGGGTAAGCTTTGGGAGTTTCCAGTTATCGTCCAAATTAGAATTGCGAAAATTATAGTCCTTTTCATATTGGATATTTTTTTTATTCTTTGACAAAAGTTGATATGTAAAAAATTCTTCTTTGCCATGATGCAAAGAAGCAAAAATCTAGGCTATGGATATTATGGCTAAAATTCAATTGCTTTCACGCAGACCATCCAAATGCTCGCAAAGCTCGCGTGGACAGCCTTTCTCCCCATCCCGCCATTGAATTTCTTAACGCCAAAATCTCCAATGCCAATAAGAATCCCAAATCAACTTTTGTCACCTTTACGAAAATAAAACTAATTGAATGAAAAATAAGCTCCTAATACACCTCCAATCAAGATACAATTTAGTACCCAAAAACCAATATGAATCCAGGATTTTTTTAATGCCTTTCCCTCCACAAAAGCGGCTGAACCGAGTATCGCCACACTCCAAAATAACCCTATTTCGAATCCATGAATTACACCGTGACCAAAAGTTCGATGCCGGTCGCCAAATTGTTCCAGAAAATTTTTAAGGAAGGCATGTGCTTCATAATTTGGATCTGTCATTTGAGGTTCTCCTAAAAAAAGCAAATGTGGTGCAATTTGATGCACAGATAATATTAAGACCATGTAGGAGATCAATATACCAAATCCGTAAATGGAAAGGGTTCGTTTTATATTTTTGGCTACACCAATTTCAGATAATTCAGTCCCTGACAATTTAGATAATCTGGTTCCAAACACCTTTGGATGATACCAAATATAGCCGATGATTAGTGGAAGAAAAGCAGTGAAAAAGATGATGTACCAGTTGGATTGAAGCATAGTTAGTTTTTAAGCTTGAAATTACTACTTGAAAGGTAGATATCGGAAGCATAAGCCGCCAAAAATTGTCTCTCCAAATAAAAACAGCATTCATCAAAATAAATTGTTTTTTAAAAAAAGCATTCTTTTAAGGGGAAATTGTCACCTCTTTGTCACACTGTATTAAGGTTGTTATTTATATTTCGAATTCGATACCGAACCTCCTATTTACAAGAAATTTTGATTTGGTACATTCCAAATTCTAAACTAACATTCAAATGATGCATTTTAAAACGCTTTTTCTTTTATTACCCTTTTTCATTACCCTGTATATCAATGACTTAAATGCACAATGGGCGGATGCAATTTTTGACACGGTTTCTGTCGAAGATACCTATGTTGAATTCAATATCAAAAGCACCCTGGCAGTTGATGAAGAAAACAATTTACACATGGTTTGGAAAACGACCAGCTTTATCAATTATGCGCGCAGAACGAAACATGGCGAATGGGATGAAATTCAAAAGCTTCTAATCAATGCCTCTGCAGGAGGTCCAATCATCGACATAAATCAACTTACGGGAAATCCTGTTATTGTGATGAAGCAAGGAGGTGTTCCTGATTATGAAGTCATAACATTACACTATTTAAAAAATGGGCAATGGGAAATGCTAACAGTATCAGATAGTTCGTATGTCTCCAGATCTCCTACGCTTAAAGTTGATGATAACGGCAATGTTCATTTGGCCTGGGTGCGCAAATACTCATTTGACAATAGAAAATTGGTTTATTGTACTGTAAATATTTCAGATGAATCCATATTTAAGGAAGAATTGCCACAGGGAACCCTGGGAGATAGTTGGGGAATTCCATATATCGGATTTTCAAAAGACCTGGGTCCTGTCATTTCGTTCTCTGCAACTGAAAATCCTGACTCTTCAGATTATAAAGTTCATGTGGCTCAAAAGGCTCCCGGATCTGGCAATTGGGAATATGAATTAGTAAACGTTCCCAATCCTTTTATCGTAAGCAATTCCATGGTTGTTTCAGGCAATACGATTCATTTATTTATTTCAGGAACTGCTAGTAATTCATCCCCAATTGAAGGTTCCGCAATTCACTATTTAAAAAAACCCTTTGAAAGTTCCTGGTCTATTCCTGAAAAGATCAACGACGACATACCAGGAAGACTATATTCAAACTTTCATGTCGATGAAAACGAGAAAATTCATTGTGTTTGGTTTGAAATGGATGTCCCCGTTAGCCCAGGAACTTTTTATTATTCCACAAATAAAACTGGAAGTTGGGAACGAACTGCAATCGTTGAAAATCAAAATTTTGTTTTACCATCTATGGTATTCAATAATCAATCTCAAGGATTTGTTTTTGCACGGAAAAATTTCGGATTTCCTAATTATGGTCTCATTTTGTATGGTGCTCAATCGATCATCAATTCAGTAAAGGAACCAGTAAACTTCAATCAACAAGTAAGCATTTATCCTAACCCAGGTTTTTCTGAGTTTTTTCTTCAAAATAAGAAGCATCAAACTTTTGCTAACAGATTAAAGCTGTTCGATTTAAATGGAAATTTGATTTTTGAAGGAAAGATACCTCCAGGCAATTCAATTCGTTTGAATCGGACAAGGGTGAATTCAGGTACCTATATTTATCAATTATTTGAAAAAGAAAAATTAGTTGGTAAGGGGAAATTAATAATTGAATAAGAAAGGAAAAGTACGCATTTGAATAGTATAGAACAGCCCAAGGACTGACAGAAAAGAGTTTCTATCAAAAAAATGAAGTAGGCATTTTCAAAACTGGAATTTTGTTTATCCATACCATTCCAATACCCTACCTTTGGCAAGATATTTAAAAAACGCTTATACAAAATGAAAAGCCATCTAGCCACTTTCCTTTTTAGTTTCCTTTGTTTCCAACTCTTTGCTCAACCTATCAATGATGATTGCAATGGAGTGATAGATTTGGGTGTAGCTCCTATTTGCCCCTTCCCAGATACTTTTCACAATGTCAATGCCACTCAATCCATGGTTTTTTCAGATCCACTGGACAATATTCCCACTTGCTTTACTGGAGGTGTGATAGAAAGAGATGTCTGGTTCCAGTTCACAGTTCCAATTGATATTTTGGATTTTATGGTGACAGTTTCTGGCGTGAATGGACCAAATGGTAGTATTGCCCAACCTCAAATTGCGGTATATCGAGGCGATTGCTTATTAGATGAATTAGTGGAATTGACCTGTGCGACTTCTAATCCAGGTTCAACAGCTGTAACTATTGAATTAACAGGTTTGACGCCTGCCCTGCCTTATTTCCTGCGAATTAGCGACTGGTCTTCAAATGCCACACCCAATTGGGGTGATTTTGTCATTTGCGTTGAAGAACTCGCCCAAACCTATATTATGGGAACTGACCTTAGCTCCAATGCTTGTTCAGGCACCTTGTTCGATTCTGGCGGACCAGACAATGATTATACTGATAACGAAAATTTCACCTTCACCATTTGCCCGGATATTTTGACTAATTGCATCAATCTGGAACTCGTCAATGCAGATATTGAAAATGGTTTTGACAACCTCACCTTTTTTGCTGGCTCAGATATCAACGCTCCTCAAATCGGGAATTTTACAGGAAATGCCAGCAATATTTCTCTTCAGGCGGGTAGTGATTGTGTGACCGTTCAATTTGTATCAGATTTTATTGTGAGTCAGGCGGGATTTGAATTAACCTGGCAATGTGCGCCAGACTCTTGCGAAACGACCTTTATTCCTTGTGAAGACACCGAAAATATTTCTGGATTACCCTTTTCTTCAAGCGCAACCACTTGCAACTCAGGAAATGATGTAGAAACCGGACCCTGTGCCAATAGCACTGCTCTTTTAGAGGGTGAAGATTTTATTTATACCTACAACCCCTTCAGCGATCAGTGTATTGATATTATTGTAACAGGTGCTAATTTAAACACCGGACTTTCTGTTTACAATGAATGCCCTGAATCTGCCTCAGATTGTATGGGCTTTGCTCAAAATATGACCAATGATAGCCTGATTATCCAAAATATTTCACTCACGGCTTTTCAGCCCATATTTATTGTTTTAAGCAATGAGGACTGTACAGATTTCAGTATTCAAATCAATGAGGTAGCTTGTCCGGTTACTGCTCCCGCTCGCCCTGTTTGTGAAGATGCATTGTTGCTGAATAACTGTGAAGGCTTACCAGATTTGTTTGCAGTTTCGCAGACTTCTTTACCTAACCCAAATTATTTTCAAGCTGGAATTAATGATGGGTGTTGGACAGGTATTGGACAAGCCCATTACACCTGGTTGTTTTTTCAGGCACAAGTTGATGGAGATTTTGGTTTTATAGCCGAAAACGGAAATGAATTTGAAAGTTCCAATCTCAACATTCAGGTTTGGGGACCCATTGTAGATCATGAGACGATGTGTGAGTTCATTGAAAACAATCAACCAATTCGCAGTACTGGAGCTTTAAACGCTACAAGCAGCTTAACAGGATTGACGAATGTTCATCCGGTCACCAACAATCCTATTACTGATGATTGTGAAGGAGAATCGGGAGATGGTTTTGTGTCAGCTTTGCCCGTTCAAAATGGAATGATCTATCTGGTTTTGATAAATGATTTTGATGGAAATATAGTTAATGGGGGAATTGACCTGGATTTTAGCCCAACTACAACTGGGGTTTTGGAAGGCTTGCCAGATGATACGCCACTTTCCGCTGAAGAATATACCTTGATTGGAGATGCCGTTTATGTTCCTTATAATTTTGATTATTCCTGCATTCAAATCACAGCCGCACAAAACACTCAGTCCAGTTGTGTTTGGGCAGCAAACCAAGTCAATTTTCTCGAACCCTTTAGTCAAAACATCACGATCTATTTAGGAGAAAATGACGCAGGAGCAGACGGCATTTGTATGGTTTATCATAAAAGTTTGGATGGAGCTGATGCTTGTGGTGGTACAGGAGGAGGCATTGGTTCAGAGGGTCTTTTAAACTCCTTCATTATCGAATTTGATACCTGGCAAAATACAGATTTTGACGATCCTTTTCAAGATCATATTGCAGTGAATGTAAATGGTGATATGGGCAATCCAATTAGCGGTCCAGTTGTATTACCAAATATAGAAGATGGACAAGAGCATTTCGTCACCTTCAATTGGGATCCAGGTACCAACACTTACGAAATCTATTTTGACGGAACACTACAAATCACAGGAGTTTATGACATTGTTCAGAATTGCTTTCAGGGAGCTTCATTTGCCTATTGTGGTTTCACGGGTTCCACAGGTGGCGCCAATAATTTGCAATATGCTTGTACCGGAGACAATGTATTTCCTACGGCAAGTTTAGATTCCATTCAGGTAGAAATATGCCAAGGTGAATCTTTTTTTGTAGGAGGTGCAGACCAAACACAGCCTGGATTTTATACAGATGATTTTATCTCATTTAGTGGCTGTGACAGTACGATTGTGACACAATTGTTGGTTTCAGCCGCCAGTAATGATACAATTGATGTCATTCGATGTGAAGGTGAAAGTTATTTCGCAGGTGGCACCTTTCAAACCACCAGTGGTATTTATATCGATACGCTTCAAACTGCAATCGGATGTGATAGTATTGTCACAACAGATTTGCTTTTTGTGGCATTTCTCGATTCACTACAAATTCAATTGTGTGAAGGAGAAAGCTATTTTGCGGAGGGAGTAGAACAAACGACAAGCGGAGTTTATACAGACATTTTCACTTCGTCAGCTGGCTGTGACAGTGTAGTTGTTTCAAATGTGGAATTTGTCCCAGCCTTAGCGATTATTGAAGAAGCGGAGCCGCTCAATTGCCAAAATGGAAATTGTGCTACCCTGGATGCCAGCAATTCCACCACGGGCGACAATGTGACTTATAATTGGATCAACCTGGGACAGGCGAGCATCGAAGATGGACAAAACACTTTAAATCCGACAATTTGTGGAGGGGATACTTACCTACTTGAAGTGACAAATGTCATCAATGGATTTACTTGTTCTGATACAGATACGCTTGTTATCATGGTGGATGAAAGCATTATTTGCGAATATCAAATTCCAAATGCTTTTACCCCAGATGGGGATACTATGAACGATACTTTCAGTTTAATTGATGAAGGCGAAAACTTTGAAGTCATTTCTTTGACTATTTTCAATCGCTGGGGACAAGAGGTATATAGCGGAAAAGGGGACAACCATGGCTGGGACGGCAATCAGGATGGCAAACCTGCTCCATCGGATGTGTATGTCTATCATTTTGAGATTCGAGCGATTGCGACAGAGGAGATGTTTGTGGAGCAAGGGGATTTGACATTGTTGAGGTAGTGATATTATATTATTGAAATCAAGACTGCCTTTCAGGAATAAATCGCATATTTGGAACAGCCTCCCCAAACTCATCTGGATTCCAATACCGAAGCAAAAATTCTACATAGTCAATAGGGGCAATTGACGAAATCGGAATAGGGTAAACCAGGTTTTTAGTCGAATAATTTTCAATCAAATAACGGGAAGTCTTCGGGTGATAAAGTTCACTGAATAAGTCGTAAAATAACTCTGTCTCCTCTTCTGGTCTTAGTTCTGCCATTTCCATTAATTGAATGGTGCGTGGTATGTTCTGTGACATCACAGAACCAATTCCTGAGACATAAAACTTAAGATATATTTCTTCCTCAAAAACTGCATCAGCTCGCAATATGGTTTGCTCTTCTTCAGTGTATATATTAAAAGGAATACTGGAAAAATCCTTTACTTGTTTCTCTACAAACGCTTGACCATTTATGCCCAAATCCAAAAAAGTGCCAGATAGCCACCACTCGCCTTTCCATTGCGCCAGCTGCAAAGAACGTTTATTTCAGAATGGTGGAAAAAGTCTCGATTTTGGTTCAAAATCTGGAAAACTGATTCGGATAGATTAATGTACAATCGGTTAGGTTGAGCAAATAGAAAAGAAATTGGGAAAAAAAAGATGAAAAGCGATAATTTTTTCATAATGGTTGAGTAGTCGTTGTTTTGATAAGCTCATTTGTTAAACATTGGTTTAAGCCAATTATTATCTCATGGTATCAACTTTAATGTCTTCCAAACCTTAACGGAGGTGTATTGAACCAATCCTCAAATGTGAAAAAAGAGGAGATTTTATGACTTTCACATCTGGAACTCGTTTAAACTATAAATCAACTCCACCTGAAATCCTTTCTATTCTTTAGCTCTACTTTCTTTTTTTCTCAAGTCCATGCCCAAGGCATATTCAACGCCTCCATTCACACAGAAACTCCATATTAGATGTGTTTTCCCCTTTTGGTGAGGATGCTCAAATGATCATCGATCAGGATACAAATACAAAGTTTTTAGATTTCAATCTCTTTGACTGGATGGGATTCAAGGTGGATTTGTTGGGAGTTGCAGTAGTGGCTACTTCTATGGATTAAGATTTGGTCATGGAGCTAATTGAAACCTCAATAAAAAAAGTAGTTATTGGACAGGATGCTGTTCGACGAATCACAGGAAAACGATTGACGGACTTACCTATTTTTATGGGCCGTAAAGGAAGTTTTCCCACTACTAGTTTAAATCTTAGGTCTAAGCCTATAGTCTTTCTAAATCTTACAACAAGCCAAGTCTTCCAGAAGAAACTTGGCTTGTTGTGATTCTTAACCTGATAGATTGGTTTATTATACGCAAAAAGAAAGTGTAATTTTCAACACAATAACCACATTGTAAAGTAAATCTTGAGGATAATTTTAATGAGAGATATTCAATTTTTGAACATAGTGTTGATTTTCATGACGAATCAAGACTAAATACAAACCATTTGGAAAAGAACTCGCATCAACAGAATAAAAATCTGATGGTTCTAATTCTTGGTTGAAAACAACTTGACTATGAATATTGATAATATAAATGGTAGTGGTAATATGGAGCTGATTTTCAAGTTGGATATTGATGATGCCACTTGTTGGATTTGGGAATAATTGCATACCTAATTTTTCAAAAGGAATACTTTCAAAATCAGTAAAGCTTTCATAAAAATAAAATTCACGGTATCCATTCACCCACTCCAAATTATCTTCATCCCAATATTTATAAAATTCTTCGGTTGGCAAGTCAAATTCATTAAAAGTCCATACGGTGATGGATCGTTTTAACCATGTCTCATTAACTGGATCCCAATCGTTCGTTTCTTCCATAATATGATTGTTATTGACATCATACTCATTCACATATCTAAAAGTATTTTCCATTTGACCCGTCAAATCAGAAACGCGTTGTAATACGCGTAAAACCATATTTTGATTGGCATCAAAATTTTCAGTATCAATTTCAGTGTGTACCCACATTTCATTTTCCCAGGTAAAGAATTTATGAACGGTTTGACTTCCATCAGGCGCATATTCTGAAGTTTCTTCCCAGGCATTTTCGTAATCCATTAGATTGTCACGCCAGAATCGAACAAACTTTTTCGACTGTTTTCCATCGGTATATTCATAGAAAACATTTGTTGATTGTTTCCAATCAGTATTATTTTCCCCTTTTTCCCAATATTCGAAAGTGAGCTGATTTTCATCATCGTAGGTATAAAATATTTTTTGATTGTTTTTCCATCCATTGATTCCAACATTCCAAAATTTCAACTCTCTGACTGCCAGATTTCCCAGGTCATCATATTCAAAATTTAAATTTACACTCTCTCGCCAAAAAGTATCTTTCCAAATTTCCCGATAAGTGTTGATTAGCAAAGCTTCATTATTGTAAGTGTAAAAAGATCTCGAATGTTGCATCCATTGGTTACTGTCTCTTCTGTATTCATATTGTTCTATTAGTAATCCTTCAACATCATACACATAAGTTACAGAATCGAATTTAAACCAAAAGTTCGAATCCTGCTCCCAATCATCAGATAAGGACAGAATGATTCTATGTTCAATCTCATTGGCATCTGGAGTAACAATAACTGATTGTGAGGGTGGATTATCCTCAAGGGTAAGCGGCCGGTCGAGCCATTGAAAAGGATGTTGGGACCAGCAAAAAGTTGAAAGAACGAGTAATATATAAGTAAAATTGGTTTTCATGATTTTTTGTTTAAGATTTCCTGTCAGAATACTTTAGGAGATAATACTCAGACAGCAAATCTGTTTGTCAAATAAAGAAAGTAAGGGTTCAATGTTCCTGTTTGTGTTATTTTTTGGCAATTAGGTAACCAACTTTTCAGTTTTTAATAGATTTTAAAATGCTATTTAGGATTTTTTTGCTAAAAGGTTAGTCCAAAACTCCTAAAGGTGAAACATAGAGCATGGATAAAAAGTAATTGATCTGGAATAGAAACCCCTCAATAGGTTCAGGCTTTCTAACCCTTAGCGTATTATTTCAAATCAAGTTTATCCACGACTTCTTGTGGTATAAATCGTTGATACAAACCTTTCCTTTCAGGAGAATTTTCTAAAAAATACCAGTGTTCCATATCCGGAAAATGAAAAGCGATCATAATATTTTCTATTTGAATGCGAATATTTTTTTCTGAATCATCAACTTTAATATTGTCTTCACCATAACTCCAACCCATTCCGGTTACCATTGTATTTAATTCTTCTTTGGAAGGCCAATCTAATGGCTTCATGATTAATTGATAACGATGTCCAACCCTAGCAAAAGCCTGCTCCTCAATTTCAACTACTTCTGAGACTTCCGTTACTTGAATAGAGTCAATACTAATTTTCAATTCGGGATCTTCAAAGGTTGAACCCATCATTTCAACCATCGTCTCTTTCGGAACTATCTCAAAAAGCCCTGGATGAATATATTCCATGCACGCCGAAAGTTTCCCTTCACTCAACAAGCGAAAATATTCGGTCAAATCTTCTCTAATTTCTTTAAAATGTTCTGATTCAGAATTGGATTCTTTTGCAATAAAGGCATCAAATAATTGAATTCGATTGCCATCTGGGTCAAGAATGATTACCATTCTCTTTTTGGAATTGGGATCAATGACAACATTCCCTTGTAGTTCAACCTTCTTTTTGTTTAAGAATTGAATCCATTCATCAAAATTCGATACTTCAAATCCCAATTTAAAAAAACCACTGATTCTGGCGTTTTTCGGTTGATCTTTCAATACAGTCTTTTGGGAAATCGCGCTATTCAATTCAATTAATTCAAGCAAGGCATTATTTCTTGTAAGGTTTGCCTGTTTAATACCAAATTCTTCATTTTCTGTCTGGTTAAATACTTCATAACTTAATATTTCCGAATACCAATTCACGGAAGTTTCAATATTTTGAACAATGATTGCAGAGAAGAATGGATTAATATCAGGTGGGCTTTGGATTTGGGCTATGAGCAAAAAGCTTTGAACTAACAATAGGAAGAGAGTGAAAATAGATTTCATGAAATGTAAATTTTACCTAAAGTTATTCAAAATATTTACACCCCTCCAATCAGAAATGATTTTTCAGCTAGCAGAGGCGGGCAAAAATATTTAACGCGGCAAGAAATCTCTTTTGAAAAAAGTGAACGTATTGATACTAAAATTTGGTTCCTACTTCAAAAATTCAACTCATGCGACCAAAACTAACCTATACCATTTGGTTCAGCCAAAGAAACGGAAGCAGCCTTTTATGCGAGGGCTTAAAATCCACAGGAATAGCAGGAAAAGTAGAAGAACATTTTCACAAATCGCCTGATCAGCGTCTAATTGATTTGTTTCAGGTTCCAGACTATAAAACACTCCAACAAAAAATCTGGGAAAATGGGATGACCTCCAATGGGGTTTATGGCATAAAAATCAATGCGCCCAGAAAGGAGAAGGATCCCATCATTGAGGAGCTAAAAAAGATACCTGCCGCACCTTCCGATAACCCAAGCAATTTTGGGGTTTGGAATGCCGTTTTCCCAAACTGTAAGCACATTTTCTTAACCCGGAGAAATAAAGTTAGACAAGCAGTCTCCTGGTGGAAAGCCATTGTATCGGAAGAATGGCATCGAATTAGAAAAAAATCGATGCCTTACTCACCTGAAGAAATTATAGGCAAATATGATTTTGAGGCTATCAAACATCTACTCATTGAAACGATTTTGCGCGAAGCCCGGATTCAAGCTTTTTTGGAGGAAGGCAATGTTGTGCCATTGACGATTGTTTATGAAGATTTCATCAAGGATTATGAAGCCACTATTCGAAAAGTCATTTCTTTTTTAGACGTTGAGGAAATGGACTATACCATCGCCCAACCTTATTACGAAAAACTGGCAGACGAGGTCTCGGATGTCTGGGTGGAGCGATTTCGAGTGGAAATTCAAAAGGGCTGGGATAATATCATTTGGTAATTGTTAATCTTTGTACTTTCGCCCTTCCCTGAAAAACCATTATCAGTAAATAATGATTTTATAGAATAATTAACGCAAGTTGCGAACAACAGCTTCGCCGCCCTACCGGGCGGCTCGGGATGGTTTTTAAGGGGTGAAAGCAGGCATTTTGCCTGCTTTCACCCCTTAAAAACCCCTTCGGCGAGCCAGCAACCAGAACCCAGCAAACCACTTTTTATCAATTCAGGGTTTTCTTCCTATAAAATCATGAAAAATTCTTTTAATTTTTAAACAAGACACGCCATGCGAAGATTGTCCACTATTATCCTGTTGCTTACCTTATTTACCATTTCCGCATTTGCTCAAAACAGAGACCGTTCAAAAGAAAAAACCATCAAAGTTGCCACTACCCTTAATTACTATTCTGCCCAGGAACCTTATAAATTCCCTCATGAATATACAGTTACAAGAAGCAATCTCATCCTGAATTTCATCACTGCGAATCAAGGCAGGTTTATGATAGGGGATCCGGAAGAATTGGAAGTATATCGGGAACTGGAGAATCATTTTCCATCACAATTCGTGAATATTGGCGCAAGTGTTCAAGTAGTCAATGGGAACAACTTATTCCACGAAATTTCCTTAACCAGGTTTTCCATTTCAAAATCAGCGTTTATTGAAAATTTTTGGTTCAGGGATACCATAGGTGATCAGCAGAGAATTTCCTTTGGATATGAGCAAAAATCCGCTGCTTTTGGATTCAGGTATGAGTTTGGGAAATACTTTGGTCATCGAAAATCCAAAGTTCATTTTGGACTATCCGGTTCTTTTGAACCCTCTCTATTTTTTTATAAATGGGATCCCAAAACCTCACAGGATTTTCCTATCAAAGGGGCGATATTCAATTTTGAAATGGCAGTGATTCCCTCTCTTTCCGCAAAACTGTCCAAAAAGCTCACCCTGGACCTCAAAGTTATTCCCAACATTTTGATAGCCGATTTTGAATCCATCAGAGAATTAAATCCTGAATTTACAGAAACCCAACAGCTAGAAAATGACTTCCGGGAATACGAATTACCGGAATTCAATGTTGCATTTAGTGTGTTACTTCGATATCAGATTAAGGAGCCTAGAAGGCGAGGAAGATAATTCTACGATGCTGCAATGCTACTATGCTACAATGTTTAATAATTCTCACATTGTAGAATAGCAGCATCGTAGCATTGCAGTATCGCAATATCGCAGTATCAAAAAACTAGAATAACAGGTGAGTTTAATTGGATAGGTGGGTCAAATTAAACAAATGGTTTTTTTGATACGTTTGAGAAAACTAACATGGGTTCTTTATTGGATACATTTTTTAAACATTTCCGACTTATAAAAAAGCCCTCACCACACAAAGGGCGATGGAATTAGCATTAGATACCTTATTTATAAATCTAATTTCTAAAAAAGTAAGCAAAATTGTTACAATGATAGGACTATTGGCTATGAATTATCTACCTAGAGAAGCAATACAATTTGGCAATGGTTATACATTGCTTTTATTTGAATATTGTAATGAAAAAATGAATGAGTCTCGAGTAAATACTCCTACTAATTCTATAAGGTATTCTTATCATCATTTTATCTATTTATTTTTTGACCCTAATGGCGAATTATAAACACATCAAGTGGTAGACCGTTATCAATCTTCATTCACCCGCTTGCCCAGGGCATTGAATAATATGGCTTGTTTTGAACGAGCATATGCCATAAAGAATAAAACCTGCTGGCGTAGCATGTGCGCATCTGCTCGATAATTTTAAAAAAATTATCTGAATAATGCGGCTCGCCAGCTCGGGCAGGACATGACTGATATATAAAAGCCATTTTCAGAAAAAATAGGCTCGTTGCAAGTTGAGCTTGCCAAACGCACCAAGGCAAAAGGGCTTTAGCCCTGAAGTTTGGTGCGTTTTTATTTTGCTCTACTCAAAAGCTAACCCTCGACCCCGCTCGCGCAGGACATGACAAACATCAAAAGCAGGCTTGTTAAAAAAACAAGCCTGCTCGTTGTCACCTGTGGTGACCAAACGGAGCAAGGCAAAAGGGCTCCTGCCCTGCAGGTTGGTACGTTTATTTTTGCTCTTTTGTTATTTATGCTTCTGTCAATCCTTGTTTTTATAAGCTTCTACTATTCACGCTTTAACAAATTTCAAATTTATTTGTTAAAATCTTACTGCTCCTTTTGGCCCGGTCAGCTATCTCCTGTAAATGTTTAATCGTTTTGGAACGTTTTAAAATGGGATGTTGAAAATCATAGGCTTCTTGCAAAATCTTTTTCCTTTCCGGTTTGTCACAATCCCACTGTAGCAACATTGAATCCAAAAACTGCAAATTATTCAGGATTATCAAATCCAAAATTGAGGCATAATCCCTGATGTTTTTATCCATAGGTTGCCCGCATTGAGCATAGTAGACTTTATTCGGTTGATGGTAAATCCCAAAGAGACTCCTTCGGGTGTGGCGGACGGCTTGCCCTTTTTCCAATTCAAAGAATCCCTTTGGGATGGGGTTGACAGCTTCCCAAACAAAATCTTTTCGAATAAAGTCTAACAATTATCAAAAATGTGCAATCCATTTTACACTATTTTGAGTCTATCCTTACCTACTTAAATTATAATGAAAAATAATTTATATATACATTTGCAATCCCAGCATCCGGTTTAATGAATTCTATTGGAAGGCTTTAATAAGACAAACAATCTACCGGAAGTAAGAGCATGTCCAAATTTTGACCTACTCTAACCAAGTGAACCTCCACAGGGAAAGGTGGACTTCTCTCCTTTAAATCCTCCAACTAGAATCTGGAACATCCAATCATTTTTTGATTAACCTTTTACCTAATGTGCTTGAATAATATTGAAATGACGGATTGATTTTGAATGAAATTTGGATTTGAGCAAGGCGAAGGTTCTTTTGCATAGCCCAAGCTATGGAAAAGGTTCTTCAACGATGCACAAATTCAAATTTCGCCAAAAGTAACCGTCAATTTTAATTTGTTCAAGCACAAACATACACTTAGGTAACAATTGAATTTCTTTATGAAAAAACAATTTACGCTGCTTGTCTTAATGGCATGGTCCCTTACCCTTTTTACCCAGACAACAAATACTAATTTCGTAGCCTTATTGGAGTCTCCTGATCAGCCTTTGCTAGATCAATTTATTAATACCACCTTGATTCAATATGAATCCTTGTGCCAACCGATGGTCGCAAAAAAACCAGAGGCGGGATTTGTTTCTTCTGTTAATTGTTGTGACCAGGATGGCGTAGTTGACCTATGTTATTTATCAGGAGCAGATTTTTGCGGAAATGGAGGATTTTGTCCTGAATATTCACTGGATGGAGATTGGATGGTAGATGCTTTAAGGGTAAAATTAAATTCTCCCAATAATTTTGGTCCAAACGGCATTGTCGATTGCAATATGAATCTAAAAGAATTGGAGGATGTGTCTTCAGTTCAAGCCATTACGGATTGTGGCTGCGACATTATTTTCCTGCCTAGTGTGTTTGTGGACCCCGTCACCAATCAGCAAAATCTGGATGTGACTTTCATACCGCAACCCATCATGCAAAATATTTATGATTGGTCTATCGAATGTGAAAACAACATCGTCATTACAACCCAGGGAGAAGCTGCTTTTTGGGGCTATACTACCGAAAATGCCAATGTAAATCCCAATACACCTGTTGCAGGTACTTCGCTTAACGATATTTTTGATGGACCCTTTGGCTCAATAAATTCTTTCAACCAGGGAGGTGCGTACCAGGGAGTTTTTACAGATGTACCTGGTACGGGGATTGAAATACTGGCAAATGATGCCAATAACAATCCAACGGTAGGTTTGGACTTGTTTACAAATGATATCGTGGTAGGAGACATCGGGATTTTTTGTTCTGGCGGGGCTGGAGTCGTGACGCCTGGACCCGGCGTCAACAATAATAATGACATCCTCATCCTCAATATTTTTGCGCTGGCATGTGAGCTTTCGGGTGAAACCATTGAGACCTTTGAAGACATCGAAATATGTGAAGGAGAAACCGTAGAAGTTTTCGGAAATCCCGTTGATATGTCAGGTGTGTTTAGCGAGACGTACACAGCCTCGAATGATTGCGATTCGGTGCATACCATTACCGTAACAGTCTTTCCAGTATTTGAGACTTCTGAAGCAGCGGAAATATGTGACGGAGAGACCTTTGATATCTTTGGTGACCCAATTGGAGTGGCTGGCGTATATAGCCAGACGTTTACTTCTGCTGCTGGTTGTGATTCTACACATACCGTTACTTTAGCCGTTTTTCCTGTGTATGAAACCTCCGAGAATTTGGAAATATGCGATGGTGAAACAGTTCAAATATTCGGAAATCCGGTTGGCACAGCTGGAGATTATAGCGAAACCTTTACTTCTTCAGATGGTTGTGACTCCACGCATACTGTTTCCTTGATAGTTAATCCTGTTTTCGAGACCTCGGAAGCCATTGAAATTTGTGAGGGAGAAACGATTGATATATTTGGGGACCCAGTTGGCACAGCTGGCGTTTACAATGAAACCTTTACTTCTTCCGATGGCTGTGATTCTACTCATACAATCACCGTCACTGTTTTGCCAGCACCCGAAACATTTGAAACAATAGTCATTTGCGATAATGAAAGCGCAGATATTTTTGGAAATACTGTAAACACTGCTGGCAACTATTCTGAAACTTTTACAACAGCAGAAGGTTGTGATTCCATTCACACCATAAGCCTGGAAGTATTGCCAACTTTCCAAACGGCTGAGAACTTTTCCATTTGTCTCGGAGAATTGATTGATATATTTGGAGTGCCTACCGGCAGCGCAGGTACTTATGAGATGACTTTTACCGCAGCCAATGGATGCGACTCAACCCATACCATAAATTTAACCGTATACGAACCCATTCAGTTGGATATCCAATTTGATGATGCTGATTGTGCTGGAGGCACAGATGGATCCGCAAGTGTTTCGGCATCTGGTGGTGTGGGTAATTTTAATTATTCCTGGAGTAATGGAAACACCTCATCAACAAATACAGGGCTAGGAGCTGGAACATATGGAGTAACCGTTATTGATGGTGCAGGTTGCAGTGCTTCGGCTACCGTCACCATTAGCGAACCAAATCCAATCATTGCCAATGCAATCGGCATCAATATTACTTGTGATGAATTGGGTTCAGCTTCCGCTACTGCATTCGGAGGTACTGGCAATCTAAGTTTTGAATGGAATACAGGTGCAACAACAAGCGGAATCAATAACCTGCTCGCCGGAATTTATGTTGTGACCGTCACAGATGAAAATGATTGTACTGGTACTGCAAGTGTCACGCTCACAGGTGGATTGGGTCCGGATTGGGCTGTCGTTAATATCGACCAAAATGTAACAGAAGATGAACCTGACAGTGGAGCCATTTCTGTACAAACCATGGGAGGGACACCGCCTTTTAATTTTGACTGGAATAATGGTGCCTCAGGATCGAGTCTTTCCGGTCTCAGCGCTGGATATTATGAAGTAACCATAACAGATGCCAATGATTGTACGATCACTGCAGCTGCCTCCTTGTTTGTTCCTGCATGCACAGGTGGCAATATTTGGAATGATCGCAATCGGAATGGTTGTAGAGAGGGTGGAGAACCGGGTATTAGTGAGGTGACACTGATTCTGAATGGAACAGATATTTGGGGCAATACAGTTAGTGACACGACTACCTCTGATTTCTTCGGAGCATACTTATTTGAAGATCTGCCTCCGGGGAATTATGCTATCAACATGGAGGTTCCAAATGGATACAATATATCTCCACTTAATGCCTGTGTTGATGATTTTTCAGATAACGATTTTGGGGCGAATGGAATGACCCAGGATGTGATTACACTTGTGGAAGGTCATTGTTGTCTAATTGTTCATGGAGGTTTGTATGATGCTTGTGGCAATGTTTATGACCCAGGTACTATCTGCTGCGATCAGGTAATTTGTGGTCCCGGAAATGTACCTTCATCCATCACTAGCCAATCATCACCACAAGGTGCCAGCAATTTGGAGTACATGTGGTTGTTTGCCAATTCCAATTACAACGGTTCATGGCAGGTGCTCAAAAACGCTTTTGGGCAACCCATAGCTACATCAAGCTATGCTCCTGGTCCTCTCTCAGAAACAACGCACTTCATCCGTTGTGTGAGGGCAGTAGGTTGTGAAGAATGGCTGGAAACCAATATCGTCAGCATTACGGTTGATGACATTGCAGTAGCAGCTATTCACAATCCTGAAATGGTCTGTGTGGGGGATCCAGTTACTTTTTCTGCTTACAATAATCCAGCTGGTGCCAGTTATTCCTGGAATTTTGGCTACGGGGCCAATCCAGCGACCTCTAATGCCACCAACCCAACAGTCACCTGGAATCAATGGGGATACAAAAAGGTATCGTTAACTGTCAGCTATAATGGTTGTACTTCAACAGACGAAATTGCCTTCATTGTTTCGAATAGTACCGTTCTTTGTGGGGATGCCCTGATAAGCGAAAATGACAATTCAGTTGCTGTTACGAAGTCTACTTTTTCAGAAGAAAGAAACTTTGCCTTCTACCCAAATCCGGCTTCTGATGTGTTGAATATTGAATGGAATAGAGACTTAGATTCCGCAATTCAAGTTGAAATCATCAGTACCACGGGAAGGATTTTATTTAAAGACGACCTCCAGCCAGAAAATATGCACCATAGAATTGAACTGGCTGATTTGACATCTGGTCTTTACCTATTGCGCATTCAATATGGTGAGGGTCAGATGGAGTTATTTCAATGGGTAAAGATGTAAGAGGCAGTATTAAATGATTGACTGGGTTGGAAAAAGGTTTTCCAACCCAGTCAATCATTTATTTTATTTCAACTCAAAACTCCCCATCAAGCCCTCTTGTGAGTTGGTACCAACCATGACTTCAAACATACCAGATTCGACAATAAATTTACCCGCATTATCATAAAACCCCAGGCCCTTTTCTGTCAGATCAAATTCCACTGTTTTGGATTCACCAGGTTGCAATAATATTTTTTCAAAACCCTTTAATTCTTTTACAGGTCTGACCACGCTTGCCACCTTATCGCGGATGTAGAGTTGAACGACCTCTTCTCCCACCACTTGTCCGGCATTTTTTACACTCACACTTATTTTGATTTGGCTGTTATCAGAATCATCTATCTGAAGGTGTCCATATTCAAACCAGGTATAGCTCAAACCAAAGCCAAATGGATAGAGTGGCTGGTTGGATTCATCAATGTAATGTGCCCAAAAAACCTCATCCTTAGGACCTGGTCTGCCTGTATTGTAGTAGTTGTAATAAATGGGAATTTGTCCAACATTGCGAGGAAAGGTCATTGGCAATTTCCCACTGGGGTTGTAGTCACCAAATAATACTTCTGAAATAGCATTTCCACTTTGAGTCCCCAATTGCCACACTTCCAAAATCGCTGGAATCTTTTCTGCTGCCCATGGAATGGTTAGTGGTCTACCATTCATCAAAACGAGAATGATGTTTTGGTTGACTTCATATACTGCTTCCAATAGTTCTTGTTGCACACCGGGCAAGCCAATATCTGTTCGGCTTCTGCCTTCCCCACTCTGGAAGCCATGTTCACCTAATACCATAATTACGACTTCTGATTCCCTCGCCAATTGGATGGCTTCTTCAAACCCGCCCTTTTCCGTTTCATTGATGGTTAATTCTGAGGTAAATCCGGTTTCCCCAAAAACGAGGTCTGCACCTTTTGCATAGGAATAGTTGGTCCCATGATTTTCCAAGCCCTCCAATACAGAAATAGCTGAATGGTCGTCCGAACCAATTCTCCAGCTACCCAGAGGACTATTTTTTTCGGCTGCCAATGCTCCAATGACAGCAATTCCTTCCCGTCCTTTTTGAAGTGGTAAAAGTTGATGTTCATTCTTTAATAAAACGATTGACTTTTTTGCCATATCCAGGGCTGCTGCATGGTGGTCATCATGGTAGATCAATTCTCTTTCCCTGTTTTCATCACAATACCTGTAGGGATCATCAAATAGCCCTAGTTCGAATTTCACCCTCAATATTCTTCTTACAGCGTCATCAATAACACTCATCTCAACTTTTCCAGCTTCTACTGCTGCTACCAGATGCTTAACAAACGCATAAGATTCCATGTCCATATCTGAGCCGGCATTTGCTGACAGCACTGCCACATGTTCCAAATCTTCTGCATAACCGTGGTCAATCATTTCCATACCAGAACCCCAGTCTGAAATGACAAAACCATCAAAATTCCAGGCTCCTTTCAGGATATCTCTTTGCAGGAAGGCATTGCCGGTAGCAGGAATTCCATTTAGGACATTAAAAGAATTCATGACAGTTTTTACGCCATTCTCAATAGCTGCCTTAAAAGGAGGGAAAACGACATTGTAAAGGGTAGAAGTTCCAATATCAACGGTATTATAGTCTTTACCTGCTTCTGAAAATCCGTAGGCAGCAAAATGTTTAGCCGTAGCAGCAATTGTATCAGGGGCAGATAAATCTTCTCCCTGAAATCCCTTTATTCTAGCAACTCCGATTTTTGCGCCCAGGTAAGGGTCTTCTCCACCTCCTTCCATTACCCTACCCCAGCGAGCATCCCTCGATATATCCACCATGGGTGCAAAAGTCCAATTAATCCCCACAGCAGAAGCTTCGATGGCAGCGATACGCGCAGATTTCTCAATAGCTTCTAAATCCCAACTAGCTGCTTCCGCCAGGGGTATCGGTGACAAGGTCTTATGCCCATGTATGATGTCAAAGCCGAAAATCAAAGGAATGCCAAGTCTGGATTCATTTACTACGATTTCCTGCAATTTCCTTACGTTTTCCACCCCTCTAACATTCAGCATTGAACCAACCATACCGGCTTTCAAATGCTCATACTTCAATTTTGCATCCCCATCTGAAGGTGCAGGACCTGTGACTTCCCAGAATCCATTGTATTGATTCATTTGCCCTACCTTCTCGGCAAGCGTCATTTGGCTTAACAGATGCGCTACTCTTTCCTCTATGTTTTGTTTTACCATGATTATCGTTGAGTTAACTAGTAGATTTATGGTGGTGGTAAAAAACTAACTGGTAGGACTTAGAGCTTGAACTCATTTAGACTTTTGGGATGAAATTGAAGGCAAATACTTGATTCTCAAGACGAAGCTTATTTTGAGTTTCGTACTTGCCCCACAGGGGTCCCTTTGGGAGAAAGTACGGAAGGAGAAATAGCTGAAGTATTGGGAGTCAATGATTTGCATTCAAATTATCAGAATAAGTTAAATGAGATCTTTGTTTGGAAGCGCAAGTATCTATATTTTTTGGCATTTTACAGCCATCTTTTTCAAAAACCGCAAAATATATACACCTTCAGGAAAAATCTATACAGACCTACCATCCCGTGTCCATAATTTTGTAACTGAAATCATTCACATAAGAACTAAGGAATGGTGCAAGAATAAATTTGCTTTCTTCGGTAGCTTGATTTTTCATCAGGCAAGGCGAAAAACATGAACACAGTGGTGCCTTAGCAGAAAAGATTCGGGGAATCTTTTCAACGAAGTGAACCGCTAGCGGATGCGAAGCAGCGCTTCGGAGAGGATTTTCCCCCATCCCAAAGGGAGTCCCTTGGACAAGGGATGCCCTTGGCAAACGCAGTATGAAGAAAAAACAGCAATTAAAAAGGGTAGGTTATTTTTTCGTCGTTACTTAGTTTTGATGCTTATCTAAAATAGAATAGCATTCAAAATTCATTCATTCTCCAAAGGAGTTCTTTGGACAAAATTTAAAATTGGACAAAAAATGAACAAAAAGGTCATCATCACAGGTTCAACAGGCATGATTGGCAAGGGGGTATTATTGGAATGCCTGGAAAATCCGAAAATCGAAAAGGTATTAATCATCAATCGGAATTCACTAGGCATTGCGCATCCTAAATTAACAGAAGCCCTTTTATCTGATTTCATGAATGTTGAAAGCATAAAAGATCAATTAAAAGGTTATGACGGCTGTTTGTATTGCATGGGTGTTTCAGCAGTGGGAATGAGTGAGGAGAAATATATCAGAACCACCTACGACACAACTAAAGCTTTTGTGGATGTCCTGTATGAATTGAATCCCGATATGGTTTTCAGCTTTATTTCAGGATCGGGCTCTGATGAGACGGAATCCTCAAGTACCATGTGGAGAAGAATAAAGGGCAAAGCCGAAAATGTCGTTTTGAATAAAGGTTTTAAAGATGCTTATGCTTTTCGTCCAGGCGCCATCCTCCCTGAGAAGGGAATTAAATCCAGAACTCCTTTATACAATACCATCTATTTTGTGATGCGCCCTTTTTTCCCATTGTTTAGAAAATCAAAAAACATCACGACAACTACCAAACTGGGGCAAGCAATGATCAATTCAATATTTTTTCCGCAGGATTTAAAACATTTGGAGAATATTGACATTAATGCTTTAGCAGAAAAGTAAACTCTGCTTCGGGTTGGCAGGTTGTCGGGGAGGCGAGGTGGCGCGTTAACGCACTCCATGTCCACACCTCCCCGACAACCTGCATCCCCGACAACACAATTTTCATATGTACCACAAACAATTTGGAGGAAAAGTCACCAATGCATTAATCGAACAATACCAGCAATCACCCAATTGGTATGAGGGTCGCTTTCACAACTTGGAAAAAACGGAGATGACGATTCCTCTTTCAAAAATACCAAGTGTCATATACAAGCAATTGAAGCAAGGAAAAGATAAAGAACCTCCAAAACCCCTAACCGTTTTACCATTTGATAAAAATGAATTTCTGGCAGCAAGCCCTTCCTCCAAATTTATCTGGTATGGACATTCCGCTTTAATGATGCGGATGAATCGAAAAAACATCCTCATTGACCCTATGTTGGGTTTTAATACGACGCCAATCGCACCCATTTCCACGAAACGTTTTTCTGAAAACACTTTATCCCTGATTGACGATTTCCCAGAGATTGATTTGGTCTTATTGACCCATGACCATTACGACCATCTGGATTATGCAAGTATTCAAAAACTGAAAACAAAGACCAAAAAATATTGGGTCGCATTGGGTCTGAAGAGACATTTGGTCGTATGGGGCATCGCACCGGAATTGATTACCGAGTTTGACTGGTGGGATGCAAAAACTTTAGGGGATATTGAGATTACCTTCACCCCAACTCGTCATTTTTCGGGAAGAGGTTTGACGGACAGACAAAAATGCCTTTGGGGAGGCTGGGCTTTCAAAACAGCAACAGAAAGTATCTGGTTTAGTGGGGATGGCGGCTATGGAAAACATTTCGTGGAAATTGGCACCCGTTTGGGTCCCTTTGATTTGGCATTCATGGAAAGTGGGCAATACAATTACGATTGGCATCAGATTCATCTTTTTCCACATGAAAGTGTGCAGGCAGCCATTGACGCAGGTGTTAAAAAGGCAATGCCGGTGCATTGGGGTGGATTTGCCTTATCTTATCAGCATAACTGGAGGGAACCAGTAGAGGATTTTGTAAAAGCAGCCATAGATAACAATTTAGAATATGTAACCCCCAGGCTAGGTCAGCAGTTTACAAGAAATTTTGCCGGAATGGAAAAATGGTGGGAACGGTAACCGCCCAATTCATTGGGCAGGCTGTATAGCCTCTTTTGTTAACTCAATTTATTGTGCAAGCTTTATTGTTTCTTTGCCTGACCAATGAATTGGGCGGCTACAAATTTGGTGTTCCCAAAGTCAGTTATTGTGGCAAAGCCTTGAACATGTCTCCAAAGTATTTGAGCGATTTATTGAAAAAAGAAACGGGCAAAAATGCCAAAGCGCACATTGATGATTTTTTGATCAACAAAGCCAAAAACATTTTGCTCCAATCGACAGATACCGTCAGTGAAATCGCTTATGATTTGGGGTTTGAATATTCCCATCACTTTAGCAAGATGTTTAAAGCCAAAGCCGGAATGAGTCCAAGTGAATATCGTAGGATGAATTGAGGGACTGGTTATCTGGGGCTGGTTTGTGTCTTTTCTAATTCTTAAAGGATTACTACAGTTATTATCGAAACAGGAGGTTTGAGTTCAATGAATTCATTTTCAACAACTTATCATCAAAACCTGTTAGGTTGTCCTAAAAAATAAGCAGAGAATCTAATAATACTAGCGGTTCTTTTGCCTAATTTCAACCTAACAGGTTATTCGTAAGTAAAATACCTATTTTTTGCTCAAATCTCAACTTATCACAATCTTTTCCAACTATACTTAATACTGCAAAGTCAAACTAGCAAACCAGCAACCAGTACCCAAAACCCAGCATCCAAAAAAGGAACTTTCCATAAGTTTAAGTAGTTTACTACCTTTCCGCCTGAAATATATATTTAATCAAAAAAATTAAACAATTGTTTTTTATAATCAAATAATTGTTTTTATTTACCAAAATATTTTCTGCTTCGAATATAACAGCATAGAAAGCATCGCACCATGCAACTCAAACCACTTGATGAAATAGCCAAAACTTCTATCCAGATACTCTTGAATGAACCATTCTATGGGCATTTCATGATGGGCATGCCGAAAGAGTTGACAGACAAAGTAGATACGGCTGCAGTGACTTTGATGAATCGACAAATGGTAAAGTTGGTTGTAAACCCCCGGTTTTGGGAAGAGCTGAATGAAAAGCATCGTTATGGTTTGATCAAACACGAAGTGCTGCATGTGGTGCTAAAACATTTGCTTGCGTACAAAAATTTCAGCAATAAAAATCTATTCAACATTGCTGCTGATTTGGTGGTCAACCAATACATTGAGCCAGAACAATTGCCAGATGGGGGACTCACCCTTGAGCGTTTTGCATACTTAAAACCGATGTATGGAATAGAATTGGAGCGCGATAAGGATGTGGGTTATTATTATCAGCAATTAAAAAAAGTCCTGGGGATGCAACCCAAAATGCCCCTTTCAGCTATTATGGATATGATGGGCAATTCCGGAGATAAGGATGGTGATGGTCCAATTATTCTAACCGATTTGTTTTTAGAAGAGAATTCTGAACTCAAGCGCCATCAATTTTGGGATGAAATTGAGCAGCTTTCACCAGGTGAACAAAAGGTAATAGAGCACCAAATCAACAATGTCATCAAGCAAACGGTCAATCGCGTCAAGCAGAAATCCTCAAATTATGGGAATCTTCCTGCAGGTCTGAAAGAAATGCTGGATTTTATCTTGGAGGATATGCAAGCCAAATTCAACTGGCGGCGCATCCTTCGACTTTTTGCAGCAAGTAGCAACAGCACCTTTCTCAAAAATACGATTCGCCGATCGTCTAAAAGATATGGTACGACTCCAGGTATCAAAGTTAAGCGCCACAATCGGCTGTTATTAGCCATAGACACCTCCGGGAGTATTCGAAAAACAGAATTGGAAGAATTTTTCAGTGAAATTTATTTCATCTGGAGACAAGGTGCAGAGATATACATTGTTGAGTGCGATACACATATTCACAAGCAATATAGATATAGGGGAATTCTGCCTACCCACATTCAAGGTGGTGGCGGAACGAGTTTTAATGAACCGATCAAATTTGCCAATGAAGAATATCGCCCGGATGCACTGATTTATTTTACAGATGGTTTTGCAGCTGTCCCGGTTGTCCCTGCCCGATATCCGGTTTTATGGGTCATCTCTTCACAGGGATTGAAGGAAGGGGATGGTATTTGGAATGAATTGCCGGGGAAGAAGATAAAGATGGGGTGAGTTGTCGGGGTGCGGGGTGCGAGGTACGGGTTGATTATCAACCACACCCCGCACCTCGCACCTCGCACCTCGCACCTCGACAACACAAAAACATGAACCATAACTACGTTTTTTACGGAATTGAAGCAAATGCACTGGAAGTCAAGAATTTTACAGAGCACATCGTAGCCAATAATCTTAGCGCAGAGAAGGCAGGTTATAAAAAAACGCCTGTTTGTATCTGGGGTACACATGGAATCGGAAAAACCGAATTGGTACAGCAAATAGCGGAAGCCAATAATTACAAATGGTCTTACATCGCGCCAGCACAATTTGAAGAAATGGGGGATTTGGTGGGGATGCCTGCCATTGAAGATGGGAAAACCGTTTTCAGAAGTCCTGATTGGGTGCCAACAGAGGAAGGACCTGGGATTTTACTGATTGATGATGTGAACCGGGCAGATGACCGGATTTTGAGAGGGATCATGCAATTGTTGCAGAATTTTGAGTTGGTAAGTTGGAAATTACCTAGGCTTTGGCAAATCGTTTTGACCGCCAATCCGGATGGGGGAGATTATTCTGTCACGCCTATGGATGACGCCATGCTGACACGAATGATGCATGTGACCATGCAATTTGATCCAAAAGCCTGGGCGATTTGGGCAGAGCAGCATAAGATTGACCCTCGTGGTATCAATTTCGTATTGACCTATCCTGAAATTGCAGTTGGGAAAAGAACGACTCCCCGTTCACTGGTTCAATTTTTCCAAAGCATTCAAAATATCTCCAATCTCTCTGATGAATTGCCACTTATTCAGATGTTGGCTTCTTCCTGTTTGGATGAGGAGACGGTGACCGCATTCATCACCTTTGTACAGCAAAATTTGACCAAACTTGTCTCCCCGGAGAGGATTTGCAATACCAAAAATTTCAATACGGAGGTGTATCAACATATCCAGGGTATTGTGCAACAAGGAGTGTTGAGAGTGGACATCCTTGCTACATTGTGCACTCGATTGACCAATTATTTGACTTTGAGCAAAATAAAACCAGATGCCAATCAAATCAAAAACATACTGGCTTTCGTCAAAATGGATTTACTCCCCAATGATTTGCGTTTGTCTTTACTGCGAGATTTTGTGTCATCCAGCAATCCACATTTGAAAGCAATCACGTCAGATCCTGAGGTTGGGATGATGTTGTTGCAGAAAATGTAAAACAATGGGAGTAATATATCCTTGAATTGGCAAAATATGGAGGTTTCTCAAAATTATTCATCATGGAAAAAACACCGCAGCTCAGCAAAGAAGAATATATCCAACGCATTCGGGAATTGCTTTGGTCGAATGACCCTATCAATGACAAATTGGTGTTGGAAATCGTAAAGTATAACGAGATGTATGATGAGTTGATTCCCGATTTTATTGCGGTCGTATTAATCAAATCAAAGCATGAAGTACAAAATGAATTTTATGCTTTTTTAAGAAAACACGTAGCTGATGAAAATAAGGAGGTTTTCCAAATGATATCCAGCTCCAAATTTAGAAGAAGAGATCCTTTATCTTCAGTTTTGGATAAATATGCCAAACACGCTTTTAACCAAATCTTATATACTGGGTTTAGAAGAGGAATTTATAAGCTTGAAGAATACTTGATGATGGAAGATGGCACCTCTTCTTATCGAAAAGAAGTTTTTGAAAGATATTTCCGTAAAGTTTTACAAAACCCAAATCAAAATTTGGAATTTCCGGGCTTGACAAAAGAAGAAATGAAAATCATGCTCAATCATCCTGAATTTCAAAAAAAAGACCCCAAAAGAATTACGATACATGGCAATAAAATCGTGGAAATCCCAAAGGAAGTTTTTGCTTTTCAAAATATTACAACCTGGTATTTTCACAATGTCTCTTTAAATCAGTTTCCAAAAGAACTTCTTCATCATAAAGCCTCCAGGCACATTTATTTTCTCAATGTGCCATTCCAAACTATTCCTTCTGATTGGAGCAATTTGGATAAACTGGAAATCCTGTCCCTTCAGTCTTCAAAACTTCATTTTAAGGATTTGACATTTATAAATACACTCCCCAATTTAAAAGAGGTTGTGCTAAAAGGAAATTACTTGGAAAATCTTTATTTATTAATGACCCCCAGGAAGTTACCAATTAGTAACTGGAAAGAAGTTCAGGAGCAAATTTGCTATCCCTTTAACCAATTTTTAAGCTTTTCCAGTGCGTTGTATCGTTGTTCTTCTCTACAACAAATAGACAAATTCTATTTCTTTGATTTAGTTAAAGATTGCTCGGCATTAAAAGAAATACCAGAATTGTCAGTCAATGAAATTCTAAAAGCACTCTGTATCAATTTTCCTCCTCTGCGCGAATTATGCCTTCATCGACTACATAAAATAACACAACAACAAAATGGTCTGGAATCCCTTGGGAAAAGCGCTAACCTGATGATTCTGGGGAACACCTCCATGACAAAAACAGAGATTCGAAAAAAACTCAAGGGATTGGGAATAGGATATAGCACTTCCCTGTCGGATAAGGTAACACATCTTTTGATTGGCAAAAATCCAAAAATGGAAAAATACGATGCTTCCGGCGATTTCCAATTGATTACAGAAACTCAATTGCAAACCTACTTTTCGGAAACTCAACCTCAATTCCTCGAAAAAGCTGCCGCTGAAGGCGAAAACCAAATGCAGGAAAATTTGCTTGGTTTTCTCAGAAGCCCGGAGCCTGCAAATGCGATGGTTGGGTTAGAAATGTTGAAATCAGGAGGTGTGCCAGATGATTTGCTGGAAGAATTACTGGTCGTTCAAAAAACTGCCTCCGACAGCAAAGTCCGGGCTACTGCCAAAAAACTGTTGGAAAGATATGCCCCAGAAGAATGGCAAGCCCTCATTCGAGATAAACAGCACTTCGCAGCCATCACTCAAAAAGCCAAAGAGCAAGACCTCAATAACAAACTGAAAAAAGTGGCGAAACTGACTTCGCGGCACTTAGCAGCCATGCTTTCACTTGCCATGTTTAAGGTCCACCGACGGGGGCTTCGGTATATTTTGTACAGCTATAAAAAACCCCATGATTGGCGCACAAAAGCCTTTGAGGCAATTATGAAAAATGGACATCTGGATTATTCTGCTGGCTTGGGCTTTACCAATCTAAGAGACAGAGAACCTGTATCCCTTATTATCTATGGAATGAAATTACCCGCACTCTTCCCAGCCGATGCCCTGGACTATTTTGAGAAAATCGAAAGTATCAATTTCCACAATTGTAAAATGGACAAACTCCATATCGGCATCGGGAAATTCAAAGATTTGAAACACCTCGATTGTTCCTGTAATGTCATCTCTCAATTACCTAAAACAATAAAAAAATTGGAAAAACTGGAAAGTTTGAATCTCTATGCCAATCAATTCCTTGAATTCCCGGAAGAAGTGGCAAAGTTGAAAAACTTGAAAAAACTGGATCTGCGCTATAATGGTTCTCACAATAGAGACGCAACAATTCCTTTGGAAATCCCTGCCGAAGTTAAAGCGGCTTTACCCAACTGTGAGATTTTGGTTTAATCCTTCATTTTCTCATTTCTCTGTATTTTGCGGGTTGATGGGATGCGGGTTGGCGTGGAAGCGGGTTGTCGGGTATAGGGGTTGTCGGGTTGCGGGTATATCGGGTAACAAGGAAACGGAGTCTAGGACATTAATCCCATTTCCTCGCTAACCCACATATCCACATCCTCAACAACCTGATCCCGCCAACCCGCTTCCCCGCCAACCTGTCAACCCGATCATTAAAAATTCATCCTAAAAAAGTATGAAATTCCAGTTCACTTTTGCCATAGTCGCAATTTGCACCCTACTTTCAGCTCAAAAACCTGAACTAACTTATTATCTACCAGATATTAGCTACGATCAAAATATTCCAAGTCCAGAGGAAGTTTTGGGTTACATGCCTGGCGAATGGCACATCAGTCACGACCAATTGGTTTATTACATGAGAGAAATAGCGGAGGCTTCTGACCGTGTGACCATTGAAGAATATGCACACAGTTACGAAAATCGCCCACTGCAATTATTGACGATTACCGCTCCTAGAAATCATGCAGATATTGATAATCTCCGAAGGCAACATGTGTCATTGACCGATCCCAATTTGTCTGCCAAACTTGATGTGTCCCAAATGCCGATTGTGATTTATCAGGGCTATAGCATTCATGGTAATGAGCCCAGTGGTGGAAATGCCGTTCCGCTTGTAGCCTACTATTTAGCTGCTGGACAAAGCCAGGAAGTGTTGGATCTGCTGGACAATGTGATCATTTTACTCGATCCCTGTTACAATCCAGATGGCTTCCATCGCTTTTCGACCTGGGCGAATATGCACAAGAACCTGAATTTGACGAATGATCCTCAAGATCGGGAATACAATGAAGCCTGGCCAAGAGGCAGAACCAATCACTACTGGTTTGATCTCAATCGCGACTGGCTACCCACGCAACATCCTGAAAGCCAGGGGCGTATCCGAAACTTCCACAAATGGAAGCCCAACATTTTGACAGACCACCACGAGATGGGTTCCAATAGCACTTTTTTCTTTCAGCCAGGTATTCCTTCACGAACACACCCAATTACACCTCAAGAGAACCAGGATCTGACCGCAGAAATAGCTACCTATCATGCGACAGGACTAGATCAAATTGGTTCGCTGTATTATTCACAGGAATCTTTTGATGATTTTTACTATGGTAAGGGCTCTACCTATCCTGATGCAAATGGTGCTGTTGGGATTTTATTCGAACAAGGTAGTTCACGAGGACATTTGCAAGCTACCGAAAATGGCGATTTGAGTTTTCCTTTCACTATAAGAAATCAAGTCGTTACTTCTCTCTCGACTCAAAAAGCAGCTTTTAATATGCGTGAGAAGATGTTGGATTACCAACGCCGATTTTTCTCCACCGCAGCAGAAGAAGCAAGAAAAGACAATTTGAAAGCCTATGTTTTTTCAGAGAAGTACGACGGTATGCGGCTTGCAGAATTTCTGGATTTGTTGCTTCGTCACCAAATTGAAGTTTACAAATTGAAGCAAGATGTAAGTATAGCTGGCAAAACCTTTAAAGCTGGTGATGTTTCCTTTGTCGTACCGCTCAATCAACAACAATACCGTCTTATCAAAGGCACTTTTGAAAAAAGAATAACATTTCCGGATTCTCTTTTCTACGATGTATCTGCCTGGACCATGCCACTGGCATTTAATATCGATTACGCTGAACTGAAAGGCAGCCAATATTCTTCCAATCTGAAGGGAGATCGCCTTACTGAAACCACTTATTATCGAAGTGCCCCAGAGCCTGCCAAAAGCAATTATGCCTATTTATTTGAATGGGATGAATACCTGACTCCCAAAGTACTCAATACCATACTTGGCGCTGGATTGAGAGCCAAGGTGGCTAGTGTAGATTTCCAGTCAGGTGGTAAAACATACGATGTAGGCACCATCATGGTACCTGTCCAAAATCAAAATCTTAACCCCGACCAGATTTATGATTTGATGAAAAAAGCATCGACCAAAAGTGGGGTGCCGATTGAAACTGCTGACACCGGATTGACGCCAGTGGGGATCGACTTGGGTAGCCCTAATTTTGAGCCCCTCAAATTGCCTAAAGTGATGTTAATTGTAGACGGGGGCGTTTCCAGTTATGATGCTGGTGAAGTATGGCATTTGTTAGATCAGCGTTACCACATGGCAATTAGTAAAGTAGAAAGTGATGACATCGCACGACGAAATATCGATAAATACAATGTAATCGTGATGGTGGGCGGTTCTTACGGTAGCCTGGGCAAAAATGGTGTAGAAAAATTAAAAAAGTGGGTTCAGGGAGGCGGAACACTGATCGCCATGAAAAGTGCAGTGCAATGGGCAAAAAGCAATGGATTGGCTGGGGTGAATTTCGTCAATAATAATAATGGGAAACACTCCAAACGTCCTTATGGAAAAATGTCTCCTGATTTTGGCACCCATGTAATCGGAGGTTCCATATTTGAAAATAAAGTGGATTTGACGCATCCACTTTTCTATGGCTACAATGCTGAAAACTTGCCAGTTTTCCGTCGCGGAACACTGTTTTTCCAACAGTCCGATAATCCATATGCCAGCCCTGCTATCTATACCGAGAACCCATTGTTGAGCGGCTATGCTTCTAAAAAGAATCAAAACCTGATCAAAAACACAGCTGGCATCATTGTGAGTGGAACAGGTGGTGGCAAAGTGATATGTCTTGCAGACAATCCAAACTTCCGAGCCTTTTGGTATGGCACGAATAAAATCTTTGCCAATGCCATCTTTTTTGGGCATACGATCAGTAGCAGAGGGGTTGAAAGACCAAAGGGAGAAGCAGAAGAGGAGGCTAGTGAGGAGGAGCACGGGCATAAGCATTGACATTTATTTTTCGTTATCTTTGAAAAAAATATCTGGATGATACTAGTAGAAGAAAATTTAAAACAATCAGTTGAATCCCTATTCCTCACACTACCTGATGGAGGATTTACTGATGATCAATTTTTTGAATTTTGTCAACTCAATGATAACCTAAAAATCGAACGCCTTTCTACAGGTGAAATCATGATTATGGCTTTAACAGGAGGAGAAACCGGCATTAATAATTCTGAACTCAATGCGGAATTTGTTTTTTGGAATCGTTCAAAAAACACTGGAAAAGTATTTGATTCCTCTACAGGATTTAAATTACCCAATGGGGCTACCTACTCACCAGATGTTGCTTGGGTGAACAAGGATCGATGGGAAAACATTCCAAAAGAGCAAAGAAAAAAGTTTGTTCCTTTTGCTCCTGATTTTTTGTGTGAATTACTATCCAATATTAATCAACGCAATTACGTCAAATCAAAAGTTCAAGAGTTTATTGAAAATGGAAGTCGCTTAGGTTGGGTAATAGATCCGTTTGAAAAAGTAACTTATGTTTACCGCCCATCTCTTGAGGTAGTAGAAATTCCTTTCGACCAACTTATTTATGGTGGAAGAGTTTTAGAAGGTTTAGAAATAAGGATGGCGGATATTATGGAAGAATAACCCTGGCATTAGATCATTAATTCATGAAGCTCTCAATACACCAGATGAAATGATTTCATCTGGTGTATTTTTTTAATACTTATCTTATTCTAAACACATAACTCAACCCACCATATACCTCCGTATAATCGTCAAACTGATCAGATTGATTGTTTAAAACATTGGTGTGCAGTGAAAAACTATGCTTTGGATGTGGGGCGTAAGAAAGAGTAATATTCCCTGAAATGACGGCACCATCGTTGTTTTGATTGATCCTCGTCAGATTATAAGTTGTTGTCAAGTTCAATCTGAATTTATTATCTGCCAAGACCTGATTGATGCCAATCGTTCCACCATACCTATCTGTTTTCAAATTAAAAATATCAATCGTGGTGTAGTTAGCGCTCACATTAAACCCAAATCCGGTTCGTACAAAAGAGGTATTGTAAGTACTATTGAAGAAATAAGTAGTCATATTTGTAAACGCACGCGTAAAAGGATTCCGATCGTTGAGTTGTTGGTAATTTCCCGAAAACATCACCGTTTGTACTCTGCTCGAATCAGACCAACTGTAGGTAGGCACCAGGCTAATGTTGGAGGTGACCATCGCTACTCTGATAGAATCTGATAACTCCAGAATGCTTTCTGTTTGTTCTACCGTGAAGTTGGTGTAGTTGAAATTAATGCTAAAGCCACTGGGGCTGGCGTAAGTGATATTTGCCATTCCAATTAGCCTATTGGTCGTTTCGCTTCTGGTTTTCAAAAGGTTGTTTCTTTGAATACCTACATTGCCATTGACATGCAATTTCTTATTCAAAATACTAAAGGATGGAGCAATGGTGATGTTTTCCCGGTCATTGGCAAAGAAATAAGCCCCCATCGTTTCAAATTCAGGCATAATGCGTTCGTAGGCAGTTTTTAAGCGAAACCCGGTAAAGTCAAAATTCAAGCCTATCTTAAATGCATAATTCAATCTGGAAGAAAGCCGCGTTTTAAAAATCGAAGAAATATCCGGTCGAATGATATCATTGGTTTCTATAGAATTGATGTTTCTGGTAAAGGCACTGGCACCGCCTTCTGCAAAAAAGGTCACAGCGTTCGCAATTTGAAAACCACCGCTAAACCCCAAAACTGCATTTTCTGCTGGTGTGGTCGTAGAATCCTGCTCCAAGGGACTAACCGAATTCTGATGATCTTTTGCTCTCAGATAACTGATATTGAAATAATTGTCTTTACTACCTACTCCTATTTTAAAACCATAGCCCGTCCTTTTGTAAACGGCTTTATTAAATCGGAAGCCCAATTGAGGATCAAATCCCCTGGCTTTTCGAAACCGTCCAGACATCGCTGAGAATTGAAATATACCAGGGGTCAACTCAACCCCAACACCATCAAATGTGTGCCCATTTAATGTATAGGGCGAAAAATGCATATTTCGAGTACCCAAATGCAATTTAACCCATTTGTAGCTTGGTGAAATTCCCGCCTGTAGAAAAGGTCTGGAAACGCTGTAATCGTGCTGACCTACCGTAACAGAAAAAGGCAATGAAAAGCCATACACTTTTCCCGTCATATTCGCAGCCACATTCCAGAAAAAGGGATTGCTTCGGGCAGGAATTCCAGAAACGCCGTATATATTATTATTGACGCTGATAGAGCCTGTCCAGTCAAAAGGCTTTTCTTTGATGACTTGTTCGATGTCTTGTGCACTCACAAAAGGGAGCAAAAGACATAGCAATGCCAGGCTGAGTATGGTTGATTTAAACATGATACTTAGATTGAAGTGGTGGTAAGGATTCTGCTGCCTGCGGCAGCAGAATCCTTTTATTGAAGTATCCACCGGCTATTTCTTAAAATTCACTTTGATTCGATTGCTCAATGGCGACTCCCCTCCATCAGCAAAAACCACTTTAACCGCGTACATAAAACCATTGTCTGTAAGGTATAAATTACGATCGTTATAAGTGGTTTGGTCCTGGTTCAAGGTGGCAACTAACTTCCAGCCTTTGTCATCAGTATCACGGTAGATCTGAAATTTGTAATCACCTGGTTCAGCGTAAGTCCAATCCAACTGAAATGTACCAGTAGATTCATCTACTCTTCCTGTCAGATTTTTGATAGCTGTTCGTTTGATGCCTTTCAGCGTTGTGATTTCCAATGGATTGGCTGGTTCTGATTCCAAATTGGCATCATCTACTGCTTTAATGGAGTATTCATAGGTTTTTCCCTTCCCTAATCCCTTATCCATATAACTGGTGATTTCCAAATCTGTAAAGGTGGCAACAAGTTGATAATCAGCTTCTCCCTTTGCTTTTCTCAATAAACGGTAAGCAGCGACATCTTCACTTGGGCTAGGTTGCCAGTTGATCCTAATGGAATCTGCGAATGATTTATATCCAGACAATAAGGGAGTTGCCGGAGGAATAATATCTGGTCTTTTTAATTCAGCAATTTCTGAGGGTATTGAGGGATTCAAATTAAAATCTACAGCAACCACCTTGTAATACACTTTCTCGGTCAATGTTTGCATGTTGATGGAATCAACGTATATGCTACCCTTAACCGGCTTATCCGTCAATTGATAAAACTCTCTATCTGGGGCATGGGAACGATAAACTCGGTAACCTAATAAATCTGGTTCGTCACCCCAATTCCAAACTAGTGAAACATAGCCGGTTGTATCAACATATCCAGCAAGTGCACCGGGTTGCGCGGGTGGTTCGGAATCATGCCACACTGCCATCTGAACAGGGCTTCCATTTCGATTGCCTTTATCATCTACGGAATAAACGATATAATAATTTGCTTTTAATGGGGTCGCTTCCTTGTCAATAAAGCTTCTGGTAGTAGTCGGAAGTGGTGCTGCCTGGATATTGAAAAATGGTCCCATCGCATTCGTGGAACGTGCAATGATAAAGCCTCCATGATCCGTTGAGGCAACTTCTGCATTCCATTTTATTTCTACGGTGTTGTCGCCAATATCTTCAGCACTAAGGTTAAAAGGTGGCATAGGTCCTGACAAATCCTGACCACTCGCAATGATAACATCAGAAGGCAGCCCTTCATCACCAAATGGGGTGACCCCAATCACGCGATATTGGTAAGGAGTACCATTGATGACATCTTTGTCAGAATAAATATGGAAGTTATTGAACTCTTCAAATACTTCGTGATCGCTGGTGATAACTGGAATTTCATTAAGCCTTTGGAAAGTAGCTCCTCCATCAAAAGATTTTTCGATAAAATAACCGCTAAAATAATGTTCATTTTCGTGTTTTGACCATTTCAAAATCACTTGTTGACTTTTGGATTCCGCAAATAGTTTTGTCACTTTTTGGGCTTGATAGGTATCTGCAGTTTTTACTAAAAATGTAGACGTATCGGAAGGGAATTCAGGGTCGTTGGGGTTATTGACATATACGCGGTATAAATAATTTTGTCCTATCTCTACATCTGCATCATCATATCTCAAGGCCAAGCCTTCTGCTGCCTCTGCTGAATAATCAGCTGAAAGCAGTGCAAAAGCAAAACGCATCTCCTGTTCTTCACGAATGGCTTGTGCTTCCGCTAATGGATTCACACCCAATAATTGAGCTTGTTGTTTGCCATGTACGGCTTGGGCTGCTGAAGCCACATGTGCGTCTGTGGTATCCAGTTTTGCTTTAAATTCTTCTACTGAATAGGGACCTCTGTCCAATAAAATTTCCCAGGCATTGGTTTCGAAATTTTTGCGTTCCAGGCGGTAGCCTTTTCGGTTCGCCAGCCTAAAAAACAATGGGTTGGTAGGTGCCCAGCGAATTTGTACTGTACCATCTATGGTTCTGGTTTTCACAGCTAGTTCTGCACCATTGCTTTCATAATTGTTGCCTGTGACCGACAGTTCCAAATCCTGCGCCTGGGTCAAGATTGAAGTTGCCAGGAAGAGCCCGACAAACAACAACCTTAAACTTTTCAAGGTGCTGTTTTCATTGATGGAATGCATATAATTTCTAAAACCCAAAATGGCAATCAAACAATTTCTCTGGAGTCGGAAATGTTGCCATTCCTTCATTTGGTTTTGCGGTGACTGCGTTTTGTGAATGATTGTGGTTTTCATTGTTATTCGGTTGACGGTGGACGGTTAACGGTGGACGGAAAAATGGTCTTGGGGTTAGCTATTGTTCACCATTAAGAATCCAACTTTTTCTTTTTCACAATTGATAGCGCAAAAATGCCGGGAAAGGCAGGCAGGAAGGATTAAGTGGGTTTTAAAAAGTGTAAAAAAGTGTAAAATGATATCTGCTTTGACACGGTAGCAAAAGCAGATATCATTTGACTTTATTATTGAAAAATTATCTTTGTTTAAAAACTAAATAGATGTCAGCGACGACAGTACAAAAAAGCATACCTACACCATTTGTGAAGAAAAAAAAGCCGAAACGCATTTCTTGGGCAACTTTAGAAAAGAAGTATTTGACCAGAGAGGATAATTGGAAATACAAGTGGGTCGGTGGGGTTGTTGAGAAAACAAAACGAGTCATGTATACATTGAACGGGATAAAAAAGTGATTATAAAGAAGAAAGGATATACATAAATTTGAAGTGACGAAACTTTAAATAAGATGTATATCCTAAATCCCAGCGAAGCTGAAATTCAGCAATTAAATTACGAAAGATATTACTATCCATGCCCACTTGTTCAAAAACGACTTTCCGTAATTGGCGGCGTCTCTCGAAGATGACTCCGACCATGTAAAGAGCCCATCTAAGGATGCCGCAGAGTCCTCCTCTTCGAGAGACTCCGCTTATTACTAATGCGAATTAAGGGTTTGACAAAAAATAACCTAGCCCAAAACCGAAAACAAAACATAAATCCCCAAAACAACCAAGACCAATAATCCACCTAAAAATTTAGGCTTCAAAAAATCAGAAGCACTTTCGGAAGATTCTACCAAATCAGGCAACTGATCCTCAAAATTATCTGTCAAACTCACCAATATCGTCACAACTGCTGTCACCAAAAAGGCAATCCCGGATCTGATAAAGAGGGTATCCGCAGCCCAGGAATCGAGTACTCCATTTTGGGCAAGGATGAAAAGAACAACTGCTACTCCCATTCCAAAGGTCAAGCCCAGAAAAGCTCCTCGTGGACTAGCCTTCTTCCACACAGCTCCCAAAATCGTAATCGCTCCAAAAGGTGGCATAATGGTGGCAAGAATACCGACGGCATACAAAAACATGCCATCCTTGGCTTGAGTGACTAAAAGGGCAGTACTTATTGCAGCTAGGGTGAAGATGATTCCTGCAATTCTGGAAACTTTTAGATAATGCTGCTCATCTCCTTTTTTGCCTAAAAAGCCTTTGTAAATGTCTGTGGTAAAAATGGTGCAAAAGGCATTGATTTGAGAATCACAAGAAGAAAAAGTTCCCGCCAATAAGCCTACGATAGTTAGTCCATACAAACCTGCCGGAAGGTAATCGCGAATGAGCATCGGTGTAGCATAATCATTATTAGCCAAATCGGGATACAATTGAACTGCAGCCAAAGCAGGTAGGAAAATTACAAAGGGCACCAGCAGCGCATACCAAAAACCTGCTCCCAGATAACTTATCGCCGCCTCATCGGGATTCTTGGTAGAAAGGGGTCTTTGAATCACCTGAGCTTCACTACTCCAATAACTCATACCCAGTAAAAACATCCCACCAATTGTCAATTCTATTGAGCCAAAGGGTGTTGTAGAATGCCATAAATCAGCTTTGTCAGAAGGCAATGAACTCAATAACTCCACAGGTCCTCCGACTGCCTGGAGTACGATAATTGCCAGAAATACCATCGGAAAAAACATCAAAACCACTTGTACAATGTCAGTTGCTATAACTGTACTAAACCCTCCAACCAACGTGTAGATGGCTGCAATAATGCTTATTATCACAATACTCCAATACAAATCCCAGCCTACTAATGTATTCATCACCAAAGCACCGGCATAGATGTACAAACCCAAATTGAACAACATCCAAACGAATGCCCAGATAATGCTGTAGGCGTAGCCCACTTTGGGGTTGTATCTTTCTTTAAGCCATTGCCCAAGCGAATAGACATTGCGACCTCGAAGCTTTCTCATAACAAAAATAGCCAGGAAAACCAATGCCAGCGCATTTAGTAATTGTCCGTGCATCATGATGATGCCAATACCATAAGTGGCACCTACCAGACCTATGAAATCATTTGCATTCAGATTGGTCGCAACAGTGGAGAGAGAAGCGACGAAGCCAGGTACTTTTCGATCTGCCAAAAAAGAAGAAGACATACTTTCGGCAGCTTTTTTTCTCTTGAAAAACGCCCAGGCTATCATACCAAAAACGAAAATGAAGACCAATATCCATTCCTGAAAAAGTAGTTTGCCTGGTTCCATGCTGTTTTATTTTGAAGTTGATGTGCTTTGCAAAAATGGTAAGAAAAGTTGAAAATTTTATCTGGGT
>JBGTQJ010000015.1:43669-84917 GCA_041941305.1 Saprospiraceae bacterium
GTGCTGGGTGCTGGGTGCTGGGTGCTGGGTGCTGGGTGCTGGGTGCTGGGTGCTGGGTGCTGGTAAGAAAATTCAAACAGGGGGAAAAACCAAATATTCGAGAACAATTAGATTTTTTTACCTTTGCTCAAACATTGGTGGCAAATGAGCGTAGGAGTTGCATAAAGCATTATTTAAAACTGCTTGCTGCAAACTGCCTACTGTCAACATGCCTTAATAGGGAACCCGGTGAAAATCCGGGGCAGTCCCCGCTGCTGTAAGCTCTATATTTATTTTTTGGCGAAATGCCACTCTCGAAATCGAGGGGAAGGCGCCAAAAAAAGGAGTAAGCCAGAAGACCTGCCAGTGAATTGTTAATCTTTCAAGCTTTCGGAGGAAAAGCTGGGATGAAATGTACTTTTCATTAGGGTTCTTCGCATTTCTCACCACCTACCTTCCGAGGCTTTCTGAATTGCAGGAAGATTGGATGATTTTTAATTTTAAAACACAGCACATATCAAAGGCTGGTCGCTTTTCTAAGGCTGCAGAACCATTTTCTGTGCGGGATTCAAAATCATGTCTCTCAATATCTCTTTCGTCCTTTCTTTCATTCTTCCTCATTGTTTTCATTACTTCATGCTCCAATTGTTTATCGGCTCAGTCGGACACTACGCTTCTCCTACCTGAAATCAAGCTCACTGAAACTTCATTACGCAATGCTTCTACTGGGAGTAGAACTGAAAACTGGAACTCCCAAACCCTGGAAAAAAACACGATTTCCAATATTTCGGAAATACTCAATCGCGAAAGCGGCATATTTATCAAGAGCTATGGGGTTGGTAGCCTGGCTACTTCTTCAGTTCGCGGAGGCAGTGCCGGACATACCGCCTTGATCTGGAATGGTTTTTCATTGCAAAGTCCAATGCTCGGACTGTTGGACTTGTCTTTTTTACCCACTGTTTTTGTAGATGAAATGAGTCTGAATTACGGAGGGAATAGTGCGCCTTGGGGTAATGGAGCTATCGGGGGGGTGATCGCCCTAAAAAACATCCCTAAATCTCGTGATGGGATCTCGGTTGGTTTTCAAAATATTCTGGGCAGTTTTGACAATTGGGATAGTCAACTGAAAATGCAGTATAGGAAGGGAAAATTTGCTGGAAGCACCCGGGTATTTTATCAAAAAGCAGAAAATGACTTTGAGTATACCATAAGTCCGGATTTACCCAAAAAACGACAAACAAACAGTGCTTTTTCACAAGGGGGAATATTGCAGGAAGTCTATTGGAAACCCAAAATCAATCAACAACTGGCTTGGCACATTTGGTGGCAACAATCTGACAGAGCAATTCCTCCAACCACTACCCAAACCAGAAGTGAAGCAGCTCAAAAGGATGACATTTTTCGTACAACCTTGAATTGGAAATCAATAGGCAGGCAATCTGTCTTCCAAATTCGAAGTGCTTTTTTTGAGGAAGAAATTGATTATCGTGATGATTTAATTGGACTACGTGCCATCACCAAGTTCAGGAATATTATTGGAGAGTTGGAATATGAGAGGCATATTAAAAATATGGGGAAAGTACATTTTGGGCTTAATCAAACCTTTACAAAAGCATTTGCTGAGGCTTATGAACATCCACCTACTGAATATCGGGGAGCCATTTTTGCAGCACTTCAAACTCCATTTGCAGGCTGGGATTTTCAAATCCATTTAAGGCAGGAATGGGCAGAAAAACAATCCATTCCCTTTATACCAAGTCTGGGGTTTGAGAAAAGAATCAATGCCTGGTTAATTTCCAAAACCAAATTTTCCCGCAATTTCAGACTACCTACTTTCAATGATCGCTTTTGGCGTCCGGGTGGCAATGTAGACTTGAAACCCGAAAGTGGCTGGAGTGCTGAATTTAGCTTAATCGGCACCTGGAAAATCAAAAAACACCATCTGAAATATTCCCTTACTGGTTTCAATAGAACTATCGAAAACTGGATTTTATGGAGCATCCGAGAAGGAGAGGCTTTTTATTCGGCTAACAACATTGCGAAAGTTTGGAGTAGAGGACTGGAGCAAAGGATGGATTGGCAATTTCAAAAAAATCACCTTAAAATCAAATCGAAAGCCGGTTACGATTATGTCCTTTCTACGAATAAGGTTGCCATTGAAAATCCCAAAATATTGGAAGGGGAGCAATTATTTTATGTGCCGAAACACAAAGCTTTTGGATTGTTGGAACTTGATTGGAAAAATATTGGGATTTATTATCGACATACCCTTACCAGCTCTATCTCTACAATTCTGGAGCCGCTCGATGGCTACCAGGTTGGGTATTTAGGGGTGGATTATGAGTGGATTCGAAATAGGTTTTCTGGCTTATTATTTTTTCAAATTGACAATCTATGGGATAAAAATTATAGAGTCGTAGAACGACGTCCCATGCCTGGAAGGCATTTTCGATTAGGTTTAAAAATGGTTTATCATTCGAAATAATGGTTGGACAAGCGCTCCAAGTCTATCAAAGGCTAGAAGCCCTTGCCAACCTGGATAAATATTCAAATTAACTTTTATGCGAAAATTATTTACACTTCTCACCACAGTTTTATTACTACAATTGGTCAATGCTCAAACTACAGCAACCTTCGAAGATTTCAATCTTTCATCGGAGAGTTTTCTGAACAATGGAACTCCAGATGGTGGATTCGAAAACGGTAATATCTTTTTGCACAATACTTATCATCCTTCCTGGGATGGTTGGGATGGCTGGGCAATTTCAAATACAACCGATACACAAACACCAGGTTTTATGAATCAATTCAGCTCTATTGTCGGCAAGGGTGTAGATGACTCAGACACCTATGCTGTAACTTTCGTTCTGGGAAAAAGCCTTATTGAATTAAGAGGTGAAGCAATTGGAGGAATTGTCGAAGGGTTTCATATCACCAATAGCACTTATGCATATCTGAGCATATTGGAAGGTGATAGCTTTACCAAAAAATTTGGGGGCGAAACAGGTGACGATCCTGATTTCTTTTTATTGACCATCAAAAAATATTTCCAAGGCAATTTAAGCACTGATAGTATTGATTTCTATTTGGCAGACTATCGCTTTGCTGATAATACGCAGGATTATATCGTGGATGAGTGGCATTATATTGATTTGACCTCTTTGGGAAATGTAGATAGCCTTCAGGTTACCCTTTCTTCAACAGACAATGGTACGCACGGCATGAATACTCCTGCCTATTTCTGTATGGATAATCTCACAACCAGAGATTTGCCAACTTCTACTTTTGAGGTTGAAAACAACTTTGAATTTGAAGTATTTCCTAACCCTGCTTCTGACTGGCTTTTAGTCAATTGGAAAGGTTCTAATGAGGCTATCTTGAGTTGCTATGATGTAAATGGTGTTTTGAAACAGAATTGGAAAATCCTTCCGGGATTGAACGAACAAAATATTTCTGATTTACCAAAAGGGATGTATTTTCTGGATCTAAATGGGAGCGATTTTTCCCAAAAAACTACTTTTGTGAAATTCTAAACGTAAGCAATATGACTCACAAAGAATTTCTAACAGAAAAAGTACCCCAAATACTAAAAAACCTGACAGCTGATACAGAGCCATCGTTTGGCTTAATGACAGCTCAGCACATGGTCGAGCATTTGACCTGGATAACCAAAGTTTCATTGAAACGTCATGGCGAACCTGTGAGCCCACCTACAAAAGGTCAGCTTGGTTTCAAAAGGTTTATTGAAAAAGGGGCTCATTTTGAACATCGTCCAAGTAATAAAACAAAGGCAGATTTGCCTGCATTAAAATACAATTCACTGGAAGAAGCTATAGAAGAATTACCCAAAGCGGTGGCTCGTTTTTACAATCATTTTGCTGAAAATCCAGATTACAAAAGCTATAATCAATTTCAAGGAGAGTTGAATTTTGAAGAATTAGAACTATTCCATACACAGCATTATAAATATCATTTCAACCAATTTGGCTTGATTTAAAAAACGTCCTTTGAACTTTTCAAAGGACGCTTTTTTACTTTTGAATAGTAGACTTTATTCCAAAATAATTTCACCCTTTTGATTTCAGCAAACATGCTTGACTTCATTCTTTATCAGGCATTCAGTCTTCACTTATTTGCCAAAATGATGAAATTATTTTTTAAAGCTTACTAAATAAGGAAAATTAATTTCCGTCTCCACCATCACCGTCGTCATCTCCACCTCCTTCGGTACCGTCTCCGCCGCCATCTCCTTCAACAGCTTCGGCAGCCTCAGTAGCCAGTGAATCAACAGTCTCAGCAGCTTCTTCTGTAGCTTCTTCAACTGCTTCTGTAGCTTCTTCTGCAGCTTCCTCAGCTTGTTGAGGAGCGTCGCCGCAAGAAAACATTGCCCATGAAGCTGACAAGAATAAAACAACTAAAATTTTCAATGCGCTTTTTTTCATAATCGTTTTGTTTTAATGTTTACTGAAAAATGCAATTAATTAATAAGCAGCCTTAAAAACAGGCATAGTTCTTTATTAGAGATAATAGTGTTAGTTCGCTGTTGACATCGCATTTTCAAGGGGTGTTCTTAGGATATGTTCTAAAGGGAAGTAATTACTATTTTTCAATTTTATCCTAATTTTTCGGGCAATCTCTTTATTTAAAACTGGTCTATTTAGTCAGAAATGAGCACTAAAAGTATGTAATGATTGTCATAGGAACTACTAAATTAGAAAAAAACCTTAAATTTCTTGGGCATTTGAGCGCTGAAGTTGTCTAAAATTAACTTCATGGAAGCCTTAAAAGTAATAGATTTTATCCATTCAAAAACTTAAAACAACTACCCTGAAAACACAATAACAGCATTTTTCAAACATGACATCAGAAGAAAGAAATAACCTAAAAGAAAAAATAAACGAGACCATTATCAAAACGGAAGCGGAAATTGAACAGCTCAATGATGCTACAAAACCCATTTCACCAGAAAATTCCATTGGACGCATAAGCCGGATGGACGCTATAAACAATAAAAGTGTATCCGAAGCAGCTTTGCGCTCCTCTAAAAGGAAATTGGCAGCCTTGCGATTTGCACTAACCAAAATTGATGCACCAGATTTCGGTAAGTGTACGTGGTGTGGCAATACGATTCCTCCGGCAAGGTTAATGTTTATGCCCCAAAGCACGCGATGTGTCCGATGTGCTGATCGATAATTTTGGAAACAATTATCAACCATTATTAAATTTGTAGACTCTTTATAACACTCATTGGTGTACAGAAAAATACTCAATCATGAAAAAAATAATCACCTTTTCGTTCGCTATCATGCTTGGTTTGGCGATCCAGGCTCAGGATAAAGCGCCAAAATTTACCCTTGAAATCAGTACCGACTCTATTTTAATGGGCAATTATTTTGAAGTAAAGTTTACACTGGAAAATGCCTCAGGAAATAATTTCATTGCTCCTGAATTTGAAGGCTTTCGCATCGTAGGTGGACCAAATTATGCGACCAGTATGAGTTTTGTCAATGGTGAAATGTCTCAAACTATCTCCTACTCTTATAATTTAGAACCAATAGATATTGGAAACTATTGGATTCAGCCTGCCAGTGTAGAAACAGGAGGTGAAATATTAGAAACCATCCCTATAGAAGTATTGGTCGTACCCAATCCCGACGGTATCAGGCAACACCCAAAAGAAAGAGAGCGGAGTCGTGGGTTTTTTGATGATTTTTTTGAAAGTCCAAGTCCTCGCTTCCAACCTGCCCCTGCCCCCGAATCTGCTCCAAAGAAAAAAGAAGCCACCAAACCTAAAAAGAAAAAACGGAAAACCATCAGAATTTAAAACAACAGATTGCTATCATTGCATTTTGGGGTTCCACAAATACACTTAGTGATTAAAAAATAACTTCATCATTTTGATTTCGTCAAATAAGCTCAACTTCATTTCTTAACAGGCTTTCAGCCTTCGCTTATTTGACGAAATCAAAGATTCATGAGGCCTTATGCCGAACTAAACGATGAAGTTATTTTTTAAGGGTTCCTTAATTGGTAATAAGTGGGACCGTTCCTTTTTCAAAGACATCAATGAGCACTATACTTCTTATTTTAAAAAACACCTTAATCTTCAGCATTTTAACCATACTCACTCAAGTGGGTGGTCTTATCTATTTTTTGCACAAACCCATCAGTTGGATGCTCAAAAAGCGATTTAATAATTCCATTGCACGATTTTTTGTAAAATTATTTTCCTTTACTGTTTTTTATTCTGTGATCGCTTTGACGGTGGTTCCAATAATTGCCATTCCTACCGGACGAGTTCCCCTGCCATTGTTTTCCAGTGAAAGTACACCATTGAAACCCCGAACACTATTGACTTGTCTTACCAATCGTCATTATGTGAAATTAAACCTGCGCAAAGAGGTATATCGTATCGCACAACAAATACATAGTGAATATCCGGGAACGCAACTTTTGTACTTGGATGCCAATTTTCCCTTTATCGATGGGTTTCCACTCTTACCTCACTTAAGTCATGACGATGGTGAAAAATTGGATTTTGCGTTTTTCTATAAAGATTCAGCAAGCCAAAAATCCGTCAATTCATCTCCGTCCTGGTGCGGCTATGGCGTTTTTGAAACGGCAAGAGCTGAAGAAAGCGATCAAACAGAACAATGCAAGAGCAGAGGTTATTGGCAATATGATATTACAAAATACCTCGCCTCGCCATCCAGAAAAAAGGAATTTCTTTTTGATGAAGAAAAGACCCGCAATTTGATCAAAAATTTTGCAGACAGTCCCAAAATCAGAAAAATCTTTATTGAACCTCACCTGAAAGAACGCTTAAACTTAAAAGCTTACAACAAAATTCGCTTCCATGGCTGTCAGGCAGTCCGGCATGATGATCACATTCATATTCAACTTTAGTTAATTTCTCAAGCCTTTGACTATTTTTGCGCGAAATTTTCGAAATATTAATAACAATCAAATAGAACCATTCAATGAATACAGATTTTCTAAAGCAATTGGGTCTGGAAAAAGAAAATGCTGGAACCAGTACTGGATTGATTTCCAGCTCTTCTGGCGATTATATCAAATCCTATTCTCCGGTAGATGGCGAATACATCGGAAGTGTAAGTGCTACAACCAGAGATGAGTATTTGCAAACCATTGAAACAGCTAAAGCTGCATTTAAAGTTTGGAGACAAATGCCAGCTCCAAAACGAGGCGAAATTGTTCGTCAATATGGTGATGAATTGCGCAAACACAAAGATGCTTTGGGCAGATTGGTGTCTTATGAAATGGGCAAAAGTCTGCAGGAAGGCTGGGGAGAGGTGCAAGAAATGATTGACATTTGTGATTTTGCAGTTGGGTTGTCTCGCCAATTGTATGGATTGACCATGCACTCTGAAAGACCTGGTCACAGGATGTATGAGCAATGGCATCCACTGGGCATTGTAGGAATCATTTCTGCTTTTAATTTTCCAGTTGCGGTTTGGTCCTGGAATTCTATGATAGCGATGGTCTGTGGCGATGTTTGTGTCTGGAAGCCATCTGAAAAAACACCACTCTGTGGAGTTGCCTGTCAAAATATCTTTCACAAAGTATTGAAAGAAAATAACGTTCCCGAAGGTGTTGTCTGCCTTATTAATGGCGACTACAAAATAGGGGAATACATGACCACAGATACAAATGTACCACTCATTTCGGCTACTGGTAGCACCAGAATGGGGAAAATAGTGGGACAAACTGTCGCTGGAAGAATGGGACGTTCTTTACTAGAATTAGGTGGCAACAATGCCATCATCATTACAGAAAATGCAGACCTGAATATTGTTTTAACAGGAGCCCTTTTTGGCGCAGTAGGAACTTGTGGGCAAAGATGTACGACTACTCGTCGCTTAATCATTCACGAAAGTATTTATGACAAAGTTCGCGATGGCTTGGCAAAAGCTTATGGTCAATTGCGCATAGGGAATCCCCTGGATGAGAATAACCATGTGGGTCCATTGATTGATAAAGATTCGGTAAATAATTACTTGGATTCCATAGAGAAAGTGAAAGCCGAGGGAGGAACATTTGCAGTAGAAGGAGGCGTTTTGGATGGAGATGCTTACAAAAGTGGTTGCTATGTCAAACCTTGTATCGCTGAAGTAAAAAATGATTATGCAATCGTCAAGCACGAGACTTTTGCTCCCATACTTTACCTCATCAAATACAATGACTTCGAAGCGGCCATCCAAATGCAAAACGATGTCCCACAAGGGCTTTCATCAGCCATCATGACTTCCGATTTGCGCCAGGCAGAGCAATTCCTATCAGCAGGTGGCTCAGACTGTGGTATCGCAAATGTGAATATTGGCACCAGTGGAGCAGAAATTGGCGGTGCATTTGGCGGAGAGAAAGAAACCGGAGGAGGAAGGGAAAGTGGCTCCGATGCCTGGAAAGCCTACATGAGACGTCAAACCAATACCATCAACTACAGCAGAGAGCTTCCGTTAGCACAAGGTATCAAGTTTGATTTGTAATCGCTTATCGTTATTTTAAAGGAACAAAATTTCACAACTTATATTATTGTGACAATCTATTCCGTAGTGATTTTAGGATGGAAGGTGTATTTAACAAGCTGATTTTCAGTTCCCTAAATATGCTTTCCCTTCTAAACTTCTTCTCCAGAGGGGTTGAAGGTTGATGCACCATGTTTGTTCACTTCTTCACAGTTGATGACCCAAACACCATCTTTCAAACAGTTGAAATTCGGGTAAGGGTCAATGATCCACAATGTTTGGTTAGCACGGAAGAACCCTTTGTATGCAAAAAAAGATGCATCCTTCCTTATTTTTTTGCCAAAATCCTCACCAAGAAACATCCTCGATTTTCATCCAGTAATTCATATTCATATACCCCATCTATCATTTTGCTCACATCTCCCTGACAAAACATTGCTGTGTCTCCAGCAATCAGGTTTTTTGGATACGTCTTTTCAATTTGGTAGCCATTCTGATTGAATAATTGTTGATAAAATTCCAAATGTGCATTATAATTCTTGACAGCTACATAATAGGATTTCTGCTCTGAGTTGCGCTTCATAAACCAGGCGTATTCATTGCTCGAACGATGTGGATACTGAAGATAAACCGATTTGACTATGGAAACATAAGACCAAATAAACAAAGCTCCAAAAACAAAAATACCCACCCAAGTAACACGGTTCTCCAGAACCGTATCCTTTAACCTGGTTCTCATCTTTTTTCCAGTTTTCACCAATAAAATCGCCAGAAGCAAAGACAAAAGTGGATAAATCGGGGCATCATAATGATCCAGTTTGGTTTGTGCGATTGAAATGAAAAGAAAAAAAGTAAACACAACCAGCGAAGCAAAAAAGGGAAGCCCTAATTTAGGAGGCAGCTTGAAGTTGACTCCTAAATTCAAAAACACAGTGATACCAAGTAGATACACCCAGGGCACAAACTGAATTTTTAAAAACCGCTCTGCATACCATAGGAATGGCGCTTTGTGCCCTTCGAGAGCTTTCAAATATCTTCCACCCAGCTCGTTTTCATATACGGCTTGGAGATAACCGGGATTGTATTGTTCTCGCAAAAAATAATAGCCCAGGATCAAGGTGATGACACCAAAAATGGCAAACCAGGTTGGGGGAAAAGTCACAACCTCCACGAATTGCTTTCGAAGGAACAGAAAAAGCACCATTGCAGGAAAGAACATCAATCCCACAATACTTTTAGTCAATACTGCCAAGGCAATGGACATACCCAAAAGCAATAAATACCTTCTTTTTTTCTTTAAAATTTTGGTTTCAAGAAAAAGCCAGAAGAAAATGACCTGGGCTGTCATGAACAAAACAAGCATCGCATCATAATCGCCAGTACGGGTGACATGCTTGACGACAAATCCTTTTGTGGTAATCAATATGAAGGCTGCAAAAAAGCCAACCAAAGTATTTTTCAAATGAATCTTCGAAAACCAAAACAGCAGAAACACAGTACTCAGACCTGCTAAAGCAGAAGGTAAGCGGATGGCCAATTCATTGATACCCAATATTTTCATAAATAGAACCTGGCACCAAATCATAAAGGGTGGTTTGGTACTGTACATATCTGGGTCACCACCAAAGTGGGGAATGAGCCAATTTCCATTGCCATACATTTCGAGTGCAGAAACAGCAAGGCGAGCTTCGTCGAAATTATCAAGAGGTAAGCGATCAAGGTGAAGAAACAGTGGAAAATAAACGACCAGGCAAAGAAGAACAAAAAAGAGATAATTCCTTTTGATTGGCATGCTTAAAATATTAGGTGGAATATCTCACACTGTCCAGTTTCAGCAAAACTGCCAGCAAAATGGTAAATCCTAGCAAGGCGGACCCTCCTTTGCTGATAAAGGGAAGCGGAATGCCAATTATTGGCATCAATCCCATCGTCATCCCAATATTGATTAAGACATGGACGAAAAAGATACCTGCGACTCCATAAGCATAATATTTGGCAAAATCGTTTCGCTGCCGTTCCGCTATAATGACAATTCGAACCATCAGCAACCAAAATAGAGCGATGATAGCAAAGCTTCCAACAAAACCCTGTTCTTCGCCTACTGTACTAAATATAAAGTCGGTGATTTGTTCAGGCACAAAATTACCTTGGGTTAGGTTTCCCTTTAAGAATCCCTTGCCATCCCAACCTCCAGAACCAATTGCCATTTTTGATTGAACCAGATTATAAGCTGAGCCCTGGGGATCACAATCTTCGGGTTTGAGCCAAACTTTGATTCTGTCTTGTTGGTGAGCTCCCAGAAAATTGTTAAAAGCAAAATTGGCAATGTAGAGCAATCCGGCTCCAATAATCAAACCTGAACTCAATAGTGACACCATCCTCCTCTTTTTCTTAAACCAGTTGTGGACAGCTAAAAGTAAAAATACCACTCCATTTCCTATCAATATGGAAATCGCAAAGCCTTGTGTTACTCCATAATACGTCACTCCAATGAGTGCAATGATTGCCAGCAACCACAATTTGTTTTTATAATTGAGAATCAATACAATGGATGCCAAAGCCAACAGCCACAAAATAATTTCTGGTGGATGATTCACCAATCCTAAAATTAAAAGCGTAGCAGCACTCAAAGAAACGGTATAAAAATTTGCAGGAAAACCCACTCTGTAGAGCAATATGAAGAAGGAAGTAAATACCAATGCGGAACCAGCGTCTTTCTGCAATAAGATCAAAACCATCGGTACTGCAAATAAACCACACGCATAGATTTGAGATTTAAAATCTCGCATAGTCGTGCCATAGGTACTCAAATAGCTCGCTAATGCACAACAGGTTGCAAATTTTGCAAATTCAGAAGGCTGTATGGAGAAACCACCAAACTGAAACCAGGAAGTTGCTCCTTTTATCGTAGTTCCAAATATCAAAACCGCAACGAGAGACAGCATTGAGATAATATAAATCAAGGTCGCAAAGGTGCGCCAAATCTTCCAGTCCAGTAAAAAGATGAAAAAGAAAGTAGAGAGTGAAATACCCACCCAAATGGTTTGTTTCCCTACTGGGGTATTCAAAAAAGCAGTCAATTCTGTTGGATACCCATTTCCATAACCCACCGTAAATATCATCATCCAGCCAATGCCTATCAACCCCAAATAGATGGAGAAGGTCATCCAATCGATCTTTATACTTCCTCTTTTTGCCATGTTTCTGGGTGGCGGGGTTGCGGCAGGGCTGTTAAATTCTACTTGATTTTAAAATAAAAAAAATCAAAATGAAAATCAAAATGAAAATGAAAAATTCCACCTATGACTTTATGAATATTTGGCTTTTTCATTTTTATTTTCATTTAAATTTTAATTGAAAATATTCTCATTAGAGAACTTGACAGCCCTGCGGGGTGGCGGGGTGGTGGGATGTCTCAAACAACTGACACCCCGTTACCCCGACAACTCGCTAAAGGTTAATCAATATATTCAATAATTTGTAAGAATCGAATGCCGAGAGATACTTCGAAGGTAATATTTCGAATGGTTTGCTCCCCCAGTGTTCTTGGATTTCTGGTAATGGGATCCAGCACAGTTGCTGAAGGTCTTCTATATTGAAAGGAAAAATCGGGATGAACGGAAAATTCCAAAACCCCTCCTATCAAATCTGAAAATGGAAACTCAAATCCTCCAGCGACAGTGGCACCCCAATTCAATTTTTGGACAAATTGGTCTTCAGGGTAAAACCCACCGACGATGACATTGGAGTCTTCATAATCTTCCAGATTGGTTTTGATGGTATATTCCCCTCGAATTCCAAAAGCATAATACAATTTGGCACTGCCAGACATCTCCTTTCGTTGTTTGCCTCCCAATATCAAAGAAGCATTATTGAATCTAAATTCTCGTGTAGGTGCTCTGAAGAAGTCACCATTTTGATCGACAAAGTTTCCGTTTCGAATAGCGCTGCCTCTCACATGATAACCTGCCTGCGCAAATACAGAGAATCGCTGTGTTTCTTCAGCACTTTCTATAGCTACAGCTCCATGATATTTAAACAGTGGATCGCGCTCAAAATAGCCCCAACTTTGAGTACCTAATGAGAGGCCTCCTTTTACGATATAAGCCTTGCTTTGGGCATTGGAAAACAGGGAAAAGAATAAGACGGAAAAGAAAAGTAGAATTCGAGTCATGAAGAACGGTATTTGGTATTGGATATCAGGTATTCCACATTTTTAGGGTTATAAAAAAATGTAGAATACCTGATATCCAATACCGTTTTACATGCAAAGTTATTATTTCACTCTTAATTTTTGACCTCTTTTAATGATATTGGAAGTCAAGCCATTCAATTTTTTGATAGCATCCACTGAAGTGTCGTATTTTCTGGAGATGGCATATAGTGTATCTCCACTTTGGACGGTATGATAAACCTCAGCGGGAGTCTCTGGTTCTTCAGGAAGTTCAGTTACTTCTTCTTCCTCTTCTATGATTGGTGGATCTTGTGGTTCAACCTCCTCTTCCTCCTGCTCTAATTCCAGTTCTTCAACTGCTTCCTCCTCAACTTCTTTATTAGGTTCATCTTCTTTTTCGGTGGGATCATCTGGAGTAATTAATTCCTCTTCGTCCATAAAGGGATCTTCTTCGGTTGTTTCTTCTGTATCCAAAACAGGTCCATCAAAATCATCCACATCTTCCAATATATCTCTGGCTTTAGGTTGCTCATTTTTCCTGATTTTAAACCCTCTCAACTTCAATCGTTCTCCAATAGCAGGCTCTGTACCTGCCGTCATTCGATTCCTTTTGAACAAACATTGCAGTTTTACCCCATATATCTGGGAGACTTGATATATAGATTCGCCCTCTTTGATATAATGCCATTTTTTGGTTCCTCTAAAACCATTTCGCTTCGGTTCGATGTATACACGGGATTCTGTAGTTAGTTGCTCATCTGGTCCCGGCAATAATTCATTGTACTTTTGAATTCTTGAAAGCTTGATTTCTGTCTTTTCTGCAATTTCTCTGGGGGTTAGTCCTTCTGTAGTCAAAACATATCTGGAATCATTGTTTTCACGAACGTCTAAACCCGCAATTTTTACTTCCTCAAGTTTTTGTTTCTTCCACTTTCTTTTTTTGGAACCTGCAAGCAAGTCATTGGAAGACATTCTGTCATATTTATCCAATTTGTAGGTTTCGATGACTTTTATGAGTTTGGTAGCATACGTTTTGCTAGTGGCATATCCCGCTTTTTTCAAACCCTTTGCCCAGGCTTTGTAATCGTAAGGATCGAGATCAAAAAGAAAACTGTAACGATTTTTCTTTTTAGGATCTCTTAGGAAATCGGAATGCGCATAATAACTCTCCTCGGCAGACTTGTAAGCTCGAAAGCAGGATTTTTGCAAACGCCCATGTTTGTCATAATCATCGTCTTTTCGATAGGCTTTTTTGCCTTTCCAATTTTTTCCACATTTGATTCCAAAATGGTTATTTGCTTTTCTGGCGAGGTAACTGGCGCCCGCATTTGATTCCAGAATGCCCTGGGCAAGCTTAATGCTCGCAGGAATTCCAGTACGTTCCATCTCGTAAATTGCAATGTCTTTGAAACGATTGATGTAATCGTTGCGGTCGCCATTTTGAGCGAAAATCGAGGTACCACAAACAGCACAAAAGATAATAATTCCAATATGTCGCATCATGGGGCTTGAGTTTGTTGAGTGATTATCGTTTAACTGCCTAAAATAGAATATAGCCAGTTTCTTCGAATTTTTAATGAGGGCTAAACGCAAAAGTGACTACAAAACGATATTTCTAAAACCCTGATTATTACTTTATTAACAACATTGCATGGAGAAAGTAACCAGTTTAGACATATGCTTAAACTCGCTTGTAAATGCAAAATGTCTTAGCCATTTTATCATGTACCGCCTGGTTTTTAAAATCAAAAGCAACATTTTAGAACAGAAAAAGCATCGCTAAAAACTGAGCTGCAAAACCTACGAAGTAGCCACCATATAATTCTGGAGGTTGGTGTGCTTTGAGTAACAATCGCGAAGTACCAACCAGCCCTGCAATGAGTATCACCACCATCAGGATGGTTGTCAAACTCAATTGAAAGCTGCCAAGCAATGGAATTTCTACAGGAAAAATATGATAATCATATAAAAGCATCAATAGAGAAACCATGCCAATCAATCCACCCATTCCTACTCCATGAATGCTTATTTTCGAAAAAATATTGATAAAAAATGCTACAAAAAGTGATATAGTAGCGCCCAACACAAAAGTGGTAAATATCAATGGTATTTGTGAGTTGTTTTTAAAATTGACAAACATCCAGATATAGAATATTCCAGTGATGATGTATGGAGCAATGCGTTCTTGTCTGGTCTTTAATTGAAATGATTCTACCATGCCGAGGGTTTTCATCATAGAGACAGAAAAGGCAGGTAACAATACCGTAGAAAGAAATATCAGCACAATCAATAGCCCCTGTGCACGTATGTTATTCACCCCAAACAAATAAGGATTGACCAACAATACCAAAATAAGCATGTAAGTCAAAATAAGCAAGGGGTGAAAAAGGTAGGAGAATATTTTGGCAAATGATTTTAGCATGGATAGGTTTTCTTTTTGAGTGGGCAAAGGTAGTGGTTTTTGGGAATTAGATATTGATACTAATTGTTATCTAAAAACCATCTTGGAATAAAGTCTACTGTTATTTCCAAAACATACCTTTTCTCCAAAAAGCTATCTTTACACCCTTTTTAGATGCTGTTTGAATATCTCAAAATTCTCAAACTCTCAAAATTTCACTTTCTTAAACGCCAAACGGACTATGAGCAACGAAAAGGTAATCTTCTCCATGAACCGCGTCAGCAAAACCTATCCACCCAACAAGCAGGTTTTGAAAGACATCTTTCTCTCCTTTTTTTACGGCGCTAAAATCGGGGTATTGGGGCTAAATGGTTCTGGAAAATCCTCTCTGCTGAAAATCATTGCAGGAATTGACCAAAATTATGAGGGAGAAATTTATTTCGAAAAGGAGTACAGAATAGGTTATCTCGAACAGGAGCCTATCTTGGATGATAGCAAAACGGTTCGCCAGGTAGTGGAAGAGGGGGTGCAGGACATTGTGGATTTACTGCAAGAATACGAGGACATCAACCTCAAATTTGCTGAACCAATGAGCGATGATGAGATGAATGCGCTGATAGAAAAGCAGGGTGAGTTGACCGAAAAACTGGATCACGCCAATGCCTGGGAATTGGACAATAAGCTAGAAACAGCGATGCATGCGCTCCGCTGTCCTGAGGGAGACCAGGCGATAAAAGTGCTTTCAGGAGGTGAGCGACGTCGAGTGGCCTTGTGCCGATTACTCCTAAGCAGTCCTGATATTTTATTGCTGGATGAGCCAACCAATCACCTGGATGCAGAGTCAGTGGATTGGCTGGAGCAATACCTCCAAAATTTTCCAGGAACCGTCATTGCCGTCACCCACGATCGTTATTTTTTAGACAATGTCGCTGGCTGGATCCTGGAACTGGACAGAGGGGAAGGCATTCCCTGGAAAGGGAATTATAGTTCCTGGCTGGAACAAAAAGCCAAAAGGCTGGAACTAGAAGAAAAACACGAAAGCAAACGCAAAAAGACGCTGGAGCGCGAATTGGAATGGGTGCGCATGTCGCCCAAAGCCAAGCAGTCAAAAGGTAAAGCCCGGTTGAATGCTTATGATAAATTATTGAATGAAGAAGGCAAGGAAAAAGAGAAGAAATTGGAATTGTTCATTCCGCCCGGACCTCGCTTAGGGGAAGTCGTCATCGAAGCCAATGGCATCACCAAAGCTTATGATAAGAAGTTGCTATTTGAAGATTTGAGCTTTTCAATTCCCAAAAATGGGATTATTGGCGTCATAGGTGCAAATGGTGTAGGCAAAAGCACCCTTTTCAGAATTATTATGGGGCAAGAAGTGCCTGATAGAGGGAGTATTGAGATTGGCGATACAGTAGATATTTCATATGTAGACCAAAGCCATGAGGATTTGTTACCCGAAAAAACAGTTTTTGAAGTCATCTCAGGTGGAAATGATATACTCTCCGTAGGCAATATGGAATTCAATGCCCGTGCCTACATCAGCAAATTCAATTTTAGTGGAAGCGACCAACAGAAGAAAGTGGGCGTACTTTCCGGGGGTGAACGAAATCGGGTACACCTGGCTATGACACTAAAAAATGGCGGCAACCTCATTCTGCTAGATGAGCCGACCAATGATATAGATGTAAATACCCTACGAGCCTTGGAAGAAGCCATCGACAATTTTGCGGGTTGTGTGATCATTATCTCTCACGATCGTTGGTTTATTGACCGCTTGGCGACCCATATTTTGGCATTTGAGGGTAATAGTGAAGTGGTGTTTTTTGAAGGAAATTATTCGGATTACGAGAAGTCAAAAAAGGAGAGAATGGGAGATGTGCAGCCACGGCGTCCGAGATTTAAGAATGTGATAGGATAATTATTTTCCTCATATTTGCAGCCTCAAAAAATTAGTATGAGGTTTCTCCAATCCGTCCGATTCCAAATTAATTTCAAAAGAATGCTGCGCATCGCACTTCTTTGGGCGATGGTTGGGGCAATAGACGCGCTATTCACAAATTTGCTTACCAAAAGTGGTTTTCTAACTACCACTCCTGATTATCAATTTTTTGAATTCCTGTTTTTCCATGTGGGCATTTTTGCTATTTCCGGTATGTTTTCGGGAGCTATATTGGTTTTCTTTTTCAAAAAACCATTCCGACGATTTACTTTTTTTCAGAACCTCCTTATACAGAGCTTTATTATTATTTTTTTAAACATCATTTTATTTTTCATCATTTTTTCAGTGATTAATTTGTTAAAGGTTGAAACAACGAGTCCTGAATCAACAATTTGGCAATCCTTCACAGTTCTACTTTTTTCACCCTATTGGATAAAAATCATTGGTCTGGTTTTAATTCTCATCATTTCAACTATCATTATTTTAAACATCAGCAATAAATATGGTCCAGGTATGTTTCTGAAATACATCTTTGGTCATTTCCACAAACCACACCAGGAAGAACGAATCTTTTTATTTGCGGACATGAACCATTCTACGACAATTGCTGAACAGATAGGGCATATTGAATTTCACGATTTGCTGCGTGACTTCTTTAGAGATTTTACCGATGCCATTCTCTATACTCGCGGACAAGTCTATCAATACGTTGGTGATCAAGTCGTCATTACCTGGACTATGAAAGACGGACTTCGAAATTTTAATTGCGTTCGTTGCTATTTCACAATGAAAGAAAGCCTTCAGAAACGCGCAAAATTCTATGAAGCCAAATATGGAATCATTCCTAAATTTAAAGCAGGTTTGCATTCAGGTTATGTAACAACAGGGGAAGTAGGCGTGATTAAAAAAGAAATTGTTTATTCGGGCGATGTACTCAACACCACCGCCAGAATGCAAGATTTATGTAGTGAATACAAGCAAAACATTTTGATTTCCAAACATTTGCTCGATCAGCTCAATTTGCCGCCAGATAGTTTTGAACTTAATAAGATTGGAGATATTGATTTGAGAGGAAAGAAAGAGAGGATAAGACTCTATACTTTTGAGAATGAAGGAAATTGAATCGCTTTCATGCAGCAATACACATCAACCATCCCGAATTTTCAACTAAAAAAATTTATTTCCAGCCTTTTTGATTAACTTATTGATAATCAAAATGTTCCGGGGCACGAGTTCAGGGTTTGATTAACCCTCAACTCGCACCCCGGAACAGAATTAATTATTTCGTGAGTTGACAATCAATGAATTAGGATGCGATTGAAAAATCCGGGATACTGCATGTTTACTATCATTGTTTAATCAATCTTTGAGTCCAAATTTGAAGCCCATTTTCAAGTAATCTGATGAAATAAATACCCGAAGGCATTGAACTTAAATCAAAGGTATGCTCATGTTCCATGGGCACTTGTTTTTCAGTCTTTACAATCTTGCCCCATAAATCAAGGATTTGATACTCCCCTTCTATTAGACTCGAACCTGGCAATGTAACTGTAAACATTCCCGGTGTTGGATTGGGAAAGGCCTGAAGATTGAGAGAGCGCCTTTGGTCTCCTATACCTCCAAGAATATCTACCGAGCAAATATTATCAATTTGTGCAGAGGAATAACTCTCCGCCCCACCCTGTTCACTGGTTAACCCGTTGGTTATATATACAACCGGCTGTACCAAAACTCCCTGCCCCATCCCTCCACAGGGATCTAATTGTCCAAAGTCATTTAGGCTAAATGGGATCTGTATCTCCATCCAATCTGTGGAGTCAAAAACAGATAGAGGGATGGCTATTTCATTTTGAGTATTTGAAAAAACGGACTCAGCACCAAAGCCTATTACAATTCTTCGGTTGGGGTTATTGGGAGAATCAGCGTTTGTCTGTTTGGCGCGAAGTGAAATAAATCCTTCATTTTTTTGCAGACAAACTGGTTCTTCCAAACTCAGCGCATCAGTTTCATGGTAATTTCCACTCAACTCAACAGTCCAGCCATCGAGGCTTAGTCCATCACTTTCATTAACATGTGGATCACCCCAAACCCCGATCCACCCCTCTAATGCTCCTCCTGAATTGAGTCCCCCTGCTATCGCACCTATATTAAATCCTGAATTTTCAAAAATGGAATTGCTACAATCGGGTAAATTGCTACAGGAAATGGAAACTTTTTGAGATTTCGTAAATACTTCACAGAAGCTGCCATCTGCTCTTTTACGGGTCACCACCATCGTAATATTGTAATTTCCACTTCCAGAAAAATTGTGACAAAAAGCTTGATTTCCAACAGTTGTAGCCACAGGTACAGGAGTCATATTTCCAATATGCCACTCAACTGTATCACAATCACTCAAGGCAATGGGTGCAAAACATCCTTTACAAGAGTTAGTGGAAGCCATACTCGTAAAACCTTTCTCGACGGCATCACTTAAAGACTGAATATCGCATGGACATGGATCGGGACAATCCATATTGAATTTGAGCACACAATAGCAAATCTCGGAACCGCAATAGCCTTTTAATCTCAATTCATAGGAACCAGGCATATAATACCATGCCGGTAAAATATTTATTCCAAAAATGGGCGAAGCTGTCTCACTTCCAGTAGCTACAATAGTATTGGGAAGACGGACAAGCGCCCAATTCAATGGAGCGTTGGATGCACACTTATCACCTTCACAGTTTAAACGTCCCGTAAAAACAAAACTTTTTCCTGGTTGTGGACAACCCAATTGAATAGCATTTGCTCCACAAGCCAGTTGTTGGCTAGGTGCTCCTCTGTCCCAGCGAACAAACATATCTGTAAAATTCTCGCAATAGCAGGAATCACATTCCACAATGACTTTATAAGAACAAACAGCCTCATTCATGCAATCATCCTGAGCAGTCCAGGTTACAGTCGTTACCCCTGAAGGATACGTTCCGCTCGCATTTCCAGTAGAATTGAAACTATTTGTTAAAACCACTGATGGAGCACAATTGTCCGTAGCAGTAGGAGAAATGAACTGAATAGCTGCCTCACAAATCCCATCAGCATTTACTGTTCCCAGAACTATAGTATCTGAAGGACAATAAGTGAAAACTGGTGGTATTGATTCAAGTACCTGGACGATACTAGTACAGGCATCTGTATTTCCACACCAATCTGTCACTGTTAAGATCACCGGGAAAAATCCGCATTGATTAAAGGTGCCTGGGCTTACAGCAAGAGAGGCTATTTCACAATCATCACTTGAAAGATCATTTATCTCATGCGGGTTGAGACTGGCAATACAGTTTCCGTCTAATACAATACCTGAACCAGGCAAGCATTTGGCAATTGGCCGAGTATTATCATTGACATTGACAGTTTGGCAATAAGTATTCTCGCAATCGGCACCACTGAGTGTTAAACAGACGTTGTAATTACCACATTGGCTATAATGATGTATGGGATTGGCTAAAGTAGAAGTATTGCCATCACCAAAGTTCCACGACCATGATAAAGGTCCAGGTCCAGTTGCGTAATTAAGGAATTGTACTTCGCCACAATTATTCAATAGACTGGCATCAAAATTCGCTTCGCAATTGCAACATTGAAACCCAATATCATCTATGCCAAAATCCCGATAGTCCCCTCCGGTCATTTGCCTAATTGCAATTTGAATCGTTTTTGAAGTTGGAGCTGACCATTTCACACTGTATTGTTGCCATATTCCTTGTTGTTGACTGATATTCACAGTTTTAACATTAAAACCATCAATGATCATCCCTAAATCAAAAGTTTGCATAGATGCAGGATAAACTGAAGCCACCCAGAATGAATATTCATAAGTTGTCCCTCCTGAAACATGCACCGATGTGGACCAAACATGTTGGCTATTTGAAGTACTTCCATCAACAATTAAAAAATTTCCTGAACCGCCATTCCCTGACAAGGAAGGCCAGAGTATACATTTTCCCTGGAGATTATTACTCACACAATACGAATTTGCAACACAATTACAATTCAAGTTCAGGTTGGAAGTAAAGCCAGTATTTCCAGCTGAAAAATCACCATTGATCACCAAGTTTGGACAAGGCGTTTGACTCCTTACCGAACCAAGACTGAAAATTATTGAAAGAAAAAAACTCATTATTAACTTGTTCATAATTATTGAATTTGAAGGTTCTTATTGTTTGAATAATTAATTGACACTTCAAAAGTCCAATCCTAAAAGGACAAATGTTGGGCATTTCAATATCCGGTATGCTTTACTCATTAATTCGGTTAGGTCTTTTTTAAATTCGGAATATATGGTTGCTGGTTTGCTGGGTTCTGTGTCTAACCAGAACCCAGAACCCAGCAACCCAGAACTTTAATTTTCATACCTTACAGAATAAATTCCCTAACTGATGAACCACTTCACCCTCCATAAGCCATGCTTTTTATTTCCTCCATTTGTTTGGAAAGTGGTGAACGATCGATTAATGGGAATTGTGTGTGTTTCCGTGTTGAGCTTGGTTTTAACCCCCCATTTTGTATGTGCTCAAAATGCACCACATCCTTCTTTTCGTCAATACACTACCAATCATGGATTAGCCAGCTCAGAGGTTTATCAAATTCTTCAAGATGATGAAGGATATATTTGGGCATCAACCGATAATGGAGTGAGTCGTTTTGATGGGTATGCCTTCCGCAATTATGGTTTAAAAGATGGACTACGGGAAAATGTCATCTTCAGAATGCAATTAGACGACTTAGGTCGGGTCTGGATGCAGGCACAGAGCGGAAATTTGTACTATTTTGAAAGAGATTCTATTCATCCATACTGGAACAATAAGGTACTGTTAAGTTATCGCGACAGGTTAGATACCAGAGGTGGGTTTATCGTGGAAGGTAATGGGGATACCATTCATATGGCAATTCTAAATTATGGGGTCATCACTATTTTCAACAATGGCAAAACACAAACTTATGCTTCCTCCATTCCTATCTCATGGCAAATACTTGAAAAAGACCAAATTGTTATCACGGCATATCGGGAACAGGGTCATGTTCCAACCATTCAATCTTTTTCGAAAAGACTTTTGAGTCAAAACCGGATTCCAACAGTTCAATTTCAATCAGATAATGAAGTTTGGTCCATTCCCGATTTAAAATATACCAAAAATGAAGGGCAAGCTCCTGAAGCATTCTGGCTTGGCAAAAGAATGTATCTTTTTAAAGCATATCAGGACCTTTGGTTGGTCGAAAATGGAAAAATTAAATGGACGGCCTATTTCCCCCATCATATTGATCATGTCGCTTTGATGAAAACCGGGCAATTATATATTGGCTTGTATTATAAGGAAGGGGTACGGGTTTATGAATCCCTTGAACATTTCCTTGGAAACAAAGGATATCAATGGTTATCTGGACATAGCGTTAGTCATTTTATCGAAGACCGGGATGGTGGCAAGTGGTTTTCCACCAATGAGGACGGGTTGTACTATGCTGCTCCAGGCGCTTTTTTGGTACATGATACAGAGACTGGAATTCCAGATGAAAAAGTGACCGCTGTGAGTATCATTGATAATAATGAATTGTATGCGGGTCTTGGAAATGGAGAAGTGTGGCGATTTAACAGCAATCGTGGAAAATGGGAAGCAACGTCAAAAATTCCTTCATCCGGATTTATAAGAGACCTTTACTACGATCCCATCAATCGGCAATTATGGGCAGGTCGCCTAAATTTATATTATTTAGAAAACAAAGACTGGAAAGTGAGTTCAACCAAATTAAAAGGAAGAACCTTGAGCATGTCCAATCGAATCACAGGCAGTCCAGATGGCAAACGAATGTGGACTTGCAACCACCTTGGTTTTATGAACCTTGATTGGTCACAAAATACATTCCCAAATATTGATATTCATACCAACCAGAGAACATACATCGTCAGAGAAGATCAACAAGGTAGGATATGGGTGGGTCAACCAGGAGGGCTGTTTGAATGGAAAAATGACAGCTTACATGGATGTCAACATATACATCCCTCTTTTTCTTTACGTGTTGAAGATTTAGCAATACTTCCTGATACCACATTGGTAGTTGCCACAAAAGGAGGGGGAATTGTTTTATGGAAAGGGCAACTCATGGAAGAGATCACATCTGAGCATGGTTTAGTAGCAGATATGCTTGAGTGCATATTTGTAGATGAACAAGGTGTAATCTGGGCAGGTACCCTAAATGGGTTGTGCCGTATCAGTGGAAGCTGGGAAAATTGGGAAGTACAGCCAATTACCGTTGCACATGGCTTGCCATCAAATGAAATCAACTCAATTAGGGTTTTCAGAGACAATGTCTGGGTAGCTACGAATAAAGGGCTGGTTCAGTTCTCCGATAAAAAAACCAATCACTTTTCCCCCAAACCGATTATTCATGCAGTCCTTGTCAACAATCTTCCAAAAGACTTCAGAAAACCTTTATTACTTAAGGCAAAACAAAATAACTTAAACATTCAATTTTCTGCTATCAACCACAAGATGAATGGTCTGATACCATATCGATATAGAATGGATAGAGGTGAATGGAGAACATTGACAGAACGAAGCTTACAATTTCCAGCCTTATCTCCAGGAGAACGGTTGTTTGAAGTTCAGGCACAAAATGAAGATGGAATCTGGAGTGAATCTACCAGTCTTTCAATTGAAATTCTTCCACATTGGTGGAATTCTTGGTGGGCAAGTTTGCTTTTGGTAGTAACACTTATTTTAACTGGGATTGGTGTTTTCAAATTTAGAACCAGGCAATTGAAAAAGGCACATCAAATTCAATTAAAAATTGCAGAATTGGAACGCGCAGCTTTGCAAGCCCAAATGAATCCTCATTTCATTTTCAATTGTTTGAATTCTATCCAAAATTATATTCTTCAAAATAAAAAAGAAGCAGCAATTCTTTATTTAGGCAGTTTTGCCAGTTTGGTTCGAAGTATGTTGAATGCATCTGTTGCTGGGAAAGTGCTACTTTCAGAGGAAATTCAATTGCTCAATAATTATTTGAAATTAGAGCAGATGCGCTTTAAGGATAGATTTTCCTTTGAGGTAAAATCAGCAGATGAGTTAAATATTTATGAGGTAAAAATTCCACCATTGCTCGTCCAACCTTACGTAGAAAATGCAATTATTCATGGCATTTCGGGAAAAGACCAGGATGGCAGGATAGAAATATTCTTTTCAAAAAAAGATAAGTTCATCGAAGTATCTATTTTTGACAATGGGACGGGGTTTAAAGAAAGGAAAACAGAAAATTTCGGAAATCGCAAATCCTTTGGGATGTCAATTACTAAAAACCGATTAGATTTATTATCCGAAGAAAAGAAATCCAACTTAGTAAAAACGAAAACGCTAAGAAATGAAAATGGGCAAGTGTTGGGAGCTCAGGTTCGGATTTTGATTGGAATTGGTTAGATGCCTTCAACTTATGAGAAAATGAAACGCATAGCCATTATAGACGATGAATTAGATGCAAGGCAGTCCTTACATGCTTTGTTAACTACATTTTGCCCAGACGTCCAAATATGTGGTGAGGCAAATGGCGTGGAATCTGGATACACCTTGATTCGCCAAACACAACCCCATGGTATTTTACTCGATATTTCGATGGAGGATGGGACAGGGTTTGACTTATTGGACAAATTTGTACGCCCATTTTTTCAAGTCATTTTTACCACCGCTCATGACGAATTTGCACTAAAGGCTTTCCGATACCATGCTTTGGATTATTTGCTTAAGCCTATCAACCCAGTCGAGTTGGCACAATCTATAGACAGGATAACAAGCTCAATGAATGAAAACTACCAAACCAAAATCAGCCACCTTTTGGAGAGTACCCGAACTCGGCAATTGCAAAAAATAACACTTTCCAGCCAGGAGGGTATTGTTTTTTTAGAGCTTGCTCAAATCGTTCGGCTCGAATCAGATGCTAGTTACACTACTTTTCATTTATTAAACAATGAGCGCCACGTCATCTCTCGTCCGATGAAGGAATTTGAAGAATTGTTGCCAAAAAATTCTTTTTTCAAGCCCCATCAATCACATCTAATCAATCTGGCACTTGTAAAAAAAATTTTACGCGAAGATGGAGGCTACGCGCTTATGGAAAATGGAAATAAGATACCTATCGCCCGTCGTAGAAAAGAGGCTTTTTTGGAAAAAGTTCGTCAGCAATTTCCATTGAAATAAAAAAAGCCCTTTGACAAAAAATGTCAAAGGGCTTTTTTTATTTCAATCAATTCAAATCTTAGTCAATTACCAAATTCACATCCAATTCAAAATCGTCGTAAATCGTCTTGTCACCAAGGTTGTCAAAGAAACTTCCAGAACCATAGCGAACATCAAACTTTGAACGGTCAATAATAATCTTTGCTTTTACACTTCTAAAATCTTCACTCACCTTGGCATCAAAGCTAACTTCGTTGGTGATGTTTTTGATGGTCATATCGCCAGTCACCTTGTAACCACCAGAAGTATTTCTGGCAACTTGAGTGATGGTAAAACTAGCCGTAGGATGAGTAGCTACACCAAAAAAGTCATCAGACTTCAAGTGTCCTTCTAATTTTCCTTTCCACTCTCCTTCCAAATCAGTGCAAGTCAAAGAATTCATGTCTATAGTGAAACTTCCTCCGGCCAAAGCGCCATCATTGAAGTTTATGTCTGCACTCTTAAGGTTGATAGTTCCTGAATGCTCGCCGGTTACTTTTTTACCGAGCCAGTTGATTGTACTTTTTTCAATGTTCACAGAACCACGGTCATTAACGACACTGAAAGAAAAAAGGGCAAAAGTTGCCAACAAACCGAAAGCGAAAAATGCTTTTTTCATAAAAACAAAATTTGAGGTGATTAAATGGTTTGACATCAGTGCCCGCCCACCGTTGGACGTCCACTGTCAACCAAAATTTTACATTCTAATTTTATCTAATAAGTTATTCAAAGACTTTGCCTCTTCTTCCGACAACCCGCCTACCCAGTTTTCTACCTCCTCTTGTACGATGTCTATTTTTGCCAAAAGCGCCAAGCCATCTTCAGATATACTAACATCCACAAGGCGTTTGTCAGAAGGACAAGTTGTGCGAACTACAAAACCTTTTTGTACCAACCTTTCCACAATCCTGGAAGCATCCGACATTTTGTCCAACAATCGCTTTCGAATAATGGAAGTGGAAATGGGCTCTCCCGCTCCTCGCAAAATGCGGAGTACATTGTACTGCTGATTGGTAATATCAAATGGCTTCATGACACCCTTCATCTTGTCCCTCATATAATTTGAGGTGTACATCAGATTTACCAATGCACGCTGAAATTCATCTTTAAAAGGTCTTTTTTGTTCTATAGCTTCTTCAATTGTCATTTACATGATTTGGTTCTCTGACAATTTGAGTGATTAATGTCAAAGAAGAAGGTATTTTTTCAAAGGCAGGACAAAACTAATGTTTAAACATCAAAGTTATAACATTGAATTATTTTTTAGGAAATATTTAACGTCTATTCGATGGTCTAGAATGCAGATATTTATGGGCAAAATGAATTATGATGTGTTTCTTTGCAACTAAGCAAATATTCAGATTATTTGGTGCAAAATACTTTGACATGAAAAGACAATTCCTAATCATTGCCACCTTACTCATTGGTTTTCAGATACTTGCTCAAAACCAACGTCTTAGTCCAGAAAGTTTATGGGCACTAGGCAGAGTTTCTCTATATGATATTTCTCCCAATGGGAAAACCATTTTATATGGCATCACCAATTACGATGTCCAGGAAAATAAAGGTGAACGCGATCTTTTTACGATTGCTGTGAAAGGAGGGAATCCAAAGCAAATCACCACCATGCCAGGAAGCGAATCAGACGCTAAATACCGTCCGGACGGGAAAAAAATTGGTTTCTTGAAATCAGGAAAATTGTGGGAAATGAATCCAGATGGTTCCGCTCCCAAACAAATTTCAGAAGAAACCATGGGGGGCTTTAAATATTCTCCTGATGGGAAACACATCTTGCTGATCCGCGATGTAAAATATGATAAGCGTACTCAGGATTTGCACCCCGACTTACCAAAAGCCAATGCCAAAATCATTGACAATTTGATGTATCGTCATTGGGATGATTGGGAGGATGGCTTTTATTCCAATGTTTTTGTAGTGCAATATGAAGATGGTAAACTGTTGGGTGCACCAAAAAATATCATGGATGAGCCACATGACAGTCCACTTAAGCCATTTGGAGGAATGGAACAAATCAACTGGAGCAGTGATGGACGGTTCATCGCTTACACTTGTAAAAAACTGCGGGGAAAGGATTACACTGTCAGCACCAATTCTGATATCTATTTATACGAACTCGCAACTGGCAAAACCACCAATCTTTCAGAAGGGATGATGGGTTATGATATGGAACCTGTCTTCTCACCTGATGGACAATACTTAGCCTGGTCAAGTATGGAAACACCAGGATTTGAAAGTGACCGAAGCAGGATTTTTATTTATCAATTTGCCACCAATCAGAAATGGGAGGTTTCCAAAAATTGGGATCGCAATGCAGGACATCTTCATTGGACTTCGGATAGCAAAGGGCTTTATTTCACCAGCCCAGAGAAAGGTACCTACATGATGTACCACGTTGGCATACACGATCACAATCCCACCCAAATTACAACTGGCAATTACAATTATTACGATTATGTAATGAATGACAAGCATATCGTAGCACGACGCTCTTCTATGAGCGAACCACATGAATTGTATCGAATCGATTTGAAAAAGAAAGAGGTCAATCAATTGACTTTCACCAATAAAGCTATCCTGGATAACATCACGATGGGAAAAGTAGAAGCTCGCTGGGTCAAAACAACTGACAAAAAAGACATGCTGGTTTGGATGATTTATCCACCCAACTTTGATCCCAATAAAAAATACCCAGCCCTTCTCTACTGCCAGGGAGGTCCACAAAGCACTGTAAGTCAGTTTTGGTCCTACCGCTGGAATTTTCAAATGATGGCTGCCAATGACTATGTAATTGTTGCCCCTAACCGTCGAGGGCTTCCTTCTTTTGGTCGGGAATGGAATAATCAAATTTCAGAAGATTGGGGTGGTCAGGCAATGCAGGATTTATTGTCCGCCATTGATGATGCCAAAACTGAATCTTACATCGATGAGGATCGCCTGGGTGCAGTTGGCGCAAGCTTTGGTGGGTATTCGGTTTATTGGCTGGCAGGCAATCACAATAAGCGTTTCAAATCCTTCATCTCCCACGCTGGATTGTTCAATCTGGAAAGCTGGTATGGCACAACCGAGGAGTTGTTTTTCGCCAATCAGGACATTGGAGGTGCTTATTGGGACAACAGAGTGCCTTCGAGCTACCTCACCGATTCACCCCATAAATATGTCCAGAATTGGGATACGCCAATTATGGTCATTCATGGGGAGAAGGACTTTAGGGTTCCGATTAGTGAAGGCATGCAAGCTTTTCAGGCAGCCAAGTTGAAAGAGATTCCAAGCAGATTTTTGTATTTCCCAGAAGAAGGGCATTGGGTGCTAAAGCCCCAAAATGGGATACTATGGCAACGGGAGTTTTTTGGTTGGCTGGATGAGACTTTGAAAAATCCTGTAAAACCATAAACGGGTTGCCGGGGATGCGAGGTGACGGGTGCAAATAGAAGTTGAAATGCTGCAAGGGGGATATTTTTTATTCGGGAGATGGTTGAATCAATGAAACGTCTGGATTAAAGTACAAGTTCAAAAATCAAGTACAATCTTGAACTTGATTCTTGAACTTGATCTTAAACTTAAACTTAAAACTCCAGACCTTCTTCCAAATCTTCAAGCTTTTCAATTTTGTAGGATTTTTTGGTAGCTAATCTTTGCCGTTGTCTTTCCATAACAAGTTTTGCAAGGGCAATATTCGCGGGATCTTCACAGGCGGGAGAAAGGGCAAAATTAATTTTAGATTCTTCTACGTCATTTCGATACAAAAGGCTGAGCAGATACTCCATTCTAAATTCAATCATGTAAGCTATTTGATCTGCCAGTACTTGAAACAATGCTTCTTCAGAGAGGGGTTCATCGGGAACCTCCAGATCAAAATTTCGAATAATTACATTTTGAGAATGGTTTGAAAAAGATTCGCTCATAAAACATTATTGATGGTCATACTCTAAACAATCTCTCCTAGGAAATCTAATATCTCATCTACATAACGACGATCATTGGACAAACGCGGCACTTTGTGTTGTCCACCGTATTTTCCTTTTGATTTAAGCCAATTGTGGAAGGTACCTTTAGCGACAGCGTGGAGGCGCAATTGTTCCAGAGCCATGCTCCGGTAACGTTTGGCTTCATAATCCGAATTGATACTTTGAAGGTTTTCGTCCAAGAGGCGATTAAAATGACTTAGGTTAGAAGGCAATTTTTCAAACTCAATCAGCCATTCATGTCCTCCTTTTGAACTGCCTTGAAAATAAATAGGTGCTACTGTATAATCAGATACTATGGCGTCCAATTCATTACAGGTTTTTGCCAATGCTTTGTCTGTATTTTCCACCATTACTTCTTCTCCGAAAGCGTTGACAAATTGTTTGGTTCTCCCCGTTACTTTTATTTTATAAGGGTTTGTAGACAAAAAGGTAATGGTATCTCCTGGGGCATAGCGCCATAACCCACCATTGGTGGTGATGATGATGGCATAGGTTTTTCCCTGTTCCACCTTGTGAAGGGGAATCGCTTTGGGATGTTCCTTTTCCCAGTCTGACATTGGAAGGAATTCGTAATAAATACCATTCTCTAACAAAAGCAGCATCCCATCTTCTGAAAAGTCATTTTGAACGGCAAAGTAGCCTTCAGAAGCGTTGTAAATCTCTTGATAGCTTATATCATCACCAGGCAATAAACTCTTAAACTGTTTTTTATACGGCGTAAAGCTCACGCCACCATGGATGTACCCCTGAAGGTTTGGCCATATATCCAACAGAGTTTTTGCGCCAGTTAATTCTAACACTCTTCGAAACAAGACAATCGTCCAGGTAGGAACTCCACCAAGCATCACCAATTCCTTTTCCTTGCTGATAATTGCTGCCATTTTTTCAATTTTCTCTTCAAAATTTTCCATCAAGGCAGTTTCAAAATCAGGTGTAAAAAAAGGTCTGGCGACCCAGGGCATATGGTGCATCATTACTGCTGAAACATCCCCAAAAGTGGTTTTTGGATAAGGATCGAATTGACTCAAATTACCTCCCATCAACAAACTCTTGCATTCAAACATTCGTGCGTCAGGGCGTTGGTCATAGAAAAAAGTCATCGTATCCCAGGTCCCTCTGATATGGCATTGTTTGAGGTTTTCAATACTTACTGGAATAAATTTACTTTTATCATTCGTCGTACCTGAAGATTTGGAAAACCAGCGTACCTCATTGGGCCAAAGCACATCCCGTTCCCCATGCATCATTCTCTCAATATAAGGTTTGAGTGAATCATAATCCTGAACAGGAATTCTTTCTGCAAACTGTTCAGGTGTTTTGATGTTTCTAAAGTCATACCTTCTACCCCATTCTGTCTTCTTCGCCATTTGGATCAATTGTTTCCAAACAGAATATTGTACCAAATGCGGACGCTCCATATAACGCTGAATGCGCTTTATTCGCAATTTGTAATATTCCTTAAAAAGACGATTGACCAATTTTTTCATGGTATAGGTGTGGTAAGTGGATGCTAAGGTTTTGTTTGAAATCGTTCAAAACAACTTTAGAACTATTTTGAATAAAGCCCTATGGCACTAAATACATCGAGTTAAAAATAGGAAAATATTTGAAATGAAATTTAAGGCAGGAGAATTATAAAATAAAAACAGGGCACTAACGTCGTGCGCAGCACCCTGTATAACCCCAAAAAACCAAATGAAAACAATCTACATATATGAATGCTCTTTAGAGTAAATCTTCAAATTTGGAAAAATGCTGTGGAATAGGAAGAGATTCGATCTTGTTTTTAAATTTTTGCTTTTCTTTTTCGCAGTCGTTCAGCTACCTATTCATAAAATTTCTATTCAAAACCCTCTTCTTTTTTCCAACAGGATAGCCATAGTTTTTTTGCTCAGGTCATTTTTTCAAAAAAATCAATTGTATATACAATCAATTCCAATGCAAATGTATAAAAAGGCTATAACTTAAACCACGAATTTTTACATCTTTTTTTCATAACCTGTATTTTTTTTGCCAAAAGAAACTACCTTGGACAAAACTTGTTTTTAAAATTTGTCATTCAAATCCAGCTATTAAAAAGCTTTTTAGACTTAAAGAAAGCAAGTGTAAATACCTAAGTAAAAACTATTAAAAAATTCTCATTTGGCAAAAATTAAAAAAATATATGCCTGCTCCAGTTGTGGAGCTACCTCTCCGAAATGGGTCGGCAAATGTCCAAGTTGTGATGAGTGGAATACTTTTCACGAAGAAATACTTTCCAAAGACACTAGTCAGGAAGAGCGCAGAAAAGTTTGGAAAACAAACAATGGTCTTGCCAATGCACCCAAGCCAATTTCCTTAAATCAAATAAGTGCAGGTAATACGAAGCGATTGATTACTCCTGACAAAGAGCTAAATCGCGTACTCGGCGGAGGTATCGTAGGGGGCTCTCTGGTACTCATTGGAGGACAACCTGGAATCGGAAAATCAACACTCCTACTTCAAGTAGCCCTGGAAGTAAACGCTAAAATATTGTATGTTTCAGGAGAAGAAAGCGAAGAGCAGATCAAAATGAGGGCCGATAGATTAGGCAATCTGAAATCAGATTGTTATATTTTGACAGAAACCAATACTGCAAAGATCTTAACACATGCTCAAAACCTTTCACCGGATCTCATAGTCATTGATTCTATACAGACATTGTCCTCTCCGCATATTGATTCTACGCCTGGTAGTGTTTCACAAGTAAGAGATTGTGCTGGTGAGTTACAACGGTTTGCGAAGGAAACCAACATTCCCGTTTTCATTATTGGTCATATCAATAAAGAAGGTTCGATTGCCGGACCAAAGCTGCTGGAACATATTGTAGATGCTGTGCTCCAGTTTGAAGGAGATCGAAATTATACTTACCGAATTTTGCGAACCATCAAAAATCGCTTCGGCTCTACTGATGAATTGGGGATTTACGAGATGCAGGCTAATGGTTTGCGGGAAGTTTCCAATCCTTCGGAACTCTTGCTTTCGCAAACAGATGAGGAGTTGAGTGGAAGTGCTGTTGCAGCAACTATGGAGGGAATGCGCCCAATGCTCATTGAAACACAAGCCCTGGTAAGCACTGCGGTTTATGGAACTCCCCAGCGTTCCGCTACCGGGTTTGATTTGCGTCGCTTGAGCATGTTATTGGCGGTACTGGAAAAGAGGTGTGGTTTCCCACTTGGGCAAAACGATGTATTCTTAAATATAGCTGGTGGCATCAAGGTAGATGATCCTGCAATTGATTTGGCTATAGTCAGCGCTTTGATTTCTTCGCTTCTAGACGTTTCCATACCTCACGACATTTGCTTTGCTGGTGAGGTTGGGCTTTCTGGAGAAATTCGTTCAGTTAATAGAGTTGAACAAAGAATTCAGGAAGCTGACAGACTGGGGTTTAAACAAATTTATATTTCCAAATACAATACGAAAGGCCTGGATAGAAAAAGATTCAAAATTGAAATCAAAACAGTAGGCAAGATGGAGGAATTGTACAAAATGTTATTCGAATAAAACTTCATAAAAAAAAGAAGCCGCCAGGATACCCAGCGGCTTCAAACAGGAGTACATTATCCTACTTGTTATAGCAGGAAATAAAACCGTTTCTTATATATCTTTACCTCGAAAGGATTAGTTTTTCATAATAAGCTTTGTCCTTTGACAAGACACGTGCAATATAAATACCATTGGAGGAATTTTCCAAATTTATATCGTAATTCATTTCTTCAAAGCCTGACTTTTTCTCTTCAACAATCAATTGCCCATTCATATTAAAAATTTGAATTATTAAATCAGAAGGCTTTGAAAGTACTATCTCCAGAGTAGCCAAGCCATTGGTTGGGTTAGGTGCTACCAGCATTTTTTCAACTAAATCGGTTTCTTCTGTACCGGTAACATTGCCTATTTCAAAAATCACCTCATCAGAGCAGCCTTCTGAATCAAAAACAGTGACTGAATACAATCCCGGTCCCAAATCACTGACCAGATTCGTTTCATCACCCGTATTCCATATATATCCAAAAGGTGCCGTTCCAAATAATGGATCGATGCTAATAGCTCCACCTTCTCCATTTATCGCTTCTGTTATCTGAGCATTCGCAAATAACCCAAAGTTATCAGGACAGCCCGGAATATTGATATTGTCTATGTCGATCCAGTAGTCGCCAGAACCCCATGTTGCTACAAAACGAATGCTAATCGCAAGGCCTGCAAAAGCAGAAAGATCAACTTCCCTTGTCGTCATATCTACAGAAGGCACATGGTTTGAGCCATCAACTGTAAATATGGTTTCAAATGTTTCTTCACAATCTGAGGAAACCTGGATCTCCAATTTATCGTTTGGTCCCAAAAAAGTTGCATTTGTTCCTTCAAACCAATCGACATAACGATAATCAAAAGAAAGCATATCTCCATCCTGAATAGTTCCAACCCGATGCGTAGTGGTTGTCCATTCACCATTTCCAGCAAAAAGATTGGCAGCTATGATGGTAGATTCGTTGTTGTGACTATTGGGTCCAAATATTGGGTTGAAGGCATCTGTTGTCCAATTGTCAGGAAATACTGCAGATTCAAAATCTTCAGCCAGGGGCTTTTGCAAAGCTGTTATCAATTCATATCTGAAGGTATCATTTGAAAATTCACTATCTGTTTCCAATTCAGTCCAGGCTTCAATCAAATAATATCCTGGCTTGGAAAAGTCATAAGTTGTTTCAAATTCAATAGTCAATAGGCTATCATTGCCCAAAACACCGGTAAAAAATCCATCAGAAGGAATTGGGATATTTACTGGTACTCCATTGACGGCAAATTTATAGTTGAAAAGCGATTGTGGTTTTTGCCCATAGTTAAAGAGTTGAATGGCCACATTCTCAGAACTCGTCAAATTGCAATTTTCACCCGTTGGATAAGCAACACCGGCGACGCCAACATCATTAAAGAATATGGTTTTGAATGTAACAGGTCCAATAGGTTTGCTTAAATCTGCTGTATCACAAATGGATTGGATATAGGCATCGTAATAAGTGTCCTCCTGTAAATTGAAGAGCTTGATTTCTCTTTCATCAGCTCCCAGATTGAACAAAGCTCCCGTTCCTTTTGTAAAGCCAAGTGGCCCATATTCTACTACAAAATCACCATTAGACGAAAAACCGCCATCCCAGGCAAGGGTTGCGTTATCTGCGTTTACATCGAAGGCTTTAAAATTGGAAGGAACATCACAGGAAGCACATGCTGCGAGCGACAGTACTTGTCCAATTTCCGGGAAGGGACCATCAGAAAAGACGGTGTTGCCACCCTGAACTATGTTGTAAGATACTGTTCCATCATTAAACCCGGGATTGAATTGAAAGGTCACGATTTGATTGGCACTCACATTTAATGGCAAAACTTGCTGAAATCCGAAAAAGAAATCATAATTGGCAGGCACTCCATCTACAAAAACGGTCAAAGATGCACCTTCCCAGCCAAAACCACTTTCACTAAACATTTCGATGCTGTAACTGCATGGACCACCTAGTGAACCTGCAGAATAGGTCGTCGTAAAAGCAAGTGGCCCAGACGGGGTACTCAAAGAATCTATTCCACATACGGCAGTAATGTACACATCGTATTCGACACATTCATTGAGTCCGTCAAGTGTGATAAAGGATTCATCCACAGTTTGTGTCAATCCATAACCCAAAGGAAAGCCAGCTGGTCCATATTCTACAATATAACTCACGGCACTTGGCGAATCATCCCAATCAATAGAAGCAATATTATCGGATACAGAAAGGGTATCAATGCTGGTAGGAGTGGGTCTGGGACAGGTTGGGCAAGTTGCAAAGGTGCTATAAACCAAACCAACAGAAGGAGGATTGCCATCAGAAAAGATAACGACTCCATCTGCATTTAGCAAGTTGTAAGAAACTTCAGTCTCATATATACCTGGGGCATAAGTAAGGATGATATTGTCTCCTTCATTTACCGCAAAGGAAAATAACCCATAGTTGCCATTCGTAAGGGTATAATCGGAAGAAACACCCGCAACGGTTACCGTTAATACAGCGTTGTTCCAACCATCACCAAAAGTATCTTCCAACTCTACCGAATAGAAACAGGTTTGCCCCAAAAGAAAGGAGCTACCCGCAAAGGCCAAAACAGCAACCAATAGCAGCTTTTTACAGCATTCAAAAAGAGCAGTATAAGCATTCGTAAAATTCAAATTCATATATAATGTATTTAAGAAAGATGTTCTTTTTTCAAAAAAAGAAAGGATTTTAAAAAAGACTCAAAATTAGTTGAAAATTAGGTAAAAACTGGCAAAATCAGTTCTTTTGTCGCCGCTTTGCGCGGGCTAAACCTGGTCAATAGACTTAGTTTGGTACATTATTTTCATTCATCATATTAAAATAATATTAAATAATATTTGACAAAACAGTTTAATCAATGAAAGCTTTTAGTAATATCTCACTATTATTTGTAATTACAGCATTCGTTTTCTCCTGTGCAAATGCACCAGAAGGAGAAAAGGCAGAAATAGGTGAAGCAGGCACTCCTTCAGCAAACGCAAGCTACGAGGGTTCAGCTACTTACATCGTCAATACCGACAGAAGTGTGATAAAATGGAAGGGAAGTAAACCTACGGGTCAACACAATGGTATCTTGAGGGTAAAGGAAGGAAATTTGATTGTAAGAGATGGAAAGATTGTGGGGGGTGAAATTACATTGGACATGAATTCTATCACAAATTTAGATATGGATGAAGAAGGTCGTGCCAAATTGGAACGTCACCTGAAAACAGGCGATTTTTTCGAAACTGATAAATACCCAACTGGTACTTTTCAAATTTTGAAAGTAACACCTGATACGGCAAAAGCAGCTAATTATTACTCTATTATGGGTAATCTTACATTGAAAGACATCAGAAAAAGTGTGACCCTTTCCGCAAATGTCATCATCAATCAAAATTTTGTCACTGCAGTCACTCCAGATTTTACAATTGATCGCACTCAGTGGGGAATTAATTTCAAATCCACTGCTATTGGTGCATTAGCGGATGAAGCCATTCACGATGAAATTGGTTTACTGATTTCTTTGAGTGCAGATGTGCAAAAAGAGCAATAATTCAGTGTTTTTTTAGTTTGGAGTTTTGTGCCTGGAGTTTTGTATTCATTACTTCTTGCACCAAACTCCAAACGATTTACTTTCTATGTCCAGACTGATTAAACGGCTCCTTTTCTTTTCCATTTTACTTTTTTTTCTAACCTGGCTCTACACCAACTCCCTCATTTTTGTGCATCCACAATCAAAAGCCTGGTTGTACGAACTCAAAGCAGAACTTCGTCGTCAAAACCTAAAACCTCACTTTTTTGTCATTAGCGGAAAGCGTTATGCCTGGGACAATTGGTTGCTTTCCCAATTTGGTGGTGCTGCCAAAAATAGTCGGCATCTGGTTGGAGAAGCAATTGATATCATAGTATTAGACGTCAACGATGATGGAATAACAAATGCAAAAGATGTCGATTTAGTTTATAAAACCCTTCATAGAAAAATAGTGAACAATCGTGGGGGAATCGGAACTTACAAAAATCAAAAAGGCTTTTTCAATCGCCAAATGATCCATTTTGACTGCCGAGGTACCAAAGTCCGTTGGCAACATTAATCTTTCCACCCATTGAAACTTTTTCCCATTTGGTTGAAATCTTTCTGCTTTCCAATTAATCTTCTTGATATTTGTTTCGTCTTATAGCGTGGTACACAAACTTTTCTATGCAAAAATATCTAATGCTTTTCGCCGCTTTTTTAAGCTTTCAAAATTGGACATTCTCCCAGGAACAGAAGATTGATTATTCAAATGATACAATTTTTGTGTATGTACTTATGCTGGAAGATTGTGTCATTTGCCAAAACTATACCCTGGCACTCAAAGAGCTGCATAAGACATATGCTTCTGACAAGCTAAGATTCACAGGACTATTTCCAAACAAATTTTCCAATCGAAAAAAGATCGCTGCCTACAAAGAAAAATATGAGATCCCATTTGAACTGAAAATGGATTATTTCAAAACGAGAACGAAAAAAATGGGGGCAAAAGTGACCCCTACAGTAGCAGTCTACAACCAAACCAAAGATGAAATCCTCTATCGTGGAAGGATTGACAATACTTACTTTAGAGTTGGGAAACGAAGAACCATTACCACTACCTCAGAGTTGGCAGATGCTTTATTGGCTATTTCTGAAAATAGAGCAATCACTGTTAAGGAAACAGAGGCTGTGGGCTGTTTAATTAATTTTAGGATGTAAAATTCTTTGCACCGGGTAAAAAAATGAAAATCTTCGTTGGAGAAGTCAGACCGCGTTACTGTCAGACGTCAAATGAAGTCTGGCGTTTGACAGCACCGCGGTCTGTTTTCTGGCTAATTCAATAATCACTTTTTTATCTCGTAAAACATATAATATTATATTTAAAATCGCCCTTAATCTATCACAACAATCAAGCAAATGAAAAAATCAAACCTACTTTTCACCTTTATCTTTTTATTTTTTGCGCTCATCCTCAGCGCTCAACCCAATTATGCGGAAGATATCGCACCAATTATATACGACAATTGCACTACCTGCCATCGTGACGGAGAGATTGGACCAATGTCTTTGACCAATTATGATGAAGTCGCAGCCTGGGCAGGAATGATACAATATGTTACTGAGATCAAATACATGCCGCCATGGCCACCAGATCAAAAATATAGTTCTTTTATAGGGGAGCGAGGTTTATCAGATGATGAAATTCAATTGCTCAAGGACTGGGTAGCTGCAGGTACCCCACAGGGTGACCCAAATTTGGAACCTGAGTTACCTGATTTTCCAACCGGTTCACAACTAGGTACTCCTGATTTGGTTTTGGAAATGGCGGAATCTCATTTCATCGAAGGTGATTTGGAGGATGACTATCGCGTTTTTGTATTGCCTACAGGTTTGACAGAAGACATAGAAATAGCAGCAGTGGAGTTTCGACCTGGCAATCGCCGTGCGGTTCATCATGCTTTAATGGGATATGAAACTGCCGGAGCAGCAGCAGCACTGGATGCCCAAACACCTGAATACGGATACGAGAGTTTTGGTGACTTTGGTGTTCCCACCGAAGACAGGTTTACAGGCTATACACCTGGCATTCAAACGGTTAAACTGGATCATGGTATTGGGCAAATGCTTCCTGCTGGTTCCGATTTATTGATTCAAGTCCATTATGCACCATTACCAACAGATGAATACGACCAATCTTCCGTAAATATTTTTTACAAAAAAGAACCTTTGACCCGTCCACTAAAAGGATCTGCAATTTTACCATTGTTTCTTCCTGGAGGCTGGGGTTCATTTGTAATTCCTGCCAATGAAGTAAAAACATTTCACGGTACTCGGTTTATTCAAAATGACATCAGCTTGGTATCCGTTTACCCGCATTGCCATTTGCTGGGCAAATCCTGGGAAATTTATGCAACAACACCAACAGGAGATACCGTCAACATTATCAAAATTGAAGATTGGGATTTCAACTGGCAAGGCGCATATACCTTTGACAAATTGAAAAAAATACCTGCTGGATCCAATATTCATTTCATTGCTACTTACGACAATACAGTTGACAATCCTTTTAACCCTAGCAACCCGCCTATAGACGTTGCCTGGGGCGAAAAAACGACGGATGAAATGTATCTGGCGGGTTATCGATTTGTGGACTATCAACCTGGTGATGAGGACATTCAGTTGGGAACCCAAATCGTTTCAACTGAGGAGAATTTTCTGACAACTGCCAATAAATTATACCCTCCTTATCCCAACCCCTCTGCTAATGAAGTCATGTTGGGATTCGCCTTGTCCAAAAGCCAAAACATTTCTATTCAGATTTACGATTTAAAAGGGCAGGTAGTTAAATCATTAAAGGAAAATACATTCCTACCTGCTGGTTTGCATCGTGAAAAATTTGAGCTAAAAGAAATTAGCTCCGGACAATATTTCATCCAGCTGGATGGTGCCGATTTTCAATTGTCTAAAAAATTGATCATCAAATAATAATGTTTTGATATTATAATCCTATTATGCAGCAAGGCTGTGATATAAAATAGCAGGATTGCAGCATAATAGGATTATAGAATTAACAATGGCTTCTCCAAAAAAAATATATTCCAAATCTTACCGGGTTCGAAAAGCTTATTGGACGGCATTCGTCGTGATGTGGTCCTACATTTGGCTACATTTGATTTCTAAAATTTTTGGAAAGGGCTATTATCGAAGAAAGGTGGTTAAACTGCATTTTAAAAATGCCAGAAAAGTCAAAGAAACCATACTTCAATTGGAAGGGCTCTTCATCAAAATTGGTCAGATGCTCTCTATATTGACCAATTTCCTACCAGAAGCTTTTCAAGAACCCCTGGGGGCTTTGCAAGATCAAATCCCGGCAAGGCCATTTCCTGAAATCAAAGACCGTATTCTTAAAGAGCTGGGAGATGAACCTGAAAATCTTTTTGAGCGATTTGAAAAACAACCTTTGGCAGCTGCATCTATTGGTCAGGCCCATCGTGCCAAATTGAAGAATGGAATTGAGGTTGTCGTAAAAGTGCAACACACGAATATTGAAAAAGTCGCGGCTGTTGATCTTGAGATTATTAGACGATTGACCAATCTCATTTCCAGGTTTTTCAAAATCAAGGGGATGGAACACGCTTATTCTCAAGTGCGCAAAATGATTGAAGAGGAACTCGATTTTGAAATGGAAGCGACGTCAATGAATCGCATACGCGAAAATCTGGAATTGGAAAATGGCTTAAAAATTCCTGAGGTACACCCTGAATTTTCTACCAAAAGAGTATTGACAACCACCTTTCATAAGGGAATTAAAATTAGCAACATCGAGCAAATTGCAAAATGGGAAGTTGACAAAACAGATTTGGCGCATCGCCTGGTGCATGCTTACTGTCAAATGGTATTTAAAGATGGTTTTTACCACGCCGACCCGCACCCAGGCAATATTTTAGTACAAGAAGACGGCTCTCTGGTTTTGCTCGATTTTGGAGCGGTGGCCGAGTTACGTCAGGAAATGCGTACAGGTTTTTTGGAACTCATCAATGCAGCTGTAAAAAATGATACAGAGAAAATTATTTTGGTTTTAAGAAGTCTTGGTTTTTTGACTGAAGGAAAGGAGGCCGAAAAGATTGCGGAGAAAATAATTAGGGCATTCCGGAATTTCCTTCAAAATGAAGTGCAGTTTGATGGGTTGAATTTTAAAGATCTCAAAGTCAATCCTTTGGATAGTAGTATATTTAACCTATTCACGGACATCGGTTTTCGTGGCATTGCCAACACGGTACAAGTTCCCAAAGAATGGGTCTTGCTCAATCGAATGGTCACCTTGCTTTTGGGTATTTGCTCTACGCTCGATTCTAAAATGAATCCTTTGGAAGTTGTTCGTCCCTATTTCCAGGAGTTCTTATTGGGCGAAAAAGGCAATCTGGTTAAATACCTTTCTGAATTGTTGCAAGGGATGGTCACCAATGTTTTGTCATTGCCAGGGGAAATGCACAAAGTACTTACCATGGCACAAAAAGGGGAATTGGAAATCAAGGTGGAAGGCAATCAGGAGCGGGCTTTGCTTTTCTATAGGTTGGGCAGACAACTGATATTGACCATTCTAATTATTGCTTCAAGTGCTTTTGGCTATCTCTTTTGGCAGGAAGGCGCTACTTTGGAAACAAAGATTGGATTTGGACTGGGAGGTTTCTTTTTGATATTACTGCTGCATTCACTTACAAAAAGAAGAATTTAATAATATGCATCATTCCGGATTTTTGTAAAAAAACCTTTCGTTATCTTCTTTGCTTAATCTATTGATATTCAATTTGTTGCGGGGTACGGGTTGCGGGTTTAACTACCTCGCAACCCGTACCCCGCAACAAAGACACATTACATTGTGAATTGAAATTCAATGGTTTAAGATACGATCGAAAAATTCAGCTTGCCCCTTTGGGGCAGGGGTGATTGGTTCTAGTTTTAAATGTAA
>JBGTQJ010000015.1:84926-164839 GCA_041941305.1 Saprospiraceae bacterium
AAGATAATATCTGAAAATTCAGCTTGCCCCTTTGGGGCAGGGGTGATTGGTTCTAGTTTTAAATGTAAAAGTCAAAATGATAAAGTTAAAATGTAAAAGTGTGTCATTATACTAAATGCCTAAGAATCAAACACTTAAAGTATATTTTACTTTTGACTTTTACATTTATCATTTTATGCCAAGGGCATCCCTTCGGGGCATTTTGACTTCGTTTCGTAGAACCAATCACCCCTGCCTTTGGGGGATGAAGAATGTTTAAATTAATATAACCCTTCAAAGCCTATAGCTTCGCTATTACCGTTTTATTCCCCCTCACTTTCTGCCCCATCTCTACTTGAATATCTGCATCCAAAGGCAAAAACAAATCAACTCGGGAGCCAAATTTGATAAAACCAAACTCTGAGCCCTGACTTACCTCATCTCCTTCTTCAATATACCAGCGAATACGCTTTGCAACGGCGCCAGCAATCTGTCGCAACAAGATTTCCTCTTCTCCATTGCCAATCACAACGGTCGTTCTTTCATTTTCAGTTGAAGATTTGGGATGCCAGGCGACGAGATATTTACCAGGGTGGTATTTGAAATAATTTACTGTTCCACCAATTGGGTTTCGATTGACATGAACATTTGTTGGTGACATAAAAATAGACACTTGCAAACGCTTGTCATTGAAATATTCGTCCTCCTGTGTTTCTTCAATGACTACAATTTTACCATCTGCCGGAGCATAAATGCAATTGTCATCAGGAATGAGAATTTCGCGTTTTGGATTGCGGAAAAATTGCAACACCAGACCAAAAAGAACCAGTGATACAATACTAGAAAATACCAGAATTGAAGGAAAATTAGCAGCAATGACCCAATTAACAAGCGCTAAAATCAGCGCTAAAACGATTAATTCCCTATGTCCTTCCTTGTGAATTTTCATATACTTCTCTTTTAATAGGGCGCAAATTTAAGAAAAAGACATAACTGTTTTGAGGGTATAATTATTTGATGGTTTTTTTTATTTTTCATTTCCATTTTGAGATTTTGGCAAAGCAATAAGATGAAGAATACAATCAAGGCACTAAAATATTTCCTGTTGTCATTAGGGCTGATTATTCTAGTTGTTTATATCGTTTTAATATTTATTGGTGGAGGTTTTGGAGAAAAAAGCTTTTCCAACCTGGCTATTTCAGAGGAGAATCCTTTATTTTTTGCGCATCGTGGCCATGCAAATGATTTTCCCGAAAACTCAATTGGGGCAATGACTGCGGCTTTAAATACCGGATATACAGCACTCGAAATTGATGTTCGACTTACGGAAGATGACATCCTGGTCGTATTTCATGACAAATCTGGAGAACGGCTTTTAAAAAATCCTGTCAAAATCAACCAAAGCTCCTATAAAACATTAAGAAATTATCCTTTATTCCATAGCCACACAGCTTCTCAAAATTTCATTCCAAAACTTGAGGAGGTATTTGAGACTTTTGGAACTGAATTCATTTTTTATCTCGATGTTAAATATGAAGAGGGTCTTGAATATTATAAGCTTGCAAATAACCTCTATTTGATCATAGAAAAATTTGAATTAGCTGAACAAGTCATTGTTGCCAACTCTAATATTTTCCTGATAAGTTACCTTGAATATAATTTTCCAAAAATCAATACGGCACTGGAGGGATTTAATAGTGGGAAAGAATGGATATACCCATTGATTCCAAAACGATACAGACCAGATTTTCTGGCAAGTTTTCAAAACCAGATTAACCGCAAGCATGTCGATTGGTTAAAGAAAAAAGGTTTACTAGATCGAAAAATAGCCTATGGAGTTAGCCATAACAATCTGAAAGAAACGATATGTTCTTTTGGCGTCAGGAAAGTGATTCTCGACTATCATATGGAAATCGATTCTGTTTTGCAGGGAAAACTGAATTGCCAGTAATAAGGTTTTTTCAACTTTATACGTCTAGTGCATGAGGAATTAAGTTATGGATAGCGTATTTTGTGCCTAACCGAGGCACGAGCAGTAAAGATCCCGATAGCTATCGGGATAGCTACCTGAACGACGAGTAACGAAGGGTAAGCACCAAACCATAACTTAGTTCCTTATGCACTAGTTTGATGTAAGCCCTCGTTCCCTCATCCATTGGGCAACCTGAAACATACTCTTGGCATACCTTTCCATACTATCTGCCCTGATCTTTTCTTCTTTATAAATGTTATTTTTTTCATTTCTTTTATAAAGCAATTTTTCTCCTGAATCATTACAGATGAAGAAATGGCTTTTGCTCAATACGCCAAACTTATCATTGGCATTAAAATAGGTGTAAAGCCGCTCCTTTTCCAACAAATTTATCCCAAGTGTATTGTTTATGTAAGGCAATTTGAGCATTCCCATAATGGTAGGAAATACGTCTACCTGACTTGCCATAGATGAAAACGCTTTTGGTGACAATAAGTATGGGTTGTAGAAGATTAGAGGAGAATGATGATAATTCAAAGGCAATTCATACCGGACATTCATTGGCACGCCATGATCTGCCAGAAAAACAAATAGGGTATGCTCATACCATTTTTCTCTGGAAGCAAGGTTAATAAACTTTTCCAAAGCCCAATCTGCGTATTCTACAATTTTATCCTTTTTATTCGGGCTTTTGGGGCGAAAATAATCAGGAATCATATAGGGCGTATGGTCGCTTGCTGTCAAATAAACTGCCATAAAAGGACTTCCCGTATTGGTCATTTCATTTAAATATGGAATGGAAAATTCAAACATAAAATCATCAGGGACTCCAAGGGTACTTTCAATTTTGTTTTTTGGATAATCTTTTTGAGCAACAATTCTGTCAAAATCATTTTGCTTCAAAAACCCACCTACATTATCAAATTGCTCGTCATGGGTCGTAAAATAAATGGTTTGATAATGATGGTTTTTCAAAGTACTTGCAATACCCATATATTTCCGCATATTGCTCTCCTTCAATGGATGTTGTCGTTTTATCGTTGGGAATGAGGTTAGAGTCGCATATATCCCGGAATAGGTATGTAGTCCAGAAGTGTAGAATTCTGTAAAAAAATAACTTTTATCGGAGAGGTTATCCAAAAATGGAGTCAGTTCATTTGTATTTCCAAAACGCCCCATTTTTGCAGCACTCATACTTTCCATCAAAATGATAATCACATTTTTCCTTTTGGTTGTTCGAACCGGAGCAGCAACTTTCCGGGCAATGGGGGAATTAAAATTTTCTTCACTGTCAATACTGAAATAGCCTCTTACATTTTTCACGGCTTCTTCACTATTCATCAATACCACGGCTTGTTGCGCTTCGTCCTGTGCATCGAGCAAACTTCTTATCAGGGTGAAATTTGGATTCAAACCCAACTGATTGATAAATGGATAATTAGAGAAATAGGCAGTTCCTACTCGAATAGGTGATTTGATAGTCGTACGCCCTCGAATAGCTAAAAAAATCAATCCTCCAAAAATTAAAAAACTGGAGATAGAGCTAAAGTAATGATTGGGTAAAGTTTTTTTGGGAGCCTTAATAATCTCGCAAGTCAACTTTCGATTCTTCAGAATAAAAAAAATAGAGAAGACCAAAAATGGAATCACTGTCCACCAGGATGCAATATCCTGAATTATCATTTTACCCACAAAATCAGGTGTATCCATCCATGTAAAAGCAGAAATTGTCAATCTCGAAAAAAAATGATGGAAATAAGGAATATCAATCGCACAAACCAGAAAAGCCAGGAAATAAAGGACACTGGTGATTAGAAAAACAAGTTGATAAATTCGTTTTTTATTTAGATGAAAAATCCAACAGATGGAAAGAATTAAAAAGGGGAAGGCAAGTAAATAACCGGATATGACCGTGTCGAACCGAAACCCCATAAAAAATGCCTGAGCTACCAGGGTCATTTTTTTCCCAGACGGTAATTGTTGAATATACTGAAACTCCTGAATGAGAAGAATTATCCGAAAGGCTGTAAAGAAAAGTAAACCCCAAAAATATAACTGAAAGATACAAGCTATATTTTTGGGGACATTTGGAAGCATAGGCATCTGGTTGAATCAGGTTATTTAACCAGATGCACCTGGTGTGCCTGCAATACATTTTTATCTGCTCCTCCCAAGCTCACAAAGGCTACAACTTCACAATTATCTGCTACCCAATCAGCAGGCACCGTCATACTAAAGTTTTTGGTAATTTCTGCATTTGCAGCCAATGATTCGGTTATCAAATCTCCCGATGGATTTGTAATCGCATCACGGAAAACATGTTTATGAACATAATCGAGCACAATTCCACTATTGTCTTTTTGAGCATCCTCGATGTCGTTTTCGGTGATGTAAACACTTAAACGAACATCATCTTCCAAAATGTTTTCCTGGACGAACAATTTGACTTCTAAATCGAGGTTTCGGTTGCCGCTATTAAATGAAGGAGTAATTGCAATTTTCACTTTTGGATCGATTGCCAATTCCTGAGTGATAAATCCTGGCCAGTCTTCTTTTACAATCAATCTACCAAATTGTCCTTCAAACTTTGTGCGATTGACAGTAGCAGTTGGCCAGAACAATGCAGGACCCAATAAATTTTGAATTTCATCGGCTTCAGGCGAGCTAAAATCATAATTACTTTCGGGAAGTGGGATTTCCCAATCTCCTCCAGAATGAATGGAAACAGCAATCAATCTGTGCCCATGTTGTCCAAGTAAATCCTGAATCAAGGCACTCCCTGCGGGGCAGTTGACACAGCGAACACCGGTGAATTCTTCAATTAAAACTTGCCTTTTTTGTTCTTCAGTTGGATCTGGCCCACCCGTATCTCCCATGGAACCAGTTACCGTTGGAGCGATTTCTTCGCAAGAAAAAAAGAACAAAGCGGATATTGCGAGTAGAAAAAGATGTTTCATTTTTGGTTGTGTTTATGTGTTCGTGTGTTCGTGTGTTCAAGTGTTTTGAGCATGAACACTTGAACACATAAATACATGAACACAATTAAAACGTAGAATTAATTGAGATTTTGACACCGTTAAATGCGGGCTCAAGACGGCAGATACCGCCTGAACAAACCACCCCTTCCACTTGCTTGACATAGCTAATGGAAAAGCGATTGGCTTTATGCGTATAATAAATATCAAATCTTGGATAATGTATTTTTTCCTTTTCTCCATCTCCATCCTCATCTGGAGAATTTTTACCAGGAGCAATATTGTACATATTTGATAAGGTGAATGTCCAATGAGGAGCAATGCCCAACTCCACCAAGCCGAATAACCAATCACCATAATCGTGTTTCTCGCCTTTTTCTTCCCCCACTATCATATATTGTCCTTCAAATCGAATGGATTTTTTGCGATCGATACGGTATAAATAATCAAAATAAGGCGTGATGGTTTCAACAATTGGAACACCTGGTTTTACTTCGTAAATTTCCTGATTGTACTCCTGGCGTTGAACACCAAGAGTGAGTTGCCATTTTCGTTTGTATTTATAATAGATCTCCGTGAAGAGTTCCCGATAAAGCAAATTGTTGTCCAGGTCGGTGATATTGGAGGCATTGACATTAAAACTCAATTTTCGACTAGGTGCATAACGTATATCGGCCTGGAATGCCAATTCACCCAAATCCTGAGTTGCGGCATTATAGCGGGCTGTGAGTCTATAGGTATTCAGCCGGGTCATAGGCGGTAGGAAGTTGATCAAACCACGATTTCCAACCTCTTGCGGGCGAGTTCTAAAGGTAAAGTTCTCTGTACGCTTTCCCTCCAGCGTAACTCCCCAGCCCTTTTTCGCAAAACTCATACTCGTGTATACAATTGATCCTGAACCATTAATAAACCTTCCAGTCACTGTATCCCCTGAAACTGTAACTCTTTCCTTCCAGGGATCATTCATGTTGTCCTCCGTTTTGTAGGCTCCCTCAACATACCAGTTAAATGCACCAGCAGAAAGGGTATTGTAGAAAGTGAACGCGTAGCTATTGTAATTTGGCGTAAAAATATCTGATTTGGCGTAGAGATTCAAAGTAGCTACCAAAGAGTTCATCGAATTATCATCCAGGGTTCTTGCGGTTACTCCAAATCCAGGCGATAAGGTAACAGTTGAAGAGTCATTTGCAATGAATCCTTCAATATTGGCACCTCTAATAATAGATTGGTAAGAATCAAATTGCTGTTTCTGACGACCAGTGAAGGCTTTCACTTGCCAGTCGGGAGAAAAATCGTAGGATAGTTGGACACCAAACAATGCTTGATCAATACCAAGTGGACGGGATTCATAAGCACGGAAAATGATACCACTGCCTATTTGATCATAGATATAGCCTCCATAAATTCCAAATTTGTCAATTTTCTTTTTGACAAACCATCTTCCGATTCCCTGAGCAGTATAAGAACCATTCGGGTCAAGCAAATTAGAGTTGTTGAATAAATCAAATCGAAGTCCTACATCAAACCCCTGGTAGCTGTAATTTAAATTCAACCAGGCATCAGCGCCATAAAGTTGGCGATCATATTGTGGCGTGTTGGCAGCCCCAATGGCGGAATCCCGGAAAAAGAAATTTCCACCCATTTCAAGGTCACCAGAAAATCTGGCACCTTCCTGGGCTGTGACCATTCCGGCTGTCAACGTCATAATTAATAAGGTAATAAGATGTTTGAAGTTCATTGTTGGTTGTCGTTTAAGCAATCTGTTAATTTCGTTAATTCAAGGTTAAAAAATCAACCATTTGCTTTTCTACCATACTTTTATGAATAGTTTTGGTGTTTCAAAACAGTTTCAGAAAGCAGGATTGCGAATTTCAAAAAAAACATCCCTGTTTTTAGGGATAATTCGTGTAAAATTAGTCATTAAATAAACATATCTAAAAATTCAATTTTTGAGTAGGTTGAAATTTTTAAAAATTGAAATTGAATAACTTATGGTTCTGACAAAATTAGTGAAGTTGTTTATCTCAATGGACGCTTCATTTAATTTGTCCGAAGGACTCCTTTCCAAAGGAATCTTTCGGATTGGAGCAGACAGTTTCATAAGGATTTGGTTTTCAAAAAAATTAAATATACTCTTCAATAACTAAATCATGAATTTTCTCAAATCACTTTTACTATTAGCTTTTATAGGTTCCACAACTATTTTGGTCGCTCAAAAAAGTCTTCCAAATGTCACTGCTAAAACATTGAGCGGTGAAAGCGTAAACATTCAGGATCTCGGGAAAGATGGCAAAATCAAAGTCATCAGCTTTTGGGCCACCTGGTGTTCTCCTTGCAAAAAAGAATTGGATGCGATTGCAGATTTATATCCAGACTGGCAGGAAGAATACGATATGGAATTGATCGCAATTACCATTGATACTCGAAGAGCCATTTCCAAAGTGCCTGCATTGGTAGAAACAAAAGGCTGGGAATACACCATTCTCCACGGGACTGAAGAATCCATGCGGACTGCCTTCAATTTCCAGACCATTCCACAAACTTACCTGGTTGATAAAAGCGGCAACATCGTTTATACCCACAATGGCTATGTCCCTGGAGATGAAGACGAGTTAGAGGACAAGATTGCGGCATTGGCGAATAAATAATCTTGCACTTCAGGATATATGAGCCATTCTAAATTGTGGTTTTTGCGAAAATGGAATGGCTCATAACCCACATTTTTACCATCCATCATCTGCCTCAAAAATTTGGCAAAACCATTACCCCTGATTTCATTGCCATTGATCACAACCTAAAAATACATAAGCGATTTTTGAATAATTTGGACAATCCCATATAAGCCTTTCTGAAAGGGCTACGCTATTTTCTGTTCATGCAAAAATTACTTTTCTCAAGCCTCTTTTGGTTTACCTATCATCTGCTGAATTACCCAACTAAACAAAAATACCAATACGCAACCTATCAGGTTTAGCCAGAGATAGGCAATCTCGATATAGCCATACTCATTCAAAATATAAATACTAACTACAAAAATCTCCGCTATCAAGGCTCCAATAAAAACGGCTCTTCCTCCAATACTGATAAATGTTTTGGATACAATAAGATAACTTAGAGCTGCCCCAATCAATCCACCAATTATTGCCTCTTGCAAACCCAATTGTCCTTTAAACAAGCCGACCACCACTGCACCAAGTATAGCTCCAAAGATGGTTCCTACAACCAATGATTTTTGACCTAATTTGTCAAAAAAGAAAGCGACGAGAAAGATACCAAGGATAGTCCCATAAAATAGAGATCCCACGATATTGACTGCTTCAATCAAATTGTCAAATTGTCCGGCAAAAGAGGCAAAGAGCAAGGCGATTCCTCCCCACAATATGGTCATCCACTTGGAAGTGGTGAAGTAGTGTTTGTCAGATTCGTGTTTTTTGATGGACCGTTTGTAAATATCGATAACAGAAGTCGTAGCAAGTGCATTGAGCTCTGAGGCAGTGGAAGACATGGCAGCAGAAAAAATTACTGCCAGCAAAATTCCGATCAATCCCACTGGTAGATGATTGGTAACAAAACTAATAAAAACATAATCTGTATCGTCCTCCTTTTTGTCTGAGTCACCCTTTGCTTTTTTTATGTAACTCTCTGCCCTTGACTTCAGAAATTTATCTGCTGCCAATAACTTTTGTATCCTGGTTTTTGATTCATCTATAGCAGTCTCATCTTCATTTCTTTGGGCTATTATCAATTGCTGTATGGCTTCCTCTTTTCTATCAAAAAATAAAGTGTGAACTTCTTCAATTTGATCGTACTTCTCCGCATATTCAGAACTTTGGACTATCTCAACATTAGCTTTATTAAAATGAACAGGATGATGGGTAAATTGATAAAACACAAATACCAAAATACCCACAAACAAAACCAAAAACTGCATCGGCACTTTGACAATTCCATTAAACAACAAGCCTAAACGGCTTTCTGCCAATGACTTTCCCGAAAGATAACGCTGAACTTGTGATTGGTCGGTCCCAAAATAGGAAAGGAATAAAAAGACCCCACCTAGCATTCCTGACCAAAAATTATAGCGATTGGAGAGGTCAAATTCAAAATCGACGACATTCAACTTCCCCATTTTTCCAGCCACACCTACTGCCTCATCAAAAGATACGTCAGCGGGTAATTTTAAAACCAGTATCACTGCGGCTATAAACATTCCGCCCAGGATGACAATCATTTGTTGCTTTTGGGTCACACTGACTGCCTTTGTGCCTCCCGCAACCGTATAGAATATGACCAATACTCCCATCAGTAGTATCGTAATATTCAAATCCCAGCCCATAATATTGGATAATATGATTGCAGGAGCATAAATGGTTATTCCTGCCGCAAGCCCTCGGGAAATCAAAAACAGAATAGCCGTCAAAGTTCTGGTCTTAATCCCAAATCGCCCTTCCAGATATTCATAGGCTGTATAAACGTTAAGGCGGTAATAAAGAGGAAGCACAAACACACATAAAATCACCATTGCTACGGGTAATCCAAAGTAGAACTGTGCAAAACGCATCCCATCATCAAAAGCCTGCCCTGGTGTAGATAAAAAAGTGATGGCACTTGCCTGGGTTGCCATGACAGACAATCCTATAGTCCACCATTTCAAATCCTTATCCCCAAGCAAATAGCTTTTTACGTTAGCCACACTTCGCGTCTTCCACACACCATAAGCAACGATTCCCAACAAAACTGAAAGCATTACTAGCCAGTCAATCCAATGCATAATTATGAGTTCAGGGTTCTGAGTCCACAGTTCTGAGTTAAATCGACAAGCAACTCAGAATTGGGAACCGGAAACTGTTTAAGAATGGGTTTTTGTGAATAAATAGAATAGTGCGATGATAATAGCATGAAGTACTAAAACCAAAAGGTAAAGTCGATTCCAGGATTGCAGGATAGGTGGTGAATCATCAGAAGGATGTTTTTCGTTTGTGGTCATGGCCAATGATTTTGTGGCGAAAATAGGATAAGGGATTGATTTGCCTTGTGAAAGCCACAACCTTTTAACAGAAAATTATAAAAGTTGAAATGCGAATACGCCCAAAATTTATGGAATCACAATAGATATAAGGACAGTTAAAGTCATCGCGACCTTGGTAAGGCTTCTAAATTCCAATGTTGGTGATCTGTGATTTCATCAGAAATACAGATCTATAATGATATTACTTTAATACTATTTAACTATTTATAAAATGGCATATAAATTGCAAAAAGAAATAATATTAATTCAAATAGCATTAATTTGGAATTAAAATATTTTTTTTCATACCTTTATGCCATTATTTTGATGTCAAAAAGATCATCACATAAAAAGTTCATTTTTTTTTCGCTGTTGCATGGGGATTCCAATCGCCTGTCAAAAATGCCTTTCGGAGGGATTTAAGGCAAAATTTGGAATCATTATCCCCATCGTTTTCTTCAGAAAGTTTAAAGGGATTTAGGCGGCATGCGTGTGACGCCGCCTGGTCCTTTTTTTCAAAACAGTTTCATAGACCTGATTTAAAACCAAATGAAAACAGTTTTACAATAACTTACTGATACTCATATTTGTAAAACAGGCAAGCATCAAGGAGTGAATTGATTTTTGAAAAAATAACTGCAAGTTTGATTTATAAAAGCAAAAACTAATACACTCATCCATTTTTGCTTCTTGAGGATGCCTAAAATTTAGGAACATATATAATCTCATAAACACGACATCCTAAAAGTTGACCATCTCGTATCGGTACCATGAAATTCATCGGCGTGCGAAAATTCGATTAAACTCATGGCAACCAAAAAGAAATTCGTGCTGCGAATAGATGAGCAGACCCTTGCGTCCGTCGAAAGGTGGGCAGCAGAAGAGTTTCGTAGTGTGAATGGTCAACTTGAATGGATCATCACGAAAGTGCTCAAAGAAGCAGGACGATACAACAAACAACAAGAGAATCCTAAAGGTGAAGAACCAATCGAAAAAAATGAGATTAGATGAGGTTAATTTTGTCTAGCTCGCAAGCCTCGACTACCCTCAGTCGAGGCTTTGTTTTTTGAATCGCTCCAGTTCTCATCTCCTTTTCTTCATTTCCAATACACGCTGGGACGCTCAATGCCTAATTGCTTATTTTCCGACAAAAAAAATTATAACAAAATACAAACTTTGAAAACCTGAAATAATCCCGGTTTTTTGAACACCTTTTTTAAAAAGGTTGAATCTATCGTACTGAAAGGTACATTTAGTTGTTAGCTATCTCAATTATAATTGGACTAATATCCAATTTCAAATAGCTAAATCTAAGTAAATACATTCTCTAAACACTGCTTCTCTATGTTTTGTAAATTAAACCTTTTCCGAAACTTCTTGTTTCGCCTAATGCACTTAAACACAATTCGACAAAGATTTTCCTAATTAATTCCAGGGAAAACATCCAGGTTAATTATACCCTTCTTGCTACCAGTCTATGTTTTGGAAATTCGATTATCTTTAAAACTTCTCGCGAAGGTTCAAGCGATACGTTGTTTGAGCCTCGTTCAAAAACTCCATTTTTATGAAAACACTCCAGACTGTTAAACACCATTTTCTAATTCTGGGGTTGATATTGTCCTTTTCTTTGAATGATACCCATGGACAAACGCCCGCTACGCCATCCGATTGCTGTGGCGCTCAACCTCTAACCAACGCCAACATGAATTCTATCGATGCCGTATTTGTCCCTAATTTTAGTGGCTTTGGTATTACTAAAGAAGGTTTTTTGCCTTGTCAGGCGATATGTAAACCAGAAGCAGAAATCCATTCATGGTGGTTCTCTTTTAGATGTGTTCAGAGTGGAACTTTCGAGTTTTTACTCGACCCAGAAAATTTACCTCCCCCATTTGTTGCAGATTACAATTGGACACTGTTTGAGAATGACTGCCCATGTGGTCCCAACACCAATCTCATCGCCTGTAATGACCTGGCTCCTCACGGTCCTCAAAACTCTGGTGGCAATTGGACGGGAATTGCCAACAATGTGGATGATTCTTTTGGCTTTCTTCCTACAACTTATGTTCCTCCAGCAATTGGTCCAGGTCCTTTTGAAGCGACTGTAACTTTAATAGAAGGAAATGATTACCATCTATACATTAATAATATATCAGAATTTCTTCCAAGTGCCATGGAATTGTACTTTGCCGGAACAGCAAGCATTTCACAATTGCACGATGATCCGGTTTTGCAACCTCCACCAACAATTGTTGGAAATTTTGCACCCTGCCCTTTTGGTGAAAACTTAGTTTATGAAGCCATTTTCCCTGGAGGAGGCATAGGTAGCAATGAAACTTTTAATTGGTCATTGACTCCTTCAGGCCCTCCTTTTGGTAATGGTATTAGTGAAATACAAGTCAATTGGAATGATTTGGGTACCTATGAACTTTGTGTGCAAGTATTTGATGGTTGTTTACCCACATCGCAAGTAGCCTGCGAAACCATCGTTGTCGCAGATATACCGCCTACTTTTGTCAAAGACAGTGTCTGCATTGGGGAGCCCTATATTGCAGGAAATGGGCAAGCTTATTTCGCTCCTGGTGTTTTCAATTATACGATTGTAACAGAAAACGGATGCGATAGCACGGTATTCCTCGAGCTAGATGCTTTAGAACCAAGCGCCACTTCACTATTGGAAGAAATTTGCGAAGGCGAAAGTGTCACAGTGGGTGGTGAAGAATATACCGAAGCCGGTTTTTATGTGAAGGAATTGACCAATGAAGCAGGCTGTGATAGTGTCGTCACCCTATTCCTCTTTGTATTCCCCTTTGACCTGGAAGTTGAGCCTGAAATAGATACCATTAGTTGTAAAGATATCACTGCTGTATTTGACACAGGCAATTCGGCGGTTGATGACAACTCGTCTTTCGAGTGGACGGATATTTTTGGGACAGTGGTAGATACTACTCCTGTTTTTGAGACCAGTGTATCCGGACTATATTTTTTGAAAGTAGAAGATCCAAATGGTTGTACAGGTGAAAAGGAGGTAGAAGTTATTGAGAATTTTACGACACCACAAGCAGATGCAGGACCTTTTGCGACCCTATCCTGTAAAGACGATATGACTCAATTGGATGGCAATGGTTCCACTCAGGGACCAAGTGTAACTTATGAATGGTCTGGTCCGGGAATTGTTTCTGGAGGAAATACCACAACCCCTACCGTCAATCAATCAGGCATTTACTTTCTTACCGTCACTAATATTTTCAGTGGCTGCACAGAAGTGTCAGATGTAGAGGTTTTGGATGATAAGGAACCACCAGAAGCAGACGCTGGTCCAGAGAGTAATTTGGATTGTACGACCACTGCTGTTACGCTTGACGGTTCTGCCTCTGATCAAGGATTTCAATATACCTATGCCTGGACAGGTCCGGGTATACAATCGGGATTCAATACCCTCAATCCTGTTGTGGTACAAAGTGGTTTTTACACCATCGTTGTTACCAATGAAGACAATGGTTGTACTGCTGAAGCTTCGGTATTCGTTGGATTGGATGACACCCCTCCTGATGTAAATGCCGGTCCGGGTCAGCAATTGGATTGTGACACAGAATCTGTGATGTTGGAAGGAAGTACTGTGGCTGGTTCTACCTATTCATGGTCTGGTCCGCTGATTCTAAACGGAGTAAATACCTTGACGCCTGAGGTAGGGGCTCCCGGTATTTACACTTTAACAGTAGCTACAGCAGGAGGATGTTCCGCCTCTGCTGTCGTATCTGTGGAGCAGGACCTGACACCGCCAGTGGTAGATCCTGGACCAGCAATGAACTTAAATTGTAATGCTGATGATTTGATTCTGGATGGCTCCAATTCTTCCCAGGGCTCCAATTTCATTTATGCATGGACGGGCCCTGGAATTGTAAGTGGCGGAAATTCCCTCACTCCTACCATTAATGCCTTAGGGGAATATGAATTGCTCATTACCAATACAGACAATGGTTGTACCGAATCTGCAAGTATTGAAATTACAGAAACCCCACCTCCGGTATTATCCCTGCTGTCTCAAGAAAATGTAGATTGTAATGGAAATGCAACTGGCTCTGCAACAGTGGAAGTCACTGATGGACAATCGCCTTATACCTATGACTGGTCAAGTGGTGGAACAGATGCTACTGAAACAGACTTGACAAGCGGTGATTTTTCAGTAACGGTGACAGATGACCAGGGCTGTACCGCTACCCTTTCTGTCTCCATCAATGAACCACCTGTTTTGGATATCTCAATTGCTTCAACAGATTTGACAAAAGTAGGTGCCAATGATGGAACAGCTACCGCCAATCCAAATGGTGGTACTTCGCCTTATGCTTATAATTGGGAAAATGGAGCAACAACCCAAAGCGTCGACAACCTGGCGCCTGGAGCGTATTCCGTAACCGTAACTGACGAAAATGGTTGTACGTCTGTTCAAAGTGTTACCATTCAGGATTTCGATTGTAGTCCGGTAAGCTTGAATTTCGATGCGGCTAATGTTGATTGTAATGGAGAGGAGAATGGAGCAGCAACTGCTGTGGTAACAAATGGAGCCAATCCAGTTACCTATGCCTGGTCAAATGGTGGTGATACGGAAACCATCAATGATTTGAGTGCTGGTAACTACACAGTCACCATAACAGACGATAATGGCTGTGCCCTTATTGATGAAGTCACCATAACAGAACCAACAGCTTTGAAAGGTAATATTTTGGGATTTGAAAATGTAGATTGTAATGGAAATGCCACTGGCAGTGCTTCTGTAGAAGTTTCGGGTGGCACACCTGATTATGCTTATGAATGGTCCAGTGGAGGAACCATAGCAGACGAAACTGGTTTGCCAGCAGGAATGCATACAGTCACCATCACAGATGCCAATGACTGTGAAACCACCCTCCAGGTGACCATCACAGAACCACCAGTTTTAGTACTTGACGTTGATGGAACTGGTGAAACCGGAGTGGATAAAAATGATGGAACCGCTACTGCGACTCCATCAGGTGGTACATCAGATTACACTTATTTGTGGAGCAATGATGAAGTGGATGCGACTATTTCAGACTTAGCTCCTGGAGAATATTGTGTCACCATTACAGATGCCAATGGATGTACAACAGAAGATTGTTTCACCGTCAATGAGTTTGAATGCGGCATTATCACTCCTGAATTTGATGTCGTTGAAGTCAATTGCAATAATGGAGATGATGGAGAAGCTACCGTCAACATTACTGGTGGTACTGCTCCCTTCAGCTATGAATGGTCAAATGGAAATACAGGTGAAACGGCTACAGGATTGGTAGCCAGCACCTATGAGGTCACAGCTACAGATGTCAATGGTTGCGTAATTGTGGAATCCATCAGCATCCCTGAGCCTGCGGCAATTCAGATATCTATCTTAAATATTACAGATGCAGCTTGTGAGGGAAGCGCTAGTGGTTCTGCCAGTGTGGATGCCATGGGTGGTACCGGAAATCTTGCTTATGAATGGTCAAATGGCAGTATGGAAATGATGATTGAAAATGTGGTTCCAGGAACTTATGATGTCAGCGTTACTGATGAAAACAACTGTGTAGAAATCATTGAAGTAATTATTGGTGGAGAAAATGATGCAGAACCCCCAATAGTTCTTGTTCAAAACATCTGGGTTGTGCTGGATAACAATGGCATGGCTAGCATCAGCCCTGACATGGTTGACAATGGTTCATCAGACAATTGTGAATTGGGCCTACTATCTCTCGATATTCAAAACTTCACTTGCGATGACATTGGAGATGTGACGGTTACCCTTACTGCAAGTGATGTGAGTGGTAATACAGCTTCAGAAACAGCAGTCGTCACAGTGGTTGACCTGACCGTTCCGACCATGACTTGTCCGGATGATATTTTCTCCAACTTCTGCTTATTCCCGGTCAACTATCCGGCTCCAACTGCTACAGACAACTGTGGAGATGTGACCATTGAGTTGGTTGAGGGTTTGGAGCCAGGTTCCATTTTCCCATTAGGAACCACAGCGGTCATCTATTCTGCAACGGATGCATCTGGAAATCAAAGTGATTGTACATTTAATATCACTGTCTTAACAGATATGGTAGCCGAAACTGAAATTGCTGAACCGGATTGCTTTGGAGACACCAATGGTTCTGCAACAGTAGATGTAGATAATGGGACGCCACCTTACAACTATCAGTGGAATGATCCAGACATGCAGGCTACTCCAACAGCGACAGATTTGCCTGCGGGATTCTACTCTGTGACCATTACAGATGCTACTGGTTGTGAAATTGCAGCAACCACAGAAGTTACCGAACCAGATACCTTAACGGTTTCTATTGATTTTGCAAATCCAGATTGTGCTGGTGATGATAATGGAACAGCCACTGCGATACCAAATGGGGGCACTGGTCCATTTAACTATCAATGGAATGACCCAGCTATGCAAACTTCGGAAACTGCCTCCAATCTGGCACCTAATGACTATGAAGTATTGGTAACAGATAATAATGGCTGTGAGACGACTGCCAATGTCCAAATTGAAGATCCCGAAGCAGTTGTCATCACTATTGACAATGTGACTGACGAAACTGGTGACAATATGGATGGAGCCATTTCTATCACTCCTTCTGGAGGAACCAATACGACCTATACCTATGAATGGACCTATAATGGCAATCCATTTTCAACTGAAGAAGATTTGACCAATTTGGACAATGGAGAATATTGTGTCACGGTCACAGATGAGAATGGGTGTACAGAAACGGACTGTGCAGTGGTTGATTTTATAGAAAACACCATTAATCCAGAGCTTGATAATTATATAACCATTACTCCTAACCCTACATCTGGTGAGTTAAATGTGCAATTAAAGTTGCCCGGTCAGCGCAATGTAAGGATTGACTTTTACGATGTGTTGGGTAGATTAATTTTAAAAGGTGAAACTTATCTTACGCAGGAGCAGCAAATGATTTTTGACCTTTCCAGCTATGCAGATGGGGTTTATTTGTTGAAATTAATTGTAGATGAGGAGATTTTGGTGAAAAGAATCATCAAAGAGGATTAATAAAATATCCGCTCTCAGGCAATAGGAGGTCAAATAAAAACCAAAGCAAAATTGCCTTTAGGAGGCAAGGGTTTTAGGTTTTGTTTGCTCTCCATTACCTCTATTGCCAGAGAACAAAAAAAGTTGTATATTTGCACCACTTTTTCAAAAAATCGGAAAGAGGGAACCTTCAAGTTCCCTCTTTTTTATTATAGCATAGTTTAAAACCTTAAAAAATAATTTCATCATTTAGTTCGGCATAAGGCTTCATGAATCTTCGATTTCGTCAAATGAGCGAAAACTGAATGCCTGATAAGAAATGAAGTTGAGCTTATTTGACGAAATCAAAGAGATGAAGTTATTTTTTAATCACTGCTAAAATGTGATCGAGGCAAAAATCAGAGATTTATTAACGACCAAATTCCAAGAAGAAGCTTTTCAAGACTGCTTTCTCGTCGAAATCAAATTAAATCAAAACCGCAAATTGGAAGTCTTCGTTGATTGTGATAATGGCTTGACGCATGAAAAATGCCAACGAATTAGTCGTTACCTGGAAAGCTTTATTGATGAAGAACAATGGCTTGGTGAAAAATACACCCTGGAAGTATCTTCTCCAGGCATCGGCAAAGCCTTGAAACTAAAAAGGCAATACAAGAAGAACATCGGACGCAGAGTTGAAATTAATTTTCACGAAGGAAAACCACAAACCGGAAACTTAATAGAAGTAAAAGAAGAATCAGTAACGATTGAATATGAAATCATTGTAAAAGAAGGTAAGAAGAAACGAAAAGAAATGACCCAGCAAGTCATTCCATTTGAAAACATAAAGAAAACCGTAGTTAAAGTAGTCTTTTAATAGACTTTATACCAAAATAATTTGTATGGCTAAAATTTGTCATAAAAACCATCTTGGTATAAAGTCTTATGTTTCCATTGCCTGGTTCCTGGTTGAGTGCTATTTAACCAGGAACCAATCACTGAAAACTCAAGAGCAAGCGTAATGACCATTAATCTAGTTGATGTCTTTAATGACTTTAAAAGCAACAAAAATATTGATCGACCTACAATGGTGCGGGTTCTGGAAGATGTATTCCGAACATTAATTCGCAAAAAATACGGGTCGGACGAAAACTTCAATGTAATTGTAAATACTCAACAGGGAGACCTTGAATTGTGGCGTGTAAGGGAGATTGTACCAGACGGCGAGGTAATGGATGATCGAAGTCAAATCTCTATTTCTGAGGCATTGAGTATTGAAGATGATTATGAAATTGGAGAAGAATGTTATCAGCAATTGCATTTATTGGAATTTGGTAGACGGGCCATTATGGCGGCACGTCAGACCCTCATTTCCAGAATTATGGAATTGGAGAAAGATGAAATTTACCGTCAATACACGGAAAGAATAGGTGAAGTAATTCTGGGTGAAGTGCACCAAATCCTTAAGCGTGAGTTTTTGATTGTAGATGATGTCTCTGGAACTGAGCTTATTTTACCAAAAAATGAAACCATCAAAGGAGATTTTTTCCGAAAAGGTGATATGGTAAGAGGTGTTATTAAGCGTGTAGAAATGAAAAATAACAACCCGGTAGTCGTTCTTTCCAGAACGGATAGCACCTTCCTTGAGAAACTTATGGAGCAGGAAGTACCTGAAATCGAAGATGGGTTGATTGTCGTTAGAAGAATTGTAAGGTTGCCAGGTGAAAGAGCAAAAGTGGCAGTAGAATCTTACGACGATAGAATTGACCCTGTAGGTGCCTGTGTAGGTATGAAAGGTTCTCGGATCCATGGAATCGTCAGAGAGTTGAGAAATGAGAATATTGATATTGTGAATTTCACCAATAACGAATCCCTTTTTATACAGCGTGCACTTACTCCTGCTAAGGTAAGTAACATTGATTTAGACAGCGAAGGCAAACGTGCTTCCGTTTATCTTGAGCCTGATCAGGTTTCATTGGCAATTGGGAAAGGTGGTACCAATATCAAATTGGCCAGTAAGCTGACCGGATTTGAAATCGATGTTTATAGAATTTCTGATGAACTTGAAATTGATGATGTGGTATTGGATGAATTCTCTGATGAATTGGATGCCTGGGTAATTGAGGAATTCAAGAGAATCGGTTGTGATACTGCCCGAAGCGTACTGGCACTGAGCGTAAAAGAAATCGTCAGAAGAACCGAATTGGAAGAAGAAACTGCGCAGGATGTATTGAACATTCTAGCAGCAGAATTTGAAGGTGAAAATTAGTAATACTTAGAGGCTTCAACTTAAAGTTCCTCCAAAGTTATTCTGTTGGAAAAAGTTCTGTGTTTAAATAATTATTCTCAAAAAGTTTAAATCTTGAACTTTTTCCACTTTGGATACCTTTTAAAAGCCTTTAAGCACCAAGTCCTAATTATGTATAAGTAAAATTTTGGTTTCTTTTTTTCGCCTCATGAGAGGAAAAAAGAAACCAAAATTAGTTGTAGATAAATATGACTTGGTGCTTATATCAAAGAAATACCTGTAAAAAATTGAGGAACCCACTTCAAAATGAAGTTTTTTCAAAGGTTTTTTCCAAAAAACAACCTTTGATACAATTGTTTTCCTCTATCTTTGCAGGGCAAATTTTGGAAGCTGGTTGTTAGCAATGTTTTTTAAGCTAAAATCGCTTTAAATAAAGCATGTTTTAAATGAGCAACTTCCATTTTTTGGCGAAAGCTTTGCGATAATATTTTTATTATGTAACTCAAAAAAATGAAAATGTGAAACGCAAGATAATTTGGGAAAGCTTTTGCCCATCCTTTATGATATGAGCTACTGGCATTTGGCATCGCCAAAGGACGGTAGCCAAATGCAAAATTCTCTTAATGGCCAAACGGTTAGTTAAAGTAGCCAAAGAATTAAACGTTGGTACTCAAACCATCGTAGAACATCTCATCAACAGTGGATATGAAATCGAAAACAAACCCACTGCCAAGATTACTGATGAGATGGAAGCAGAACTTCTCAAGGAGTTCCAAAAATCCATTGCTATCAAGGAGCAAGCGGATCAGCTAATCATTGGTACCCGCCCGGCTGCTAAAAAAGAATCGGAAATCTTACCTGAAGAAACTCCAACACCTACGGCTCCAACACCTCCCCCCGCAGTACCTGTTCAGGAAGAAGTGAAGGTTGAACCAGAAGTCAAAGAGGAACCGACTCCTGAACCTGAGCCAGAGCCTGCACCAGAACCAGAAGTAAAAGAAGAACCTGTGGAAGAAATAGTAGAAGTAGAAAAACCAAAAGTTCAATTAAAGGTAAAAGGCAAGATAGATTTGGAGCCTAAGAAAAAAACCGCAAAAAAGGAATCGGTTCAAAAAGAAGTAGCTCCGAAAGCAAAGTCTGAACCAGAGCCAGAGCCGGTACCAGCGCCGGAAGTAAAAGAAGAACCTAAAGAAGCCCCTTCTACCGAGTCAAAAGAACCTGCCAAGGAAGTAGAAGAAGTACCTCCACCATCAGAATCCAAGCCAGAACCAATTGTGCAGACTGTAGATGAAACAGCTGAAACTACCCCAAAAGAAGCTGAAGTAGAGCCATCTTCGGAAGAGAAGCCTGATTCCGAAAAAATGGTACGAGCAGAAACGCCTGAATTGAGAGGTCTTAAAATTTTAGGTAAAATCAACATTGAGAAAGAAAAACCTAAAAAGAAAAAAGAAAAGGAGAAGGAGAGAGATAAAAAGACTCCTGCCAGAGGTAAAAAAGGAGAGGGTGCAGCTAAAACTGACGATAAACCTCAAAAACAAGATGGTAGATCCAGAGAGCAATCTCAATCCGGATCTGGTGGAGAAAAACGTCGTCGCCCTCGTACCCGTCGTAGAGTTAGAGCTACTGCTGTTTCCAACAGAGGAGGTGCCAATCGAGGTGGCCGTGGAAGACCAGGTGACAGAAGAAGAAATGATGAAGTCAAAGAGGTTTCACAAAAAGAAATAGATGATAAAATCAAAGCTACCATGGCTCGAATTTCGGGTGGTGGCAAGAAAAAACGTCAAAGATTCCAAAGAGATAAACGAGAGCGGCTTCGCGAAAAACAAGAAGCAATAGAGGCAGAAAAGACGACGGATAAGCTGCAATTAACAGAATTCGTAACCGTTCAGGAACTGGCAAATTTAATGGATGTATCTGCATCTGAGGTAATTATGGCTTGTATGGGGCTGGGTGTGATTGTTTCTATTAACCAAAGATTAGATGCCGAAGTAATTGAATTGGTAGCTACCGAATTTGAACACGAGGTGGAATTTATAACTGCTGAAGAACAAGCTGATGACGATGTAGAAATTGAAGATGCTCCTGAAGATTTGAAACCCAGGTCTCCTATTGTTACCGTAATGGGACACGTTGACCACGGAAAAACTTCTTTGCTGGATTATATCAGAGAAGCCAATGTGGTATCTGGTGAAGCTGGAGGTATTACCCAGCATATCGGTGCATATGAGGTACAAGTTCCATCAGAAGACACGACTAAAAGAATTACTTTCCTCGATACACCTGGTCACGAAGCCTTTACAGCCATGCGTGCCAGAGGAGCAAAAGTTACTGATATCGCAATTATTATTATTGCTGCAGACGACAGTATCATGCCCCAAACCAGAGAGGCTATCAGCCACGCTCAGGCTGCTGGAGTTCCAATGGTTTTTGCCATCAACAAAATTGATAAACCAGGTGCAAATCCTGAAAAAATCAAACAGGAATTGGCATCTATGAATCTTCTGATTGAAGAATGGGGTGGTGAATACCAATCTCAGGACCTTTCTGCCAAAACAGGTGAAGGCATTGATGACCTATTGGAAAAACTGTTGTTGGTTTCAGAATTATTAGAACTTACCGCAAATCCCGATAGAAAAGCAATAGGAGCTATTTTGGAAGCCTCTCTTGATAAAGGTCGGGGATATGTCACCAAAGCTCTTGTTCAAACAGGAACCCTTAATATCGGTGACCCTATTGTGGCAGGTGAATATTCCGGAAAAATCAAGGCGATGTTCAACGAAAGAGGCAAGCGAGTGAAAACAGCTGGTCCTTCTACGCCAGTACTGCTTCTTGGGTTGAATGGCGCTCCACAAGCCGGTGAACGGTTTAAGGAAACAGATGGTGAGAGTGAAGCTCGTCAAATAGCTGCCAAACGCGGACAAATCAGTCGGGAACAATCCAATAGAGCAACCAAACGTATCAGCCTGGATGAAATCGGTCGCCGTTTGGCTCTAGGTACCTTTAAAGAATTGAACCTCATCGTTAAAGGTGACGTGGATGGCTCCATCGAAGCCCTTTCAGATTCTTTGATAAAATTGAGCCAGGAAACAGTACAAGTAAATGTTATTCACAAAGCAGTAGGACAAATTATCGAATCCGATGTTTTGCTAGCCTCTGCTTCTGATGCCATCATTATTGGTTTCCAGGTTCGTCCTTCGGCGGGCGCGCGTAGATTGGCAGAACAAGAGGGCGTTCAAGTAAAAACCTATTCTATCATTTACGAAGCGATTGATGAAATCAAAGCTGCCATCGAAGGGATGCTTGAGCCTACCAAGGAAGAAAAAATTGTCTGCAATGTGGAAGTTCGGGAAGTATATAAAATCAGTAAAGTGGGTACCATTGCAGGTTGTTATGTCACCGACGGAAAAATCCATCGAAATACAAATGTCCGCCTAATTAGAAATGGTATTGTGATTTATCCTACCAAAGAAGGTGCAGTTGCAGAGTTAGGCTCTTTGAAACGATTTAAAGACGACGTCAAAGAAGTCAAAAACGGTATGGAATGCGGTTTGACCATCAAAAACTTTAATGATATTAAGGTCGGTGATGTAGTGGAAGGATTTGAGATTGTGGAGATTAAGCAGAAGTTGGCATTGTAAAAAATACATTCCAATCATATTAAAACGGTTTTTTTGAAATTATTCTGAAGAACCGTTTTTTGTTTGGCATAATGAAGATTACATATTAGTACCATTTGTAACCCCTGATATCAAAAAAGCATTGCTGAACCCTTTCAGCAATGCCATTGAAAACAATCACTATGAAATCCTTTTGTAACTTTTGCTGGACTTATATATTATTTTTTGATTCTCTTACAATTTGGGTGTACAGAGTCAGACAAAAAGAACAACCAACGTTTCCTTCGGGCACTTTTGTTTATCCTTTTTGCCTGACCACCCAAATTGTATGAGAAGATATTTGAGAGTTCTGATTACCATATTTGAATAAACCAAATGACAATCAGAACATTTACTGAGTGGTTATCATCAGTTTTTAGCTTTCACTCCTACTCTAATCGTCCCTGTTTTTCCGCCTCCCATAATCAGCTTATCCGTCACTTCTCCAGCAAATCCAAAGCAATCTTCAAATAACACATCCAATTCATCATCGGTATTGACATCCTGCACAGTTCCATCATCAAGGGTTACTGAAATTGGGTATTCAAAAGTTGGGAAGTCATTGCTCTGTGGATTCTGGGTAAACCAGTCTTCAATGATGGTTTCTAATTCCTCATCGCTGTTGGCATCAGAAGTGGTACCATCCGGCAGGACAACAGTTACGGGATAATTGACCGTAAAGCAATCATCCAGTGGTTCTCCTTCGTCACAACTTTCCAATAATGCTTCCAGTTCTTCGTCGCTATTCACCGTTTGGATGGTACCGTCTTCCAGTTCTACATCAACAGGGTAATTTAAGGTAGGCAGCAGGCTGTCGTTCGGATTTTGTTCGTAGTAGGTGAAAATGATTTCTTCAAGTTCTAGTCCGTCATTAGCAGTTTGACTGGTTCCATCTGGAAGGATGACCTCAATTGGGTACACAAAATCGAAGCACAAATCAAAGTCATCATTGCATGGTGGTTCGTCACAATCATCATCCCATCCACCAAAACACTCTTCCAGCAATGCATCGAGTTCGTCATCATTATTGATTGTAGCAACCGTTCCATCTTCCAAAGTAACCTCAATGGGATAAACCAAGGTTGGCTCTAGTGTATCATTCGGATTTTGTTCATACCAATCTTCAAAAATAGTTTCTAATTCTTCATCATCATTGGCAGTTTGAGTCGTTCCATCTGGCAATTGAACATCTACAGGATAGTTGATTTCAAAACAATCATCGTAACCATCGCACTCTCCATCAAAGCCGTCATCATCTCCAAAAATGTCATTAAAGTCTTCATCAGTACAAGGTGCAAAGCCAGTGGCTTCTTCGCATTCTGCGATACAGGCATTGTCATATATTTCATCTTCCGTACAAACAGGGGTCAGCAATGCTTCCACTTCAGCATCAGACATTTGTTCCAGGATCGCCTCAATTTGTGCAATCACTTCCTCCTCAGAGGCTTCCCAATCAACTCCGTCAAAGGCATCATAACAACCACAATCGTCTTCATTTTCTCCACCACGCGAGTCCGCATGACCACTGTTATTGATATTTCTGGCTTCCTGGGTGAAAAGACCAGAAGTGCTTGGATTGGTGACATTTTCTTTTTTACAGGCAGCAAATAGAGTGAGAACCATCAAGGCAACCATGCTGAAGCTCCATAAATTGAATGATTTTTTCATGTTAATTTTTATGTTTTTGAACTTTTGGAATGAGGAACAAGGGTAAACGATACCGTGGTACCATTCCACTTTGCACTCACTTGTTCCTCAATTCCAAATTTTTAAGGATTAAGAAATCAAATGCAGTAGCTCCGCTGGCGAAGACAGTCCAATCCTTTCTCCACCATTCCGGCAGAGCTACTTTCGAATCATTTAGAACAGGGAGTTTGAAAGTTTTAATGCAGCTGATGGGCTTTAGAAAATAATAACCCTGAAGCTGTTTTTAGTTGGTTTGTTATTCTAAATATGGTCACTAGACAAGTTGGAAAATGACATCCCCTATTCAGGAAAGATTTTTTTTTATTTTTTTTCCGGGAAGGTGGGTATAAGGGGTGTGGGGAGATAGATACACTCGACCTCGACACCCCGCAACTCGCAACCCGAGAACATCACTTCCCTTCAAAAAGCTTATGGTCAATCCATGTTTTGGTTTTTTCTAAAAGCACTTTTGAGTCATCGGCATAAATAGGTTCGCCATAATGAATAACTACCTCTCGCCTGGGTTTGCTATAGGTTCGGAAAAAGTGAGGGACAAAAGTCTCCGTTCCAATCCAGGCATCATTGATGTCTTTGTAAATCAGTGCCATTGGAATGATTGGAATGTTTTCTTTCACAGCAAGATTAAATGCACCTCTTTGAAATGCAATCGTTTTGGGCTCATCGTGGGTAGTTCCTTCCGGGTAAATCATAACAGAAAAACCTTTTCTCAAATAACTTCTCATTGCTTCCATAGTCGCACCACGACTTGTCTTACTTTCCCTTTTCACAAATAAAATTCCGGTAATTTTTGCGCCATATCCAATCAAAGGCCAACCAGCTAATTCAGCTTTTGCTACAGGTAAAGCCTCTACATGGCATAAGGAAATAATGGGATCCATATAACTCCTGTGATTTCCTATATAGATATAATTACCCTTGGTAGATGGTCCAAATTTTTCAATTTTAATCCCAAATATCCAGGTCAAAAAACGAACAAACCTTCTTCTGGAACGAAGAGAATAGGAAAGATCGTAACCCAAAATCAGGCTACGCAAAGCAATAAAGGAAACATAAATAGAAACTGAAATCAAGGCAAAGGCTGCCCGCATCAATCCTCGCAAAGTCGCTAACATAATTCTTTATGATTCTTTGAATTTGGGTCATTTGAGTCAATCAAAAATAAAAATCAATACATGTTTTGCTCCCTTTTGATTTCCATTTGTAATTGACCTCCCAACTTCAAAGAAGGTTTTTTGTTTGTGGGCATAAAAATAGAAAATCTTGAAAACCCCGGGTTCCATTTCCATCTACTGTTATAAGATTTTGTCCCTTCCAAATGAATCAATCAAAACACACATGGCTGATATTCAGTATATTTGTTTGCGAGCGACGTTTAAGTGTTAAACAAAACCCAAGCAGTCAACACAAATTAAGGGATTGTCGTCTTATCTATAGCACAACCCTCAAAAACACTTTGACATGCAACGACTTCCATTTTTGTACATAGCCGAAACTGATAAAAAAGGAAGGGGGGTATTTTCTTCAAGCGAAATACACAAAGGCGATTTAATTGAAATTTGCCCTGTGATCGTGCTGCCTGAAACTGAATTATTACATATCGACCAAACTCAATTGTACAATTATTATTTCCTTTGGGGCATCCAACAAAAAAAGTGTGCAATAGCATTGGGTTATGGTTCACTTTACAATCACGATTACCATCCCAATGCCCGCTATGAGCTGGATATGACCAATCGTTCAATAGATTTTTATTGCCTAAAAACCATTGAAGCAGGAGATGAAATCACTGTGAATTACAATGGTGAAGCAGGAGATGAATCTTTGGTTTGGTTTGATAAGAAAAATTTTTAACCCCTGGCAAAATAACTGACAAGTTATGAATGTACCTTTTTTAAAAAAATGGAATCTCAATAAGCCTGTACCAGAATTGCGAACTTCAAATCAATTCTTCTTGCTTCATTTTTCATTTTTCATTCTTGTATTTTGTGCCTGTGAAAACGACCTCGCCCAGGTCAATCGTTTGATTAACAAAAATCAAGTAACTGTTGAAACAGCCAAGGATATTGAAATGCTTTACAGTGATTCCGCAATCGTTCGGGTAAAAGTGACAGGTCCTACCCTATTGAGACATTTGGATAGAAGTAAAACTCAACAAGAATTTCCAGATGGCATAGATGTGGAATTTTACGGTGAACGTGGAGGCGTTAGCAGCCACATGACCGCAAAATATGCCATCCGATATGAAAAGGAAAATAAAATTGTGGTGCGAGACAGCGTGGTTTGGATCAGCCATGACAATGAACGGCTGGAAACAGAGGAATTAATTTGGGAAGAGGAAGAAGATAAAGTTTACACCAACAAATTCGTCACCATTTTTCGGGAAGAGGAAATCATATACGGACATGGATTTGAGTCAAATCAGGAATTTTCAGAGTGGACCATTAATGCAATTCAAGGGAGAGTAAAGGTGGAGAATATGAATAGAGAGTAAAAAGCCATCCCCGCCCTAAGACGGGAATGACTTCCACAAATTGTGACACAAGAATGATTGTATCCCAAATAATTTAATCTACTTTGACAAATCGCTTGATGATCTGTTCTTCTCCATTTTTGAGAATGAGATAATAATTTCCAGTTCGTAGGGTGGAAACGTCAATAGTGAATACGCTTTCTTTCACCTTAAAGCTTCCAATTTTCCGTTCTAGTACATCGTACAATTCTATTATTCTGTTTTCATTTGATTCTGAAGTGAAGGCTAACCGGACATTCAAAATATCTAATACAGGATTGGGGTAGAGTTCTATTTTAGCGTTACTCAAGTCAGCATTTTGAAAATCCAGGCTTTCTGTATTGTAGCCATTCGAGTTTCCTATACTAGCAGTTGCATCGTCATTCAAGACTTCTGCTTCTCCTTGATTATCAACAATTTGCCCTCCATTGGTGACATTGGTCAAATCCACATAAAACATTTCGTCCGATTCGTGAACATTGTCTTTGGTCGCACGGCAAATTACATAACGGACATTGGATCCTCCCGGAGAGAAATAGACAGTGCCTGAACCACTCACATAATCGCTATCAGAAAGGGTAGCAGAGCCATCCGAGGTAGCATAATCCACATTGATAGCGCAGCCAGGTCCACTTCTTTCAATTTTGAAAAAGTAGTAAGTAAAACCAGCGCCTGTACCTTCATTTTGACTAATATCATCAATAGTTACCGTTGCACCCTCCACAGTTACATCAGCTGTACATTGGTCGGAATTGCCACTTTCATCTTCTACCGTTAAGGTTACAGCATTGGTTCCCACATTTGAACAATCGAAAGTATTTTGATCCAGGCTTAGCATTGAAATACTACAATTATCAGTACTCCCATTATCTACTTCTTGGGGAGTAACCGTGATTTGATTGGTATTTGGGTCAAGGCTGGCTGTTACATTTTGACATAAAGCATTTGGTTTTTCATTATCTATAACTTCTACATAGCGTGCACATTTTTTGTTGTTTCCCGAGGCATCTTTTGCACGCCATTGGAATTTATATTTGCCTTTGTCAAAGTTATGTGTCGCATTCGTGGACCAGGCTGACCAGGGTCCCTGGTTGGCATTTGTAGCAGGATCTACAGCTCTCCATCTCAAGTCCAAAGTGGGATTGCCACAATTGTCATTAGATGAAGCAGTTGGTATCGTTACAGTAGTTAAACAAGTTCCTGCATCTACATTTTGAGTAAAATTGCTGGGACAGGAAATACTTGGTTTTTGGTCGTCTTCAATAGTTACGGTAGCTGTACATTGGTCACTATCACCATTGGTATCCGTAATGGTTAAAACCACATCTTGAGGGTTTCCTATATGACTACAATCAAAGGTATTTTGATCAATCAACAATGATTGAAGACCACAATCCGCGGTGGATCCTCCATCTACATCTGTTTCTAAAATCGTCACATTCCCGAAATTATCCACAAAAGCCGTGAAGTTTTTACAAACTGCATCTGGTACTGCACAACACCCTTCATCAATTTGGTTGTCACAATTATTGTCAATGCCATCACCACATGTTTCTGAGGCAGCAGGATTTATTGCCGCATCATTGTCATTGCAATCGCCGCTCGTTTGGGTTAATTCACTGGTGAGAAAATGATCTGTAGGTCTGGAGCAAGTAGCTTGAGAAGTGCCGTCGCCATAACCATCACCGTCAGCATCCTTGTGCCAGATTTGTCCAGGATATTCATCTGCATTGTTGTCATTGCAATCTGTAGCGTCCACAACATAACCATTAGGAACCGAGCAAGCTTGTGTGGAGTTGCTGGCATCGCCATAGTTGTCATTATCAGCATCCAGATAGTAAGTGTTCATTACACCTTCATCAGTTTGAGCATTACAATTGTTATCTATACCATCACAAACTTCTACAGCTCCTGGGTTGATACTTGCATTTCCATCATTGCAGTCTCCACTTGTCGCTGTTAGCTCCTCTGCAAGGTAATGATTGGCAATCCTTGCACAATTCGATTGAGAAGTGCCATCTCCATAACCATCGCCATCCGCATCTTTATGCCAGGTTTGATTTGGAAATTCATTGGCATCATTGTCATTGCAATCTGTATTATCTGAAACATAGCCACTTGGAGCTGAGCAAGCCTGGGTGGAACTACTCGCATTTCCAAAGCCATCATTGTCAGCATCTTCATAAAATGTACTCAAAAGACCTTCATCCGTCTGAGCATTACAGTTGTTGTCAATACCATCGCAAACTTCTGTTGCATTAGGATGAATAGCTGAATCATTGTCGTTACAATCCCCGGATATTTGAGTCAATTCACTTGAAAGGAAGTGGTTTGTTGGTCTGGTGCAGGCAGTTTGAGAAGTACCATCGCCATAGCCATCACCATCTGCATCTTTATGCCAGGTTTGATTTGGAAATTCATTGGCGTCATTGTCGTTACAATCTGTATTGTCTGATACATAGCCAGTGGGTGTATTGCAAGCCTGGCTAGTAGAATTTGGATTGCCAAAACCATCCGCATCTGAATCTTCATAGAATGTAGTTTGCAGGCCTTCGTCAATCTGGCTATTGCAATTATTATCAATGTTGTCGCAAATTTCAGTTGCATTGGGATGGATAGCCGAATCATTGTCATTACAATCGCCATTTTGAGTAACGTGGTTGGCACTTGGTGGCTGACAGTCATTTGTAGCATTCCCTGTTCCGAAACCATCGCCATCGCTATCTAAATAATAGTTTTGAAAAGTGATGCCTTCGTCAATTTGATTATTGCAGTTATTGTCCAGATTGTCGCAGACTTCCGCAGCCCCTGGATAGATGTTTGCATTGTTGTCGTTGCAATCTCCGGAAGTTTGACTTAGCTCACTAGCAAGAAAATGATTAGCCGGTCTGGTACAGGCTATTTGAGAAGTACCATCGCCATAATTATCTCCATCTGCATCTTGGTACCATGTCTGATTTGGAAATTCATTCGCATCATTGTCATTACAATCTGTATTGTCTGACACATAACCACCTGGTGCGGAACAAGCCTGAGTAGTACTTCCAGCATTTCCATATCCATCACCATCCGAATCTTCGTAAAATGTACTCAAAACCCCTTCATCGGTTTGGGAATTGCAGTTGTTGTCAATGCCGTCACAGATTTCAGTGGCAGCAGGGTGGATGGAGGAATCATTGTCATTACAATCACCGGAGGTTGCTATCAATTCGGAGGTAGTAAAATGATTGGAAGGTCTGGTACAGGCTACTTGAGAAGTTCCGTCGCCATAATCATCGCCATCTGCATCTTTGTACCATGTTTGATTTGGAAATTCATTGGCATCGTTGTCATTACAATCTGTATTGTCCGAAACATAACCATTGGGAGCATTGCAAGCTTGAGTAGTATTGTTTGGATTTCCAAAACCGTCATTATCCGAATCTTCGTAGAAAGTTGTCTCTAAGCCTTCATCGATTTGCGAATTACAATCGTTATCAAGTCCGTCACATACTTCTGTAGCTCCCGGGTTTATAGCCGAATTTCCATCATTGCAATCGCCTGTTCCTGTCAATTCAGAAGCAGTAAAATACCCCCCTGGGCGTGTGCAGGCCACATGAGAAGCACCACCATAATTGTCATTGTCCCCATCTTCATACCAGGTTTGCCCCGGAAATTCATGCGGGTCGTTGTCATCACAGTCTGTATTATCAGAAACATATCCGGCGGGTGCAGAACAATCCATTACAGAATTAGCTGGGTCACCATAGCCGTCATTATCATTGTCTGCATAATAATTACTAACAGGAGAGGTAATTGCCTGTTTTTCATAAGCTCCCATGTCTTCTGTCGTGGTGGAATAAGGTCTTGGGTTGCCATCCAGATCATCTGTTGGTGCATTGTTTGAAGTACCTGCATTTATGGCAGGAGAACAATCTTGTAAGTGGAAATCATGATTGGCTACATTTTCAAATAGAGGGTCTTGATTGTAAATCATTCCAGCATTACAGGTAAATCCTCCAGGACAAGCCGCTTCTTCGGTAAGTGTATAGGAAACCTGGGCGCCTACATTTGAACCTCCGCCATACATATCTTTATGACCTGTAGCTGCTACATTGCCCCAAAATATACAATTACTTACATTTACACCTGAGAAAGAAAAGGAATGGGCAGAAACATAGAGTGCACCGCCATAACTACCAGATTCATTATCATAAAAAGTACAGTTATTGAATTCAGAATTGATGGAACTAGAGGAAGAACCATAGCCAGCTATACTGCAAACTGCACCGCCTATGCCTGTACTACTATTCCCATAAAATAAACAATTGTTGAATTCAGGATATGCAAATCCACTATGAGAAGAATCAAAATAACAGGCACCGCCGCCAGAAGAAGTAGTGGAATTGTTTGAAAAAATGCAATTCGTGGCGGTAAGATCAGCAGAACCCCCAGAATTTCTCACAAAATTATAAATCGCACCCGCCCTAATTCCAGCATAATTGCCATCAAAAAGACAGCCCTGGAGGTTCAAATCTGAGCTTCCTCCATCAGCATAATTATAGATAGCACCTCCTTTGTAAAAAATATTTTCTGATTCGTTTGCAGTATTATTTAAAAAAGAACAATTAAAAAAACTCATATCCGTATTCAACCAAGAGGATGTAGCTGCCGCATAAATCGCTCCGGCACTATTTTTTGCATAATTGTTTTCAAAAATACAATCTGTAAAATGGGGATTGGCATTCAGTCCAGCTAAAGCTTGATTAAACAAAGCACCTGCAGAAGATGCTGCATTAGCAATAAGTTTACAATTCTCAAATTTTATGGATGAACCGATATTTCGAACAGCAGTACCATATGAGCCAATTCGCCCATCAGCAGCGGAGATGGTAAAACCGTCTATCAAAGCTGCATTGGTCAAAGCCTGCAAATACAGGATATTGCGCGCATTACTTCCTACAATATCGTCTTTGCTTGCTGCTGGATTAGCCAAATCATTATTGTCAAGATCCCCACTAAGAATGGTGATATGCGCTGCGGGGTCCCGATCAGAAAGTTGCATTTCAGTGCCGTCGAAGCCACCGTATATTTTTACATCATGAGTTAGGAAAAAAACTTTAGAAGTGGCATCGCCTGGACTGGAATTGCCAAAAATATTTTGCGTTGGCAAATAAGTACCTTCTGCAACCCATAGTTCTTCAATCGCGTCACAAATTGTAGCAGCATGAATAGCATCTTGCAAATTGTTAAACGCATTTGTCCAGGAACTACCATCATTGGCACCATTTGCATCAATATCTACATAAAGCCTGGTGATTCCAGAATTATTGAAACAAAAAGCCGTTTCAAATTTTAAATCGAAGTAAATAAGGGTTCCAGCATGATTTGAAGAATTGGAATCACAAACCCTCAATTTCCATTCCCCATTTGGATCAATTCCATCAAAGTCTGAGAAATTGCCTTCCGGCTGGAACATTCCTTTGAAATCAACATGCAAGGTGTTTATCGGAAACTGAGACCAGGAAGCAAATACCAGCGGCGTATTTGGACAATCATTTGGATCTCCAAAGTGGTTTCCAAGACCTCCATTCCCCGTTGACAATTCAATTTCTGTTCCATTGGGTGCTTTGAGGTAAAGGTCTATTTCTGAGCGCCATGAATGATCAATAATCACTTCCACTTTGTGTAACATTACATTGCTTCCAAGATTATTGCCCACTCCACTGATGGTTAGTGGCACTTCGAGACTGGTCGTACAATCGTCTTCTGGAATGGGAAGATTGACACAGCTTTGAGAAAAAAGAGCAGGCAGGAGGGGCATAGTTGCCAACAGGCAGACTAGCAAAATGGTTTTTACATTCTTGTACATCATTTGTGGATTTTGTGGCAGACACTATGATCGGCAAGCAGTTTTGGCGTGGCTGCCGGGTTAACTAATGTTTGTTTTCTTCCACAAATCTGTAGTGAATCAACAGGAATGGGGTTTGGGCTTGTCGCAAGATGGTTCGTGGAGGTTGCAATATTGAGGAAGGTTTGCGGAAGTCGCAGGCGAGGTTTGCGGAGGTCGCAAATGCGTTAAAAAATAAAATGAGGCTGTTCAAAAAAGCCCCTTCCAAACCCAAAGATGGAGGGGGCACTACTGATACCTTATTTACAAATTCTTAGGTTTTATCTGGGAGAAATTGGAAGTCCTCTTCACTTTTGAAGAGTGACTTCCGCATCAATCTAATCTTAAAAAATTAGAATTCTTTTGTTTTTAGGCTTTGATAGATCGCACAATTTTAAAGTGTCCATAGCCCCGACATTTCCCTTCTTCTAACTTAAACTCTTCCACATTAGCACCAGTTGGCCCCAATCGACAATCATTAACAAAATTTTCAACTTTTGCAGGCTCTCCTTCAACCTCTAAATACAAGGCATCATAGTAGTATTGAACAAAACCCGATAAGCCCATTTCTCTGGCCAATCGTTTTGCATAGCGCCGAAAACCAACTTTTTGGACTTCTCCTTCAATGTACACATTGTAGTGTTTTCGCTTGTCCTTGAAGAAATTTAGTAAACTCATAATCGTTTAAGTTTGCTTGATGTATGTTTTTTTACTTGGTTGCTCAAATAAAAAAAATTCCATAGTTAGGCGTAGATTGGAGGCATTTTGGATTTTGGAATTGCCTCCAATCTTAAGGATCTCAAGATCAGGGTTTTGTAAATTTCAACCCTTAATTCGCATTAATAACTTAAGCGTTTGAGCACCAAGTTAAGAGGCTATATCTGCTTTGATTTAATATTTCCGTTTGGCAAGATGGAGTCTTCTCATGTGTATGATTCAAGGGACCTAATTTATGGAAAATCGGATTGGGTAGGAGGGTATCCTAATTTATTAAAACGATACAATGTTTCGGCACTAAGAATATAAATTTTTAAAAACTTCTATGACAAATAAAAGAAAGATTTTGCAGAAAGTAAAAAAAACCAAAAGCCAAAATTATATATTTTTATTACAAATATACCGTAAATTAAATTTGACACTTGCCCTACTTCACCTCACTCGGGCTTTTCCCAAACCGTTCCTTAAACCTGGTTGAAAAATATTTTTCATTTCCAAACCCTACCATTATTGAGATCTGCATCACATTGCCTTCTTTGTTTCTCAATAATTCCATAGCTCTGTCTAAGCGATAATTTCGCACAAAATCATTTGGAGCTTGTCCTGTAAGTGCTTTAATTTTTCGATGTAGTTGAGAACGACTAAGGTTCATTTTTTTTGCAAGAATTTCTACTGAAAGGTTCTCATCCTCTAAATACTCGTCCACCAAAAGGGTAAATCTCCGAAGGAAGTCATTGTCAATTTTAGAGAAAAAACTGATGGGTTTTTCACTATATTTTTTGGCGCTTGAAAAGGGTTGTTGGCTGAATTTTTCCTGCATCATTTTTCTGATCTCAATCAATTTATCAATTCTAACTTTCAGCTCTTCAGTATGAAATGGTTTTGTTAAGTATGCATCTGCTCCTTGTTTAAGTCCTTGGATTTTAGACTCAATAGCTGATTTAGCCGTCAATAAAATAATTGGAATGTGAGAAGTTTTTTCATCATTTTTCAAAAAGCTGGTTACTTCATAGCCATCTTTTTTGGGCATCATCAAATCTGAAATCACCAAATCGGGAATCAACTCTTCAGCTTTTCTAATTCCTTCTTCCCCATTGGATGCTTCAATAATTTGAAAAGTTTCAGGTAAAGAGTACTTGATAAACTGTCGCATTTCGGCATTGTCCTCAATGATTAAGATGGTTGGACGTTGTGCTTGCCCCTGTGGGAATGTTATGGTGTTAAGATGTTGCGATTCTATAATGTTTTGATGTTGGATTAGCCTCTGGGAGGATGTTGGGGTGTTGTGTTTGCCCCTTTGGGGGCGCTGTAGTGCTTGGGTGTCAGGAAGTTCCTTTTTTAGGGGATTTTGGGATACTTCTTGTTGCATTGGAAGGGTTACTCTAAAGGTACTGCCTTTTCCAGGTTCACTCTCTGCTTCTATATTGCCACCCATTAATTCAACCAGCTCTTTTGTCAAAGCTAAGCCAATGCCGGTTCCTTCCCCTTCTCTGGTAGAAGAAGCATCTACTTGATAGAATCGATCAAAAACTTTGGGTAGTTCAGAAGAAGAAATCCCAAGTCCAGTATCTGAAACGCTGATAGTGATTTGTTCAGATTGAACCATAGCAATTGACAACTCACAGCTCCCTTCCTTTGTAAACTTTAGTGCATTTGACAATAAGTTATACGCCACCTTTTCAACTTTATTTTTATCAAAGAAAAATTCTGGTAAATCCATGGCTGCATTGTATTTCAATACAATCCCCTTTTTTTCAGCCAAGGGCAAAAAAGATTGATAGATAGGACGGAGTACGTTCTGTATATTTCCGTTCCTCAAATCCAAATTCATTTGTCTGCCTTCCAGTTTGGAGAGATCGAGCAATTGATTAACAAGTTCTAAAAGCTTCCGGCTATTGGTCTCGACTAGTCTGAGTTTTGTTAACCAGTCAGTATCTTCTGGTTTAGAAATAATCTGTCGAATTGGTTCAATGATCAGTGTAAGTGGTGTCCGAAATTCATGTGTTATATTAGAGAAGAAATTGGTTTTGATGCGATCCAATTCAGTTAGCCGTTCTGCTTCTTTTTGTTCAAAGGCAAGTTGATTTTGAAGTTTTACTCTATTGATTTGAAATCGGTATATCGCATATATGCCTCCAAGTAGTGCAAAAAAGTATAAGGCATAAGCCAAATTTGATTTCCACCAGGGGGGTAAAATGGTGACCTTTAAAGCCGTAGGTTCTTCATTCCAAATACCACTGCTATTGCTGCCTTTTACATAAAATGTATATTCGCCTGGAGCCAAATTGGCATAGTTAGCAGTGTTGTCATTTCCAGTAAACACCCAATCAGGATCGACTCCTTCGAAAAAATGCTGGTATTGATTTTTTTCAGAATTGGTATAATCCAATGCAGCAAACTCAAAGGACAAGAGATTTTGAAAATGTTTTAAAGTAATGGATTCCGTTTGTTCAATAGGAAATTGTAAAACTTTACTGGAATCTTTGTGATGAATCAATTCATTATTGATCTTTAAGGATGTGATGCACACTGGTGGTTTAAATTCACTTGCTTCTAAATCTTCAGGATAAAAAGCGGTTAGTCCATTAATTCCTCCAAAAAACAATCTTCCATCATTCCCTTTGGCATAGCTCAGGGTATTAAACTCATTATCCTGCAAACCATCTGTCACGGTATAATTTTCAAAGGTTTTCTCTCTGGGATTGAATTTTGAAAGCCCACGATTGGTACTCATCCAAAGGTGCTTTTCTCCATCTACAAGAATTCCATAAATGACATTATTGGGCAATCCGGCTTTAGTAGAAAAATGTTCTATTCTGCCAGTTTCCTTATTAAGAAGATTGAGGCCACCTCCTTTGGTGCCTATCCATAAGCGTTTTTTAGGAGTATCAGGGTCATCATGCAGAGATAAAACAAAATTATTATTGAGGCTGGAAGCATCTTTGGGATCATTTTGGAATAAGACAAAGTAAATTGAATCGCCCTGTGGAATTCCTCTTATTAAACCATGAGCTGTCCCTATCCAAATATGTTTATTAGCATCCTCTATCAAAGCCACACTTTGATCAGTATTCGGAACCAAATGATTAAAACTAAATGTCTGAATTTTTTTTGATTGAGGCGAAAATTTGACAAGCTTTCCATTGCTATCTGTTTTCAAAAGGTTGCCGTCATGATCTTCCACCAATTTTCCATTGTTCACTTCATTTTTGAACATATAATTGATTGCTGGTTGCCCTTCAATAAATTCAACAATTTTTGAGCCTTTTATATTCGATTGATAAGCTCCTAAACCCCAAAACGAACCATCTTTCATCTGAATTAAATCCATTATAAAATTTTTGAACTTGTCATGTTCCTCAAGTTGGTTGGTTTGTTCATTGAGTATTTTGGCAGAATAGGTTTCTTCCTCTAAAAGCAAAATCCAGATTCGATCTTCCTTGTCTTGAAAAATACGTTGTAAGCTTTTGCCTTCCAAATAATGCTGAAAGTGTTTTTTGTTTGGATTGTACTTTCGAATGCCGTAGCCTCCTGTACCAATCCAAATATTGCTGCTTTGGTCTATCATGATTTCCGTTCGCTTGATATGTTCTCCTTCCTCAAAATCCAGCCAGACAGTAAGAGAGTCAGTTGGTTCTGTTGTTGATTTCCACAAAAGTTGATGGGTGGATAATCCAAAAACATTGCCATTGGCATCAAGAGTGATTCTTCCCAAATCATTTGCTGATTTTTTCGGCACTAAAATTTTTTCCCAAAAACCCTTTTGGTCATTGTATAAGCCCCCAGGTTGTGAAATCCAGATACCTCCACTCAAATCTTCCAGGAGTTTACAATTGCCCGAATATTGATATTGGGTATCTACAATCACATCCTCCAATAAATTTCCGTCTAAATCCAGCCTTAAGTTTTGTCCAAAATTGCTTAACCAAATTTCCTTTTTTGAAGAAATCATCAAATTGGAAATGATGTTTGGAGGAAAATCATCTTCCCCTTTTTTAAAGAAAAAGTGCTGCAAGTCAATATGCTCTTCAAAATCAAAGTCCTCTGTTAAAATTTCCGGGGCTTGTTTTATCCACTTCAATTGATTCAAACCAAAATCAGTCCCAATCCACATTGAACCATCCGGGCTTTCAACAATATCTTTTACAGACAAACTGGTCAAACCTTTTTGAGAGGCTTCTTGCCTTGTAATGTTAAAAAAAAGTTCTGTGGTCTTATCAAAAAGATTAATTCCCTTGTTTTCAGTTCCTATCCATAATCTTCCTTCGCCATCTTCTTCAATATTTTGTACCGTATTTCCCGAAATAGAGTGAGGGTCAAAAGGGTCGTGATTGAAATGCTTAAATTTTCTCCCATCGTAGCGATTCAATCCATCTTTGGTAGCAATCCAAATAAAGCCCTCTTGATCTTGATGCAGATCGTAAATCATTCCCTGAGAAAGCCCATCTTGAATAGTAATGCTTTCTACCAAAGGGTTTTGAGCAATTAGGCAAGCCGAGAACCAAAATGACAGACATATGGATAATCGCTTTCTCATAAGAGGTCAAATATAGATTTTTCAAAGAAAATTCAAATTAATTGACCTCATAAAAAGCCCGCTTCAAATCCAAAAAAGAGAGGGTACTTTTGATACCTGATTCTTTATTTGATATTACGCACTTCGAGCATTATAGCCACCTCCAGCAGCAAAAATTTCTTTGGAAAGAGGCAGGGGAGCCGGGAAGGTATATTTCGCAATGTGCACAATATAAGTACTAGATTCTTTAGGGCTTAGTTTTTTATCAGCATCTTCTCAACTATTGGCTGCTCAAACAATTTGAAGTATAAAAAGTAAAGCCCATTCGGTAAGTCCTCCACCTCAATCCTGGTCTCATTTTCAGAAATCATTGTACTATAACTTAATCTACCTACTGAATCATAGAGCTGAATTGGAATTTCAGCATTTTCCTCCAATCCGGTTTGGTTTTCGGGAAGATAAAGAGTGAAAGCTCCATTGTTCACCGGATTTGGTGCTACCCAAAGACTTAATGCATCTCCAGAGTTTAGTAAATCAAGGCTAACAATCTCAGAATATTCAAATAGACCATCGTAATCTATTTGTTTCAAGCGATAATAATTTAAACCTGAAGAAGGATTTTCGTGAAGAAAGGAATAAAATTGCTTTTCAAATGAAGTACCCGCGCCATTCAAAAAATCTAAAGTCTGCCAATTAATCACTTTGTCACTGCCTGCTGCCCATTGAATTTCAAATCCTTCATTATTGAATTCCGAAGCAGTTTGCCATGTCAGGAGGTTTCCATCCCTCGTGGCTTTGGCTTTGAAGCTGGTCAGTTCTACAGGCAAAATCAAAGAATTACTATACAACTCAACAACATTATCGGTATCTTGATCTCCCCTATAAACCAAGGTCATACTATTTGAACTGAGTTGATATTCCGAAATCGCTCTCCCAACAGGCAAATTCGGGTGAAGCTTTGAATTAGTCCCTCCACCTAATGGAACCTTAAACACTTCCAGGACATCATTAATATCTTTATCAGACCAGAAAACAACCGTAGTATTATCATTAGCTATTAAATAATTAACAACATCTTTTTGGCCAGATAAAGGGTCATTGAGTTTGTTTACAGTCCCCCCTGCTATGGCTACACTATACAACTCTATTACATTTTCAATATCTTGATCAGCAGAATAGACAACTGTCGAATTATCTGAACTAATTTGAAAATCAAACACATCCCCATTTGTCACAAGCGGATCATTGAGTTTAGTAACCGTACCACCGCCAATAGGGACGCTGTATAATTCATTAGTTTCATCCGTTTCCTGTTCTGCTATATATACCACTCTGTTATTGTCTGTACTGATAGTGAAGGATTCTACTTCCCCATTTGCTACAATCGGACCATTGAGTTTGGTAACAGTGCCACCACCAATCGGAACACTGTATATTTCCTCCATATTATCCGTATCCTGATCTGCCATATACACTGCTGTGGTACTATTGGCACTAATTTCGAAAAGGGCTACTCTGCCACCACTGACCAGGGGATCATTGAGTTTTGTTGATGTTCCACCCGCTATGGGCACACTATACAAATCAGGTTCAAGATGAGAACCTGTACCTTCTTTTGCCATGTAAAGAACCTTTGAATTATCAGGACTAATTAAATAGAACCCACTTACATTCGCGAGTGATGCCAGCGTTCCGTTCAGTTTAGTAACTGTTCCTCCTCCTATGGGGACACTATAAAGTTCAAAAACATTATCCGTATCCTGATCTGCAAGGTATATAACCCGATTACTATTTGGGCTAATTTTTATTGTAAAGACATCTCCTCCATTGACAAGGGGGTCATTTAATTTGGTGACTGTTCCTCCTCCTAAAGGGACACTATATAGTTCAATTTCATTATCCGTGTCTTGATCTGCTGTATAAACAACTGTTGAATTGTCAGGGCTGATAGAAAATGGAAAACTGACTTGACCGCCATTTACGAGCGGATCATTCAGTTTGGTGACCGTTCCTCCACCAATCGGGACGCTATACAATTCCGCAACACCATCTGTATCCTGGTCTGCAATGTACACTACCGTTGAATTATCAGGACTGATTAAAAAATTATTAAAGTAAATATCGCCACCACTCACCATTGGGTTATTCAATTTGGTCACGGTTCCTCCTGTTAAAGGAACCGAATATAATTCAAACACTTCATCTGTGTCCTGGTCCGCTCTATAAACAACTCGGGAATTATCTGTACTGATCAAAAATTGACTTACATCGCCTCCCATTGGTAAGGCACTATTCAATTTGGTTTGTCCATAGGCAGCATTTATTCCTGCAAGGAGGGAAAAAGCGCCTGATAACAAAAAAGCAGGGTATTGTTTCCAAAGTGTAGAAATAATCTCATTCATAATTTGTGGAATTGTGGATAGTTGTTATTAATCTTCCACAAATTTGAAAAACGCAAGGAAAGCTGCGTTTAATAATGTTGCACAGTGGTTCGACAATGTTGCAATTTGAGGAGAAGTTCAATTATGTTGCAGGCAGGTTTGATAATGTTGCGAATATAGAAGCTCCAAGCCCTTCACACTTCACTCGGTCGAAAGCCAAATTTCTCTTTGAATCTTGTAGAAAAATATTTTTGGTTGCTAAATCCTACCTGAATTGAGATTTCGGTCACGGTTCCTTCACGGTTTTTCAATAATTCCATAGCGCGGTCCAGGCGGTAGTTGCGCACAAATTCTGTGGTGCTCTGGTTGGTCAATGCTTTTAACTTGCGATGCAGTTGAGAACGGCTCATGAACATTTGTTGGGCGAGATTATTTGAAGAAAGGTTTTCGTTTTCGATATGCGATTCTACGGTTCGCATGAGTTTGCGGAGGAATTGATTTTCAATTGTATCAAATAATTCAATTCGTTTTTGGATGGGTTGAGTAGATTGAGCAGCATATTTTTCGCGAAGTTTAAAGCGCAAATTTATTTGATTTTCGATATGTGCTTCCAACACTTCAAGATGAAATGGTTTGGTCAAATAAACATCTGCACCTCTTTTCAAACCCTTGATTTTACTTTCAATCGCCGTCCTTGCTGTGAGCAAAATGATGGGAATATGAGAGCTTTTTTCATCATTTTTCAAAACATTCATCACCTCAAATCCATCCTTCTCTGGCATCATCAAATCAGAAATAATCAGATCCGGCAAAAGTTCCAAGCCTTTTCGGATGCCTTCTGCACCGTTTGAAGCTTCTATGATTTGGTACTTGTTTTCAAGAGATTGTTGCAAAAATTGACGTAGTTCGGCATTGTCTTCGATGAGGAGGATTAGCTCGCGGGAGCCTTTATTAGCAGATTTGGAGTCCAGGGTTTGGAGTTCAGGGTTTGAAGTGGAATACTTTCGTGAGGATTGAGCAGGGATATCTCGCTCCAAAGATGAACTACTTTGATCGATTTTTGAAGGCGCAGACCTCTGAACCATTTCTGAACCTGCAACAAGGGGATCTCCCTGAGAAACCCTGAACTCAGAACTAGAAACCATCGGCAACTTTATCAAAAATTTAGTTCCCAAACCCAATTCGCTCTCCACCTCAATTTCTCCCCCCATCAATTCTACCAATTCTTTCGTCAAGGCCAGCCCGATGCCAGTGCCTTCGCCGGTTCTTGTGGAGGAAGCATCTACTTGATAAAATCGGTCGAAGATTTTGGGAACTTCGGATTGAGGAATGCCAAAACCAGTGTCTTTTACGGTTAGCAGCAGGCAGTTTGTAGCAGGCAGTTTGTTGGGTTTATCCAGAACGATACTGCTGACTTCACACTGCACACTGCCAACCGAAGTAAATTTCAGGGCATTAGACAATATATTATAAACCACCTTCTCTACCTTGTTTTTATCAAAAAAGAAATAAGGCAAGTCCTTTCTATGTTTGAACCCTAACTGGATACCCTTTTTTTCAGCAAGGGGCAGGAAAGATTGATAAATGGGGCGGATGACTTCAAGGATATCTCCACGGTGCAGATCGAGGGTCATTTGTTGGCTTTCAAGTTTTGAAAGATCCAATAGTTGATTAACGAGTTGGAGTAAGCGAAGGCTATTGGATTGGACGAGTTTTAATTTTTGAGTCAACCTATCGCTTTTGATTTCTTTGAGTATTTGGCGGATGGGCTCCAGGATGAGCGTGAGCGGAGTGCGAAATTCGTGGGTGATGTTGGAAAAAAAATTGCTTTTAATGCGATCCAATTCTGCCAGGCGTTCGGCTTCGCGATGTTCGAAGGCCAATTGGTTGCGAAGATTTGCACGATTGATTTGAAAACGGTAGAGGACGAAAATACCAGCAATGAAAACAAAAACATAAAAACCATAAGCCCAGGTTGTTTTCCACCAGGGCGGTTGAATGACGATTTTCAATTGTGTCGCCTCCTCATTCCAAATGACACTGCTATTGCTTCCTTTTACTTCAAACAGGTATTCACCAGGAGCCAAATTGGCATAATTGGCAATTCTGCTTTTGTTGGCAGAAATCCAATCCTTATTGATGGGCGACAATCTAAATTTGTAACGATTTTTTTCAGAAATTCTATAATCCAATGCAGCAAATTCGAGGGTGATTTGGTTTTGAAACCAGGCTAGTTCTATCTTTTCGGTATATTCTATAGAGACATTCAAAGGATTTTTTCCTTTATCTTTTAATTCTTTGTTATATGAAATTTCTTCCCCATTTATCTGCAAATTCGTTATATACACCTTTGGTTTAAACTTGGTTGCCTGGATTTCTTTTGGGAAAAAAGCGGTAATTCCATTAATGCCTCCGAAGAATAATTCCCCTGTTTGTTCATTCTTAAAAAAAGCATTGGTATTAAATTCGTCGTGCTGCAAGCCATCAGCCGCTTTGTAATTTTGAAAAGTTTGTTCAATCAAATTATATTTAGATATACCTCGATTGGTACTCAACCACAGGTTATGGTCTTCATCTGGCAAAATGCCGTAAACCACATTGTCCGGCAAACCATCTTTAGTGGAAAAATGAATGACCTCTCCGGTTTTTTTATTAAACTTGTTCAAACCGCCACCTTTTGTACCTATCCATAAAAATTCTTCCGGCTCGAAAGGATCATCCAGACAAGAAGCGATTGAATTACTACTCAAACTATTTCGATTTGATGGTTCATTTTTAAATAATTTAAAACTTTGAGGCTCACCTTCTTCATTAAATTTCACTCGAACCAAGCCCCAGGTTTTGCCAATCCAAAGGCTTCCCTGACCGTCTTGATAAAATGCTGATGAATTGTGTATTCCCTCGAAATCGGGCAATAGGTGTTTATAATCGAAATAATTGAAGTTTTCCGTTTTCCGATTAAAAATACCTAAAACTGAATTTTCACATGCAAATAAAATATTGCTAAAATTATCTTCAACTAGCTGCCGATAATAATCTGGGTAATGTTTTAAATCATACTTCTCTTCAATCTCATATTGAGCATTCAATCTAAATAAAAGCCCTGCTCTTGATTTTTGTTTTTTTGGGCCTATTGCCCAAATCGTTCCATCCTTGGTCTGTATTAGGTTATAAAAATGTGAGAAATCGTTGCCCTGTTTAGATATAGGTTTGATATCATCTGTCCCAGGGATTGCCCGCTCCAAAAATTTATTTGTTGAATAAAAAATGTCCTGGTTTTGGGTCTGGTAAATGGATCTAAGGCTTTTCCCCTCTGCATAATTTTTAAATTTGTTTTTTTTTAATGAAGCCTTTTTCAAACCATAACCTTCGGTACCAATCCATAAATTTTCTAAACTATCCAGCCACAAAGAACGAGGAGAATCTTCTTTGTCTAAAACCATAGCCTGGCGAAAAACCACCTCTTCAGGAGCTAGATTAGGATCGAAAAAGAACAAATTGGGCGTACCTCCCAGACCAAACCAAACCTTGTCTGTTTTTGGGTTCAAAATAAATTCAGCAACCCCTCTTGTCCACTCTTTAACAGGAGAGATGTCGCTTATTTTAAAAGCATGAATATTGTCCTCCGATAAGCGAACAATAAATTCCAATGTACTTATCCAAAATGTGTTTTCTGGATATTCAAAAATATCTTTAATGGTATGAGGGGTTTTAGAAGCAGGAATTGAAATTGGTTCAAAGACATCCTTTTCAGCAGTCCATTTCCAAACACCTTTAAGGATATTTGCCACCAACAATTCATTCTGGCTCGTATAACATATTTGGCTTACATCTGAAACGGGCAATCCCGTGGCTGTCTTCAATTCATACTTTTTTGCAATAATAGATTCGTTTTTCCGGGGAAACTTCCCTGTGGTTTTCAAACGATAAACTCCCCTGGAGCTTGCACACCATAAATGGCCCTCCTTATCTTCAACTATTTCATAAACCGTTGATTTTCTTAGCGTTTCCAATTCTACTTCTAAATCAGCAAGCTGTAAAAATTGAGCTTTATATTTGTCATAATAATTCAAGCCGCCATTTTGGGTTCCTACCCATAGCTTGCCTTGGGAATCTTCAAAAATGCAAAAAACCACATCACCTGAAATAGAAAGGGAATCAAAAGGATCATGACTGAAGATTCTAAATTCGTAGCCATCATAGCGATTTAAACCATTTTTGGTCGCAAACCACATAAATCCATCACTATCTTGCATTATGTCGAAAATCATTCCTTGGGAAAGACCATCTTCTATTGTAATGCTTTCCAATAAGTTTTTTTGTGCTACAAGAGAAATAGGAATGATGATCGTAAAAAGTAGTGTCTTCAGAAATCTCATAGTGGACTAAAGGTAAGCGTTTTTGGGAATAAAGTTGTCTGGAGTTTGTGTTGAGTACTATTCAAATTGTAGCTACAGATTTAAGTACGTTGACCTATCAAATAATGGTTTTTTATTGCCATCTTGTCAGTAAATCTCAGAAAGCAAAAGACATTTTGTCACAAAACAATTACATTTTAGCCATTATTTCCTGAATATTCTCCCGGCATGAGGATTGATATGGAATTTCTGTTTTGAAAATCAAAAAAATCATTTGTTATGAATCTAAATAATTTAACCATAAAAACGCAGGAAGCCATCCAAAAAGCACATCAAATCGCGATGGTTCAACAAAACCCCAGTGTGGAGCTTGGGCATTTGTTCAAAGGAATCCTGGAGGTAGATGAGAGTGTCACTCCCTTTGTATTTAAGAAACTGGGCGTCAATTTTGAAGCAGTCAAAAGTGCAACAGAAAGCATCGTCAAATCTTATCCAAAATCCAGCGATAGCAATTTGTTCTTTTCCCGAACCGCTACAGAAGCGATTCAAAAAGCCAATACTTTTCTCAAAACTTTTGGAGATGAGTATGTGGCTTTGGAGCATTTGCTTTTAGGCATCTTAAAGACCAAGGATAGTGTTTCTCAAATGCTCAAGGATAGTGGCATCACAGAAAAAGACTTGAAGATGGCTATAGAAGATTTGCGAAAAGGAAGTCGAGTTGTTACTTCTAGTGCAGAAAATACCTACAACGCACTTGGAAAATATGCCATCAATTTGAATGAACGGGCAAGAAATGGAAAATTGGACCCCGTGATTGGAAGAGATGATGAAATCAGAAGAGTGCTTCACATACTTGCAAGAAGAACAAAAAATAATCCAATCCTGATTGGTGCACCTGGAGTAGGTAAAACAGCCATCATCGAAGGGCTGGCACATAGAATTGTCAATGGAGACGTACCTGAAGATTTGAGAGATAAAGACATCTTTGCTCTGGATATGGGGGCATTGATTGCGGGAGCCAAATATCAGGGTGAATTTGAGGAAAGACTCAAATCTGTTGTCAATGAAGTCGTAAAGGCAGAAGGCAATATCTTCTTGTTCATTGATGAAATCCATACCCTAGTCGGTGCTGGCAAATCTCAAGGTGCAATGGACGCTGCCAATATTTTGAAACCTGCCCTGGCTCGTGGAGACTTGAGAGCAATTGGAGCTACCACATTGAATGAGTACCAAAAATACATGGAAAAAGACAAGGCTTTGGAGCGCCGTTTCCAAAAGGTAGTGGTTGGCGAACCCAATGAAGAAGACTCCATTTCTATTCTTCGAGGTTTGAAGGAGCGCTACGAGACGCATCACAAAATCAATATAAAAGATGATGCCATTGTAGCAGCTGTACAATTATCTACTCGTTACATCTCAGATCGATTTTTACCCGATAAGGCAATTGACCTGGTAGACGAAGCCGCTGCCCGTCTTCGTTTGGAAATGAACTCCATGCCCGAAGAACTGGATGAAGTAGAACGCAAAGTCAGGCAACTGGAAATTGAACGTGAGGCGATGAAGCGTGAAAAGGACAAAGCCAAGGTTAAGATTTTGAATGAGGAAATTGCAAATCTCGAGGAGCAACGCAATGGCTTGAAAGCTCAATGGGAAAGTGAGCGCGAAGTTGTTTTGGGCATTCAAAAAGCGAAAGAAGAAATGGAACAACTAAAGCTGGAAGGAATCCGAGCTGAGCGCGAGGGCGATTTCAGTGAAGCTGCAGAAATTCGATATGGCAAATTGCCCAAAGTGCAAGAGCGTTTGGAAGAATACAACCAAAAACTGTATGAAATTCAGGCGACTGGCAAACAGTTGGTGAAAGAAGAAGTAGATGCAGAAGATATCGCTCAAATTGTGAGCAAGTGGACGGGAATACCTGTAACCAGAATGTTGAAAAGCGAGCGAGCCAAATTGTTGAGCCTGGAAGATGAATTGCACAAACGAGTTATTGGCCAGGATGTGGCAGTAGAGGCGGTTGCAGATGCAATTCGTCGTAGCCGAACGGGTTTGTCAAATGCCAAAAGACCTGTAGGATCTTTCCTTTTTCTGGGAACGACTGGCGTTGGAAAGACTGAATTGGCGAAAGCACTAGCAGAGTATTTGTTTGACGATGAAAATTTGATGACGCGAATTGACATGAGTGAATATCAGGAACGCCATGCGGTGTCCAGATTGGTGGGCGCCCCTCCTGGTTATGTTGGATATGATGAAGGTGGGCAATTGACAGAAGCCGTGCGGCGAAAACCTTACTCTGTGATTTTGCTGGATGAAATTGAAAAAGCACATCCCGATGTATTCAACATCCTGCTACAAGTTTTGGATGATGGAAGATTGACAGATAACAAAGGACGAATAGCTGATTTCAAAAATACCATCATCATTATGACTTCCAATATCGGTTCGGATGCCATTCGTCAAAATTTTTCAAAAATAGATGAAGAAAATCGGGAAGAAACCATTGAAAAAACCCAAAATCTGGTTTTTGAAATGCTCAAACAATCTGTTCGTCCAGAGTTTTTGAATCGTATTGACGAAGTGATAATGTTTCAACCTTTGACCAAGGAAGATATTCGTGCAATCGTGGAATTGCAATTGACAGAATTGCGCAAAACCCTGGCTGCTCAAAATATACAGGTTACCGTTACGCCTGAGGCGATAGACTGGCTCGCTTATGAAGGCTACAATCCCGAATTTGGAGCTCGCCCCATCAAGCGAGTCATTCAAAAGAAGGTTTTGAATCAATTATCCAAACAAATGCTGTTGGGGCAAGTAGAATCAGACAGCCACATCGTTTTGGATGCTTTTGATGACAAGATTGTGTTTCGGAAGCCGATCAGGGAGGAAGCTGCGGTGTTGAATTAGATTTGTTTTAAATATTTTTAAAAGGAGCATTGTCATATCCAGCTATGCTCCTTTTTATATTTTTGAAATGCTTTTCTACTTTTTAAATATCTTTGAGAGAATTCACACATATCACTATGTTTTTAAAGGAAATCTATCTAAAAAATTTCAAGTGTTTTGAAGAAATCCGTTTCGAATTTCCAAATCGATTTACGGTTTTGATTGGAGATAATGGAAGTGGGAAGACGGCTTTAGTTGACGGGATTGCAAAGGGACTAAAAGATTTAGTTGATAGCTTAGCATCGGATAGAGATGTGAGTTTTGATATGAGTTTTTCAGAAGATCAAATTCGAATCGTTTCACATAAACTAGGAAGTAGAAGTTCTTTGGAAAAACAATCAGATTATGGATTAGAAATAAAGATAAATCCCGAGAAAGATCTAACTGTCAAGTGGAATTCCCAACGAGGTTCAGGTAATGGTGAGGAATTAAGACGATATCTTCAATCCATTAAATGGGATGTCCAAAAAGGGAAACCCACTATTTTACCTTTAGTCACATATTATAAAACCAATCGCCACTGGTCTACAGAGCATTTTGATAAAATTGGAATTCGAGAGAATTCTTCAAGATTATCCACCTATTCTGATTGTTTAAATCCAAAAACTTCTGCCAAAGTTTTTTTAGAGTGGTTTCAGCAAATGGCATTAATCCAATTGGAGCAAGTTCAAGCTGGAGAGCCTAATGCTACTCCCCCTGAATTACAAGCAGTTAGAAACGCCATACTAAAAGCTCTTGATTCATTAAAAGTTGATAATTCTCAAACTACCAATATTTATTACTCTGCTAAAGAAAGTCAACTGATGATTGATACTGGAGATGGTAATACATTTCCTTTTCAAATGCTTAGCGACGGTTATCGAAATACCATCGGAATGATTGCAGACATTGCCTACCGAATGGCAGAATTAAACCCACACATAACAACAGAGTCACCTGGCATAGTTTTGATTGATGAAATTGATTTGCACCTTCATCCTCGATGGCAAAGAAATATTGTAGGAGATTTGAAACGAATCTTTCCAAATTGTCAATTCATTGTTACAACACATTCTCCTTTCATTATACAGTCCTTAGATGAAGATGATGGTTTGATAAAAATGGAAGACAAAGAATATGTTTTTGGGCGTTTTATAGATCAAAGCATTGAAGATATCACTGAACATGAGCAAGGAGTGGAAAACCCTCAATGGAGTAAAAAGAGGAAAGAGATGTATGAAGCTGCCGAGACTTATTATGAAAAACTTGATGAGATGAATGGCGACATGTCGGATGATGAAATTCAAAAAATCAGGGAAGAACTAGAATTGATTAAAAAACCCTATACACAAAATGTAGCTTACACTGCTTTTCTAGAAAGAAAGCACATGGTCAAAGAGTCTCAATTGAAATACTCCAAAAAGAGGAAAAAATAATGCGCCCTGTAGATAAAGGAATTAAGGAAAAACCATTTAAACCTTATGGTAAAGCGAAAATACCACTAGCAAAAGCATTAGGTTGGTATTGTTCTTATTGTGAAATGCCTGTGATTCATAAAATTGAAGTAGAGCATGTAGTGCCAATTGCTAAAGGGGGAGCAGAATTTGATTGGGAAAACTTTCTATTGGGATGTTCCTATTGTAATGGTTCAGCGAATAAATCTGACAACAATAATTCAAGAGTAGGCTATTATTGGCCAGATACAGATAATACCTTTCGAGCTTTTACCTATAATCAACTAGGCATCATTAAACCTAAAATTACTTTATCCAAATCTCAAAAAAAAATTGCACACAATACTATTAATTTGCTTGGTTTAGATAAAGCTCCATACACTAATAAAAAACCGAGCCCAGCTGATGTGAGATGGATGCATAGAACCTCTGCTTGGGAGAATGCTAAAGATGCACTTAAAGACTGGGAAACGGGAAAGTCCGATCCTTTGAAGCATTCAATCACCAGAGAGGCAGTTGCAACAGGTTTTTTCTCGATTTGGATGACTGTTTTCAAAAACCATCCAATTCTAAAAAGATCATTTATTGAAAATTTTCCTGGAACTGCCCCTAATTGTTTTGATAAACAAGGTAATACAGTGCCTCGAAAAGGAGGGTTATTGTGATCTTGATCAAATCATTAGATATGTAAAGCTGCTACTCCACCACCAATTTACCTTGTTTTTTGAAAGTTTCAGCTTCCACACACCAGACATAAAACCCTCCTTGCAAATCTGACAAGTCTAATGTTGTCGCTTCATCCAGTAAGTTTGCATGGAACACTAATTTCCCTAGTTGATCATAAATGAAGACAGAAGATGCTTTTTGTCCAGCTTCAGAGGAAAAAACGTATAATGTACCATTCTGGACAGGGTTTGGATAGACTTTTACGCTTCCTTCTGGACGGTTCACTAAGGTAGAAACACTAACAATATCCGAATATTCAAAATTGCCATCCAGATCAAACTGTTTTAGTCGATAATGATTCATTCCAGTGAGTGGTTGGGGATCAATTGTACTATAAGAAAGAATCTCATAACTAATCCCTCTTCCAGCTATGAAATCCAAATATTCCCAATTTTTGCCATCGGGGCTTCTTTCTATTTCAAATCCTTCGTTATTGTATTCCATGGCGGTTTTCCAGGTCAACAACACTTCTTCTCCCTGAAGAATGGCATCAAAATCTAATAAATCTACTGGAAGATTGGTACCTACTTCTGTTGCTCCCAAATCTGGCGGATTGCTTCTGGGGTTGCCACACAAATCTGTAGCAGGAGCACCAGTGCTGGTTCCTATATTTTCTCCTGCAGTTCCGGGATCTATTTCATGCCCAAATAATATTTCGGAATTATTGCAATCATTGAGAGGCTCCAGGCTTGGGTCTGCTGTCGATAAAAAAGTGGGACAGCCAGGACCTGCACATGCTTCGCACAAATTGTTATTATTGATGCCAATAGTAGAGCCAGCAGCAGCTATATCTGCTCCAAAAGAAGCAGTATTGTCTGCGAAAATATTATTGGTTATATGCAAAACGGCACTTGGAATCGCAACACCTCCTCCGGCACCAGTTGCTCCTGATGCGGTATTGTTTGCCACAGTACAATTCGTCATTGTACAAATACCGTCAAACAACGCAACTCCACCTCCGTCAATTAATTCCATTCCATCTGCAGCAGTTCCAGAAGTATTGCCACTAATGACACAATTGGTAAAAGTATTTACAGAACCAAATTCTGAAATATAAACTCCCCCCCCATCATCACCACACTGATTATTGAATATGGAACACTTGGTCAAGGTCGTGTTTCCACCAGAAGAATAAATGCCTCCGCCATCTGAAAAGGTATTGACGCCTGCATTATTATTCGATACAATACATTCTTCCAAAATGAGTACAATGCCAGAGGTACTACTGGCAGATGCGATAGCTCCGCCATCCTCCGAAGAGTCATTATTTGTCAAGGTGACTCTGGTAAAAGTCACTGCACTGCTTGAATTTAAAAGTATCGCTCCTCCTCGCCCGGTAGCATTTCCATGTCGCAGGGTCAAATCCTGAAAATTGACGGTTATGGAGGTGTTCACCACAAAAATTCGATCTGAGGCACTTGCCTGAGTGCCAGCAGCTTGAACAATAGTGGTCGTTTGTCCTTGCCCTTGAATAGTCAAATCACTTTTATTGACCGTAATGCTCAACTCGGTGTGTGTCGCCTCATTGATTTGAATGACATCAAAAGCGGAGGCTGCGTTGATGGCTGCCTGGATGGTGGTGTGATCACAGCCCGAGGAACAAACAGTTAAAGTTGCAGAAAAAGAAGATAGGTAAAAACTGGTGAATAAGATCACCAACAGATTGCGTAGTGTGTAGATGCTCATATTGGTTGATTTAGTGTACCGTGATTTACTGTGTAATTTGCTTTAGATGGGTATTAGGTCTATGTCTGACACGCAGCAAATGTAAAGTAAATTTGATAAAAAAATTAACTTCTAAACAGATTATAGTCCATACGGTTCTAAAATAAGGTGAGTTGCTTTTGTATGGTTTTTTTCTTTTTCCACTTCCGGAAATTCGGCTTATCCTCAAAAACTGTACGTCCGCCAAAGAGGTGGGTTTCTTTCCATTCCTTTTCCACCAATTTTTCAAAATTGTCATTCGGCACAAAATCTTTTTCAATTTTTTGAGCAGTAGCGGTAAGGCTTTTCAATGCCTTTTGCTTATCGGTATGACCAATTTTGGCTTTTTCAACTGCATGGCGAAGTGTAGAAATGGTTTCATCATAAACTTTGGTAGGGACAGGGAAGGGATGTCCATCTTTTCCACCAAGAGCAAAAGAATAACGGGCAGGATCCTCAAATCTGGAAGGTGTCCCGTAAATTACTTCACTGACTAATGTAAGGGATTGTAAGGTCCTGGGACCGACTCCTTTTAGTAAAAGCAAGGTTTCAAAATCGTGGACATCTTCATTATTTGCGGCTGCAATCACAGCACCCAACCTCTTCAAATTCAAATCTTTAGCTTTCACATCGTGGTGAACAGGCATTCTGATTTTTCGAATTTCCTCAATCATGCGAGTGGGGTGTTCATTCGCAATTTCCAAAATGCCCTGCTGAGTGTCATCTGCTTTTTCGGAGGTTAGATTTAAAATCAAGCCCTGGTTTTTTCCACAAATGCCCGTGTGGGGTTGTTTAATGAAAGATTCAAATTCATCACAATGCCAGTGGTAGCGCCTTGCATAGCCACTTTTATCATTCATGCCTTGCTGAATCACCGTCCAATCTCCTTCGGAAGTGACCACAAAAGAATACAGGTATATTTGAAAACCGTCTTGAATAGCCGTATTATCTACTTTAGCTGTGAGTCGACTACATTTCACCAAGTGGTTGCCGTCCAAGCCTGTTCGATTGGCGACTTGCATGAGTTCTCTAGGAGTCTGTCTCGAATGTCTTCCACGACCACCACAAACATAAATGCCCAATTCTTCGGAAATGGGATTAATGGCTCGTTTCAAAGCACCGACCACAGAAGTTGTGATGCCAGAAGAATGCCAGTCCATACCCAAAACTGCTCCAAAGGACTGAAACCAAAGTGGGTCGCTGACCCGACGCATCACTTCGCCTTTTCCATATTCCAAAATAATGGATTCGACAATTGCCCTACCCAGCTTTGCCATTCTGGAAGCCAGCCATTCTGGTACTCTGCCATAGTGGAGCGGAAGATCTGCATGTCCTGCGTTTTGCATTCAGCGTTGAAGATTCAAAACCATCCCGCGCCCCCAGCCCCTAAAGGGTTGCTTCTCCCCGTAAAGTTGCAGAATGAGGGCGGATGCTACCCTTTAGGAGCTGGGAGCGCGGGATGAAAAGTATGCTAAACAAATAGTCAATATTGTTTTACAAGTACCTCAGCAAAATTAAACACATCGCGGTTCAAATACAAACTTTTTGTGTTTAAAATTATCAAAAAGTTCCATTTTTAAAATAAAATGTTTGCCAAACAAAACTACTTCAATATCTGAATACCTTGTAACGCTTCAATAACCTGCCATCTTCTTCCAGGTAAAAGTTCAGAAAATATTTTCCAGGGCGATGTTGCCACAAAGACAAGTCATAGGAGTCATTGAATGCAATCGTTTCAAGCGTTTCCTTTTTCTTATTTGTCAATTCCATTTTAACAGGGCTGGATTGGCAAGATGCAATCTGGACTGTTAAAATGATATGTTTTCGGTCACTTTCAATAGCTATGTTTGGTAAGGGGATTAATTCGCTTTCCTCTTTTTGCTTTCTAATTTTTCTAATTGCCTTTGCAGATTCTTTCACAAATATATCTGGCATTGGTAGCCAAAAATGATCGTAAATCTTTGGTAAGTTTCTTTTATAAAAATCACTGTACCCCTTGTCATAGTATGGATAATTCTCGTCGTGAATCTCAGAACTGTAGTAAAATGAAACATCATCTGTCCAGGCATATTGGGCGTTTAATGTTCCAAAAACCATAAATAAAGGGACGAAGTTGAGGAGTAGATTTCTCATGTGTTTGAATTTTGATGTAAATAGTAAATGAAGAGTGGACATCGCATTGCGATGGGAGAAAATTGCCGCTTAGTGGCGGAATTTTGTTCTTTAAAGGGACCTTTTTTGATGATTTCCTGACGGGAAATCATCAAAAAAGGTCCCTCTAAAGAATTTTTGGCGGCTTCAGCCGGCGAGCCATTTTAAATTTGTTTAATTGTTACTGGTCAAATCTGTAATTGCTTCTTCCATATCAGGAGCTGGTCTGTCTGAACCTGGATTTAACAAGACTCCTTCCCCGGGATCTATTTCAAAGCCCCACTTCATAGAAATCGTTTTGTTACTGACTTTCAAAAAATAAGCGCCATCCGGCAGTTTGGAAAGATTGTATTTTGTCGCAAAACCATATTCACCTTTAATCGTTTTTACAAACCAAACTGTACCATCATAGCTTTCTAGCTTAACGGAAGTTCGTTGTTTGTTAAGGTTTGCCAGTTGAATCACAATTTGCTTGGCATGGTCCCCCTTTTTGACTTTGAAAATAATTTGGCTTTCTGGGCCAGGGTTATTATTTGAGTATGCCGGGATAGCATTAGCTGCAATAAAAACAAGGAATAAGGCGGTGATAAAAAAATTTGAAGTTTTCATTTGGAAAAAAATTTGGATCAGGGATCTTGAACAAGTGTGATTTTGTTTTTAAATCCCAAAAGGTTAAGAAATATTATAAATGATTTTTGATTGTCCGTTTGTGACTTCAGGAAGTTAGACCTAATGATGTACTAAGTACCATGTCATTTTTGTTCAGGGCCTAACTATGGGCGAAAGCCTTTTTAGCGAAAGAAGTAGACTTTATTCGGTTGACGGCTTGCCCCCTGTCCAATTCAAAGAATCCCTTTGGGAAGGGGTTGAGAGCTTCCTCTAAATAATCTTTTCGAATAAAGTCTAGTTGTAATGGAAAGCTTGTTTTTTAATTACACTTCAAAGGTAAGGGGGCTTATTTATATAATTCAGTACAATTACAAAGTAAAATTCCGATTTTTTTTTCAATTTCAACTGTATAAACAACCAATAACTACCATTTAGTAGTGATTAAAAAATAACTTCATCATTTCGATTTCGTCAAATAAACTCAGCTTCATTTCTTATCAGCCTTTCAGCCTTCGCTTATTTGACGAAATCGAAGATTCATGAGGCCTTATGCCGAACTAAACGATGAAGTTATTTTTTAAGGGTTCCTTAAATACAACAATCAATCAACTTTAATTCCGAATTATTTTTAAAAACTGATTTTTATCTTCAAATTTTCTTCAACAATTTCCCTGCTTTTTCAAGTAAGTCTTCTGTTTTTGCAAAACACAATCTTATCACCTTTTCATCTCTTCCACTTGAATAAAACACAGAAACTGGAATAGAAGCCACTCCAAATTCGGTGGTCATACGCCTTGCAAAAGCGGTATCCTTTTCATCGCTTATATCAGAATAGTCAAAAAGCTGGAAATAGGTACCTTCACAAGGAATGGGTTTCAATTTGGACCCTTCCAGAGTCTGTAAAAGAAAATCGCGTTTTTGTTGGAAAAAATTCGGCAAGCTTAAATATTCTTCAGGGTCTTTTAAAAAATCTGCTACTGCATATTGAGTGGGCGAATTACATGAAAAAACATTGTACTGATGTATTTTTCGAAACTCTTTCATCAAATGTTCCGGTGCTACACAATAACCCAATTTCCACCCAGTAGCATGAAGCGTTTTACCAAAAGAAAAAACGGCAAGGCTTCTTTGAAACAAATCCGGAAACCGAAGGATGCTTTGGTGTTCTAAGCCGTCAAAAACTAAATGTTCATAAACTTCATCACTCAAAACCAAAATATCTGTACCCGCTGTTAGTTTTTGCAATTCTTCCAAATCCACTTTTCTCAACGTTTTGCCTAAAGGATTGTGAGGCGTATTAATGACGATCATTTTGGTTTTGAAGGAAACGAGCTTTCGCAATTGCGACCAATCAATTTGATATTCAGGCGCTTCCAATTCATAAGCCTTCGGAATGCCACCATTCAACTCAATTGCAGGGCGATAACTATCATAGGCAGGTTCTATCAAAATCACTTCATCTCCGGGTCGGATAAATGTGGAAATTGCTGTAAACAAAGCTTGGGTGGCTCCTGTAGTAATGGTAATCTCAGATTCAGGATTGATTTCAGTACTGTAAAGACTTTGTATTTTCTGAGCTATTTGATGCCTCAAAGCGGGAACACCAGGCATTGGAGCATATTGGTTCTTCCCTAAAGCCATATAGTGAGCTACCAATTTTTTGAGCTTTTCCGAACAATCAAAATTTGGAAAGCCCTGTGATAAATTGATTGCACCATGCTCATTTGCCAGGGCAGACATGACTGTAAAAATAGTGGTACCTACATTCGGGAGTTTGGAGTGTATTTTCATGAAAGCAAGTGTGAAGTGTGCGTGATGGAATCTTCTATCCTAAAGATAGCGAACGGCAGTAATCAAAGAGCCATTCTGAATTTCTATTTCTCTGAAACCAATCTTGTAATGATCTACTTTAAATTCAGGAACACGCCAGTCTATTTGGAAATAGGTGGCTGGTGTGATATATACATTGAGATTTTTTTGGCAAATAACTTTATCTACATGATAATGTCCACAAAACAATTGAATGGTATGGGGATACTTAAAAAGTAAGTTTTGAACTGCCTCCATATTCTTTAAGGCGTGCTTATTATCCATGAAAGGGACATTCGCATTGAGTGGTGGATGATGGATGAAAATAACCAAATCTCCATTCAATGTACTCAATTCCTTTTCTAACCAATCCAATTGCCTATCAGGGAGATAATAGGTAGAAGTATCCAAGAAGAGGCAGGTTTGATTGCCCAAAGATTTTTTATAGAACAATTGGTTGTCCTTTAAATCATTTTCTAAATCAAAAGCTTCCGCAAGTCTTTTTGAATCATCGTGGTTTCCAGGTAAAAGAAAATATGGAAAATCCAAATCATCCAGTTGCTTCCTTATCCAATTGTAGACTTCTTCTTCTCCCTCCAGATAACACAAATCCCCAGAGATAACCAGATAATCCGGCCTTTCCGATTTCACAGCTTCGAGTATGTCCAAAAAATTTTGTCTAACATCTACGCCATGCGTTTCTTCGCCTTCTTTTCCAACATGGAGATCTGTGATTTGGATTATTTTCATAGCGTAAACTTAAATAGAATCAGCTTTCATAGCAAATTCTAGAAATGACAAATCCGGATGGCTAGGTGCCATCCGGATTTGTCTTGCTTTTTAGAGGTGATTTTGTACAGTTTTTGATTTCAAAAACTGTACAAAATCACCTCTAAAATTATTAGAAAGGAATATGGCTGACTCGATGTCAGCCATATTCCTAAGGTCTACACATCATAAATCCTTTCAATCACATCCTTAAACTTGTCTCGAATTACCCTGCGCTTCAATTTCAAAGTAGGAGTCAATTCCTCGGTAGAAACATCCCAGGGTTCATGAAGCAATTCAAATTTCTTGATTTGTTCAATCTTGCTAAATCCAGGATTAAAACCATGAACGATTTGCTCAAATTTGGCAATAACTTTTGGATTGGATAAAGTATCTTTTGAAATAACTTTCAAGGTTGGATTGTGTGCATGATTCACCAATGAACAAGGCACATCATTATCATCACACCAATCCTTCAAAGCCTCCGCAGCAGGCACAATCAATGCCGAAACGAATTTTTGTTTTTCTCCTACCACCATCATTTGACCGACCAGGAAGTCTTCTTTGAACTTGTTTTCGATGGGCTGTGGAGCAACATATTTACCACCAGAAGTTTTGAGCAGTTCTTTTTTGCGATCTGTAATTTTCAGGAATTGCTCACCACCAGGTCCATCTACCAATTTTCCGACATCCCCTGTACAAAACCATTGCTTGCCATCGATCTCCTTCATTACTGCTGCGGTAGCCTCTGGTTTGTTGTAATAACCTTGCATAATATTGTTACCTCTTGCGAGAATTTCACCTTCGTTTTCTCTGTAATTTCCATCACTTGTATCAATCATAATTTCCACACCTGGAACTGCAGGACCAACGGTACCCAGCTTTGCGCCACCTGGACTCAGGCGATTAACGGTCAATGCCGGAGAAGTCTCTGTTAAGCCATAACCTTCTCTAATAGGAATGCCCGCTGCCGAAAAGACTTTTGCCATTTTTACGGGACATGCCGCTGCACCTGTGATGATGCCTTTGACATGACCACCAAGGGCAGCACGCCATTTGCTGAAAATCAACTTATCCGCAATGCTCCATTGTATAGCTTTCAGACCGGACAACTTTTGGTCGTACTCATAATTGTCTGTCAAATTCAAAGCCCAAAAGAACAGCTTCTTTTTTGCACCAGTTAACTCTAAACCTTTATTATAAATGGCTTCGTACACTTTTTCCAAAAGACGAGGAACTGTGGTGAAGAAATGGGGTTGAATCGTAGCCAAATCTCCTGTTGGTCCGCCCAAATTATCCAGACCTGTAAAAGTCACATTGGCTCCGTGGTACATGTAGCTGTAGGAAACATTGCGTTCAAAAATGTGGCATAAAGGCAAGAAACTCAATACTCGATCACCTGGTACAGTAGGCACTAAAGTTTTTACGCCCAGCACATTACTGACGATGTTTTTATGTGAAAGCATCACCCCTTTGGGATTGCCCGTAGTACCAGAAGTATAAATGAGGGTAGCCAAATCATCCGACTGAATGCCAGATTTGATTTTTTCCACTTCACTCAAATCGCCATCTCCCCACATGCTTTTCCAATGAGGTGCATCGTCTCTTTCGTCAAAGCAATAAATCCCTTTTAAGGAAGGTACATTGGGCTTCGCTTTATTTACTTTTTCAACCAAATCATCTCTGCCACAAAAGCAATATTTCACTTCTGCATCATTAAAAATGTATTCATATTCGGCTGGGCTGATGGTGGGATAGACGGGCACATTGATAGCTCCTATTTGTCCAATTCCCAGGTCCATAATGATCCATTCCGGGCGATTTTGGTAAGTAATCAGCGCTATTTTATCGCCTGGTTTTACGCCTAGTTTCAATAAACCAAGGCTCACTTTATTCCCCATTTCAATAATATCATCGGTACTGAAATACTTCCATTCTCCATTGTATTTGCCTCCAAATGATTTTTCCTGTGGGAAATTTTCTTTTTGATAATAAATAAAATCGAAAAGTCTTTTGATATCCATGTTTTGTCTTGTGTGAAGTGTAATGTAAAAAATGTTTGGAAGGCCAAAATAGGGAATAAGAACAATTATTTCTTCATTCTTAATAAACATGAGTCATCCCAAATTTTGGCAATAAAAAACCTTTCGTATATATTTTCTTGCCTAATCTGTTGATATTCAATTTGTTGCGGGGTGCGAGTTGAAATTCAATGATTTAAGGAACAATCTGAAAATTCAGCTTGCCTCTTTGGGGCAGGGGTGATTGGTTCTAATTTAAACTGTTTTTAATCAAAATTAAAATGAAAATCAAAATGAAAAAGCCAAATATTCATAAAGCCAAAGGGGCATTCTTTTATTTTAATTTTCATTTTGATTTTCATTTTTGGAAAAAATGATAGAACCAATCACCCCTGCCTTTGGGGGGATGACTCATGTTTATTTTAGACTAATTTGATGCTTAATTCACCCTCTGTTGTTCATCCTGTGAACCAGTAGCCCGGTTCCTTGCTCCTTTCAGTTTTTTGTTGCCAAAATTTCTCGAATAAGACAATCGGAAGGTTCTTTGACTAAAATCATACACACCACTTGTCACAAGATTTTGTTCAGGTAAATTGGTGGATCCATCCCATTCCAGGGAATTGAAAATATCATCTACACTAAATTTCAGACTTCCTTTGTCGTTTTTCAATTGCTTTTGCAAACCAAAATTAACTGCCCACATTGGCTCCATTTTCATAACACCAAATAAAGTAGGCGATCTATAAAATCCAGAGATCTCCATGGAGAAATTGTTTTTCAGCTTAAAAGTCTGGAATGAATTAAGCGCAGCATTTTTTTGGCGAACCTGGATTGGATCATCATCATAAAAAGTGTTGACTTCCTGCCAGGTACCCATAATATTATTTTGCATTTCCCACCAATCTGTCAAATAAACGGGTAGTGCAATCATAAAACTCAGGGTCTTGCGATTCTCCATATTTTCAGCTGCAATCAATTGTTTGTTTGTTTCTGGAATGACTCGATTCTGAAACCTTGCGATGGCATCGTCTTCATGGGTGTACTGTAGTGAAAACAAGGTGGTCTTAAAGCGATAATCAACTTTGAAATTATCGGAGATGGAAGGCTGAAGTGCCGAATTTCCCGAAAAGAAAGTATTGGGATCCATGAATATGACAAAGGGTGCCATATCATTAAAGGTTGGACGCGTAATTCGACGGCTATAAGAAATATTTGAACTGTGGTTGTCATTGAATTGACGAGAAACGAAAATACTTGGGAAGAATCTGCCAAATTCGCGATCTACAATATTGGCTTCTTCTTCAGTTCCCAAATTCGAATCTGTAAATTCATACCGCAAACCTGCTTTCAATTGTGATTTATCATCCAGCTTCACTTCGAAAGCAGTATATGCAGCCGCAATATCTTCGGTCAAATCCCATTTGGCAGTCAAGTCAAAATCTGTCACCCATTCTGCTTGTCTATACATTTCAACGCTGACATCATTGGTAAATTTGGACATGGTCCCTTTTAAGCCAGTTTCCCATTTGAGTTTTTCGCCAAAACTTTTTGAATAATCCAACTTTCCAACCACAATTTCAATAGGTGTTTCTTTACGGCTGCGAGTTTCTTCTTCTAAAAACAGGAGGCCTTGTCCATCAAAGTATCGGTTGATATAATCATTTGGATTATTGTCATGGTAATAGAGGTAATCCACATCAAAATTCAGTTTTTCAGATTTGGAAAAATTGTGCTGAAGATTGAGGTTTCCCATAAAATGCCTCCATTGGTTGGTTTCGATATTATCCAGGGTAATGAGGGTATCTGGTACTTGATTGACTTCAATTCTGATGTCATTTACGGCATCCATAGTCCATTTATTGTCATAAGCAGCAATGAGTGCTCCAATGACTGTTTTCTCAGAGACCTGTAGGTCCAGACCCAAACGCGCATTGTGATTCAATTGAGTTGGATCCCGATCACTCGCTGTAAAGTTGTCGAGTGTTCGATCGCTTTGAACCACCTTGCGATAATTGGTAAAATCCTGTTCCTGGTTTTCTCGTAAAAAGGAATAGCTCCCAAAGAAATTAACTTTTTGCTTGCGGTAATTGAAATTGATACTTGCAGAACTGACTGCTCCTCTACCATAACCTGCCGATAAAGAATACGAACCATTGGCTCCAAAGTCGGCATTTTTGCGTAGGACGATGTTGATGAAACCTGCATTGCCCTCAGCATCAAAATTTGCAGGAGGAGTGGTGATGAGTTCTATTTTTTCAATATTATCAGAACTCATGCCGGCGAGCATTTGAACCAGCGCCTCAGTGGGCATGTGATTTACCTTGCCGTTAATCATGACCACTACTCCATCTTTGCCGATCAAGGATAATGCATCATTTTGACGATTGACAATGACTCCCGGAGAGCGTTCCAGGACCTCCAATGCGGAAGTACCTGCCGAAGTAATGCTGTTTTCAACATTCACTACCAGTCTGTCAATTTTTTGCTCAAAAAGAGGTTTTTTGGCAACTACCTGAACCTCATTCAATTCAGCAACTTCCTCAGCCAAGCTAAGTGTTTCAATAGAAATTCTGCCGTCTGAATCTGTTACCTGAAAAACACTGGAATAGGTGGTCTCATAGCCAATCATAGATGCACCTATGAGGTAATTACCTGGTTCGGGAGCATCCATTTGATACCTTCCATCCAGGTCAGTTACATCTCCCTTGACCAGGGTGGTGTCTTCTGCATTGAAAATCAACACATTGGCAAAGGACAAATCCTGCCCCAAAGCTTCAGTCACCTTTCCGGCTATGGTTGTTTGGGCAAACAGGTTTTGAAAAGAAAAAATGGTTAATAGGGCTAACATCAGGGTGAAATTCTTCAATGATTGCATAAACATTTGGTTTTCAATAGTTAAAAAATTAGGCGTTCAGATAAAGTTGATTGTTTTTTAAAATTGATAATCATAGCACAAATAGCTGAACGCTCTTCATAGGTTATTGCACAACATTTCAACCTATTCTATTCTGAATCGAGTTAAAGATTTCAGAAACGGAATCATGTAGTTTGTGCCAAACTTGTTTGTGATGTTTAGAATTAAAAAATCAAGGAATAATAGTTACACAAAAGCGAGAAGAGTAGAGAATGGTTTCGTTTCTTTAAACTTTTTCGTTCTCTGAGAAGTTACTTTTTTATCAAGGAAAGTTCTGGTTTAATTTTCAATAGGATGCAAAATTAACCAAATATAGCTGAAAATTGAATAGCTGTGTGAAAAAATTACACCCTCATTCACTAACTAAAGGCATAACCATTCGTGGTTTTCTAACCTACTATAAATGATCGCATTGAAATCGCTCCCGAAACTTTTTGTTCATTGAAAAACTGAATTTCTTCTTCACCATCAATTGCTCCCAATGAGTAAAGCGCAGGCAAATAATGATCTGGAGTTGGAATAGATAATTTGGCTGTTTGCCCCAGTTAAAAAAAGACAAACTCATAACTGACAAACCACCCATTCCCGCCATTTTTAAAAATTGTTTGCGTTGCATATTTAAATTTTAAACAGAGGCCTGAACATCCGCCTTTTCCAATATAGGAGAAAAGCGAATATTTTTATCCTGATAGGGTTTCATGCTTTTGAGAATAACATCCAGCAAATGGATGGCTCGTAAAATGTATGGACCTTTGTTAAGCATTACACAGTCCGCTCTTTGCGCCATTGCTGCATCCGTTATTTCTGCACGCGATGGAATACCTTGTTTTGCCATATTTTCCAAAACCTGCGTTGCCCAAATGTCAGGAACATGAGCCGCCAGGCACAGCGAAAGGATTTCCTCCTGAATCCTACCTATGTTTTTCCAACCAGATTCAATCGCTAAATCACCTCTTGCAATCATGACACCAACCGGGTGTACCTGCATGGCTTCCAGAAGAATCTCAGTCAGATTATTGAAACCTTTTTGAGTTTCTATTTTGAGGATGATCCCTATTTTATTCTTTGCATTTAACCGCTCCAATTCCCCAAGCAAATCTCGAACATCCTGTGCACTATTGACAAAAGAAAGATTAACGACATCCGCGTGCTGTACCACAAACTCCAAATCTCTTTTGTCCTTGGCAGTCAATCCACTAATTTTCAAATCACTGGTTGGTAAGTTGATTCCTTTTTCTGCACGGAGTTTACCTCGCCCTGATTTGACATGGACTACCTCTACAACCATCTCTTCCTTACCAACTTCCAAAATCTTACCTTCTATTTTTCCATCATCCAAAAAGATGGATTCTCCAACTTTCGCGTATTCAAATATTTCCGGTGTAGTTATGGAGGTATGTGCTGGTCGGATCAATTTGCTTTTATCATCGTACTGAGCAGGTTCTCCGAGTTCTGAACGCTTGTGAAATAATAACATATCGCCTGCATGCAACAAAATTGGGGCTTCAACAGGTGGGATATCTCCAACAACTATAGGATTGGATTCGTCCCCATCAGCTGTGTAAATCGTCATTCCTGATTCTACATAGGTCGTTTTATAGCAATTTGCCAGGCATCCCTTTCCTTCATCTATCTGAATGATGGAAAGTTTCCGTTTTTTCCCTCGGGCATCTTTAAACCATAAAGTATCTCCGACCTGGAGAGATTCCGGCAATTCAGACGAAAGTGGTAAATGTAAAAACGAATTATCAGGATGAGCCTCCATACCTAGCCAAACGGTACAAGGATGTACGACTCTACCCCGGACATCTTTATCAGGACGGAATTTCCGAACTTTTGGTCCTGGCTTCAAAGCTCCTGTGCGAATCTTCGGACCGCCCAGATCCATTGCAATTTTGCACTTTCGTTTCAACTTTGCAGAAGCTGTCCGAACATGCTCAACCATCTTTCCCCAAACCTCTTCATCATCGTGTGCACAATTGATTCTGGCACAGTTCATCCCTTCCGCTATCATATCATGGACCAATTGATAATTATCAGCTGCTTCACTCGGTAGCGTCACCATAATTCTGGTACGTCGATTTTTTGAGCGATAGCCCAGGAGTGCTTTTGCATTTGACCGATGTAACCTTTTACTTTTTTTGAAAGTCAATCCGGTTCGCAAGCTTGTAGTTGGTTTCTTACCCAATAGCCCTTCCAACAAATAGCGGTTGGTTCTTAAACTCGCCATCAAATGCCGTTCGGCTTTGGCGACTCTTGAAAGCCCCAGATTGCCCAATTTCTTTTGAAATTCCCGAATATCTGCCATTCGCAAAGCCCGATAGTGGATCAAATTGCGTGCACTCACAGCAAAAGCAGGATGCACCTTTGATAACTGTTCCTCGTATTGGGTTTCCAATAGTTTGGCTTGCTCAATGAGGCTATCTAATTCCAGGATGAGCGCTTCGATATTTTTTTTTTGCTTATAGACCATGGATATAAACTGTAATATTTAATTCACTATGCCAATTTGGAAATTCTTGCTAAAGAGAAAATTGAGAAACCACACTTAGCAAAAGAACTTCTGTCAAAATTAAATCAAACTACTGATTAATTGTTAACACCTCCCCACTTTCCAAAACAAACTCCACCCCAAAAACCTCATTACCAAATTTATCCCAATATGAATTTGAACCTTTTTTAATGCTAAAAACCATACCCTTTGATTTCAATTCTCGATATTGTCTAATGGAAGAAAAGCTATTCAATTCAAGGGTATTGATATCGCCTGTCACAATATATTCTTTGAGTGCGAAGAGGTTTGAATATCGGTATCCACGTCGCAATAACATGGATTGGTTTGGAAATTTGTCAATAGGGACAAAATGGGAAAAACGATAAAGAATATATCGGTCTGCGTTTAATAGCCAAGGAACTTTATTGTTTTCAAAGGCTTCTTTTGATAAGATTTCAATTTCTGAAATGGGGGCATATCCAATAATTCTTTGCCCAACTTGGCAATAAAGTGCTAAATATGTTGCCTTATAAATAGGTCGGTTAACATCTTTAACGAAACGGATATTATAAATGCCATTTTCCAGATAGTAGTTTTTTCGAGTAGTATTTTGGTCTTTTTTAATCAATCCAATAACGCAAATCTGATTCAGCTCATTTTTTAAATTTCGATATTCAGACTTGTCATAGTCCATCACCTGTTCGTAATGGGTTTCTGGTGAGGTGGAAAATAAATTCTGAATAAATTGTTTGAACAGTTTGTCTTTATTAGGCATTAAAGGCAGCGCACCAATATTAGCAGTATTCAAACTCTTGAAATACTTATTGGATTCAAAAGCTTTTTCGTAGCCAGGATAGGGATACAAAATAACACCTCCTAAATTCTTGATTGCGGACTTTGTTTGAGGATTATGTTGATGAAGTATGGCATCTCGATAACGATGTAATTGACTAATGGAATCTTGTGGAGCATTAAAATCGTTATTGCCATGCTCGTATTTATCAAAACGGTATTTGGCATCCAACACATACCAAAATGGATTGTTATATCCCTTCTTTTTAAATTTTATCGAATAGTCAGGACGTTGATTGAAAGTGAGACTTTCAGCCTTGAAAGTTCGATTGAAAAATAAGTCTATTTTATCATCAGTATTTTGAGTTCGAAAACTAACTTTTGATGGACTGCCAACTTTCAAATCCACTTTAAATTTTCCGCCAGTCAGCTTAATTAAATCATTGCTTTCTAATCGAAAATCAGGGTTTTCTTCTAGTGTTTTCACAATCTTCAAAAAACACCAATACTCATATAATGTAGCTATATCTCTATAATCAATCTGATAAAAATCATCAGAGAAGATGGATAGTCCTTTCCTCAACAATAAAAATTTGTGATAAAAATCTTTATAGCCAGGTGCCATCGTCATCACTGTTGAGAAATGCCATTGATTTTCAAAAGACTCAACTTCGGCGAAACATTGGTCATTAAGTCTTTTCCTCAATCGGTGACTATAACTTTTTAATGTCTTTACTTCATTATCAAAAGCTTTCTGTCGAGACGGAATTTTCTTAATAAACTGTTGCAATTCATCCAATCGAGCCAAAATCTGATGAATCGCCCAAACCACAAATCGGTTTTCGAAACAATTATAAGTGATGGCTTTTCGTCGTTCAGGTAAGTGCGTAACAGCAATTTTATCATGAACCCGAAAGCCATTATCCAATTGTTTTGAACAATATCGCTGATTCTTTAAAATCCATTTACGAGCTTGCTTATCAACTTTTTTTACTCTTGATATTTCTTGGGTTCGATTAATAGTTCGAATTTGATATTTGGGCTTTCGAATAATTAAATCAATACTTCTTTCCAAGGTTATAAATAATACTTTCAGGATGGCTTGCCATTCAATTAATGAAGAACTTGGAACGTCTTTCGGACGAGCTAATGAGTATGTCTTCTGCAGGTAGTCGAATACCAAATTATAGACAATATCTGTGATGTCTTTTATCATCACATGAAAGTCCTTTTTGTAATCCAGTTTTTGAGGAAACACCTCGGTTTTCAAATGAAAAACAATTTTATCTCGACTATCTTTTATCTCAAAATCCGTAAAACCGACAGCATTTTCAAATTGAAAAGAACCATTCAAATACTCTTGTGTAGCTATTCTATGCGATTTGAATTTTTTGTCTAGTCCATTTACCAAAAAGCGAAATGGTGGCTTAAGATTAGAGCCGTCATCAGCAACAAAAAGGCAATCAATTTTCTGCCATTCAAAAAACAAAGGCTGGCTTTGAATTTCAACTATCTCCTTATTTGCTATTGACCAATCACCACAATCAAATCGAGGGCGTTCAAGCTGTTCGAATCCAGCTTGAATTGATTTAGGAATGGTCACTCCATTAATATCTAAATGGAGTACACCAAGATCCTCTTTTTTGAATATGATTCTTTGTTGTTCCATTTATAACCAAAAAGAAGTAAATCCGTCATCCTCATATCGTTTGAGCATAAAAAGTAGCTTTTTTGAAGATTGAGGATATCGGAAATCTTTTTTAGTTGCTGCTTTTTCTATCTCGTCAAACAGCATTTCTTCGTTGATCTCCAATCCGTCGTTTAAATATTTCAATAAGTTAATAATCACCCGCTTTACTCGAATTGAACTGCCTTGAATTCGAGGCAAAACCTTTTGCATAATTTGAAAGTCAAAAGCAACGTTTTCCTCCAACAAGTGACTTAGGTCATTGGTATCCCATCGACGATTGTAGAGTAAATAAAAAGCTATCTCATCTCTTATCCGATAAGCAAAATGCAAATCTGCAGTTTGTAAAATTTGATTGATAGCAATCAGTTCCTGGATAAACGGTTGAAGATAATTCCGCTCCTTTTCCGCGATGTCACTTGAATTAATGTATTTTGATTTTAGAAAATCATTGAAAACTTTATTGTTAAAAGCTTCTACTTTTTCAGAGATGTTTTGCCATTCCAGATTCACCTCATTCATTTCTATTGAATTAGCTCTGTCGAGCACTTTCCGACTAAATGGATGTGTCGTTTCATCCATATTGACTGTACCAATAATGTATAAGTTATCTGGAATTTGAAGCCCGCTCAATTCATTTTTGGTCACATGGTTTTCACCCAAATCAGAATCTTTCAGAATAATATCTGTTTGAATTCGACCATTTTCCATTCGGCGGGTTTCGATAATACTTAAAAAGTCACTTAAATAATGCTCCACTCTTGCCAAATTCATCTCGTCCAATACTACAAAATAAGGGCCATTCGGATTGGCTTTCGCTCGTAACATTATTTGCAAAAGTTCTTTTTGTTGGAATACTTGATTCAAATCCAAATACCCAATTAAATCCGAATTATCCGTCCAGTCAGGACGAACTGGAATGATTTGACAATGCTCTTCGTCGCCATAGCCGATGGCTTTCGCGAATTGTTTGATTAATTGAGTTTTGCCCGTCCCTGAAATCCCCGCCAGAATTACAAAAGGCTTTGTTTTTAGTGAAAGATAAAAATTGACAATATCGTTGTATTGAAAATGAAAACCATTAGAACCGATAAATAGATGAATTTGATTTAGTATTTGCCCAGAATTCAATTGCGTCACTTTTGCTATTTCAGTTACTTCATTTTGGATATCATGGACATTAAAAAAAGGAACACAATTGCCTCGTTTTGGCTTCTTGCCATCAACAAATTCAAAATTTGAGATTGAGATCTGGACTGATTCCACTTGATCCACTAAATAGACAATAGTCGCTTTTTTATTGTCATCTACATAATCTTCGAAATTTTCTTGATACCAATAAACATCTTTATTAATATTCCAGTTTTTGTCAAGGTATTCGTAAGCTTCACTAATGTCAACAACTCGGATTTTATAATTAACTAATTGCTTCTTCGAAAGATAAAAATTAAAATAACCTTTCGTTTCTATACATTTTTTTAATGCTATTAACGTTTCAGGCATCCCATCTGGTTTTCGATGCCACCATACAATTCCATGATTGTAGGTTTCACCTTCTAAATTTTCCTTTAAAACTTCAATCCATCCTGTATCATCCGAAGCCATCAAGCCCTTTATTTCCATAGTTTGTTCTTTTTTGTTGGTATCCCATAACGCTCTATGCTCATACAATAAAAATCCATAAGTATGAGTACGATTATCCTCATTTTGAAATTCAAATTCATAAGGCGCAAAAAATGCTTTGACATCCTCCACAAATGTTGAAGGTTGATAAGGTTTTTTCAATAATTGGTCAGACACATTTTCTCGATGGTCAGGGGAGAGCATAGTTATTTCTCCACGAGGATTCTGAATGTATTTTATCGCATTTTTTATAACTCGTGCAGAAATGTTTTTATCAGAATGATTGTCAATTTTGAATTGCAAAAGATTACTTCCCCAATCATACTGCCGAACAGATGCTTTTGCCAAGGAGCGCGGAGGTCCATACTCATTCCATTCCTCTTTGTTTCCACCTTTCATATCGAAGTAAGTAATCAATTTGCCCATCAGTAAGAGTAATTCGTATTCTTTTGAATTGATATCCTTACTTTTTACCAGCTCGACATACTTCTGGTCAGCACCTTTCAATTCCTTAATCTCAATTCGAAGTTTCTTGTAAAAGTCCTTATTTGCCTTGAACCTCAGAAAGTCATCAAATGTCTCTCTTGCATATTCAAAATGAAACTCATCTTCTCCAATTAATTCATAAGGAATCTTATTTGCGAGTTTTAGTCCCAATTTTAAATCCACAGATAAGTAGAAATATTTCACAATTTCCCCATGCACTTGACCATATGCAAATAGCCCCATCAAATCTTTTAATTGGGCAATTTTATCATCTATCCTTTCTTTCTCTCCATCATAAATAACACCTGTTGAAATCTTATTCAATTGATTAACAGACCAATGCCAGTTCCAATCTAAATCCCATTCTTGGATTTGCTCAATTAAAGCAAATTCACTCCAATTTCCTCGTTCCCGATACGTATTATAATCCTCATTAAAACTGCTTTGATTCTTTTGCGAATCGTAAGTACTCTTTATCTCTGTTTGTTTGACTTCGTAAAACCCAATACGATTCGCATTTTTATTTATGAAAACAAGATTATCACCGTCTGCTAAGAGCTTGGTATTTTTCCAGCTAAAATAGTATTCCCGATTTCTTTCTTTTTTAGGAATCAAGCTGGAAGCGTCTTGGCCAATTGCCTTGTCTTCAAAATAAAACAGAAACGGATGTTCTTTTTTAGTGGTATTGACTGACATGAACTGGTTTTTTGTTGACTTTAAAATAGACTACATACTCAAAACTTTCATACTCTCTTCGCCAAACTGACTAATGACCCGAACTGCCACTTTGCGACCGTTTCTATATTCAATTGGATGCGAAATATGACCATATAATCGGTCAAAAGCTTCATCATCCAGTTCAATTTTCAAGGTGTTTTGCAGTTTCTTTTTGGCAGATTGTTTCGTCATTTGGTCAATGCCTTTTTTCCATTTTTTGAACTCGTCTTTTTTGCCACCACAGAAAAATATTTGCCGAACCATAAAATTGCTGCCATCATAATCATCGTCCACCATCCAATAGGCTATTTCGTGAAGATTACGCGCTTTGACCTGGTCTTGGATGGGGTCGTAAATATCCAAACCTTTGATTTCGACTTGGTAGTTTTTGTTGAGTTGAATGTCTGGCTCGCCGATGGTGACAAAAGACGCCGCACTTTTGGCGGGTTTTTTCTTCAAGCCTTCTTGCAATAAATCATCGTGCATTCGCACAACGGAGACCTCAAAACTACCCATTTTGGCTCGTTTGACATCCCCTTTGATATCGCTTTCAAAGCTGAATCCCATAATGACCAACCAATCCGCGTCGCCTCGACTTCGACATTCTTTCACCGCAGCATTGACATAGGATTTGCTAACAGTTCCAAACTTTGGCCCAATATGCAGATAAGCTTTCTTTTCTTCGTCGGCATCGCCTCGATAATAACCTTCAGCATGGAGATATTCGCTGTTGAGGGTGTCGATGCGTGTAAAAGTCGCTCGTTCTTCTTTTTTGCCCGTTTTAATGCCTGCCGTTTTGAGATGTTCAAATACTTTGGCTTCAAAGTTTTCATCCTGATTGAGTATGTCGTCAATCTCCTCGGGCGCAACGGGATTGAAATTTTGCAAAGTCTCTACCGTGAACGGGCCTGCCACTCTTAGTTTCTTTTTGTCTTCTTTGGGGTGGTCATAAAGATTTTTGTTTGCTGGCGACTCATCATTAGCGAGTGATTTGAGAGTAATATGTGGTACTGTTTTATAGATAAACCCCTGACGAATATCCTCTCCCATTTGGTCATATAGTTCATAATAAGGGAAAACACCTGTCATGAGCCTCGTTTTAGCAATGTTGAGGGCAATGCGAGAAGTGTCGATTGTAATCCATCTGCGCCCCCACTGTTCAGCTACGTAGGCAGTTGTACCACTCCCGCAAGTAGGGTCGAGGATTAGGTCACCTGGGTCTGTTGCCATTAAAATACATCGTTGAATTGGCTTTTCGCTCGTTTGAACAACATATTTAAGGTCAGCTGCACCTTTCATTTTTGTCCAAATATTATTTAATGGAACTAATGGATTATCATCCCAATAAACTTTTGCATAAAGCCGATTTTCAGTAGCTCTTATTCGTCCTAATTCTACTAATCTAGTCAGACCTTCAGGATAATTTACACTCCAATGTCTTCCAGGGGTAGGTTCATACGTTTTCCCATCAAATTCGAAAGGTTGAGGTTCTTTTGGAGGGTCTTGGCTTACAAGGGGGTAATCATCACGCATTAATCTCCAACCTTCTTTTAATTTGTTAAATATTTCTTTCTCAGAAAGAGATGAAGAAATTTCTTCTCCTTGATTTGAAACCAGTTTTCTATATTTTCCTACCTCACCATCGAATTGATTTTGGATGAATAGGGAACGAGTTTTCAGGTTGCTTTTATCCATAGCATACCAAAGTATATAATCATTTACAGAAGCTAAAGTGACAGCATCTTGATACGCTTTCTTTTGAAATATAATGGAAACAACAAAATTTTCGCTCCCAAATACTTCATCCATTAGACTTCTTATTAGGTGTACATTTTCATCAGAAATTTGGACAAAACAAGAACCACTCTCTGTTAATAAAGCTTTTGCCACTAATAATCTGTCTCTTAAATAAGAAAGGTAGGAATGAATTCCTAACTCCCAAGTATCGCGATAGGCCTTTATCATTTCAGGTTCACCACTGAGATGTTCATCTTTTTTATCCTCTACTGTACGACTATTCATTTTGACTTGCCAATTGGACTTGTATTTTATGCCATAAGGCGGGTCAATGTAAATCATTTGTACCTTGCCTGCCATGCCTTCTCGTTCGAGCAGGGAGTTCATCACTAATTGAGAATCACCCAAAATCAGTCTGTTTTTCCAGTCATTTTGGTGCTGATAATATTCTCCCACCTTATCGAGTTCGTCTATGTCATACTCATTTCCAAAGGAGGCAAATAAGTCCATTTGCGACGCAGCATTTTCTTCCTTTTTCAACTGATAGAGTCGCTCCAATAAAGCCTCAGGCAAAATATGCTCATGCCGATAAAGCGAACGAATATCTATTTGCAGCACATCATCCGTGTCATCATTACCGTATTTATTCATCCACATCAATTCAGGGTCTTGCCCTCTGTGTACGATAGGATTTTTCGGGTATTCTGCCATTTGCTTTTCTTTTACAATGGGGTTCGCCAATTCATATCCTTCTTCTTCTTTGGAAGGAATGAGGGCGCGTTTATCTTTATGTTTGTAGGATTTGGGCATGGTATTATTTTGTTTGGTCTTCTATTCCCAGCAATATTTGTTGGAGTATATCAATGGATTCTTTTAAGGTGTCAAATGACATGACACTGCCCATTGGACTGCGGTCATAATCATTGGTGTTTTCTCGAAGGATATTAGTGACTCTGGATAAAATTTCAGGTGAGTCTTTGATGAGTATGCCTATTTTTCTTCCAATATACCGAGCAGAAACAGCTTCTTCATAGTGCTTTTCATCCTCCAAAAGGTCAAATAAGTCATCATGATTTTCAGCCATTTCCTCGACTTCAAGCAAATAAAGGTTTCGGATAATGTATTCAATATCTTGTATGTCTTTATTTCGTTCTTTACGGTCATTCCAAGCAATTAGTTTCAATAAAACAACCCCTGAAATTGGGCAAACATTTAGTTGGAAGCCTTGGTCTGTTTCGATAGATTGAACATCATTAAAGACTTCCGAAAAGCCTGGCATATCTAAAGTAAATCCTCGTTTGGCTCTCAATTCAACAATACCTTTTTCATTTACAATTTCACCAAACGGCAATAAATCTACCTCATATCGGTCATTATAAATCAACTTAATGGGTTCGGTATTATGCAATTCAAAGCCATCAATATCTGTCAGCTTTTCTTTAAGTTGCTCGAACTCTTCTTCGTTGGTTAGCATCACTGCCAAATCCAAATCACGAGTCTTTCTGGAAGGTGGTTCGTCAAATCCCTTTGCTAATAGTTCTGCATCTCTGGCGAAAGCCCCCACTATGAAATAATTAATCTCCAACTCATTGAAAGTTGGGATAAGCGCATTGAGAATCTCAATGACGACTTCGTCAGTGATTTTATTCAGAAAAATGGGAGGAGAGGTATGCTTCATAAACTTTTGTTGCGGTTTCAAAATTTCGGCTGTCCATTGTCGCCAACAAATCAGCATAAACCAAAAGCGGATGTGCGATTATTCGATTTTGATGAATAAAAGAATATTTATATCTATTCCAGAAAATGCGGTAAAGCTTTACTTCACCTTCTCGTGGAGATTGAACAAGATTCAATTTCTTAACCAAATCCTTTTTATCCATATCTGAATAAATCGTCCAAGTCCCAGGTGATAAATATTGTGTCAACAAATCCGCTGCGGGCTCGCCTCCCCAAAAGGCGTCATTTGTAAGATTAATGGATTTCCAATCTTGCAAATGATTTTTTATAAATCTAAACTGACCTCTTTTTAAAGTCGGTTTGAGTTTCTCATTGTAAGAATAGACCCATCTCTCAAGTAATTCTTTTTTATTGGTGAATTTTCTCTTGTCTTTATTCAATTTTATCAAAAAGCCTTTATTGCTCAAATCCTGTAAAATACTCCCGACTGTGCTTTTTGAGATATTCGCAGCTTCGGCAATCTTACTATAAGACTCATTGATGATTTCATCATTCAAAAGCAATGCATAAATCAGTTTGATTCCATTTTTGTTAAATGCCGAATGTTTATTTCTGTTAGATGGTAAATCAGCTTTTTTACCTTCAATTTGGATATACAATCCGCGACCATCCTGAATGAAACAATTTCCCGCCATATCAATATAATTGATTTGCTTTTCACGCAAAATTTCTTTTGCGGAGGCAGAAATTGATTTTGCGATCAACAGCGGCCATTGTTTTATCAGCTCCGACAATTGTTCCATTATGCCTGGTAAATTGGACCTATGAACATCGCGCTTTATCTCAGCGTGATAATCTCCATTTTTTCCAATATGAATAATGGCATCAAAACGTCTGTCATTGATTTGCTCCACTTGGACAGGCAAATGAATTAATTTTTTTAAATTTTCAATTGCACTATATAAAATATCATTTTCAAGCATTGTCCGATTTTTTTAAATGACTTCAAAAGTGAACGAACAAATTTATCGAACGATTTTGGATTTGTCAAATTTTTACAAAACTCTTTTGTTTTATAAGGCTTCGATTCTCTTTCGAATATCATTTTTTACATCTCGGATGTCTTCCGAAATTTCTAAAAAGTACCATTGGTCATAGCCATATTTTTTGCGAACATTATTCACTGCTGGTAACCAACGCTTCTCTACGTATCGCTTTTTGATTTCTTTATCCTTGTTATAGCCAGTCACTTCAATGATGAGGTTGATAATATTGCCAGATGGCGTTTTCACCTTTGCTAAAAAATCAGGAATATAATCTCGGTCTTGCCCATATTCATCTACATACGGAATCTTGAAATCGAGATAGCTATTTTTAACATAAGCCAATATTTCAGGCATATTTTCAAGGTCTTTTGCGGTCTTTTGTTCCCAGCTTGCCGTATCTGCTACCACAAAATTTACATGACTTTTTCGAGTTTCGAATACAGGTCTGGAAGTATGCCCATGAACATATTCCGTCGAACCAAATCTGTTATAATGATTGAAAACAGGCATTACTCTCTCATGCCTACTTTGATGTGCCTCGATTCCATGTGCAATATGTCGAGTTACCTTTTTAGCATCTTCGTAAAACAGCATATTCGGAAAGGCATCCCCAATACATCGGGTTTTGTGACGAAGCCAATAAGTGACTACTTCCTTCAGTTGTTTGAATTTGTGAAAGTAGGGGTTATTGTCATCATCTTTAAAATGACGGTTAATCAGGTCTCGTGTGATGGCATAAATCAATTCTTGTTCACGGCGCTCTTTTACTTGTTCTAAACTTAATTTGTCTTCATCAGGCAGAAAGGCAGAAGCCATTAAAGTTTCTGTTGGATATCGAGAACCATCAATTTCATATGCCGAAATTTTACTGAAATCAGCCTTGATTTCTTTTTCCTGCAATTCAATCCGATAACCTGTTAATTGAGGAAAAGTGATTTCGTATTCCTTCCGATTATTCAGTGCATGGATATAGGTATAATCAATCGGTTCACCTCGGTCAACTTCCTTTCCTTTCTTAAACATTTTGAAGGGAATGCCAATAATTTGGGCATATTCTGGAGGAAATTTTTGACTGCTGATTTTACGTCGGTCACAATTCTCAGGCAGGATATTTCCATTTTTATCATAATTGACCAATTGATAATTTTGCCGTCGCAAAGCCCTTCCTGCGACTTGTTCGCATAATAACTGTGAACCAAAAGCTCTAATCCCCATTACGTGCGTTACTGTATTCGCATCCCAACCTTCCGTCAACATGGAAACGGAAACAACACATCTTACATGTTCGCCTAATTTTCCTTTCTTGCCTACTGTATTGACTACCTCCCGTAAGATATCCGAATCCGTCAAATTTTCTACAGAACGCGAGGGGTTCATGATTCGATAATCTCTTTTGAATACCTCAATTTCTTTCGCAAAAACCTTTTTGAAATTGGCATCTACTTGGTCGGAGTTTTCCAAAGCATAAGAGTCAATCAGTAAGGTTCGAGGTTTCGGATAAGGGCGGCCATAGTCATCATAATTTGAAAAAAGTGGTGCATGACCTTTTACTGGTTGTAATACTTTGCCATCAGCATCTTCTCGTTCATAACCAGCAATGTATCTGAACATTTCCGAAGAAACATTTGTGTTATTGCAAACGACAATAAATACTGGAGGTGTCGAAAATAACTTGCCGCTGTTTCCCTCTTTATCCCAATCCTCTTTATAATGTCCATAGAATTGTTGGAAAGCATTTCGGATTAGTGTAGGAATTTGTGGGTCACCCGAATACTGTTCTTTTTCCTTGCCTTTTTTTGGTAATTCAGCTTTGACATGTTCATATAAGTTTCGCAATTTAGGCATCTCGATAGCTTGCGAATTGTCCGATTCGGGTAAAAAAGGAATCTTCACCAACCCCGATTCAATTGCCTCAATCAAACCAAAATCCGAAACGACCCACGGAAAGATTGTGCCTGGAATATATCCTGACCCTGTCAGGTAATAAGGTGTGGCACTTAAATCATATACGGTATTGACTTTGAAAAATTCGCTGATTTTTGCCAACCCGTTTATCCAAACTGCTGCGCGTTCATCTTCATCTTTGTCTTGCCTCTTAGACTTACCTTTGGGCAAATAACAATGATGAGCTTCGTCATTCAAAATAAGTAATCGACGCCCTTTTTGAAATTTTCCCATAACTCGCTTCACCATTAGTGAAGACGACTCAGTTTCAGTGTGCTTTTTACCGTCTGCACCAATCTTACCATCGAAAATACTTCGCTTATTTCCTTTTAGATTTCTCAGTTCAAATGCATGATAATTGGTGATAATTATTTTAGCATTTAGTCCTTCTGCCTGCGACTGAAGATGAAAAGGTATTAGCCCTCTTTGATGATAATAATCCTGAATATCTTGTGGATTCTTTGTTTCTGTATCCACAAATAAAACCCCTAAACGGTCTCGAATTGTCACACCTGGTGCAACCAATAAAAAGTAATCTGCAAACTTAGGGTCTCTTGGGTTTCGTTGTCTGTTGAAAAAATGGTAAAGAATCAACATTGCCATGACGACAGTCTTTCCTGTTCCTGTCGCCATTTTAAATGCAATTCGAGGTATGTTAAATTCTGGAGAAGTATCGCTTACAAATTGATTTTCTTTGAGTTGATTCAGAATATTATTTCCAGGATTTGACTGATTAGCTATTTCGTTCAACCAAACGGCTGTTTCGACTGCTTCTCTTTGAGCGAAGAACAATTCCTTAACAGCAATTCGGTTTTCATTATTAAACCAAAAATTAAGCAATTCTTTTGTCGCAGCATACGCACCAGTGTATCCAGTTTCTCTCCAAATGCCCACTTCTCTTCTCAATAAATTGATGATATGTTTATTCGAATCATTTAAATCCTTCGCTCCAAAAAGTGAACCTTGTGATTTTGCTTTTACAGGTACTGGAGTATTTATTCTTGGGTCATATTTTCTTCGTCCATTTATTTTTTTTGAATAGTCTAATGTTCCGTCAGGCAAGGTGTGATAGTACAATTTTGGTTCTTCATAAGGGCTATTGAGAATAGGGTTTTCCTTTTCGGATGTGCTATTTGGAGGATTAGATAAAAGTGTTTCTTGCATGACATGTTTGATTGATAAGACTTTTGATAAAAGAGCTATCTGGATACTTTTATTTTAGCATAATTTCATACTTATCAAAGAAATGAAGTAGGACTATATTGGTAGTTTGGGTATTTAAATAATCCGGCATCAGAATCATTTTAGGTTTATGCAAAAATAATACTTTATTCTAATGTGTTTACTTCTTTAGTATGTTATCTTTTATGGCTTTTGCTGATATGCCTACAGCGCTAATCTGGCAGTGAATTTAGGTAATTGACAAGGAAGGTTATATTAATATTTCGATTCTGAATAATTAAATATTGGAAGGAGTCAATTCTTCTTTATTCTAATGGCTTTTAAGTGCAATTACTTCTAATTTGGAGAGAACTAACCTGGGCTTTCGAATTTATGTATTCAACATGTAAACAAAAGTCTGGTTCTCATCATGAAAAATATGATTTAAAACATATATAAATCTCCCAAACGAAAAAGCCTCGCTAAAAAAAATTAACAAAGCTGTTATTTCTTAAATGACAAGTCGATTATTAACTAGCCATTTTTCGTACCCACGACTGGACTCGAAGGAATTGTTTCATTTTCAACTAAAAAAGAATGTAATTATTTACCGTTTACAGGTATTATAAAACATCAATTGTTACCCGTGAATTGGTACTGTGACAGTTTTGTGATGAATAAATAGTTGAATTTCAAAGGATTAAAAACAGGAATTCCATTTGAGATTCAGGCATCTTAGTTTTTTGAATATTTCCTGAGCTTAAAGGCTGGGATTTTTTTTGATTAATACTACTTAATATTTCAACCTTTATACAAACGGTTATAATCCTTTGTACACGCCTGGCATCCTACCGTATTTGACTTCTGGTGTATTTTGTTATATATATTATTGAAATTACTTATTTTTGGAGATAAGGTAGATACTCGTAGGTGTGATGAGTATTACAAGTTAGGCACAACTAGAAGGAAAATGAAAAGCTATATCTTAATTTCAATATTTTTAATGACTATAGGGTTTGTGTTTGATGAACCAAAAACAGTTTAGAAACGAACTGATTCTCTTAATGGAGAAAAAATTCATGAGAGATTCTATAGCCCAAATGGAAATCACACTATTAAGCATTATTTCTGACCCGCCGCCAGCTACAATCATATATACGGGTCGTTAGCTACAAGTAAAAAAGAAAAAAAATGGAAATAAAGTTTAGCAATTGGAAAAAGTGGAATAATAGAAATAATCTTGATGGATTGGAATTTCCAGGTGTATATTGCCTTTCGATTTCAGATTTAAATCTTTCTAATAAAGAATTTGATTGGTCAAGAGATATCAAATACGTAGGAATGACAAATTCGAGAAATGGGCTCAGAGGTAGACTCAAACAATTTGATAATACCATAAATGGTAAAAGAGGACATGGCGGAGCTGATAGATTTAGATATAAACACGAAGATTATAATAAGCTTACTCAAAATCTTTATGTGGCTGTTCAGTCGTTCAAATGTGATGTCAAATCCAACAAGCCAAATGATTTAATAATTATGGGTGAAGTAGCTAAGCATGAGTATGTTTGTTTTTCAGAATATGTCAAACTGTTCAATGAACTTCCTGAGTTTAACAATAAGAAAGATTCACCAAAATATAGTTTAACAAAAGGAAGAAAAAATTAAACCATTAGCTAATCGAGTGGCAAGAAGTAAAGACTAACTTTTAGACCTGCAAAACTTGCAAAGGAGTTGTGTCGGCTTACCCACTTTTTGTACCACATTAAAAATCACAACAACTGAAGAATCTTCTCCCACAAAGTCATATAAGGCACAATCTCAATTTCATTACTCTGCATCGCCCAGCGGAGGGGGACAGCTTCTATTTTTTTAAGGTGTTCAGCTGCTTTCAGAGATACATTGGTTTTGTTGAAATAGCCTTTGCTGATTTGCATCAACATTCTGAGAAAAAGGCGGGTGCGTTTGGTGTGTTCTCCTTTTAGGTATTTGTAGGAATAGGTTTGAAGGGAGGATTCTCGCTCTTCTATGAAGGATAGATTTCCTCGTTTGAGTGCATAGAGGATTTGCAGGATGAGGATATTGGTATTGTGGCCAACTTTGCCTTTGTTGAACAATGATTGAAAAAGGTGTCTCCTATATTTGCAACCACCTTGTTTACGGATATATCTAGACTCAAATCAATTACGGGCTCCATGATAATGTCCAACATACAACTGGAAAAACAGTTAGTACTATCTAAAATATCCAAAGTTAGGTGATAAGTGCCGGTGAATTTACGGTGGAGATTAATACTCTGATATTAAAAAACCTTTAACCCAACCACCAAAGCATAAGTATTAATGAAAGCACGTGGGCTGAGATTCTTTGCGGTTATTTTTAAAGAATAAACACCTGCGATGGAAAGCACCTGCTTTTGATTAAAAGGCAATTCAATGCCTGCTCTAAAATAAGGATACAGATAAAATTCATTATACAGTGACTTTGTTGCATGGCTATGCCCAAAAGAATGAGCTAGCCTTTTAAAAGCGATTTTTTCGGTTTTAAAGGGCTAC